>NZ_JAUSZD010000002.1:0-1397000 GCF_030817275.1 Paenibacillus sp. V4I7 | reverse complement strand
GTTTCCTCTTTGTTTTTGTAAAGGTTTTATTGAGATATGGAGATAGGTTATATCTGATGGGTGTAAGCAGAGCCGCAGCATATTTTGATAGCGGAGATTCCTGTTTAAGGTGCGTTGACCGCAAATGGGGTACAATAGTTTATTCTTCAAACTGTGGTTTTTGAAATGGACAGCAAAGAGACCTCCGTTTTCCGGAGACCTCTGACATCTACTCATTTAGTTGGTATCGTTACTTCTTGTTTTAAGGAATCATGGTTGTAAAACAGTATGTTTTCGAGTTTCGGAACAAATGCGACCAGAAGCAGCGATCGGGTTAAAGAGAAAACAAGAAAAGCAATCCAGAGTCCGTCGTTATGATAGTTATCTACTAACAAAAACCGAGCTGCCAGAAATGCAATAAACGCTCCGATCATCGAATTTCGAATGGGACGGGTGACAGAAGAGCCCGTAAATACGCCATAAAAAACAAGACCCAAACTGGATATAAACGGGAACCAGATAAGCCACACGCTATAACGATTTGCCAGTTCGGCTACAGTGTCTAAGCCAGTGAAAAGAGAAATAGCTTCTTCCTTAAGTAAATAAAATAGCATTGCGACAAATATGGACGCGAATAAGGACCATTGCCATGATAAAATCACCGTCTTCCGGAAAGTCTCCCGTTCTTTCGCCCCTACGGCTCTCCCTGCCAAAATACTGCTTGCATTCGCTAAACCATCAAAGAAATAAGCCATGATAAAATGAATTTGAAGAAGGATCGCATTGGCCGCCAATAAGTCCGTACCGAAGGAGGCTCCTGCTGACGTGAACATGTTGAAAACAGCCAATAGACAAGCCGTTCGAATAAGCAGGTCACTATTGACCATCATACTCTTTTTCATCTTGGAGAAAGAAACCGTCCTTCTGAACCTGCTCCAGTTCAAATTCAAGGGGGCCAGACGAATAATGCAGCCTATCCCCAGTAAGAGCGCGGCTCCTTCTGCAATAACCGTAGCTGTTGCAACGCCGCCGACTCCTAATTGAAAACCATAAACAAATAAAATACAAAGTAAGATGTTGATCAAATTCATCGTGATCTGCAAAAACATCGAAAATCTGATCTGCGCCATCCCCATCAGCCAACCCAGAATAACATAGTTAATCAAAGTAATGGGCGCACCCCAGATACGTATGTAAAAATATTGAGATATAAATGCTTTGACATCATTTTCAGGATTAATTACATTCAAACTGACTTGTAAAATCGGCCATTGAAGCGCAATAAACAAAATGCCAAGTAGCAAAGCAAGCATAAGCGGCCGCATCAGCTCTTCACTTTGCATGTCCCTATCCCCTTGACCCAAGGCCTGAGCTGCAAATCCGGAGGTGCTGACGCGCAGAAACCCGAATAGCCAATATAAAGTATTGAATATAAGCGTACCCACTGCAATCCCGCCCAAATAAGCGGGGTTCGAAAGCTGTCCAACTACAGCCGTATCCACCGCTCCCAAGATAGGCGTCGTCATTGTTGATAAGGTGAGGGGCAGCGCCAACTGCAAGTAAGTTTTATGATTTAATGTCAGGCTATGCGTTTTCATCCAATAAACCAATGTCGCCTGGTATAGGCGTTCCTTTCCTTGGAAAAAAATGATTGTATGAAGTAGAAATCTTGGCTTATCGAAGGACTAGCCCATATGGACGAATGGGCAGCACCGCCTGCAGCAGTCGCTTGCCGGCAGGGTGTCGCAGTTCGTCAAGTCGTGATGCGTCGTCCAGCGTTTCGACGATCTCGCCGTGTTCCATGACGGCCACACGATCAGCGAGCAATCGAACGGCTGCCAAGTCATGCGAGATGAACAAGTACGACAGCCCGTATCGTTCCTTTAACTGTCCAAGCAGCCGCAAAATGCTCGATTGCACGAGTACATCCAGACTATTAACCGCTTCGTCCAGCACAATCAGCTTCGGTTTGAGAGCAATCGCACGGGCAATGCAAATCCGCTGCAATTGCCCGCCACTGAACTGATGCGGGTATTTCCCGGCATCGTCGCCACGCAAACCGACCACTTCGAGCAGTTCGCGCACACGCTGTAATTGCTCGGATGCCGTCATACGCTCATGTACGCGCAGCGGCTCGGCAATAATTCGAAGTGCGGTCATGCGCGGATTAACCGCGCTATGGGAATCCTGAAACACCAACTGCATGTCGCGACGCAGCTGCTTACGCTCTTTGGCCGAGACCTGATGCAAGCTGCGGCCAAGGAACGTTACTTCACCGCGGTCCGGCTGCTCCAAGCCAAGCACAATTTTGCCCAACGTACTTTTGCCTGAACCGCTTTCACCAACGAGTGCAAGACACGTTCCTTCATCGAGGCGAAGGGAGACGTTCTTCACCGCTTCAATCACGGTGCGGCGACTCCAAGCGAACTGTCTTGAACGATACGTTTTCGAAACATCATTTAATTCCAATACACTCATTATTTCACCTGCTACTCGATTTTGTGATTCGCACCCAATGCCCCGGTGCCACTTCGACCAAGGAACCGTCCGCGGTGTCATCCTCTTCTGCGCTAGCGGGCGCCGTCCCGTTCCAATCATTCACCGAAGCCGCAAGTTCGCCACTGCCCTCCCGCGCCGCCAACAGCGCCTGCGTATACGGATGACACGGACGGTTAAATAGGAGCTCAGCAGGTCCTTTTTCCACCAGAATGCCCCGCCTCATCACGGCCACTTCATCCGCAAGCTTTGCTATGACACCAAGGTCATGCGACACGAGCAGCATACTCGTGCCGCTTTGTTCGCGCAGCATTTGCAGCTCTTCCAATATCGCCAGCTGCGTCGTCGTGTCAAGAGCGGTCGTCGGTTCATCGGCGATGAGCAGCTTCGGATTCATACAAGCGGCAATCGCGATCATGACACGCTGCAGCATCCCCCCGCTTAGCTCAAAGGGGTACATACTCATCAGCCGCTCCCCATGCGGCAGTCGAAATCGCTGAATTTGGGTGAAAGCAAGCCTATGCGCTTCCGCTTTTCTCATCGGCATATGAGAACGAATCGTCTCGATAAAGTGATTGCCGATAGTCACAATCGGATTAAAAGCAGCCATTGGATTTTGCATGATTAAGGCCATATCTTTACCGCGCAGTTTACGCATTCTCGCCTCAGGCAACTCAAGCAGTTCCTTGCCGCAAAAACGAATGCTGCCCTTAACCTGCTGTTTGGCACTAGATAGGCGGAGAACCGCCGAACATACCATCGTTTTGCCGCTGCCGCTCTCACCGACAATGCCTAACACATGTCTCTGCCTTAGCGTCAAACTGATATTGCTTACAACACGCTTCGGCCGCCCGCCATGAATGGGTAGATCGACTTGTAAATTACGAATGTCCAGAACGACAGATTGTTCCATACGAAGCTCCATTCTATTAACTTAATTTCGGATCAAGCGTATCACGCAGCGTATCGCCGATCCAATTGAACGCCACAACCGTAACGAAGATCATCATCCCCGGGGCGATCATCAGCAGCGGATGGCTGCCCATCAATGACTTGCTGTCGTTGATCATCATGCCCCATTCGGCCATCGGAGCCTGCACACCTAACCCAAGAAATGATAATTCCGAAATTTGTAAAATAATCGAGCCCATCTGCAAAAACTGAAGCACAATGATTTGCGGCAGCACGAACGGCAAAATGTGTTGAAACATAATACGGATGCCGGAAGCCCCGGTTATTTTCGCTGATAGCACGTAATTTCGTTCCTTTAAGCTAACGACCATCATCCGAATCATCCTCGCGTAGCCGACCCAATGGACGGCGACCATCGCCACGACCAGATTAACCACGCCACCGCCCAACAAGCCAACTATGGCCAATGCGAAGATCAAGCTTGGGAAAGCTAAAAACAAATCGCAAATGCGCATTAAAAGCTGATCGAGCCAACCTCCCATATAACCCGCAGCGATTCCGATAATCAGGCTCAGTACAAGTGTAATGGCTATAACGACGAAAGCCGCAGCGAGCGATACGCGCGCACCGGCAATGATTCGCGACAAAACACAGCGACCCAGATGATCTGTGCCGAGCGGATAATCCCATGAAGGCGGCTGTAATTTGTGTATAATATCGACCTCATACGGATCGTGCGGCATAAGGTGCGGTGCTAGCACGGCAATCATCACCAGTATTAGCAAGCAGCCCCCGCTAATCATTAGCGCCTTAGGCAGATGCAGCTTTAGTCCTATACGTTCGCCCATGTCGTCACTCTCCTTTCTCTCGAATGCGCGGATCGACGATTGCGCAGACCATGTCGGCGAGTAAATTAATGACGACAAAAAAGACGCCGATCACCAAAACAAAACATTGGACGACCGCATAATCCCGATTCATCATCGACTCGATCAAGTAGCGACCGATGCCCGGTATTGCAAAAACATTTTCAACGATGACCGTTCCGCCCAGCAAATGACCAAGCGTAATCCCGAGCGACGTTACGATAGGCAGCAGTGTGCTCTTCCCTACATGCCGGACGATGATAAGCGGTTCCCGCACCCCGCGAGACCGAGCGTACCAGACGTGCGGCTGTTCCATATGTTCGAGCATACTCGTTCGTATCAGCCGTATATAATACGTGCTGTAAATGAGCGCCAGCGTCAACGACGGCAGTACCATATGCGCCAAAGTACCCCGTCCCATAAGCGGTAGTAAATCCCATTTGAATGCCAACCAATACATCAAAATAAAAGCTAACCAAAAACTCGGCATAGAGGCAACTGCAAATATGCTGATCCGGGTAATCCGGTCAAACCAACCGTTATTGCGCACCGCAGACCAGATACCTGCGGGTACGCTGATCAGAAAGATCAACACGAGAGACACAAGCCCAAGCTGAGCCGTCACCCTAAACCGTTCTTCCAATTCGGTCCATACGGGCTTTTTCGATATAAAAGATGTGCCAAAATCAAGACGCACCGCATGACTTATCCACTGGGCATATTGCTCGAACAAAGGGCGATCAAGTCCAAGTTCCTTGCGCGCCGCATCAAGCGCGGCTTGCGTAATGGGAACCTTAGACAAATTCAAGTAAGCTTCCGCCGGATCAACAGGGATAAGGCGGATTAACAGAAAGGCCACAACCGTTATTCCCATAATCACAAGCAGCATACTGCCAATTCTTCTTGCTAAAAAGGTAATCATGAACAGCACCTACTTGATATCAAATGCTTTAAACGGAATTTCAAACTGCATCGGATAAAACGAAACACCGCTCACATTGTTATTCGCGACAGCCACATTTACCGTATAGGAGATCGGCAAGTACACCGCCTGCTCATGCAATGTCGTCAGAATGTACGTGTACAGTTCTTGCCTTGTTTTCTCATCGGTGCTAATGATAACTTGAGAAATTTTATCATCAATCTCTTTTTTCATCGGTAAGCCTGCTTGAGCTTGATAGTCGGCATGACTCAATTCGCGCATCGAGGCTACAACCGTATGCGGATCATAGGGAATGCCCCAGGTTTCGTTGAAGGCCAAGTTAAATGCGCCCTCTTTCTGCCGGTTCGTGAACGCTTGCCTCTCTTCGCCTATCATATTTCCTTTGATCCCAATTTTACGCCATTCCCCTTGCATATACTCAAAGATCGTCTTTTGTACTTGGTCGTTGCTATCATAGACGAGATCAAGCTCCAGTACTTTCCCGTCTTTTTCACGGAATGGTTTACCGTTTGCCAGCTTCCAGCCCGATGCATCCAGCAGCGACTTCGCTTTTTCCAAATTATACTCGTAAGGCTTCAAATTCACGTTGCTGTAAGGTAGCGCAGGTGAAAACAGCGTGTCCGCCGGCTTCTCGACACCGTTGAGCACATGCTCGATAACAGTCTTTTTGTCAAACGCATATTCCAGGGCTTGACGGACATTTAACTCCCGCGTAGGACCTTTGTTGGAGTTCACCGCCAGCACTCGCGTGGAGAGCGGCTCGGAGACAAGAGTCTGGTACTTGCCTGTATCCTTCAGCGATTTGAATGCATTCGGGGTCAGCTGACCACTGCCGAAAATCATATCGATTTCCTTCTTCTCCAACGCCATCGCACGGGCTTGCGGATCGGGAATGATCTTGATCGTCACTTTATCCAGCTTCGGCTTCTCTCCCCAGTAATGTTCGTTGCGCGTAAATACCGCTTGTTCATCTATTCTATAGTCAGTCAGTACCCAAGGGCCCGTTCCTATTGGCTTTTTGATCGTCTGGGCCGTGCTTCCGTCATCAGGGAAGCCAGCATTACCGAGCATACGCAGCGGACGAATAAGCGAAAGCTCCTGCAAAAACGGATAGTATGAATTTTTCAATTCGATCTTAAAGGTTTGTGGATCGACGATTTCCGTATTTTTGATTTCATTGATCGATCCTAACCAACTGTGGCGCTTCCCATTCGCCAGCAGGGCATCGAAGTTTTTCTTCACATTCGCTGCATCAAGTTCCGAACCGTCTGAATATTTCACGCCTTTGCGCAAATGAAACGTATACGTTTTACCATCTGGTGTAATATCCCATTTTTCTGCCAAAGAAGGCTGAATATCGCCCTTTACTCCGTACTGCACAAGCGGCTCATACACCATCGCCTGCGCGAATAGTTCATTCGGAGCATAAAGATGCGGATTTAAGCTGCCAATATCCTTAGCCCAAGACAGCGTAATTGCTTTCGGTTTTGCTGCCTCTGTCTGTGCAGTCGAATCGATTTCCGCAGGCTTGGCACAGCCGGCCAGCATCGTCGTACATACAACCCCCACCGCGAGTATTCTTGTTCCCCATAGTTTCATTATTGTTGCTCCTCCACACCATCTATGTATGTTAATAGTAATAATTACTATTGTAGTTCGATTTAAAGTACATATCAAGACTCTAAGTAGCTATGTACCATCTTTCGTGTGACAAAATTGTGAAGTAACGATGAACGATACTTACGGATAAAGCTAAGTAAAGCTCTGACAACAGCCTTTCTCCCAATTATCTTTTTGGCTACCTTGTGGTAGTTAGATTTATATCATTTGTTTAGGATTAATGTCCGTTACTTTAATGAACTAAAAAAGGAGCTGCCACGATGCAAGCTCCTTCACTATCGTTCCTCGTTAGTGGAACGAACCATATTTTATGTAGACTGGAATTATAGTTTTTCTAATAAAAAATTAAAGGAAAAGTAAATGTAACGAAAGCTGCCCAAAGTCCGTAGACCGGCAAATACTTAGTAACGGCATCTTGGATGGATGAAGGTCCGGTTTTGTTTTGTAGAAAACGCATATAGGAGAGCATAATCCAAATTAGATTGGCCCAGATAAGTATGTTTACGCCTAAAACAGCAAGTCTGTTGGGCGTAATCCCATAAGAAGTAAGCCTGAACACTATGGCTGATAAAGCCACACTGTCAATGAGAAGAGCAAGAACAATTAGGGCAAAATTTATATAATCAGAAATGTTCTTTTTCTCGTCTGTGCCACTTTCGGTAATGGAGAATATGGTGACGGCCAATACACTAAGGAGTATTCCGTTGAAAGATAAGAGGAAATTGCGGTCCAAGAATGGATTTTTCCCGACCCAAATAACCGTTATAAGATAAACCAACAATGTTACCAATACAAGAGGACTAAAAATTTTGGCTATATAGGGTGCTATATTTTTAGCAAGTTTAAGGTTCCTAGATACGAGGTATGTAGCCACAAGAGTGAGCGCAGCAGCACCAAATAAAACGACATTTTTAAAATAGAATTCAGATATATCCATGCCTACAAATCTAAATAACTGCATGGTTAATGCTGTTAGCAGCATTCCACTAATCGCCATGCTGGCGTAGAGTATGCAAAATTCCCCATTGAATTTAAGATAGGCTAATTTTGTGCTGCCTCTGCCATATTCATTTCCTGTAAATGCAAGCCCTAATAATACCCACAAGAATATGGGTAGGTGTATATTAGCCAGAATAATACTGTCTTTTTGCTCTAGTGGCAGCATATTCAGATAAAACCCGGAGATTAGGAATGACGATACTAGGGTGTAAAGAACAATTTTTTTCGGGGTATTATTGTACACAAAATAGATGGAAATTAAGGGAAGTATACCAAATACAAGGTTAATAGGGGCTATATCTTGCTGTTCGACAAAATGAAAAATGATCCTTGTGCTAATCCCGGCCAGAATTGCTAAAATCCCCATGGATAAGAAATCTTTCTGAAGCAAGGAAGTTTTTTCTGTATGTGCCGTCTCTTTAAAATGCAATCTTTCATACCAAATGGCAAGAACCTGCGAATCAGGGTTCTGTTCCCAGGCGTATGAGAATGACTTTTTAAAAGCTTCGGGTTCTTTTCTAAACATTCTCTCCAGCTCATGGGGATTAGCCATATTTTCAATAATCAGATTGTTAATATCCATGGTTATACCTCCCCTAATAATTGTCCTATTAAGTCCTACTTTCCTCCACAATGTTTATTAACCAAACTTTATTATGCTTGCGTGTCTTCGTCACTTCTGTATTCTAAAATATCTCCAGGCTGACATTCTAAAGCCTTACAAATCGCCTCTAAAGTTGATAATCTAATCGCTTTTGCCTTTCCATTTTTCAATATAGAAAGATTAGCCATCGTTATTCCAACCCTCTCCGAAAGTTCTGTAACACTCATTTTCCTTTTAGCCAACATCACATCAATATTGATTATAATTGCCATGTTATTCACCTCAGACTATTAAGTCATTTTCTGATTTTATATCAATAGCCTCTTTTAAAAGTCTTTGGAGAACAGCAGCAAAAACGGCAATCACCATGGAGGCAAAAATCATGACCAGTCCGATTACTATGATACCTGGGGCATCGTCTTTCTCCGCCACGAGATAGAAGAGTGGCATGCCTACTACATACAAGCTGCTGAATGTGATTGCACAGTATTTTATATTCTTTAAAGCTCGAACAGATAATTCAGAGAAAGCCTCGTTCTTGTCAATATAGCTTAAAAGTTTAAAAGCTTGATACAGAGCAAAGTAAAAAGGTATCGCCGTTGCATACAAATCAATGAAAACGAGATATTTCAGATAAGGAATATCTGGATACAATTCTGCTGCAAAATTCCCTATCTCAGGCACCAAAAATATGCACAAAGCAAGAACTGGGATTCCAATAAGAATAACAGCTATCTTTAAAAAGAGTGTTGTTCCTCGTTTCATAAAAAGCACCTCACCTATTTATTGTTAATTTGACTTTAGCACATAATTTATCGTTTATCAATATATTTTAGTTGTTACACAATGTATTATGATTGTTTTCTACATTCCCTTTTATTTTTAAACAAAAATAAAAAGCATTTCTCATTACAAAGAAATGCTCATAACTAAAACTATTCAATTTATGACTTGATCAACTAACCTGCAGGTAAAGTCCAAATGCAAAATGGCCATCCTTTAGGGGATGGCCACCTGTCAGCAATGAAGGGCAGTCTGGATGTTGAACCTAGAGCTGATCAGCCTGTGAACTTTTTTTCGCAGGCGCAAACCAACCGAGAAGGGCGATCGCAACTAATACACCATAGAAGATAAGGGACCAGCCAGTGCTATGCGGGAAATGATGATCTAACACACCAATATCTTGATGGGCCAGGGTAATCACAGCGAGCTTCACGCCGACCCATGCCACGATCGCGTAAGCCGTGGTCTCCAGTGCCGGCCTCTGACCAAGCAGCTTTACAAACCAAGTAGCCGCGAATTTGATTAGGACGAGCCCAGCGACTCCACCAAGCACGACAACAATGAATTGTCCTCCGTCCATACCCCCGAAATCACGAAGCGGTGAGTCCGGGAGACCAAGTGCTAGAGCTACTGCAGCAAGAATGGAATCAATCGCAAAGGCGAGATCCGCAAGAGCAATTTTTCCTACGGTTGGCCAGAAGCCTTTTCCTGCAGCATCTTTTTTTATGTCCTCGCGGATGTTCTCGTTTTCCTTGCCGAAACGCGCTTTGATTATGTGCTTTAACCCAAGGTATAGAAGATAAGCTGCTCCGATCGCCTGTATTTGCCAGACGTTCGCAATAAACGATATCGCAAACAGAGCGGCGAAGCGAAAAACAAAAGCCATAATGATCCCATAATTAATGGCTTTCTTCTTCTGGTCCTCCGGTAAATGCTTCGCGATAACCGCCAAAACAAGGGCATTATCCGCCGATAGCAAACCTTCCAATCCAATAAGAATCAATAATGCCCATGCATACTCCAACCAAAGTGAATCCAACAGTACTTCTCCTCTCTATGTAAGAATGGTCATGATAAAGTTGTCACTTATAACCTAAGTTCAATTGAGCCTAGGATTTCCCTGTGTTCAAGGCTTTGATTGTACCGTTACTGCCTTTTTCCTCAAGACCTTGATGTAAATGCCTTTTCTTATTAGCTTGTCCGACTATAATATACCACTTTGAAGATGTCAAGTAATGTCTCATTACAATCTTAAGCGTAAGTTCATCTATGCTTTTAACCCTAATTTTGCAAGATTGGTAAAGCTGATCTCCAAACTTTCGAAAGGATTACGGTCATAACAGTCGTCCTGCTCGACCGCGGCCCACTCCTCGCCGATCTCCTCGCATGCTTGAATAATCCCTTTGAAATTCATATTACCTTCGCCGACTTCCGAAAAACGCTGTTTCCGATCCGGTGTCACAATCATGTCCTTGAAATGAACAACCTTCATTCTTCCTTCCATCTTTCGAATCCACTCGATCGGATCGGCCCCACCAGCTTGCACCCAATAAACGTCCAGCTCGAAATTCACGCTATCTGGATCCGACTCCTCAAATAAAATCTCCATGCCTGTTTTTCCTTCATATTTCGCGAACTCAAAGTCGTGGTTATGATAGATGAACTTTAACCCGGCACTTGAGTGATTATATTATCGTTTTCCGTACCTCAATGAAAAAAGGAGCTGCAACGCTGACAAGCTCCTCCACTTTTTTGAACTAGCGTTGCTAACAAAACAATTACTCCGAACAGGCTACTAGAACACCTTACTTATCCGAATAAAAAACGAAAACCAGCATTTTGCGGGTCATTATCGGAATATTCTATTGTAATTGCTTCGCGTACGCTATTCCTCTTCATCTTTTTTTCGTTCCCAATAACTTCCCTCACCAAAGTAATCCTGACAAACGTTATCAAGGGTCTTCAACGTATCAATAAATCCTTTTAAATCACACGTATGAAAAGTATCTTTAAGTTCACGATTTTCTTCTGTAACTGAATATACGTGAATTTCTGTACAACCATCCCATCTAACATTAACATCAAGACGCTTATCATCGGTTTCCAATTCTAGAGCTACCGTCCCACCATCTTCATCTCTTTTATGTTCTGTTTTTATAATCCACAATATAAAACACCACCTTTTGGTATAGGATTACCAAAAGTGGAACCTTTTATCTCCAACTGATCTACAAATTAGAACTCTATAAGTTTCTATACGCTAAGAAAAAGCTGAAATTTACTGTTGTGATTCTTTATGGTTTATATTGATGAAAATAAACCAAATGTTTCTGTACGTCTTTCAGGTTTGTACCATTTCAAGTATGGATAAAATAGTTCGCAGAATAGCTATATAATTTCCAATAAAGGGAAGTGGATTTTTATGGACTGGTTTTCGGAAACGGAGTATCCTTTTGCCATGTTTACTCCACAACATATTCTTCCGCTTGTCGGAATAGCTTTACTGGTTCTGCTGCTGTATCGGTTTAAAAACTCGCTTCGCCACGAAGACTGGAAGAACAGAATCAGGTTTGGACTTTTCACGCTCCTCATCGTGTTTGAAGTCTTATTGTACGGATGGTATTTTTATTTCGAGCAGTTTTCCTTAGAGCAGTCCCTTCCCCTCCAGCTATGCAGCATCAGCTACATCTTGACCATCGTCATACTGCTTTTTCCATTTTATCGGATATATGAATTTTTATATTTTGCAGGTGCCGGCGGTGCCATACAGGCATTGCTGACACCGGCGGCCATCCTGTCCGGATTTCCCCATTTCACTTATTTTTACTTTTTTATCGGTCATGGCGCCATTGTATGGGTTGCCTTGTATATGACCTGGGTGCATGGCTATCGGCCAACGTGGCGTTCGATTTGGAGAGTACTTCTGATTATGAACGGTCTTTTGGCAGTAATCATCCCCGTAAATTGGATAACAGGAGGAAACTACCTATTCGTCACAGAAAAACCGTCCGGAGATACGTTGCTTAATTATCTGGGGCCTTGGCCGTGGTACTTGTTATCCCTGGAGGGGGTGGCGGTGATTATTTTCATTTTCATGTACCTCCCCTTTCTGCTCCGCAGGTCTAACACCTAAGTTTCCGCTGGTACTTTTTCCCGGCCTTCAGCTCGGTCCATAATCGCTTTTAACGGTATAACTTAGTCCAATAGTGATTCACATCGTTCAATTCGTCTGAGTATTCTCTCAGGTTCAGACATATCTGCCGATCTGTGAAATACCCCTAGGTTAACCATACAGCTTAAAATACGTTTCAGTTCGAGGATCGAATTTCTTATTTTCAATAAGATTTCTTAGTTCTCTGCATCATTCATAGCAATATAAAGTTTCTCGCGTTGATATTTATAAACTTCTGCTAAATCAGATCCGAATTCAATTTCAAGTAACTTTGGTGGTTTTGCCAGATAAGTTTGTAACTCGAACATAATACCTCCATAACTCACTAAATTCCCATATATTTTATACGTATTCAATTGCATGCTGTTGCGGCCTTATACAATTGAAATCCGCCAAATAGCTTAACGAGGCTGCCGATCATGCCGGCAGCCTCGTCTAAGGTGTTATTGAGCTATTTTAGTCTCCAGAAATTTAGAACCCGAATCTTTGAGAAGGCTTGAAACACTATTCTAGGTTACTTTTAATCTACTTATAAAGCTATAATTACAGTTCGTTGCCTGTGTTGCCGCTATACATGTGCGAATGAGGATGCATTCCATTTATTGTTGTATAACCTTGGAAATAATGAATATGCCCTCCGTTTGGCAAGGGAATAGATGGTCCTGTGGTTCCTTGAATAATATGAGTATGACCCCCATTAAATGAAGTTTCTGCGTAATAATTATGAACATGTTGGACTCCGCTTGGTGCTGGTTCTGTCATACCTGCGTATTGGTGATTATGTCCATCATCAAATGAGGTAATTCCTGAAAACGGATGAACATGAACAGGACGACCATTCCAAGAAGTAATAAACAACTTATGTGAGTGTTTTGCGTTTTCATCATTGGAATGCATGACAAATCCGGTTATTGGAATGTCCATATATCTCTTCCCTTCATAAGGTTTTAACTTTGTATTCTATGAAGGAGCCATGCCAATGGTTTTAGGCATAATACCTATTATTCAAATGCCCTACTACAACATGCCGGCTTGAACATATCTGAGGCAAGTACCGGGGAATGGCGAGGAAAAATGGTTCTTAGTATCAATCTGATTTAACATTTCAATTAACATGTAGACGATCGTACCGCTTGCAATTGATAAGAGCATGTTTCTTCGCCAAATATGGAGTAAAGCAACTATCGTGACAGAGATTAGTTCAGGGACACCGTGGTTAAAACTGACATCTTTCATACTGTAAATAACCAGTAGCCCTAAAGCTGCTGCCGGTTTTGAAAATTTTGAAGGTTTTTTATCGGATAAATATAGAAAGACATTCAATAAGGTTTTCAGCCAAGAAAAAAGGAGGGTGTCCCAAAAGCCATGATAGTCTTGGTGTGTAGGACACTCCAGATCGTTAGAAAAAGTGAATATTTGAATGAAAAAGGAGCTAAGCGGCTTGTACGTGCTTAGCTCCTTTATTTTTAGCGTCCATCGCTGCTTTCTTCAGCAAGTTATGGGCAAGCGAAAGCCACCCGACCTCTAGACTTACTTTGGGTAAGCCTCGAAGCAGGAATCTTTTGAATCCGCGGTTGTTCTTGATGTCACCAAACACAGGCTCTGGCTCAATCATACGCCGTACTGCTAGCGCGTAACCTTCTTCGCTACGGAGTTTGTTGCGCGCTTGGTTCTTTAATCGCAAGTAGTTCATGCTTACTTTAACTTCGCGATTACCTTGGGCTTTCGTACACTGTGGTTTCAGCGGGCAACCTTCACAGCTTGCACTCCGGTAATGGCGGTACTCGATTTCATATCCACTCTCCGTTTTCTCTTTGCTTGCTCTGCGGAAAATGAGGGGTTGTCCTGTCGCACATGTCCACGTATCTTGTTCTTCGTCATAGGTCCAGTTGTCGATTTTACTAATATCCTTTTGCCACGCTTTGTTTTTCTCACGGTGATAGGTGCTATATTTGACGATGGCTTCGACTTCATTTTGCTCTAAATAGTCGTAGTTCTCTTCGCCGCCATATCCCGCATCAGCGATGATCGTGCTCGGCAGCTTGCCTAGTTGCGATTTTACTTTTTCAAGATGAGGGATGAGGCAGCGTGTATCGGTAGGCCGTTGGTGTACGCTGTAGCCGAGGATAAATTGATTTTCAGTGCCGATCTGTACATTGTAACCCGGCTTAAGTTGGCCGTTTCGCATATGATCTTCTTTCATCCGCATGAACGTAGCATCTTTGTCGGTCTTACTGTAGCTATTCCGACTCCCTAAAATTTCTTCATGTGTTTCATACTTTTGAAGTCGAGGAAGAAGATCTTTTCGAAGTGTGCGCACGGCTTTCTTTAGCGACTTGTCCTTCGGGTTTTCCTGCAGTCTTTCTTCCAATTGTTTGACAGCGATCTCTAATTTTTCACTTGTGATCTCAGACGCTCCGCCCAGTTCGCTTAGGTCTTGGCCAACATGCATCTGCTCTTCTTGCTTCTCAGCTTCTTCGATCGTGGCAAACAGCGTCTGCACTTTCTCCTGAAGCTTGGCCTTATGCTTCACAACCGCTTTACCCCAAACAAAGGTATACCGATTGGCATTCGCTTCAATTTTAGTACCGTCAACAAAATAGTGCTCTAGTTGAACGTACTTCTCGTCGGCCAAAAATTGAAGAACCGCGGTAAATACGGTCTCCAGCAGGGCTTTCATCCGTTCAGAACGAAAACGGTTAATGGTGCGGAAGTCGGGTCGTTGTCTGCCTGCAATCCACATGAACATGACGTTTTCGCGGACAGCCTTGGCGATCTGTCGGGAGGAGTAAATACGCTGGGTGTAGGCATAAATGATCACTTTTTGTTAGCATCTTAGGGTGATAGCTATCTCTTCCGCCTCCAGGGTAAGCTGCGTCGAAAATGACGTCATCCAGTTGATTCACGGCGGCGTTTACAATGCGAACGAGGTGATTTTGAGGAATATCTTCCTCCAAGTCCATTGGCAGGCAAAGTTGATCCATGGTATATTGAATGTACAAAGAAACCGTCTCCTTTTGTAAGTGGTTGGGTGGTACCTCCATTTTACCAAAGAACGGTTTCTTTTTGTTTACAAAATGAGAGGATGCCCCTCAGTCATTTTATGACTTTTGGGACACCCTCTTTTTGCAATGTTCATCTACAACTGCTCTTGTTTCTTGATAGTACCAGTTTTACTTCATTCCTCTATTACAAGATCCTTCGCTTCACACCAATCGATAACTAATTCCTTTAACTTTTTTTCTTTGAATTCATACCATTGTTTTTCAACGCCATGTTCTATGATCCCGTCCTTAAATCTTCTAAATGCCCCTCTTCCTTGAATAGCTCCAAACAATTCTTCTCTAACCTCATCTTCGCTTAATGTTCCGATAAATTCTTCTATTATTTCATACTCATGGTACTCGTTTCTTAGTGTGAAATCCAAGTAAACATCGTTTTCATCTTCAATAATTTTTATGGCTGTTTCAATGTTCTCTCTTTGCCAATCCGGAAACTTTTCAAGTGGTTCTTCATCTTCTGCGGCTCTTATCTCTTCTCTTGTTAATGTAATAACTTCTCCCGTATGAGTGTTTATATATGTAAAGGTCTCGTCCATTTGAATATCAATCTCATTAATTAGATCATCTAATTTCACTGTTGCTTTTTTCTTCATTGTATCCCTGCCCTTTCAATGAAATCCCTTTTTACAATATAGTTTAATCAAACCACCAAAAAAAATCAAAGAGGAGCTGCTTTAGAAGATGCAACTCCTTCTCAACTATAGTTATCCGCTAGTTCAATAGATCGTCTAGTATAGGCTCTGTCGTCTGCATTATCCCTGCAGGAAAGTCGTGACTATATCTCGCACGCGTTGGCATGTCTATGACGGAGGAAAGGTTTTATATCCCTTGCATTTAAAAAACTTGGATGTTTAGGAAGGAAAAGAGGATGTTTGTACCGAACGATTAATGAACCAGAATGAAAAAAAATGATTAAACGATTCATTTCGTACATAAGGAGGCTTTCGAATGGAACTGTTGATTCTTGGGGGAACTCGCTTTGTTGGCCGTTTTTTGACTGAAGCTGCATTGGCACGTGGACATGAAGTAACGTTGTTCAATCGCGGAAACAGCTCCATCGATATGTTCCCGAACGTAGAACGATTAATCGGTGATCGGAAAGACAACTTGGAGGCACTCAGAGGTCGACATTGGGATGCAGTGATTGACACTTGTGGTTTCTTCCCGAATATTGTGCGCCAATCAGCAGAATTTTTGAAAAATGCAGTAAAACATTATACGTTCATCTCTAGCGTTTCTGTTTACAACGATCTAACTCAGAGAGTTGATGAAAACTCTCCTGTCAGTACCATTTCTTCAGAAAGGTTGGAGGAAGTTACAACTGAAGGCGCTGGACCTTACTATGGTCCGGAGTATGGGGCATTAAAAGCGTTATGCGAACAGGAACTCGAAACACTCCTGCCTGGTCGTGTGCTCCACATTCGACCTGGGCTGATCGTGGGACCTTACGATTACAGCGACCGCTTCACCTATTGGCCAACGAGAGTCGCAAAAGGAGGCGACGTGTTGGTTCCAGAAGGAGTGAATCGCCAAATACAAACGGTTGACGTACGCGATCTGGCCGACTGGAACATCCGTGCGGTTGAGGAAAGCGTAACAGGTATCTTCAACGTTAGCGGTGCTACGTATACGATGGGCGAACTCCTGGAGACATGCAAATCTGTGTCCCATTCTGACGCGAATTTTGTGTGGGTGGATAACGATTTTCTGAACAGCAACGAAGTCGGTGAATGGAAGGAACTCCCGCTATGGCTTAAGTCCTTGCATGGCATGTTTGATGTCAACAACTCAAAAATTTTCACAGCCGGCTTTACAACGCGACCATTGGCAGAAACAGTTATTGATACTTGGAAGTGGGATAGAACTCGCCCTACTGACGAAACACGTAAAGCTGGACTTCACACTACAAAGGAAGCAGAATTGCTTCAAAATTGGTTTTCTAAATAATCTTTTGTATAGACGAAAAAAGAGAGGTAGACAAGTTGCCTCTCTTTTTTAATCGATCATTTATGGGGTTTCGTAGTTTTTTAACGGCATACCTACATATTCGCGGAAGGAGCGGATCCGCTCTGCCTCGAACTCGAAGACGACCGCAAGCTCATTGTGATAAGGCCCCCCATTCAACGAACCTTCCGCGCGAAAAACCACCATCCCGTTGTCCTCATTCTCAAGCAAGATGAGCGGAGTCAGCTGCACCTGCAATACTGAGCGCTCGAACCTGATCAATTCCTCGAACCGCTCTTTGCCATGCTGCTCGTGATTCCACCCCTCTAGCGGGAGCGGAACGAAGAAATGAAAACCTTCTGTAACCTTCTTAAGAAAATCGACTGTATGCCCTGTTTCGAAAGCCCGCCTAAAAGCATCAAACACTTCGCAAGTTCGGGATGGGACTGAGCCAACGGATTTCTCCATAAAAGAATCCTCCTCATTATGGTTTATTGGTCGCTCCAAATATTGAGTTGTCAATAAGTCGTTTGTCTATACTTTCTAACTTTGGTGTATTGCTTTTCATTGATTAGCGCGACAGGACCTTTAGTTGGCTCGATATCGTTCCAAGGTGAATGGCTTCGTGAATCAGAGCGAAGTTGAACAACTCGCCGGCGGTGTTGAATTGGAACGGTCCCAAGGGATACGGAGTTGAAAGCTTCTCGCCCAGCATTTCAGGTGTCAGCTCAGATAGGCGGGAAAGCTGCGCCGTTAACATCTCGAACAACTCTTCCTTCGATGGAGGAGCAAACGTCCAGTCCAAAGGCTTTGTTCCAGAGTTAAACAGCGTATCATACGAGTCCGGTATGGCCGACGGGGAGCCGAAGCTTAGGGTAGAATACTTATCCATCCAATAAATCATATGGCCGACATTCCAACGGATGGTATTGTTGAAGCCTTCCGGCTGCTTGTCGAAATATCCCTCCGTAACTCCCTGAAGCTTACCAATCACAACCTGATGCAGTACTTTACCTGTGTTAATAATCGATTGTGTCATAACTAATTTCCTCCTTTTGTAATGAGAAGCGCTTGATATATTCGTAGTATAGGTCTCATGGAACTTTCCATCAATACAGTGGGCATTACCGGAACGTTAAGTATAAGTTAACGATTATTCATTGACAGAAAAAGAAGGTGCAGTAACAATAATCATTGAACATGCATTCAGCGATGCAATTGAAAGCAGGTGTGAGCTATGGAGTTAAAACAACTACAGTATTTTATGGCGATTTGTGAAGAGCTTCACTTCACGAGAGCAGCCGAAAAAATGGGAGTCAGCGCACCCAACATCAGCCAGCAGATAAGGAGATTGGAAGAAGAAATAGGGGTTCTGTTGTTCGATCGTGTGGGAAAAACAATTGTCCTTACAGAAGCCGGAGCGATTCTTCATGAACATGGTGCTGCCGTGTTCGAGCGTCTGCAGCAAGCGAGCGACGCCATTGCTGATCTGAAGCAGATGCAAGGCGGATCGCTATCCATCGGCGTCTTGCCCGGTGACGCGGATCTCATGTTTAATGCCTTGCTACTGAACTTCCATCAGACCTATCCCACCATCTCGCTGTCCCTTCTGGAAACCATGAAAGTAACAGAACAAGTTCTGGACCGAAGCATCGACGTCGGCGTAACCATTGGACCTATTATCGATGAACGTCTCACATCAATTCCCCTGTTCCACGAGGAATTCTCATTAGCGGTAAGTATGAATGATCCCCTTGCCACGGAGAGCTTCATCCCCTTGAACAGGCTGCATGCGTTGAAGATGGTCATGTTCCCACCCGACCATCAATGCCGTAAGCTGATCGACCGCTTTTGCATGGACAACGGGTTTACTCTGCAGCCACATATGGTGACGACAACGTTATCCTCCCTCCTCCAGATGGTACAGAGCGGAGTTGGCACCTGTGTTCTGCCGCGATTGCTACTGGATAATCTTCACAATACAGACATCAAAGTCGTGCACCTGAGGAATCCTACGCCTTCTCAGGACATTTATCTGATCTACCGCAGCGACAGATATGTCGGATACGCCATGCGCACGTTCATCAAGACTTTGAGAGCCTACATCGAGACCGCTATCAATCATGCGAAGTCTTCATAGATAGGGTAGTACCAGTAAAGCTGATATTATCTAAACGAGCGTGTGAAAACCCCTTGAAATATAAAGGTCTGCACATTGTTTACATGTATTTAATGTATTCTTGGTGGGGGCATCAACAAAAAACAGCCCAAAACTGAACAATACAGTCTTGGTCTGCTTTTTTCTATTATTCAACTAAGCGAGTGCAATCGTGGTCAATATTTGATTTTCGGCCCCGATGTAAGGTAAAGCACTGTTGTCGGCCACATAGAGGCCGGAGACTCCGTGGATTTTCCATTTTAAATTATTTGAAAGTTTGATTAATTTATTTTCCCATCGAATATACTAATCATTTAATCCCTTTCCATCGAGAATTGGCTGCATACATTTTTCAACCCTTGACTCTCGAGTTTTGGATTGTTTGGGTTCTGAAAAATAATGAATGTATGCTCTTTGCCGTCCCGGCGTCAATGCTTCAAAAGCAGTTTTCAAGGCAGGAATTTCATCGAGTTTATTTTGAAATTCGTCAGGGATTATGTATTCTGTCGTCTTCTTAAAGTTCACTTCCAAACCGGCTTTTTCAACTTCAATGGCTTCATAAATATAGGCTTTCAAGATGGTTTCCATTTCAACTATTTCTTGAAGATTGGTGAACCGAATCTGGCGCGCCGCCTGTACATTCTCCGTTTGTTGGATTAGAATCCCATGGGCATCCTTTAACAAGGCACCTTTGTGAAACAGAAGCGCACAATATTCCTTAAATCCATGTATTAAAACTATGTTTTTTTCCTCAAACGTGTAACAAGGATGCATCCACTTAAAGTCTTCGGTCAGCTCACAGTCAAGAACGATATTTCTCAACTTCTCAAATTCTTCCTTCCAGTTTTTAGCTTTTCTTAAAAATCCATCAACCTTAGGATTCATTCTACTAATTGTCATCAAGGAAAACCCCTCATCAATTTTTCGTTCAGCTGACAGTACATCCGACATACGTGTAACAACAGATTACTTGATGGGCAACAGATACCATTAAGTGATCTGCTTTATGGTGTTGGGACATCTCACTATCGTACCCATTAATTTAGCATTGGGGAAGGAGATGTTTTAGCACCGAATGCGGTTATTGTTCCAACACCTTTTCAAGCTCGCCGCACCATTTACCCCAGCCATACTTAGCTCCACCCAGTGCTTGAGCATTTGAGATTCCGGTTTGTTCGAGATGAAGGTTAACCTTTGCGTCCCCTAAATCCTGCAGCGTCCAGGTGACCGTGTGCTTCTCTCCTCCACTGGCCCAAGTATAGGACAACCGGTTTGGTGCGTCCACGATAAGCACTTCGCCGTCAACAATGCCATCCCACCATTCGGTCGGCTGAGTACGAAACTGAAAACGATGTCCTACAACAGGCTTAAAATCATTTTCCATCGCCTGACCGGTGTGGATATTGACCACCCACTTGGCAAGCTTGCTTGAATCAGTTAAGGCGAACCAAAGCTTCTCAATCGATGTCTTGTACTGAAAATCCAAGGTTAATGTTAAACTCATTCTTCTTCCTCCTCTAATAGTTGCTTCAAGTGCAACATATTCGTACTCCAGAACTTGCTGTAGAAAGCCACCCAATCTTGAATTTCTCTGAGTGGAGAGGCGTTTAGCCTAAACCGCGTTTCTCTGCCGACTTTTCGGTCAAGTACCAGTCCGGCATCTTTAAGGATTGTCAAATGCTTGGATACCGCTGTACGGCCCATTTCAAACTGTGCCGTTAATTCATGAAGCGGTATCTCCTCTGCCTCTGATAACAGACGTATCAATCGGCGCCTAGTTGGATCTGCAATCGCGTCAAACACATCACGCAACGGGTTGTTTTCGTTCACAACACCCTCTCCTAAGCATTTTATTTATTTCCCAATCGGACACCATCTGGAAATTTTTTGATTATAAGACACCATTTGGTGTCTTGTCAACAACATCGCTCACAACATGCTCTCCCAGCTATCACCATAATCGATACCAGCGTGAACCCATTCTTTAAGCCGAGGAAAACCTGGCACGACGAGCGCGATGCCTCCAAGCACTTTCCAAATGACTAACTCCCAATTGGACACCATTTAGTGACACTTTGATTATAGGACACAATTTGGTGTCATGTCAAGCAGATCTGGCTTGGAAAGTTACAGGGAGCTTATGTCGCTATTCTACCTGTTAGCGCAACAAAGGGCTGCAGCACGGCAGCCCTTCTGATATTGAACTATAGTTTCCCGGTAGTTGAATGTTTGAATGCGTCAATATAAACGACCTGTAAGAGCCCAAAACCTTTCTACAGAACACTTGAATCCCTTCTTTTTTATTGAATATTAGCGGTACCCAGAAGCATTCGCTGGTTTGCCTGCATCCTGCACTTCTTCGAGATACCGCCAGCAGTCAGGCTGTGAGCCGTCAAGATCATAAAAACCATACACTTGTGCGAGCTTACCGCTTGACACAGAGTGACCGTTCCATCGGGCAGCTTCCGGATCTCCAGCTAGCGCGGCAACGGCACGCCCTACAAAACGCGGCGATTCCGAGATGATGGAATGAGGTTCCTTCACAGTGGCGTCACGCCAGTTTTCTTCCTTAACACCATAGTGATCAAGCATGATTTCAGAACGCATCCAACCCGGGGTTACTGCTATTGCGGTGCATTTATATGGTGACAGTTCATGAGCTAAAGACTGAGCCATACGAATGACAGACGTCTTGGCTAGATCGTAGAACATTGATAAACGGTAGTTTCTATCGTTGTATTCTGCCGTGCCATCCGTTATCTCTATTACCAGTCCATTCTTGTTTCGGATTAACAGGGGTAGTGCAAAGTGGCTTGTAATGATATGTGTGTCAATTGCAAGCCGAAGCATGCGAAGCCCCCGTTCAAGGGAGTGCTCCCATACGGGCACGTTCCACTGTGCCAAATATTCAGCCCCCCAAACATCGTTGACCAGGATGTCCAGTCTCCCCTGTTCATTCTCAATGCGGGCAATTAGAGCCTGTACCTGATCAGGATCCAGATGATCCACTTGAACCGCTATTCCTCGACCACCCGCATTACTTACAAGTTCAGCGGTTTCTTCAATTGTTTCAGGACGATTGTACTCGGAGCGTTGTGTTCGTGTCGTGCGTCCTGTCACATAAACAGTCGCCCCAGCCGCGCCTAATTCGATAGCTATTCCTCTACCAGCGCCTCGTGTTGCACCTGCCACCAAAGCCACTTTTCCATTTAGGAGTTTCATAATCTATTACTCCTTTCGTTGATCTACCGCCCATTTTAGACCATAAATATGTCAGCATGTGTCATATTAATAACTGCGAAGGTATATTTTTCAGCTATACTACCCATCAACGTTATGAAGCTGCCGATCGTGCCGGCAGCTTCATAACGTTGATGAATATTCATTTATATTTCCTCGTTAGCGTAATGAATCATGTTCCTCTAAGCTTACTTTCAACTAAGTCAAAACCTAGTAGAGTCCCCTTTTCCCTTGGATCCCACACTTGCATAATCGTGTTACTACCTCGTTAGCGGAACAATCGTAAAATAGTTACATTTATTTCTTAGGGTTATTTGGGGTTATTTGGGATTATTTGGATATTTTGGTTCTTTAGGATCCTTTGGTTCCCCATTGTGGGACTTGGTGGTATAAACAACATTAGGCGCATGCAGCCCTCCTGCAAGAACAGTTTCTCTAATGTCTTCACCAAGATAGAAGCCCAAATGCGGCGGCTGATTGTAGGCTGTGTTTTGCCATGCAATACCGTTTCTGTATACGGGATCATGCATGAGTGTATAAAGTCTGTACTCTGTAGGAATCGTCGTACTGAAGATTCTCAATTCCGAGCTGTCTGTTATAGGCAGAAGAACTTCTTCACGCCAGTCTCCAAGGATATCGGCCTGTAAGGTCGGAGTAGCCTTAGTTCCATTATTGCTTACTACATTTGCAAAGCTTTTTATTGTCTCAGCTTTCTTCGTGCTTTGGTTATACTTGGAGATGGATGTATTATCAAGCAATTCATTTAATAAATCCCCATCCCAGAAAAGAGCGAAGTTAACGGAAAGGCCTGCCGTTCTGAAGCTGTCGGCTACTACCTGACCCTGTACGTTGTAAATTCCTCCGCCTGCTGCCGGGGTTGTACCGCCGGTCCCCCAGAACTCATATCCAGCTCCAGATGTAATATTGGCAGCCAATCCGCGTCCAGTATCCACGTAACCATTGTAAGACATCAGTGTTTCCCCAGTTGCGGCATCATGGAGCTCAACGGATGCAACAGCCGGAACCTCATGAACTGCCATAACCTGAAGACCTTCACGAGCTGGATCGAATGCCCCTACATGAAGCGCGTCACCGTGTGATCCTTGTTCACGCTGCATTTCGCCATCCATTTCATAAAGAATTGTACCGTCTTGATCAAGGGTCAACGAACCCGCAATAATTTCGTCGAAACCGTCATTATCGACATCTGCAGTGGCCAGATTATGAAAACCTAAGCCTCCCCCTCTGCCTGCTTGGGCCGAATCGAAAGTCCACTGCTCTTGGAGCTTCCCATGAACTAAATGATAAGCCGCATAGGTAGTCCGTTCATAATAACCTCTGCCATATATGGCGCTCGGAGTCACTCCGTCCAGATAAGCCAGTCCTGCAAGGAATCGGTCTGAACGGTTATGCCATGTATCTCCCCATGAAGCGACATCCCCTAGCGGAAACGCATAATCAATCGTGTCTATAACCTTACCGGTTTCGCCTTTGAATATGGATATATATTCAGGTCCCCCGAATATATGACCGCTATCATTGACCCATTTTCCATTATCATTGGCATTGCCGATTACGCTAATAACCTTGCTGCTATCGAACCTTCCGTGGGTTGTCCCATATACGGTTGTAGCGTCTGCCGTTTTAATGAGGAATTCACTTTTTCCATCCCCATCAAAATCAGCTATGATAAATTGATGATAATGAGCTCCTGATGTCAGGTTAAGCCCCATATTGATTCGCCACAAAAGCGTACCGTCCAGTTTGTAAGCATCAAAAATAGTCGGTCCAGTCATCGCGTTTTGTGAGCTGTCGATCGCGTTAGAAGGATACCATTTCACAACAACCTCGAACTCGCCGTCACCGTCTAAATCCCCTACGCCCGCGTCATTTACACTATACGTGTAGCTTCCTGTAGCCGTTGTTCCTCCCTCAGGCTTTTGCATAGGAATCGAGAGATAATCGTTAGCTGCTGCTGTTGTCGCTTCGTTCGTATCCGATTTCCCCTGCACAAGAGTTTCCACTTTATAGGTATCTCCTGGAGTACCGGCTGAATCCATATAGTTTGTAATAGACAATGGCTCATTATTTAGTTTTTGCCCATTACGGTAAATATTGAATTTCACATCTTGATTATATTCATCTGCAAGCAGACGCCAGCTTACAAATATGCCATCTGTAGATTTCAAAGCGATAATTCCTCTGTCCAGCCACTCCGTCTGCCTTGCCGTATTCGGTGGAGCAAGACGGTTGTATACATAATTGGTTGCATATCTGTCAAATCCATTCTCCAGACTCTGGGGAACAGCAAGAATCCCCTTAAACGTGTAAACGCCAGATTCATGAGGATCCCAAGCCTTACCAACATTAACCCACTCGCTTACAGGCACGTCTATCTTACTATTATTAGCAAGAGTAACTTTTACCGATTGAGGTAAACCGATGGAATGGATGTCAGCTGATGTTTGATCTACATAAACGGTATGATAGGGTAATTTATCCACTTTTGTAATTCTATTTTCCGGAATAGGTATATGATAAACACCGAAATTATCAAGGTACGTAGTCCATGCAATATTATTACCGGATGTACGCATGCCCACTAATTTAACCGAGGCTACAGACCCGTCAAAAGCTACTCCATTTAAGGATGAAGTATATTCTTGACTTGTTCCCGTAGCTTTGTCGGTAAGCTTGCATATGACCACATTATTTTCCACGTCAAGATTAATCCCTACCGTATACCATGCTTGGGGATTCGTAATGCTGGTGCTTGCAGCAGGCTGCTTTCCTACGAAATATTGCAGAGGTGCATTGTTAGTGTTATTTAAAGTAAATACCGTATTACCGGTGCTATCGAGGATTCTAAACTCGCCGCCGTTTTCGCTTGGGTTGCTGGCGCTTTTATCATTAACCTTGCCCGGATACCAGTCGAATTGAACAAGGATCTGGCTGCCTTTCACAGAAGTAACGAAGTTCTTCGTTGCAACTCGTCCCCCGCTTTGGTTCGTCTGAGTGAACTGCAGCTTAGGGGTGTTATTTCCTCCAATATCATAGGTATTTATGGATACCGTAGCATTTGCTGTTGCAAAGCCCCAATTCACAGGATCAAGCGCAACCGTATCGCCAAAATCACTATAATATACACCGTCAAGTAAAATCCCATTGTTCTGGGCGGCCGAACCTCCACCAGCTTCAGCCGCTGTTACAATTGACCAATTCGGAATGAGGACCAATACAAGAAGTAAAGCAATAATATTTCTTAATTTTCTGTTAGTTGACACGTTTTTCATTTCACTCCTTCTGTTTACGATACGAAAGGATAATCTAATTACTCCGGGCAATTCTCAAGAATGCAAGCGTTTGCAAATTAAGATAAAAAAAGTCAACCATATACGGAATCCGTCGGTTAACCATCCCCCTTCGCTAAAAGTAGTAAATAAAATGACCACGTTCATACCGTTTACTCCTACGAAAACCCGGCCAATGAGTTAACTGTATTACCTGATGAACAACTCCGTCTATAGAACATTTTTTTATAAGTGATACCTTTTTGAATCAAGGTTTTTAAAGATTTAGCACATTTTTGACTGTATTTCTCTTTTTTTGATATGAAGAGTAAAACGTCGATAAAAATATGATTTCGATTGGAAAAGTAAATCCTACTCTTGAGCAAGCTTTTCTTTAAATTAAATTTCTATAGCCTACTATTAAACAGAAAAAAGCCGACAACTTGAGCCGGCATTTTAAATGGTTCAGTTTTCTTTTGACATAATGAGTCCTACAAAGTTTTAATCAATTGTTTATTCATCTTATTAAAAGCATTAATTAATTCATCGAGTTCCATCGAACAATGAAGACATCTAGGGTCTGAAAGACCATATGTTCTAGCATACTTATTTAATTGTTGCCGTTTTTCGTAAATGGCCTGATCGATTGTTGAAAGGTTGTCCACAGCTTGTTCATGTAGCGCTTTTGATTGCTGCCGCTTCAAAGGAATCTTTCCAATGGATTTATATTTTTCATATGATTTGCACTCCTTCTCATCTTGTTTAACGACGACTGAGAAGAAGGTATACCGAGGCGGTTGAGCTGGTGGCGGCTTCGACCATTGATTCACACCACAAGGCCGGGAGTGTTCATAATTTTGGTTCTTTATTTTCGGCGGAGGTAGAAGAATATCAGGAAAAAGAAAACCTAGACTTACAAAGAACGCACTGCATCCAGTAACGAATGATGAGCCCCCGCCATTTGAACCATTTCCTGTATAAAGAGTCAACGGGGCGGAAAACCAAGTACTCGCGGGATCCGTACGAATCGGCGTTGCTTCAAATGGTTCAGGAGCTCTGGTCGTGGAACTCGGAGATGATTTGCTTCCCGAGCCGTCTTTCCACTGATCCGCTGCCGGAGCTAACTTGACCGGTGCACCGGATACGCTACCGTTCACTGGAAACGGTCTAGTTATAGGACTTTCATTCCCACTCGTATTGAAAGGCAGATTCTGGGCTCCGTCTGTTTTAGTAAGGGGTTCTTTCTTTCCTACGTCAGCCTTTCTTCCCTCGATCTGAGGGAAATTCGTCTGGCTCGTGCTCGGTACTAGGATATCCGTCACAGGCGTTTTCACTTGAACGGCCGGGGTAACTACCTTGACTTGGGGTGCTGGTACCGGCGTCAGAACTTCAGCCTGAACCGCTGGCGTCTTAACTTGCACGATTGGCGTGTCCACTTTTGTTGCAGGCAAGTTAACCGACGCCAACGGTATCCGATCAGTGGATACTTCCGCCTTCGCTAATGAAACGTCCACATTAACCAATGGCGTTTCAACTGAAATAGAAGGAGTTTTCACCTGCAGATCGGGAAGCGGAAGCATAACGTGTCCGGAGGTTTTCTCCGCAGACGGAGTCGAAACAGCTGGCAAAGACTCGCGCGAATCTTTCGCCTGGTTGGTGGAAGATGGATCCGTCTTTCCGTTGTCTGGCAAAACGTTGGATAAAACGGGAAGGTTTGATACCACTGACATCGAATTTTTTTGTCCAGAAACCGCTTTCAGAAAATTCTCAGATCCGGAGTCTTCACCAGCATGCTTGGTTGAGTAGGCTGGGTCCCCTGTTAGGTTCTTCAGCGACTCCAATAGAACGGCCTCCGCTATGTGGGGATACACAATCTGCTGGAAGAACGCCAGAACGAATACGATGCACAAACTCCCAAACCAGATCATTCCTTTTGTTCCTAAATCCTTTGTAAACATGCTGTTTCTCACCTCCTTCTCGGCCAAATTAGGTGGGGATACGGATTCCTAACATCGTCCACGAAATAACCCTTTCAGATATATTGACACTTGAAAGCAGGCTTTTGTTCCAGACATGCACAACGGTGATTATTTTACTAACGGTGAGATGGTATTTGAAATATAGTTTAAGAACGATTCTTGGAGGACTGACGAAACCTACGTCAAAGTCAAAGGTCAGTGGAGGTATCTATACCGGGCAGTTGATTCTATGGGGAAACCATTGATTTCATGTTATCTGAAAATCGGGATATGCAGGCAGCTAAGCACTTCTTTACAAAGGCTTTGTCCTCTTCATCTATTCAAGACAGCCACCAAACTAACCTGCACATTAAAGGAATAGGCTACGAGCGATTCACCGGCAGCCTAGAGGGTATATTATTCTGGAGCTATCGTTCTTCGTTAGTTTAATCGTTGTTTTCCGAATGATATCTTAGAAGGCAAATTATTATCTTTTAATCTCACATGGACCATTAGAATATCTGGTGCATTCTCTTTGGTAATTATTATTCCAACTATAATTGATTTAATTGTTTCTAATTCCTCTTGATCCATTTTGGATAATTCATCCATTGAAAACTTTATTTGTTTACCGTAATACGTTTTAAGTCCGATTGATATTGAATTTTTATCATCATCAGATAATCGTTCGAATACAGTCAATACTTCTTTAGCTACCTCTTTCTCCATAAACAATCCCCTCCTAAAAACTTAAAAAAAGAGCCTACCGCATTTTCGAGATGAGGGAAGCTATCGTGTCAATCATTAGGTCCACTCCCAACCGTCTGCGCTCCCGTGCTTCTGTTACATTCACATCTATGCCATCTCTTCCGCCCCATGCTCGGCACTTAAGCCATTTTCTTGAACCCATGCCCACATTGCCGCAAAAATAGGCTGCAGATTCCACCCTCGCTCAGTTAGCTCATATTCGACGTGCAGGGGCACACCGGGGTACTGCGTACGCGTTATAATCCCCTTCTCCTCCAGCACACCGCAGTCGATCCGTTAACGTCTTCGGGCTAATCGGGTGTAGCTTTCGCCGCAGCTCACCAAATCGCTTGGTGCCGACAAACAACTCTAACAGAAGAGGGAGGGTCCACTTACCATCCAAGATTTCCAGCAAAGGATCAATGGCTTCGATACAAGAGCGATCCAACATTGACGTTTCCTCCATAGTTCATTTTTTGAAACTATTGCACTTTATTGTAACTACTTTTCAAATATACCACTGTATTGTAGTCTTATTAAGAGACGAAACACAAAATTCTACTTCATATCGATATCAACCCCTGAGTGGTGCGCGCAACCGGAGCGCTCAATCGATATTAACAGGACTTTGAATCACATTAATAGTCTGAATATTCAAATAAATATTCCGTACGATTTAAACGCTGCTTAAAACAATTGGCAGATTGGAGGCATAAATGCAAAGACCGTTTGATGTAGATGCATCGGAGTATCCGTTCAAGGACCACTGGATGCCTTATCGCGATGGCATGATTCATTACGTTGACGAGGGGCATGGGCCTGTTATTCTTCTCCTACACGGAAACCCCACCTGGTCGTATCTTTACCGGAACGTCATCAAAGAATTGAGCGGCGAATGCCGCTTGATTGCATTGGATTACCCGGGACTCGGAATGTCACGAGCTCCTTCCGATTATGGCTATACGCCGAAGGAGCATTCTGAGGCTGTCACCGAATTCATCTGGCGACTGAATCTCAAGGAATTCGTACTAGTAGTCCAAGATTGGGGAGGCCCGATCGGATTCAACTACGCAGTAAGGCACCGTGAGAACCTGCGCGGAATTGTCGTGATGAATACCTGGGCATGGCCGGCCACGCTCCCTGCGATGAAGCTATTCTCGTTTGCCATGGGCGGATGGCCCTTCGGATATTGGCTGCAAATAAGGCGAAACTTCTTCGCCAAGAAGATTGTCCCGCATGGGATCTATCATTCCGAGAAAATCACGGATATCTTGAGAAAAGCCTACACCGATCCATTCCCAACCCCAAAATCCCGGAAACCGACATGGGTATTCCCAAGGCAGATCCGAAAAGCGCGTCCGTGGCTCGCGGAAATCGAGGCGAAACTGCCGGTTCTATCCAATTTGCCAGCACAGATTCTGTGGGGGATGAAGGATAGCGCGGGCTTTCCACCCGAAGAGATGGCTAAATGGCAAGGTTATTTGAAATTGAACGAAACCGAGTCGTTAGACGATGCCTCCCACTACGTGCAGGAAGATCGGCCCGACCGGGTGGTCGCTTCCATCCGCAGAGTCCTTGAACGGACATCGCAGCATCAAGAAAGCTAGGCTGAACGATAATCACCGTTTTATTTTCATCGACTATTAGGAGGCTATCCAATGAAAACAATTCTATGGGCAACACTAACAGGCAATGGCAACTACGCGCAATCGAGTCCGAATAATCCCCCAAAAAAGGAAGCACTCTGCGATTTTGCGGCACAAGTTCAAGCAGCTGGTAATTTCATTGTCGGAAGACGTACGTTTGAAGGGATGTTGGCGAGCGGAGGCGGGGGTGCTTTTACCGGCATGGATATCGTCGTCGTATCGGCAAGTGTGAAAGAAATTCCCGGTGTGACGGTTGTCGGCTCGCCGCTCGAAGCCTTGAGCTACCTGCAGGATAAAGGCTATCAAACCGCCCTCATCTCGGGGGGAGCGGATCTTCACAATGCTTTTCTGGGTCAAGGGCTTGTTGACGAGCTCATATTCAATATCGCGCCGGTACTGGAAGGGAAGGGGCTCAATCTATTGATTGACACGGAGAAGTACCAATACAAAGAAGTGGAATTGTTGAACTTCAAATCACTCGGCAGCGGCGTCGTTCAATTGCACTATGCGATTGATCATTAAAACGGCAGCCAGGTAAATCGCACCAAACGTATGAGTGGGGCAATTGAGCAAGTTCAATGAGGCCGTCGATCGTTTCCGTGGCAGCCTCGTTGTGTATTTAATATGAACTAACGTTCTCCGTTAGTTTAGTACGCTCACAAATTAAACGTAGTTGTGCTACTGGTAAATTGTAACACTCCAATATTCCGTTAAGAACGTTACCATTTCATCATCGCTTGGATTAAACACACCTATACTAAAAAGACTAGAGTTTGTTATTGTCCTTATATCCCCATCGTTCCAAAAGCCATTTATTTTCTAAAATATCCTCTTCAGTTAATCGGCCCAGGCAGTTGGTAGTCGGCAGCCTGTTGAACCTTCCTGTAGGACCTAAAAAATGGTCTTTGTCAAAAAAGGAGCGCCTCGGTATGAAGGGTTTGTCCACGGGTTTGAAACCCAACACCATCAAGGAGGCGCTCTTATTATGAAGTTTAAGCAATCAGATGAACAAAATCTACGGATAGAACGAATTACTCCATCTCACTTAGTAATTGGCATCGATATGGCGAAGGATGCACATGTTGCACAGGCAACGAACTTTCGCGGAATCGTTCTTTCTAAACGACATCTTACGTTTACCACAGCAAGAAAGGGTTTGAAAGGTTTGGACGTTGGATGAATGAGTTGCAGCAGAAACACCGTTTGAACAGCATAATAATTGGAATGGAACCGACGGGGCACTATTGGTTTAATCTAGCGAATTGGCTGGTAGAACAGAGGTTAAGCGTTGTTCTAGTGAACCCTGTTACGACGAAGAGAAACAAAGAGAATAGAGATAATTCTCCTTCCAAAAATGATCCGAAGGACGCTCTTGTCATCGCGGATGTTGTCAGTCGGGGTTATTACTCTGAATACACGAAGCAATCGCATTCTTTTCAAAGGTTGCGCGTTATCATGAGCGATCGAAAGTTTTGGGTTGCGAATTGCATACGGCTTCAGAACCGAATCATTCGCTGGCTGGATATCCGTTTCCCCGAATATACATCAGTTTTTTCGGATTGGACCTGCAAACGATCCACGGCGACACTTTATGAGTTCCCTGTCCAACAGACTTAACATGGAGTGACTACAGCAGCAGAAGTCATAGCAAGCTGGAGAAAGCACATGAAACGAGCTGGCGGAACTACAGGGCTAGAGAAGGCTGCACATCTAAGGCATCGTAAAAACGAGACTTGAACCAATTTATTGCCGCTAGGGCAAAGAAATGCTTCAAATCTCGATAAAAAATAGGAGCCACCGTTTCCTTTTTTCGTTATTCACATATTCTGTAGTACCTGATAGCGGAAAGAAAATATTCAAATCAACCTTCACGTCCAGCATTGCTGCTATCTTCAGGAAGGGGAGATTATTTGTGAATTTAACTTTCAAAAACTTCGCCAGGATGTTTATTGGTAGACGTGCTGTCATTATTACAACAGGCTCGCCCCGCGGCTTAAACGGAACCCCTGAACCTGCAAGATTCCAAGGTATGATTCGCGAAGCAGGAAAAGATTTCATTTGTTTTATTACGGATGAGAGAAGACGCATCATTATTAGAAACGATGAGATCGTTGCTTTGGTCACACCGAGACCGAGAACAAGAAATAAGAGGAAACCTTAGGTAAACGATAAGGAAAGGGGTTTTTAGATGTTAACTTTCCGGCAGAGAGTACGAAGATTATTAGGAAGACGGGTATTCATTTCCACAACCGCACTCGCCGTCGATGAAGCCGGTTCAGCTGAATTCGACGGCGTTTTAAGAATTGTCGGCAAAGACGTCCTTGTTATCATTTCAGGACAGAGACCTATAGCCATAAGAATTAGCGAGATTATATCGTTAAGCCCCCTCAACAACAGAACAACTCTTAAAAGAAAACTCACCTAACTTTAGGTGAGTTTTTTACTTTCTGGTTAACCCGTCGCGAAAACGGTACAATTTATTTGACGTTTAGTTAAATTGATCCGTTAGCTTGCAAGGCTCCAATCACAAGGGGGAATCTGCGAGGTTAAATATATGCTCAGTTAGCATGTCAATTCTAAAATCATGCTTGAAATTGAAACCAAGAAAAGAATGCAACCGAAAGCAAGTGCTCCCATATTATGAGAGACCGTCATCAACAGCACCCAAATTATTTTCCATATCCGATTCTCTTCCTGCTTTACGTCCTTATACTCGGAATAAACTCCAGGAAAACTAAAACCAATGAAAATCAAACCTATTATCATTATGATTAATAAATCGATATACAGATTTCCTGTTATATTTATAAAAGTTGAACCCCGGCATGTGTTATGCCACAATTCACCCAGCCCCTAGCAGGCAGCTACCGCCATTTTCCAGTTAATTTGTCCAAAAACTTTGGGAAACATTCATTCACTTAATCTGCCCGTAATGAAGGGCTACCACAGCAGCCCTTTCGATGTTCAACTATCGTTCTGCGTTAGTCTGAATGAAAATTACATGTCCTTTGGTACAAATATCCCCAATAATTTACCGTTTATCCTATCGAATTCTTCCAACAAATCATCCGAGTTCTTTGAGTATTTGCTTTGAATGTAAAATCTACTACAAGTATTAAGTAGAATACCGACAATCTCTTTAGAAACCATACTATCATTACTTATTGACTGTTTATACAAATCAATGTATGAGTGCAAAGCACTAATCAAATTACTATCAATCAATGCATTTCCATTTTCGCCGTTATTACCTCTTAGTTGTAGTATCAGCTCCTTACAAACATTTTTCAATCTTGCTATCAGTTCATTATTTTCCACTGTTGTCCCTCCTCATAGTCAACATATTTCTCATCCGTTACTTTCTACTTACTAAATGAAATATAATATTGAACAGGCTTCCGAATATGCGAATATGCCGGCAGCCGGTTTTATTATTGAGAAATAGTTCTGTTAAACCTGCCCGTTAATTGAATAACCGACTAAGGGATTCATTTTTAATTTACAGTGTACATACTTCGGGAATGAGATAATGTTCTTGTCAAAATCGGGATTGGCGGTGACAACAACTTTATCCATAAAACAAAAAAACCGCGATTTACGCGGTGACCCGACAGGACAGAAATGAAAAATAATAATGTTAATAAACACCTAAGTAAAAGAAGCGGTCTCCCCCATACTGGAGAAGACCCTGGCACAACTCCGCAACCAAATTCCGGAATCGATAGCCATCTTTTTCGCAGTTAATGTGCCACACCTTTCGGCTTCCTATCCTCTTAAAAGTCCTCCCCGACTGCCTTCTCTTCATTGTGTACTGCAGTTCACCCCGTTAGAATAATTCATCAAAGGGTTAAATTAATCGCTGCACCTTGACTACACGGCCCTTCCACAATGGATCCAGAACCTTGATATTCACGCCATTACCGCTTGGGTTTGAATGAATCATGATATCCTGCCCCTGATCGTCCTTGCCCATATATAGCCCTACATGGTCTATACCCTCCCGACTGGAAACCACATCAAAGAAAATCAGGTCACCTTTACGGGCGTTTTCAAAGGAAACTGTTTTTCCTATTTGGCTTTGCAATTTTGAAGTCCGAGGTAAAGCAATACCGTGTTTACTAAAAATGTATTGCATAAAGGATGAACAATCAAAAAGTCCATCATTCTCGTACTCTGTGCCAAATTTATAAGGAACGCCGAGGTATTCTTTTCCAGTAGCAATGATCGCTTCCGCCTTTACTTCCCAAGCGGGGACAACTTTTACCGTTCGAAAGAGTGTATATTGTGGTTGGGTAGTTACAAAGCCAATAATGCCAGCTGCATCTTTTACCTTCGCCCAAGTTGTTCCGGTTACACGTTCTATGACTCTGAATTCTTCTCCTGGAGCAAAATAGCGGATACGGTCGAATTGCGTTCCCGGGCCTGAACGAAAGTTGATCCCCGTTTCATTTACGTTCACACCGATTTCATAGGTGTATCCGACCTCCACGTTCTCGACAATGGTTGTTAATTGTGATGTTTCTGCGTAAGCCGAGCTTGTACCGATCAACAGTGACAACACCATTATCCAAAAGATCAAAACTTTCTTCATTTAGAACTCCTTCCATGTGCATGTATTTGGGCTTTTGCCGTTGTGCGGTTGTCCCATGATGAATCTTATGCACGGAATTGTTCATAGAGAAGCCTTTAGACATATGGTAATTTTAGCCAACAGCTGACGATTAAGGTTCAACCACCACGCAATCCTGCCCGTTAGTTCAATAAACCAAAAGAGGAGCCGCCTCAAAGCAAACTCCCCCAATACAACGATTATGTCATTTTTATGCTTTAAGCAGCTTAACTTTACCCCTCTTCACGGTATTGCCCTGGCGTCATGCCTACCATTTTGCGAAAGGAGCGAATAAAGTTAGCGGAGTTGTTGTACTGCAATCGCTCGGAGATTTCAATAATCTTCAAATCGGACTCCTTAAGCCATTTCTTAGCCACGTCAATTCGATACTGCGTTAAATAATCGCCGAAATTAATGCCGGTCTCCTGACGGAAAACACGGCTCACATAGTGGGGATGATAGTTGATGCGGGAAGAACACTTCTCGAGTGTCAGCTCCGAATCAAACTCCCGCCTAATCATATCGATTACCGCTTCTGAAATATGCTTGAATTGGCAATCGCGACGATTGCCCAGCTCCTGAATGTAAGGATACACAAACATCGACCAGAACCAGTGCTCCATCTCATTCACGTTCCGAAGCTTGAACAGAGACTGAATCAATGAGGCTTCATCCTCTGCAATCCGGTCCAAGGGGATGGACAATTCCTGCCCGAATTTAAGGAGATCGACCAGCAGACGCATCAATGACAGCTGATAGTCCCGATGCTGCGTATGGGGCTGGAACAGCTCTCCGATAAAATGCTTCAAGGCCAGCTCCGACTGCTCCAGATCTCCTGCTCGGATCGCATCGAACAAGGCATGCTCCCCTTCTTGCGGGAACATATACAGATTGCTCTTCTGTGGCTGCACATCCTCAATAAACAAAATCGACTCTTGCCCCAGTCCTACCCTATACTTCAACGAGGTCATAGCTTCATGCAGCGCCTGCTGGCTATCCGAGAGCGAGCTAAAAGGACTGCTGATTCCGATGCTCACTTTAATCTCTAAATATTGAAAAATGGCTTTTTGGATCTCGTCGGACAGTGTGAAAATCTGCTCTTTAAAGTCCGTCCCCTCTTTTGATGAACCAATCAGAGTCACTTGGCAATCCGATCTGACAATTGGTACCAGCCTTTGCTCTGTCAGTACAAGCTCACCGACGATATTGCTGATTGCAAACATGAGCAAATCCCGATTCGCCTCTTCATACCTGGTATCCTTCAGTGTATCGATTTGAACGGCAACCACGCACATGGAGGGCCAAAGCTTTTCCAAACCGTACAAGCTCAATTTTTCCTCAAAATCTCCAGGATGGATCGTACCGCTAAACAATTTTTGCATGAAAAATTCCTTAAGCTGCACCTGCTGCCCCTTGAGCTCATTCATAATCAGGGACTGATTTCTGATCAAATAATCGACGCGTTCCCCTATAACCTGAAGCTCGCCGTTTGGCTTCCCCTCATCAACTGAGGAAGGAATGCTGGTGAGAGCGGTATAGATGGATTGAATCGGACTGTACATCCTCTTTGATCCGAACCAAGCTAGTATCAGCGTGACCAGCAAGATGACCATACATACGAGTAGAGTAATCCAGCCGATGATTTTATTCTGTTCGTTCACTTGCTCGTTTGAGGCTACGGAGACATAGCTCCAGCCGTTATAGGAGGACTTCCGGAAGGTGACAGTGACTACCTCTTCATCCAGCTCGGTAGCATATTGGCCGAAAGCATCCTTCGTTTCGAGGAGGGGCTTTAAGTAAGTTTGACCCGACATGCTAGTTCCCAGCTGAGTACGGTCGCGATGATCAATGATATGGAAATTCTTATCCAGAATAAAAGTACTGTCGAGCTTGCCGTTTTGAAACGCATCAAGCTCCTTTATCACATCAGACGAGAGCACGACGCAGATAATCCCAGTCGGATCGACAGAGTTAATTGGATACTTCTTTACAAAGTAGATGGACTGAAAGGAATTCGGTAGATCATCCGGACTACTTGTCCAGAAGGAGCCTCCCGCTATACGGGAGAATGCCTCTAACTGCGGCCTGAAGTCCGGGGAAATGTATTCATTAACCCCTTTGCTTGTGACCATCCATTTCTTGCTTGTGCTGAACAGAAAAACATCACTGATGCCAAGCTCGTAGGTTTGAATCAGCGAAATTCCTTTATACAGTTCATGCACCATTTCGAAATCATAATTGGATATATCTTTCTCGAAGGCGCCGGTGACGACGGGTGATTGCAGAAGCTGCGTTGCCGAGTTATCAATCGTCCTCAGCGTCTGCTCGACACGCATCTGCATTTGCTGCAGAAGCTGCTTATTGCTTTCGTTTACTTTCTCCTGTACGGTTCGGGAGGAATTGTAATAGGCAAAGGTGCCCAGCAGAATGACCGGTATGGTGCCGATCAAGATGGACAATAACATCAGCTTTAATAAATAGGACGAGGACCGAAATCGCATAATGCCTCCAAGTTATAGTTCCATGACAGTACTTCAAGTTTACATGAAAATTCTGTAGAGTGTCTATTTTCATTTATCTGGAATAATATAGGTTTCCTATTAGGCGGTGATCCTACTCTTTACAACCCTAAACCTAGCTTGCATGCTACTTCCTTCCTTTCGGCTTAGGACTGAGAAACTGTTGTTCTATCATACCGGGAGGCTTGGATTGCCGTCGATAGTCCTTGCTTGTTCAGATCGGCTGCCAAATGCCTTTCTTGTAGCAATACCGCAAATAGTCTTTAGTTGCACTCGTTGTCACTGGTTGCTATTTTGTAGTTGCACAAAAAGCCCCCCATAGGATAAACAGATTTTCATTATTTCACCTGTCTACCTTATGGGGAGCATATCTGCCCATTTAAGCAAGTATGATAGTGATCTCAGCAGCCGTGACCGAACAGATTTTTCTGCGAGCCCAGCACCGCGGCAAGGAAAGCCAGCGTCAGCCCTTGTCCCCAACCCTGAATGCGTTTATCCGGTACGTTCTTATATCCTTCCGCATCGTTCATGACCGCAGTGCCAGCCGAAACTCCGATTACCGTGCCATCTGCGGTAATGCGCGCTAAGATGCCGTCGATCGACTTCTGCGTGTACTTATTGTATAAGCGGCCGCGCGATAATAATGCTGTCGCTATTCCCGCCGAACCCGAAGTCTCCAGCGGGGAGGTCGGCTCATCAACGATCGTATGCCACAGCCCCAATTCATCCTGAAGGCGTACGAGTGCGCTCAGTTGATCGCGAAGTGAACCGTCGATGATCATGAAGGACGGATGCGTAACTGGAACAAGGTCGAGCGCCCGGGCCATTGTCAGGGCTGCCCAGGAATTGCCGCGCGCCCAATGGATAGCGGAAAGGTTGTTTCTCGCAATGTTGTCCCATCCATGAAAATACAAATTCGACACCGGATCCTGCAGGAAATTCTCATGTCCGTGATACTGCTTGAGCCCATCCTCAATGTAATCTTGACGCTTAAGTAGGGTTCCGATGCGAAGCAAGAAGTACCCGGCCATGAACATCGTATCCACCCAAGCCTGTTCTGGGAAATTGTATGTTTCCGAATTAACGGTATGCTGGAAAATACCGTCATCAAAACGCACGGCCTCGTGTGTTAGATACTCCGCCATATCCGTCGCTGCATCCAAATATTTCTTATCCTGCGTTACTTGATATAAGGTAAGCATGGAATGTCCGATTGATACCGCGTTTACTGATAGCTTCGGCAGCCCGTCCTCCATATTTTCGTCGACCCAAGCTTGCAATTTGGTTAAGTACTCTTGCCTGCCTGTAGCAGCATAAGCTTCGCACACGCCATAAAATGCAACCCCACCCGGCCAATCCCAGCTAAAATCCATCTTGAACGTACGTTCTACTACCCGGTCGATAGCCGACCGGATCATTTCTTCGTCGAATATTATCTTCGGCATCTCTTTTAACTCCTCTCCCGTTAAACGATATATGAGGAAAGGGCCATATATCCCTTTCCTCAATCAGCAAGCCTCATTACTTCGCTACTTTAGCGTATTCTGCATTAAATTCCTCAATGACCTTGCTTCCGCCGCTTTGCAGCCATTTATCAACCGTCTGTTTCCATTCAGCCTCATTGATCGCACCCATGATGAATTTTACTGTAGCATCCGCAATGAGCTTCGAGAGCTCTTTGCCCTTCTCAATCTCCGTATTGGAAATAAAAGGCGCGGCGGGATTAGCTAGGGCGATCGTAGCATTGTCCTGGAACAGCTTCGTGCTGAGCTTCTCGAGCTCGTTTCCATAGTTTACAACTTGATCCTGCAAAATCATAAACTGATTGCCATCCTTAATTTCCGCCTTTATCTTTGAATCCTGATTTTGCGTATAGTTGCCATTCTCAGTCGTGTACTGCTTCCCTTCAATACCATACTTCATCAGGTTTTGAATATCCTTCTCGGATACTTTATCGAAGTAAGCAAGAATTTGCTTAAGTTCAGCTTCCGTCTTCACGCTCGTTTTCGGTATCACGTACATGCCCAAATAGCCGGCACCGGCGCGGGTTCTTTCGCCCTTCGGACCGGAGATGCGGTTAATTAAATTAATTTTTGCATTCGGATCGACCTTCTTCATGTTCTCCTCGATAACTTTGCCGTCCAGCATATTATCGATCCAAAGTCCGGCTTGACCCTTGTTCATTACGGCCCGGCCGTCTTGGACGAGCGCGAAGTCCTGATTGATAATCTTTTCATCATACAATTTCTTGTAGAACTTCATTGTCTCCAAGTATGCTGCTGTCATATGAGCCGGAACCAGCTTGCCGTCCTTCAGCTCCCACTCATTCGGACCGCCCATATATACCAGAATATCTTTAAAGCCAGCAATATTACTTCCCTGCATCCCCACAGCAAGTCCAAGCGTATCCTGCTTACCATTCTTATCCGGATCTCCTGTTGCGAATGCCTTCAGAATCGTATAAAGTTCATCTACGTTCTTCGGCGCCTGTAAGCCCAGGTTCGTTAACCAATCCTGACGGATCATCAAACCGAAGCGAGCAAGATCCCGCTCACGGAACACACCGTAAATTTTGCCGTCGATCGATATGTTCTTCAGTACGATGTCCGACATCTTGCTCAGGTTCGGATAGCTTTTCAGATAGGGCCCGACCTCCCAGAACATACCGCTGCGGGCGGCGTTAACGATATTGGAAGCTTTCGGTTCCAGCGCAACAAACGTTTTCGGCAGCTCGCCGGATGCAACGGTAGCGCTTAATTTATCCGTGTAGGACGAGGAAGGCACCCATGACACCGTAAGTTTCGTGTTTGTCTTTTCCTCGAGCGTTTTTAATACCGAGCTGTCCGCGGGCATCTGCTCCGGATTGTAGGTCGGCAGCATCATCGTTAGTTGCAGCGGTCCTTGATTCACCCCGGCACCACCATTGCCTTGGGGAGCGGCTTGATCCTTCCCCCCGCAGGCGGTAATAACTAGTGCCACTGTAGTGAGCAAAGCTCCGGCTTTGACCATTGTCTTCTGATGTCTTTTGTTCATTTTTTATATCCTCCCTTTTTCCCTTATGCTATTATATCTCAACCCTTAACCGAGCCCAGCATTACCCCTTTGGCAAAATGCTTCTGCAAAAACGGGTATACCATCAGGATCGGTAGCGTAGATACCACAATTACCGCCATCTTCACCGATTGCTCCGGCGGAGAGACATAATCCGCATCCATCGCGGTGGAGTCCCCGATCCCGCCCGAAGCCATAATCACAATCTGCCTTAAGAGCACTTGAATCGGCCATTTGGTATTGTCATTAATATACAGCACGGCGCTAAAGAACGTATTCCAGTGACCTACCGCGTAAAATAACGAGAAGGTTGCGATCGCGGGCATGGATAGCGGAAGCACGATCCGGAAAAAGATTCCTAGATCGTTGCAGCCGTCGATCTTGGCGGATTCCTCCAAGCCGTCCGGCAGCTGCTGAAAAAAGTTCCGCATAATGATTAAGTTGAAGGCGCTGATGGCGCCTGGAATCAGCAAGGACCAGTAGGTATTGATCATTCCTAACTGCTTGACAACCAGGAACGTCGGAATCATCCCGCCGCTGAACAGCATCGTGAACACAACCAGCATCAAGATCGGTTTGCGGAAATCCATATCTTTGCGCGCTAACGGATACGCCATTAAGCATGTAAAGAAGATGTTGATCAGCGTACCTACGATCGTGATGTAGATAGTAACTAGCAAGCTTCTGACCAGCGTTTGGGTGGAGAAAATATATTTGTACGCATCCAGAGTAAATTCTGTCGGGAATAAGATGAATCCACGCATCAGCAACTCCTTCTGTGTGGCGAACGAGCCAGCAACGACATAAATGAATGGGATTACAGTAAGTAAAGCGAATACAATCAACAGCGCAATGTTCAAGCTATCGAATATTCGACTTCCCCAGCTTTGCTTGAGCGGCATAGCGGTTCAACACTCCTTTTCTAGTAGATACCTTCTTCACCAAATTTTTTGGCTAAATGATTAGATACAAGGACAAGAATCAAACCAACAATCGACTTGAACAAACCGACCGCTGTACTGAAGCTGTACTGTCCTTGGCTGATCCCTACAGAGTAGACATAGGTGTCGAATACTTCTCCGACCTCACGGTTCATCGCGTTGAGCATAAGGAAGATTTGCTCAAAACCCGTATCGAGAAAATGTCCCAGTCGGAGGATCAGTAGAATGACAATGGTGCTGCGAATGGCTGGCAGGGTAATATGCCACAGCTGGCGGATCCGGTTCGCTCCATCCATGCGTGCTGCTTCATACAGCTGTGTGTCGACGCCGGCTAGTGCCGCAAGGAAAATGATCGTGCCCCAGCCCATTTCTTTCCAAATAACCTCAGCGGTAATGATCGTCCTGAACCAATCGTTACTCACTAGAAAATTGATCTTTTCTCCACCGTAACGCACCAGCAGCTCGTTCACAATGCCGCCTTCCGTCGTTAAGAAGATGTAGGCAATCCCCACAACTACGACCCAGGACATAAAATGAGGAATGTATATCAACGTTTGAACAGTCTTCTTAATGAATTCCTGCCTTAGCTCGTTTAGCATGAGTGCAATCACGATCGGTAGCGGAAAGAAAAACAGGATATTGTAAGTGGCCAGAATCAACGTATTCCGAAAGAGAACGAGAAAGTTCGAATCGCTAAAGAGACTTTCGAAGTGTTTAAGACCTACAAACGGACTATCCCAGAAGCCCAGAAATGGCTGATAGTCTTTAAATGCGATGAAGATTCCGTACATCGGCCAGTACTTAAAAATGAGAAAGTACAAAAGGCCAGGGAGGACCATGAAATAGAGCCATCGGTTCCGCACTAGTCTGCCTATCATTGTCGACGACCTCGTAGCCGAAGACGTAGCGACTCGTGCTTTCATACTTGTTTGCATGCTGCTTTCTTCCTTTCAGCTTATGACTGTGAAACTGTAGCTCCATCATATCGGAGGGCTTTGTTTGCCGTCGATAGTCCCTGCTTGTTCAGATTGTCTGTCGTATGCTGTTCCTGGGGCGATAAACCGCAAATAGTCATTAGTTGCGCTCGTTGTCACTGATTGTTTTTTTGTTGGTGCATTACAAAAAAGAGCCGCTTCAGGGAAGCAGCTTAACTAAGATCGATTCAGCGAGCTGCCGCTCATTTTTCGCTCCTGGCAGACGCGCGAGAGGCATGTACAAACGCTCGAGAGCGGAACTCAAATATGCGAACGTGCCCAGAATGGTACAATTCGACAGTAATTTCCGTTTTTCCGCAAACATATGAAACTACTTTGTGCTTTACATCGTATCAGTGAATATATGAATGACAAGGAGGAAATTTACACATGTCCATATTTAAACGAATGCTCGCAACCGTCGGGATCGGCGCTGCCCAAGTAGACCTCATGCTCCATCAAGATACGGTGAACGCGGGGGATATGATCAGCGGCGTCGTCCGGATTCAGGGGGGGCGCGTGGATCAGCAGATCGATGACGTTTACGCCTTCGTCATGACGCGTTACTTGAAGGAGCAGAACGATACAAAAATGCAAGTGGAAGCTGCCGTGGCCAAATTCCAGCTTACCGGAAAATTTACCGTTGAGGCGGAGCAGGTCTACGAGTTCCCAGTCTCGTTCCAGCTTCCAGCCATTACGCCAGCAACGATGGGAAGAACCCCTGTTTGGATTCAAACCGGACTTGATATTAAAGAAGCGGTTGATCCGAAGGATCAGGATCAGCTTCAAGTAAGACCGCACCCGCATTCCGAGGTTATACTGGAGGCGGTCAATGAACTCGGATTCCGACTCCGCGAGGTGACATGCGAATACATGCCAACTTATGGCAGAAAGAATGGATTGCCTTTCGTTCAAGAGTTCGAATTCGTCCCCTCCTCGCAATTCCGGGGCCGACTGGATGAATTGGAAATTATCTTCTCCCCGGACGAGAACGGCGTCGACTTGCTGCTGCAGATCGATCGCAAAGCGCGCGGGCTAGCCGGCATGTTCGCCGAAGCGACTGGTACGGATGAAAGTTTTGTAAAGATACGGTTCGAGCGCAATCAACTAGCTTCCGGAACTACCTACGTTGCCGGTGTTCTGGCCGACTTGATCCGCAAATACGTATAAGACTTCACCGGCATTAACATGGCAACAAACGCTAAGAATCCTTTCCCAATGAGGAGAGGCTTCTTTATTTTCAAGTCGTAGAACCTATTCCTTGTCGCGTAAGCACATCCCTTTCAAGTACTCCACCAGACTTTCGATGTTCATTTGGACATGCCGATTGTCGCCCACCAGGCTATATCGATTAAAATCTTTGTACTCCCATCATTTAATCGTCCCCTGAAATTTCATGTACAAATTCCTCGGTGTGGAGACCTAAAGCTACGCCTTCGAATGACCGGAAAATAGAACCGCCAGAAAAGGGGAACACTTGAAAAATAGGAGTCAGAAGCCGGAAAGGTTGAGACAATTTTGAAAATTGTAAGGACGACGTGCGCTTTGCTAACGGCCTGCCTTCTGATCGCAGCCGCAGCTTCTCTCATTTTCGTATTTCAAAAGCAACCCGAAGAAAGAATCGTCATATACGGTGGAGGCCCTCAAGCCGTAGCCGCGGCACTTAAGGCAGCGGACGGTTTTGGCGGGCAGGTAACGATGATTGTCCCGGAGAATCGGCTTGGATCAATTCAAACTGCTGGCGGGCAAAATCTGTTTGATCTGAACAGCTATAAGCCCTCCCGGCTTCCAGAAGGAATTCCAGCAGATTACAAAGGTGCTCAAGCTGGCTCGCTTTTTTATTTTCTGCGGGAGCTTTCGCCCGTTTTTCCTCCGAGCCAAATGGAGCAATTTTTTTCCTATAAAACAGGCGCCAGAAAAAACATACGTGTTCTCTATCAAACCGACATCGAAAGGGTTGACTGCGAGTCGCAAGGCAGTGCGTACCGCGTTTCATCCGTTGCCGTCCGGCCTCTAAAGCGCGCCGTTGGCGGGGGCTTTTCCTTTGACTTTCAAAAGCCTCCCGAAATCATTCGGGGCCTCGTGTTTATCGACGCGTCTGAAACGGGCAGGCTCGTTCGGCTGACGGGGCACCACATCGGAACCGTAGGAAGGGAAGACCAAAACCCCGACGAAAAGCAGATGGCGGCCACGCTCATGTTCAAGGCTAAGGGTATAGATGTAGAAAAAGCAGTAACAGATTGGACCAAAGAAGGGTGCACTCTTTCGGAAAAGGGCTCCTTGCAGCTTTGGGGAGGCTACATTCTTAACACCGACCCCGGTTTTTCCGCTTACAACGAAAATCCCGCCTCCCCTTACCGCTTCAAACCCTACAACGCGGGAGAGGATGGCTATTCCCAAAAGGGTTCCGCGCGCTCCAAAGACATGGAATTTTGGGTCAACGGGCTTTTGATTTACGACGTGGACGCGCAGCTACAAAGCGGGATTCCCAATTCGAAGGGCGGAACGGAGCCGAGCGAAGCGCGCAGGCTCGCGCTTGAGGAAATAGCCAAGCCCGAGTTTATTTCCATGCTCAGGCGCCTCCCCGGATGGGGCAGTGCGGAAATCGTTATTGAAAACGGAAAGCCCGCTGCGGGCGAAACCCTCTACATCAGGGAAAGCGTCCATACGGCCATCAAGGTTGACAAGGAAAGGCGAATCTACGAATTCGCGTTGGACAAAAGCGGCGTCACAGGCGGCGACAGCCGCTACTACAAGCGCCGTATCGGACTCGGCTACTACCAATTCGACTCGAATTCTTACAAAAAAGGAGAACCGCTCTCCAATCCGCTCCCGGCTAAACCTTGGTACGTTCCATACGATGTTTTACTGTGCCCCTCGCTCACGAACGTTTTGATTCCCGGGTACGCCGCGAACATCGATTCGTTCGCTTGGACAGCGATGCGGGTGTACCCGAATCTCATCGTGCTTGGAGACGCCGCCGGCGCTGCCGCCGCGCTTGCGCTTCGGGGCGATTTCGAGCTTTCGAATCCGACCCAAAAACAAATCGAGTTTCTTCAGAGGGAACTTCTCAAATATCAAGCGATATTGGAGAAGTGAAAAGCTGCGCAAGCGGCTTTTTTTACTTGAAGCCGAGGATATTCAATTTCTTGTCTTAAACCCTAACACAGGAAGGCTGTTCCCATATATCGTCTGATTGATACCGCTGCCTCTTATCTAAATGAAGAAGCAGTTGGCAGAGCAATCAAACGGAGTGGTGTGGCAAGAGAGGAATTATTTATCAATACGAAACTTTTGGTTCAGGATGCAGGTTATGAACGCACAAAGAAAGCATTCGAAAAATCACTGGAAAGATTGCAAATTGGATTATTTGGATTTGTATTTAATTCACCAGCCATTTGGCGATGTATATGACTCTTGGCGCGCTATGGAGGGACTGTATCGTGAAGGAAAGGTCCGTGCAATTGGCGTTAGTAACTTCCAGGCGGATCGTCTGATCGATTTGATTATTCTGTTCAGATTGAGTCCTGGGCACCTTTTGCTGAAGGAAAAAATAACTTGTTCCAGAATGAGGTATTAGTATCCATAGCTGAAAAATATAATAAATCCGTGGCTCAGGTGGTTTTACATTGGTTGACACAAAGAGAAGTCGTTGTGATTCCAAAGTCTGTTCGTAAAGAAAGAATTATCGAAAACTTCAATATCTTTGATTTTGAATTAAGCCAAGAGGAAATGGAGTCGGTTACTACGTTAGATACGAAACAGAGCCTGTTCTTTTCACATCGCGATCCTGAAATGGTGAAATGGATCAGTACCCGTAAACTTGATATCTAACAATCGCTATTTCGAAGGTATTTATTAAACAATTCTACCTGTTAATTGTGATTTCGGCAGCCTTCTCCGATGTTTATTGTATACCGCCTCATGAATTTGCCATTAATAATTAAATATTGACAAGCTATAGCTGGAATACTTCAATGAGAAAGAGGAGCTGCTTCGCTGCAAGCTCCTCTAGTTCGTCTCTGTTTGTTAAGTCAAGAAAAAACCTGCTTTTAACTTCTTCTAATATTCGATCAACAATGGAATCTGTATGTAGAACCTGTACTACTCATTCAGCCGTTGTACCTGGTCTATCCATTGCATAAACGATTGTACATAGCGCTGCAGATATTTGCGGGTCGTTTCATCTATGAGCTTGCGAGTATCTGAATCAATCTTATCTAAAACTTGAGATATATACATTTTTTGAGACGGCATAACATATGACTGAGTGGCATCCAACGTTTGCCTAATTTGCTGCTGCGACAGAATCGTACCTTTTGCGCCTGGCGTTGCACCTATCACACCCGCAGGCTTATGAATTAGGACGGCTGTTTTGGTTGGTGTCGATGCCCAGTCCAGTGCATTTTTCAGTACACCCGGTATTCCTGAGTTATACTCTGGGCTAACGATGATGATGCCATCCGTCTTTTTAATCGCCTCACGATAATGCATAACTGGGTCTGGCCCTTCTCCATGATCCAAATCCGCGTTATACAAGGGAAGATTCTCAATCGATATGTATTCATATTTCGCGGAATCTACGAGTTCAGGGATTGTATTCGCAATCATTTGATTAAACGAATTTCCCCTTAAACTACCAACAATAATCCCTATTCTTTTCAAATCAGCCAACCTCCTCATAGAATTTAGAAGCCATTCTCATTTAATCATATAATATTTTCCTCATTTTGTGTGGAATGGCTTTAGTTCTGTAGTAAGAAATGATTTGAAACAGGCGTAACCTTATTATGCAATAAATGAAAAAAAGACTGGTATCTCATTTCTCTAAATGATTGCCTAATTCTCTCACTAACACTAACGCTACATACGTATATGCCTATTAATTGAAATATATAAAACAACAAGGAGCAGTTGCCTTAGACAAACCACAACAGAAGGAAAAAATCACATACTAAGTGATGATGTTCTTCTGCGATTTATTGCGGGGGCTTTTGGACATGGCTGGCCCATTCAAATCAAACTTATCATGTTGATAACTTATTCAACAGTGAAAACGGCAACCCTGCATCAATGTCGGGGCTGCCGTTGCGCGATCTTCATCACTTCTTTTGTGACCTCAACTCGTATTAGGCCAGTATCTGGATGCCGCCGCAGATACCAATCATCTGTCCGTTCATGTAGTGGGATCCCTCGCTGGCCATAAAAGCGACTATAGGGCTGGCATCCTTATAGGGGTCTCCGAAATAACCAACAGGACTAATCTTCATAACCTGCTCCATCGCTGCCATGCCCTGGGGGCTGCTATCGAAATTATCAGCCTTTATTACCGGCAAAAAGCAGTTGGTGGTGATGCCGTATTTTCCCCATTCCTTGGCAGCAAAACGGGTCAGCGACATAACAGCGCCTTTGGCCATAGCATATCCGGCAAATCCAGGCGTACCTGATACAGCCGAACCGGAGGCACAAGTGATAATTCGTCCATAATGTTGCTCCTTCATGTAGGGGAAGCATTTTTGCATTAAAAGCATCGTATAGAGAGGGCCGGTATTATAGCTCTCGAGAGCCAGCTCCGTTGTGGTATCAATGAGGTTGGTGGGATGCTCCATTCCCCCCTGAGCAATGCAGGCCAGAATCTCCACCTTGCCAAATTCCTTGATGGTTCTTTCCACAACCTTGTCAAGGTCTTCTTCCTTGGAGATGTCGCAGGTCATCGGCACGATTTTTCCATCCATGCCTTCCGCTTCCTTGGTCAGCTTCTCCAATCTGTCCAGCCGCCTTGCGCAAGCCAGAACATTGGCTCCCTCCTCCGCCAAACGCAACGCACAGCCATAGCCTACACCGGAACTGGCTCCAACTACTAGCGCAGTTCTTCCTTTCAGAATACCCATAAAGCAGTCCACCTTTCTGTATTTGCCAGTACGATCTTATTATAAGATTGAGACTATTTGTATAGCATGGTGAGAGATATCATCATAATCAATCTGTTGGTTATTGCTTTCCTTTGTAGCCGAATTCCGGAATGGATTGCCATCTTCTACGAAGTTCATGTGCCGCATATTTCGGCTTTCGATCCCGCGTAAATATCCCTTTCTTATTCCCTTGAACCCTAATGATGCCTTGGCTGGTCTGAAAATCAGCAAAATTCCATACCTGCTCGCCGACGAAATGCTCGAATTCATCGAATACCTCATGATTAGCCCGCAGGTATTCAACCTGGTATTCTTCTGTAAACATAACTGGATCGACATCGTGCAGGCCAGCAATTGTATCGGCGCCATACTCGGTCATCATGATCGGTTTGCCAGGGCAACGCTCGCACCAGCTATTTAATTCTTCACGCAGCTTGATCTTGGCAAGTTCGAAGTCTCCGCCAAACGCATACCAGCCATAGTAGCGGTTAAGGCACAGTACATCGACCAACTCCGCCACTTTATCGCGATCAGGTGTGGCCATCATAATATTGACAATCGTTACAGGTCTTTTTTGCGGGTCCAGCTCCTTGGCCAGTGCTATGAGCGGCCGGAAGTACTCCTCCGCTCCGTCTTCCTCGGAAGCCGGCTCATTCGCAATGCACCACATCACCACGCTGGGATGGTTCTTGTCGCGTGCGATGAGTTCCCGCACGACTTCCTGATGAACCTCTTGAGTCTTCAATACTTCCCAAGTATTCCTCTTAGGTCCCCTTTGAGGCGTGACATTAAAGCTCAGATGCATACCGACGGCGGGTGTTTCGTCAATGACAACAATCCCTTCTCTGTCTGCTAGTCTCATGATTTCTTCCGAATAAGGATAATGCGCAGTCCGGAACGAGTTGGCTCCGATCCACTTCATCAACCGGAAATCCATCACATTGGCAGCTTCATTCAATCCTCTCCCGTTAATCGGGGTATCCTCGTGTTTACCGAAGCCTTTAAAATAGAAAGGCTTGTTGTTGATTAAGAATTTTCCGTCCTTCACCTCAACCGTCCTGATCCCAAATGGCTGTTCATATGCGTCGATTACTTGTCCATCTTGAATCAATTCAAGCTTAAGACTATACAGGTAAGCAGCAAGCGGCTCCCACAGCTTCGCGTCTTCGATGCGGATCGAACCGGAAAGGCCGACAGCTTCTGCGACGGTTGCACCCGATTGGTCAACGACGGTTACCTTCACGTGCGTATCGCCTTCGATTGCCGCCTCATAATGGACGGTCCCTGTCGTTCCATTCAAATCCGTTACGATCGCGACATCCTTGATATAGGTTTTGGGTGTCGTATAGATCTTGACCGGACGATGGAGACCCGCATAATTAAAAAAGTCAAAATAAGGGCTGTTCTTGACAACTCTGCCCAGTCCGGGCACCTCCGTTTCGCTATACGTGCCCATCGGAAGCGTCGTTTCATCTACGATATTGTTCACGGCAACCGTCAAACGATTTTTGCCTGCTTGCAAGTACGGATTAATTTCGGCTTCGAACGGTGTGAATCCGCCTATATGTTCCGCGACGAGATTGCCGTTCACATAAACCTTTGCCTTATGCGTAGCGGAACCAAAGCGTAACACAATTCGTTCCGATAACAGCAGACCCGGTACCGAAAAGTCTCTTTCGTACCATACCCAGCCTACGTGATTCCGAATGTCACCCGTGACCCCTACATCATTAAATGAAGATGGCACAGACATACAGATTGTGTCAGTAAGGGAAGAGATATACCACTCTTCTTCAAATCCTTTTCCTGTATCAAGTTTAAAATTCCAAATGCCGCATAAATCGATCATGCTGCGGGTTTCCGTTACAATTGGATATAACATTTTTCTCTAACTCCTTTGTAGTTAAGGTTATTGTAATTTACGAAAGCGGGGTGTATCCGAACCAGTCAAAGAATGCAGGAGCCATAGAGGTTCTTCCATTCCCAGCGGCCCTTATGGAAACGGAGGGACGGGGCGTAATTCCCATCGAGCTTCTGCACCCTTCCATATCCAACTGGCTCTTGCGAGTTAAGCAGTGACCGACTTGCTTTCAATGGACGAGATCACGGCAATGGAAGATCGGTACACCCGGAAAATTATTACCGGATTAGAGTATTGCTTGATTTGGGATGGCACTGCATCTAACCTCCTTAATCTAAGAAATTCCCTGGAACGTAATACGCTGCTGCTAAGCCTGTTCCTATGCAATAGCCTTAATTCAATCATAAGAGAAATTCCCGCTTCTAACTAACACTCTCACGACTTCTCCAATAGTGTTTTGCCGACTTATTGCAAAGCCCTCACTCGACATTAAGCTAAAAATAAAAGCCTGCTCCTCAAAAGAGGACCAGGCTCATGCCTTTATTTTTTGTTAGCAGCCGCCCAAGCGTCCAACTGCTTTTGTTTTTCCGCGATGACTTTGTCCATACCTGCGGCCTTCAGCTTGGATCTGAACTCCTGCAGTTTATCGGTCGGATCAACGGCTCCCGTCTCTAGTGCTTTTCTATATTGTTCCAATACATTATTTAGGGCTGTAATCTCGTTCTTGACCTGTTCCGAATTGAAAGAAAAGCCGAGTGCTTTCGATTTAATGGCTTGTTCATTAAATGCCTTCGTTTTATTCCACAGATCCGGATCGTCTGTTTTAAACGGGTAGGTTAGGAATGAATTGCCAATAATCCAGTTTTGATTGGAATACCCGACCGTCTTCGCATCTACGCCAGACGGATAATCAATGACATTATCCGAAACCTTTACGTAGTGCTTTCCTTCGATGCCCCACAACAACAGATTAGTGATATTTTTATCGCTGTACATGAGATTGAGGAACATCATGGCACGTTCAGGATTGCCGGAATTTTTGGAAATCGTCCACAATGCGTTAAGTACATCATCAGTCGTCGCATAAGCTGCCGGAAGCAAATCAGCCCATACCATTTCTTTACCGGTTTTTCGCATTTCCTGTTCGACAAATCCCGGTTTATATTTCGCAATGTAGGCAAATGCCTTATTTGCTTTCATGAGATCAAATTCATTGGTCTGGGTCGTGGCTGCATCCTTGTTGATATATCCGGACTTGAACCAGGAATTCATCCGTTTCAACAAGTCTTCATATTCTTTGGATTCAAAATAGTTTTCTACCTTCAGTCCATTATCGAAACCAGGCAAAACACCAAATCGATCACCGAGTTTATCATAGGTTTGATAGCTCTCCAGAAGAGGGGATAAGCCGCTTGCCAGCGGAGCGATAGTAGGCTCGCCCTCTTTAATCGTCTTTAATACTTTCTCCACATCGTCCAGTGTTTTTATGGAAGCAACATCGATTTTATATTTCTCAACAAGGTCTTTCCTCATAATAATGCCAGTTCTACCGCCATAATTTTTGATATTTGGCGTGCCGTAGATCTTCCCTCCGACTTGTGCGCTCTTCAGATATTCGGGTGCAACCGCTTGCTGGATTCCCTGGCCGTATTTCGACAAGAGATCATCAATCGGAACAATTTTACCTGTTGTCGCTGCACTGCCGTAGCTTGCACCAAATGAAATAGCTAAGTCCAACTTTTCGCCGCCGGACGTTATTAGATTCATCTGCTGCTGCCAAGCACCGATGCTGATGGGAAGGATCTTCACCGTAGCGTTGATTTTAGCTTGTGATATTTTGTTGATTTCGGCTTGAACCGCTTCCACGTCCTTGGGTACCGCTCCGAAAATCGGAATGGCCATCGTGATTTCGTATGGGTCTTTCGTCGCTTTATCCGTGCTTACGCTTGAAGTAGGGGTTATGCTCGATGCACTGCCGCCTTCGTTCTTTGTTGACGAACATGCGGCGAGCATACTCATTAACATAACCGCTACAAGCGATAAACTAGCAACCTTCACTTTCCTTCTCATTGTATTCCCCCCAATAGTTATCGTTTGATTACACTTTCATCATAGCGCTTGCCCCCATTATCAACTAACACTTTGACGACTTTATTAATAACGCTTTCACGACTTAATGAACGTTTGTTCCATGCCCGAATTGACTTCTATATTCTGTCGGTCCTATCCCGGCATATTTTTTGAATATTTTGGTGAAATGGGAAAAATTGGTGTATCCTGCGGATGAAGCAATGGCGCTTATAGAGATGTTCGTTTGGGACAATAATTCCTTAGCGAGCTTGATTCTCTCCAGCAGGACATAGTCCGATATCGAATATCCCGTTTCTTTTTTGAAAATTCTTGACAAGTAATCAGGATTCATAAAGACCTGATCCGCAATCATTTCCCGGGACAAATCCTGGTCTATGTTAAGAGCAATATATCGTCTGATGGTTTGGACGACGGTATCCGTCTCTTTAACCGCCTCAGCTTGAATCATCGCCTTATTCACGGCATGATGAACCCAAGCAAGCATATCGGTTACGGATCGCCCCGCCGTTTCCGAAACGCGCCTTGATTCATCATCTCCAAATAGTTGATGGGCTTGAACCCCTCTCAAGTTCAGGAAGGAATAAAGCGCCTGCATAAAGTCCTGGTAAAATTGATGCAGAACCTCAGCATCCATCTCTTGGTTACGAACGAGATCGCCAAGAAACTTTTCTACCTCTTGAATGACGGATTCCTTCGTGCCTGACTTGAGTAGGGACGATACGCTACTCAGTGTTGGCAATTTAATAGGCTGATCAGTGTGCCCGGTATCATGATAGGGATAAATTTGATTTACAAAGGCTACATTGTTGCGGTCACGAGTCCTAAGCTTCGTTAGCATGTCGGCTATCTCATGCGCCTCTGCGGGCTCACCGAAATAACAGGACAAGTCGCAGTAAAAATAACGGTTGCAGGAATCAATAAATTGATTGCATGCCTCCGTTGCTTGAGCATATTTCCAATCCGTTCCACAGCTCGCAACAAGGATCACAAGCAGCATCCCCCGTTCCAGGTGAAAGCATATTCCGGTCCCATGGCTGTCGATAATGAGTTCTTCGGCAGAATTCTTGAGGGCGTACTCTAGAATCTTCTCATCTCTGCGCTTCAATGTTTTTTTCCATCTCTGAACGGAGATCAAAATCGGAAGAAACCTGGAATCTTCCGATACCGGGATATGATGACGTTCTACCTGCTCGCGGATCGCGGCCGGATGACTTGGTGTTGAGTGGTTGATGATATCCAGCCAAAACCGCTCGATGATCAAGGAATGATGCTTCAGCCATAATTGATGGGACTTGCTATTCCTGCTGATTTCACTGTTCCGGTCAATCACGCCTTGCGCTCTTCGAATGGCATTCTCCAAGTCGCCCGCAAGAACGGGCTTCAGCAGATAATCGAGACTCCCCAGCTGCAGTGCTTCCTTGGCATATTTGAAATCGGCATGACTTGTCAGGAAAATTGTTGCCGTGTCTGGATGATGCTCCCGTACCCAGGACAACAGCTCCAATCCGCTGCCTTGCGGCATTTCAATATCGCAAAGCAGAATATCAATGATCTCTTTATCCAATATCTCTTTCGCCTGTCTGATATTATAAGCCGTAAATAACCCTGTTATTCCCAGCTTGTTCAGATCAAGATCCGATTTCACACCTTCGATGGCATGTATCTCATCATCCACTAGCAACATTTGATAGGTCATGTTGTTTCCTCCATACCCGGGTTGGTAGGAAGAATGATTTCCACTACCGCTCCGCCGGTTTCCTTATCATTATCATATTGAATAGATACGGTTTCGTCATACAACAATCTCAACCTCCGCTGCACGTTCCAGATCCCGGTGTGCTCCCCCTGATCATTCTCGATTCTTTTGCCTGCTTGCAAATCTTTAAGCACCTGATTATTGAATCCTTGTCCGGTATCCTTGATGCAAATTTTCATTCTGGAACCTTTCTCTTCATCCAAGAAATCGATCTGTACGGAAATGGCAATTGGCTCATCCATCGTGACGGCATGTTTAATCGAATTCTCGACGAACGACTGAATGATAAGAGGAGGAATCGGAGCATCCGTTAAATAATCCGGAGCATCGAGGGTCCAGGTCAGCTGGCCCGGGAATCGTAAGCTCTGGATTTTCAGATAATTCCGGGTATGATCCAGCTCATCCTTCATTTTCACGAAAGAGGTGTTGCTGCGAAACATAAACCGGAAATAATGAATCAAGGACATTGTCATTTCCAAGACCAATTCATGGTTCTTGACCTTGGCCAGATTATAAACGATGTTTAATGTGTTTAGGAAAAAATGGGGGTTGACCTGCAGCTGCAGCCGCTGCAATTCCTCCCTTTGTTTATTCAGCTGTTCTTCGTAAACGTTGACGCGAAGCGTTTCGATCTCCGTCATCATCGCGTTAAATGATCCCCCGAGCAGTTTAAATTCGTCCGAAGTGTTGGTTAGAACTACCCGGCTGCTCCAGTCCCCTTCGCGGACTTTCTTCATGGTGAGCAAGACCCGATATAACGGAACCAAGATGGCCTGTCTCATGGAATACAGACCGATGGGTACAAAGAGTAAAGAGGCGATCGTGATCAGCCAAACGATCCACTGAAGATAAGGAAGCTTGGCCAAAATATGAGTATCTGGAATAAGGGCGACCAGATTGAAGTCTCCTCTATTGGACGCAGCGCCGACGACAAGAAACTTCTTGGTTATACCCGACAGATAATATTCACTTATGTTCTTGTGCAGTTCGATGCCATTGTCGCTTACGAGGTTCGTATCCGTTATGGGTTCACCCTGTCCATTGGCTAATAAAACCTCTCCCTCTCCGATTTGAAGGGAGCGGAGAGGCTTTAACAATTGTTCGGTCTTTACCCAACCTCCCAGATAAACATTACCTGATTGAACGATATCAATAAGGTAATAGTCTTGTCCAATTCGGAAATACTGCCATCTTTTCGTGGAGATCCCTTTTGGAATCTGCTGGGAATGAATCAAATCGATGATATGGCGCTCAACACTCTCTTTTTCCTCAAGTGAAACATCATTGCTTTTGGAGATATCCATATAATCCTGCCGACGTGTTTCATACACAAAGAATGAACTTAACGAATTGTATAACGAGATATCCCTGGAAAGTCTGTTGAACAAGTAAACTTTCGCACTATAATAATCCGAATCCGTTGCAGCCTGACCGAGTGACACCAGATCATAATTGGAACCGGCCACCGTATTCATGTAGGAATCGCTATCGTTCAGGCCAGTATCGATCTGGTTCATGTAAAGAGTTAACATATTCTTATAAGAATCGGCAACTTGTCCACGAACGACATGAATGGCATAAAAGTTGTTATACAAGAGCATGCCGACCAGCGGCATCGTCATGATGAGTACGCTTGCTATAAGCTTGTATCGCAAGGAACTTCGCCACCCATGCCATTTGCGAATGTTCATGTCATCGGCCCCTTAGGTTAAATGTAATCTTGCTTCCATCATACACATAAAGCCAAAACGCCACAATATGAACCGCTGTGGCGTTTGGACGAATATGAATTATGAATTTACCCTTTATCTTTACAAAATAAGCAGGTTGCTGAGATCGATAATCGTTTAGAAACCTATGTCGGTTTATTTTACCACGACCCTTACACGGCAAAGATTCATAACTTGAGTATACAGGTCACTGCCATTGCCTTCCCTGTTTGACGCCGCGCGCAATACGGGAAAGTATGTGCCGGGTTTGGAGAACGCATATGCCGCCTCGACAACAACCTGTGAGGCATCTTCATTGACGTGGCTAAAGGTTCCGTCGATTGGATAAGTGCCTTCCCCTTCAAAATCCCAATTTGCAGATACGATCTTGCCGGTATACGGCGGTATTTCGATTGTCGCCAAGAAGGAGACAACCTCGCCCACCGAAACCTCGGCATACTCGCCGCCGTTGGCGTTCAGGGTTATGACCGGCTGAATGCCCTTACGTTCGGCGGCTTTGGATGGAACGACGACCTGGCCTTCGATAACTTCGTAACTGGTGCTGGCAGGAGGGGTAACGCCTCTTTCTACCCATGCGCTCAGATCGCGAAGCGCCTGATGCAGGGCGCTGATGTAGCTTACAATATGCAGTCCGTCCAATACATCGTTCGAACTCGTATCGGCGTGCAATGCGTGATCTACGTACCAAAGTCTAAAACGATCCTCAAGATTCTCTCCCAGCGATTCTTTGACTTTGGTTCGATACCAATCGGCTTGCCAAGGGAATGCACTTTCGTCCATCAGTGTCTGCACAACGATCATTTTCCCCTCAAACCGGCCGTTTTGAACCGAGCCGGCTCCTGTAACGGAAGGCCCTACCAGGAATGGACGCTGCGGATACAACGGGTCACCATTATCGTCCCGAAACTGATCCCATACGTAATAATCGCGGGTCGGAACCTGATGCCGGTGATAGGTTTGGATGGCGAGATAGTCCGAGTTATTCAGTACGATCTCGTCGCCCGGCTTCACTTTATCCAGGCTTTGAGCCGATGGGAAAAATCCGAATGCCGAGCTGATCGTGACGACGTTCCCGTTTAACTGGCCTAGAGGGATTTTCTCGCCAGCGGCCTCGCCACTAGTTATGTGTATAAATGCCCCATCCAGATACACGTCCCCCTTAGGAACATTATCCAAGCGGAAGGAAGGCACTTTCCCCTCAGCCTCCGTAAGCATTTTCCAGGCTTCGTCGACTCCCATATTCACCGATTTGTCAGAATCCGAAGCCGCGTGCGTTTCGGGTCGAATGACATCCGTTATAACGGTCTTGTATTGAAGACGCGCCCGAGAAGCAGAACTTTCTGGGTCGGCGCCAAGGTATCCGGGAACCGTCCAGAAATCCTCGAAATAGGAGGGGTCCGCCTTTATAACTATTGGAGAAAGAACCGTAAGCGCTCCATCCCCAATTTCTTTATAGGCAAACCATGCCTTAGGCGGGAACCCCATTTGGGTCACTTCTTCAAGAGCTTGTCTTTCTTCTTCATTTAATCCAGCATACATATCCCCGCTGCCTCCTGGCTCCAGCGCATCAATGATCGCAGGGAACTTATCCTTGAGGATTCGCATGGCATGGACGCGTACAGTGAAGACATTTGGAATTGCCATGGGCGATCCGATGACAAAAGGTACCGCGCCGTCCCAAATGCCTGTCGTGCTTTCTATGAAACTTATGGTTTTGAATCCGCCGCCGCTTCCGCCGTAAATATAACCGTAAGGGCGGTGCGGGCCGAACAACTCCGCTGCTTTGACCCTCGAAAACTGCGCCACGGCGGCGCTCGCACGATAAACGAGGGTAGCGTCAGGGGACATTCCGCCCATATTGGTTTCTACGAAATAAGCGCCGCTGGAAATGGCAAAGCCAATTTTGTTGTCCACACCGTCACAATGGCTTTGGGATGCGTTCTCGCTGCCCTGAACAGGGTAGACAGCTTGAAAGAAGCGTCCCTCATAATCCTCTTTCAGGGGGAAATAATACGAAAATCTGGTGTTAGTACCCTCGAATCCTCCGTGGATGTACCGATGGCACACCGGCTGATCCCGCCATTCATCGATATCCACATAGGGCTGCTGGAACTGAGGGTCTTGTGTCCCGTCATAGAGCGGGGCTACTGTTTGTGAAGCAGCATTCTGGGAAACGCTTTGAGTTAAAATTGAGCGTTTGTTTGTGTTTTCAGCTTCATGAAGTGTCATAGTATACCTCCTTGTTTTTCAGTCTAAAAATTTATTTTCATCGGACATCTGATTGGAGTTTGAGTCCCTGATATTGGGTGATTTCTACTGTTTCTCGGCTACCCTTTCACAGCGCCTATCATAATGCCTTTGATAAAATACTTCTGGAAGAACGGGTACGCAAGCAGAATCGGCAGAACCCCGATCACCGCCATGGCCATCTTGACCGAATCTGATGGCATTTGCTCCATTGCATTACTAGCATTACTACTCATATTGATATTGATAAACTGTATGTCCTGCATGATTCGGTTCAGCAGATTCTGGATACTGAAGTATTTGGGGTCTGTAATATAGATCATACCTAGCTGCCAGTCATTCCAATACATGATGGACTCGAACAAACCAATCGTTGCCAGAATAGGTGTCGAAAGTGGAAGCACGACGGTCCATAAAGTGCGGTATTCGCCTGCTCCGTCCAGCTGTGCTGATTCAATCAAGGCGGGGGGAATCGTGGTCTGGAAGAAGGTCCGCATCAGCATGACGTAAAATCCGTTCATGAGCAGCCCCGGGACGATCAGCGCCCAAATGCTGTTCTTGATGTGGAAGAGCTGCGTGTACACCAGGTAGGAAGGCACAAGACCTCCATGGAACAACAGGGTAAAGAAGACAATAAACATAATCAGATTGCGGTGCGGTGTTACACTCCTGGAGAGCGGGTAGGCCAGAAGCACCATTATGGACACGCCAATGAACGTTCCGACGATCGTTACGAAAATCGTGATCCCGTAAGCACGTGCAATATCCGATCCTCTTTCTAACAGATACGTGTAAGCCGCTGTGCTGAACGTCTTGGGAAAGAAGGAATATCCGCTGGCTATAATTTCATTCTGATCCGTGAGCGATGCTGTTATAAGCAGAATGAAAGGAATGATACATGCTGCGGAGAACAATATCATCATGATATGGCTAAACCAGGTTAAACCTCTACTTTCATTTTTCATGGGTGGCCGCCTCCTTAGAACAATGCGTTTTCTTTGTTGTATAGTCGTACCATAAAGTTCGCAAACATGACGAGTAAGAATCCGACGATAGATTGATAGACCCCCGCCGCAGTGGACATGCCGATGTCGCCGGAGCCCATCAGTCCCCTGAATACGTAAGTATCGATCGTGGCCGTCGTGTTGAATAATGCCCCAGCGTTCATGGGAACCTGGTAGAACAAGCCGAAGTCGGAATAGAAGATACGTCCGACACTGAGCAGCGTCAGCATAATAATAACCGGTGACAGAATCGGTAAAGTAATGTGGCGGATCTGCTGCAAGCGGCTCGCACCGTCGAGTTTCGCCGCTTCATAGTACTCTTCGTCAATGCCGAGCAGTGCGGCGAAGAACACAATGCTGGAATAACCGACACCCTTCCAGAAGTGCACCACCGTCAGGATCACGGGCCAATACTTCTCTTCGCTGTACCACGAAATTCCCTCTTCGATGCCGAACCAGGGGAGCACCGTTTTGTTCATGAACCCAGTCTCCGCACTCATCAAGGCGAAGACCAGGTAGCTGACGATAACCATGGAAATCAGATGCGGCAGTGTGATAACGCTTTGATAAAATTTGGATAACATCTTGTTCTTAATCTCGTTTAGCAAAATCGCACAAGCTAGAGCTAGAATCGTTCCTAACGCAATGAAAAAGACATTATACAGAATCGTATTCCGCGTAATGATAAACGCATCCGAAGTTTTGAAGAGGTATTCGAAATTGTCGAATCCGATCCATTCGCTTTTCAGAAAGCCTTTAGCGAAATTCACTTTCTTGAAAGCGATAGCGATCCCCATCATCGGAAGATAGTTATTGAATAACAGGTAAAGAAGACCCGGTACCATCATGATCAGAAGTGGCGAATATTTCCGGTATTGGTTCTTCTTTTTCTTTACTTTCAGCCCAGTCTGCAGACCAGCAGCCGTTGCGGCTTGTTCCATATGAAGATCACTTCCTTTTGTTTTATACTTAATAGCCTTAGCTTTATCATAAGGGATAGGCACCACGGCCAACTAACAGTATGACGACTTTTTCAATAACGGTTTGACGACTTTTCGTGAATATAACCCCCCAATCTCCTGGTTATTTTGTATGGGAAAAATCCACAACCGGATAAGGTTGTGGATTTTCATTTTTTCAGGGCTATGATCACCCGACCGGCCCTTGCTCCGTTAATACGCTGTCCAGCCCCCGTCGGCTGCGACGACAGTGGCATTTACAAAACGGGAATCGTCGGATGCAAGGAAGAGGGCGACGGTTGCAATCTCCATAGGGTCGACCGGCTCACACCGCTGTGTTCCCGCGCCTTCCCTGTAGGTCTGCATCCCGGCCATATCGATATTGCTTAGAGCAATATTGGTCCGAACCCCCCCGGGCGCAATAGCGTTGCACCGAATACCGGACTTGGCATACATATAACCAACATTTTTGGTTAAACCAACAAGGCCATGCTTGGCAGACGTATAAGCGACGCCGCCTTTACCGCCGGTTATACCCGCCGCCGAAGCGATATTGATGATCACGCCCGCACCTTTCTCAAGCATATAAGGAATCGCCTTGCGAATGGCACGCATAGGTCCGGTCAGATTGACAGTGAGAACCCGTTCCCAGAGGTCATCCTGAACGGTCTCGATCAGGCGGAAGCCGTCCATGATGCCGGCATTATTCACGAGAATGTCTACGCTTCCGAATTCATCCGCAGCTTTGTCCACCATCGCTTGGATGTCTTCTTCCTTCATGACGTTGGCAACCAAGCCGATAGCTGTTCCACCGGCTTGGTTTATCCCGTCGACAACTGCTGAGATGGTGTCATTGTTAATATCCGCAACCACAACCTTGGCGCCTTCCTTCGCATATAGCTCTGCAATGGCTTTGCCAACACCGGATGCGGCCCCCGTAACGATCGCCACTTTATTGTGCAATTTCATCCTTACATCCCCTTCTTCCTTATAATCGTTTGGCTTCATTCGTACTAATGATCATCATCAGCTCATGAAGCGGACTCCGTTTAGATGACATTCGTAATAGCACTTTCAAGACTTTATTTTTTCACCCGTCGGCTCTTCGTTAACTTGCTTCAATATGCCATTAAACTCAACTCATTCTTGTTCGCGATTTCCCCAAAATGAATAGCGCTGGGCTTCGAAGTCCGCTTCATTGTCGATCGATCCACTGCAATAAGACCGAATGTCTTTGAAAAACCGAGCTGCCATTCAAAGTTATCCAACAGCGACCAATGCATGTATCCATTGACGGGAATACCATCAGCGATACAAGCATGCACACCCTTCAAGGCCCGATCAATACAGGCAATGCGGCGTTCATCATTGTCTGTTCCCACACCGTTCTCCGTGATGAGAATCGGTATATTCAGATGCTTCGAAACGTATCGGATGACAGCCTCCATCCCCTCTGGATAAAACTCGTTCCCCATCTGAGTCTTCTCGGCATCGGCCGAAACAGGCATAATACCGTCAGGCCCATATACCGCACGTGTATAATTTTGCAAGCCGAAGAAATCATCGTCCTTCAAATAGGGAATGAATTGAAGGAACTCCTCTTGAAGGGCATGAGCTGCGTGGTCCTCCCCGCCCGGGATACTTTGAATGTCGTATAGAGACAAGGTCAACCCGATTTGAGTATGCGGGCTCGCTCGCCGGATTGCAGCCCTGGCTTCCACATGCGCGCTGAAGATGATTTCGATTCCATTTTCCGTACGTGGAGCCAGGAAGGTATTTATTTCGCTAGGAGGAAGCCCGAATGCCTTGCTCAATTCCGCATAGTAAGTTTGCATTTGATCCATCTTTTCCATATTCATTCCGACTTGCGCACCAGGGGCCCCCGATTGGTACCGCTTCATGATTTTAGCGATTCCAATTGCTATGTTCGCCTCATTTATCGTACAAACATAAGGAATCAGCTCACCCAATTCACGCATGACATGAGCGCAGTAACGGGCGAATCGCGCAGGCGTCTCCTCAGATTCCCAGCCGCCCGCGCGAATGAGCCATTGCGGCGATGAGAAATGATGCAGCGTCACGACAGGCGTTACGTTACATTCTTTGCAAGCATTCAGCACATCTCGATAATGATCGATGGCTGCTTCGTCAATAAGCCCCTCTTCCGGTTCAATCCGGGCCCACTCGATGGAGAACCTATAGGTATTCAAGCCCAATTCAGATAAACGAGCAATATCTTCCCTATAGAGGCGATAATGGTCTACGGCGCTGCCTGATGGCTCCTTGAACGTGGAACCCTCCAGATGTTCCATCAGCCAAAAATCGGAATTGGTATTATTGCCTTCTACCTGATGCGCAGCTGTGGATGCTCCCCATAAGAATCCAACGGGAAAGTGAAGTGCCATGACTGAAATTCCTCCTTTATTTAAGTAAGAAAGTATCGAACTCACTCTTCATTTTATTTCAATGCATTCAGGGTGACTAACACTATGGCGACTACTTGACTAACGCTTTTACGACTTTTTAAATAACAAACTCCCTGTAGAACACATTCTGCAATCGGGCTAGGGGGGCAATACTCGAAAAATACAAGCAAAAAGCCGAATCCTTAATTGGATCCGGCTTCCTTATTCTTACTAAAGGAGCTTCAGCAAAAATGCAACCTCCCGTTCTTTCCTGTTAGACGAATTACAAACCAATTACACTACGAATTTCCGCGATACGTAAATTGTTTAAACAACACCTTACCATGCTGCTGATACAATACACCACGAGCAAAGATGCCTACACGGGGAGCCGTGAAACAATTGAATCTGGCAAAATGCTCCGGATACAGAAATTCCGCTGAAACGGACAATTCCAGCTCCCTATACTCCACGCCTTCAACCGATATGGCGAAAGTGAACTGCTGACTCTCTGCATCAAGCTGGGTTCTCAGCCACAAGTCCGCTCCCGGTTCCATATCAAGCTTCTCCCGATACAGCATATGTCGATAGCATTTCTCCGAGCGATCAATCTGTAGATAGAGTCCATCATCCTCCTGCTTCTCGTGCAACCTGGCGGCATCAAACTTTTGTCCTGCGGTTTGACCGATCCCATAACGGACACTAACAAGCAGCATGGCATCCATGTCACGGTACAGGACCAGCCCTGCTTCGTCGCCCAACGACTGGGGTACAAAAGAAAGCTGTGTGTGCGCCTCAAAACAGAAATGCTCCCATCGGCGAGTCAGGAGAAGGGTCGACCCGGGGACATATAACGGGTAAGGTGAGCATTCCAGCTCAAGCCCGTTTCCCGTTAACGTATAGCTTCCTTCCAATGGGTGACGCACCCACTCCCAAACAGGAGACAACTCTGGTTCGTCGAAACGGTCTGTTTCGGCCTCAACCAAGATGGGTTCCTGCCCACTTTCGAGCGGCACATGCACATGCTCCTGCGGGCTTCCCCCGTCTCCAACCTCAAACCAGCCATCGTTTGTCCAACGAACCGATTCAAGGAAAGTCTCACGCCCTAAAGGAGTACTGCCATTTGGAGTCAACGGACGTCCTCCAAGGTGCAGCATCCACCAATTCCCTTTCGTATCTTCCACCAGCTTACCGTGGCCTGCCTTCTGCAGAGGCTTGTTAGGGTCCGTCTGTGTTAGCACTGGATTGTGTGGGCATGGCTCATAGGGTCCCCAAATCGAACAGCTGCGGGCCAATGTTTCCATGTGTCCAAAGCGCGTCCCTCCCTCAGCCAGCATCAGATAGTAATAGCCATGGCGCTTGACGATATGCGGACCTTCAGGGTTGTTGCCTCCAGTCCCCGGCCACACCTGCTTGGCATCTCCAAAAAGCCTAGACCCATCGGGATGAAGCTCCTGCAGCCAACCCCCGCCAAAGGCAAGGTAACGATGACCGTCATCGTCGTGGAATATGGATGGGTCAATAAAGTGATGATTTAGTACCACGCCTTCGGAATAAGGCCCTTCCGGGCGCTCTGCTGTGAACAGCAGGTTTGTGCAACGCGGCTGTCCGTGAAAGAAAGGAACGACCACCCAAAACTTCCCGTCAGCATACGAAATATCGGGCGCGAATACGCCATGTGAATCCGGTACCCCGGTCAAGTCAATTTGGCTGCGTCGAGTAATGACGTGACCAATGGGGCGCCAATGTATCAGATCACGGGAATGGTGCACCATGACGCCGGGAAAATACTGAAAGGTAGAGGTAACAACATAATAATCTTCACCCACCCGAACAACCGAGGGATCTGGATGATCCCCTGGAAGCACTGGATTGGGAACGGAATGAACGATATGCTCAACCATCTTCTGATCGTCACCGCTTTCTGCTTTTATCGTTTCAGGTATCGATCATAAGAGGCTTGTTGGATTTTCAAGACTGCATCTATACCCATTTTATCAATCTGTTTGACATAATCGTCAAACTTGCTGATCGGCTCCGAGCCAATAATGAACTTGTTCATCATCTCGTCTTTATAAGTCGTAATCTCTGTAAATTTGGAGTTAAGAACATCACGCTCCTGCTGCTTGAAGGACAAGGCAACCGGATACTTGGGTTTAATAAAAGGCGTAATCGAATCACGTATCTGAGCCAGCTTAGGTGAAACCATTGCGTTCTCGTAACGAATGTCCCATTGATAAGCAAACTCCCGGTGTCCAAGCTCATACATTTTGATCAGAGGTGCATTATTTTTATCCTTCATCACGAGATCCGTGTATTTCGGTTCATTATTTTCCATCGTATACGTTTCGCCGAGCTTACCGAAATTCATCGCCAGCTGTCCTTCGGGGCTGTAAAACCAATCCTGTATCTTGGCAATTTCGGTTTTAAATTTCGATTTAGAGCTGATGCCAAAACCGTTCTTGATCAGGTTTTGCTGACTTTTGGTAAAAGGAGCAATCCCTGATGGGCCTTGGAGCGGTGTCAAACCAGTTAAGTTGACCTTCGGATTGGCCTTGCCAACCAGCTTCTCGAGAGCCTCGAGTCGTGGGAATGAATCAAAGGTAGCACCCGATACTTCATTCGTGAATCTGGACTCCCAGATCTTTTGATCATTCGTTATATATTCCTTATCTATCAAGCCTTCCTTATACAGCCTGGCTGTATATTCAAGCGCATCCTTTAATTTGGCATCGGTGAACGTGTATTTCACCTGACCGTTATCCACATAAAAATCCTCTTCGAACGATACGCCAAATGGCTCAATGAATGGCAGCAATCCTTTGATTTTACTTCTTGTGGTGAAAGGAATTTCATCATTCTTGCCATTTCCATTCGGGTCTTTTTCTTTAAATGCCTTCAGTATCTGGTACATTTCTTCGGTTGTCTTCGGTGCCTTCAACCCGAGATTATCCAGCCAGTCCTGACGGAAGATTTGCAGATTGATCGTTTTGACGGCAGAGATCTGAGGGAAAAAGTAAATGTTTCCGTCATCGGATTTGATATCCTTCAAGATCGCTGGATTTTGCTCGATAATCTTTTTAAAATTGGGCATATTCTGCTCGATCAGCTTGTTCAACGGTTCAAATACGCCATTCTCCCCGCCTTTATTTAATAAATCCAGTGGTGCCTCCATAAGATCTGGCAGCGTACCGCCCGCCAGGGTCAAATTGAACTTTTCGATGTAATCGTTGACGTCTGCAGGTGCCTTCAGCCATTTGAAGTTGACGTTGGTTTTTTCGGAAATCGGCTTCATCCATAGTAGTTCATTGGACTCCACTGATTCAGGTCTCGGCCTCATATAGACACTAACCTCGATCTGCTTATCCAGGATCTTTCCATTCGCATTAACAGGCTTATTCGCCTCGCTTGCCTTGGCATCCGGAGTCGTTGCTGCCTTCTCTTGCCCGCCTGTTTGGCATCCGACCAATGTAACCGATATCAATATTACGCCGGTTATTCCTTTCATCCATCTTTCTTTTTTCATGTAGACGCCTCCTATAAATTTGTGTTTTAACCTTTAATAGATCCCATCATCGACCCTTGGACAAAGTATTTTTGAATGAAAGGATACACAATAAGAATGGGCAGTGTCGCTACAACCAAAGTCGAATACTTAATCGATTCGCTTAACAGGTTCTTGTCGTCAAAAACATCAACCAAAACCTGATCCGTCTGATTCTGAATCACGATCGCCCGAAGCAGGATTTGCACTGGAAACAGTTTCTCATCATTCAAATAAATCATAGCTGGGAAAAAGCTGTTCCATTCGTTAACTGCATAGAATAAGCCAATCGTCACCAAAGACGGAAGCGCCAACGGCAAAATAATTTTGAACAGTGTTTGTACCATCGAGCACCCGTCTATTTTGGCGGCGTCCTCCAGCTCGAGAGGAATTTGCTCAAAAAATGTTCGCTGGATAAATACATAAAAAGAAGTCACCGCCGCCGGAATGACGATGGCCCATATGGAATCCCGCATCCCGAGGGCATTCACGACGAGAAAGGTGGGAATTAATCCGCCTCCGAAGAGCATCGGAATCAGCACGATCGAGGTCATTAATTTACGGCCCGGCAAGTCCCGCCTAGACATCGGATAGGCGGCACATACCGTTAACACCAGGCTTATTGCCGTTCCAAGCGCCGTATATAGGATCGTATTCAAATAGGATCTTCCGAGCATCGGAAACTCAAGCACTCTTTTGTAAGCCTCTAATTGGAATCCCATCGGTATAATACCGATTCTCCCCTGCTGAATGTACAATTGCTCGCTCAATGAAGCGGACACGACATAAAGAAACGGGTACAAGGTCATAACGACAATTAACCCCAGAACCAATGCATTGATGCAACTGAACGCCAATCCTCCAAGCGTCATACGCCTGAAAACCATACCATTACCTCCTTAGCGCTTTCTATGTGGAAAGCCCGCTTCTTTATAGGCTTACAAATCACCACAAACTCGTTTCCGAGTACTTTCTGGCCAGTTTATTGGCGATTATGATCAGAAGCAGCCCCATGACCGATTGAAACAGTCCGACTGCAGATGCGAAGCTGTAGTTAGCATCCAATATTCCCCTCCGGTATACGTAGGTACCAATGACATCTGCAGTCAGATACGTATTCGGGTTGTACAATAGCACGATTAATTCGTAACCGATCTCCAGCATATGACCGATTTTCAGTAACAGCAAAATAATAATCGTTGGGGCGATACCCGGGAGCGTAATATGCCAGGTCTGATGCCAACGGTTCGCGCCATCCACTCTTGCAGCTTCATACAATTCCGTATTGATGCCCGTTAAAGCGGCAAAGTACAGGATTGCTGACCATCCGAGTGTTTTCCACAGATCCATAAAGGTAAAGATTCCCCAGAAATAATTCGGATCCAGTAAAAAATTCGTCCGTTCCATACCGAATTGCACTAAAATATTGTTGATTAATCCTACGCTGGGCGAAAGAAAGGTTACCGCCATACTCGCTACAATAACCGTCGATACAAAATGAGGCAAATAACTGATCGTTTGTACCATGCGTTTGATCAGCGAGTTCCGAACCTCATTTAATAAAAGGGCAAAAATAATCGGTGCAGGAAATACAAACACCAAGCTCAGAAGATTGATCATCAGTGTATTGCGCAGCAACCTACCAAAATAAACAGAGTTAAAAAAATCAATAAAATGCTTAAATCCAGCCCATTCACTCCCAAAAATCCCCTTGTAAATATTGTAGTCCATCATAGAGATCACGACGGCCATGACGACAGGTACATATCTGAAGATCAGGTAATAAATCAGAGGTGGCAGGAACATCAGATAGTACGGCAGGACTTTTTTGAAAGTGCTTCGTCTGCTTGATGTTTTCTTATATCCTACACTTATGGGTGACGGACTCGCAGCAGTTATAGTTTGCTTAGTCAATGGGAAAGACTCTCCTCTCAACGTTTCATGTACTTCGCTTGCCTACTCAATGTATCCCCTTACATGAGTTTCGTATATCGATAATTCTTTAGATACATCTACTTTTTTCATGATCATTGCAAAAACCGTCAGGAATCAGCTCCTGACGGTTAGTAATTAGAGGTCTTTCTTCGTATGTATTTGCCTGAATTGGCCCGGTGTAATCCCTTCATGCCGCTTGAACACCCGGATAAAGGTATTGGAATTGGTGAATCCTACCTTCTCGGAAATTTCAAAAACGGTATCCTGGGTTTGCTGCAGCCGGATTTTAGCTTGTTCAACCCGCCTTGTATTTATATAATCAACAAAATTCATACCCGTGACTTCTTTAAAAATACTGCTCAGATAAGAAGGCGATAATCCGATATTCTCCCCGAGAATCGTTAACGATAAGTCCAGATGATAATTTTTTTCCACATAATCTTTAATTTGATTGAATAAGGTATTATCCTGCCCCTGCTTCTTGTTTTGAATCCAGTCACTAATGCTCTGGAACATCCATTCAATAAACTCCTTCTTATCCTCCAAGCGTGATTGCTGATTGACCTCTTTATATAAATCAAAAGATTCGCTGAATATTTCCCCGGTCGTAGATAGGACTTCGTAAATCGTCCGGATTGCAGTGCCTACCAGAGCCTGAAACAGGTAAGTAATAATTTCCGGCGTTATATCCCCTTGCTTTAAATTATCCCCCCAAACTTTCTGCAAATGTTGATGCAAAGCCATATGGTTTCCGGTCTTCACACAGTTGATGATATGCTTCTCAACTTCTATCGAATAACTGAAGGAACTCTCGGGCAATTTGTTAACCTCATCAACAAAGATCACACTGCCTTCTCCCTTGACGATCTTGTACTGCAAAGCGGACAAAGCTTCTACATAAGATAGGGGCACCTCATCTACCGTGCTGTAAATATTGCCGATCCCCACCGTGAAAGTCCGGGAATGCTCCTGCTCGAAGAAGGAGATGACCTTTTGAATAAAGTCGTGAATCACCTCAGGCTTCGGATTGGGATGATCAAGATTTAACAGAGAAATGATTTTGTCATTGCGCTTGCGGATTGATCGTACACCCAGATGTACGTCGTCCAGCTCACTAACCATCCCATCCACGATTTCCAGAATATCCCGGTAACGCAGATTGATTTTATCCTCTAGAGAAAAGTCGACGGTTTCAAACACAATCACTTGATACGAATCGTAGTTGAACTCCAATTGAATTTCCTCTGCAAGCTGCTGCACGTTGGCCGACGATACTCTGCCATCAATGAGGTCATAGAGAAATTTTTGCTGAAGTGCCGGAAGGTTTTTTTCAAAAGAGCCCCTCAAGCTTTGATTCTCATAATACACATAATTAATGATTCGATCGATAAAGCCAAGTTCATCTTCCTTGGAATTATTGTCCTGGCTGGAGGGCGGAGTGCGGCCTAATACGTTAATATATCCGACAATTTTGTTGATGGGACGGTAAATTCGGTTGGTCAAAAAATAGGATATAATCAAGCCGACTATCAGACAAATAATAGCCGTTACAAATGTAAATTGACGGATCGCATTTGCCTTTTCCGTGATAAAAGCCGTCGGTACCACGCTGATATACGTCCACTCATTCACCTTCGATGAAGTAAACAAAATTTGATACGATTTACCTGCAATCGTCTGCTCCAGATAGCCTTTATCAGCACTGTTTCCTCTAACTTTCTCTGTAATGGCCCCTTTGACAGAATTAATCAATTCATCCTGATCGCTGCGAATTTTGCTGTTAAATACAACCTCTCCCTTGGTGTCCAACGCATAGATGAAGGCCGGATAAGGATCACTGACACCTTGAACCCTGTTGGAAAAATCATCCGTTTTGATATTCAGGTACAAAGCGCCCATAGGCTTGATTTCACTTAGAGGAACCGTCCGCGCAAATGTAATTACGGATGAGCTTATTCCATACGAGTTTGCTTGAAATCTGCCGATAGGATTAAGCCCATGGTGGTTTTGACTCGGACTTGTCCAATCTATGGACTGCCCGGTTTTGTAAATATCTTCATAATAATAATCAAGATTGTATTTGGATTCCTGATTCAATACGATCGGATAGCGGTAGAACTGGATCCATATATCCGAGATCAATGTATTCGCCTGCTTGACGCTTTTTAAATATTTAATAATATCAAGAAACAGCAATTGGTCAAGATCCCATGTGGTTTCCGATAAATACAGCGCCCGTCGGATCTGCGATTGAAGTGAAATCTGAAAGGACAAATTATCCAGGGAGGTCAATGTTTCATCAATGTTGTCTCTAGCCTGCTCGATATATGTATAGTTCGATTTCACTACTTCCTCAATGAGCAGAGAGGAGGATTGGGAATACGAAACATAACCAAATGCAAGAATAGCGATCAAAATGAAAATATTAAACAGAAACAACATTTTCACAAAGATACTCTTTTGTTTAAATACCTTTAAACTTTGCGGGATTAATTTCAAAGCGTATCCTCCTTTTGAACAGTACCAGGGATCCGGGCCATATTTATTTGAGGAGGGTATTATGAATCCTGTAGTCGGTATTGCATGATGTAAACGGTTGCAGAAAACTCTAATTTAACTCATTTCTTAATTTAATTGTATACTTTTTATTGTCTTGCGTGCGCATTTGTTTTTATTAAAATATAAAAGTGCCCTTCCGGACACTTTTATACTATATCCTTTTTCTGAGCCACCAGCCAGACCTTGAATCTAGAAGCCTTCCGGGCTAGATATGAACCCGGATCAGGTTACAGGCGCAGGGTTGAATAATGCCAAATCGTTGTATAGTCCCCAATGATCCGCCCATGCTTTCTTACGTCCGCTGGCGACATCCAGGATCAAGTGGAAGATTTCCCAGCCGATTTCCTCGATGGTTGCCTCTCCCGTTGCGATTCTCCCCGCATTCAGATCGATCAGATCATGCCATTGTTCCGCCAAAGAATTTCTTGTCGACACCTTAATCACCGGAGCAACAGCCAGACCGTAAGGCGTCCCTCTCCCCGTCGTGAACACCTGCAAGTTGATACCGGAGGCTAGTTGCAAAGTACCGCAAACAAAATCGCTAGCTGGCGTTGCAGCGAAAATAAGTCCTTTTTCGACAGCCCTTTCGCCAGGGGATAGGACCCCGACAATCGGGCTGGTGCCTGATTTCACAATCGATCCGAGCGACTTTTCAACCACATTGGCGAGACCGCCTTTTTTATTGCCGGGTGTTGGATTGGCGCTTCGGTCGGATTGACCATTCTGCAAATAATCGTCATACCATTTCATCTCACGAATCAAGGCCCGGCCGACTTCTTCGCTGGATGCTCGCGGTGTTAAGAGATGCACGGCATCCCTCACTTCTGTGACTTCGGAGAACATGACCGTCGCTCCGGCGCGTACTAACAAATCGGCGGCATAACCGACTGCCGGATTGGCCGTAACCCCTGAGAACGCATCGCTTCCACCGCATTGCAAACCGACGACCAAATCGGAAGCGGGGCAAGTGACGCGCTTTCGGCGATTTAATCGATCGAGCCGGACTTCCGCCATCTCCATGATCGATTTGACCATAGGAATAAATCCATGATGCTCCTGCAAGGATATGATCTTACCGGAGTCCCCTTCCGGCACCAAACGTTCAGGATTCAGCTTCTCGCAGCCCAATCCAACGACCATGAGTTCTCCGCCAAAGTTAGGGTTCTGGGCAAGATTTAGAATCGTGCGAATCGGAATAATTGCATCCGGCGCATTGATCGCAACCCCGCATCCATAAGTATGCGTTAATGCTACGACATCCTCGACATTCGGATATTTCGGAAGCAGCTCCGCTTTGATTCTCTTTACCGTATATTCCAGTACGCCGGCGACACATTGCACGCTGGTCGTAATCCCAAGAATATTTTTCGTTCCAACGCTGCCATTTACATTCCGGTAACCCTCAAACGTATAGCCCTCAAGAGGAGGCAACAATGCCGGCACGTTGCTAGCTATCGATAGTTCCTCTAACCTAGGCGGTGTCGGAAGCTGAACCAACGATTCGTCGATCCAACTGCCTTTTACAATCGGTTGAACGGCATACCCGATCATTTCTCCGTAACGCATGATCGCTTCGCCTTGATTGAGATCTTTTAGCGCCACCTTATGTCCTTGAGGAACATGATTCGTTAGCTCGAGCCCGCAAGAAAATACCGTTCCTTTAGGCAATCCGCCTTCATTGACAATAATCGCAACATTGTCATTGGGATGTACTTTAATATAAAGAGGAGTTTCATTCCGCGTTTGTTTCAAAGTCATGAGGGTGACCTCCATCCGGATAAGTTGCTTTTTACTTGTTATATATCCAAAAACATCGTAATCTGAATTTGTAATTAAGTAAAAGTGTAAATATTTAGATTTCTCTAAATAAATTTAAGAGTAAGGAGGCGATTTTTTTCGAATGGATTTAAAACAATTGGATTATATGATTAAAATAGCGGAAGAAAACAATATAACAAAAGCTGCGGAAAAACTGTTTATCACCCAATCGGCCTTAAACCAGCAGCTTTTAAGACTTGAGAAAGAACTTGGCACACAGCTTTTCGTACGCTCAAGAAGCAATTGGCACCTGACGCATGCCGGGAAAATTTATGTCGAGAACGCAAAAGAAATCGTACGCATAAAAAAAGAAACGTACAACCGGATTAACGATATGCTTGAGATAAAAGAAGGAAAATTGATTGTTGGATTAACTCCGGAGCGCGGTATTAAGATGTTTGCAGCTATATACCCTATTCTCTATAAAAAATATCCGAATGTAAAAATTGAGCCTATTGAAATGCCTGTCAAAAAACAACAATATGAAATCTCTCAAGGTAATCTTGATATTGGATTTTTAACTTTGCAAAACTCCCAAAAAACGAATGATCATTATATCCATATCTGTTCTGAAAAGATTATTTTAGGTGTTCCAAATGCTCATCCTCTTGCACATTTAGGAGGTAAGATTGGCGAACAACTCCCTGAAATAAGCTTAAAGCGTTTTGAAAACGACTCCTTTGCCATTATGCAAAAAGGTTCGACCCTTCGCGAAATCTATGATCATCTGATCAACGAAGAAAACATCAGTCCTGACATTTTGTTGGAAACCAGAAGCTGTCAAACCTTATTCAAAATGGTTGCGGAGGGCATCTGCTGCTCTATATTTCCGATTACGTACGCCAAGCCCAGCACGAACATCTCCTATTTTTCGATTAAACAAAATCCAGAGTGGGAAGTAGCAGCTAGTTATAAAAAAGGCAGCTACCTATGCAATGTAGCCCATGATCTAATACGAATTTCTACGGATTACTGGACAAAAAAAATGATGAACTACGGATAAAAAATTTAAGCATGATATTCATCTCCCTAAGACCCGATGCAGCAAAAAAAACGGTTTGGCTAAAAATTGTGGTGTATAAGGCATGTCGTTTCGGACCCAAGCCACAATCGTGCCGATCAAGGCTGCCGAACCGTACCATATCGCGATGTCTTTTTGAATTCCAGCATGATGCAGCGGCTTGCGGTTCAGGGCATTTTGAATGTCATTTGTGCCCATCAAGTGTATCAATCATGAACTTTTACATAGCCAAGCCGTTTAATCTCGTTATAGGCCATCAGCAGCGGAGCTACACCATGACCGTTATTGTCCACGATCTGTTCTGCAAAGAAATAGTACGCAAGACTCCCGTCTCGCATTTGACCGGTTTCCGGCTTTTTGCCAAGGCCGGCACTTCGGCAAATGCCCCCTAGTCGCACTTCACCGTCTTCTTCCCTAAGGTAACATGCAATCGTTCCGTTAAACGCCTGTATGCCGTATACGGCATACTCCTTTGGCACATATCCCAATCGAGCACCTTTCAGAATGGCATAAGCTAACATCAGCGTACCGCTGGCTTCGAGATAATTGCCCGGATGCTCCTGCTTATCCACAACCTGGTACCACATACCCTCGCTATGCTGGTACGGCAGCATGTCATCTATAAGTTCCTTGAGATAGGCTTTGAGGATGCCGGTATCCGCCGGCTCTCCTTCCAGCAGCTCCAGCACATCCACCAATGCCATCGCGAACCAGCCGACCGCACGCCCCCACACATTTGGTGATTGCCCTGTTGATTTATCGCACCAGAAAATGTTGCGACTCTCATCATAAGCGTGGCTATACAACCGCTTCTCTTTGTTATATATAGATTGGCGGACATTTTTGAACTGCTGCAGCGTATCGGAATAATCCTTCGCCTCTACAAATTGCTTCACGTACTGAACATAGAAAGGCTGCCCCATATACAATCCATCCAACCAAACCTGGAAGGGGTAGTTTTCTTTATGCCAGAACGAACCGGAACTCGTTCTCGGATAAGAAGCCAACTGCTGATACAACATATCCATGGTCGTTTTATATTTGGGATCCCGCTCTCTTTGGTATAGAGTAAACAAAATTCCAGCCATCCGGAATTGGTCGATATTATAACTGCTGATTTGGATTTCAGGGATATTGCCGTCCGAGTCAAACAGCTGATCCATATAGCTTTTTACAAAGTTATATTCTCTTTCACTACCGGTTTGCTCGTAGCTGTCCAAATACGCCTTTAAGATACAGCCCTCGATATAATGCCACCTTACTGAATACCAATTCTCGCTGGACATATATTCTGCTTTCAGTTTTTCTACCAATTCATAGGTCACAGGTACACCTCCATGATGGATAACGCGATTAGGTCAGTCACCGAGCTAGCAATTACTGTGATCTCGAAAGGGCATCTCGGTACTGGCCCGGTGTCATACCAGTAGCTTTGCGGAAGGTCCGGATAAATCCAGTGGAGTTGGTATAGTTAAGACGCTCCGCGATTTCCGTAATCTTCATATTGCTGTCCTTTAACCACACTTTCGCCATATTCATCCGGTAATTCGTCAAATAATCGATAAACGTTGTTCCAATCTCTTTCTTGAATACTCGGCTTAAATAGACAGGATGAAAACGGAATTGCGCAGCGCACGATTCCAAAGTAAGATCCTGATCGTATTTATCATGAATGAGCTCAACCATTTGGTGTGCAATATTGATATATTGCGAATCAATACGGCTCTGCAGGAAGGCAAGGGTGGGCGGGATCAGCTCCGTCTTAAACCACGTCATAATTTCCTCCGCCGTATTCAATTTCATGAATCGGATAATGACCGATTTGGCGCCGACTAATCCATCCAGCATGCCACCTTGCTGCCCAACAAGCCGATACATTTTGGCGATTAATTGAAGCATAAATATTTGAAAATCATTGAACGAAATGCTCTTCTCCAAAATCGCTGATGCATATTGGTTATAATACTCGTAAGCAGAAGCAGCATCGCCTGTTTTAAGCCCGTTCATCAAGCTCTCTTCAATGTGATTCCAAGAAGCACCAGTCTGAACGCTGTTCCGATGAACCGGTTCGATATCTTCATAGTTCAGGATGAGCTCATTTCCAAGACTAATTCTACGTTTCAGAGCCTCCAACGCTTCTGAGTAGGCATCCATCACATTCGTATACCTATGAAACGGCCGACTGATGCCGATACTGATTTTGAGTTGAAGCAGCTCGTGAACCTTTGACTTCATAAGCTCCGCCATTTGGTAGAAGTAGCCCTTGAGCTCATCCGGATCCTCCGAATCGCCTAACAGTATCGTTACCTGAGACTGATCCAGCAGCAAAGTACCCAAGATACGGTCATTAGAGATTAGCTCCCCAACGACATTATTGATCGCAAATAATAGCAGCTCCTTATCACTATCCAAGTATCGGGTGTCTTCAAGAGAATCAATTTGCAGGGCAAGCACTCCGAGAGCCTTTCCCTTTTCCCCAAAGCCGTAAGTCTCATACTTGTAGGAGAATTCACTCTCAGTGACCTGTCCCATTATCAACTTCAATAGGAAAAATTCCTTCACTTGCCCACTCTGAACCTGCAACTGCTGTTGAAGCTGCTTTCTCGTGCTGAACAAGGAAGAAAACCGCTCTTCGATTAAAGCGAATTCATCCCGCTTTTTTTTCCCTTTGGACTCTCCTCCCAACTGCTCCATCATCATAAATAGCCGATGGATCGGCCTATACATGCGGCTGGTTCCGTAGAAGGCGGCCAATGTGATTAGAATAAAAATAATCACGCAAGCATTTAAGGTGATGAATGCAATTTTCTTAGATTCCTTCGTAATTGCATCAATGGAAACGATAGAAACATAGGACCAGCCGTTATATGAGGAAACTTTATAGTTGACCCCCATATCGCCCGTTTCAAAGGACCCCTCCGGTTCTGTCGCGACATTCATCTTTTCCAGAATGGAAGACTGGATCCCTACAGGGCTGGAACTGGCCAAGAACGGCTCCCTGTTTCGATTAAGTACATAAATATTTCCTAATTGGGTGTTTTGGGCCAAATTGCTCAGTAACGCATCGTGCGACATGTCAATAATCAACAACGCTTTAGGAGTGGTCGTAGAGGCAATCATTGGAAGCTTGACGACCACCCGGATCTTATTTTCATCTAAGGAGGTACCGATATTAGCTAACCAAAATAAATTTTGCTGGCGCTTGGCATAATCGCTCAGTAAACCTCGATTTACAAAATCTTCGGTTGATGTAAAACCGAGATTGCTGATCATCCAGTCGTGCTCTAAGTTAATCAGCTGTGTGTCGGCCACACCCGCAATAGAATGAAGATTATATAAGCCTTTGGATAGATTATTGATCGTTTGAAAATCATCATTCTGTAAATCATGGTATATGAAATCGCTTACCAAAGGTGAATTGATATATTGTACGGCTCCCATTTCCACGTTCTTTAAGATTTGCTCCATTCGCATTTGGTTTTGTAGCAGGATCTGTACATTACCCTCATTAACCTTCTTCCCAATATCCTTTGAAGCAATATAGTAGGAGATGAGCCCGATGCAAACGACCGGAACTGCGCTCAACAGAAGAGAGAAGACAAGCATTCGATATAAGTATTTAGGCAACGGAAACCTCTCCTTTCTTCGCTTTCAAGGATTCGACATTACCATTATATCAAATGAATCTACGATGCCTATGCTTACAAATGCTAGAACTAGATCGTCTTACTTCTTCTGCTTCGAATACTCGGCCGTATATTCTTCAATCACCTTGTCACCGCCGGCTTTTCTCCATTTCTCTACTTCTGCTTGCCACCCTTCCTCGTCAATTTTCCCCATAATAAATTTGGTTTGGGCATCACGAATTAATGTATCCAATTCTCCACCCTTTTCAGAATAAGTCTTGGAGTTCATTGTTAACGCTACATTGGGCACCACATTCTTCAGGTTGTCAGCAATGACCTTCCAGCCTTTTGCCTGCAAATCCGATAATTTCAAAGGAAGACCCGTTCCGGTCACCTCAAACGAAGGCAGACTGTCACGATAAGGCTTAACCTCGAGATTAAATAGGGTCAAGTCTTTAAACTGCGCTTTTCCGTCATCGGTCTTCGTGAAATGCTTACCTTCAATCCCTCTGGTCAGAAGTGTCGACATCTCCGGGTCCATTAACTTATCGAAGAAGCCCAGCAGTCGCTTTAATTCCGCTTCTGACTTAACACTCGATTTCGGGAAGACGAAGAAGCCGTTATTGCCGGGCTCAGCCGGTACACGATTTCCGGATGGTCCCATATAAGGGGCAATATCAACTACGCCATTAGGTACAGCCTTCTTTAGGTTGTCTTGAGAGGTCGCACCTGCCGAGGCAACGGTATTGATCCGAATCCCAACCTTACCTGCATTCCATTTATTATCGGCATCAGCTGCCTGAACAACGGAAAAGTCCTGATTGATTAATTTTTCCTGATATAATCTGCGAAGCAGCTTCATGGAATCCAAATACGGTTTGGTCATAAATTCAGCTATCACCTTACCTCCTTCTAATCCCCATTTATTCGGCGCTCCCTGAGAAACTGCGAGTCGGGTCAGATAGGAGCTGCTAGCAACCGGGTCGTTATAGGACTTTTCAAGAAACATACCGTACGAATCGTTCTGCCCATTCTTATCAGGATCCTTCTCCGCGATGGTTTTCATGAGATTATACCAGTCGTCTAAAGTTACCGGAGTCTTTAGGCCAAGTCCATCAAACCAATCCTTCCGGTAAGTGATACCGGCACGGCCGATGTCCCGGTACAAGGGCAAACTATATAACTTTCCATCAACCTTTAAATTGTCATAATACATTGCGTTAGCGCCTGATAAGTTTTTATAATCCTTCAACAAAGGGCCGATCTCCCAAAACAAGCCGGATTGGATCGCGCTAAGCGTAGTGGCGTTTGACGTAATTTTAAATGCTTTGGGCATCTCATTAGAAGCAATCATGATATTTTTCTTATCTTCGAAAGCAGCGGATGGAATCCATTGAAAATCAATTTTCGAATTCGTGTATTTCTCGATAGCCTGCTCTACTTCACTGCCTTTTTTCGGAGCCTCCCCGATTTGAGGCGTAGCAATAGTAACTTGAAGCGGCGTATTGTCCTGTTGTGCAGTTGGCGAACTCTTCTCGCCTGCGCACCCCGCTAAAGCACTTACAGTCGTCAGCAATGAAACCAAAGTGATAAAACGCTTACTTACCATACATAACCCCTCCTGAATGTTTGTTTATGTAAACGGTTACTCTTTGAAATAGAGTTATCCTTTTACCGATCCTAATAGTACACCCTTGGCAAAATGCTTCTGTAAGAACGGGTAGACGAGAACAATCGGGACGGTCGCAACTACAATAGAAGCCATTCGAATGGTCTGCGGTAAATAGTCGGTTGGATCTTGCTGTGATGTGGTGTTCCCGATTTGATCCTGAGATAACAAAACAATTTGTCTCAAAATAACCTGGACCGGAAACTTCTCAGCATCGTTCATGTACATCACCGCATTAAAGAATGTATTCCAATGTCCTACAGCATAGAAAAGTCCAAAGGTAGCCATCGCCGGCATCGATAATGGCAAAACAATACGAAACAAAATCCCTAAATCATTACAGCCATCAATCTTCGCTGAATCTACCAAGCTGTCGGGAATTTGCTGAAAAAAGTTCTTGAGAACGATCAAATTAAATGCGCTGATAGCGGTCGGAATCATCAGGGACCAATACGTGTTTATCATACCAAAAGCTTTGACTACAAAGTAGGTCGGGATCAAACCTCCGCTGAACAACATCGTAATCAAAACCATGAGAAGAATGGTCCGGCGCCCTCGTAAGGTCGCTTTGGCCAAAGGGTAAGCGGTAAACGAGGTCAACAGTAGGTTGATCAACGTTCCGAGCACCGTAATATAAATCGAGATAAGAATACTCCGAACCATCGTATCGGTTGAAAAGATGTATTTATACGCCCCAAAGGTAAACTTCGAAGGAAATAAGAGCAACCCGCCTTTAGCCACCTCCTCTGGGGAAGCAAAAGACATGGAAACGATATATACGAAGGGAATGATTGTGATTAGTGATACAAGGGTCAACAACGAATAGTTTACCGTATTAAATAGCCGATTGCTCCAATTCTTATCTTCTGCTAGCATATTGACAGCCTCCTGACTCTTTTTAATACACGCCTTCTTCGCCGAATTTTTTCGCTATCCAATTGGACCCGAGTACTAGGACAAGCCCTACCAGAGATTTAAACATCCCTACCGCGGCACTATAGCTGTATTGTCCTTGCGTCAAGCCTTTCATATATACAAAAGTATCAAACACTTCCCCGACTTCTCGGTTCATGGAGTTAAGCATCAGGAAGATGTGCTCGAAACCCGTGTCCAAAAAACTACCCAAGCGTAGAATAAACAAGATGACGATCGTACTACGAATAGCAGGTAGCGTAATATGCCACAACTGGCGCCAACGCCCAGCTCCATCCATGCGAGCCGCTTCATATAACTGAAGATCAACTCCGGACAACGCCGCGAGGAAAATAATGGTTCCCCAACCTGCCTCTTTCCAGATCGACTGGCTGATGATCATCGGTCTGAACCAATCCTCACTTAGCAAAAATGGAATTTTCTCAATACCAATTTTTTGGATCAATTCGTTTACAACTCCACCTTCAGTTGTAAATAATACATAGAATATGCCAACCGCTACTACCCATGAAACAAAGTGGGGCAAATACAATAACGTCTGAGCAAAGCGCTTGAATATCCCAATACGAACTTCATTCAACATAAGCGCTAGTACGATAGGCAGCGGGAAGAAAAACACCAAATTATAAATCGCTAACAAAATGGTATTACGGAATAGCATCCAAAACTGAGGCTCTGAAAAAAAACGTTCGAAATGCTTCATCCCTACCCAAGGACTATTCATAAAACCTAGATGCGGTTTATAGTCCTCAAAAGCCATGAGTAAGCCAAACATAGGAACATATTTAAAAATAATAAAATACAAAACGCCTGGTAACAAGATTACATACAACCATCGATCCCTGACAATATCCCTTATAAATAAAGACTCTTTAAAGAAACGGTAATTGTGCCTTAGTTGTAATTGAGCTTCATAATGTTCCTTCATCCGTCGTCCCCCTGACTGAATTCATGTGTGCATCGATCACAATTCAAATCATAAGTTTCGCGGCTACAACTGGCAATAGTACTGATCGAACCATCTAAATTCTCAGTAACATTGCCGCTTTTAAGATAAATTGAACTCAAGTTACCATTCTTTTCATTAACATCGTACTATCTTAACCATCCCTTTATTAAATCGAAAAGCCCTTACCTTAGTCGCCTTGATGATTAAATGATGGTTCCAGCATAACGAATCAATGAGAATTCCCATTATTAACGAAAAAATCCGCTCCTTTTGGTGGGCGGATTTCAATGCTGTATTGCGAACATCCGGCTCTCTCGAAGGATCAGAGCCGGATGTTTTCATGTTCATATTATTTGACATAATCTACAGTATACGTCCAAGGATGTGTTAGATCCCTTCTCCACGATAAGCACCAGCATAGAGGATATTTGTAAGTTTGTAGGTATTCCCTTCTTGGTAAAAATAGAAATCAATCGAAAAATGACCATAGTATCCTTTACCGGAGACGACCCGATAGTTAAGCAGAATCCCATGTTCCTTACTGTATCCTGAAGCTTCGTCAGGGAATGCTCCACCCTTCAACAGTTCCAAACCTTCTGCTGTCAGACCGTTCAGCGTCTCCTTATCGTATTTACTGCGATACGTATCTACTTTTTCGCTGGCTTGTGCGTAGGCAACATCAGGGCTATCGAGTTCGGTCAAAGAATAATAATACTTGTAAATGAACGCTTTCAAATCTTTCTTCTCCCCGCTGCGAATCGCATTCAAATACGCGGTAATTCCTTCCTTTGCAACAGGTTTAAAGTCTTCAAACATCGAAGGCGCTCCGTATTCAGAGGGAAATGTATTCCGAACACCTTCCGATTCATGCGGCGAAGATGCGCTGCCTGCACTGGGATTTGCAGTGGATACCTTAATGGCTTGCTCATCCTGCTCCCATGTAACCATCGCGCCCAACGCTTCCGCAAGTGGCTTGACCGGTACATAAGAGCGACCTTCGTAAATGATCGGGACCATTTGCTCCGCCCCGTCCTGAAGGTCGACTGTGCTGCCGTCGACCTGTATCGTGATTTTACTGTTCTGATAAGCTTTGATCTCTTTGATGTAATCGTCCGCAAAAGCACCGCATGCAAACGCGATAAGGAAAATTATGAACATGCACGTCATTGTTACTGCTTTTTTGCGTTTCATCCTACCACTCCTTCATGAATTGATTTCCATAAATATGGTAATCTACAAACCGCAATGAAACAATACAATTGAATAAGATCGCCCTGATCGGACATAATACTTTTCGACGGTGAAAACAGCGAGGTGTAGTGTCGCAGAAATTTCAAAGATAAAACACCAGGGAAGTTGTTATTGAATCGATATTGAAGCGAGGCGATGTGCCGTGGGCTCATTAATGTAGTCATGTACTGCAATAGTGTGTTAGGTAAAGACCGAGCCAAGTAAGGTTCAAGGCAAAAGTACCATCAATTTATTCACCGTCGAAGAGGACTCCGAAAGGGGTCCTTTTTCTATTAAGCAGAAGCAATTAAACCATCTATTTTTGTAGCACGGTCGATTTTTTCCGTGTGAACATTAGTATCAAAATATTTACTGGAGGGTAATATGACATCAACAAACATGACACATACATTACATAAATTGTACAACAAAGAATTATTCCCCCCATTAAACCTAAAAATAAGTAATGTTGTTGCAAGTTTTCTGTGTTTATAGTAGGATATATGTAATGAAACATAACATAATACAATGCAACTTCACAAATAATAGGTAGAGGATGGTTGTTACATATGACAAATCTTATTAAAGCTATTCCGCTGTTTATCGCCGTCATCTTTAATTTCAAACTTGAATCGAATGAGAACTGGACATGTTCCTGGTAATAAAATAAAGCTACTGAAGTGAAATCAGTGAAGCCCGTCAGCTAAGTTAAATCCAGAGCGGCAAAAGCCCGCACTGGAATAATACAAAGATCTACCCCTTTTTCGAGGAGGCGGATCTTTGTTTTTTTTAAATATCTTGATTTTTTTATTTAATAATGTTGAAGTGCTTGATTACAACATTTTCAAAGATCGCGGTGCCGCCTTCAGAAAAAAGGGTAATAGCTTTATCGTTTATTTCCGGGAACATTTCATTGGATAAAACGATTTTGCCATCATCTATAAAAACTTCAATGCTTGTTTTATCAACAAGGATCTTCAAGTGAACATTCTTCTTTTTTACATCAAATGGCGCTCTGCTTTCAAGATATCTTTTACTCTTGTCGGGTTGTCCTGTAAAAGCTCTATTGACATAAGAGTATTGACCTTCTACAAAAACTCCGACATCTACATGGCGGGTTTTATTTGTTGATTCTCGAAGCCTTAATCCTACATTATTGATCTCCGACCAAGATATATCGGTGTCAAGCTGGTACGTATCGCCTGTTACCTGAAGTGTTGTAGAGCCATTAACTTTTATTTGTTTAACGGTATCCGTTGAACTTGTCAATTGATTTAATGCTTCAATTGGTTGGGATACCAAATGATACTTACGATCCCCTTCTTGTTTTAATTTAATTTGACGAACAATTGAATCCGTTCCGTTAAAACCTTCTTTCAGCGTTGGCGTATTATGGGGGTAATCCCAATTATTCATCCAGGCCAGAGCATAACGAAGATTGTATTTATCACTGTCTTTCCCCTCTTCAAACGTTACAGCACCATACCAATCAAAGCCATAATCTAACCACTGAGGTTCATTGTGATCCGGGAAAAATGCCTTTCCATTAAAGTTTCCAGTCCAGTAGGCATAGGTGTTGGGTTTTCCTATCGATTTACCATTTGCGCTGGCACCAAGAACCCATTTAAAAGTGCCGTCATTCGCTTGCATTAAATAAAGATCAGGGCACTCTACAATTCCGATATTCTCCGTAAAGAAGCTGCTTGTATAGTGCCAATCTTTTAAATTGTGAGACTCGTAAAAACCTATTTTGGTTCCTTCCGCCATGGCCATCACCCACTTATGAGTTTGGTGATCCCAAATAACTTTCGGATCTCTAAAATTTGCTGTGCCCGGATTCGGCAGAATAGGATTGTCATGATAAGATTTAAACGTTTTTCCTTTGTTCGTACTGTACCATAAATATTGTTCCTGCTTCCCGCCATCTGCAGAGGGCTGTGTTACAATCGCCACAACAGCCTCTTTTCCAAAACCTGCCGTATTTTTATCGTCCACAACGACGGATCCCGTCCATGGATCACCATTTTGATTCGTATATTTGGGAATGGCCACCCCTTCATCTTTCCAATGCACCAAATCCGTTGATACTGCATGACGCCATTCCGTACCGTTTCCATTCGGATAATCACGATTATAGAGATAATAATAATGATATTTTCCATCCAAGTAAATCGGCCTCTGAGGGTCGTTTTTCCATTTGTCTGGCGAAGTGAAATGATAGCTAGCCCGAGAGGTTGGCTTAAAATGAGAAACGTTAGTTTCCTTCTTCTTGTTCTTTCTTGCGTCATAAGCTTCTAACTCTATCGTCATCAAACAGCTTAAACAAATGATGAATACAACGATTCGTTTAACTGTTGCGATAAGAATCCCTCCATTCTACTTTACCTATTTACCCCATTTCAAAAAAAGAAAACGCCAATTTAAATTGGCATTTTCTTTTTTTGTTATTTAGGAGGCTTGTTATTTGTTAATCGTTAATTGCCCTTGTTCCAGAATGCTGTTTTTCACAACTGAAGTCTTGGAACCTTTAATGTTCATTAAGAAGCTTGGTGCAAAAGTAGAATGATGATCTTCAAAGTAACCTCTATTAGTCATGTAACTTGTGATGACGACATTATCCCCTTTCACTTGTGGGATCGCAAAGTGAGCATAATTCCAGGTAATATCATATGGATTAAGATCTTGATGAAGGACAAGTCCTGTGTCGTTCAATGGTTTGTACGTTCCGTTTAAAGAATCTGATACGTACCCCAACATGTAAATGTCTTCTTTATCGATTCCATCAATGAACATTTTAGATCCTCTAGAACTTGTGAACAAATACCATTTCCCATTCAGTTTAAATACGTTAGCACGTTCAATCTCATCTGTTACGGTATTGGATGCAATCAGCGGCTTCATTTCTTTTTTGAACGAATAATCGTCATTTAATTCAATGATACCGAGTGCACCATTCGCAATTTCCATAACTGGTTTGACAGGGCTTTGCAGCAATTTGTTTTTCTCAGCCTGGAAGAAGACATTGCTTCCGCCATAGTAAGCTTTATTAAACAGGGATCCTTCTCCTTGGTAACCCGTTTCTGTCCCGGTATTCGCTTCAAAAACAAGGTATTTACGGCCGTTCTCCTCTACATAGTGAGGATCTCTTAAGGTATGATTATCGTTATAGTCTCCCTTACTGAAACCGGTGCTATCAACGCTTTGATAAGTCTTCCCGTCGTTGCCGTCATAGATCGATTTGAAATCTTCTACGCCATCCACTTTCAGCGTATCGTCATTCGGTTGAGACACATTGATTTGAGCCGTTGTTAACGTTTGCTTCCCGTAAAATCCCCGATCCGAATCCCAAGGGTGACGATTGGTATAGAATAAGCGAACTTTGCCATCGGAGGTCATAGTTGCGGAACCCGACCATTCTTCGGCTTGATTGTTTAGAATCGAATCATTCGGTACGAATTTGTCACTATCCTTAAATACCCGGCCGGCATTCTTCCAGCTGTTAAGGGATGTATCTCCTTCTTTCTTATAGAACAAGTAAATAAACGTGTCCGATCCTCTTTTAGGATCTCCCGCCAAACCAAAAACGATTTGGTAGCCCTTATAGTTTGCCACGGTTCCATCCGAATTTTGCAACGGCCAAGTATCCCAAACATCCATTTCAATTTTGTTGCCATTCTCATCGTACTTGATTGCGGATGGAATGTTCTTAATCGTTGAAGCATCAAATTGAGGAACTTTGAATTGTTCACTCTTCTGTTGTTCAGGTAATTTCAACATGTCAGCGCGTGTAATATGGGAAAAACCATAGCTATCATTATGATCCCTGCTGTCTATCTCTTTTGCAAATGCTTGAGCTCCGCCTCCTACTAGTAATACGGTGGTGAAGGTTACTGCTGTTGCTTGTTTGATAATTTTTTTGAAATTCATAATCTAACTCCTTCTCTACTTCATATTTGGTTTCCTCAAAATAAGATCTAAAATCACGATAATGGTCTACCTCTCTCCCCCTTGTTCTGTTCTCTCTTTATATTTTAATGAGGACGAATCGTTATGGACATGTTGTAAATTGATGTATCTACGGGCTTATATTGATTCAACTATTGCTTCTCAGCCTTTTCCCATGACTTTTGGAGCTCCTGAAGCAATTGATCGCGGTTAAACTGGTTGCCTACATAAGCTTGCATGATATAGCCAAACTCCTCTCTTGCCCTCGGAGGAAATTTAAACCAATTCCAGGACAACGTTTTCTTCTCATCGGTGTAACGAATAATATCATCCACGAGCGCTCCTGAACGATCAGTTTCTATGTTTTTAAACGCTGAAATAAAATGGAATTGTTCCTTCATAAACTTTTTTCCTTGTTCCGAAGAAACCATCCAGTTTAAGAATTTCTTTGCTTCTTTCTTTTTTTCCGGCGAAGATTCTTTATTTACAGCCCAGTTATTGGATACGCCTATCGGCAAGGCATCGTTTCCGGCATCATCATTAATCGGCATGGGTAAAAAACCGATGTTCATATTCGGTGTTATTTGATTTATCTTGGATTGAACCCAATTTCCTTGTTTCAGGATCGCCGCTTTACCTGTTGCAAACAACTCAACTTCCGTATTATAGTCTGTCGTCAGAAAATCTTTATTGCCGTATTGAACGGTCAAATCCACCATCCGAATGAGATCCTCAAACTTTTTGTTACCTACGATGGTGTGTGTCCCTTCGTTTAGTCCATGAATAAAAGCGTCCGAATCGTCCTGTTGAGCGAAAGCAATATTGAGCAGCAGAACGAAGAACCAACTATCCGAATACCCGGCTGCAAATGGGGTAATTCCTGCGGAATGCAGCTTTTCCGCCGCTGCCTTTAATCCGGTAAAGGATTTTGGCAGGGTATCGATCCCAGCCTTTGCGAATAAATCCTTGTTATAGATAAAGCCATAACCTTCAAAATTGAAAGGCATCCCGTATATGTTCCCATCCATCTTCATTGGCTCAAGCGCCTCATCATAAGCATATTTCACCCACGGCTGATCGGACAAATCCTCCAGGTACCTTTTCCAGACTACCGCTTCTTCATAACCACCATTAGGAAAAATATCAGGACCTTTGTTTGCCGCAAATCTTGCTTTCAATTCGTTAAGGTAGTTCGCTCCTCCGCCAAAGGTTAAAACATTCATTTTAACGTTCGGATTTTCTTTCTCGTATTCCCTTACCATCTGCTCGAACTGAATGGCAATTTCCACTTTGGGATTAAGCACCTCCAAAGTGATTATCTGATCCATCGTTTTAGTAACCGATTCCTCCATCGGACGATTATCCGTTCCGCATGCAGAAAGCGATAGGGTAACCAAGCCGACTAAAATAAATGGAATAACCTTTATTTTCATGATTTCCCCCTCTTTATATTTTCCTCTGCATTCCGATATTCAAGTGGCGTCATGCCAACGTTTTTTTTGAACAGCCTCGAGAAGTAATTCTCATCCTGGTATCCGAGCTTTAGTGCAATCGAGTACATCTTCTCATCCGTTTCACTTAACCACCGTTTGGCTTGATTAATTCGTAATTGAATGACGTAGCTGGACAGGGTCATCCCTATTTCCTGCTTGAATCGCCGCGAGATATGTTCACGACTTAGGAAGAACCGGGACGACAGTTTGTCCAAACTTAACTCTTCCATATAATACTCATTTACAAAAGCGACAATGTCATGCATGCGCTTTGCATCATCCAAATCCGCCAAACGGTGTATGGCTCTGAAGTTTTGCTCGGCCATTGCCCTTTTTGCATATTGAAAAGATTGCGGGAGCTCTTCCAACGATTCAATTGGAGGGCTGCTCACCAGACGAACGGGAATATCAAAGTGCTGGGTAATCCATTCCTCTATTGGGAAGAACCGGCCGTGAACAGAAAGGATCACACAAACATTAGGGTCGTTCTGAAGGGCAAAGGCATTCCCCCACTCCCGTATAACCAGTTCATCGGTCAAAAGCTGAAGATAGGGATCCGAGTGGTGGGCATGGTAAAAATACATCATCGTAAGATCGTATGCATCCGCTTGTGGGAGAGACAAGGCAATTTCGTCGGAATCAAAAAGTTCACCGTTACTAGCAGAGGTAATCTCCCTATTTAAGCGAAACATCTTAACCTCTTCATAGAAACCCGACTCCATATTGCGGCGTTCTTCCTCTCCATTTTTCCAGGCCTTTACCGCTCCCGCCAAGGTTTCATTCAGCATTTCATTTTCGATCGGCTTCATCAAATAATCAAAGCATCCGTGTTTGAACGCTTTTCGCATGAAAGAATAGTCGTCAAACCCTGAAATCATAATCACTTTTCCCGGATAGGAGTTGGCATCCAACCACTCAATCAACTCAATCCCGTTATTTTTGGGCATTTTCACGTCTGTCATGATGATTTCTGGACATTCCTGATCAATCAGAACTTTAGCCTCTAAACCATTTCTAGCTTCCAAAACTTCGGTAATCCCGTGTTGTTCCCACTTTCCCAAAAAACGAATAATTTTTCTTACATTGTTCTCATCATCTACGATAAGAGCTTTCATAACGTTACTCCTCCTTTAAGTAGAGTGGAATCACCAGCCGCACAGAGAACCCTTGTCCCTGCATCGAATCCAGTTCAATTCCCGCTGTCTGATCATAATGAAGAACCAAGCGATCATGAATGTTTTTCAAGCCGATATGCTCAAGCGAATAGTTCCCTTCGTTAACCGGCGTGTAGATTTTGTTTTTTAATGACAATAGCTCATCATCCGTCATACTTCTTCCGTTACTTTCCACGACTAGATTCAAATATTCACCTTGTATTTCACCGTAAATATGCAAGTAGGGTTGATCGTAACCTTCGTCATAACAGTGTTTAAAGAAGTTTTCAACGAGTGGCTGCAAAATCATACTCGGAACCGGAATAGGAAGAATGACCTTGGGTAAATCGATGGAATAGCTAAAATCGGTTTGAAAACGCTCCTCTTGAAGGTTCAAATACGCCCTTACATAATCCGCTTCACTCCGAACCGTCGCCTTTTGATCCACACGAATGGAGTACCGCATCATTTTGGATAAGGAGGTTATCAGTTGGTATACTCTTGGAGATTCGGAAAGCAAGGCGACCGCAGCAATGGATTGTAGAGAGTTGAATAAAAAGTGCGGATTGATCTGAGACTTTAGCGCCCTATGTTGGTTCTTCCTGTTCTCTATCTCTAGCTTGTACTCTTGATCGATGTGACGATTGATCCGGTTCATCATATCCATGATATGTCTTTCCAGACTGCCGATTTCGTCCTCCCTTTTATCGTCAAACTCGGCATTCATATTCCCTCCTTCAATGCTCAGCACTTTTCGGCTAAGCAGCTTTATTGGACGTGTAACCTTGTATGAAATAATGGCTACCATTAACAAGCCAAGAACGACCACGATTACACCCACGATGATGTTCGTGTAGGCAGTTTTCCTCACATTTTCAAATAAAAATTTGCTTGAGGTTATTTTAGCAAAGTGCCACTCATTTATCGGTTCCGGTAACGTTCTGGAAAAGACAATATCGCCATCTGGAGATTGTGCGCCTGCGGCCGACGTATTGATTCGCTTTTGCAATTCGGCCGGAACGGCCTTGCCTATCAGGGCTTCATCGCTTGCATAGATGACATAGCCGTCCGAATCAGAAAGCAATACGGATTCTTTATTTTTTCGAAGAAAATGATTAGAAATGCGAGCGATCTTGTCCAAATCAATATCTATCGTGATGATACCGAGAAATTCTTTCGATAGGGCATCCAAGATTTTGTGATGAACCGTCAAAACCATCGATTTGTCCGATGGGGGCATGAACGAGGAATTGTTATAATTCTCGATCTGATGAGGCGGTTCGATCAGATAGCTCATTTTAGAGTTTATCAGCTTCTGAATAGAAGCTTGCTTCAATAATTCCGGCTTCCGCTTACGGGAACTTAACATGGCATTATAAACGGTAAACGAGCTATTTCCTTCGTCGATGTAAAACCGAATCTGCCGAATCTCGCTCCTCATCAGATAAAAGGTTGTCATGCCTTTATAGATTTCAAGCTGGTTGAAATAAAGAGAACTTTCAAAGCCTTGTTCAAAAACCCTGAACAAGTCTGGATTTCGATATAAAATATAAGGAAGATTAACGATGTCATCAAAATATTGCTCCAGATCTTCGGACACCTGTTGCATTTGCTCGCGGCTGTTCTCAAGTTCATGCCGTTCCACATTCTCTTTCGTTTGCCGATAGATCAATAGCACGGACAGAAAATACGGAAGGATTATAAAAACAAGCAGCAAGATTAATAAGCGTTTTTGAATGCTTTTCACAAAAATTGCTCCTTTTATTAAGAATCTCCTTGCTATCATTATAACTTTCTAGCATTGCGAATTGTTCTCCAATACATGGAACTCTGCGAAGTTTGTATGAAATTTAATATCTAATAATAAAGAAGAGGGCTTATCCTAAGTTAATAGAAAACGTCATTAGTTAAATAATAGAGAAGTTCTATATATACAAAGAAACCACCCATTGTCAGGAGTGGTTTTGTCTTCATATGTTGATGTATATTCGTTTTGCCCTGAGCAAAACCGCGTAGCATCAAGCCTCGCGGTTTTTTAAAACTATGTAATTAACTTATTTTCTGTCAAATCGGCTTACCAACATCTCGTATAGCTGTGTTAGTTCCTCAGAAGGACGAATGCCAAGCTCCCGGCTAAGAAGCCGAGCATAACCGGTATACAGAACGGTCAATCCTTTTTTGTCCCCGGTCTGGTTGCGTATCGTCATCAGCAGACGTACAACAGATTCGTCAAACGGATAGCGCTCGTTCAGCTTGAGCAGCAGCTTGGACGCAGCATTCATATCCCGCAAGGAAATTAGCGCTGCGGCAAGTTTTACTGAAAACGACGCGTACAACCTTGCATAGCGCTCCGTTTCGAAAGTGGCCCACACATAGGCTTTGTCCCCGAACAGATCGCCTGTATACAGCCATTCGATTTGCATCGCTCTATCCACATTCGAGGCATCAATGGATTCTAGCTTCTCCGCTTGCTTTTCGAATTCCACGTAATCGATTACGGGATCCTTTAATTCGAGCACGTAGCCATCGTTCTCCGAGCGCACGACCTCGCGCATGCCAAGCCGATATGTTAGTCATTATTCTATTTGCGCTTGTGTTTCAACAACAGGTTGACATTTATCTAAATTTAAAATATAACTTGTACGGATTCTTCAACCATGGAGTTGACTGGCTGTCTCTAATCCCTATATTGGGCTTATTCCCGGCGGCCATTCTTATCTTTTTTAACTTCTATCCTTGGAATAACAGGAAACGATCTATCATTTACGTTTTTTGTGTAACTGTGGTACTCATTGTATTTGAATATTTCTCGCTTCTTTCCGGTTACTTTTATTACAATGGGTGGAAGTTATGGTGGTCTGTAGTTGAATATCCATTTCTTCTTTACATCAATATTATGTTCTTTATATTTTATAAAAGTATTAAAGATCATCGCCTCAACCGGCATGACGCCAATTCACGTTAGTGTTCAAGGAAAACAAATATTAGACTGAACCCAATAATAGAAACAACGGCAGCCAGGGACGTGAAATAAAGTCCTAGAAGCCGCTGTTTTATTGAACTAACGTTCACCGTTAGTTCAATAAAATTCAACTGACTAATCCATCTAAGCCACGCTAGTATATGTTATCAGAAGATAATGCCTTCTTCTAATCAGCTACTATAATATCTCTTTTCTAAATGATATTAGCCTCAGTTGCTCATCTTCCTTGAAGTTATTACATTTAGATAATTCAACATCAAAGAACTCGTCGTCTCTTTCATTCATTCGAATTGGTTTACGTGTCTATGAAGATTCCCTTCTCGACATTTTTCAACTAGCTTTTGAACTATTTCAGTTCCAATTCCTTGTTTTTGATAACTTGGATGGACGACGATACCGCATATACAGGCATTAATCACACCATATTGCAGATAACTATTCCAGTCTACGGAATCATAAAGCTCAAACAGATCAACACAATTGGATAAATGGCTACTATAGTGAAAATCCACAAGAACCTCTCCTTTTGACTTCTCTTAAATGCATAGCAATAACCATACACGTAGCCCTTTTCGATTGAACTATCGTTCTGCGTTAATCGGAACGACTTGTCCTTTCTTTTATGACAAGTATCTTGGGCCAGAATTTCCGCCTCTACTTACATACTTTTTAGTTCTTCTTTTGAGACAACACGCCAACCGTGTCCTTTAAGTTTGTCTAGATAGGTTTCTACTTTAATGTCTTCCATTTCCAACACAAGTGGTTGTAGAGAAACATAGCATTCATTTGAATCATAATGGATAGTAACTTTTACAACTTCATATCCATTATGAAATCCTGGGTGGAATCCTGGATCATCTATTATGTCCCCTTTAACAGGACGAATATTAGATTCAAATGTTTTCATCATAAATTCCGTTTTGTTATGTTCTTTTTGTTCTTTCACCGATGAAATAAAAATCATTAAATTAATTTTCATTGATTTCCCCTTCTTATGGTCAAAATTATATAATAATTTTCACCCTTTACTTCAATGACAAAAAGTAATGACGCGATCTGCTTTGTTTAACGTTCTCCGTTCTATAGTCGAAATAGAGTTTATGTTAAAAAATTGTAGGCACCATGCCCCCGTCCATACGGATCGGAGAACCTCTAAATGCGGATGCATAAGGGCTGCATACGAATGCAGCCAGCCTGCCTATTTCAAAAGGCTTGATAAACCGCTGTATTTCGGATTGGGGCAGGTTTGCAGCCATAAATCTTTTCTCTTTTTCCGAAAATGCCATCTCATCAGGAAACAAACTTTCAATGATTTGATATACATTTTCGGAAAGCGTTGGTCCTGGCATGATTGTATTGGATGTGACTTCCGTTCCTATCGTTAGTTTAGATAAGCTTTTTGACAGTGACAATAACATGGATTTGGTCATACAATACTGAGGCATTTGCCCTGAAGGCATAATCGCTTCTTCACTTGCAATAAAGATTATTCGTCCATAATTGCTATTCAACATTTTAGGCAAATAAAATTTGGATAATCCATTGGCGGCAAGGACATTCGTTCGGAAGTATTTTTCCCATACTTCATCGTCAACGTCCTCATATGACATGATTTCATAAATACCCATATTGTTAACCAGAATATCGACATGGGGATATTTCTCAAATAAAGCTTCTCTTTGCTGCATATCCACAATATCGGCTGTAGCATTCTGAGGAGAGGTAGCCGTGAATTCCGATTTCAATTCATTTACGGTTCGTTCTACCTCTTCATTATTCCGTCCATTAACGAGGACATTGACGCCTTCTCTGGCAAGTTCAATGGCAATTGCTTTCCCTATACCTTTCGTCGATCCGGTTACTAAAGCTGTTTTGTTCCTTAATCCCATATTCATAACATATGCTCTCCTTTGTTATCATTCACGGCAAGTAGTGCATTCTTGTGCTCCGGATAGAGATAATATTACTTTGTCTGGATCGTTCGGTAACTAGCGTACAACGCCAAATTTCTTGTTTAACCCGCCAATTAATGAAACCCGGAAAATGCTAGCCTTGCGTGGAAGGGGTTAGGGTAGGGATTCTATGATGGATGGTTTGCCCTTAAATATTCGGAACGCCAATTTGAAGGAGTATTGCCTTCCCAAAGGCGAAAGGCGCGGTAAAACGAGTTCTGGTCTTCATATCCAATTAAGAAAGCCACTTCTTTTATATCGAGTTTGGGGTTTGCCAAGTATTCACAAGCCTGTTCATGCCGAGCCTGTGTCAACAGCTGCTTGAAAGTTATGCTTTCGTCGGTAAGACGGCGCTGCAGTGTACGATCGCTCATGTCCAACTCGCTCGCCACAGCCCGAATGTCAAGGCGCCCTCCGGTTAGGCTGCGCTTCAAGATCCACTTGACCATCTCGGGGATTGAACGGCTGCGCTGTTCATCCAATGATCGGTCCAATACGGGAGTCAGGATCTCCAGCAACTCTTTGTTATACGAAATAAAGGGGCGGTCCAGATCTCTTCGGTGCAGTGTCAATCGGTTATTGGTTGCACCAGTCCGGATAGGGCACCCGAAGTAAGCTTCAAGGGCTTTTACATCGCCCAACGACTGAGAAATTTCCACGGATCGTGCAGTTAAAGGCTGGCCCGTGCCCCGTCGCCCAAGCTCTAGAAGAAAGGCCAGCGTGGTTCCTACCAACACTGACGGTCCGGGTTGCTCGCTACGCATCCATTCCAATTCGATTGTACAGCGCTCGCCCTCTTCGGTTATACGCAAGCTTTCCGGAGGGCACAGTTGTTTGTACCGGGCCATTCGATTAAGGGCGTCGCGATAGTCACGAGCATGGTAGGTCGCTAAGACGGTCGGTGGGTATTGTGTCGTTTCAAAGACGGTTACAAGCTTGATGATTCCGAAGGCAGTGTCACCAACGAGTTCGGAGTATGCTTGCCAGATTCTGAAATATTGGTCGGCGGTGGCTCCAGCTGGTTCTGTTATAATGGTGAGCGGCAGCCGCGCTTTGCGAGCTACGTCGTGTGGGGCAATTCCCAATTGTTGTAATCCCACCCAAAATCCCGGCGGGAATTTTATACGGTCAGATTTCATTACGTATGGATCTCCTTTAGTTGCTTACCTATTCGTTCCGGTTATTATTAAGTATACATAAGAATGCTCTTATCTTCATTAAAGACATGAAGCCGCGCAGCCCCGTTGACTTAAATTTTTCTTCACAAAATTTAGGGATGCATATATGTGCACTTTAATCCTTATGACACGGGAATCGGCTGTTTGAGAGGAAAAATTTAGATTATACTGTATTAAAACAATACGAAGAATTAAGAGAAATTGCGCCTGACACTTTATTTTCACAGAACTCTAAGAACGATACTTTGTTCTTGATCTATTTCAGGAAAGTAGAATGGACAGCACATCTTAATCCCTCATTTCTTGATCGATCCCCTATTACAATCCACTTATTCCCATTATCCTGCCCGTTAGTTCAGACGCCATTACAAGTCTTATGTAGTGTAGTGCTTAGGAAAAAAGTAAATAAGGCCATCATTGCCTTCTCTTCTGTAAACTCAATCAAAATACATTTCTGATCCAAAGGAGGAAAAAGTAAATTGGCTTGCCTTAGATCAGTTTGATAGTTTGTATGAAGATTTTAATCTGAAGGTTCATAATGAAAAAAAGGCACATGCCTGTGCCCTTTTCACCTATCTGTTATTGTCTGATAACTAAAATATCACGAGGAGGTCTACCGGTACTTTGGATCTGTTGAATTTGGGAATTTGTAAGGTTGCGTCCTACTAAAATTAAAGAAGAAGTTAGATTATTGAAATTACCTAAATTCGACACGTTTTGGCGTCCACGAAATATGCGAATGGATCCCTGGAAGTTAATTCGTGAAAACAAAACTAGTGTCACAGAATCTGTGGTTGAAACATTTCTTAGACGGAAACTGGAAAGAACGTTATCAAAACGAAATGCTCCCAAATCTCGAACTGCTACACCTCCACGTCTAAGAACAATCCGCCGATTTGTAAAATTATTGCCAGAGAAAAGTTGGAGCCTTACGTCTGTGTTTGCCAAATCTATCACCCTTTCTTTTGGAATGATATATTCTATGATAGATTCATAAGAAAGGTTTGGACAAATATGCGTGGCAAACAACCGTTTTCCTGTATATAACTGAATGGAACAAAATGAATACGGATGAACATGGGAGAGCGACTGAAAGTGAAAAAAGCCCCAGTTCTTGTATCATGTGCTCATTAGTTCCTTACACAATTAAAATTATTTTTCTGCAGTTCCACGTAAACTCTGCTAACTCAACTATATTTCTGCGTTAGTTAAATAAACAATGTCTAATGAAAATAATGTTTTAGACTGGAGTTATTTATATAACGTGATTTTTCCAGTATAAATTCGGCAGCCTTCGCAAAATAAGTTTTAGACTGGTTCAATAAAAGAAACAGCAGCCGAATAAGACGTGAAAATTAAAGTCTTAGACTGCAGCTGCTGTTTCGGCCTGTGATTGTACTAACGTTTCCGTTAGTTCAATCATTTTTGAGCATAATCGCGCAAAAAAAGCCACCGCCCGAGAGGTTTTGGCATTTCAATATCGATATGAAGGAGTCTCCAAATTTGCAAAGACCTTATTCAAAATGGGGCCCCAACTAACCGCCGATTAAAGGAGAAAAAAATTCCCATGATTCCAACTAAGTTTGAAAAATACCGAGAGTTACTCCCAGTATTAGCCATCCATGCCCCTCACGGTGCACCACGGAATACTGAAAAATTCGCATATTGATCGTTACTTTCAGAGTAGTTCAATGATTCCTGAAGTAATAGAAAATAAATCCCTACTGATCAAACCGATCAGCGGGGATTTATCTTTTGCTGCAGCTTTTAATTCATTCGTTTTATAGCAATTATCGAAAAGGTGACAGGGTAACGTCCCTTTTGAAGAAATTTATATATTGGAGTACTCCCTACGCACCAAAAATAAAGTCATCTCGATCCATACCCCCAACTTAATTCACCACAAACCCGCACCACGAAATATTCATAAGATTAATCAGGTTACATATAATGTGTTTTAGTTTTATATGCGGGGGAGGCGTTTCGCCGCCCCGTTTGTGCAACATCCTCTACAGCTGCACCTGCTGCATCAGCCCATCTTCGCCGAAGGTTAGCGGGTCTATGCAGACTTCGCGATGATAGCCTTTTCCTTGTGTAAACCGGGTCAGCGGCGTGACAAACCGGTGATACGCAATCCAATACTTATCGGCGCCCGGCTCCTGGAGAATAGAATGATGAGCGGTGCCAAGCATATCCTTTTCCTTATTTTTGACAAGAACCGGGTAGCGGTAAGTTACCGGCCCGTAAAGATGCTCTGCCGTGCCATAGTTCACGTGGTAATCCTCGCTGCCAGTGTCGTCGCAAGACCACGTGAAGTGATATTCCCCGCCTCGCTTGAGAACGGTGACCGCCTCCCGGAAGTCGTGCAAGCCGACAAGATTCTTCATCGTATGCTCAATTACGGATACCATATCTTCGCCGAGCTGTACGATTGCAGGGTGTGCATTTCCAAACAGCAGGTAAGCCGTACCGTCATCCTCAATAAAGACGGATGGGTCAATGGCCTGGCCCATGGCGATTCCCAGACGCTTCATCTGTTCCATGGTAATAAGCGGCTCCGGTTGCGCACGAAACGGCCCTGCCGGAGTTTCGGCAACCGCAACACCTATTGCGCTCACTTCGCTTTCCATTTTGCCACAGAAATAGAAGTAATATTTACCGTTTTTGCTGGAAATGGCCGGAGCCCATGCGCTGCCGACAGCCCAGGTTACGTCTTCCGTCGCAAGATCTAGAATCACGCCTTCGTCTTTCCAAATACGCATGTCAGCGGAAGAAAACGCATGAAATTGCGTGCCCGACCAGCCCGTGAAGCCATCGGTTGTGGGATATAGGTAATAACGGTCGCCGAACTTCGCAAGATCTGGGTCGGCGAATTGTCCGGGCAGCACCTGATGCCCATCGCCGAACGCCGCCAGAAGGCGGTTGCATTCATCATCGGTAATCGGGAGGACACCGCCATGGCGTTTCTTGGTTTTCCCCAAATCGAACGACCCTTCCGGCAGAACCCGGAATTCACCGCTTTCAAGGTCGGAGGTCAGTAGGGGAAGGTAACCCTTTCCTTCCGCAAAGCGATCCACAATAAGGCACCACTCCTTGCGGTCGCCTAGCTTATAAATTTGCGGGCCTTCCACTCCTAACAATTCTTCCAAAACCGGAGCGTTCAGACTGGTGAATGAGTCTTTATCCAGTGATGTGCCTTTTTCGACCCGGATATTCTTCGTCGTTTCATCCTTGGAAAAACGGTAATAGGCACCATTGTGGGCAATTATTGTTGTGTCAATGATATGGTTCTCCCGTTCAATATACTTTTCAGAGACTGTAAAGCTGCGAAAATCCTTGGTGCGAGCACTATAGATTTTTTGTTTCCGCTCTTTTTCATGCGGTCCCTGCGTCGCGGAGGCCCAAAACACCAAGAAATCGTCCGAGGCTTCGTCATAAATAGCCTCCGGCGCCCAGACGCAGCCGGCACCCGGTACGCCAAGCGTGACTGCCCATGGTGAAGACCAATGCACCAGGTCGGCGGATTCCCAAATGATAATGTCGCGGCTTCCTTCAGTCGCCGCAGCGGACCAGCCCTTTCCGTTTGCAATGCGGAGATCCGTGGCAATCAGATAAAACTTGTCCTCCTTGGGCGAGCGCACTAAAAACGGATCCCTCACGCCCTTTTCCCCCAGTTCGGAACGCAGAACCGGCAAGCCCGCGTTCAGGTCTTTCCAATGCAGGCCGTCCTCACTGTAGGAGAAATAGACCTGCTCGCCGTCAGTCTGTTCCCCGATAAAATGCACCAAAAGATAACCTAAATAGTTGTAATTATGTACTGACAAAATAAAGCCCTCCTTGCTGCGATTAAGTCGCATAACTTGATGTATTTTGAAGTCTGATTCTATAATTGTATCATATACCATATCTGTTCAGCACCCTAAATACTGCGGGGGTCCGCTGCATGAGATGACCATGGAAATCCGTCGTAAAATTGCAGTGGTGTCGCCATAACTCAAGCTCGTGGAGCATGTGCGGCCATTGCGAGCGCCATGAGACGCAAACGCCGATCCTCACGGTCACGGTCGATTATCAGATGGAGGTTGGCACTTGGTGACAGCTTCGCTGGTACTACCCCATGTTGGATCACGAAATACTCCCTATTCTTGATCATTATCTCTCTCCCCCTTGAGGAAGAGTGTCTGCTGTTTATGGGGAATTTTCAAGTGCCGTTATTAGGAATTGTTGCGTTATACTGCCCGGTAGCGGAATAGGCCACCGAATTTATTATCGGTAGCCTGCTAGATCTAGTTATGAAGCTATCCTTCTTACGTTAGCTGAACGACCAGACCTTGGTGAAACTAAATAATGATAAAGAGAAAATGAATATCCAGCTCCTCTAGGCAGTTATTAATACCCATTCATATATACATTTTTGACGTTCACCTTCTTGATACATGTCATTATGTGGAGGTAGGTCAACTATTTCAATAAGTTTTGCACCAATATATACACATGTTTTTCTTGATGGTTCATTGTCTGGATTACAAGTAATGATTATTTTTTCCATACCATGTGCTACTGCTACTTGCTTAATTAGATTACAAGCCTTTGCTGCATAATGATTACCTCTAAATCTTTCGATTACTGAGTAGCCGATGTGTCCACCAAAATAAAGTTTTTCATTATTGCCAATTCGAACAACAATCTTTCCCGCCTCTTCCGATGAGCCGTTTAAGACAATATTGTATTTATAAGCAGGGACGAAACCCTTTTCTTCATCTGCTGGAACTCTCTTTTCAATAACCAAATCTATTTCTTCACCACTTATGAAGTCAAAACCCAGAAATTTAAAAGCCACATTCATCCCTCTTTTGCCCCATAAATTAAATTATGAAGAGATTGATTCATCCACCACCTGTGGGTTCATTATCTGAAATGTACTCACACTCATAAATTTTAACATAATATTCCACATACCAGAATTGAAAAGTCCGGGAATCCTTATGTAGTTAAACTGCCCGTTAGTGCAATGCCGCTTAGCCCGATCCCGCACCTCGACTCGGCGGTTGCCCCCCAATGGCATACGTACAAGCAAGCACTATGTACCGAACATATATTTATACCGTAGTGAAAAATCACCTGAGGGGAATGAGTAAAACATGGGATATGGTGTAGCAGCAGAAGGTTATGGTATGGGTCGTAACGTAGCATTTGTCTTGGTTCTTTTTATTCTTTTGGTAATCATCACATCAGCTTTTGCAATTTAAATTTCTTAATCCATCAAGAGAAAAGGCAACGAGTGGTCAAACCTCTCAATGCCTTTTCTTCATATTTGGATCAAGAAAAACAAAAACGGCCTATCGCAAAATTCATGCGAACACGGGCCGTTTTTGTTTATTTTAAATGAGGGGGTAACGAATGAATGAGTATGCAGATTGCGTGCGCTGGGTAATATCAATATACGATCAAGTTGATGGTTCCGCATTAGGTCGATTCCCCATTTTGATTACCCATTTTAGGCAAACTTTAGCGGCAGTTGGACTGTGCGAATCGTCGCGTCCGTGTTTTTATGAGATCCGGGCATCCGATTTATAATATTTGGATAGTAGTACCAGATGTATTCAATCCAAGGTGGTGCTATATCTGCAAAATGTCCCCAACTGCCAGGCAATGACTCAGGATCATTACTTTTAATTTCAGAGAAGTAAGCAAGAAGAAACCCTTCATTAATTAATCCATTCATAATTCTGCTTAATGATTGCCTGTATTCTCTCGGCTCTTGTATTTTAATAGGGGACTTGGACTGATCATACACCCACTCTTGATCTGGATAAGATGTCACAGTTTCTTCTTCATAGGGATGTTTTAATGTGTATCCATCCCCATTCCAGTCATTGTGAGTTAACCCTGAGAAGAAAGGATTAGCACACATTAGATGATATAGCCCACCCGCTTTGAGAATACGAGATACTTCATGAAATACCACTCTTGAGTCTGGAACAAATGTAAGGGAATACGGATGCCAAACTATATCAAATGAATCACTGTCGAAACAAGATAAATCCCGCATGTCACCTTGAAATAAACTAATGGCAACCCCATAATGTTCTGCTGCAGCCTTATCACGTTCTAATTGGGATGGGGAAATGTCAAAGACCGAGACAAAGGCGCCTAGCAAAGCAAATGCAACTGACTGCTGTCCTCCACCACTTGCCAAACAAAGAACAGTCTTTCCGGATAAATCCCCTTTAACTCCTAGCCGATCCAATCCCAAATAATCACGAGCTGTCTCTTTATCAAGATCAAGCTTTGGACGCGTGAACAAAGCATTTGCTTTAGCCAACGCTTCCCAACGTGCGAGATTATATAAATAGATCTCATCTTTCATACCCTGCACCACCTGAATCAATATTAATATTGATTGTATCATCTAATTAATTTCAAGTATCGGTAGAGATCTATTTTACTCAACAATCCTGCCAGTAAAGCAGCCGAACGGTTTTGCTGGCTGCCGTCGCGTCGATTCAACTAACGTATCCGTTAGTTTAACGGTCAAGTACAAACATGCTACTCAGAGTACACGAAAAACCATATGAAGACTCCTTATTTTCATTTAGATTTTGTCAGAAACAAGACCAAATCATCATCTACACGAACTTGACTTCCAGGTTCGACAGGCATGTTATTGTATATTATTCCTCTACCATCGGGGATGAAACCACGCTTTATGTAAAGCCTTTGTGCAGTTCCATAGTCAGCATATAGCCCAAATCCAATCCCAATAGTATTCGACTTAGCCAAAGCATTTTCTTCAAGAGCCTTAATCAATATACTTCCTATACCACGTTTCCTAAATGGCGGGATGACGTCAAAGTTTTGAATTTCAGGTATGCCGTTTTCAACAAAATAAGGATATTTAGATTTATATACAACATGTCCCCATCCTACAAACTCACTCTCATAAAACGCTAAGAGTGTGACTCTTTCTATACTTTGGTTCTCTTCCCAGCATCTCTTAACATAATCACGAGGTTTGCTTATGTCATGACCAGACAACCCCTTATATATCAAATCAATGTCATTCTGTGTCATCGGACGGATTCGAATGGGTATACTCATAACGTGACGTGTTTACCTCCCAAGTATTAAGATGAACCCAAATAATTGCCTAACTATCTAACATGATAGCAAATTAATTAGGATTAGATTGGTAAAGAATAACTATTGTTAAACTTTCCAGCTCGTTACTTTAATGAAAGAGGAGGAGCTGCATCGCTTCAAGCTCCTCCACTACCGTTCTGCGTTAGCTAAATGCCCTGGTTTACGGTTCCACACGCTAGTTTTAGGGCTATCCTTTGCTGAACTGCCCTTTGTTAGGGTGCAGCACGTTACGTCAGGTGCATAAAAATGGTCTCCATTGCTCCCCAAGGTGCTTCTTTCTCATCTGCCTTCATGAAGCCATATTTTTCGTACAAATTAATATGGTCACTGATAAGGTATACTTTATCAAAACCCAGTCCCTTCGCGTATGCCAAGGCAGATAAAATCAACTTTTCGCTTAATCGATTGCCTCTGTACTGCTCTCCCACAAACACGAATCCGATATAAGGTGAATAGGCAATATCAGGTATGCAGTCGGTTTTTGCTAAAGTGCAATAACCAGCAATGTGATCACCATCAAGTGCGGCAAAAACTCTTTCCCAGTCTGAAAAATCGCATTCTTTCATTTGTTTCGCTAAAGTGGCTCCTGCTCTCCATGAACATTCTTGCGCATACTCAGCAACGACTTGCCACAACTTATCGCTATATATAAGCGATTCTATTTGCACAGATACTCCCTTTCTTAAAGGCAGCCATCCGCTGGATAGCCCTTTGTTTATTATTTTACTAATTGCTTTCCGTTATCAAAACAGTGTTTAACTCTCCTCCCCTCCTATTCATAACTTAACAATACAACACTTGATATGAGCTAACATGGTAAAAAAGGATTATACGAAAACATCACCATCGATAGCAGCGTGACGAACGTCTGGGTCATGTTCATCGCAGCTAAACCTGATTGCCAACTTTCAAGAAGTGGGCCTACCCTAAACCGAATTTATCACCGGCAGCCTGATAGATCTTGTTATGAAGCTGTCATTCTGCGTTAGCGCAATAAACAACAATAATAGGGATTGCCTTAAATACAGCAATCCCCGTTTCCTTTATCCTTTTGTAGCTACAACCATAATTTCAATTTCATCTAAACTAATGTTTTGACGCTTCCAATTACCTGCCGTGCCGCCCCAAATGTTCTCAACCTTCAGACCTACCTGAGAAAACATCTGTTTCAATTCAAAAGGGAGGTATCTACGTTCCTTAACCTCAACCTGTTTTCTCCCTTCGGGCAAATCCCATTCATCCATATAATGCTCAACCATGGTTATAGGATTAAATCTGCCGGAATCAACGTTCTCCTGAGTAAGTTTGCGAATTTTAGAATATGCATTCAAGGTTGTAAGTACAAAGTGACCCGTTGGCTCCAGTGCGTCAGAGATATTTTTATTTGCCAAATCATGTTCAACTGGCTCCTCATCTCTACCAACTAAACCAAAAGCCCCTTCGCAAAGACAGATAACAGCGTCAAACGACTTTGTTGGTGAGTATTTTACCGCATCACAATGAATCCATTCGACATTTACATTCGCTTCACTTGCCATTTTTTTAGCTTCCAAAAGCATTCCTGATGATATATCGACTCCAGTGACCTTGTAGCCACGCTTTGCCAGTTCGATGGAATGTCTTCATACTATAAGGTGTTTTAAAACAATTCATATTGGTGTGTACTAACTCTTTTGTCCCCATGATATTTATCTCTCTCATCTTCTCATAAATACTACGCATTTCTTCCATGGTAAAAGTAATGTTTGCAATTGCATTCCCGTTGATTATCAAATCTTTTGTAACCGTATCTTGATAGGTATTTATTTCATTTTTAGTAACCTCTCCATAACCGAAACGAACCATGAAATCAAAATTGTTGGGCATTTCTTTTGGCATTTGGTTCTGTCCCTCATCGACTACCTTATGCCCGATATTAGAGCTTGCCCCCAAATTTGTATTCGTGCCACCCGTAAAACCGGGAAATATTTATTAGATAAATTTCCAAAAACAGGTGAGTCCACTGGCTGTGGAGTTAAGAGGTACGGAAAGGTCAACACCTTCCATAGGGTTTGCGTGATGTTATATTGATGCGCAAAAATTTTCGATTTTTAGATAGCGCTAATGCTGATTTTACTTTTGCAAAGGTAAAAGAAGTGATGAAAAAGTTTCTACAAGAAAGTGGAAGGGAAATTCGGGTTCTATATTCACACAACGATGATATGACTCTAAGCGCACTTGAAGCGATAGAAGAGTATGGCTTAATTCCAGGAAAAGATATCGTTGTAGTTACGGTCGATGGGACGCGTAAAGCACTCGAGAAAATGAATGAGGGGAAAATCAATTTCGTTGTTGAATGCAACCCTCTGTTGGGTCCTAATCTCATACAAGCTGTTAAGGAAGTATTGAAAGGAAGCACACTGCCTAAACGAATTGTTACGCCAGAAAATGTGTTTACACAGGTAACAGCCGCGAACGAGATCAACTCTCGAAGTTATTAAAGTAAATGCGCAGAACCAACCATTTCGCACAGAAAAAGGCTGCCAATGCAGCCATTCAACTTGTTCTGTTGTGGTTCAGCATAACGAGATATTCAATGCTTTGAATGAATGGACTGCTCCGTCATCAATTGTTGGATTTGCTGCACCTGAGTTTGGGTTAACGGACCGAATTCTAATGCTTTCGCGTTCTCTGTCACCTGTTTCACTTTGCGGAAACCTGGGATAGGAAGCGTCGTTTCGCTTCTCGCCCAAAGATAAGCTAGAGCACCTTGGGTGAGTGTCCGGCCATTCGAGGTCAAAATGTCTCGGATGCTCATCAATTGGCGGATCATCGTCGAAGAAGGCACGCCATCTTTGAAATAAGTCAACCAATCTAAATCGTTTCTGTGCCGGATATCCTTAGGGTCTGCGACAGTCACTACATCGGAGTATTTGCCTGTCAACAGACCCATTGCAAGAGGTCCTCGATTGATGCTTGCCAAGTGATGTTTCTCACAGAGTCGTATCATTTCGGCATTATCAAGAAATAGATTCATATCATGCTGAATGGCTGCACAATACGGGCTTTGAGCAAAAAATCGGGCACGGTCCGGTAAATCGGTAGACCAGCCGAAAAAGCGAATTTTGCCCTCGGTTACAAGCTCCTCGAGCACTTCCAAAACCTCTTGAGCCAGATGTACCGGATAATCGCCCAGATGGAATTGATACAAGTCAATATAGTCGGTGTCAAGTCTTCGCAACGAAGCCTCGCAGGCTTGTTTGATGTAAGCGCGGCTTGCATTTTGGCCAGTAGCCTCCTTGGTCTGCTCATTCGTAACAAAACCGAATTTGGTGGCAAGGGTCACCTCGGATCGCCGACCCTTTAATGCCTGGCCGATCACCCGCTCACTGTGTCCTGCACCATAATTATCCGATGTGTCGATAAAGGTAATGCCGTTGTCAATCGCACAGTGGATCGCGGCAATCGATTCTTGATCATCGACATCGCCCCAGCCGAATGGCTCACCTGTTTGTGCATCATGCCAAGGACCTCCGATTGCCCAACCGCCTATACCCAGCGCGCTTACTTCTATTCCGGATCTTCCTAATTTTCGTTTCATTTTATTCCTCATCTCCTTTGTTCTTGTGTTCTAGTTCAGTATAATAAGAACTATTGGTAATCATAAGAGCCAAAAACCGATTCATTTTAGGAACCAATTAGGAGGGGAAGGATGATTGTTCGGATTTAATCCTACAGCAGGTGTTGGTTCCATAACAAAGCAATTATGCGCTTATTTACGCGAAAATATTGAGAACGGGGCGCTCGCCCCTGGTCTTCAATTACCGCCAACACGTAAGGCGGCCCAGGAGTTGGGCATAGCACGGAACATCGTGATCGAGGTTTACGAGCAGTTAACCGCAGAAGGCTATTTGTTTACCCACATCGGATCTGGAACGTACATCGCCGAAGACATTCAAACCTCGCCGGTTCGGTTGCCGCCGCCACCTCCAGTACCGCAGTCTTCGCCCCCCGACTTGGGTATGAAAGAGAACGAATATATCGATTTTGATGCGGGTACGCCTGATTTGAGGCATTTTCCACGCAGACTTTGGAGCAAGTATGTGCGGGAGATCATGGAAAATGGGCAGGACTTTGTGTTTGATTATGGAGACGTTCAAGGAAATAAAGTGTTTAGAGAGGCAATTGCACGTTATGTATACCGCGTTAAAGGGATTCGTTGCAGCGAAGACCAAATCATCATCACTTCTGGAACGTCGGATGGTGCTCTTCTGCTTGCGTCCAGCTTCTCGGCTCTTTTTCGAACGGTTTATGTGGAGGAACCAACGATTGGATTTATAGCTGATATCTTTCAAAGATTAAGCTATGAGATCTACCCCGTCCCAGTTGACAGTCAAGGCATGGTAATCAACGAGATTCCCAACTCGGACACCAGTGGTTTAATTATTCTTACTCCTTCCCATCAATACCCAACAGGCAGCATTCTCTCGATTCAGCGGAGACGACAGGTTGTGAAACTGGCTGAAGCAACGAGGCATTATATAGTGGAAGATGACTATAATAGCGAGTTCCGGCATAAGGGCAGTCCCATTCCTCCTCTTCAGATCCTGGCCCCCTCTCGCGTTATCTATGCAGGCACGTTCAGTAAAACGTTATCGCCAGCACTGAGAATTGGTTTTCTCATCGTTCCTCCCGCACTGATTGATCAAGTTGTTCAAACGAGGATCGATTTAAATCTGAGCACATCGGGCATCACCCAAGCTGCCTTAGCTCGCTTCATGGAGGATGGACATTTGGATCGGCATATCCACAAAATGAAAGGTATCTATAAAAAGAGGCGGATCTTCCTGACAGAGCAATGTCAACGTTTATTCAATGATGGAGCTCAGATTTTGGGGGATGAAGCAGGCATGCACGTTCAAATCGCATTTCGACCGGAGTTATACGGAAAAATCGATTGGCATCAAATAGATGCTTATGGTGTACGTCTTAGTTCGTTCGATGATTATGCAAGGAATAAAGGCCGGCATCCCGGTAAGATTGTTTTAGGCTATGGGAAGCTGACAGAAGAGGAAATTGGCGAAGGATTACGAAGGATTCATTCGTTTATTGAAAAGCACAAGCTCTAATCTGAATAAACATGGGCTGCCGACCAGATGATCGACTGCCTTTTTAGCATTTATATGAATCCGTACGTGGACGCTATTCTGGAAAGAGCATTACAAGATATAAAAAGAAAGAACCAGCCCCTCCAAAAGAAGAAGCTGGTTTTTAATTCAGATGAAATGATCTTAACTATCCTGCACGTTAGTGTAATGAAGCTGCCGATCTGTGCTGGCAGCTTCGTCATGGAGCTATCGTTCTCCGTTAGTTGAATGCTCTTTGCACTTTCCAACTTCCTCATCTATTTCTTCGCTATCATAAAAAATCATCTAAAACTTAATCCACTGATTGAACCACCGAATGCCGTGATGCCATGCTGGACAATACAAACACAGCAATGATGGCGATGAGTACGCCGAGTACCCCGAACCAGGTAATGGATGCTAAAGAAACACGGTTAACGATCAGCCCGCCGATTCCTGCGCCGACAGCCATGGCAAGCTGCATCATGGAACTGTTCAAGCTCAGCATGACGCCCGAGGATTCAGGAACAAGCGAAACCAGGTTAAATTGCTGCGCAGGAGCTGATGACCAAGCGGCAAAAGACCAGAGAATCAAAATGGCGATTACGGCAATGACCGACTGTCCGACTAAGGATAACAAAATCAACGAAATGACGTGAAGCACCATCCCTGAAACGAGCGTGTATTTGATGCCCCGTTTATCCGCACTGTAGCCGCCGACTTTCGAGCCAATCAAACTGGCAACGCCGAACACGAACAGAGCTGCGCTAATCAATGATTCATTTAAATGAGTCACCTCTAGCAGAAAAGGTGATAAGTAAGTATAGGCAAGGGAATAACCTCCCAACCAGAAAAAAGTAATCGCTAAAGCAACCAAAACTTGAGGTTTTTTTAACAAAGCAAATTGTTTGATCAAAGGGACAGGCTTGTCGCCCTGCATACGTGGTATAACCGCAGCAATGACAAGCATGGCCAAGCCCCCGACAATTGCGATGGCCAGAAATACCGCTTTCCAGCCAAAATCCGAGGCTACCATTCTGCCGAGCGGGACGCCGATGATGAGCGATGCGGTAATGCCCATGGTAACGTTGGCGATGGCGATGGCCTGTTTACCTGGCGGAGCGATTTTGGCGGCGAAGCTGAGCGCATTAACTGTGACCACCCCGGCGCCTAACGCCGTAATGATTCTCGCGGCAATGAAGAAACCGAAGCCGGACAAAATAAATGTCAGCAGATTTGCGGCAATAAAGAGGCCCAGCGAATAAAGTAGGAGCTTAAGCCGGTCCATTTTGGCCGTCAGCGCCATCAAAATAGGAGTGCCGACCGCATAGGCCAGGGAATAAACCGTAATGAGCTGGCCTGCTGCCGCAACGCTTGTTCCCAACGTCTCTGCGATTCGGTCTAATATCCCGGAAACAATGTAATTGGATGTTCCAACTAAAAAGCTTATCAAGGCTAGAACGTTAACTTTCCATGTGCTCTTCATAATTCACTCTCCTGATGTGTTTTAAATAACTATATTTTTGTCGATATCGAGAAACCATCACGGCTTCGGGTTAGCAGCTGAAGGAGCCAGCGCGGGGCTTGCCGTAATGTTTCGGTCAATTCCTCCCGAGATATCTTGATCTCGGGATCATAGCTACTAACCGACAGGCGTTCTCGAATAATATCAAAAAAAAGTTGGTGCTCCTTCGTTTGCGACGGTTGTGAAACCGACATGGTTCTCTCTCCCCCCCTTTTGTAAAAAAAATGGCATTTATCATTTTGATTCAATACAACATTAGTCGTTTAAACAACATTTGTTGTATTTGTATGTTATAATAACAACCGAATGGTACGCAATCATCAATAACCATAAACCGTTGTATTGACAACACCATTTCTATAATGTTGTTTTACTGGGGAGATCTTAACTATGACGATTAAAAAAAATGAAGCTGATCCTCGTGTGATACGTACACGGCGACTCCTTCAAGACGCTTTTGCTTCATTAATTCAAGAAAAAGACTTTGAATCGATAACCGTTAGGGATATTGCAGAGCGGGCTACTGTTAACAGAGCGACTTTTTATGCGCACTTTGTAGATAAATTCGAAATTCTTGAGGCCAGACTAATGGAATCATTTATGACAATCATAAATCGTAGAATAAGCGGTCACGAAGTATTGAATGAAGAAACAATTCAGAGTATTTTTCTGGGGGTATGCGAATTTCACAAGGGTTTAAGCACTATGTGCAAAAGAAGAAATACATCGCTTGTACCTGTATTCGAAATTCAAATAAAGGAAAAAATTCAAACGATACTTCTTTCCTTTATAGACAAAGACAAGATGCTATCGAATCCAAACGCGCAATTCTTAATAAATACAGCTTCTATCATGTTAAGTTGGGGGATGTATGGGGCGGCTTACGTTTGGAACAAAGAGGGGTGTCTAATAAGTGCGGAATCATTCGTTAAACAGTCTTTGCCCTTAGTGATGAACGGAGCCAAAGAACTGCTGGGATAGGTCCTTTCGCTATTGCTCTGCCCTGCCCGTTCAGAGAACCATTAACTTAAATCACCGGTTGTTGTGTACACAATGAATCATCCCGCTATCCTTGTATACTTTACGACGACCTGGCCCCAATCTCATGACCATCCTTTCCGATCGCCGACTTGCACAGCATCTTTGTCTTGCCAATTCTGGATTTGACCATCTGGGTGGATTAGTACATCCGCCCTTCAGATGTGCTATAAAAAGCCTGCTGAGCATTTATATAGAGTCCAGAATGTCCTCTCCTGCAGCATTGCGCTTAGCTGAAAAATTTTATCAGGGGAATTGCCAACGGCATTCACCAAGAAAAACATTGGATGGACGAATTCGCTCTGATCAAGTTAGAATTCCTATTCGTTGACTATCTGGTATAAATACGAAACGAGCAGAAGTAATGAGTAAAGAGAGATGGTTAGTTGGGGGCTTAGTTTAAAAATAGGTCTGTAGGATGTAATAAGTTTACCGTAGCTAAACCCAAAAAATGTTAAAACGCTACTGACATACTGTTGTCAGTAGCGTTTTTTTATAATCGGAGTAAGTAATCGTAAAGGAGTGGGATATAGTGCGAAGTATTTTGGCCCAAAATGATATGATGCGGTATTATTGTATCATTTATAATAGGAAGGATGGTATCTCGTGAATTTTGCTTCAGTACGCATCATTACCGACGACGTGGATCGTCTCGTCGAGTTCTATGAGAAAGTCATGGGTGTTACGGCGGAACGCCCCGCGCCAATCTTTGCCGAACTCGTTGTGCCATCGTGCACTCTGGCGATCGGCCACACCCAGACGGTGCAACTGTTCGGCGCTGGTTCCGCAGTGGCGGCCGACAATCACACTGTCATCATCGAGTTCCGCGTCCACGATGTCGATGCCGAATACGAGCGCTTGAAGCCGTTTGTCGACGAGTGGGTAAAGGGACCAACCACGATGCCGTGGGGGAACCGTGCTGTGCTGTTTCGCGATCCCGACGGCAACCTGGTTAACCTCTTCGCACCGGTGACCGAGGAAGCGATCAAAAGGTTCAGCGGTAGGCGTTGACGAACAGTTGAAGTGAGTGAGGAGAATTTCGTAATTTGTAATTTTACTGACCGCTTCATAGAAAGAGACCATAGCAAAGAGCTATGGTCTCTTCATTTTATCTAGGTTCTTCATTATTTATTGAGAAATGGATCTATTTCGCAACCCTCGCTGATGCTGGCAGCCTATTTGTAATTGTGCTATCGTTTCCGTTAGCGTAATGACTATAACCAATTATTTTTCATTCCCGAACCGATACATTGTAAATATAGGTTAACTAAACTATTTAGAAAGGTGATTTAAGTGTATAAAATTCCAGGTGGAATAACTAATGCAACAGGTGTGGATGGAAGGATTGTAGCGTTGGTTTTCATTGGACTTGTAATAATGGTTATTATTGAAAGATTGATTAAACGAAAATAAAGTAACTTCAAACGTCATCCCTCAACCCTAGAGTTACTACAATACTCTACTGCCCGTTAGTTTAATCGCCGCACGCGTCATCTCATTAAAAAGCGTTCACCCAAGTGAGTGAACGCTAAGAAGAACTAATCATATTTTTATTCACTACTTCAAGACTTTATTTCTTACTTCAGAACTTTGTTTGTTACTTCAGAACTTTGTTTGTTACTTCAAAACTTTATTTGTTACTTCAAAACTTTATTTGTTACTTCAAAACTTTATTTGTTACTTCAAAACTTATTTGTCACTCGATAGCGTCTGTCGGGTGACAAATAAGTTTTGAAGTGCAAGAGTCCAGCAAACTCAAGGGTTTGCTGGATTTTCTTATAAAAGTGATTTACAAATTAAGTTTTGAAGTGATGTTTTCGGGCAAAAAACCTGAATTACAAATAAGTTTTGAAGTACTTCTTACAAACTATTGCTTACAGTCTCATTCAACTATCGTTCTGCGTTAGTTGAACAGCCTAAAGCCGATTGATGTGCGTATCTTTAAAGCCGATATCATTCTTCAACCCATACCCCATGAAACGATCGATTCCGATATGTGCCGTCCAAATCAACCCAATTTCAATTACGAAGTCCATATGTACAACGAGTCCAAACAAAAGGACAAGCGTACTGAGTAAATAAGTGTGAAAAAGATTGTAAGTTCTTGCACCTACCACATTTCCTTTCAAATACCCAAACATTGATATGTCAGGAGCAAGTATCAACAGGATAAACAACCACCAACTGAAATCGAAACGATAATAAAAAAAATACAAACAGTGAAAACTACCATATTCTCCAATTTGATAAGTATTTTGTTCATGGTTTATGATTACTCCTCCAATAATTCGGCCGAATGAAACTACCACTACTTACTAATGCCGCGGCGGCAAACTGCTCCCTTTCCCATAGAACTAAAGTTCCCGTTAGCGTAACGAAAAGGAAGCCGGTTGCTGCCGGTGTCTTTATTTAACTATAGTTCGCCGTTAGCCATCCATGCATCTCTTGCAATCCACCACAGAGCATGAAAGTTAACCCGTTCTTTCATGGTAGTTGAATGATTTTGCTTATTATTTATCATTTCATAAGAGGGCTAATCTCTTCGTGGCCTTTTGAAGAATTTCTACATCTTTATCTTCAGTAAGAATTATTATTAGTGAATGTGTTTCTTTTTTGTTCATTGCTTTCCTCATCCTTACAGATAAATCATACAGACTTAGTCCTTATCTTCAATGACAGCAATTCCATCTATTTCAAGAAGGCAAGATGGACGCGGAAATACCGAAACAAATAGAACGGTGACCAATGGTGGTTTCTCTAAGAAACCAGCCACTTCTTGGAATGCTTTGTAACCAATTCGCGGGTCGCTTCCATTAACTAAATAGATATTGAGTTTAACCAGATTGGCGAAACTTGCATTTTCAGAAGCTAAAATAAATCTTCACTGACAGTTACTGTCAGTGAACTTAAAACCCAACAGTATTATTCTAATTCACTATTTCTTCCTATTAGCTGATTATTACTGTTTAGAAAAATTCCAAATCGTGTTTTTTTAATACAAGATCCCAACAACCCGCTGTTGATCATTATGCGCGCAATAGCGAACCCCGAGGCTGCATCATCACTCAGCAAGTTGCTTGACCTAGACATCGTTCAACCAATTGCCGAACAGATTTCAGCTCCAGACAAACAATTAAGGGCAGAGCTTATTCTATCCCAATTGATTGGGTTGGCTGAAGTTCGGAATATGCTACGCAGCAAGGTCTTATCGACAACTCCGCTCGAACAACTGTTCGAAATGTTAAATCCAGTTTTTCAATATTATCTGACAGCAAACAAGTCTACTAACGAAAAGGATCTAGAGTGATGTGTAGACTAACGGAAAAATCAATAGCTGAATCCTGTCTCCCCAAAAAGAGTCCAAAGCGAAGGGCACCCGCATGGGTGCCGCGCCAGACTTACAAATGCGAACCTCCTGTTGCGTCCACTAATTGCCCTGTTACCCAGCGGCTGTCTGATGAGGAGAGGAACGCTACGATATCCGCGATGTCGGATGGTTGTCCGGCTCTGCCGAATACGGACTGTTCGCTAGCCTGTTTTTGTCCTTCCGGTGTATGCAGCCAGGAGGCATTGACGTCGGTATCTACAATACCGGGAAGAACGGAATTCACCGTAATCCCACGAGATCCCAGCAATTGAGCTAGGTGCAGGGTGAATGTGTTAATAGCCCCTTTCGTAAGATTATAGGCCATGAGTTGAGGATATGCGATACGCGTCACCCCGGAAGAGATGTTGATAATACGTCCTTCGTTACGAAGCAGGGGCAGCGCTTGCTGAACAAGGAAGTAAGGTGCTTTTACATTCACTGCGAACACCTCATCGAATGATTCTTCTGTTGTTTCTTCAAATGTATTTGACGTTCCAATCCCTGCATTATTTATGAGAATGTCGAACTTACTGTCTCCATTCATTCGAGTAAGCTCCGACCTCAAGGATTGGATCAATTCGGCAACGCCGGCAACGGAATTAAGCTTCGCTCCTATTGAAATAGCATTGCCCCCGTTCTCCTCAATGGCTCGGACGACATCAAGTGCTGCCTCATGGTTATTGCCATAGTGTATGGCTACCAGAGCCCCTTCTTCCGCAAGCCTTAATGCAATACCTTTTCCGATCCCCCTACTTCCACCAGTAACTAGTGCCGTTTTTCCGTACAACCGTTTCATATCTATCACTCCTTGTTATTTGTACCCCTACTGTACACTCTCCCTTTAAGGGGAGAGTCAAGACTTTCAACGAAAAAAATGCTCCACTCGCCAAAGGCTGAATAGAGCATCGATATTAAGATTTGCTATTAGACAGGTTCTATCGGAATGAGCAATTCTGATAGGCGCATCCTACCGTAAATATCTTGATCAGGGGTTATATAAACTTCCCGGATAGGGGCCCTCTCAACCTGGGTGTATCCGTTGACGGAGATCCATGACGACAACTCCGTAGTAGCCCGACAAGTAATGCCGTAAGGATCGCAACGATGTATAAGAGAAGCCGCAGCATGGATCCTAGGCAGAGAGTTAACCTTCACTCTGTTGCTGCTCGGAATGTTTTTCATTATGGGCAATGCCACTTCAAGATCAACTTGATCCGTTTCTGCGTAATGGTCATGCTTAATAATAATCAGCGAACTCACTTGATAATCGCCGTGAGTACGCACGTATTGAGTGACCTCATCAAGTAGCAGACAAAGTTGCGTGTAGGGAACAATATCGCGAATGGAAGCTACTTGCAGCGGATCTATACCGCGGATCGAGATCGAATGCTCATCTTCATTGCGATTAGCGGACTCTTCAACGCGATGAATCCTTTTATTAATTTCGTTCAGTTGATTCTTCGACTCTTCAATGATGCGGTGGAGTTCTATCTGCTTATCCGTCAACCTACTTTTCACGACTTCCGGCGATATATGGTCTTCCAAAAATGGGATGATCTGCTCCAGAGTAAAGCCTTGCTCCTTAAATACTACTATTCGCTTAACGGTCAATAGCTGTGCTTCAGAATAATAGCGATAGCCATTGTTCTCGTCCACGACATCTGGTCTCAGCAGTCCCATAGCATCGTAATATCGTAATGTTTTGATCGAAACGCGACTCAGTTTTGAAAACTCCCCGATTTTTAACATCTGAGCTATCGCTCCTTTCCAAATCCCAACTCCTGACTTTACCAAAATGATACCTTATGCTCCAAAATACGTAAAGGTCATAAGATTCGGTACGGCATATCTCCCATCTTTGACGAGCTGTGCGATGACTTTAGCGTCTTTTATGTCATTCTTTGTTGGCGAGTTGTCATCAAGTTCTTTGCTTTTCTTCACGTGCAGCGGATTCACCACACCGCATGAAATTTGCTGTTCGTTTAGGTAATGTGCAAGGTTTAGCCAGTAGTGGCCTGTTGGCTCCATGCCAACTATTACGTCCTGGAACCCCTGCTCATTCATGATCTCCGTGAACCAGCTCACGAATAATTCAAAGCCTTCCCGGTTATTCTCAAATGAAATTGGCTTCCCGTATTCGACTCCGCGAAAGTCTTGTGCACGAGCCACTTGTTTAAACTTTGCAATATCTACACCCACGATGAGTGATGCAGAAGTGATTTGATTAATTCGTTCATTTTGAGTAGAATGCATCTTGTAGTCTCCTTGGTAATGTTTTTGGATCCGTTCGCTGCCCAGCATCTAGGATCCATGAACATCATACCAAGGAGTCTTTTTGTTTTTCAAACCTCGTATTTCTACATAATAGGAATGCTGCCCGATAGCTCAGCGAGCCACCAATCCTTAATCGGCAGCCTCGTCGTGGTGGTCATTGAGCTCTCGTTCCCGTTAGTTTAATACGATTGTGATTAGTCAATCATGTTTTTTCCACTCTTCGTTCAATCTTGAAAAAGCAACCCAAATCCCTTCCCAATCATTTATATCATGTGGATAGATACCATCTACTTTTGAAACAATTTTGCTCAATTTGGTAATATGTGTTTTATCTTCAGTTGTTAATGGACTAGACTTATCAAGTATGTTTGCTACCTTAGTCCACCATTCAGAATATTGAAAACTGATATCATTCATATTCTGTCTAGACTTAAAAGAAACAAGGGATTGGAAGTCCCCCAATGTTGAGTTTGTATTGATTATACTCTCATTTGTGTAAGATAACCAAACACGGAGGAAATCTCTTGTTCTTATATTATCCCATTCATTTTTATTATTAATTGATTCAATCGACTGCTGAACTGTGTGTAAAAAATTGGTTGTACGTTGTGCCGTATGGGCTATATGAAGTTTTTCTGCCTTATGCTTCATACTCAGTTGATAACTCTGCCAAACTGCAAAACCAACAACGATGACTAGAATCAACAAGATTAATCGGTTATGTTTTATCACATTAGTTCATCCTTTCAAACTCCTTTATTAAAAGTCTTGCCCTCTATATCCAATCTTAACAATCCTGCCCGATAGTTGAACAAAGCCAGCCTATCGTAATGACCGGCTGGCTTCATGTTTTTATTCACGCGGCATATCCGTTGGCATACCTTTTCTATTCGAATGGCTCTAGCCTTCGTTCTGCCGAATCTACCTGTACTTCACACCACATGACCTGTTAGTCATGACGCGCGCAGGAGTATTGGCGGAATGGTTTCGGGATACATGGTTCCGTCATTCCCATCCTCGGTTGTAAAGTTAAGATTACCATTGTAATCTCCTACTTTTCCGTTAGTTGAAGCACTACACTTTGCTACAGTTCAAAATCATCATCGGAGAACATGCAGGAAGCAGTTGCCGCGGCGATCTGCCCCCCTGGTTGTTTGAGCTAACTTTTATTCAATGTCTTCCTTTACCCAGACTAGACCTGTAATTTTAAGTTAAGCTTTTCAGAACTCCACTTCCAAAGCTCAAGTGCATGCTCCTTATTGTACGATTCCTCGGACGATGCTATTTCTTTAGGTCCGTCCCAATACGTTCCACTCTGTACAAAGCCCCTAAGAACAAGGTTTGCAAGATCATTTCCGGATTGTTTGGTTGTCCGAACACTGGAGCGAACGAAACGCAAAAGCGGCATGATATTATTCCACATAAATCGTAACAAAGGATTATAATCCCTCGTGAGGGCTGAGCCTTTGCCAGGCATCATACCGGGATTAAATGCTGCCACCGAGATGGAACGCTTGGATTGCTGAATTTGACGGGACAGCTCATAAGCAAAGTACAGATTGCAGAGCTTGGAAGTGGTGTAGCGAACCTGACCTTTTGCTAAATCAGATAGATTACTTAGCAGCCGATCGGATTCAACAGGATCAGCCAATATGGTGGGACTTACGTAACGAGGAGCTGGCATTCCGGTTTTCTTGCTGAAATCATGAGTATCGCTGCTTACGACGACGATACGTCCGTTTTCTTGAAGGTGATTTAGCAATAACCGCACAAGCATGAAGTGACCCAGATGATTCACGCCAAAAGTGGCTTCAATACCATCGGCAGTCATTTGTGTACCTTGCGCAAATTGAGTACCGGCATTGCAGACAATGACATGAAGTGGAGGAAGCCCCGCCTTTGAGAACTGATCGGCAAATTGGTTGACCGATGAAATGGAGGACAGGTCCAATACCATCGCAGAGACATTGGGATTTTGAGTGGTCTGAATCAAATCCTGGGCTGCTTGATCTCCATTGTTTTGACTGCGCGATGCTATAACGACATGCCAATCCGTGGAAGCGCCAGCAATGACTTTGGCCGCTTCAAATCCCAACCCCGTATTTCCTCCCGTAATGATCACTGTTTTCGTGGCCTTTTTCTTCATTTGATTCACTCCTTTTTGGCTATATACGATACGATACAATATCGTATCGTATATGTCAAATAAAAAAACCTTGCTTCATTGCTACAAGGTCCTTAATTGGGTTCTCTCATGCCGTTTACGACCAGCTCTATTCCTTGTTTAATGGAATCATCCAAACCCGTGGATGGGGGCTTAAACAACAATTGATACATAACAAAGCCAATCAACAAATCTGAAACCAGGTCAACATTGACCTTATCGCTTAGCCTCTCTTTAGAACGGTGTTGAGCAATAATACTTGAAATTTCTTTTGTCTTGGGAAGAGAATGATTTTCCCAGAACGATTCGGATATTTGGGAACTGCCGGATATGGTTGAAATCAGCAGCGAGAGCATTTGCTTTCCAAGCGGTGTATTCATCTGCTGAGCGAAATTACGCGCAAGTTCGTATAAGACCTCGTTAAGATCCCCTTCTGCAGACGCTTTGAATTCAGGTTTTATTTGTTCGAGTGCTTCAACAATCAGAGCTTCCTTATTGTTCCACCTTCGGTAGATTGAGCTTTTCCCGACACCTGCACGTTGAGCGATCATTTCAATGCTTAGTTTCTCGACGCCATGCTCAGCGAGCAAGGACAATGTCGCATCCAAAATGCTGCGATGAACCTCGTTACTTCGTGGCCGACCGCGGGATTCGCCGGAAACTGAATTTTGTGTAATATCCATCTTTGATCCCTCCCAGTCCTTTATTGATAAAACATGTAAATAATTATATCACAAAGTTAGGCCCCCTCAACTTGCCACATTATACTGCCCGTTACAATGAAAAAGGAGCTGCATCGCTGCAAACTCCTCCACTCCCGTTCTCCGTTGGTTGATTCAATATCTAAGACGACGGGTGAATTTCGTCCTTTAAATGTCGCGATGCCTTTGTCTTCTCATCCACTGTGTCGCTACCCATTTTTCCCCGACTGCGACGGGATTTCCTGCATGTAATGTTAGTTCATTTAAGCGATTATCGTTATAAAAATATTCAAAATAGACGGCACTGCCTTTTTTCGGCGTTACTGCAAAACTAAGCGAAGGGAAATACGTTTCGCCGCCATTTTCCACGTCATTTAAATACATCACCAGTGTGCTGATGCGATTGTTTACAACATTTCCGGATGTGAAATAATCGAAATGAGGCTGATACTGTTCCCTAGCTTTATAATGTAAAATTTGCAGCGGTTCAGCATGTGAAATCGGTATATTCATCAGTTCAGAAACTCTGGTCTCAACTTTTTGAATCAATTCATTTTCGCTTTCCTCAAAAAACATGTTGCTGCTTGTTCTAATATCGCTTACTACGCTAGATTTGCCGATTTTAGCTCGCAGCATTCTGTTATTAGCTAAGTCAATCAACGCGTCACATTCTGTGTAGCTTAATACATTGTCCAATATTAAAATAAGCGGTTCATCCATTTTGCCGACAATATGAATCTCTTTATCCTTAGTAATAATTCTGTTTCCAAATGAATTGAAAATCGTCTGCTCTATAATGGCCATCGTTGCATCCCCTCCATTATTGATTACTGAGGAAGTAATCTACATTATGTCAGTCGATTTAAACAGTTTTTCGTGGAATCAGACGTTCCTTCCATATTTTATAAAAATTATTCTATTGCAATTTTATTTAGAACATACGAGGTTGTTCTACTATTCATCTTCGTGCTATATGTACTCTCAGCAACTGAGTGTTGACTCCAAACATAAAAGCACCGCCGGGGGCATACAGCCCACATGGCTATGTATTCAGCATGGTCCAGTAGAAGATGCTCCAAGGTCACCCCCATCTGCAAAGCAAAACTGCCCGTTAATGGAATAGGCCACCGAGCGATTACCGGCAGCCTAGAGAGTACATTATTATGGAACTATCGTTCTGCGTTAGCTGAATTAATTTACGAAGCTTTTGCTGTTAATAAGTGATAATAATTAATTATTTTCAGTCCTTTTGAAGTAGCATATTTATTAAAAATTCCCTCTACATCTTGTAAGCATTCCTGCCAAACAACTTCTCTTAGTTTTTGGCTCTGTCCAAAGCATTTTTTAATAAGAACATCTTCTGGTGTAGAAAGGTATTCAATTTCTTCAAGTAGCTCTACTTTAATATCCGTTAAACCACTTTCATGAAGATTAAGTTCACACAATATGTCATTTGCTTCTGGCTTTGGTATTTGGGAATATAGACCTGGGAATAGCTCTCGTAAAGCACCGTGACTGCCAGCATGGTAGAACCCTAAAATTACCCCACCTGCTTTAACAATTCGATTGCCCTCGTGATACCAATCTCTTGGTCCTTTTTTTGTATATGCTACATCGAAATAATCATTTGGAAAGGGCAAATTACCATTTCCATCAAGAATCAAAAAGTTGATGTTTTCTACAAATTTAGCTTTGTTCCCCGTTTCAATAAAGCCCTCTTCTACATCAATCCCGACAACCTCTCTTGCATTTAATGCAAATTGTAACGCAAATTCACCGTGACCACATCCAACATCCAATAATCGACCTTCACATAAGTATGAAGTTATTTTATCTGCCAATATCATTTCAGCTCTCGGTTCATCAAACGTTGACTTCCAAGGGTATTTATATTCCCCCACTTCTTCGAACAATTGTTTATACCACTCTGGGCTATGGGGTGCTACCCATTCGGGGTGTTTCATTGGGTCAAAAAGTATTTTTTGCATGCCGTCTGACATCTTAATCCCTCCTATTTGAGGTTATTCTTAAATATCTCTTTCCTTAATTACTTTCTGGAACTTTGTGGGAAATCCTTCTGTTGTTTCAAGAATAATTAATTCAGTCATTTCTGCCCAATACTTCAAAGGTACGTAGCTTTCCGCCACGCTCTACTGCCCGTTACTTTAACGAGGCTGCCTATTCATGCCGGCAGCCTCGTCCTGATTTCTTATTGAACAAACGTTTCCCGTTAATGCTGCTACCGTCGCACACCCTACCTCCTCCGAAACTACCTGCCTGGAGTTCTGTCTTTGTTCAGTTCACTAAAGAACTTTATTTCAATTAAATAACTTTATTTCTCTAACAGATAATTTGCATATCCCTGCCCCATGCGTTACTATGTTTATATCGACAAATTTGCAGGTCTATACAAGGAGGTGTACGCGTCCATGTGCCCCCGTACCAAAGAACAAAATGAGCTCATCCGCATGCAGCGCAGTGAACAGATCCTTGACGCCGCCGCGCGCACCTACTTCCATACGGGCGGCAGCTTTGATATTCGCGACGTCGCCCGCGAGGCCGAGATCGGTTACGGCACGGTATACCATTATTACCCCAACCGACATATGTTAATAGAAGATGTGCTAGGCAGCGGCTTCGAGCGATGCGAGCAAGCCCTGGCAGAATGGGCAAACATCTACGGCGGCGGCCAGGATGATAGGCAGATGTTGACGTATTGCAAGGCGCTGCTCCGGCTGTGGCAGTCGGACGCCCGCGCATATCTCGTCTACAAAATGGCGGCGGAACATTATGCAGGCTTGCCTGAGAGGGATCGGAACTCCACCAAGAGACGATTCATGGAACGGTTGTACGTTCCGCTCCAATCGATCGCCCAGCGCGAAGACGACAGCGTCGACCATATGCTTGCCGTGCTGGTCGGCTGCTGCGGGCTGCACTACTATGCGGGCACTTCCGAGCTGGACGTCGATCGAATCGCCAAACTCGCGATGCAAGCTATTACGAAGGAGTCCTGATACGAACATGGTCATCTTAAAAAGCAAGCATGAAATCGAGGCTATCCGTAAGGCATGCCAAGTGGTGGCCGAATGCCATCGCACGATCGCCCCGCTCATCAAACCGGGAATCATGACGAACGAGATTGAGCGCATTTTCGAGGACATTATCTTGAAGCACGGCGCCAAACCCTACACGAAGGGCTACAAGGGCTATCAATATGCGACCTGTGCCTCCGTCAACGACGTGATCGCACATGGCTTTCCTAGAGATAAACCACTTGAGGAGGGCGATATCGTGACTATCGACACGGTCGCGGAGCTCGACGGCTGGCTCGGCGATTCAGCCTGGAGCTATGCGGTCGGGAAGATCTCACCGACAGCCGAGAAGCTGATGCGCGTCACGAAGGAATGCCTTGACCTCGGTATCGCGCAGGCGCAGCCCGGCAATCGGCTCGGCGACGTAACGAGCGCCATCCAGCGGCATGCCGAATCGAACGGATTCGGCGTCGTGCGTGACCTACTCGCGCATGGCATCGGCCGGGACCTGCACGAGGCCCCGAACTATATGCATGTCGGCAAGCCCGGCAAAGGCCTCCGCATCAAGGAAGGCATGGTGTTCACGATCGAGCCAATGATCACCGAAGGCACCTACTTCATGACAATCGATCCGGACGGCTGGACCGCGCGGACGCTGGACCGCAAGCTCGCCGCCCAATACGAGCATACGATCGCCATCACGGCTGAAGGTCCACAAATCCTGACCGCGCAATAGAATAATTAGAAGTCGACCACGAGATGGTCGACTTCTTTTTTTCGTATTCGGCATAGCATCTTCCTTCATCCGATACATGCGTTTATCCGCTCGCTTATAGAGCTCAAAGGCATTTTTCGGAAAATGGCTGGATCCGATACTACGGTGATCGATAACTCGTTCCCGTCTTCAAGCCGAAGCAGGTTCGCGGACAGAGTAGCCTCAATGATCGTGATGAGGCTACTCTGTCCGCGATCACATGCCAGTACGATGATTTCATCTCCGGCGAACCGCGCGACAATATCGGAAACGCCGGCTGACTGACTATAACCGGGCTAGATGACGCAATGCAGGATCTCCCGCATGGATGGCCATGGGAGTCGTTAATCGAGCAATTCAGTCCTTTATTTCGAATGCGGTCCCATTGCCTTATTCTCTGAGGGAGCTGAATAGGCTGCCGGATTTATTGGCGGCAGCCATTCTGCGTTATTTGTTCAATTATCGATCTGTTGGTTTAATGTTTAGAGTCCGCTTGTTTTATAAACGTACCATACTGCTTTCACCTGAAAATAGCTCTAATTCTTTTGTAATTGTTTCTTTCATCTTAGTTGCACAGTTCTCACTACAAAGTGCAAAGATCCCATCCTGTCCATTTCTTTTTGCTTCTGAATCATCGGCCACAACTATTAAAGGAACACTTGTATTTCTAGTTTTTAAATATAATGAAATTATTCTTCCATCTTTCTCGTCAAAATCAACTCCCGAAGCAAACTTGACATTTAGACCGTAGCAGGGCCTCTCTTCTTTAATTTTCTTCATACACCATGAGCATCTTAGCATCACTAATGCCTCCTAATTCTTTAAAGACTTTTCATGCTTTTATTACTATAGTTCTGCGTTAGCGGAAAAAAGGCAACCCCTAGGGGAAACGCGCTGCGCATATGTGAAGGATCGCGGCAGATTGCCCTCTCGTCATCAGGTCTGAGGGGCAATGATTGAAACGTTGATCTCAACATTCTGATGTGAGCGAAAGTAGAAGGGAATTAGAAGAAATTGTCGAATTACATACAACAGCTACGAAAAAGAAAATGCTAGCACTTATTTAAAAAGGTGATGGAACGTAATATGAACGAAATCAAAGATTTTTTGCTGCAATTAGCGCTTATAACAATACTAATATTCACTTATCACATTTTTTTTGAGGAGAAGTCGAAGAGAAATAAAATCGAAAAGATCATCGCGTCCGCACTATGTGGGCTATCCATCCTCTTATGTATGTCCTTTCGGACTAATGTTAACTCCTATATCAGTCTGGATATTAGAATCGTCCCTTTACTGCTAGGGACGTTATACATTGGTACGAGAACAGGGTTATTTCTATCTGCGCTTATCATCCTATACCGACTTTTTCTTGGAATCGATCTGGGATTCTATAATACTATTCTGACAATCTTAACTGCCATGCCGGCTTTCTTATTCTTTCAAAAGATCTTCGTTAAAGGAAAGAAAAATAAGAGAATACAAATTGCGCTCATACTTTCCATATACTATTGTCTTGCTGGACTAACATGGTCTTCAATATTAAGAGGAGCTTCACTTAAGGTCTTTCAGGTACAGATAATTCATCTAATTTTTATTGTTGTGGTTGTATGGTTCTTCACTTCGTTAATCGAAAATATAAAGGAAATAATCCTAAAGAATCAGCAGCTGCAATCAGAGGCGGAACGGGTCCGGGTCATAAGTGATTTAACAAGCGTCTTCGCCCACGAAATCAGAAATCCAATGCAGATTACTCGAGGGTTCCTTCAGCTTCTAAATCAACCGGAACTATCTGATAAAATGAAGGAGTACATTAAATACTCTATTGATGAAATAGATCGTGCAAATGCCATTATTAATGATCTGTTGGCGTTTGGAAAACCAATAACAACCGAGAATCCACCGATTGAAGTGGCGTCCGAGCTACGTCGCTTAGAAAATATTATTCAAACCTACGCCTTGTCTCGCAATGTCGAGATAAAAGCGGTCTATCATGATGACTGTTGGATTCATGCTAATCCTCAGAAGCTGAATCAATCACTCATTAATATCCTGAAGAATGCTATTGAGTCAATGCCGAACGGCGGGACAATTTGGTTGACCTGCGCTCCAAAAATCGATGGGTTTATTGAGATAAGCGTTAAGGATCAAGGGATCGGGATGACAAAGGATCAGATTGATAAGTTAGGGTCACCATTCTACTCACTAAAAGAAAGTGGGACAGGTCTTGGTATGATGGTGAGCTTACAGATAATTCGCAATTTACAGGGAAAAGTGCAAATCAACAGTGAGAAAGACGTAGGGACAGAGTTTTCCATCTACTTACCGCAGATAAGTTAATAAGATGTAATAACAATCGCTCGCTAGTAATCAGCGGAGATGGAAATGACACGTAGCAGCGGAATCGGCTGCCGTTGTCGCGGCTGCCGGTTGCCTTTCAACTATTGTTCTTCGTTAGTTGAACTAACAATCTAATTCTAATCGATACTGTAAAAAGCCCTTAATCCGAGCCAGGCCTCGTACCAAAATGTTCAATGTTTTGTGGCACCGTCACTTCAATTGCTTCGCCATTTTTAACGACATAGACCTTCTTGTTCTCAATCTGGAGCTTATCTCCAAACCCAAAGACAATCTCAAAACAATACTTTTCAAAACTTTCTTCTCGTGTAACCGACCATTCTGACTTTTCGATTGAAGATCTTTTTTTGATATCTACGTCCTCCATGTGAGCCTCAGTTTTAGACCATAACATAACAGCTCGATAGGTGATATTATGGCATATTAGCTTCTCCCACGATTTCTTTTGTAAGGGGGTCAATTAGGATGTTTCCTTCTACTCCGTTAAGTAGGTATCCAACATTCCAATAAGGAGTTAATTTGAACCAAACTATTTCAGTACCAGTTACAACGTAATTACTTTCTTCACCATGAAACGCAACAGAAATAGCTTCTTTTTTTGCAGAAGAATAACCCAAAAAAGCTATTATAACAATGAGAATGAATATAATAGATAATTTTATTTTCTTTCTCATAAAGACCCCTTTTTTAAATGAACTTGGCATTATGAACATTTAATAATGTAATTTCAGTCAATCAATGACTATTACCATTTTTATGTAAATGTCTAAGCGAAGGTAGTACCACTAGTTAGCTTTATATATTTAGCTCTCGTTATCCATTGAGTTCAATAAACAATCCAACCTTTTCTTATGCTCTTGTTTTTTATGAAATACAATTTCGGATAATATAAGCGATATTGCCGATTGGGTAAGATTTTAAAAATGACAATGTGTACAAATTTGCAACGTTCAAAATAATCATAACTGTCAAATTGACGGTAATGTACACTTTTGATTTACTCATGATAGCGAAGATAGTTGATACGATAGCAGTGAGACAAGCTATTGTACCGTTCCAATACAAACTCTCTTTTTTAATCAATTGAATGGGAATTCGACTCTCGCCAAAGCCTCCCGAAAAATTTAGTTTAAAACCAGTCATGGCAAAAATCCATGTCAATATAATTGAAACTAATAGAATGACAACTGATATTGCAAATAAAATCCTATGATTTGACACCAATTCCACCTCAATTTCCCTTCTTGAAACCGATAAATAACCTCTTTTTTCTCTTGAATATAAGACGTATTTTCAACTAACTTAGTTGCGTTATTCTGCCCATTAACGTAATGAAGGCCACCGATCATACCGGCAGCCTCATTTCCTAGGTGTTCATTCAACTATAGTTCTTCGTTAGCTGAACGACGTTTTATCTGAAATGTTTTATCAACTTATCAATCGCTAAACCAACTAAATACCAAAAGCCAATAGCCAATAACACTGTTATTAATCTAAAGTTGTAATTTACGATATCATCGTATCCAAGAAAGAGCTTAATGAAAAATTCAATATTACTTACAAGATTGGCTCTTACTTGATTTACTCCCTCGCCAAGCCCATGATTAAAACTTTGGTCTATTAATACTGCCACAATAGTCAAAATTATTTGGATACCTGGCAAAAAAATTTTAATTTTAAAATCTTACTCATAACCCTCCACCAATCTCTAGGATTTCTTACCCTTTAGACGTTTTGTCCCCTATTATAGTTCCACTATCCTGCCCGTTCGTAATAAAAATGTAGAATCAACAACTGTACAACTCGATCTCGATCTTCAACTGGATTTTTCATTTAACTCCTTGGGAAAATACATAATTTTTTGGTATACTCCCCAGATCGATGCTCTTCTCCGTATCAAGATCAAATACCGCAATCTCGGTACCAACCTGTGACTCACTAGCCATTTTCCGGTACAGAACGTATCTGCCGTCTTTCGAAAGTGCATCAAGCATACCATTAATGGGAAAATGTCGGATCTTGCCATTTGAGATGTTAATGTCGAGCAATGAGTGCTCCCCACCCTCCGCAATAATCCTATCGCCAACGCTGTCAAGCAATATAACGTTTCTGCCGTACTTCGCCCCTTCAACGATTGTCCGGTCACCTGTTCCGTCCAGATGGATCAGTTTCACATTAAAAGCTCCTTCGTTCCCACGCTTAACAACCGTATCTTTATTCGTTACGTATGCGATCAACTGCCCGTTACTCACAGGCATCGCTCTGTCCGCCATATATAAATAAACTTTGTTTTCGCCGTCGCTTGGATTTATCTCTTTGGCTTTTCCCCACAGTTGAACAATCGTTTCTTGTGTAAAAAGTGATCGCTCCGTCACCCTATCATCCGCGATCAACGTAATGTTATTGATGCCGCTGTCGCGTTTAATTCGCTCTCCAGTCGCTACTGTGTCCGTATGATTGGGCAGAGGGAAGCCCATCCCTTGAATTGTAAATACGACGTCCCTTTCATTTGCAAAATAATAGGAAAACGCGCTCGGCAACTCTTTTGCTTCAGGATGGTTCCAATAATATTTATTACCATTTCTGTAAATTCTATCGACGTAACCAATTGCCGCGCCGGTATCCATCACGAAGCTATAATAGACCGAATTTGCAACTTCTTGATTTATATCGACAGTCGGTTCTTGAGCAGCACGATGCAGTAAATCCATCAGGAAAGTTTGGCTGCCGTTCTTCAACTCCAAAATCGGCGTTTCTTCTCCGCCCATCGGATAAAAGGCTGCCTTTATAATCTTGTTTTGGACAGCCTCCTCGAATGTCAATCCCAATTTATTCTTTTTGTCCTCCTCAACGTACAGCTTGTAACCGCCTATAGCATGAAAGTCCTGAACGGCAACGATCTCGCCATTCGGGTAATCTTTTATGGCGTATACAACCGTTCCAATAGGTAAAAAAGCCGCATCGCCGTCTTTCGTGGCATAATGAACATCGTTCACATTGTCTGCCACTTGAAAAGCAATTTTGCTGATTTCATCACCTAACATGCTTGGGTCTGTAAGTGCGGCTTGCCATGAATAGGTATAAGAAATACCGTTCAGCTTAAGAAAGTCCACCCAATCGATAATCGTTTTATTTTCCTGCTCTGTGGGTGGGCTTGTAATCTGGCTTGTAGCCGAACCTGTTGCCGGAATGTTTTCACAACCTGCCGTCAGCAGGAATATTGCAAGAATAGTAAATAATGCCGTTGTCCTTCCCTTATTGATGAACATCAATGGAAGACCAACAACTAAAATGTTTTTGCTTGGCGTGAAAAAACCAAATTTATAAAAGGTGGTTACGTACGCATTGTAGCTACCATCGACAACGATGTGATGAATTTTCGGTGTCTTGATTTTCTTCCTGAGTTCCTCAACCATACTTAGCAAAGGTCCCGCTTCCGCTTCCGTGACGTACAAGCCACTTGGCATCTCATTCTTAACAATCAACGATTTAATGACTAAATAACCGACTACGATATTAATTAACACCAGTTTTATCAAACCATAGGAGAATCCGTTTCGAACGATTTCCTAGACTAAAAAGCCAAACAAAGCCAGGAAAAGTGCCACAAACCATACCACGTAACCGTATCCAACGAGCAGCAAAAATTCTGTCTTTAATTTATAAAACTTAGGATTTTTAACCAATTGTTTTTCCAATTTCTCTCGAAGCAACACATGTTTCATGTCTTCGTTCATTTCTTCTAACTGCCCGTTACTTCAACGGACAGCGGCAGCCGATCGTATAGTCGGCTGCCGTCATGTCTTGATTGAACTATCGTTTCCGTTAGTTCAACGTTTCTTTGCCAATTCTATAACCGATTGAATGAATGGTGCTTTCAGAAGACACCAATTATAACGGCATGAGCGTATTCCACCTAACTCCGATTAGCGTAGCGACTTGAATGCGGCGCGGAGTTCTGCAGTGAAAAGTTCTGGCTGCTCCCACGCCGCGAAGTGTCCGCCCTTGTCGAGCTTGTTGTAATACATGAGTTTGGGATACGCCCGCTCTGCCCAACTCTTCGGTGCTTGATAGAGCTCGTCAGGAAAGACGCTCACGGCAACCGGGATGGAGACGCCCTTGACGGTGAAAAAGGGGTACTTGTTCTCCCAGTAGAGACGAGCCGAAGAAATCGCCGTGTTAGTCAGCCAGTAGAGCGTGATGTTGTCGAGGACATCGTCTCGCGTAAGGCCTCCGGGGTGTCCGGCAAAGGCCTTCGAGATCAGCTCCAGACTACGCGCGTCATGGTCAATCATAAAGGCTGCCAAACCGACGGGAGAATCCGCCAGTCCGGTCAGCGTCTGCGGGCGCGTCCCCATCAATTGGGCGTAGCCGCTGTGCTTGTAAAAGAAGTCCAGCTGCTTGTACGCGCGCTTTTCGTCATCTGAGAGACCGGAGGGCGGCGGGCTTTCGCACTTGAGCGCCTTATCAATGTAGGCCGGAACCGTGCCAGGCATGTTGGAGTGAATGCCAACCAGTCCCGGAGGCGCTTGTACAGCCATCAAATCCGTGACAAGCGCACCCCAGTCGCCTCCCTGCGCCACATACTTTGTGTATCCAAGGCGCTTCATCAGCTCTGCCCAGGCACGTGCTATGTGGTCGGGATCCCAGCCGATCGTGGTTGGCTTGCCCGAAAATCCGTAGCCAGGCATCGATGGAATCACCAGATCGAAAGCGTCCGATGCCTTCCCGCCATATGCCGTGGGATTGGTAAGCGGCTCGATAATCTTCAGCAACTCGATGATCGAGCCGGGCCATCCGTGCGTGACGATGAGCGGCATAGCACCTTTATGCTTCGAACGAACGTGAATGAAGTGAATGTCCAGACCATCGATCTCGGTGATGAACTGCGGCAGGGCGTTCAGCTTCGCCTCGATCTTGCGCCAGTCGTAATCTGTCGCCCAATAGCGCGCGAGTTCCTGAATCGTCACAAGCTGCACGCCTTGCGATTGATCCGAGACCGTTTCCTTATCAGGCCATTTTGTCGTGTTTATTCGCCTGCGCAATTCAGTAAGTTCCGCTTCCGGAACATTCACATGAAACGGACGAATGGCGTTCTTGTCTGTAGGTAGCTTGTTTATCTCCTTTTGATTAATTTTGGAATTTTGGGGATTTGCTTGCGGATTCCCGCCTTTAGCATTGGCATTAGTACCGCAGACCGTCAATCCTAGGGACAGAACTAAAATCATTGCCAAACGAAACCAGTATCTGCTGCTCATAAGTAGTAACGCTCCATTCGGAAAGTTTTTTATGGATACCCTTCCGTTAGATTCCATCCGAAGTGCAATTCTTATTCCATTTTTCGGAGTAAATGCTGAAACACCCAGCAGTCTAATACTTTATTTACACAGTTTATCAAGAGATAATTTCAAAAAAATCAATAAAATAAGCCATTTGAGCATATTGGTCATGTATAATATGTCAAATAGCTTATTTTAAGGAGCTCCATCGATGTAAGCTCCTGCTATCGTTCTTTGTTAGCGTACTCCCCTACTTTTCTTCAGATATCCTAAGCTACCGTCACGATGATGGGTTGATTCTTTGTAATAATTATAGTGTGCTCTTGTTGTGCTGCAAAACCGCTGCTCGGTAGACATAAAGTCCACCCATCCGACTGCTCAACGACATAATCCGCGCCCGTTGACAAAAAAGGCTCAATAGTAATGACCAGACCCTCTCTCAGTACACGTTTATCGTGCTTGTTATAAACAGGAAGAATCTCTGTTGGAGCCTCATGTAAGGATTTTCCAATACCGTGACTACACAAATTCTTTATAACCTTATAACCTCCTCTTTCAGCTTCGGTTTGAATAATCCTGCCGATTTCGTTCAGTTTTACTCCATGTTTGAGTGAAGAAATAACCTTCATCATAGTATTGTGAGTATAGTTGCAGAGACGCGTTAAAGAAGAATTGTATGGAGGCATTTGAAAAGAGTGCCCCGCATCCGCAAAATAGCCTCCACGTTCAGCGGAAACATCGATGTTTATAAGATCGCCCGGCAGAATTTTTCGATTTCCCGGTATTCCATGAGCAATTTCACAGTTAATGCTGATACACGTGTTGCCAGGAAAGTTTTTGGTTGTTTTTGGAGCAGATACTGCCCCACGGCTATTTAAAAATATTTCTCCGATATCATCCAATTCCTTAGTCGTCATTCCGACACGTGCATGACGTTTCATTTCACTAATTGTCAACGCAACGATTTTACCGATTTCCGTAAGACCATCAATATCTTTCTGGGAACCAATTGTCATAGAATTACCTCCTATTTTTTCACATTTATTTTATCACACTGGAAGCTTATTCCACTATCCTGCCCGTTAACGTAACGGAAATTCAATTTTAATACGGAATGTACCTCCGTCGTGAATGAGATACTGTTCTTGTCACCTGGTCGCGGTGCGGGTTCAATTTATCAAGTCGGTGATCGGACAATGTTAACCGGGTGTGCCACTTATCGTCCCCCATTATTCTATCAATAATATGTTCTGCTTCCCAAACAGCTGCTTCTTCTAATCCTTCGCACTCTTATTTGGTAATTACACCATATATTGGAATCAAGAGGAGCGAAGATTCTCCATTATGCCTTGCAACCATAAGGCTTAACTAGTTTTTTGTAGATGCGAAAGTTGAGTAGTCTATTTATTCTTTAAATTAATTTTAAATACATCCCCCTCATTACCACCAAAAACGATCATCCCACTTTCAGGAAGTAATACTGAATGATTGTTGCTTGCCTTTGAAAAGTTCACGACCATTCCCTTGGCGTCATAAACGGCAAATCCCCCACTTACCGGAGCCTCAACGTTCATGACTCGATTGGCTGATTTTCCATCAATTTTATACCATACCGCCTGACCATTGGATGGTATGATGCAAAATGAGTCGTTCCCTTCATAAATGGGTTGAATAGCATCTTCACTGATATAGGATTGTCCATCGATCTTTAAATACTCTATATGGTTCTCGTTATAGAAATTCAAATCAAAAGCATCTCTTCCGTTCATAATAGGAATATCAAATGTATTTACTGCTTTATTCTCGTCAACAATTTTAGTGCCAGATGCGTATCCATGATCAACATCAACGGATAAATTCTTGTCCAAAAGCGGAGATAGATAAAAGATTGAAGTTATCTTTTCATCCAAAGCGTAGTAATGTTTCCCGTTTCTATGTTCCCATACCGTTTTAGTTGTCTGATTTAAAGGATTGGGATCTAACTTTTGATATTCATACGTTACCATAACCGCTTGACCTAATCCCGGAATATTCATATAAGAGTTAAGCTTTAAATAGGTTTTTCCATTCTTCGGTTGGTCAAAGCTTATGGTTACATTCCCATCGTTGTTTTTGAATTGTCCATTGCCCGAATATACATATTTTTGTGGCGGTATCAATCCACCGACTAGAGCGGGTAAATCAATCTCTCCGTTCTTAATCTCAAGATTTACGGTTTTACCCACGGAACCGTATAATCCAGTGTAAGAAAACAAATCCGATGGCATTTCCACTTTCAAGGAAGGTTCAAATGTTTTTTGGGGCAGGAGGTCTTTAATCATGCCTTTGGCTCTTACATATTCTAATAAAACATTAGATGCAAAAATACTATTGAAGAGGGAACTCCCTCCCGATGAAAGCACCGCTATAGAAATATCATACTCTGGTATGGTAGTCAAAGCAGCGTGATACATAGTCGTATCTCCACCTTTGGATAATGCCGTTATTCCGTAATCACTAAACGCTGCTAAACGAACGGCATCCCAACCAAGACCATAATTAAAGGTGTTGGTCTCTTCAGAAACCCACACTCCATTTCTATACTCATGACTTTGCATGGACTTTGCTGATTTCTCAGATAAAATATCCGTTCGATTCCCGATTAATACTTCAGCGAACTTACTTAATTCTTCTGCAGTTGAGTAGATGCCTCCTGCCCCAATGACATTGGCATTCTCAACGGGTAAAGCCTGGTCAATCGTAGGAAAATAAGTTTTTGCGAGCCTGTCTCGATCAAATGGATCGAGTGGTGTTTTCGTAGAGCTTAATTGAAGAGGTTTGCTAATGTAGGTTTCAAGGAATTCGCTATAGCTTAAACCGCTCACTCGTTCAACCAAGATTTCAAGCAGCTGAAAACCATCGTTACCATATACCGAAGATTCGCCTGGGTTTGACTTTAACCTTTCTGATTGTAATCTTAGCAATAATTCATCATGATTTTTCGTATCATTGTCATCAAACAACATACTATTCCCATAGTGAGTACCGTAAAGTCCTGAAGAATGATTCATTAACATGCGTGGCGTAATCTCTTTATATCGTTCATCTACCATTTTAAAGTCCTTGATATACGTAACTAGGGGGTTATCAATATCAATTTTATTAGAATCAGCTAGCACCATCGTTGCAGCAGATACAAACATTTTACTTACCGAGCCTATTCCAAACATAGTATCTTTGGTTATTGGATTCTTAGTAATTTTATCGTATACACCAGCGCTATCGGATAAAACAATAGATCCATGATCCATAATCGCATACTGCATTCCACTTACACCATAATTGGACACGATCTTCGAAGCCAGCGCCTGAGCCTTTTCCTTTACAGTATCATGATTCGTTTGAGCAAAAGCAGGGGTGACTGGTATGGCAAAAAGCATAGCAGTCATGAATACAGAGATCATCTTCTTCATGATGCATTCCTCCTCATAATTCTTTCTGGATTTTACTTGCTGAATTCATCATACAAGGCATGAGGCTGTTAGATGAAAAAGCACCCTGAAACGAAAAAAACAATCCCTAAACAACATGTTGTCTAAGGATTGTTCGTTTAAAATGGCAGTAGGACCATATTATGAAATACTTTTTGTTTCGTTTCAATGGTCATATGACCACCGTAATTGTAGCAGATTCTTGCAATATTGGTTAGTCCAATACCATGAAATTCCGGGTTTAGTTTCTGGCTGTGTACGTAGGCAACTTCATTCTCCATATGATTCTGGATGTGAATGAGAAGAGCTGACTCGGTAGAATGAATTTTGATAAGAATGTACCGATCCTCTGCAATTTTGACATGTTTAGAAGCTTCTATGGCGTTATCTAGCATATTTCCAATGACAACACATAAGTCATAACGGTCAATATGGATTTCTTGTGAATATAAGTTAAGCTTTGTATCTATTCTTATGCCATTCGCTTGTCCAATATTTAGCGTATTGGTGACAAGGGCATCTATAACCAGATTCCCCGTATTCACCCGTTGATAGGCTCCTTCGACTTTATTTAAGGTAGTTTGAATATGCTCCGTGAACGACCTCTTCGTAATTCGCATCCTGGTAGTCCATTTGATGCTGCATCTGAGCATTCTCATGCATGAATTGAAATTTATCAATGATATTATCAAAAATATAGATAATCATAACGTTTAAGAAAAGAAATCCAATGACTGAAATGAAATAATAGACGTTCTTTTCAATATAATAAGTGAGAATATTAAGTTGGTATATACTTATGATAGGAACAAACAAAAATAATAGATAGTACCGATAATGTAAAGAGAAACTTCTGCGCTTTGCAATTAGTCGTATGATCTGAATGACAGCAAACATGATAATGCAACTGAGTAAAGTGGCCTTCGTATAGGCTATTTGTTTTTGTTCATTGATAGGATAATCGAAGTTGCTAAAGTCAACAAAATCTAGTGTATAAAAAATATAAATGGATATAAAATTCATGATAGTCATTAAAACACCGTAAAATATAGAGAAAATGATCTTTGTTTTCATTTCTACTTGATAAGATTGCGCTAAACTAAATATCACAAGCATTGCTAAAATCGAAGATACAGTAGGAGAAATATAAACAACTAAATATAGGTAATCAAGCAGCCCAAAGATCATGAAGTAAATGAATCGATTATGCTTTTTAGTTGATTTTTCAAAAAACGAGTTGAAGAAAAAATTAATTTGAACGCCCATCACAAGTACAATGCTAAAGACAATAAGCAAATTATTTTGAATCATATCAATCGACCTTCATAATCATAAATTTGGTGTAAGTATCTTTAACCTCTTTAATTTTAGAACGGCCTATCGGTAATTCCATACCGTTGGACATTCGAACAACTCCGCTGGCAAACTTCCTCACATGAAGCAGGTTAATAATAATAGAACGATGGATTTGCAAGAAGTTACAGTCTTTTAAAGCCAAAGCATAATCTGAGATGATGCCTTTGCTATTTTCTCCTCCAAGATCGAGGGGGCAATGGGTTTTATCAAATACTGGAATGTCATGACGTCAAAACTTTCCACCATATATTCAGGGTAGCTTGTCAGAAAAATAATTTGCTCATCCAGGTTCTTTAACCCTCTTATTTTTCGGGCTGTTTGAATCCCATTCATCCCACCCATTTCAATATCCAAAATTAAAACATGGAATGGAGTTTCATGGCGCTCATAATAGGATACTAACTGCTCTCCCGAGCCGAATAATTCGATTTCAAAATCTATATTTGTCTTTATCGACAAAGTAATCAGGATGCTTTTAACAAGCTCTCTTTGTTTGTCCTCATCATCGCAAATAGCCACTCTATACAAAAATGATACACCCCTCATTTCCATTACCTTTATTCTGAAACTCTATATAAGCATGATACAACCTTTTCTCTTTGTATAGATACCTTTTGGATGAAATGCAAATTAAATTTGTTCATAATTCCCTTTAAGGAGCAGTGGCATTTTTGGTTATCTTAAGTGGCAATCAAAAAGACGAATCATTACATTAGCTTGAAGTAAGTGAATGCGATACAATTTTGATTAATAACGGTGTTGTACCTTTCCCTGCTTTTTCAGAAAGACCTGAAACTAAACTAGAAGATATTCCTATTGGAGCTAGGTTTTAATATCGCCAACGGATAATATTAGATGATCATAGGTAAATGTACGATGATTAAGGTTAACTTCTTTATATATCGCACTAACGAATAAATAGAAAGCGCATGCTACCTCAGTGTTTTTCCACTATAACACATGCGCTTTCTTTTCTTTTTATGGAATAAGATTGATTACCATAAATCGTTATAATTAACACTTGGGTTTATTTTAATAATAACTTCATATATTAATTGCTTTGTTGTAGCCTTCGGACGAGTAATATTCTTATTATTAATATTTGAGAGTCTGGATACAGTCTTTCTATCTAACTTCGTAGAATAAACAAGCCAATCCTGAGTTAAATGGTTTTCATCAAGCCATTTTCCTAATTTTGATCTGTTCTTATAAAGACCATTCATTTTTTATAAACTCCACTTCACAATAAGATTTAATTAGTGCCGAAGTGTTAAATTATTTATAAATGCCCAAATGTTACATTACGAATTGTAAAGTTTACATAGATAAAGCACGTTGAGCATTCTGTACATCATTTGCTAATAATTGATCTAAATTGTAGGAGGGGTAGTAACTACGTTGCAGCATGAAATTAAATACATTTGCGTGCAATTGAATGGCTGCAACCATTTGTTTGGAACGCTACGAGTTCATGCATATCTAGCGTTTCATGCCAAGCCAGATGCGTATATTTGCTCATTTTTTTTAAAATCCTCCCATAAATTCAAAGGTGAATACAACTGTAATAGTATATTCGCCTACTCAACATTCGTTACAGATTATTCTTTTATCTGCATTGTTCTTAAGTGTTGATTCTTATCGAGGTGATAAATTCAGGCACTTTCGTAATACATTACTTAATACATTTAATTTTACTACAATACTGTTTCAATCCATCCCAATTGCCCCATATGCATCCTCGGCACTTCTTAGGTTGCCTAGGTTTTATTTCAATGCTCATATATACCCCCTAGTGTGATTCCAACTTACAACAAATGTTAAGTTAACCGATAATTTCATAAATATACCCTGATGAAAATAGATCCCAAGGAACGATTTCAACTGAACTCCGTTAACGAAATTTCCTTAACCTTATCAACAGACCCATTATTCAGGCAAACGTAATGCTTGTGCTGGTGTTAGGATTTTCCGGGCCACTAATGGCACATATTAATCAATAATTTAGAAAGGAGGTCATTACCCAAATGGATAATGTTCGAAGTATTGATAGAAACTAAGGAAAATTACTTCAGGAGATACTGGAGGTGATAACGTATGCTTAAACCAAAAAATAAGAAACAAAACATCCAATCTAATTCAGAAATTTATGAAAAGTTATTGACTCAAAAAATTCCAAAAGACAAACAGCAAGAAATGAACAATAATTAATCAATCAAGTTGAGGAAGCGACTTTTCTTCTCTCCTACTCCCAAAACGCAAATTCGTAGGTATTCTATGGATCATCTTTTGAAAGTGCTCTGATATGCAATACTTTATCTTAGGTAACTATAGATTCAGACGAAAAGAAAAGACTGGATTGTTAAAACTAACTTTCCAGTCTTTTGATTTATGATAATTATGATTATTGTGGATAAACTGCAAGTCATCCATAAGATGAACAATTATTGTCTACTGAAAAATTTGATATTATTTAGGTGAAGTTGTTCATTTTGGTTTTTTAATATATCGCAAAATCACTTTAATATCCTAACCTTTCAATGATTGAAGCCATTCTGAATAACAATAGCTACATAAAACCTCTATTTTCTCTTCGAGTCCATTTTTCTGATAAAGCGTGATGCTATGGGCTACGTCAGCCTTTACCTCACAATGATAGCATTTAGACAAAAAAAACACCTCATATCTAATAGTTTGTTTATCCCCCACCATCAACTAAAAAACATGGAGAACAAATACAATAACTAATAATAAGAAGACGATGGATATTAAGTCTGATATCGATAAATACTCTTCATGAAGATCGGCATGCAATGACTCCTTTCTTTTTAGATACTAATATCTTCTTTGCTATTGTTCATCAACAAGGATGTTTTTAGTCTCAGAATTATAGCCATCAAACTACTAATATTTATCTATAATGAGAAAAAAATACCTTCGAAAGGACTGGGAATCATGAGAAATATATAATAAAACATAAAAAGACCTCACTTATTAAAGTGAGGTCAGCTTGCTTGGCAACGTTCAGTGATATTCCAGAATTAATTAGAAAACGGAGCCCGAAAACCCGCGTCGCTCCGTTTTTGTTGTTTCAAAATTCATTGGAATTTATTGGTTTTCAGATCAAAAAAGGCTGTTTGTTACAGAATTCGTTAGAAAAAAATTTAGCCTTTTTACAGCATATGCATAAAATACTAGCAAATATGACTATCCTTTCTCCCGTTTAGCCGCACACCTTCTCCTGCCACATTAGGTAATTGGTAGGCTAATGTCGCCTTTCGTAGATCAAATCACATACTTTATCCCTTCCGGCGCCTCGACTTTGAGATCGATGCTTCCATCCTCTACCTTTTCCCAGCTAACTTTGACGATCCCTTTCGGGGTTATCACTTCGCCTTTCGCCCATGATAAATAGCCCGGAGTTGGACTTACCTTGACGCTCGAGTAGCCCGGTTCTGCCGGCTGCACACCCAAAACGATTGCCGGAAGTTCATACAGAATTAAAGAGCCCCAGGCATGACAGTCGCTTCGTTCGGTTACGTCATCCTCTACACAGGTCGTCAACTTTTTCACCAGCATCTGTCTCCAAAGCGTCCACAGCTCGTCCGTTTTGTGATATAGACCTACCTTCTCCACCGCACGGAAAAGGTAGTAGGCCATCGCAACTGAACATTGGGCCAAGGTTTCATCCGTCATGGCCAGTTCCATTAATTCCGTCGCTTTCGTTCCGCTCACGACATAGGTCAATACCGCAAATACCTGGGCATGCTGGCTGTATTCGTCTAGTCCGGGACCATCCTGAATAAGACCGTCTCTGCCGATGCAGCATGCGAGTACAGCACGTTTAATCCCTTCCGATTTCTGCAAGAAACTTGCTGCCAAATTGGATCGATCAACGTAACTCGCCAATTCTGCCGCAGCCTGAAGCCCCATCCGATACAAAAGAGAGTCGAAGGTTACAGGCCCTGGCTGAACAATATCATTCCGACCCTGAGGGCTACACACGAGCAAAAACTGCCTTTATTCAACGAGTTGATGACCTGGCTCGAACAGAACGTGGACTCCCTCTTCAAAATGTATGGGACTAGTTATGTTAGATAGACTTATCCTCTATTATTCAATTCCACTAAACTGACCGTTCTATATGATACGGTTCTCCGAATCGTTCTAACAGCGATATAAAGGCTCCCCTAGGTTTTATTGACTTGCATCCAAAAAGAAGACAGCCTTGGACGAGAAGGTGACCGGCTGCTGTTTTATGATTGAACTTATTAATGCAACTCAAATTGGCTTATTAACGCCAATGCCTCTTCATGATCAGGCTCAAGTTCTAATAATTTTCGTATATAACTCATTGCATCTTCGACTAACTCTAACTCGAAACAACAAATGGCTAGACAATAAAATACGGTTGATACGACCTCATCTTGTTCTTGATGAATCGATATTTCCAAATACCATTTGGAATGTTCGTACATGTCCATCTCAAACAGTATCAATCCCGCATCGAGCGCTAGATCATAACGCTGCTCCATGACGTAGTACGATGACCACATCAACTGTATGCCTCTCAACATGTCCTGCTTCTCTTCATCGTTTGCATCTGGCAACAAATTGGAGATCTGCTTCGTGCTATGAATGAAAAATTCTGCATCATATCCACCCAAACGCCAAAAACTTAATATTTGCTGTAGTCCCATGCTATCTTGATTGCAATCTACCCAACTCTTCATACTAAAAAATTCGTCCGGACCAAAGCGTTCAATACATCGACGATAAGCTAATCTCATATTTGGATAAACCATTGGTTTATCCAAATTGAGAATACAGCCAACATTTATATTTTTATAATGATGTGGGGGGAATAACGCCGCGGCTCCTCTTTGTTCAAAGACATGCTGAATCGCATGGTAGTTAGCCGTTAAAGAAAAACTTCCATGTAAGATCAACTCAGGCGGTTCTGCGAATTTCCAGTTATCCAGTAAGTGATCTCCTTTGTCTGCTGTTATCAATAGGAATCCTGCCTGAGATAACAGATTCAAACGCTCTAAACAAGTTATTCCAGCTGCAGGAAATAAAATATGCGAGTCTTCTAGTTGTTCCTGATAAATGGAAATGACATCACGGTAAGGATAGGTTTCTTGTTCGTACTCATGCGCCCTTCGATGCTCATAGTTTAAAGTTATTTGATTTAACCACTCTGATGGTTTAAGTGAATCATTATGTTCGGAATATTCGACATAAACATCTGCTTCATAAATTTGCCCATCACCAACATAAATCAACTCTTGTGGAATGCTATCAAAAAAGTAGTTGGCAACAATGATTAATGGTTGTTTTAAATCTCCTTCACTAATGGTTGTGCCAGATACAACGAGGTTCAAGACGGTATCATTGACAGCATCAAATCGCGCAAAATCCAGTATTCCCTCGGCAATAAAAGATTGTAGAGCGGGATGTTCCTTCCAAGCCATAACATTGTTCGTCGCCAAATCCGTCATAATATAACGGAACCCAGGCAGTGATATCCCCGCGTAGTCTCTCAACTGACACAACTCATGCAGCACATGGTAAGCAAGACGTCCCGCTCCTGCTCCAAGTTCCACAATGAAAACAGGCTCTGAACGATATTCACTATTCGCCCGATCTTGAAGAAACCCAAAGATCATTTCTGCATATGCCGTAGCAATCATTGGATTACTCGTTATATATTGAGGAACTTGATCATTGTTCCAGGCCTTCGTTCCTTCTTCTTCATAATATTTTCGTTGGATATTCCATATAGGCGCTTCACTGAAGCGGTAACGTTGTTTATTATTACCTGTCATTAATACGATCCTGCTCTCTGGAAGTTATTCAATTATCTATTACTTCTCACGGTGTTATTATATTTGTAAATTAGCACCTAATTGTAATAAAGTTCACTACACTTGATCTTAAACTATCCTGCCAGTTTAGCACAACATGCCACCGAGTTTGTCAGCGGCAGCCTGCTTGATCTTTGTTATGGAGCTATCGTTCTGCGTTAGCGTAACTCACACTCGTGAATTTTCTTTCATTCGTCTTTTGATTGATTTTCAAATAACTGCTTGAGCATGTTGTCTTTGTTATTTAGAAACTGCCTCATAATCACGTAATGATCGGTTTCCTCCAAAGACCTGATTTCAATTCCATCTGGTTTCAAATTATATATAATCGAATCCGGATATGCCATAAGGATTGGGGAGTGAGAGGCATGTTCAATACATATAACCGACCCCATGCAAATTCACTTTGACATCGGGCGATACTTTGGATACACCTTCTATACCAAAATGCCTGATAGTGTGAACCATTTGTCGCCTAGTCAGGGTCGAATAGCCAAGAGGATTTTGCAATGGACGATAAAATATCCCTTTGGTATATAGGCGTCATCCTACCGATCTCATGAAAATCAATATGCACCCATTGATCACCAAGCCAGTTTGTATGAATTTTCACCCATTTCTGTTCATTGGGAAAAGGTTTGTACCAATCCATTTCTGCTTCCACAGTTTGAACATCTTGCGGAGTCAAAGATGCCCATGATATTTGTTTTCGGTAGGCTTGGGGACCGCTCATCTGCAAAAACGAATTGAGAAAAAGTAGCGCTCCATATGACTCCGCTAATTAATGCCAACTTATATTTCATCTTTTGTCGCCTCCATTTTCATTCCAATTAACTTCTAACAAATAACCCCAAATGTATAGACGTTGTTAATGTAACATAAATTGCGTAAAGCTCCGACCTCGTTATTACTTAGGACACGATTGATTGCAGAGGAGTTGCCAAACGGCAGCTGCTTTTTGTTTGACTCAACTTTCCTTAGGGTGAAGAAAAATCAACCTCCTCAAGTTGCCAAATATGTATTAAAGTAACAGTATCAAATAAGGGAGGTGATAACATGACGATCGAAATCCGTGAAGTGGAAGACCTGACTCCGACTATGTATAAAGCAGATGGCCTTGATACACCGTGGGACGGTATCTCCACGATTTAATGATTTAGCCTTACGCAAGAAGGTCGTACATCAAAGTACGGCCTTTTCCATTCTTTTGACTGAGGTGAGCTATACATGAGACCTAAATTAAAGGATTTTTATCGAAATCATATGCAAGCAGCCGATCAGGTGATACGGATTCAAACGGATCTAGTTCGTCTCGAGATTCCCGATCCGAATGGAATCATTTATAGATTTATGAATCAATTAACGGGTCTGTACACGATAGAAGAGCTTGCCGAGCTGTGCAATCTCACAGAGGAAGATGTGAAACGAGGGGTTTCCATGCTGCATAACCATAAGCTGCTTGAAAGCGATGCAACGGACACGTATGGATTGACTCAACGGGAGCTGCAGCGTTACCGGAACAATTTCACCTTTTATTCCGTGCACGAATCGATGCTCGAAAACCGCTACTTGTTCCAGGAAAGGTTGAAGCATAGCTCCGTAGCCATTCTCGGCTTGGGCGGAGGTGGGTTGTTGGCTACTTGGTTAGCTGCGATGGGAGTAGGCAAAATCGTTGGCGTAGATCATGATCGCGTAGAATTGAACAATTTAAATAGGCAGATTCTTTTTACGGAAGACGATATTGGTAAGCACAAGACTGATGTGATACGCGAACGCCTCCAAGCCATGAATCGCGACATTGACGTTCAGGTTGTGAATCGGCAAATCGATAGTGCTCATTCCGTGAAGGACATAATAAAAGACGTGGATGTTGTCGTGTGCGTGATCGATACTCCTCCTGTGCAAGCATCAAGATACGTTAACTCCGCATGCATTCAATATCGCAAGCCTGTTTTTCATGCCGGACTTCGCCATGGCAGCGGGTTTATGTACCGGGTTGTCCCCTTCGAAACAGGATGTACGGATTGCTTGTGTATGCAGTCCATTCGCCGCAACTCCAAAGTATTCGACACGATAAAATCCATTTCAAACGGTGAACTGGATAGTCATTTATTCTTGAATCCGTCCTTTGCTCCCAACGTATCGCTTCTAACCTCGGTGCTGGCCTCGGAAATAGCCAAATATATAACGAAGTATTCACCCATGTTTCCTTTACCCTACACGAAAATAAACCTGCAGGATATGAGGTTGACCCATGAAGAGATAAGCCGAATAGAGGACTGCCCCAGCTGCGGGAGGAGTCGAGTTATTGGAGCGGAACCAGTACCTTTAGATGCCTTGGTAAAACTCGGAACGGAAAAAATGACCGTAAAATGAGGGTAGACGAATATGAACCATGAAATTCATTCGGAATCCAGAGCAGTTCTGGCGCATCTGACCATACAACAAGAAGGCCAGGAATACACAATTGGCGATCCCCTTATTCCTAAGTTTATTAGAGTGCCGGAGCCTGCGGTTCTCGTCATTGAATTAGCGGACGGCAAACGGACACTTCATGATATTAAAGAGTTGATCCAGCAGGAAAAGGGAATCGATGTGAATGTTGTGGATTTTGTTACAAAGCTACTGGCGCTTGGACTAGTTTTCAGCATCGATGGGAGGAAAATTGTAGATTACGATACCATTCAGGCGCCTCGGCAGGAGTCCTGGCAGGTAAAGGTAGGCCGTATTTTGTTTCATAAGTGGATGGCCAGATTATACATGATGAATGTAGTTGTCATTATCTTGCTTTACGCATTTAACCCGTCGCTTTTACCGCACTTCCGGGACGCTTTTTTACTGAATGGAATTGGAGCAAATGCATTGCTAATCTTTGTAATCAGTAGTATACAAATCGTCATTCATGAATGCGGACACTTCTTCGCCGCCGTTAGCAGGGGAGTCAAAACCAACATTCGATTTAGTATTCGTTATGTGTTCGTAGCAGTGGAAACTCAAATGACGGGGTTATGGGCGCACCCGAAGAAAAAACGATATTTACCTTATCTTGCTGGAATGGCCTGGGATTGTACACTGCTGCTTATTTGTCTGCTAGTACAATTGTCTGCGATTGAGAGTACTTTCGTCTTTGAGTTATCCCGGCTGATCGCACTCGCTCTATTCTTTTCAGTCCTTTCCCAGTTTTTGTTCTTTTTGAGGACGGATGTTTATTATGTGGTAGTTAATTGGACTAATTCTGCGAACCTCCATCAATCAAGTAAGACCTTTCTGAGATCCAGTGTCCCATATAAAAGAGAAGAGAGTAAAGGGCAGTGGGAGAGGCTGCCTTCGGGTGAAAAGAGAGCAGCAAAGGTGTTTTCCTTTTTTTACATTTTTGGAATCGCGACGCTCACATTCATACTTATTGCGTTTACAATTCCGGCCTCCGTTACGGGACTTTCTATGGCTTTTCATCAGGTTGCCGATTTTGCCTTTGACTCGGTTTCGTTCTGGGACGGCGCGATCATTTTATTACTAATGCTGCTTCGATTATCGCTGTATGTCATAGGCGCAAAAAATGTTTTCCGTAACCGCAAGATCCGAAAGAGAGAGTTGAAAGCTATAGGAGTAAGATGAGGAACTGCGTACTTGGTTGAAAACCAGGTATGCTGTTTCTTGCGTCCGAATCCATTTTGGGATTAAGCTCACTCAATTGCAAACATACTCCATGCATTTTTGGGCAGGGGGGGGATAAAAGGTCAACCTCCACAATACATACACTGACTCCTATAATACTAATAAAGGCATTACCAGATACATGAACAATTATAAGAATGGAAGGATGATCTGACTTGCTTATTCTTGATCAAATATTAGAAAAGTCACGTGCGGAGGGGAATCCGGTGCCCGATCAAATCGTCGCGGAGCTAATTCATACCGGTCAGATGGATGCTGTTAATCAACTTTTGCGAAATCTGGTACATAATGATCAGGCAATCCCCCCTACGCTCCCCGACAACATCGAAGATTGGCTGCGAAACAACGCATCGCTTCCGGATTGGGTAGATTTGGGGCGAATAGACCGCGCATCGGATTTTTTTATGAAAAACGGGGTCGCCATCTCTCTCATCCTGGCAACTGCGGCCCTGGTTCAATGTTATGCAGGTATAAAGGGTGTTAAGACACTAACATATACTTACCGATTGGGTCAAAATCCTTATCAACGCATTGCCGAAACCGGGCAATTCGTGATTCTGGCCATCTCCCCGGGCGGACTTACTGCTGGCGGGAAAGGAATTAAGGCCATTCATAAGGTCCGGTTTATCCATGCCGCCGTCCGTCACTTAATAAGTCGTACCGGCAAATGGGCTGAACACGAGCTTGGGGAACCGATCTGTCAGGAAGACCTTCTTGGTACGCTTATGAGCTTTTCCTATGTCGTCATCCATTCCTTAAGGATGCTTGGTATCCATGTATCCATGCAGGAAGCTGAGGATTATATTTATTTTTGGCGGGTTGTCGGCGAGGAACTGGGAATCCGCCCCGATATTATCCCTGAAACGATGGCTGAGGCGCAAGCAGTCACCGAATCGATTGCACGTAGACATCACGGGCCGTCACGGGAAGGCGTTCATATGACAAAAGCTCTTATCGACATGCACGTGAACTTGATTCCGGGAGAACGATTTGATGGTATTATTCCTGCCCTTATCCGTCATCTGGTAGGTGATCAGATAGCGGATTGGATGGAAGTTCCGAAGACCAATTGGGGTTTCGTGATGAAGAAAAACTTCCTCCTAACAGGAATTCTTGAATCATCGGTTATCAACAAGCTCGGAATGTCTCTCCTGAATAAAGAGGTTTTCAACATCTCAGGCTACAACCGCGCTCCTTTCGAAATCCCTACTCAGCTGCAGGAGGCTTGGCAGCTTCAAGCATTGCACCTTGGCACGCATGGAGGCATCGCATAGCGGGGCCTCCCCGTATCTTTGAACTGGAGGCAGGGGGTTGTTTATAACAAATCGATGATAGCTAGTGGTCAAGGCAGATAGCAATAATTCCTCTATTTTGCACGTGAAATTGCAGCAAATCCTTTTTGCCATCAGCGGGTGCCTTGAACTCAAAATAACTAGAACTTAGAACTAATGCAACGATCTTGTATATGGTTAGGATCATGAATCATTTCAGCAGCTTATTCCGTATGCTCCTAATTTGCGTCTTGATCGTGTTCAGAGACTTGTTCAGTATTTTCGACATCTCGGTCCGGCTATAACCACGCTGTCTGAGCTCATGAATTTCCCGTTCCGAGGAAGTGAGCTGCATTAACCGAATTTCCTCCCGCATCGTGACGGCGGCATCCGGATGGATGGAAGATTCTCCGTTGTACGCCTCACGGATCGCCCGCACGATATCCTGGAAATTCGATTTGCTGATATAGTTGACCGCCCCGTTCTGGAATGCCTTCACAATGATTTCTTTTTCCGTCAATGAAGTTAACATGATGATCTTCACTTCAAATTGCTTCGCCAGCATCAACTCTTTGGTTGTGTCTAAACCGTCCAAATTATTATGAGTCAAGTTAATATCCATAAGCACAACATCCATCTCTATTGACGCCGCCGCTTCCAGAGCCTCCTGTCCGGTTGCTGCCGCTTTGACGATTTCGATGTCAGCTTCCTTGCCCAAATCCTCCGCCATCCGTTCCCTCCAGAACGGATCATCCTCCACCAGCATGACACGTATGTTCTGTACCATCCGTTCCCTTCCTCTCATTGAACGCCGGCCTGTATCGGGGCGGAGCGCTTTGCTGCGGTTATCAGGCGCACCCGTTTGGACGGAAAACGAAGCTCCATCCAGGTCCCTTGTCCCGGATTCGATTCCACCAGGCGAATGCCGCCTCCATGCTTCTGCATCACCGCGTAACAATAGTTGAGACCGAGACCGTAGTTCGAGGTTCCTTTTTTTGTCGTAAAAAAAGGATCGAACAACTTCGCTGCGTTTTCTTTCGAAATACCCGTTCCGTTGTCTTTCACCCAGACGAGTACTTCTTTCTTTTCATTCAAGACCGTTACAGTTATTTGGCCTTTGCCCGGTTCAAGAGCATCCATCGCATTGATGAGCAAGTTGCTGAGCACTTCCCGGATATGGGTGGCATCACACGATAGGATCGGGTCGATCTGCACATAACTCGCGATTTGGACCCGTTTATTCTGAAACATCGGTTCCAGTGTCTGAATACTGAACTCCAGTAAGCCCGCCAGCCGGTGTTCCTGCTCTAGCAAGACGATCTCGTCAGTCCTTTTTTTGAATTGGTTGACCATATTCAGAATATGCTCGGCCACCCGGTCCAAATTTTCGAGATTGTGAAGTGTCTCATCCTTGTCATTGCTGACCACGGCACCCCGCATACGACTGCTCAAATAGTTGATCTTCTGCACTTCGTTCTTGATCGTATGGTTCAGAATGAGGGCGCCTTGAGTTAAATTTTTCATGGAATAATCGATCTTTTGCTTTTCAATTCTCAACTTGATCCCCATAAACCCGTATTTCATGGAGTAGAAAATAAACATGGACACAAATGCCAGAGCGATTAGGAAATTAAACTGCCACATGTTGTTGCTCTTGATCTGCAATCCATCCCGGATGATGAGGAAATGGTCGATCCCGTAATAATCCGTCGCATACAAAAAACTAATACACACCAAAAGGGCAGCCGAGGTGCGAAAGCTGTTTTTCCTATGAAAAGGGCTCCTCTCGGTTATATAACGCAGCCAATAAATAGCCAACCCTGCCGCAAAATAAATTCCGGACATGAACCTGAACAGTGGATGGCCGAGCTGCAATTCAGGATATAAGGGCGGTGTGGTTGCCAAATAGATGAGAATCGGCAGCGGCACGAGCAGGCTAAACAGGAGGAGCGTTCTCCGTTGAAAAAGTCTGGTGAACACAAGCGCACACATTAGCAAAAGGTAAGGTAAAAAATGATATTCCAGTCCCCAAGCAACCATCGTAAATAGCCTGACTGCTTCAATCGCTTCCATTGTGAACGAAGATGACGAGCGCATCCAGGGTAAGAGCAGAACATTCAGAACAACAGAAAAGCTGGCAAAGCCGGTAACAAATAACAACGTGCTAAACCAGCGGACATGCGCATGCTTCGGATTATTCACCAGCATGATCGTTCCAAGCGTCCACAATGACATGAATATGGGAAAGTATAAAATTACCATCATAAGCCTCCAACCATACCGGGGTGATAAAAGTTCAACCTTTTGCAAAGGCGCAGCTTATCTTATACTGAAGTCACAGCGAGGCCGTAAAGCCATATGCTAAAAAAATAAGTAGAATCGGAAGCATGATCTATGATGAACTAGATGAATAGAGGCGGCAACTACATGGCTTCCAATATAGCCGGCTCCGCTTAACCAATACTGCTATTTACAAAATCCTCCATTTCGTCGATTAATGAACCGAGTGATCACTCCCGCCCCTGCAAAAGGGTTATGATTATTAGCTGCTAACGCCTGCAGGCGGGGTGCCGCCAACCGATGCCAGTGAAACAACCACAGCCAGTAAAGCTCCCAACATCCATTTCAGTCCTTTGTTCTTTTTCTTCATCGATAAACCCTCTGTAAACTGAATTACTTACTTCATCCATCTTACAGCATAAGCAGCCGGGTTTCATGAGATGCGGCCGGGAAAAAATCGGGAAGATTATGGGATATCTCGGGAATGGAACCGGGAATCTACTGTTGACAAACAAAAAAACTCCTCCTAAGCCGAATAGAACGATATTATCGAACATTTCTTCATCCACAAAGATCCACCCATTCGGTTTTTCGTAACGTCTAATTATGCACGAATCGTGTTATTGCCAAAAAAACAAGCGAACAAGCACATACTTGTGCCGTTTCATAGACCTCACCCAAGTCCAAAAGAGCCTGATTTGCAGATTCATCCCACTCAAACTCCGTTTCGTATCGGAAGGTGCCTGTAAATCGGGGTAAATATTCAGGCCTACTCATATTCGTTAGATCAGCCAGTCTTCCCCATTCTTTAAACCGAGGATAATGTTCAGCCTCAGAAGTGGATACGATCCATTCGCCTTTTAGCTCAAATTCGGCCCCGGCTATATACTGCGGCAACGCGTCATAACCTTCAAAGACAGCAACATGGAGCAGAACGATGGACTCATACGGATGAAGAACAACCTCCACCGCATTTGCACCTTTCTCCGGATTTACATGTAAACCAAATTATCCCCCTCATTTAATTTAAAAAATCTAATTTCATAACCCTGGTGAATTGAGAATACAAAAGTGCTATCAGACAACACTAACGGGTTATTATTCTCTCGTAATAATTCTTTTGCCTCATCCTGAAGTTCCTTTAGTTGTGAGAACTCCGTATCTGCGCCTTGGAACAATCTTCCCGAATAATGGTCGACAGCAAGTAAATATTGGCGATAAGACTCGGGTAACCTGATTCCCATTTCTTGCTCCAGTAACTTTATTTCTGCTTCGCTACACCCATCAAATGGACGGTCAGTATACAATTCCTTCTTATGCAGGAGCTTTAATAAATGTTCACTTCTTACAAACAAACCTACTTCCTTAAGGGATAATTCATTATTCGGGTAGACCTCTTTAAATTCCTTCATTAGCGTAATCTGCCCGTTTTCTTGAATGAAAACAGGGAGTAGATGCCGCGGCAATCTGCTCCCTGTTTTATTTTGCTATAATTCTCCATTTTATGCTTTCCGCCGCTTTGGCAGCCCGCCGGCGACGAATCAGATGGATGCCGGCGAGCTGCCTCAGACGCGGACAGATCCGTGATCGGTTTCTGCCAATCGGTTTCAGGAACTCTTGGTAGTTGGCTACGCCTAGAGGCCGCTATCGCTTAAGACAGTTATATGTGCGAACGTAAAAATCCATTTCTTCGATTGTGACTTCTTATATTGCAGAAAGACAAGGGCTGACCTTGACGTTCTTGGCGGAGCTGCTGCGCTCCAACAAGGTCTGTTCGGCAACGGCTGCTAATCCAATTCATCAACGAAGGGCTTTGCTCCAAGCAGTGACAACTGCTCGGGGCAAAGCCCTTTTGAGAAGGCATTAATTCGGAGGAAGCATGTGATAGATGAAATCCACGCCGCCTCGCGTTTTGTGAAACGAGATACCGCCGCTGAAGCTATCCGAGAATCTCCAGCCTGTGCCGCCGACCCGCTTCTTGAGCTCCTTGATAACCTCGGAAGGGACATTCTTGGCTCCGGTTGTCGAGCCCGGCTGAGCGGAGCCCCACCAGGCTCCCCGTGTCTTGAGCTTGCCATTCCATCGTCCGTACTGGTCGTTCATATCGTCGAAAACGGCGTCACATTCCGGACTCCATGATTTGGCGCCGCCCTTTTTCTCTTCATCCTTCTCTTTCTCTTTCTTCGCGTCACTTGCATTGGCAAGACGTGTGAAAGCCTCCCAATACTCCGAGCCGCCGCCTGACCATGCCGAATTCTCCGTCCATATGATAAAGCTTTCCCAGAGGGCCATAGGATTATCGGTTTGTCCCATTTGGATATACAAGGTCGTCAGCTTCTTAAAGCATTGCTCAAGAGCCTCCTGATCGTCGGAGCTTACCTCTTTCGATCTCTGAAGATCTGAGATTTGCTGACGCTGTGATTGAATCAAGTTCAATAACGGATTGACCTGTACGTCTTTCACCGGATCTGGCAAGGTATCTTTGCGCTGAATGATCGCCGGGGTACGCTGAACGACCGTTCTTGCATCCATGCGGGAGGTGAGCAGCTTGGCTGTAGCCTGATTGCCGATCGTTCGCTGCAGCTGCAGCACTTGAGAGGCGGAAGGCGTAATGCCTGAACCTCCAAACGCGCTTTGCCGCTGGACGCTGCCGGTGAGCAAGGTCTGCTCAGATGAGGAGCCGCGGCGGGCAGGGTCTGATTTCGATGTCGATCCGTGTTCTCCTTCCTTGCGAGCTTGTGCGGTTATCTGAGATTTAATCGTCATCACCTTCCAATTCTTTAGTTACATACATATATTTCCATACCATAAATTCTATAATATCAGAAGATAGAAAAATAGAGTAGAACCTAGCATATTATTCTTAGTGATTCGCAGAACCTGTAAAACCTCTCCGCTTCGATCGCCACCAGGTGCGCCTGTTAGTTTAATCGCCTGGGCTATCACCTTAAAACAAAATCCTCTTAAGAAAGATTCGTTCATCTAGTCACCTCCCCTCCTCCCCACCCTGCTAAAATAATAAGCGTTCACCTAGTAGAGTGAACGCCTAATTACTCAAGACTTTATTTGTCACTTCAAGACTTTTTGTGATACTAAAAATACAAATAAAGTTTTAAAGTGGTTGTTTCGTACAAAACGACTAAAATATAAATAAGTTTTGTAGAGTAAAGGGCTGGGACTGCCAGCCCCTCCTCATCAAACCGTACATGCGGTTTTCCCGCATACGGCTTTCCGACGTTCTTCACCTTGGACAGTACGGCTTACCCCAAGGAGAATCGGTTTTCAGTCCCGCGATCTGAAGTATATCGAAGAGATTTACTTTGTAGGCTTTTCGCTTCTTGTGCTTCTTGTTCCACCACAGACTGATGCGCCTGCGTATGTGCCAGTCCACTTTTGCCAAGAATTTGCTCGCTATGTAGGGGTCCATCTTCGCATAATAATTTTTCCACCCTTGTAAGATCGGGTTCATATGCTTAATGAGTTCCTTGAGCGACCATTTCAGGCGTGTTCGCGGTGCCAGTTCTTCACTCACTCTCGTTCTCATCTTCTTCATCGCTTTCTTGGAAGGGTAACTGCGCAGGTAGTAGATGACTTTACCGTTCTTCGCCCAATACGGCAGCCGCCGGTGGGTATGTCCAAGAAAGTCAAACCCTTCTTTGCCTTCCCATAGGTTGACGAGTTTGGATTTGCTTGTGTTCATCGTCAATTCCAGTCTCTGAAATACCGTCTTCAGTACACGTATCGCTTCCAATGCTTGTTCTTTGTGCCGACAAAGTATGACCAGATCGTCCGCATAGCGGACGAGCGAGCCAATGTGCGCGTAATGCTTCGACCAGATCGTGTCAAGGTAGTGGAGATACAGGTTGGCAAGCAACGGCGAAATCACGCCGCCCTGTGGACTTCCGATTTCGGTCTCGTACAGCTTACCCTCCCACCCTCCCTCATAACGCCAGCGGTTAGCCACAATCGAATCAGTTTCAGCATACGCCGATCGCTAACTCGCATCTCTACCATCTTCATCAGTTTGTCGTGCGGGATATTATCAAAGTATCCGGTAATATCTACATCCACGACCCAGCTTGCCTTCTGGCGTTCCGCCATCTCGCGGATGCGCCGGATGGCGTCATGCTGACTGCGTTTTGGCCGAAAGCCAAATGAACAGTCGTGGAAGTCCGCCTCGAAGATTGCATTTTACGACACCCTTGTATCGTGCGGGGGAGGGCCTCCCTAGTTCCAGGCATAACTTTCCATGCATGCCGCTCCCTATACACCGGAGGATTCTTCCGCGCTGCTTCTCCAAGATCTTCACGCGTTCCATGGCCTTCGCCGGTACTTCCGCGGCTCGGCTCCCTCTTGTCCCTTTCGGGGTTAATTCACGATGCGGCAGGATTCACTTAATGTTACGACCTCCATGGTTGCATCATTTCGCCTTAGGCGAAACTTTTCACAAGGCTTCAGCCGCCGGATTTCGCCGACGTCTGCTTGCTAGCTACGGGGCAGCTTGGTCTTTACCCCGACCGGACTTCCACCGGTTAGTTGTGCCTAGCTTGGCTAGGCGCGCGAAGTACTTTATTACAATCTCTTGATAACTATACGCGGCGCGGCCAACCTTGAATATTGTAAAGGACATAATAACCTGATTCAATAACAGCAAAGTAAAAACCAAAATTGCAGCCAACTCTAGAGAAGTTAAGAGTTATACAAACGCCGATATTCCTGCGGAGTCAATCCAGTATGCTCCCGAAAGCGCGCGATGAAGTAACTGCTCTGGGAAAAGCCGGTGTGCTCCGCCACTTGCTTAATCGTCCATTCGGTAGACATCAGCAGTTGCTTGGCTTCAACAAGCCGACATTCGAACAGCCATTCCATCGGAGTCCGTCCCATTACTTCGTGGAACATCCGACTAAAATAGTAGGTGCTGAAACCCGCTTGTTCGGCCATCTGCAAGAGGGTCAGCGGCTTCGTACAGTGGGTACGAGTATATTCCGCAACCTCTCTCATCCGTGCACGCTTATCCAACATAGTCGCTGTTCCAGGCGTCTCCGTACGTAAGGCAAGCTCAGCAAGCAGTTCATAGAGCTTTACCGCTAACTGCACCTCGTTCCGATCATAAGGGGAAGCCAGCTCCAATAAGCCCCCTGTCAGTTGGTTGAGCTTTGGCACATCGCTGTATGTAAACAACCACACAGAAGAAGTTCCTTGACCATTCAACAATCTGCTGATCCCATCGCCTGCTATGTGCACCCAGAATACTTGCCAAGGATCGTTCGGATCTGTTCGATACTCCTGCTCGAGACCCGAGCCGTAATAGAAACCCTGTCCTGCTTCTAAGCAGATTTCCTTTCCATTAGCTTTGACATAGCCTTTACCGCTTAGTACGATATGCAAATTGGATTGTTGCAGCTGTCCCTTAAACCGCCACTCCTGATGTTCCGGAAATTCGGCATATTGTCCAATCATATCCGGATAAACCGTGTAATGTTTGTACATGGGCTCCGGTAATACATAATGAATTCTCATAGACCCTCCAGAACGCAAAAATCTGATATGTGTAACAAAATGATGTTATTTACATTATATTATAAAGGAATATAATGAGTACATAAAGGACTTTTTAAAGCAAAAAATTACTATACCTATCGAAAAAGGAGATGTTTTTCATCATGGATAAAACCATTCCGGGAGACAAATTTGATCTAGGCGTGTGCTACTACCCCGAGCAGTGGCCGGAGCACATGTGGGCAGACGATTACAGACGAATGCGAGAAATGGGCTTTACGATCGTGCGAATGGGTGAGTTTGCATGGAATTTTTTTGAACCAGAAGAAGGGGTATTTACTTTCGATTTGTTCGACCGTACCATAGACCTTGCTCACGAACATGGACTGAAGGTTATTCTCGGTACCCCGACGGCGACACCGCCTGCCTGGATGACCCATAAATACCCCGAAATTCTGAATGCTACATTTGAGGGCGTGCAGTATCAGCACGGGCTGAGACGTCACTACAATTACAGTAGCCCCGTGTACCGGGAATATTGTTCGAAGATTACCGAGGCTATGGCTAATCATTATGCGAACCACCCCGGCATAGTAGGCTGGCAGATCGACAATGAGCTTAACTGCGAGGTGAATGTATTCTACGCCAATGCGGACCATGCGGCGTTTCGGATTTGGTTACGTGAGAAATACGGTACCTTAGACGCATTGAATCAGGCATGGGGGACTGTTTTCTGGAATCAGAGCTACTCCGATTGGGAGCAGGTTCATTTACCACGCCCTGCGCCTACGAAATCCGCTAACCCTCATCAAGCTCTGGATGAAAAGCGGTTCATCTCGGATAACACCATTTCCTTTGCCCGCTTGCAGGTAGAGATCTTGCGAAAGCTTGCACCAACGCAGTGGATCACAACCAATGGTCTATTTGGCCATCTGGATAGCCATACCATGACTGATGAGCTTCTGGATTTCTTTTCTTATGACTCGTATCCGAACTTCTCAACCATCTGGAACGATGCTGATCGCGTGGATCCGCTCATGGATCGCAGCTATTCCAACCAACTTACCAAGGTACGTTCGATCTCCCCTACGTTCTGCATCATGGAGCAGCAATCGGGCCCTGGCGGCTGGGTGAATCTGTTTGGACAATCTGCACCAAAGCCGGGGCAAATGCGATTGTGGACGTATCAATCGGTTGCTCACGGGGCGGATATGGTTTTGTTCTTCAGATGGCGAACAGCAACATCCGGTACCGAGATTTACTGGCATGGGATCAATGATTACCATAACCGTCCCAACCGGAGGGTTGCCGAGGCAGAAACCACTAGCCGGGAATTAGGACGAATCGGAGAGGTCATTGCAGGATCTCGGTACATGGCAGAAGTAGGCATTTTACACGATTATGACAACGAGTGGGACGGGGAATTCGACGTATGGCACGGTCCACTAACGAGAGAAAGCGAATACAGTTGGGGCAAATCCCTGCAGTTCAGCCATATTCCATTCGATTACCTGTATGTACAGGACAAGACGAACCTGGAAGAACTCGCTCGTTACAAAGTACTTATCTACCCTCATCCGGCCATTATGTCGGAGGAAACGGCAGAGCTGCTCAAGCAGTATGTAGCCGGAGGAGGCAAGCTGCTTTTCGGAGCTCGTTCGGGTTATAAGGATCAACGTGGACATTGCCGCATGACGCCGTTCCCTGGTCTTGTCGCGGAACTGTGCGGCGTGACGGTAGAAGATTTTACGCTTATTGTGAACGAGGCATCCACACCGAACATGCGATGGATCGATGGAGGAGATGAAGCCAGTACGCCTGCACGCCTGTTCAACGACATCCTCCTTCCAGAGAACAGCAACGTACAGACGCTGGCCCTGTTCGACGGAGACTATTATGCGGGGAAACCAGCTCTTACCCTACATCCTTATGGGAGCGGTGAAGCCTATTATTACGGGGCCGCATTCAGTCGCGAAGTAGCGGATGCCTTGATCCGCCGTCTTGGACTGAAACCTGCTACAACAGGTTGGGCGGAGCTGCCACCTGAGGTGGAGGTTGCTATCCGCGTGAAACAGGATCGTCGCTTTGCCTTTATCCTGAATTACTCCAACAAACCCGTCAAAGCCAGTCTGCTGCAAGAAATGGAAGACATGTTGGAAGGTGAACGGCTTGGCGCGGGGGATCTGGACATTGCCCCTTACGGTGTGAAGGTCTTGTCCTTGAACTAAAAAAAGAGGAACCGGTCATCAAGCCGGTTCCTTTCTTTTATTTCTGTGAAGTTCTCTTGTATTCCTGAATGGAAACTCCCGTTACTTTTTTGAATCTGTGGCTGAAATAATAAGGATCCTTGATCCCTACCTTTTCAGCAATCTGATAAGCTTTCCAGTCCGCTTCGTTCATGAGCTTAACGGCTTCATCAATTCGAAGCTTAAGCAAATAATCGGTGAAACCCTGCCCTATTTCCTGCTTGAAAATGCGACTTAAATAACTGGAATTGAGATGAAACTTTTGGGAAACGGAACCCAAAGAGACTTCGGGGTTTCGAAACTCATCAGTTAGATAGGCCAGTATATCGCGAACAATCTGGTTCGTTTTCTTCATTCGCGTGCCCTGCACATAATCCGCCGTATCTTCCGCCAATTTGGACAAAAATTGACTCAAGTCGCTGGTAGTGCGGCAACCAAACATGCGATTATACAAGGCACCGTTCAACAAGTTCGAACGCAATTGCGTAAAGCCCAACTCCGACATAGCCAGATTCAGCATCGAAATGAAATGGACACCGAGCGAATACATGTGTTCATTCGCCGTTCCGTCAGAGGGTTCCAGTGATTGAAATAGCTTATCGATCGATTTAACGGCTTGATCTTTGAGTCCCGTTTTAATGAAAAAAATGATTTCTTCCGTATCCGATTGCTTCAAGTCTGTCGAATAATTGACAAGTCGGATATCCTCTCCGAACGAAATGACTTGGTCCCCTCCGAATAATTTGCCATAACGCAGCGCTTCAAGGGCCTCCTTGTAGCTCTTTTTCACCATAGGCAAGTTGTTGCAAACGCCTCCTACTCCAACCGTTGCTTGGCAGCCCAGCTTATCCTTAATGATACGAATGGCCTGTTCCCCGAGCGACTCCAACTCAATCGCTTTATCCCAGCTGATCATCACGACGCGTCCGCCATTATCTTGAAGAACATGAATCCCCTCACGCTCGTGTACCAGGAATTCCACGGCCCTCTTGCAGCCCATGCTAAGGTTTAGTCTTCTCTCTTCTTCAACGTTAGGCTCGCTTTGAAAATCGAGTATGGCAACTGAGAAACATGAACGAAGTGATTCACCAAAAAAATAGTCGAATCTCCGATTAAGCTGCTCTCCATTTGAGGAGGTACCCACAAGCAGATCCATGAGAAATTTTTCTTTTAGCTCAAGGGTGTTTTCAAGAAGCTCTGTTTGTATTTTCCGGTATTCATTCCAATGGACAGTTTCTTTCTCTATCACTTCTTTCAAATCGACAGCCAGTTTTCGAAGCACGTCTGGTTGAAGGGGCTTTAACAAGAAATCATGGACTCCGATTTTCACACTTTGCTTCGCATATTCAAATTCTGGATACGCGGTTAGAATTACAACCTTAATGAACGGATCTCTCTCCCTTACCTGCTTCGCTAGTTCCAATCCATCCATATACGGCATATTAATGTCGGTAAATACGATATTTGGCCTTACCGCATCAATCAAATCCAGCGCTTCGTTCCCGTTAGACGCTTCCCCGATAAATTCAATTCCAAGGGAATGCCAATCAAGGAGAACTTGAAGAAGCTTTCTTGGATTGACTTCGTCATCTACAGCAATGGCTGTTATCCTTCCTTGTTCCATTCGGAATCCTCCAAGTAGGGTATTTCAATGTCGATGACCGTTCCATTTCCCGGTGAACTGACAATCGAATAGGACATGCCTTCCCCGTAAAAAAGCTTAAGTCTCGTTATCGTTCCACGCAACCCGAAGCTCGAAGCATTATGAACGAGCTGTTCCTCTCTCATGGAATCCAGCTTATCTTCCGAGATGCCCATGCCATCATCTTGAATGGACAAGATGACTGATCTGCCTGAAGAAACGGCTGAGACGGTAATCACCCCCTGTTGCCCCATGGGCCGAATGCCATGGTATAGCGCATTCTCCACAAGTGGTTGTAGGGTGAGTTTGGGAACTGGATAATCATGTAACGCATCGCTTAATTCATAAATAGCCGTAAACATGCCTGGATATCTAATATGCTGAATCGTCAAATAGTTCTTGGCAATTTCAAATTCTTCTTTCAGTGAGATGATTTCATTCCCTTTGCTTAAACTCAAACGGTAATATTGGGCCAACGAGGATATCAGGCGGTAAGTTTCTTCCCTTTCCCCTGCCAACGACAAGTATCCCGCAGATTCCAAAGCATTGTATAGAAAATGCGGTTTAATTTGCTGATGAAGAATATGAAGTTCAAGCTTTCGCCGAAGCGTCTGCTCCTCTTTCTCTCGCTCCATCGATTGTTGAATCGTAGCAAGCAGACGGTTATACCGATCTTGAAGCTGCCGGATCTCATTGGAATTCGGATTGAGAAGAACTTCCTGATAATCACCCGTCTCCGCTTTTCGCATCGATTTTAATAAACTTAATATCGGGTGGATAATGGATCTCGTGATCCAAATAAACCCGAGAAAAATAAAAACAACATTAAACCCGACGATTGGGATGAGGACGCGATTCACTGCCTTGTACGGATTTGGCCAGTCGCTCATGGAGAATGCGGTTACATAACGCCAACCGTGGGCCTCCATCTTATCAAAGATGTATCGATTATTCGCTATCGTTTTGATAAAGCTCCCAGAAGCATGGGATTGAAACTCTTCCGATTCCGCAAACTGCTGCAACTCGGGATTTTCAAACTCCATCAAAAGCGCATCTTCCCGATCTACCATAAGATCGTACTTCTTGCCGTCAATGGTATGTTCATAGGGCTTTTTAATTTGAGCTAACGGAATGTTAATCATCACCATGCCAAGTTGTTTGGCGGTATTCAGATCGTTCACGACACGGATTAAAGACAGATATTGTTCCCCTTTATTCAGGAGCCCGCCTGCATTAATCCGCCATATCGGACCCCCGTGTTTGCTTACGGCTTCCTGGTACCAGGGAGCTGATTTCATGCTTGCAATGTTAAGTCCTAGCTTCTGAAATTCCAAAGAATAGTATAAATCGTCGTTTCGGAATAAATAAACGGAGGCTACGCTGGACTCCGCGAGGAAAATTTCATTTAGTACCTTTTGGATACTCAGGTTCGAAGCAACGAATCCATCGTATGTGAAGTCCGTCTTCAACAGCTCCTGAACGGTGCCGCTGGCAATCACCCTTTGGGAATATTTCGAAGCATTATCGAACAAGGAATTCATATTGGATTGAATCGCGTTTAAGCTTTGTTCGGAGACTTCCGCAATCTTACCGTCGATCAGACTTCGGTTAAATCTTTGATACAAGACGCCGCTAACCAGCAGAGAAACCGATAGCAATAGAATATAATAGGATATCATTTGTGTTCTTATTTTGGCGAATTTCACCACATAACCACCTTCTGTCTGATTGAAGTCCTTTCTACTTATTTCCTATCGTTCCTCCACTTATTATAGCATGAACGCAGCGGTACTAGCCTTTAATTGCTCCCGCGACGATACTTTTCTGTACCTGCTCGCTTAAGAAGGCATACAAAATAATCGTTGGAATGGTCGCGATGACCATGCCGGCTGCGATAGGACCATACTCTGTCATATGCAGCCCCCGTAGAGAATTAATGGCAACGGTTATCGTCATGAGGTTGGTATTATTGATAAAAGTAGTCGCAAACATCAATTCATTCCATGCGGCTAGGAACGTAAAGATGGACACCGAAACGAGAGCCGGTTTTATCAAGGGCAGCATAATCCTGAAAAACACTTGATATATATTACACCCGTCAACGACACTGGCTTCTTCCAACTCCCGGGGGAGGCTCGTAAAAAATCCTACCATGATGAACATAGCTGGAGGAATGGCGTTCACAGTATAAGGGATCATCAACGCCCATGGCGTATTTAACAAATGGGTTTGCTTTAAGATGAGAAAGATAGGCAGTAAGGTAGCATGTACCGGAATCATCAGCCCGGACATAAATAAGGCAAGTACAATTTTACTAAATTTCCATTTCATCCGGGTGACGGCATACGATACCATCGACGCTAACAACCCCGAGGTGATTACCGTAATTCCGGTGTAAAATAAACTGTTCAAGAAATTCCTGCCAAGCTTGGAACCAACAAAGACGTATTTATAGTTTTCAAACATCCACTTGGAGGGCAGTCCCATTACATTGCTTCCAGTGATTTCAATATTGGTTTTGAATGAGGTTAATACTAGCCATAGCAGCGGATAAAATTGAATGATGGCAAAAACGACGAGAAAAAGTTGAAGAACAAGTTTGGTGTTAATCCATTTGCGGGTCAGTATCACTTGCCATTCTCCTCTCCTCGTACTCGAAACAACCACTGCAGCCCCATATAAATAACAAGACATTCCACCACCATAAAGACGGCCATTGCACTTCCATACCCGTACATATTTCTCTTAAAGATGGTTGTGTACATCAGCGTGCTGGGTACATCCGTCGCCGGTGCCGAGGTGCCGTTCGTCATGATAAAAGTCAAATCAAAAAATTTCAACGAGCCAATAATGGCAAAAACGATACAAACCTTGATAATTGGCGTTATTAACGGAATCACGATAGAAAACGTGGCGCGCCATCTGGACGCCCCATCGATTTTGGCTGCGTCAAACATCTCTTCGGAAATACCTTTTATGGCCGCATACATCAAAAGCATGTAATAACCAACCCACTGCCACACGGCCGGAAGCATGATACTCGATAAAGCCGTTTTATCATTCGTAAGCCAATCGTTCTTCCATCCTTCCAGTCCAATTTGCGCCAATATGGCATTCAATACACCGTAATTCGGGTTCAAAATGGATAAGAACATGAGTCCGATGACGGCGGAAGAAATCGTGACGGGGATAAAGAATAACGTCCGATAAAACTTCTCCCCTTTGATGCCTCTGGCCAGAATTAGGGCAAGAAGGAACGCGAAAGGGATTTGCAAGCCCACTGACAAAATAGCCAAATAAAACGTATTCCAAACAGAGTGAAGAAATTGCATGTCGTACGTATCGGTAAAGAATAGATCTTTATACAAAGCCAATCCCACAAATTTCCCTTTTCCGATTCCGTTCCAATCCAACATACTGTAATAAAAGGATTGAACAATCGGGATAAAACCTACTAGTATGAACAAGACTAGCGCAGGAATTACGAAGACGGCTATGGCTTTCTTATCGCCAAACACTTGTTGCATGGTTCTCCCTCCCCTAATCAAACTGGCGGAAGCTGCTTTCCGCCAATTTCTTCGATTAGATATCTTTCGTCTCTATTTGCCAGGATTTATTTTACTTTGCAGTTCTTTATTAAAGTCCTCAGGCGATACCTTTCCAGCTGTGAATTTCATCAGTGAACCGAACATAGACTCCGTATCATTACCAGACAACATCTGATCCCACCAGTAAGAGAAACCTGTCGCTTTCGCAGAGAGTTGGCCAATTTTAACAGCAAGCGGGTCTACCTTCGAGGTGTCGCCAAGATCGCCTTTCCATGCGGAGGAACCGGAACCAGCAAGGTATACTTCCTTCGCCATCGTCTCCATGAAATATTTATAAACTTCCCACACGCGATCTTTATTTTTTACATCTTTATTAATAAAGAAGGATTCTCCGGAACCGCCATGCCATTCATCGGCATTGCCTTTCCCACCTGAAATCGTCGGAAATTTCACCACTTCAACCTTCCCTTTAACCGCAGATTCTGGTGCATTGATCTGTCCGTTCACCCAAGCGCCCATGTACAAGATGGCGGCTTTGCCAGTTAAGAACATATTGATTGACTCATCATAGGAAGTCCCTAGTGGATTTTCCCCGAATGCCTTGGCGTCAATCAGCTCCTTGTACTTGCGGCTGGCGGCCTGGAATTCCAGCGTATTGAAAGATCCTGTCTTATTCAAAGCTGCATTGACTGCAGCTGTTCCCCCCATGCGGATGTCCAAAATGGAGTTCCAGAACATCGCAGGCCATCTGTCTTTTGCCCCCAGTGCGATAGGCGTAATATTTTTGGCCTTTAGAGCGTTAATGTCAGCTAACAAGTCCTCCCAAGTGGCAGGAACTTTGGCGCCTGCGGCTTGGAATAGCTCCGTATTGATATAAAGGTTCGCAGTTGCGATATTCGTCGGAAGCCCGTAAAGCTTATTGTCGAACGTGAAATTGTCCGTCGTTCCTGGGACCAGCTTGTTGATAGTTCCGTCTTTTACAAGATCCTGCATCGGTAAAATGCGATTTCCTGCAACGAATGGCTGTGCGAAGCCTCCGCCCCAAGAGAAGAAAATGTCGGGCAAGTCATTTGCTGCTGAAGCCGTCTTAATCTTCGTTTTATAGGCTTCTCCCCCGATCCCCGTATGTTCGATTTCTACATTGGGAAACTTTGCTTTCGTCGCATCCAACGCTTTGTAAAAGCCGATAAATCCGCCATCCTTGGAGTTAGGATCGGAAAACTGCGACCACATCGTGAGATTGATTTTCTCAGCAGCATTGGCCGTAGACTTTGGCGAGTTGGAATCTGCAGGTTGTTTGCTATCGCTTTTCGTACTTCCGCACGCAGCCAGTGTCACCGTTAAAACTGCAGCTAAACCCAAGCTTGTTATCTTTCTGAACATCTTCATTTTGTTTGCCTCCCCGTTATTTATAAAACCGCTTACATTTCATATCATACGATTTTCTGGCCTGTCGAAGAATGTAATCGCTTTACTAAAAGATAGAATATTTTTACTACATAGAAACATAAATCTGTACCGCCGTAAACAATCCACTCGATTATCAATAGCAAATGGTGTCGAAACAAATAAATAACTGAATAATTGAAGTAAAAAGATTCTATCATTCAGTAAAGCTCTTGGCCTCACTGAGTGCAACAGACTCCCCAACGCTCTGTTCTGCTTTAGCAAGGAGCTCTGCTGCCTTCTGAATGCCCGTGGATCCGCCAGATCGTTTCCATATATTTTCTCCATCCTGTAATAATCTCTGCCGTTGATTGACCTTTTAGATCAATTGGGGACGGAAACTCTTTGAGTGTCGCTATGGATCGCGGACAAGTCCAATCTTTAAACACCGAGGCATATAATCGACCCTGCCAAGAAGGCGCATACTCCGCATATCAAGAGTAACGACAGCAATCCTCGCATCATGAAACCATCACCTACCGTTTTCTTTTCATCATTTTTCCACACAGTTATCTTTATTAATCCCCATAGCGCAACAAAGGCCGCCGATCCATGCGCGTCGGCTGCCTTTGCGGTATTGTTGAAGTAACCCCGTTAGTTCAATCCACTTTTATTTTCAAATGACCCTTAAGAACATCCTGTTTTATAAATAAAGTCCTTACCAGTCCTCGTCAAATATGCTTCCTGAGCAACAATGCTATTCCGTCCACTGCACATGGCGCTGTTGCGTAAATCTTCCATCAGCTTAACCCCCTAGGCAGGTGTGCCTTCGATTTCGTTATATCCTCTTCAATGAGTCTCGTCGGGAATGAGATAATGTTCTTGTCATTTGGTTTTGACAAGAACATTATCCCATAAAACAAAAAAACCACGATTTACGCGGCAATTAATGAGATCATGTTCTTGTCACTCGACAAATATGATGCCGAATTGTTCTTGACTCGCTTGAAGTTGACGAGAATGACGACTATGCCCCACCCATAAAAACAGAAGCCGCCCTCAAAGGTTGTTATCGGACTTCCTTTGAGGGTGGCTTTTGGCCATCTACCTACGTTACATCTCTAAGAGTTACAGCATTCCAACACGAACGGATTGCACTACTGACGTCCTCACTGCTTAACTCAAAGATTCCCTGTAGATGGGCCTTCAACATATAAACAAATGTGCCGTAATGCATCTGCACCATCATTTTCGGATTCATCGGGATAAACAGCTTCTCCTGAATGGCTTCTTGATATAACTCGTTCATTGGCCCACACCATCCGCCGGTATAGACTTCTTGCTTTACCTCTTCGTAAATGTAAGGCGAGAACGAATACTGCTCAATAAATTGAAAGCCCTGAGGATATTGTTTACCCAATTCGATAACTCGATTCCAACCTAATTCAAACTTTTCACGAATCGTTGTGCCCTTCAGCAAGCCTCCTCGCACATACTCTCCGTTAAACGTAACAATGGCTTTGTACAATTCGTTAACGATATCTTCTTTACTTTTGAAATAATGATAAATATTCCCGGTCGATACACCAGACTCCTTGGCGATAAGCGCCATTGAGGTAGCCTGTAATTCCTTTCGGATGATGATGTTAAGTGTTGTTTCAAGGACAGCCTGCTGCACCTTGTTATAGTTCTCAAACATTAGGTTATCCCGCTCCCACCATAAGATCGAATGATCATTCTAATCTAACATACACCTCATACAATCCGTAGTCAAGATTGTCAGATCGACCTGGCGTTATGACGAAGCGTTTCATAATGGGCTTACATATAATTCTTAGCGATCGTCTCCAAATATTCTTCTATGGACACAGAATTTCTAAGCGCCATCAGATCATTGCCTGCTGTTCCGATGACAGTGCGAAATTTATTGCTCTCTCTAGTCGCCAAAGCGGCTATGGCATCCGTGATAATCTGAGGATCATCCAATGTAGAGCTGGATTCCGCATGATTCATTAAATTCTGCACTTTCGTCATCAGATTATCGTAATCATGTATGTTATCATCTCGGTTCCAAGTGATACTGTTCTTGAAATTATTTCCTGTAGAACCTCCCTGCTCGATCAATCTAAGCTCGATATTCAACGGCTTCAGTTCGTAATAAAGACCTTCCGTCAGTCCTTCCAAAGCAAATTTCGACATATTATAGAGAGATCCGAGCGGCACCGCTGTCGTGATTCCCATGAAAGAGCTAATATTGATGAACATGCCTCCGCCATTGGCTCTGAAATGTGGTATAAATTTACGAATGACATTGATCGGTCCTCGCGTATTAACGGCGAATTGCCAGTCGATCGCTTCCTCTTGGGCTAATTCCAACGAACCGTAAGTCCCCATACCTGCATTATTGATGACGACGTCGATCTTACCGAACGCGGCAATGGCTTGATCTACCGATGTTTGAACTTCATGTACATTGGTGACGTCCAGTTTGAAAATTTTGATATTATCGTAACCGGTAAGCTCCGTTTCTTTGTCGGGTGTACGCATGGTTGCAGCTACGTTCCAGCCCATTTCAGCAAACCGAATCGCCGTAAGTTTTCCCAAGCCTGAACTGGTTCCCGTAATAAAAACTGTTTTACTCATTGTTAATACCTCCAAATTATATATTGAACGTTCATTCTATTCCAATTAAATGGTTTAGATCGAATGTTCATTCTATTATGATACAAGATTCGTTTTCTGTCAAATACTTCAGTCGCACAGCGCTGCACCACAGAGGATGAAAATGGATAAAATCCGTCAATACTTCTACTACGGCTGGGTGAGGAGGGTCGATCAACTATGGTGCCTTAGAGCCTGTGGATGTTCATAAGGAATCCATTACTGCATGTACAATGACACCCGAAGGAAAGGAGATTCAAACGTTTTCTACTAAAACCGTATTTCTAATCTAGTTAATTGACTGGATTAAAAAGCATGGTTGTACCCACGTAGCTATGGAGAGTACAGGCGTATTCTGGAAGCCAATTGTTAACCTATTAGAAGCTGAAGATATTGAATTTTTAGTTGTAAACGCCCAGCATATGAAAGCTCTACCAGTGCTAGAGGGAGCAAACATCAAACTGGGCTCTGTAGTTTCAGATATTATGGGGGTCTCGTCTAAGGACATGCTTCACGCCATCGCAGACGGTGAAGAAGATCCTGAGAAACTAGCAAGCTTCGCTCGGCGCACTATGAAAAAGAAAAAAGATGAACTCGAACTCGCTCTTCGAGGTTACGTAAATCCTCATCAACGCATGATGCTTAAAACCATTTTAACCCACATTGACTTCCTCACCGAACAAATTGCGATATTAGATCAAGAGGTTGCCCAGAGAGTTATCTCAGATCAGGAAGACATAGAGCGATTAGATTCTATACCTGGAATTGCAACTCGAATGGCTGAACAAATCTTAGCTGAAATAGGAACAAACATTAAAAACCAGTTTCCAAGTGCGGCTCATTTCTGTTCTTGGGCAGCTCTCGTACCAGGACATAATGAGAGTGCAGGCAAACGGAAGTCTTCTAAGGAAAAAAAAGGAAACAAATATTTAAAATCTGCATTAACAGAAGCCGCACATTCCGTAGGTGCCTCCAAAAACTATCTTGGTGCTATGTATAGGCGAACATTAGCACGAAAAGGCAGGAAAAGAGCAGCTATTGTTGTAGCCCATGCCATGCTAAGAATCGCTTATTATCTGCTGACAAAAAAAGACATGTATGTAGACTTAGGTGAAGATTATTATGATAAGCAAAAACTTGGAGCTATTGTACGGAACTCAGTTCGAAGACTTGAAACCTTAGGCTACAACGTTTAAAAAATGAATGAGCCGCGTCTTCTTTAGTGCTGTTCTTTTTCTTCGACTGCCAGATTTTTAATTTTTATGGTAGTTTAATGAAAAAAGCAGGCTGCCTGCCTGCCTGCCGTATTTCAAGTATCGTTTTCTGTTAGTTGAATTAAGAATTAAATGTGAGTGACTTCCATAACAAACGAACAAAAAAGTTGGTTATGATGGGCTTAATGTAGAATCAGCAACCGAATAATATATAGAAGCAGCTTTATCTTTCAACGAAGCTCATATAATACTGCTTCTAATGTACTCTCTGAGGCAAGGATACGGACCACCAAAAATATGAGCCATGGTTACGATAAATTTGTGATGTTCCTCCAAAATTTTCAGGGGAATGCCGATGCGATTGGCTAGTAATTGTTGATCCGCTAATTCCCTTTCCAAACTTAGTTGGTTTAGTAAGTCATTGTTTTGTCCGACCGTTTTGCTTATTTCCAATAAAGTCTGTGTTACGACGCCTGATGGCCGATACGCCAAATTGGAAAATTCAATGTCGAACTCCTCCAACCGTAGCTTTAAGTGAAGAATCTCTTCTTGACGTTGTACAGAAATGTTTGATCTTTTCGATTGAAAAAGGTTCTTCACCTCTTTGGTTACTCTCTTAAGAAGCATGTCTAATTCCTCCTTTTTTCTCTTGTACGAAAAAAGGAAGCGAGGGAATAGAGCCCTAAAAATAAAGGACCCATTAATGTTTCTATCATTTTTTCTTTCTACGCTGACGAAGTTAGCTGACGGATTCGGGTTGAAAGTTAACCCTAACACTCAAAAAAGTGTACTCACCCCAGAAAACTTGGTTCCCCCGCTTCTTTAATCTAAAGAATTAAGCGTAGTATGATTCATTCTTATTTTATCAATTTACCCCAATACAAATTTAGAAACAATAGTAATATTTACTTATATTTTTATGTCTATTTTCAACTAATAGTTCAATTTTACTGTGGTTAACGCAGCAAGGCCACCGATCATCGGCAGTTCTAATAAAGTTTCTTCTTCCATAAATTTTTCTAATTTTTCCATATCAAGATTAAAAAAACCGCTTGCGTTGTTCGTGAATATTGCTAGGAATTTCACCAAGCCAATGGGCTGGTTAAAGTTCATCGTCTTACATAATTGACCAATTTGAATTCCTAGGTTATATGGTGAAATATTAATACCTACCTGATAAAAAAGCCTATCGAATATTTCTATTGAACCGTGGACAATCACGGTAGGACCATTATTATATTTACTCCATTCAATTTCATTCGGGATGGTCTTGTCATGCATCGTTTGGAGAGCAACACTTTTTAGTTTGCTTACATAATTATCAAATTCCATATTAGATAATAAATCTTCAAAGCGAGCAATATCATGATAATGCACTGAAAAGCATCTTTCAATTGATATCCATTCTTGAAATAACTCAGAATTTAGAATCAAAATTTGTGTTTCTGTTGGGCTTAACCCTTTTTTCAAAATCAATAGCCATTCCATCAATTTTATTTACATGGGCCCAGTCTGAATCAAATTTCTCTTGCAAAGACAAAACTCCCCTTCCAACTACCTATTTTAAAATTGGAATTTATTCAGGTGTATGCTTGAAGCTTGCCCTAAACTTTCCATACTGTATTCTCTCAAAATAGTAACCTCCTAAAATTGGGGTTCACGGGAGAATGACGTTCCCTTCTCGCGCCGATAATGAGGCGAGCCATCTCCACGAATGAATGTGAGGCGCACCAACAAGAAGATCCCCATTTTACGGGGATCTTAATTCACATATGTTTATGTCGTCGGACGCGGTCCCTTGAACTTGTTGTCGGCATCAAGAACATATTTGTTCTTGATGGTTTCAGATTTATGGTTACGTTCTTGTCCCAACTCTGGAAAAGATAAATGCCCTTGTATAGCAACACAATTTGCATTTATAGCGATTGTTACTGTTCCACCTTGATCCAGCTTATCATCGGTTTGGAACCGCCTGCCTTGACGGCTTTCACGATGAGTTCACCGTCTGTCACAAGGATGCTGTCGAACGTTTTCGCTTCCTGTTTCGAACCAATGACATAACCGGTCAGTTTCGTTTCTCCATTGATGGTCAAATTCATTATTCGATCACTTGCTTTCCACGGATCGAAGAACCCGACGGTCACATTGTAAGTGCCGTTTGGAATCTGGAAGCGGTACGCAAGCCCCTTACCGTTGTCGTTCCCATCGTATTGGCGAATCGATTCGTAAGCGGCGGTCGGACTGCTGTGTGCCCAGGTCGATCCGTCATCGGCTTCGTAACCCCACTTGATACCTGTAACGGGATCACTGCCATACGGCTGCTCTTCCAGCGTTTGAAGCGAACCGAACATCTCACCGTCCTCCAATTGGAAAGGTGTTCCGTCACCTGCGTCAACATAGAAAAGCACTTTGCTGGCGTTCCCGATTGGTGTCACCTCTATCGGCTCTGACGCCGCCTCCTCTCCGCCTCGCTTAGCGATAACCGCAAACGAATAGGTGACGCCATTTTCCAATCCCGTTACGATCGTAGAACCCGGATTGGCCAATTTTTCTACGGATCCGGACTCGTTCCCAGTTGAGGGTGTGTACCTGATCACATACGAATCCGTGCCATCAACTTCGCTATATTGCAGCGCTACCTGCCGATCGCCTTCCTTCACCTGGTAGATTTCCGGCTTAGACTTAAAGTTATCAGTCTCACGAGCGATTTTTAAGTAGGAGAATTCCGCGTCAGCCCAACTGTGAAGACCAGCACGACCACTCGTGTAAACCGTGTCCATCAGGTCAAATACCCGATTCCCGTCGATAAAGGCCTGAATACGTTTCCCGTTCAGTCGAACCTCTAGTTGATAAAGCTCACCCAGCTTCGCAGTGAATGGAGCGGAAGCAGCCAAATTTTGACCGTCTCTGCGAATGAACAGCGCGCCGTTTTCGAAGCCGAACATGTATCCTTTCGCGTAGCTATTTCCGCGGAAAGCGATGCCCCAATCGGCTCCTGCCGTCGATTGTTTGGCAATCGCCGTAATTGTGCCATCGATCAGCTGCAATCCATTGACGCCGAGTTCCCCCTGGTTATCTCCTCCTGAAGCATGCTTCAAAAGGCCGTCTTTCATGAGCCAATTGCTAAGATCCTGTTGGTAGAGTGTCATGTCCATGTTCTCAAAATCGTCTTCTAAGCGAACATCCTCATCTTTCGGTGTCACCATCGTTTCCGTGAAACCAGCACCATTACCGCCTTTACCGATGGAGGACACACGAACGGCAACTGGCGATCCATTGGTTAAGCCATCCAATTCAATAGAGTTTTTATTGGTAGAAATGATCTGCGAGCCAGAAACAACCTGAACGTTGTAGCTGGTGGCACCTTCTACCGGAGTGAATTCAAGGTGCGCTTTGTTATCGCCCGGAATGGCAATGATTTTGCTAGGAGCCGGCACATCGGGCTTCACTTGAAATTGGGCCGATGAAGGACTGACATCCTGGCCGTCCACCGCTTCCACGACCCCGTAATAAGTTGTGCCGTTTACGAGCCCATCGACTTGAATCGTCCCGTTCGGCGTCCCGCTTACCACTTCTTTATCGTAATGGCCAAGCTGCGTTCCATATCGAACGCGATATGAGGGAACGCCTGTTTCAATGTCATAGATTGCCTTAAAGCCGCCGTCTGAACCCGTTGCCTTGACACCTATTGGGGCCAGCAGCTCCGGGGTGCCGTAAACCCGCTTCGAAGGCGGACCGAACCCGTTCTTGTTGCCGGCTCGGATGGTGACAAAATAGGGTTTGCCATTTTCCAAACCTTGAAGGACGAACGCATCATCGGACATCAGCGTCAACTTCTGTTCCCGGATATCGCTTTGCGCCCCGTATCTCACTTCATATTCATACGCGCCTTTCGGGGCGCTGAATTCGATTTTCAGCCCTTTATTCATAGGCTTTACGTTAACAATCTCTGGAGCTTCAGGCTTCTTGTCCTTAACCAGATCTCCGTTCAGCGTCACGACAGAACGGGCGGGAATGACAGTTTCGAACGTTCCATCCGTCTGAATCGGCGCATCCTGCCCTCGAGCAAGATCCCGGATGCCTGATGTGATATACGACTTCATAACAGAAATGGCGTCTTTCTCATCGAGCCCGCTTAATGAAAGCTTGATTCGTTTATCCTCCTGGCTGTCGTTGACGAAGACAGCCGTTACTGTTTTCTCTCCGTCATGCTTGTAAGCAGAACCTAGCAGCCCGCTCCGCGCTTGCTCATCCAACCCCGTAAGCGCGATGCGATCGGCGCCAGGACGAATAAATTTGCTGTAATTGCCGAGCGCCCACAAGATTTTCGAAGTCAGGATGTTTTGCTCGTCCCCGGCATTGTTGAAATCGGTATAGATTAAGCCATCTTTATAATCTTCCTTGGAGACTGCCGTCCACCACTGCCATGCTGACGCATTCGCCCACGCCAGGTCGAAATGAATCGTACGGGCAACGTAAAGAGCGGGATCGATACCCAAGTCGCGACCCGATCCGTATGAACCGAGAATGCAATATTCGCTCATCCAATATTTGGCGGCCGCATCATATTTTTTCAGGTTAGCACCCAGCAGCTCCCTAAGCGTACCGAGACGGTCGTCGCCTGGTTTACTATAATCGGACCAATAGGAATGTGATGCGATTTTATTGCCGATCGCTTCCTTTAGCTCCGGGTCACCGAGCAGGTCCTTGATATATTCGCGGTATTTGCCGACTCCCAGACTATTGGCGCCGCCTGTGTATTGTTCTTTATTCGCGAATGTCTTATATACTTCGTCGTCGAGCAGCGCAGTGATCTCCACGCCGTCTGGCGCGCTGATTTGCGCTGAAAGCCCTCTGGCCTGAAGCTGCCGGAACAACTCGAGAATGACGCGCTTTATATCCTCATTATTATAGCGGTTTCCTTCCTGTCCGGCTTTGTTCCAATCCCAAGTCGGCTCGTTAATCGGGCTAATATACTTAAATTCAAGTCCTTCCTTTTTAAAATGCTCCAACACGTCGCTTAAATAGGCGGCAAATTCGTCTTCATAACCCTCCTTCAAATTGGTGGAACCTACGGTTGAATCCGGCTGAGCGTGACCGTTTTTTGTCATCCAGACCGGCGGACTATTGACAAAGGCGATCAGGTCACCGACGCCTCGATCCTTGGCAGCCTTTAGAAACCATTGCTGTCCCGCTTGCTTGCCCCAATCATAGCCGCCATCCATATCCGATTTGAACGCTTCCGCTCGCCGCCATGGATTCGTAATAATGGATTTGTCCGTTTCCGTGGAGCCTGCACCGATGTTGAAGCGCCAAGATGACAGTCCGATCCCTTTCTCTCTGGAAAAAAGAAGATCCGCAACGCGTGTTTTATTTTCATCCGTCCAGTACTTTCCAAGCTGTTCCATCGACCACGCATCGGATGCACCGAAGTTATCGATCTTCTGATACTTAGCCGATGCATCGATGGAAACAAAGGCGTCTATCGGCAGGCTTACTTCTGTTGCCGTACTGGCGGTCGAAGAACCACCATACAGACCGAAACAACAAGTACTGGTGAGAAGTGTGGCAGTGAATTTCTTCAAAAGTTTACTTTTCAAACGCTTTACCCCTTTACGTTAAATTGGTCTTTTGCCATTTAGTGAGCGCTTTCACTTTGTTATGTACTCTGCCTAGGGGAAGGAAAGCGGATTGCCCCAATTATTAGTCACATTCGTAAATCCGAAGTTCGTCCCTGAAGCTTGCAGATAAGGTCCCAGCATTTTTGCACCGGCAGATAACAATCTGCGAAGCAGAAAATGCGAACGATTCGTTTCCGTGACAAGTAACGGATACCCGCACCGGGCTAATTCCTCCCTATAAAAGAGTACTTTCTCTTCAAAGAACGGATCACGGGCATTTGGATAAAAGTTGCACGTTGGCACCACATCTTCAAAGAACCCTGAAGCCTCAAGCAATCCCCCTTGACCTACACATGCTATTAGAGGTACAGAAATACCATGCTGGACCGCCATATCACGTAAAGCGGAGATATAGCCTTTGGGATCAGAGGACAATTGCAATGGTTAGCCTCCCCAAAATCCATGTACGCTTTCGTTATGAAACCCATTTCATTAGCTGGTCATCTAAAACTTTCTACCATTGAAGTTAGTATAAATTATTTTAAAGGCGCTTACATTGCAGGAAACATCTAAATTTATAACAAAACTTCGAAGTTTTCTGACAATCGGCATTAAAAAAAGCTATGAATTCTATCTGAATTCATAGCTTTTTCCCTTCAATAATTTACTGATTTCTTATACATTTCACAGAACTATCTGACAAAAAAGCTCTTAATTAACTCTCACATCTGAATTCTTTAACCGTTAAGATGCAATGGAATCGATTGTATCCTATTCATCGCTAAGGCTCCTGCGCTACAGTTTTCGTTAGTTAGACCTCTAACAACTATTTACTTAGTTTAGAAAATAGTTCTTTACTTCTTGCCAATTATTTACTCTGACATGCCCCGTTTCATTAAGATTATGTGGAACTGTGAATAAGATCCCCTGACCAAAAAACCGTTCGAAGTGTCGCACATTATCATCAACTTTTCATGATCCTATGTCACTCCTTAGAAAACTTTCGTTATATTATACACTAATTCTCTTCACTAATCTCCGTTACTTATTGAAAAAGGAGCAACATCGTGGCAAGCTTCTCCACTAAGTTCCCCGTTAGCCGTTACTTTAATTTCATATCTCTTCTCAGGCACAGCCTTTTTTAAAAATTCATTTGGCTAGGCCTAATTTATTATTGTCTTTTTGAGGTTTTTCGCGGATTTAATTTTCATGGGGAGTTAAATCACCAAAGATTATATTTTTCTTTTTTGATTCAACAACCAAGTATATAGTTCTGCATTATTGAATGTTTCGTGCATTACTCGGTGATCATGCTTTAGTCCAGAATAATAAGTAAATTTTACATTCCCAGCAATACTTATCAAAGCCTTAACCATATCCTTTGTTCCTGAAACTGGGACAATATCGTCGTCTTCACAATGAAAAGCCCATATAGGTACATCTTTTAGTAACATAGCCTTCTCTGAATCGAACCACCCTGAAATTGGAACTGCAGCAGAGAATATCTCAGACGATCTTGAAGCGAAATCCCATGTACCGTTTCCACCCATGCTAAATCCAGTAACATATATTCTGTCAGAATCAATTCGGTAATTTGTTATTATTTCATTAACCAAGGCTATGATCGAATGATATTCCAATGCCCAATTAGAATTGGAGGGACATTGTGGAGTGAACTACAATAAAAGGGAAGTCTTGTTTGCTTTCTGCAATCCAAGTAAGCCCGTAACCATCTAACATACGAATATCCTCTCCACGTTTTTTAACACCGTGGAGGAACAAAATTAAAGGATAATCGTTGTCTGTTTTTGATTTATAATCATATGGTAAAAATAATTGATATTTTACACTCACATTTTGATGAGTTCCTTTGTGAAATGCATAATTTTCAACTGACATTTTATAACCCCCTCTAATGATAAATTGGAAGAATTATACTCCCATCTCAAAATGGAGTCAATAGAATTGTTTAACATTACTGCCCGTTCCTCGGTTTTAAGGAATAGGCCACTGGATTTATCACCGGCAGCCTGCAGCTCACGAGTCCTTGCTTTTTCTTTCACATCAACCTTTCTCATGTCTGCCATCCTTTCTTCATCTATATAATTTTTGGAAAAGTCCCAAAAAACTCAAGTCGTTAATTTTGCGTATACGATAAAAAATACCATCATCTCTCCGATGATTGCATAATTAGGTACATGAAAAAACAAGTCCAACGCCATAAAACATCCAATTATCCCTAATAATATCACCAAATGATAGTGCTTCAGGCGTAGGTGTTTGTGTCTGTATCGGTGAAAAACCAGTGATGTAGAAAAAAAATAAAGCAGTACGGATCCAAAAATAAAACCCAACATGAATAGATAATTAAGTTGTTCCTTAAATAACAATTGGATCGAGGCAGCTATCATACTCATGGATAAATAAATGAAAAGATGTCCGTAGATAATAGTTTGACCTGCAGTTTGTATTTCTTTGCTCACTTTCCTTTCAATATTATCGAAATATTGCCACCACATAGCAATAACTAATATACATGTAAATGTGGCAAACAAAATGGATGCCAAGGTCCAATCACTTGACTGCAAAACAGCAAGTATACTGATCACAGATTCACCAAGAAGAATAAGTGTAAACAATGCAAAGCGTTCCAATAAGTGATGGGTATGTATGGGTGTTTTTACCAGGTACCGCCGGCCGATTAGCGGCAGCAAAATATCTACAACAATTCCCGCATACAGAATCGCGTAACGGATCCATGAATCGAAGAAAAACGAGCAAGAGGATATCAATATTCCAATCCAAAAGCGAGTCCCCAAGTATAGAGCGGTCTTTTGTTGATGTGTGCCTGTTGCTTTGTGTACCGTAAGATATTGAATAGCTGTCAGTGCTCTCGAACCAATATAGCCTACAAAGAAGGGAATATAAAAGAGATCAAAATTAACGGATAGGCTTGCTGTCATAATTAAAACAAAGAATAGTTGTAGGAACATGAATATCCTTTGAGTAACGATATCTTGGCCAAAACGATTATTAAAGAGAGTTTGTCCTACCCACGCCCACCAGATTGGAATGAAGATTAAAACAAATTTGGTTAAGTATTCAATGGAAATAGTCCCATGATCGGCATGCAGCAAGACGTGGTTCGCTTTTGATACTGCTGCTACAAAAAGTAGATCATAAAAAAGCTCCAACCAGGTTACTTTTTTCTCAACCAACATTTCACCCCCCCTTTATTTGACTTCAGGTTCACTAAATAATAGGAGAAAGGACTATCATCAATGTTCGATAGCCCCACGTGTATAAAAAATTATATTTTCAATTTATTAGCAATTTCACTTATTTACTAGATAAGCCGCAACTTCAGCTAACCTTGAAGCGTAACCCCATTCGTTATCGTACCATGTTGCAACGGACAGGAGTTCTCCCTGTACTTGAGTCAATGGTAGGTCAATGATGGAGGAATGGGAATCGCCTACGATACGAGAAGAGGCCCATTCGCCTTCTAAAACATCCAGGACTCCCTTCAACTGACCATCCGTGGCGCTACTACGGAAAATATCGTTTACTTGTTGTGCCGTACACGGCTTTTCTGTAACAAGATTTAATTCAGCAATACTTCCGGTACGAGTTGGAATTCGGTATGCCTTACCTGTAATCTGTAAATCGTTCCATATGAATTTAAGGGCTCTTGCAGCTCCAGATGAAGAAGGGATGATATTTTCCGCAGCGGCCCACGAATCCCTTCGATCCTTCATAGGCTGATCCGTAAGCGATTGCGTGTTTGTATAGGAATGGACGGTCGAGAATAGACCATATTTGATCCCGTAGTTTTCTCTTACGATTTTGATGACTGGAGCCAATGCATTTGTCGTACAACTCGCCATACTAATGATTTTATGCTTATCCGGGTCGAAACTATCCAGATTTATCCCTCTAAGCAATACAGCATCACAATCTTCAAGGCTCTTGCTTGGTCCACTAACCAGTACTCGATTTGCACCACGATCCAAATGAACTTGAGCAATAGCACGGGTAACGGCTCGGCCTGTACAGTCGATTACCAGATCCACATCCAAGACCTTCCAATCCGGAACTTCTTTAGACGAATTGATAAACTGAATTTCCCGTCCGCCGATAACCATTAGACCATCCCGTCCGGAGACATCTTCGGGCCAGCGTTTATAGTTAGTATCCACTTCGAAAAGAGCGGCAAGTGTCGCTTCATCTTTAATATCTGAAATTGAAACCGGAACGAAAAGTTGATCCTGCAAAGCGACTCTTAATAATTGCCTTCCAATACGCCCAAATCCGAATATTCCTATTTTGCCCATAGTTAACCTCCATAGAATGTTAAATAAAATATTCTTAGCCATCCATGATTTAAATGCCAAATTCATCCGGAATATACTCGATCCGAGACTCAGCGAAAATAGTAATCTGCTTGAGCTGATCGTCGTACGTGACAGGACCTTCTTTAACATAAAACCAAATTTTTTTCGCAGGTTGATCATCATATTCCCAAAATAGAAATACATTCAATTCCTGTTTCCAACGGAGTATCTCATGAATATCCACGTCCTGTGTCATGATTAAAGCAATTCTCCAACCCTGACCCATTTGTCTCACCGAATATTCCATGGGTTGTTGTTCGGTATGAATAAATGTCCTACCTCCAACCGAATGCCTAACCACAAGTACCTCTTTCATACAAACCCTCCTATTCGTTTTTATGGAAGGTCAATCAGCATTAGAAATGCATCTTCCTCCGCCATGATGCTCAACTGAGCCAAAGATTCGATTCGAGCCGTATCCCCTTCACCTAACCGAGTATCATTTACAGTGAGTCGTCCCTCAATGACGAAAAGGAATATCCGGCGTCCATCTTCCTGCCGAAAAGTAATATCTTTATCTTTATCCAATCTGCATAAATAGAGAGTTAGGTCTTGATGGATTTTAACAATCTGCTCTGATCCCTGCGGATCAACGATGGGGAGCAAGGCATTCTTTAACTTCTCCGAATTGTACCTGCGGGTTTCATAGGAAGGATCTAATCCCCGTTCATTTGGCATGAACCACATTTGAAGAATTCTCATCGGTTCAGTCTGCGAAGCGTTGTATTCAGCATGGACGACTCCGGACCCCGCACTCATTCGCTGCACTTCCCCAGTTGTTGTTACTTCCATATTACCCAAGTTATCTTCATGACGGACGGACCCTGAAAGTACGATTGTCAATATCTCCATATCGCTGTGCGGGTGGGCACCAAATCCTTTGCTAGGATCTACGTCATCGTCATTGCATACTCGCAAAACCCCAAACCCGGTGTTATCGGGGTCATAGTAATTGCCGAACGAGAAGCTTAAACGGCTGCGCAGCCATCCCTGATCTACGTTAAACCGGGAATCGGCCGGGAATACTTGGATCATTTTAGAAAAATCGGTCAATTGAACACACTCCTTTCGGAAAACAAGTTATCAAAATCAGTATCTTATTTTAATAATACGTCATCATAATCTTTATGTTGGTCAAATTGACTTTTGGTGAAAGGACATAGTGGTATAATCTTTAAACTTTCCTTCCGGGCAAATTCAACTACTCGCCTAACTAATTCTTGTCCTACTCCTTGACCTCGCAGACTATCAGTAACAAACGTGTGATCTACGATTATGATTCCATTCCCGGATGGAACATAATGTAATTCTGCATCTCTTTTATCCTGATCTCCTACATAAAAACTGTTCGTATCTTTATTAATTCCAATCATATTATTACCCCATTCATGCTTGATGATCTTTTCTTATATATTGCAAAGCACCGCTTGGGCATTTATCAATAAGATCTGCGATTTTGTCAGCCGTTTCTCCATCTGCTTGAATCCATGGTTTCTTTTTAACGTTGAATACTCCTGGTAACCCTCTCACGCAATTTGCCGAATGACCGCATTTTCCAGAGTGAAAAATAACATCAATATCTTTCCCTTTATATATTTTGAATTCTTCACTTTTCATTTATCTGACTCCATCACACGTACTTGAATAGGTGATAAACCTTTTTCGATTTCTGCACGGTTAACCTCAAACCATTCAGGAAGCATCAGTTTTTCACCTAATACATCTGATTGCTCATCTACTGCAAAACCTGGTGGATCCGTGGCGATTTCAAACAGGATACCGCCTTCTTCACGAAAGTAAATCGCATTGAAATATTGCCGGTCGATAATGGGTGTGGATAGAAGGCCATGTTCCTGTACATGAATTCTCCATGAAGCATGATCTTCATCATCCTTTGCACGCCATGCAATATGATGAACAGTACCGGCTCCACTTATGCCCCACTCCATTGCCGCAATGTTTACGTCAATAACATTACCAACACTCCCTCTCGATTTATAGCGAATAAAATCCCCCTCTTGGTTCACCTTTTGAAGACCCAAGACTTGCTCTAGGACATTCATCGTTTTTTCGGGTGCGGTACTATACAGGACAGCACCGCCAAAACCTTTGATAGCCTTATCTATTGAAACGCCACCGAACGACCACTGACTCAAATCTCCTTCCTCGCGTTCTACAATCTCTAGCTGTAAACCATCCTGATCTGAAAGTGTTAAGTAATTCTCATCAAACCTCGTCTTTAAAGAATAAGGAACATGAAAGCTTTCTAAGCGCTCTTTCCAAAAATCGAGTGCACCCAAAGGAACGACATATGTTGTTATACCGACCTGTCCTCCACCAATACGCCCTTTACGACCCAATTCATATGGAAAGAATGTAATTATGGTACCTGGACGACCTGATTCATTACCGAAATACAAATGGTAAACTTCCGGAGCGTCAAAGTTGATCGTTTTTTTTACAAGTCTCAGACCTAGTACCCCTGCATAAAAGTCCACATTTTTCTGCGCATTCTTTACAAAAGCCGTTATATGATGTATACCTTCTGTTTGTTTTTCCATTTTGCAAACACTCCTTATATGATCTATAACTGTTTATGTCCTATCATATTGAACTTATCCTTCATGAACAATTCCATTATTCCTATATCACGTATAGCCATAAGCTATATCTTCAAGGGCTGAACTCATATAAGCAATATCTATACGATATATAGACAGATTCATATTGATAGTTGCCTATCACAGCTTTTAAGATGAATGGTAAGTAATAGGATAATTCCCGGCCGGATGAATTGTTCTTTCTATCATTAACAAGGGGGAAATTCTATGGGAGTACGTTTTTTAAAAATGGCCGTCGTTTATATGTTGGTTGGTATTTGCATCGGCATTTACATGGGTACAACACTTAACTTTGCATTAACAAGCGTACACGCTCATTCAAATCTTTTCGGGTGGGCAACATTGGCTCTTTGCGGATTTACGTATCTTCGTTTTCCCAAATCAGCAGAATCTCCTCTAGCTAAGTGGCACTTCTGGTTGCAAGGCATCGGCCTACCCATCATGCTTATTACCCTCACCTTAATGGCCCATGGCTACGCTCCAGATTGGATTACAACGTTAAAGCGTATTGGAGAATCAGTAGCTGGAATCGGTATCTTGATTTTTGCAGTCAATGTTTTTGCTAACGTGAAAACAAATGACCTAGCAGAACATAAATAATCCTATGGAAAAATCTGAAGAACAAGGGGGTAGGATTTTGGTTAACGAACCGTTGTCCAACTCGTCAAATTTCTCATTCATTACCGGTATCCTTTTCTGGTGTACATTAGTTGTAGTATCGTGTGTGTATTTAACAATTCCATTAATAACGATTTTTGCAGACGTATTCAATGTGTCGTCTTCTCAAGCTGCTTGGGCTGGCAGTGCCTTTTCATTTGCTTTTGCAGGTGGAGGTCTGTTCTTTGGAGTTTTATCCGATCGTTTTGGGCGAAAAAAAATGATGTTGTCAGGGTTACTATTGCTAACTGTAATAACTCCTCTAATCGGAAGTGTCAGCAGCTTTTCTTGGCTTGTTGCCCTTCGAGCCATCCAGGGTCTAGCAGCATCCATGTTCCCTCCGTCTGTCTTAGCCTACGCCATGGAAATGTTTCCGATAAAAAGAAGAATAACCATTATTGGGTTCATCAGTACGGCATTTTTAATGGCAAGTATCGTTGGACAAATATATAGCAGCTATATTGTTTTATACTTTAGTTGGTCTTATATTTTCTATATTCTTTTTGCGGTGTATTTAATATCATTTATCTTGATTACCTTTTTTGTTCCAAACGATAAAACACAACAACCAGATGGTAGCTTCCTTTCTGCCTTTTTGCGAATAGGCTATATTTTCAAAAGGAAGAGTTTACCTCTTTGCTACATCATTTCTGCTACGCTCTTTATTTCGCTTGTTGGTTTTTTCACGACACTTGGAAGTTACTTAAACAGTTCGCTCTTCGGATTAAGTCATCATGATATTCTATGGGTCCGTGCGGTTGGTATTATCGGAATGCTAGTAGCACCGTTTGATGGAAGATTGGTTGCGAAATTTGGAATCAAAAACGTTTTATGGTGTGGATTGATCTTTGCTGGAATCGGCTTGGGATTGTTAGGCATCTGGCCTAACCTCATTTTTTTAGTATCGATGAGCTTAGTGTTTATTACGGGAATTGCTATGGCTCTTCCCGCATTGATCTCACTAATTGGTCACATTGCGGGGGAGATCCGGGCGATCGCGGTTTCGTTCCACATGTTTATGGTATTTATAGGCGCATCACTTGGGCCGATTCTTTCGATTTATCTGATCAATCACGGAGGCTATTTATTCACTTTTGAAGTATTAGCTGGATTGTTGTGTTTAAGCTTGATTGTTCCCTTTTTTATTCGTTTAGAAGAAACTCGCAGTTAACCGGCATCATCCCAAAACGAGACCAACGCGAACTCTAAGAATTGATTCGGTATCGCTGAAGTCTTATCGAAGAACGTGCCCGAGAAGTCAGACTTTGGCTCATCGTTGTACTCATTTATTACTTTGGAGGTTTGTAAATGGAAACAAAAAATGGCCATTTAACTACAAGTTGGGGAGCTCCCGTTGGAGATAACCAGAACTCCATGACTGCCGGCTTACGCGGTCCAACCCTTATTCAAGACGTCCACCTTCTGGAAAAGCTTGCCCATTTCAACCGGGAACGCGTCCCCGAACGTGTTGTTCATGCCAAAGGTGCCGGCGCACACGGATATTTTGAAGTAACCAACGATGTTTCCGCCTATACAAAGGCCCGCTTTTTGTCTGAGGTTGGCCAACGTACACCGGTTTTTATACGCTTCTCCACGGTAGCAGGCGAACTGGGATCTGCAGATACCGTACGTGACCCGCGCGGCTTTGCTATAAAGTTTTATACGGAAGATGGAAACTATGATTTGGTGGGCAATAACACACCTGTCTTCTTCATTCGGGATGCTATTAAATTTCCGGATTTCATTCATACCCAGAAACGCCACCCTCAAACTCATCTGAAAAACCCGAATGCTGTTTGGGATTTCTGGTCCTTGTCTCCCGAATCCTTGCATCAAGTCACTATCTTGATGTCCGATCGTGGTATTCCTGCGACTCTCCGTCATATGCATGGTTTCGGTAGCCATACGTTTAAATGGGGTAATGCGGATGGACAAGGCACTTGGATCAAATATCATTTTAAAACGGAACAAGGCGTGAAGAACCTGGATGTCGAGTTGGCCGCCAAGCTGGCCGGTGAAAACCCAGATTATCATATCGAGGATTTATTTAATGCCATAGACAAAGGTGACTTCCCAGCATGGAAGCTGTATGTACAAATGATGCCGCTGAAAGATGCCGAAACCTATCGTTTCGATCCTTTCGATGTAACGAAAGTGTGGTCGCAGAAAGATTACCCTCTTATCGAGGTTGGACGCATGGTCCTCAACCGAAACCCGGACAATTATTTTGCCGAAGTTGAGCAAGCAACCTTCTCCCCTGGGGCGTTCGTACCCGGTATTGAGGCTTCGCCGGATAAAATGCTGCAAGGCCGTTTATTTGCCTATGCCGATGCTCATCGCTATCGGGTTGGGACCAACCACCATACATTGCCTATCAATAAACCTGTTGTCGAAGTAAATAACAACCAGCGCGATGGCCAAATGCGTTCCGATCGCAATGGGGGAAATTCGATATACTATGAACCAAACAGTTATGGCGGAGCTGCCGAATCGGCAGCGCACAAGACAGCCCCGTTTGAAGTAACCGGTTCAGCCGATAGCGTCCCGTATGACCATGATGATCATTACACTCAAGCCGGCGACCTGTATCGATTGCTTCGTGTAGAAGAACGCGGGCGTTTAGTAAATAACATCGTGAATGCCATGAAGCCGGTAGAGAAGGATGAGATCAAACTCCGTCAAATCTCTCACTTCTATAAAGCAGATCCCGAATGGGGGCAAGCGATCGCCGAGGGGCTTGGTTTGAGAGTTCCAGAGTTGGCTTAATACAATCTGTCAAAAAAAGAGCAGTTCCTTTTACAGCAAATGATGGCTGGGAACTGCTCTTTTTTGTGCTATTAGCAATATATAAGTCACATTATAAGGAAAAGACCTGCAAGAAAGGTAGCTTTTTAAAGCCACTCTCTTTCAGGTCTCGAAGCAATCCATTAACCTAAGTACGATTTCAACATCCAAACATGCTTTTCCAGGGAGCTATGAATGGCCAAAAGCATATCCCCAGTTGTCTCATCACCTTCACGGTCTGCAATACTCATGCCCTCTTTCAGCTCACCCACAATAATCCCAAAATCAACTACAAGCGTGCGGACCATCTCATTTGCATTCTCATTGCCTGCTGCATCTTTTACTGTGGCTTTTTCGATAATTTCATGAAGTGTCGCTACCGGACTAAAGCCTAATGCCAGCAGCCGCTCGGCAAGATTGTCCACATGAAGTGCAGCTTCCGTATAAAGCTCTTCGAATTTCAAATGCAAAGTGAAGAATTGTGGCCCTTTAACATACCAATGATAGTTATGGAGTTTGGTGAACAACAGACTCCAGTTAGCAATCTGGGTGTTAAGTACTTCCGTTAGTTTTTCTGTCATAAAAAAGCTCCTTTCGAATATCCATATTGATCTCTTAAACTAAGCTCGAGGCGCGCTTTCAAATTTACCTTTGTGAGTCAAGTCGCAGAACGGTTTTTGACTGGATAAACCGCATCGGCAAAGAATAAAACTTTCCTTGGTCTCAAAACGGTTCCCCACCGCATCCACCATTTCTACTTTGCCTGTAATTCGCAATGGTCCATTATCGTTTACTTTGATCGTAACTTCAGACATGATGATCTCGCCCCTATTGGATTATTTTGGTGAAAATGGTGAAACGCACTTAGAAAACGAAGCAATCCAGGTCACAGAAGCCGCTGCCATGGTGATGATTGCATCCATGATGATGGTGTGTCTTTTGAGGTGCCGGAACTCCTACTCCGCCGCCTCCGTAATTTGTTCCATTGTAGTAGCCTCCAAAGAAATTATGCGGAGACCAGTCTGGACTTGCTTTGGGAGCTGGCGGCGACAAAGGCTGAAATTCGTTGGCACCGTAGACAATCTTGCCTCCTACTACAGTGAAGACAGATTCAATTTTTTTAATAGCTTCTTCGGAGACACGAAAGAAGTTATCAGAAAGAATCGAAAAATCAGCATATTGACCCGCTTTGATTTGACCTTTCACATCTTCTTCTTTGGAAAACCATGCATTACCGGATGTATACATGCGAAGCGCTTCATGCCTCTCTACACGATTGGAAGCCGGGTACAAGCTTAATCCGCCAAGTGTCTTACCCGTCACTAACCAGTATAAGGCAACCCAAGGATTATAACTGGCTACTCTGGTTGCATCTGTCCCTACCCCAACACGCAATCCGGCTTTAATCATCTTGGTGATCGGAGGAGCATTTTCTGCTGCTTCCGCCCCATATCTTTCGACGAAATATTCCCCTTGGAAGGCCATTCGGCTTTGAACAGCGATCGAACCGCCTAATGCGACGACCCGCTCCAAATCCTTCTCCTGAATCGTTTCAGCATGGTCCAGAATCCAGCGCAGGTCTTTGAACGCAACCTCTTTATTCACGCGCTCAAATATATCGAGAAAACGCGATATGGATTCCCCATAAGTGGCATGAAGACGAAATGGCCAACGTTGCTGTACGAGATGCTGGGTAACTTGGAATAGTTCATCTTCCAGTACAGCGGGGAGTTCCGGGCGGGGTTCAACAAAATCTTCGAAGTCCGCTGCGCTATAAACAAGCATTTCACCTGCACCATTATGACGATAGTAGGAGCTGCCCGTGTACGGCTGCGTAGTAGCAGTCCATGCTTTAAAATCACTCAATTCATTTTTGGGATGCTGGGTGAATAAATTATACGCCGTGCGAACCGTAATCTCTCCGCGCCTATCAAGCTCATCAAAAACCTGATAATCATCAGGATAGTTCTGAAAGCCCCCGCCAGCGTCAATAACGCTTGTGACTCCGAATCGATTTAATTCCCTCATGAACAATCGGGTTGAATTGATTTGATCCTCGTATGAAAGCTTCGGTCCTTTCGCTAAGGTCGCATACAAAATAGTAGCATTAGGTCTAGCGATGAGCATTCCTGTTGGATTCCCTTGGCTATCCCTTTGGATTTCTCCACCTGGCGGATTCGGCGTATCCTTCGTATATCCGATAACTCGCAAGGCTGCTTTATTCAAAAAAGCCTGACGGTAAAGATTGAGGATAAATACCGGTGTTTCCGGAGCAATTCGATTGATTTCATCCAAAGTTGGCATTCTGCGTTCCACGAATTGGAATTCTGTCCAGCCGCCAACAACACGGACCCAGTGAGGTGCTGGCGTACGATCCACCTGCTTTTTCAGCATACGCAAGGCATCCGCTACGGATGGCACGCCATCCCATCGAAGCTCGAGATTATAATTGAGACCGCCTCGAATGAGATGAATATGAGAATCGTTCAAACCTGGAATTAACATTCGTTTGTTGGCGTTAACAACTTGCGTGGAAGGCCCAACATATTTCATAATTTCAGCATCATCCCCCACCGCCAGGAAATGGTAGCCTTTAATTGCAACTGCTGTGGCTGCTTGATTAGCATCGTCCATCGTCACGATATGGGCATTAAGAATGACTAGGCTTGCTTCAACAATCGTCGTTTTCTCAGACATAATTTTGTTCTCCTTTGAAATTTATTGGGTGTTATTTGCGGCTTAACCAAAGTTGTATCCATGGTATCAACCGTTGTCCTAAAAACATACCTAAGAGACCTAGCAATCCCAAAAAAGGCGGCGCCGGAGAGGGGATCTTAAGCGATTGAAAAACAACGCCAATGACAATACCAGCAGCTAAAGCGAGAAATATTGAACCCCACATGCTAATTTTCCTCCTTCAATCATTCACCTTCTATATAAGTCTATAAGTCAGGATTCTTTCTATCAATAAGGCTTTCTCTATAACAGCCATAGGAATCACTTATATATAATTTTAATAATATTTTTATAGTATATAGTTTTTGTCTATGGGTATTATAGAAAAATGAAGATTGTTCGTCTGTTTGCATTTCAATAGACTTATTACATGCAGCAGGTTTTCAAATTTGTGGATCTGTTGTAATCATATATAGAAAGTAGGGATTTTTGTATGTTTAACGGAAAGACCGATTTACTTACAGCTGACAACTCCGCTATTATTCTAGTAGACCATCAGCCTCAAATGATTTTTGGCGTGCAAAGCGCCGATCGCCAAACGATCATTAACAATACGGTTGGACTTGCTAAAGCAGCTAAAGTTTTCAATGCACCTATTATTCTTACAACGGTTGCTGCTGAATCGTTTTCTGGCCCTATTCATCCGCATATTCAAGCTGTATTTCCTGATCAAAAACCGATTGACCGAACAACAATGAACTCCTGGGAAGATGAAAACTTCGTGGAAGCAGTGAAGAAAACAGGTCGCAAGAAGCTGATTATGGCAGCTCTGTGGACAGAAGTTTGTCTTGCTTTCCCTGTAGTTTCAGCCATCAAAGATGGATATGAAGTATACATCGTAACGGATGCTTCAGGCGGGACGACGACAGAAGCGCATAACATGTCTGTTCAACGCATGATTCAAGCAGGAGCCATTCCCGTGACTTGGCTGTCTGTTCTTCTTGAGTATCAGCGCGATTGGGCGCGTCAAGAAACGTATGATGCCGTTCTGGAGATTGCTAGGCAACACAGTGGCGCATACGGTGCGGGTATTGTTTATGCGCAAACGATGTTTGGCGGCCACGGAGGATAACCTATTCATCCCAAAAAAGAGAGTCAATTAATTTGACTCTCTTAGTTTGTGGAATATGCCTAATGTGAGTGTACAGTAACAACTCATATCAATAGTTTTTGCTACAGCCTAACCAAAACCAATTCGAAAGGAAGTATGAAACATGCCTAAATTAACAGTCGGAACAGAAAACGGGCAACCCATTGAATTATTTTTTGAGGATCTTGGCGTAGGTAAACCTGTAGTTTTGATCCATGGCTGGCCGCTGAGCGGGCGCTCGTGGGAGAGTCAAGTCCCAGCGCTCATCGATGCAGGTTACCGCGTAATTACATATGACCGCCGCGGATTCGGACAATCCTCCCAACCGTGGAACGGTTACAACTATGATTCGTTTGCGACGGATCTCCATAAGCTGATTGAATATCTAGACCTTAAGGACGTGACACTGGTCGGATTTTCGATGGGTGGCGGAGAGGTTGCCCGTTACGTTGGAACATACGGAACAAGCCGTGTCAAAAAAGCCGTGTTGGCTGCTGCGGTTCCTCCGTTCTTCTACAAATCCGCTGAGCATCCGGAAGGTGGTCTGGATGAAAGCACCATTCAGGGCTTCCAAGACGGTTTGAAAAAAGACCGCATCGCCTTCCTTGATGGCTTCACTCACAATTTCTTTAAAGCAGGGGATAGAACCGACCTGGTCAGCGAGTCCTTCCGTGTTTACAACCTTGATATTGCTTCTTTTGCTTCGCCAAAGGGGACGCTGGATTGCATTGATGCCTTCGGCCGGACGGATTTCCGTGGCGATTTGGCGAAATTTGATATCCCATTGCTTGTTATCCATGGCGATTCCGATGCGATCGTGCCGCTTGAGGTAAGCGGTCAACTTTCCCACGAAGCTGTTGCAGGCAGTCAACTCGTCGTAATTGAAGGTGGACCACATGGTTTGAACGCGACTCACCCTGAAGAATTCAATACCGCTTTGATTCACTTCCTTAATACTAAATGAATGAGAACAGTCACGGAAATCATCAGTTACTTCATATAGAGCGCTTTCGAGACTTTTCATATTGGACTAAAGAGGGGAGATAAAATAAACTAGTACCCATAGAATTGATGAAAAGGTGTGAACTGTAACCCATAAGAAGGACACTTTGAAAAAAGTGACCCTCTTGTGGTCATTTGTTTTTTAATCTAGGTATGGATGAGGAGCGAGACGAAGATGGGGAAGTTGAAACGAGCGTATTTACAGTAGAGCAAATGGGAAAGTTGGAGGCAACCCCCAACGTACAGCATGTGTCCGAGACGGCCATTACGTACACACCTGCATTTAAGTTGGCAGCAGTAAAAGCCTACGCAGAGGATCAGACGCCTTCTGAGATCTTTATTCGGGCTGCTTTAACCTGGATGCCATCATACTTGGGTTTCAAACAGTCTTCGCTGGCTTCGGTATTCCAGCGCTGTGATGCCTTCGGTATCCTTGAATATTCTCGTAAAATGCTTCACATTTTCGAATCCAACCTGATCACTGATTTCGTACACCTTCAAATCGGAGTGTACCAGCAGCTCCTTCGCCTTGTCCAGCCTTAACCGGCGAACATAGTTCGAGAAACTCTCACCGTAATATTCTTGGAAGGCTTGGCTGAAATACGAGTAATTGAGTGAGAAATGGTTGGACACGACCGCCATGTTCAAATCGTCAGCATAATGCGTCTCCAAGTAAGCGAGAACTTTTTGCATCGTATTTTGCTCCGTAGGCGCTTGCTCTCTCCGATCTTGGATGAACCGATCCAGACTATCGAGAAGCTGCTCAACAACTGCATAATAATGTTCAAATCGATCGAAATTCCCGATATGGCCAACAGAGGCGTACAGACTTAATAGGCCGAGCACTCTATTTCCGTAGATGCGGAACACCTTGTCGAACAACTCTTCATTGAGCAGCTGGCTGATCCGTTCCAGGTAGCCGATTTCACAGCAGCTAATGATACGAACATCTAGAATTTGATCGAGAAGCTGCTTCATTTCGTTCCCGCGTCCCATTCCCATCAGATTCGATAATCGTTGAATCAACTCAACAGGAACGACATTCCGCTCATTGCGCTCACTTATGAGGGTGTAGTCCAGCACATCGAGTTCTGGAAGCACAATACTGTATTTCAAGGTTTGCTTCGCTTGACTGTATGCCCACCTTATCTGCTCTATCCCTTGAACAGACTCGCTAATCGCGATTCGCAACTGCGACTCATATACACTCAACCTCCACCGTTCCGCCAACTGGTAGAACATAACCGGATCGCGTGCGATCATAATCGTTCCGCCTTCTCCATCACGCGTGAGCATCCAATCCATATGCCCTTGTAACAGATCAGCGATTTGATTCCTGAAAGAAGCAGTATCCGTACTGCTATTCTGTGATCCTCCACCGCGTCGCGTAAGCAAACCCAGCGTATATCCTGCATCCAACCAGCTAAAGCCGGCCTGCTCCAGCTTGTTCTGTGTTATCGCCTCACCCACATCCTTCTGGGTCAAATGCTGGGTAACTAGCTCGGCAGCAACAAGGTTGGCATCTTCGCCCGCTTTGTCTGCTCGCTCTTCTCTCATCCTTATATCCCGCATTAATCGCTCCAGGACGGCAAACAACTCCTCCCGTATCACAGGCTTCACGAGATAATCCTTCACAGCATAGCGAATCGCTTTCTGCGCATATACGAACTGATTATAGCCAGAAAGCAGTACAATCTCGGGCCTTACGGGATGCTCTTGCAGTTGCTCGAGCAGTTCGATCCCATCCATAATTGGCATTCGGATATCTGTGAACATAATATCCGCAGGCTCCTGGCTAAGCAGCTCCAGTGCCTCTTGTCCATTCTCGGCAAATCGGTAGTTGAACAGATTAGGAAACTGCCTCTCAATCACCGATTGCAAGCCCCTCCGAATGATCTTCTCGTCGTCGACGATCAGCAAGCTAATCATAGATGTCTAATCCCCCTCCCATGACCCGATACGGCAAAGTCATGATTATGCGTGTATAGCTTCCTTCCTGACTCTCGATCTGAATCCCATATTCCGTCCCATAGCTCATCACTAAGCGTTGGTCCACATTACGCAGACCGATTCCATTGCTGTCCTGATTATCCTTGCGAACGACTAATTGCCGGACATCCTGGTAAGCGGACTCTTCCATTCGTAGCATTCGATTCAATAAGCCCAGCTTCTCTTCCGGTATGCCGCAGCCGCTGTCAGTGATCTCTATGACACAAGCTTGATCACGCCGGACGGCAGAGATCGTAATGACAAGATTTCCGTCGCTGGAATGCATGCGGCTCATCCCATGCTTGATTGCATTCTCGACTGCGGGCTGCAGTGACATTTTGAGCGATTCCTGCTTGAGGCATTCCGGTGCAATCGACAATCGGAGATCAAGTCTTCCATCATAACGGATGTTCATGACGGATACATAATGCTGGACCTGCTGAATCTCATCGCTGAGCATCACGTGATCCCGCTTCCATTCCATCGAATACCGCATCATACCGCCTAGCGAGGTCATTATGTCCGATATAAGGTACTGCCCTTCAATCTCCGCCAGCATCTTGACGTTCTCCAGCGTATTGTAGAGGAAGTGGGAATCTATCTGGTTCTTCAGCGCCCGAAGCTCGGCTTCTTTGCCTGCCGCCTGCCTAACTGCCTGCTCTTGAATGAGCTCGTTAATCTTCAGAATGAGCTTACGGTAATGCAAGCCCAGCTCTCCTACCTCATCGGTACCGGTTATCGGCGGCAGCTCGACGTCGAAGTTACCGCTTCTTACCTGTTCCATCGATTCTCTTAACGCCTTAAGCCTGCGCAAAATCATCGCCTGCATCGAGTAAGACAGCAGTACGAGAAATGCCACTAGTAACGAGATGAGTACAATATAACGAACTCTCGAATGGTGAATGCCTTCTATCGTGTCCGCAAGACTAACCATATTGACCAGATGTACGTGGATCGATGGAATATAGCTCTGAATCGCCAAGTAGGACTGCCCATTAACCTTGAACTGTACCGACTCGTGATCTGTATTATTCGTCAGTTTCACGCTGTTCATCAATTGCTCCGCGCTGTGCTGCTCGAACACAGGTGAAGCCTTCAAGCTGAATACCTGTCCGCTCTTTGCTACTACGATCAGCTGGGAGTCCGTGTCCTGCACACTGCTGAACGTTCGAGAGAAGAAATTCGACAGCTTCATCGATATCTCTAGAATCCCGTTATGTGTTTTGTTGTCCGAATATTTGAATTCCTGCAAGTACGTCATGAAGGGCTCATTCGGCGATGGTTCGGATGGCGCACCGGTGAGGACGAAGTTCTCCTGTATCTCCCACCAGGGCATACCGCTCTGCTTCATCACCTCATCATGCCAAAGCTTGTCCTGAATACGTGATTCCTGTAGGATGACTGGCCAAATCTCATTCACATAAAGGTTGTCCGTGAACAACCGGACATTCGCAATTCGTGGATTGTTAAACAGAAAATATTGAAAGCTGTTGACAACATCTTTCTTAATATGAAGAACACGTGCTGTATCCTGAATTTGTTCAATTTGTAGATAATTGTTCATTTCCCGATTGGATAACGCAAGCTGACCGGTCCATCCCATCAACTCCATGTTATTCTCAATGTTTATCTTCTCGACTGCTAGCACTTTTTCGCTATTCTTCGTTAATTCTTCCATTGCCTTGGCGGACTCCTCTTTGAGCGTATACCAGGAGAATAGAACAACCGGTATGAAGATAACGAACACAAATGACAGAATCAGTTTGACTTGAAGCGAAAGTTTAAACGTAAATACATGTATCCCCAATAACCAACGGATTTCCGCGAATCCCATCTCCTGTTTCACATCCTGCTGCTTCCTCTATAGAACTATTGATTGAGCGACGACTTCAGCTTCTGTACATTTCGTTCATAGGCTGCTTGGCGGCTAGCTACGATGGCTTCATACTCGGGATCCTCGGTAATGTTGTTCATGAATTCGGTGAACAGCTGATCGAATTCAGCATCCGACTTAGACATCAGCAGCTTCGGCAACGTCTCGGCCCAGAGCCGCGTGTTTCTGCCTTCCGCAATACCTTCCTTCGTCGTCGGGTCCGGATCCAGATTTTCGAACTCGGTCATGCTGATCGTCTTGCCCCTCGTCCAATCGGCAATTTGTTTGGCAGGCTCAGCATCCATCCCCGTTATCCATGCTAGTCTCATATTCGTATTCATTAGCATCCAGTACATATAAGAACCGCCATATTTGCTATCGAATGCTTGGCGGTCGGTGTTGAGCAGATGCAAGACCTCCGGCAGGAACTGATCTTTGCCGTCTATCGTATCGTAGGTAACGCCCTTCTCTCCTAAGAACAGATCCTTGTTTCCCTCTTCGCTGAGCAAATAGCTGAGGAAGGCAATTGCCCGCTTCTTATCCTTGACGTTCTTCGAGATGAGCGTCACCGTCCAACCGGAGACGCCACTTCCTGCAAGTGTTGGCGCATCATGCGCATCATTCGCCGGGCCATCAATCGCGATATACATCTTATTCGGGTCCTTCTGATACAACGCTTGGTTAATCTCTAAAAAATCAGACCACTGATACAGCATGGCAAAATAGCGCCCTTGCGATATTTTTTCATCCTTTTCCAGTCGTTTTTCATCAATATATACATCTGTCGGCATCAGCCCGTCCTCATTCGCTTGGCGGAACACCTTCAGCCATTTCTGATAGGTTGGATCGCTTCGACGGTCGTACAGTTTGCCGTTTTTCTGCTGCGGAATTGCTAGGAAGTTCTGAAGATACTCTTCCAGCGAATAGTTACCGGTTTCCGTAAATTCATGCAGGCCGATCGGAATGAGCGGCTGGCCGTTCACTTCCGGAAACTTCTCCTTCGCAGCCTTCAGCGCGCCGAGAAACCCTTTCGGCGTGCTCATATCCGGCTTCCCGAGTGCTTCATACATGTCTTTCCGAACAACAAAGGTCTGATTAGATGTAAAAAGCTGACCATATTTTCGATAATCCGCAGGGGATGAAGATGCATTCGGGTAGCCATACACATTGCCGTCAGCCTGTGTATACCAAATAAGCTTTGCGGGGTCTGCGACTTTAAAGAAATAAGGATCATACTGATCCGCTAGCTCATTCAATGGAAGCACCATATCTCCCTTGATCATCTTCAACACGGCATCCTCGTACCAGCCTAGCGTGATGAAGTCAGGGAGCGACCTTGCTGCCATCATCGTGTTGAGTTTCTCGCTGGCGTCGCCAGCAGGCACGAGAAAGTTCAAGCTGACACCCGTCTTCTTCGTTATATAATCGGAAACGACGTTGCCTCCCCACTTGCTGTTGAACCAATCGAAATTGATATACCAGTCAAACGTAATCGGTGTCGTGTCCAGCTTCCAGGCAGGCTCATCCGGAGAAGGCTTCTTTTGAGAAGCATCTGCCTTTATAAGATTGGTGTTCGAGTTCGTATGATCCTCAGCAGTGCCAGTGTTCCCAGAACAAGCTGCTAACGTCCAACACATCATCAGAGCTAGTAACAGCATTGCTGATTTACGCATTTTATCCATTCATAATTCTCCTTAGTCTGTGCAGTGGTGAACTTTATACTCTATTATTTTAATATATTCGCAATGTAAGCAGGCTTACGCTGTTCAGAAGCCTCAATTTACTGCTAGTATAAAGGTTATTGCAAGCAAAGGAAAGATCTCACATTATATATAGGGTTACTATTTTTCAGGTTTCCTATGGTGACAACGCGAATAAGCGAGCACGACAAGGAAATATTCCTTCGTCTTGGCTCGCTTTCGTTAGCTATGATGTTCTAGTTATGATTCATAATCTCCAGCGTTGTAAGACGCTCTCTCCAAATATCAAGTGCGCCTACGGTACGATGTATGTGGTAATAATAGTTTCAGGGCTCCCTGCTTCATTATCGAAGTATAATATGATGTATTCCTGCCGTTTTCATTACGGTACTCGTCTTGTACGACACTTCTTCTTTTAATTTTAGATTATTTATATGAAAAATATTTACTTGGTTCCTATGATAGGGCAAAATAAATTGGAAAACAATTCTTTCCTCTCTATACATTGTATAGCTAATATCTATATCTCCAGCACACTGGCATCTATCTCTCTTCCCTGCCGCCTCTTTCTAAGGAAAAAGACCTGCAGGAAAGCTAGCTTTTTAAAGCCGCTCTCTTTTAGGTCTTTCAACTCCGTTGCATAAACCTTCTCTGGGTGAGAAGCTGCTCTCAGCCCTTTCATAAACTTAGTTTAATTCTATTCAACATAAACCTACGGAGCTGTTTGGTATCCACGAAGCTTCGCTCGATTGTATCTTTTCTTTTTCGGTAAAGGTTTCAATAGGGGTTGGAGGGTAAATCTAGGAAGCGTTTAAGCCTCTGGCCGTAGTCTGCCAACTTTTCTGATTATTCTAGAAAAAAATCGATACATTTCTGAACAGAAGGATTATTGTAATGGTACTTTTTAAAAATAAGCTTGATCTCACGAACAGGCGTTGGATCTACGAGACGAATCATTTTCAATTGCTGACCAGAAAAGTTTTCAATTAAAGAAGCAGGTAAAATAGCTACCCCCATCTTTTGCAGTACCATTGAAAGAAGAATTGCCGTGGAAGTTGACTCAAACTTTGATTGCAAGGATTTGGCGATTTTAGCGCTGAATGTATGAAGATGCTCGATTAAACTTATATCCCCAACAAATAAGGAAGATTCTAAATCTTCTAGCTCTTGAAAAGAAACAAAGGTTCGATCTGCCCATGGATGATCCGCATAAACGACCAATGCTTGTTCTTCTTTATACAGGTGCATCATATGAATTTCTTTGTTTGGATCATAATTGTCAGTAATGCCAATATCGATACTACTATTCAATAATTGCTGTGATGTATTTTCTGTACTGGCAAATTTTAATGTAATGTCAGGATACTGTTCATGGAATTTCAAAAAACGGGGTATTAAACAAAAAAAGTCCATGGGCGAAATGCCTATCGAAAGTTTATTTGCCCGAGCATTGCTTAACTCGTAAGTTTCTTTCTTCGATTCTTCAATGAGCCTCATCACGGAAAGAGCTTTTTCGTAAAGTATTTCCCCGTCAGCTGTAATCTTTACCCCTCTACCAACTCTCTCAAACAAAGGGGTTCCAACTTCTACCTCTAGAATGCGGATCTGTTGACTTAAAGTAGGTTGAGAAATCATTAAAACTTCTGCAGCCTTAGTAAAGCTTCCTTCTTTGCAAATTTGAATGAAACATTCTAATTGCCTGAACATGAAAGATTCACCTCAACCTCTCTTACATATGAATCCATCTCTTGAGTGAATATGCGTGCAGTGGACCTCATAGTAACGGAATTAAGATATACAAGAGATATATCCCAACAAGGAATATGGCCTTCTAATTTGACAATACGCAAAGAATCGTCCCTTAGACTTTCGAGCGAAGATGTTGGTATAAGAGCTGCTCCAAGTCCATGACGAACCCAATGAATCAATACTGAAGTGGAGGACGTTTCTATAATCGACTTCAAGGTAAACCCACAAGAGAAACAATACATATCAATTAATGATTTGTTTTGTTCTCGGAACATGATCGAATTCATTTGCTTCAAAGATTGAAAAGGAATCGAAGATTTATCGGCCAAAGGATGTTCTGAGTGAATCAATAGCGCCATTTCTTGTCTATACAAATGAGTCGAAATGACCGAAGCATCAGAAACCGGATATGCAATGATTCCAATGTCTACCCTTTGTTCCAAAACTTTATTCTCGGCATCCTCTGCATCGATAATTTTTAATAGAATATTCGGGTACTTTTGGTGAAATCTCATAAAGTAAGGAGCAAGATATTCAAGTTCAGCAGGACAACATCCAATAGAAATTGTTTCTCTAGATTTATTGTTTCGGCTATCTATTTCATTTCGCGCCTCCTCAAGAAGATTCATAATAGCGTTGCCCTTATTCAAGAGAATTTTTCCCGCTTCCGTTACTTCAACTCCCCTACTTACCCGATCGAACAATTGAATATTATACTCATCTTCCAAAACCCGAATTTGCTGACTTAGTGTAGGCTGAGTCACACCTAATTCTTCTTTAGCTTTGGTGAAACTTCCTGATTTGCAAATTTGAATAAAATATTCAAGCTGGCGCAATTCCACAGCGTATCCCCCTTCGTTAATCCAGATTAGGAAAGTGAAGATCAAATGCAAACTTCCACCAATTCAATCATTAATCGTCTGTCCAACCGAGCGAGCGGAGCGAAGCGGAGTGATGGAGGTAGGGCGGCGGTGTGCTGCGCCCCCCGTCCCCCTACCTCTATGCCCCTTGCCCGTTTCGCAAATCAGCAAAAAATAAAGGCGGGAAAGCACCGACGCACTTATGCATTTGCTGGTTTGTTTTGTCCTTCGGTTTCTTTAACATGGCGATTGCCCATACACCTATATTCATCTTGCTGGCCGCTACTCTTGGTGCTTCCCGTACTGAGTGTTCACCCGCTGGTGGTGATGAGCGTGATCGTGGTGATTGCTGGACTTTACAAACATTATATGAAAGAACCTGTCAGATAATAAATCCGCTAGATTTCAGGTGAAGGTTACTAGATTTTAGGGTTGGTGCGTTGGGAACACTTTTTGTGTGGTCTGAAAATATGAAGAGCCCGTTTCTCGATTCGCGGAGCTGGACCACTTGTTAGCCCAAGAGCACGAGTCAAGATCTCTATGTACAAGTGCAAATTTATAATCTGAACCCCACAACGGTTTAGAAAATGAAATAACCTCATTCTCCTCGAGGGGTAAACTCGACGGAAACTTCCACTTTAATTTCATGAATTATCACATCAGAATTTTTGTCGAAACCAGCCTTCACCACTTGGCAGGAAAACAACTAATATGTCTTCCACGGCACCTGGAGCATATAAATTATCAACTGACCACAATCCGGTTATTTTTTTCTAGAGTCATTTTAACCCCTCACTTATCGGTTCGCTATTCATAATATCCCGTTAAAAATACATTCCTAGACTGAGACTGGCAGCTGTCTATTGAGCTATCGAAATTCTAAACGTATCGAAGCAGCATTACTACAGTTAGCTGAATAAAGGCAGTCGATCCAAAAGTGATCGACTGCCTTCTGCCCGTTGTTAAACTATCGTCTCCGTTAGCGGAATGACCTGTTATTATTAGACGATGGTACGGTTCAGCTTATCGAGGCTATCGGCATATTATCACCGGGCTGCCTATATGGCAGCTTTTTTTAAAATTTCTTTTAACTATTGCCCCTTAATGTCACTTGTGTTAAACCAACTGCAACTCCAAAGTCATCCATACCAACTGGGAAATTAATCTGTTTTTTATTTATGTTGACGGCAACATATTTAAATGTTATCTTGTGTTTAATCGAATATGTTGACGACCACACAATTGAAAGGAGGGATGAAACTATTGAAGAAAAACATCAATAACGAAGCCATTGAAAATGAAATCAGTTCGGTAACGCATTTTCCCGTAAGCTTCTCTATATTCAGCATGGCTCGTTCACATCATAGAAATGCAGGACAGCTGCTTCGAGAAGCAGGCCTATACCCAGGGCAGGAACTCGTACTGATGCAGTTGTGGCACCGAGACAGCCAATCACAGAATAGTCTTTCAAGGTCGCTGCGCCTTGATCACTCGACAATAGCTAAATCCGTTCGTCGTTTGGAAGATGCGGGGCTGGTCACCTGCAGCCGCTCACAGGAAGATAAACGCGTAACCATCGTATCGCTCACTCAAACAGGGCGTGAAGTTGAACCCAGAGTGATTCAGGCTTGGAGCAAGCTGGAAGAGATCACAACGAAAGTTCTCAATGACGAAGAAAAAATACAGTTTGTAGCTCTGGCACAAAAAATAGCCGCTTCTTTAGAAACTTAACTGTAAATTTTTAAAAAATGATGAGTGATAAAGGAGAGATAAGCATGTCTAATAAGTCGATGCAAGCCATTCTGGTCAATGAATATGGTGGTCCAAATGTCTTAAAGGTAGAAACAGTTGAACGCCCCCAACAGCAAACGGATGAAGTGCTCGTTCGCATCGTATATGCTACGATTATTCCGCTAGACTATAAAATCCGTAACGGTTGGCTTCAAGAAGTTTTTCCTGTAACCCTCCCCTACATTCCTGGATTTTACGCTTCTGGAGTTGTCGAAGAAGTAGGGCAAGGTGTAACGGATTTCAAGCCCGGTGATCGCATTTTTGGTAGTATTAGAGGAGCCTACTCAGAATATGGCATTGCGAAAGTCCAGGAATTAGTTAAGATGCCCGATATTCTCACCTTTGAAGATGCAGCAACGATTAAAGCAGGAGCCGAAACGGCTTGGAAAGCGTTGTTCACTGAAGGTGAACTCCGGTCTGGCCAAACCGTTCTCATTCATGCTGCAGCAGGCGGCGTTGGACAGTTTGCCGTTCAGCTGGCCAAATGGAAGGGAGCAACCGTGATCGCTACGGCTTCAACCTCTAACATGGACTTCGTCAAGTCTTTGGGTGCGGATCAAGTCATCGATTATACCATGACGGCTTTCGAAGACGTCGTCAAAGAAGTGGATCTGGTCGTCGATTCCATTGGAGGCGAGACCGAGAATCGATCATGGGCCGTTCTGAAGAAGGGAGGCATTCTCGTCTCTTTGACTCAGGATCCATCTCAAGAGAACGCTCAAAAGTATGGCGTTACAGCTAAATTTAACACCAAATTCCCAACATACGCGAATCTGCAGACCTTAACGGAATTAATTGCCGACGGTACGATTAAAGCAGCGATTGATTCCATATTCCCGCTAAACCAAGCTAATAAAGCACTGGAGAAAAGCGAAGCAAGACATGGACGCGGAAGAATTTTGCTGCACATAAACTCAATCTAACAACAACATGTATGAAATAGAAGTTTGGATATTAAAACACGAGAGCAACACGAGTGTATACCACACTAAGTGTTGTTTTCTTCATTCACATAAAACTATTCTGGCTAGTCGTATTGTTAGGTCACTTCCCCCAAGAAAATTTTTCATCTTCACTTATGGTATGGTTCACCGGAATTAATCTTCAACTAAACTGCCCGTTAGCGTAATGCTTTTCCTTAAGAAGTTAAGACTCTTTTGACAATTTTTTTCGCAATATCCTCTGCAGACTTTAAAGAACCTGTTTCTTTAACTTCCCTAAAGAAAGGTGATATTGGCAGCATATTTAATGCCGCTTTCGAGGCGCAATATACGCTCATACCAGCTACTGCTTGCTGGAATAGTGAGATTGGAGCTATTTTCACAGTCGTTTGGATGGCTGGTTCTAATATAGTATCATTATTATTCTTGGCTAAAGAAATGATTGATGATTACGCTTAATAAGTTGTTTACAAATCTCGAAGCCTAATCCACGTGTCGTACCTGTTACAATAAATGCTTTCATAATACATCACTTTCATCTAGCTATCCTAAGGATTCCTAAGCAATTAAAGTATTCAATGGTCCACGGAATCCTTTATGTACAGAACTCTGCCTATATACGGAACAAAAGGCTGCCACGCGGCAGCCCTTTCGTTATTGATTCTTCCCTTTCTGAACTACTACCCGCGGGCCGATTGATAAAAAACTTTACGGCTTCTTTAGAATGGCTTAAGGACCATAAGCACGGCAATGGCAATCATCAGCAGCTGTGACGCCGTCTCGATCGGTATGATCTTTTTCATCAATCGATCGAGCTCGGCGGGTAATTCATCCCCTTTGCTTTGACTTATAGATACAATCTCCATGATCTTTTTCATACGCGGCCCGATCAATCCTTCGATTGTGGCGACCATGAGCAGCGATAAAAGGATCGATATATTTAGCCACATTTGGGACAACCCCATCTTGGTTATGATCATAAGCCAAACCCCGGTAATAATAAGTACGGCTCCGCCAATTTTAGGCAGGATGGCAATCTTGTTCGTTACATCAAAAGCAAAGCGCAACTGGCCGGCGGTTCTAGCGGACCTTCGAATGAAGGGTACCACGAAAGCGGGACCGATTACCGCGATAGAAGCCAATATATGAAAAACGAGGAGCCATCCAAACAAACTGATCATCTCCCTTCTTGCTCCTTAGCTCACCGGAATATCGCTTTGATAGGCGAGACCGACCCTTTTTCTCTTAAAAGGCCCTCCGAGCTCGATATGGTCCAGCATGCATTTCACGACATCATCATAAGCAACATCCAGCTCTTGAAGCCGGCTGAACAAGTAACCGGCTATATCGGCCTCGGAAAATTCCTTGATCGTCTTCGGAATTGATATGGGCAAGGTTTCCGTTGTCACATGCAGATGAACCGACGCCGGAGGCTCTATCGAATCAATCATAGTTCCCGGACACATAATTGACCAATCGAGCTCAGACTGTAGGAGTCGTTCAAAATTCCGGTTGTGATTTTTATACGCGGGCGGGAAGCCGGGCAGATTGTTGCCAATGAGGTCAGTATATGGAATATCCAGCAGGCCGGCACCTCCCATTACCCATACCCTCCCGGAAAAACTAGGGTGGATTTCACATTGGCTTATAATGTTATCAACGAGACGAACGAACTCATCTCCTTGACCTGCATGGCCGGCAGCAATAATAGCGGCGTCTTGATGCGAGAGCGCCTCGCCGACGCTTACTGGGTTTATGATATCGTCCACGACCACCTTCACATGTTTTGCTGAACGCTCTCCTTGCTGTTCATAAAACTTCTCGGAGTTTCGCACGAATGCTGTCATTTCATGTCCCATTTTACCCCCTTGCTCCAGCGCTCTTCTTCCCGTATTTCCAGTTGCTCCGAAAACAATAATTTTCATCATTTTTTCCTCCTTTTATAAATAACTCCCGATAGTTCATCTCTGGATTGACTCAAGCTTAGCATCATTTAAAAATCTTGATAAGAACCCACTTTAATGTAGGGTCCTTACTTAAAAGTAAGCATTAAGCAGAAAGGGTTATCCATGTTGGTCCACGGTAAAAATCGTAAAGGAATATTGACTGTAAATAGCAAAAAGCTGCCAGGACAAATCCCGTGGCAGCTTTTGTTATGAGTCCTTGAATTAGTGTGCAAATGAATTGAACAAGCTTTAAGAAGCAGATTCTTCACATTTCCGCTTATTATGGTTTTCTCCCCAAGCACACATGACTTCTGCTACAGGAATCAATGTTTTGCCATATTCACTAAGGGAATATTCTACTTTTGGAGGGACGGTGGGGTAGACCGTTCTATCGATTATGCCCTCTCGTTCCAAGTCCCGTAGATGTTGTGAAAGCATTTTTTGAGATACATCAGGTATAAGCTTTTCCAGATCGTTGAATCGCTTATTGGATTGTATCAAATGCCATAAAATCATTGGTTTCCATTTGCCGCCTAGAACATGAATGATTGTCTCCACTGGACATTCAAGCTGATGAATCATTGATAAATCATCCCCTTACCTTTAAGTAAGTTCATTACCTTAAAATATACACTTAACAAAATTTTACAGGTTATATGCAATCCGGTCAACAAAAAAAACTAATTTCTTTTCGGAAACCAGACGTTCCAGAGGAATACCGCGACGCAATCGACTTTCGGAAAATGCAGCAGATGGTGCCGGGGATTGGAGCGGAGGCGGGCGCTTGGGCGATTTACACCAATCTCAAGGAGCTAGGTGAATCCGCAACGAACGCTTATCGGTTGCGAAGATTGAACGAGGCTATGAGACTGGGGGTTAATCGCCTCCGCCTCCTCCACCGTCGCAGCCGCCATCGGAGTTTTCGGAGTCTGTATATGCGACCGGAGAAACGCCGTCCCTCCCGCGTCTACAGAGATTATGGCCGGTCTTCGGAGCCGTCATCGAAGAAATTACGTCCCACCCGATCATGATAAACCATTTCGACCGGCTGAAATCGCGTCTTTTATTCAACTATCTTCCTCGTTAGTTGAATATAAAGTGTGAATTCCTAAGTAATACTTTTTAATCGTTTGTATCGAACTCATAAATAGGGTTTATGCACCTCAAAATGGAGACAATTGCATTAGAGGAGCCGCCGCGAAGCAAGCTCCTCAACTATCGTTTCCGTTAGTTCAGCGAAAAAGATCGTCTGACAGCACAAATGTGCTAGACGTAAATATCTTTCTCAATACTTTTCACACCCTTGCCAAGGGCTTTCCCAATAAAATGTTGAAGTAAAAACTTCTCCGCCATCTTGTTGCACTTTTAATTTGTTTTGTTTATCTACTCGTTTCTTTAAACCATTTAAAGTGGATATTATCATCGTAATATCAACTCCCTAATTTCGGAAAGTGTTAAACTATCCTTCCCATTTGCGTAGAAAGGCAGCCGATTCAATTGGTTTTTTATTTATTTTTCGCTAAACGCTGCCAACTCAACAGTAGAAATAGATAAAGAACAAAAATGCATAGAGCTATAATAAAGTAACTTGGATACGTAAGACTTAGCGACTGAGAAATAACACTAACAGACCCATCAGAGTTTTTAACTTCAGTTGTTGAGGTTAAGAAAGATTGAAAAATTAACGGTAAAATTACCGAAATTAAAATTCCTGTTAATATTTTTTTCTTATTAAACACGATTTCCACCCCATTTAGAATTGATATTTGCTTCAACAGCGTAAAGCCGCCACTAAGATAATACCATATGTTGGCTTTTGTGAGTGGCTCTCGCATATCTGATAAAGATAAAGACATACAATAAAAAGAATTCTCCCCCCTCCTGATAAAGCCCCGGTTACCACCATGCTCTACTGCCCCGTTAGCACAATAGGCCACCGAGTTTATCACCGGCAACCTGTTTGATCTTTGTTATGAAGCTATTGTTTTCCGTTAGCTCAACAAACGTTATTAAATTGGATTATGGCGTATTAGCCTGTAAATGTTGAATAAGTCTTTGCTCGTTTTCTCTTGCATCCTCAAGATGAAAGGCATGTGAAGATTTATCCGACCAATACAACTTTTTTACGAAAGCTTGAAGCCTCGAACAAGCGAATTGTAAATGTCCATCAGAGAATAATCTGGCGACCGTAACATGATTTTAAGACCCGAAAAGATCGTTACGGACTTTTTATCGCCTGCGTCATAAAACATCGAGTTGTATTTAAACTGCCATTTACGAATAACCCCCCACTGCTTAAAGCTTTCCATATACGGGGGTTCGCCAACGGTAGCGAGTTCCTGTAACGCTTTTTGATTATTGGTCTCTCTTGCTCTTTCAAGCAGCCACTTGTAGCTTAGTTTATCATTTTCAACCCAGTTCGTGATTTGCGAAAACCCAGTATAGGAATAGAATTTCTCTGGGTATTTATAGGCGAGGGACAATGCGATAACACTACCCCAGGAATGGGAAACAAGATGCAGTTTTTCTTGATTAAATCGATCTCTTAAATAATCAGTGACATCGTGGGCGTCACTGATGAACTGTTTTAAGTGCATGGTTTCTTTCGGAATATCTTTTGCATAGGATTTTCCTGTACCGCGTTGATCCCAAAAAACAACGGTAAAATGTTTGACTAGTTCTTTGGTGGTCATCACCAATGCATAATCGGAGCCTCGGCTTGATACACCAGGAACTGGCATACTAGGACCTCCATGAATAAAAAGCAAGACGGGACTGCCCGGCTTTTCCGTCTGTATTAAGATGCTCTGCTTGACGCTACCGATGGTAATCTTTTCAACGGCGCTGATACCTTGTCTTGAAATAGTAAAATCAATTTTTTTAAATAATTTCATAAAACACCTCAAATTTATTTTTTAACTATAAAGCAGCCACACGACTCGCGTCTTTTTACATATTCTAGTTTTGTTGATGGGGAGAAGAATAACAAATTCTTGAATACAACTACTCCACTCTACTGCCCGTTAACGCAATAGGCCACCGAATTTAATTTATCACCGGTAGCCTGCGAGATCTTGTTATGAAGCTGTCATTCTGCGTTAGCGCAATAAACAACAATAATAGGGATTGCCTTAAATACAGCAATCCCCGTTTCCTTTATCCTTTTGTAGCTACAACCATAATTTCAATTTCATCTAAACTAATGTTTTGACGCTTCCAATTACCTGCCGTGCCGCCCCAAATGTTCTCAACCTTCAGACCTACCTGAGAAAACATCTGTTTCAATTCAAAAGGGAGGTATCTACGTTCCTTAACCTCAACCTGTTTTCTCCCTTCGGGCAAATCCCATTCATCCATATAATGCTCAACCATGGTTATAGGATTAAATCTGCCGGAATCAACGTTCTCCTGAGTAAGTTTGCGAATTTTAGAATATGCATTCAAGGTTGTAAGTACAAAGTGACCCGTTGGCTCCAGTGCGTCAGAGATATTTTTAAGAATTGCCAAATCATGTTCAACTGGTTCCTCATCTCTACCAACTAAACCAAAAGCCCCTTCGCAAAGACTGATAACAGTGTCAAACGACTTTGTTGGTGAGTATTTTACCGCATCACAATGAATCCATTCGACATTTACATTCGCTTCACTTGCCATTTTTTTAGCTTCCAAAAGCATTCCTGATGATATATCGACTCCAGTGACCTTGTAGCCACGCTTTGCCAGTTCGATGGAATGTCTTCCTGTTCCACACCCTACATCAAGAATGTTGCTTCCTTCCGAAAGTTTCAACACTTCAATCACAAAATCAACTTCCGAAATCGTGTTCTTAGTAAAACCATTATCCATGTATTGAGGGGCATGTGCATCAAAAAAAGATTCCCAATTATTTTTACTCAACTTGTTATACCTCCATGTTATGAAAACCACGGAAGCACATTAATAACTTATCGCATAAATGTAACTTCCGTAGTTCAGTTTTGTTTGGTTCCCTCTTGAAGATATACGAATAGACTTTTCATACTGCATCTCTCCCTTGTGTAAGATACTAAAAGTGTAAATTACCTTTCCAGATTTTACAATGGTGTAGTTTTTTTATAATTGATTTATAGCAAAGTAACGCCTCAAATCTAGGACGTATTACGTTAAACTGCCTATAGGTGAGTATAGAGCCACCATGCGGCATCCCTCCTTATAATGAACTATCGTTTTACGTTAGTTTATCTTCCCGTCATTTTCAATTCCTTTTTGATAAAGGCTTTTATCTCACTTAAGTAAGGGGATTTATAAACAAGCCCATCCTTATTCATTAGGACATACATCGGGTAGGTTCCTATGTCCAATTTTTTTAAATTTTTACTCAGTTGCTCACTGTAAGGATGACCTTCCATTTCCGTAATGTTATCCTGAATTACTTGGTTAGAATGTATGAAAGATTGTACCTCATCCATTTCATTAAGAGGTGTATCCCCATTATGATAAAACAGATGTAACTTATAATTACTACGTTGGGGTTTTAATTCCCCAATAAACTCTCCATATTTTGTACTATTGCAACCAGTAAGAATTATTATTGCAAAAAAGCCCATTAACAAAGATTTAACCACTTTACCCTTTATTTCCATTTACCTACCTCCATATATTTAGACGTTATTAACGTTCAAATGTTCCTCTATCCTATCAGTTGCTTCAATGAAACAAGGAGCAGCTGCCACTGGGCAAACTGCTCCTTATCCTGTTCAACTTACGTTCACCGTAACAATAAAACCCAAAATAAACATCCAAACAATACAGAGGAAGCAATAGTAAGTAGTGTACTATTTTCTTCATCCTTATTTATCAACGCACGAAGTGTGCGTAGGAATAACATCATAAAGAAAAAAGCCAGTAAGGCAAATAAAATATCCACGAAAATCCCCTCCTTCAGTTTTAGTTTTTACTCGAATTTTACACATTATATTGCAGCGTGTAACTTCAGATTCCTCCCCGTTACTTCAACGGACATCAAAAAGAAGCTGCCCTCGCGGCAGCTCCTCACTATCGTTCCTCGTTACCTCAATGCTGCGCAGTTCAGTCTAATCGATAATTCAACCCCTGATATGCTAATTTTGTTCCATCCAAGTTGCTCCGCCATCCTTGGTATATAAGTTGTTAACACGGGAATAAGCCCTTCCTTCAGCCGGACTTGAAAAAATTATCCTTTGAACATTTTGAAAAGATGGAGATGAACCAAGAAACTGCCATTTCTCACCGCCATCTATAGTACAATACAATTCACCTAAATCATTATCAAGGATCCATATTGTGTTGAGATCATAGGCGAATATCGAAAAATTCACCCTATTCCGCCCCACTGAAGGCTGCTTGGCTGCTATACTTTCATAAGTCGAAACCTGACTTGTCCAGCTAATTCCTCCATCCGTGGTTTTGTACCAAATGATCCCTTTCAAATCATTGTCTTTGCTGAAAGAAAAGGCAATAAGCCCATTTGTATGATGGGGTCCCCAGAACATCGGACTTGTTAACGGATAAGTGGTTGAGTCTAACGCCTGTACTGGTAGTTCCAATTTCACTTGTTCCCAAGAACGACCATTGGTAGTGGACTTAAATATTATAGGATTTCCGTTATCCGTATTGTTGTAAGTGATCCAGGGTTCTTTGAAATCCCGAAGAACCATACCGTAAGGCATAGCATACCCGAGATCCTTTTGATTCGTAATATCTTCGCTGAGTACAGTCCAATGTCGCCCGCCATCTGTGGTCTTCAAAAATATACTTTTACGTTCCTTCACCATACCCGGTTCGGCATAAGCGTAAAGGTATCCAACATTTTTATCTGCAAATTGTGCCCCGTACGATGTAACCGCAGGGTGAATGCCCCAGTGACCTTTTAGAGGATGCTCTAATTGCTCCCAGTTATCCCCACCGTCCGTAGTGAGGTATACGGTTTGTTGGCTCAGGTCCAATTCAGCGTGATTATTTGTGATCTCCCCTCCAACCTCTTTCGGATGAAAGAGGGTCAACAACGTGTTTTGATCCACAATATCAAGAAAACCGAAGGATCCCCCTAACTTAGGAGGTGTACGATCGACCCATGATATCCCTCCATCCATCGTTTTCCATACTTTTCTACCAGCTGCCCAACCATAGCTGGTGTCAGTCATAAAGCTATTGCCAAAGATATCCTTATGGAATGATGCGGGTGGTTCTTTTGGAGCCTGAGCCCATAATGGCCCCCAAAACTCCCTTGTTACTTCCTCAAATTTGCTTTCTTTATCAGCCCCACGATAAGCTAACCAGAAGCTTTCGGCCTTACCATCTTCCCATCGGATTAAGAACTGAGCATGTATACTACCATCTTGTATGCCTGTTTCATCAGCCCAGTCTTGAACATTCCGAGTTGCAGTCGGATTAAATCCCTCTTTTACTCCGATATCATATCTCCATAAGGTCTCTGTGTTAGTTTCAGAATTAGTTTGAACTTCTTTGTATTTATTCCCAAGATGTCTCACTACATCTTCCGGAAGCATGCTAGGTCTCATCACTGAACGGATATAACTAACAGCAAATGGGGGGGGCATGGTTTCAAACTCTGTTTTCACAATTGAAAGATTCGATGTTTTAGGTGATGGCTCTGTAATCATCGTTTCGTCTGAAGTACAGCCTGTCATACTGAGGATCAACAGGCAGCTGATCAGGATGGAAGTCCCTTTTTTGGGGATAGAAACAAAACGGCTTATATTTGAACGAATATCTTTTATTAACAATGGGCCCACTACGATTACCAACCCTTCAATTATTACTATACATTTCCTCTTCAACTACTCTTTCCTCAAACCAAGTATACCATATATTTACAGTATAAATTCAATATTAGTTCCATTCTCAATTGCGTTAAACTGCCCGATACTTGAACAGGCTGCCATCATGCAGGCAGCCTGTTCGTCATTTCGCTATCGTTTCCGTTAGCTCAAAAGAAACTTCAGAGCGGTTTGGTTCGTGTTCGCTCTTCAATGTCCCGCTCCAACACCTTGTAATAATCGGTTTTCTCGTTTAAGGCCTCTAAGTTTACGATAAGCTGGTCGATCTGCTCCCGGATCTGTTTTTTATGGTCCTCGAGCATCTGTCTGCGTTCGGCGACCGTCTCGTCACCGAGGTAGCGCATCTCGGCGAAATGCTGCATTTCGCGAATCGGCATGCCGGTATCACGTAGGCGGATGAGGAACTGGAGCCATTCCACGTCTCACGCGCTATTGTTACACGAAAATAATCGGTTGAGTGCGATCAAACATCACTTGTATGTAGTCGAAATTTGGGACTATGTTTTCTTTATTTAAATAGTCACGATATGTCTTACCACTTTCAACGAAAGCTTGTTCACCTAAATGTTTTTTTACAGAAGCTCGCACTTCCTCAGGGATCGGCTCAAAAAGATTATCTGTTAATTGAAGAGCAATTATTCCTTCTGCGAGTTCTTCAACTTTATAACACGGAGTTGAAAGCAATTTCTCTCTTCCGAACAATTCTATATATGGTCTGCCAAATAGGTTAATCCAATGTAGTTCCGGATGAATAACCTGTGGAGCAAGTGGCTCTGGAATGTACGGGATTGATTGGTTAATAACATATCCTCGTACAGGTTGTAATATCCTTGCTACAGTCCAGCATAAATCAAAAAAGCTTTGTTGCTTTTCAATATCTTGCAGATGGTTGACCTCAACCGACACATTCATTGAATTAAATCCTACCCTATTGTTTTTCTCCCAAGAAATCATATACTCGACTTTAGGATTTTTCTTTCTTCTTAGCATAAGATGCCCTGCTCTTACAGGAGGAGCGAAAGACGGAAGGTTTCGATTTACTTCTTCATTCAGCCACAAGCTGGTAATATATTCCACGTTTTCTTTATCGATCTTCACCTTTACTGGCTCAAATCTCGAGTAGACCTGCGGAGTGTATTCATCGTTGGCATTAATAATCCTATGAATAACCATTTCAGCAAGTTCGCGGTTCTGCCAATCACATAAACTTTGAAAAGAAAAATTAACAAATGGGTAGTTCGATAGTTGCATGCTGATTCCTCCCCAGAAAAAGAATCTCCGATCGCCAATGAGAGCTGCTTATTTAATTCAAGATGTTTCCATGTTATCCTGCCCGTTAGCGGAGCGAACAGACTAAAAAATAAATCATTAACAACTGCACCAAATGAACCCGTCTGCTCCCTGGTTTGTTTGAACTATCGTTCTGCGTTAGTTCAAAAATTGATCTTTTCGTTTAGCTTTTCATTGAAAACTTGATAATAAATCTCATGCTTCTCTGGAAGTCGCATTTTTAAGTAATCCCAAAACCATTTTTCATCAAATTCGTCTGGTCTGTTAACAAGCAAATCGGGTAAGTCATGGAACACATCAGCAATATTGTTTATTTCAATCATATTAATTTTAGCCTGGACCCAAGATGCAGGATTCCACCATTTAATACGATGAGTATAAGAAGCGCTCCGAATATCTAAGAGAGCACAATAAAATAAATATGTATAAGCTCTTTCCTTTAAAATCTCCGTATTTAACCACTCCCTCATGTCAATCTCATTATGGTTTTCTTCAGCTATCGTTAAACTCTCGTTCCCAGTTAGCTTAACAAGTACTTTATTTCAAGTTGGCACGAACATGCTTCAAGCCTAAAAATTCCCTATAAGTTTTACCCTCCAAATTAGATCCAATTAAACGTTAACACTTTCCTCCGTAGGCGAATATCATATCCCGATAATATTAAAGGAGGGATAAAGTGTTACCAATTTCTAACCCAGGTATGATGGATGTTAGCCCATCCATGATGAATTCCAAGTCAGGTATGACAAATGTCTCACCTATTGGTGGAGATATGAAGTCCTTATGTCAGAGGTACATGAATTATCATGTAATCGCACAAACAACTAGTGGACAGCAATTTGATGGGATTATCGATGGTATGGATGACGAAGGCATTACTATGTTGGTTCCTGAAGATGTAGACGGCGATGAACGCCAATTTACGAATGGGTACGGTCAAAACGGATATGGTCGAAGAAGATATCGAAGATTTCGCCGGCAGCGGTTCCCGTATCAATTCCTACTTCCGTTTTTAACACCGTATCCATACTATTACCCGCCCTATCCTTATCCATATCCTTACTATCCTGGTAATGGGTACGGTGGAGGATATTAAAAAAATGAACCTTATGGGGATTTTTCCATAAGGTTCATTTTTTCATGTTGAACTTTTTATTACTAACGTTCCTCGTTAGTTGAATAGCATTTTCCAATTGAATTTCTATTTGTTTATTCATAACCACCCTCAGCTTTGGGTAATTCTTTATAAGAATCCTTACCCGCAACTATATGTTGGATGAATGTTCGTAATCCTAGTAGTTGCTTTGCATCGCTCGTTACGTCACAATTTTTATCTGACCAAGTAAATGTTTTTGTTTCTCCATCTACACTAATTTTCCAACTGTCTTCATTATAGGGGATGCTAGAACAATTCTTGTTAGTTGGTACCAACTCTTTCGTTCCCATGATATTTATCTCTCTCATATTCTCATAAATGCTGCGCATCTCTTCTAAGGTAAAAGTGATTTTTGCTGTTATATCTCCGTTCATTATCAAATCTTTTGTAACCGTATCTTGATAGGTATTGATTTCATTTTTAGTAATTTCACCATATCCGAAACGAACCGCGAAATCGAAATCGGTGGGCATTACTTTTGGCATTTTGTTCTGTTGCGCAACAGCTTCCTTTTTCTGATTCTCGATATTAGAGCTTGCCGCCAAATCTGTTTCCGTATTACAAGCAGTAATTATAAATGGTAATACAAATAACAATGAGCATAGTTGTTTCACTTTAAACACCCCTCCAATTATTTCCAAGTAAATATATAGACGAAAATGGGAGACAATTGTTGCACTATCAAACTGCCCGTTACTTCAATGAGAAAGAGGAGCTGCATCACTGCAAGCTCCTCCACTATCGTTCTGCGTTAGTTGAGCGCTGGGTCCTTTCAAAGAAAAAATGGCTATGGTCGTACTACCACCCATCGCATTAGGTGTCCTTCATGAAGAGACCCACTGCCCCTAAAATTACACCAACAATAACAAGAAAAAACTCATAATCATGACCAACTATACCAGAAGTATCTAGGTATGAAGCTACAACGACACACAATATTCCTAACGCCATTATCTTAATACCAATATTCAAATTATTCCTCCACATTCACAAAATTAAATACTTAGAACCGCGTCTTTCGGGAGATGCCATTGGCGCAGGAGCCCATCATCTCCACGGTATCTTCGTGTTTTACTTTTGAATGTTGTGAGCTGATTGGTAAATATAGGGTATAATAGTACCCCGCTTAATCTTGCGTTAACCTGCCCCGCTTTTTGCTCATTATTACCAAAACTCAATATTAACATTACTGCCCTTTAGCTGAACAAGCTGCCAATGATGCCGGCAGCCTGTTGATGTGTAACTATCGTTCCTCACTAGTTGAACAAGATGTCTTGAATCCGTATTAACCTCTTAGTCGGTAATAGTTCTCAGCATCATATATAGACCAGTTCCAAAACTTTGCACCTTGACTCATGATGAAACGGTCAAACCACAATTCAAAGTTCATCAATAAGGGGCGTGACTCTTGGAAGTGGTCAATATGCCCTTTGACCATTAAGTAATTATTACTTCCTTCGTTATAAGCATCTAAATTAATCACAATATTATCCTGATAAATGTAAGCGATCTTCAAATAGCCTTCATTTGGTTCCTCGTACGTAGCCTGGTGTATATCTTGCCATGCATATAACCGCCATATTGAGGATCATCAAATAAAGAACAACCATTACATATTGTGAGGAAATTGTAATAGTCTTCGGGGAGTTTGAATCCTAAGCTTTTCTGAAAACTTATTAGATCTTCTGCTATAGCAGGCATGTTAAATTTACATGTGGTCTTTGCTCTGTTACCCTCTTGTAACTGTATATCTAATAAGCCGTTCCCCTCGAGTAGTCTTTGTTTAAGGGAGGATATTGTCTTATGAATTATTTCTCCTTGTTTCATCAAGTCCTCCTAAGATTTTAAAACAATATGGTTTGTTCCAATTCTAACATATTTCCCCACTATCCTGCCCGTTAGCTCAATGACGCATCGTTGGGCCCATGCTTTCCGGCACATCCTTCGCATAAATCACAACCTGCATTTCCTACAGGTAATCCTCATTTCACCCCGATTCCAAGCCATATCGCTCAAATGACCTGCATGTTGTGCAGAACAACTGCCTTCTGCCATCAATTCCTTACAAATCACATGCACTTTTTGCATCTAGATCAGCTATAGGGCGCTACGATCCCCTAAGCTCAATTGGCACATTCACCGGAACCTTGAACAGCACCACCCAGAAGACCGTAAGTACAGCTGAAACTAAATACGCCAGCAGGGGCTTCACCGAGAAAAGTCTCAACATAGGAAACATCGTGCAGTCAAATAACAAGGACCACCAAAACCCCCAGCCATATTGATACTGAATTCGCCCGAACATATGCAAAACGTATTCTGTACCGCCGTAAATGAGTACCCATTGGATATAGTGAAAGACGACCTTCATCCGACCCTCTGGATAGTTCGTTAGGAATAGCAGCGCTGTAGCCGGGAAAACAATAAAGGTATAGATCATTTCGGTTATACTATGACTAAGGGAAAAGTCAGGCATTAACTGCCATAACAGATGGTTGGCACAGAGATAGTGGTACAGTAAGTTCCCCAGCGCAAAGTACATCATGGTCGAATGATACTTCTTCCAGTTCCGCCAATCCCCCCACCGATAAGCTGCCCCAATGATGATGAAGCCTATTACAAAGTGCATAGAAGTTCCCCTTGTCATATCAAATTTACACAAAGGTCATTATTACCATAATTTACCTATCTATGCACACAATAGAAAAGAGAGCTACTTGCCAGCCCTCTCATCCTAAACTGTCTTGCTGTTCGTTGAAAATAAAGTTTTAGACTGGAGTTGCTGATCCCACGCGGGTTTTAGAATTACAAAATCGGCAGCCTTCGTAAAATAAGTTTTAGAATGACCCCAATAAAAGAAACAGCGGCAGCCTTGGACGAGAAAATAAAGTCCTAGACTACCACTGTTTTATTGAGCTATCATTACCCGTTAGTTTAATAAACACCTTATCTACCAAGCAAAAACAGACACTCTCCTCAGTTGATGTGGAGTAACACGTTGCAGTTTTAAGTACGGGCGTTTATGGTTCGACCACGGACCCTACAAAAAGCCATGCACCGGTCTGGCGGTCTTCAATTGCGAAGAAGAACGGCCGGTTTATCGTCACCTGGAACGGTTCATCGATTGGTGCTGAAGCCCCTGCCATATGTACCGAAGTGACCGCAGCTGCCTCCGTTCCTTTTTCATTGACCTCGATGAACGTTTTGTGTGTTACCGCACTGATGAAAAGGTTGGGCGGAACAGGGGCCATGCCGGAAAAATCTGCATGGACTTCGTCAAAGGGCAGTGTCATGCCCATGGCCTTGAGCGGTTCTTTCAACTTTTCGCTGTATTCGATCTTCAAACGGGGAAGCTTGATTTCACCCCGGTTCGACTGGAACGATTTGTGCCAGCGGTTGGGTTCCGTCCAAAGCTTGTCATGGAGAGCACCCAGTGAAGAAGATTCATCCGGAAGAATGACCAGCATGTCCATCTGTCCCTCTCCGTAAGGTAAGCGAATGGCTTGAAATTCCTCTTCCTGCAAATATTCATAGGAGCCTGACTGCGTCATCATCTGCACTTGCTTGGTGGAACCGTCCTGCAGTTTGAAGCTTTCTTCTTTCGTTGCAGAAGGTTGGAATTCCCTTTTCCACCCGCCATTGAAATAGACCGCATTCATCAGGATCAAAACTTCCATGGGATCGATGGATTCGATCATCTTGGGAATTTTTCCGTTGGTATTCTTGTTTACCCAGTCATTGATCGTGTCAGGAGCTTTGGGACTGTTGAAATCGAGCTCAGTTACTTTCGCGTCGTAAAACGCCTGATTGGTTTTCGTAAAATCACTGTGAAACGGTTTTCCTTTACGTGTCCAAAGCGAGTTGGCAATACGCACTTGAGCGTCGCTGCCCGGCTGCTGCAAAAGGGAGATAAGCGTCTCGTTGCCCCGATTCATTTCATCCAGGGACATGCCTTGCCAGCCCAACGTTTTGGCCATTGAGACTTGCGTTTCCCCCTTACTTCCGTTGTAAGTCATGGCGAGCGCCAAAGAAATGCTGGTCGGCGAAATGAATATGTTTTTCTTCTTGTTCTGCTCCGTTTGGACCAGTTGCCGATGGAGCTGCAAGCCGAACTCGTTGCTTGCTTTGACGATACGCACATCAACTCCGGCCGCTGCGACTTGTCGTTTTTCCAATGAAATCGAATTTCCAGAAGGATTAGCACACGCAGTCACAATCAGTACCAGCAGTATGCCAGCCGCAAGAAGTTTACTTTTTCTAAAATTATCTTTCATTTCGGAACCCCCTGTCATTCATATGCTTATTAGACGAGGAATCTTTGCATAATGTTCCATGCAACCGATTTGATTTGTGCTTGTATAGAAGAGCCTTCACGGCTAGAGGACTCCCACCGAATGCCGTTATGAAGCTATCGTTCTGCGTTAGGATAATGACTTAAGACGAGAGCCTTACAATTGTTTAATTCCAACATACTTGCCATACAACCTAAAAACACAGTACCCGAGTAGGCCTCCAGAGGTATTCAGGATCAGATCATCCACATCAAAATTTCCAATGGAAAAAAAGACCTGCAAGCATTCCAAGAGTATGCTCATTCCCAGTGATTGGATAAATACTCCAATAAGCGAAATCGTTTTGCTTTTAGACAATAATAAAAGGAAAATTCCATACGGCATGAATGCCAAGATATTCCCGACCAAATTGATTACTTCATGACTTGACGGACTTAGAACGGTATCGGAAATTGTTTTAAGCGGAATAAAATTACCATACTGCATTCGGTGCATACTATACTCAGGATTTTCCAGATTTTTCTGCAGTCGATGCCAAAGAAAGTCTATATCAATCGAGCCGTACTTAAATAAAATGACTCTAAATAAGGTAAGCATGTATAAGGCAAACAGTCCTGGCACCACAAGGCGATTCATTAGTTTCGTTAGATTCATTGTTCTCGTCCTCACTCCTCCTTACCTCTTCTAATAAGGATAAGGAAAACTGTTTAATAAAAAGTGGGGTATTTATAAAATTTTTCTTAAATTTCATACTTCTGAATCAAGAATGTACCCAGTACGCGATTTTAGAACTTTTGGTACACTAAACTGCCCATTATTTCAATGAAAAAGAGCAGCTGCCAGCGCGGCAAACTGCTCCATTATTTTTCAACTAACGTTTCCCGAGGGACCGTAATGAAGTGAGAAATTCTAAAGCACGATATCTTGGAAACCTACTTCTGACAGATTTTCATTTTCGAATTTTACCGCTACTCCAAGTGAGGATTCCCATTTTGAATCAAATAACAACCCAACAGTCCTTCTATTTCTTGGGAACATACGAATCACTACAATGAAGGTCGAATTCTATTTCTCCAAAGACTTCATGGTTTATCATTGCTTCGCCACCCTATCAAAAGTAAATAATTAGCTATTATCACAAATGCTGCTCGTTAGGATAGAAACACAGCCAATCGTAAATGGTCGGCTGTCGCGGTGTAAGCTATAGTACCCGTTAGTAATAGATTAGCTTTTCTAAATGATACGGGTTACCGTGCTATCTGTAACGACAAGTTTTAAGACCATGTGGGATGGTCTTTCTTTTTGATCTAAACCTTAATATATTGAAATGTCCGTTCCATAAAGGTGAAGACGGAGGCGTTTTGCAATAGACTGGGAAGAATAATTATCCCATGATGTACTATATAAAGGGATCCTTCGAGACCGTCGTATCGCTTGAGCCCACGAGGACGTTACGCGCATCGCATATCCTTTACCTCGATAATCTTTCAATGTCTCGACTCCGGCCTCTGCCGCCCTATCACTACTTCTTGCGCTAAAACAGACAGATACAGCCATGTTGTTTTCCGTCACCATAAAACAAGGTCCTCGAAACTTCAGTTCCGATAATAGACTAGGAAACCCTAGTTCCAAACAGTATTTATTGTCTTCAGTGACCAATGTGGCGTCTGTGTAATCCTTTACGATTTCTTGAAAAGCAAAAGCCGGCCCCATCCATATGCCTTTAATTCCTCTGTCCTTTTCCAATGCCCGAATAACATTAGCAAGTTGCTCGGTTGAATCACTCTGACCCATGAATTGCAGGATGTCATGGACTAAGCGATCTGGTGTGTCGCTGCGGAATCTTACAATGCTGCCAGCATCGGTCTGTCCCCAAAAAAATCGAGGAGCAGACTGGTTCGTAGGTTCATTAATCGTTGTGATACGTCCAGCATGATCATGAATATAGAGAACTTCAGCTTGAATGCTCATTAGTTCCAAATGATTGTACAAAAATTTACCTCCTCTATTGTTTATCCTTCACCCTTTCCCTGTACAATTTAATTATCATCAAAGATCACTCGCTCTCACCATAATCTGTATCGAGGATATCATCTTTCCAAAGCAGTTTAAACGGTCTTTTTTTTTCATTTCAACAAAAAAACTTGCCGTTACTTGTGATAAGGTTCACCGTGGTTAATCTTGAACTATGTTGCCCGTTATTTCAACAGACAACGGCAGCCGATTGTGTGCCAGCTGCCGTCAAGCCGTGATTGAACTATAGTTCCTCGTTAGCTTAGTCAAGGTTCGCGAGATTGTTCATGTATTTTAAGAAAAAAGAAACCGAGACAATAATTGCGAAAATAACTCTTAATAGCTTTGTTCTCGTTGATTTTCTTTTAAGAAATAAAAGGGCAGAAAGAAAATATATAAATACCCCCAATAGGAAAGCCGTGATTGCTACAAAAGGAACTCCCCAGAGAACCAAAATTAATTCCCCCTTTATTTTTTAATAGACGCATAAAAACTAATCATAGTTGCATTATCCTCCCGTTACTTGACTAGAGTAAAGGGCTGAATATTCAGCCCCTCCTCATCAAACCGTACATGAAGTTTTCCCTCATACGGCTTTCCGATGTTCTTCAATCATGAGCATGCGGATTACAACAATGTTTTAAGCCCCATTTGTCTGGCAATATATTTAACTTCTTGAAATGAACCTATCCATCTATTTCTTTGTCTTTTCTTAGCATACCAACGGGTTAACCTTTGCAGTATGTACCAGTCCAACTTCGCTAATTTCCCATGGCTGTAGGTCGTGTGGTAGTAATTTCTCCATCCTTGAATTTTAGGATTGAGCCATCCTACCTGTTCCTCAAAAGAGCGTGAACGTGAACTCGGTGGTGCAAGTCTTTCTTTAACCACTTCCCGTATGCGTTCTTCTGCCTTTTTCGTTAACCACTGTTGCGTTGTGAAATACACGTTGCCTTGGGATGTTTCTGCTTTTGTTTTCCGATGGTGCATGCCTAGAAAGTCGAATCCTTCGTCTCCTATCCACAAGCCTACTATGCGTGTTTTGGTGGGGTGTAAGGTGAGTTCTAAACGCTCCATAATTGTAACGATGAGTTTGTACGCATGGTCCGCTTCTTTCTTCGTCTTGCAAACTACAACCTTGTCGTCTGCGTACCGTGTCAACTCACCTACTCCTTTTCCATGTTTCTCCCACATTTGATCGAAGTAGTTGAGGTAGATATTTGCCAGTAACGGCGAGATGACGCCACCTTGTGGTGTGCCTAAGTCGGAGCGTCTTACCGATCCTTCTTCCATAACTCCCGCTTGTAGCCACTTCCTAATTAACTTCAATATCCGCCTGTCATTGATGCGCATTTGCACCAGTTTCATTAGCTTGTCTTGGTTAATGTTGTCGAAGTAGCCTTGGATATCGATGTCGACTACCCAATTCCCTTTACGGTTGCAGGCTTTACGGATTCGGTCTAGTGCTCCCTTTGCACCACGTTTCGGGCGAAATCCGAAGGATGTTTCATGAAAATCCGCTTCAAAGATGGGTTCAATCATTAGTTTTGTTGCCATTTGTACGACTCGGTCTCGAACCGTCGGTATTCCGAGCGGTCTTTGTTTTCCATCCTTTTTAGGAATGTATCGACGTCTCACTGGATCAGGATGGTATGTACTTAACAAAACTGAGCACGCCAATTGCGCCGTCTGCGTGAACGTTTTCCCTACTCTACAACGTCTCCGTACTGAGCGTAAATCCTTCGATCACGGCGTCTTCGTCGACCTCGATCAAGATACATCGTTTTCCTTGATAATTCACCTGTTACACGTACTTTAAATCTTGCGGACTGACTGAAATCGTGGCGATCTTCGTATCAATCTTAATCGATTTCGAATTGAACTTCGGAATGACGCTGCTTGCTTTAAGTTCATAGTTTTTGTTGTCGACGACCGTTTGAAACGCTCGTTCCACCTTTTCCATCGTCACGTTCTCCACGCCGCTCACCGTTAGCATGCGTTCCACATCTTTATAGTCCAACTTCGGAAGCTCCTCCTCCTCGTTAGTCTCAATGACCCGATGAATTTCCTCGTACACGTGAGCGATCGTTGAAGCGTCGAGCTGATCTCCCGCCACTTCTTTCACGATTTCCTCAAAAATGGCTCTCTCTTCTTGCGCCGTCACGGTCTTCTCGGCATTCAAAACTTGCTCGATGAAATGCAAATTCGGTTCGTTGGCTTTACCCGTGCAATACAGAATGCGATTCATGTCGGAATAGTTGTCCGTCACACTTGGGTAGAAAAAACTTTCCTCCGGCGAGTTCAATTTAATGATCGGATCTACGAAGACATTATACTTGAATTCCCGCTCGACGTAATCAAACATGAGGCATTGCTATAAATCGCTTCGATCCTATGGACAAGACGCTCCGGCTTCCGACTTGCACGATCGCGCAAAGAGTGCCAAGCTTTTGATCGTCAGCGGTAATATCGGTCCCGATATTCCTGAGGTGTGCAGCCCTCATTCTTCTTGAATTGATAGGTGAAGTAAGCGGGAGTCTGAAAGCCGACTCGCTCGGCTGCCTCGTAAATCTTGATTGTCGGGTCTTGAAGCAATTCCTTCGCTTTTTTCATTCGTAAGCCCTTAACATAGTCGGAGATCGTCTGCCCCGTTTCCTTCTTGAACAATACGCTTAAATGTCCTGCGCTGAGATGAAACATGTCTGCCAACTGCTTGACCGTCACGCTGATCGGCAGCTGATCTTCAATGTAGGAGGCGATGCGATGGATGAGGTGATGCTGCTGAATGGTTCGCTCTTTCCCCGCAAGCGCGAGAGCTGAATCGATATATTCGAGAACGATGTTCTTCAGCGAACCGACCGTTTTACACTCCAAAAGCCGATGCCAGGCACGGTTACTTAGATTAGTGAGCGCTTCCATATCATGCCACAGCTTACGTGATAACTCGCCCATCAGACTTATACTGAAAGACCGGATATAAGCGAACGAGTGGGCATTGGCTTCCAACTCCTCAAACGCCCGTCCGACTTCATCTACTAGCCGATCCGGCTCATCGCTTTCTGCGAGCGTGAGCAAGCCCGGAAGCATGATTTCGCGCAGCCTAAAGTCCTCGTAAGCCTTCCGCTCCGTTCTCCCGACATGCACGAGCTGGCCGCTCCCGCTCTGCAGAGCATCGGCGATTGTATACTTTACCTCTCGCAAGAGCTGCCCGATCTCTGTCCATACACATCCTCCCCGACTGATGCCGATCGTAACTGGCACTTGGTAGGTATTTCGCATATAGTCCTGAATGAAGCTCATTTGTTTGTCGATCCAGCTCCTCATTTCGGCCGTCGGATTGACCAGAATGGCTGCGACCCCGTCAGGTCTAAGCTTCGAAACCAGAACGAAACCCATATCTTGTAGGGCTACAGAAACCGATTGCAGAAGAGCAGAATTCAGCATAAGCCGACTTTTAGCATCATTGCCGGATAAGATATAGTCATCGATCGCAACTACAATGAGCTGAATCCCCTCCGTCAAGCTGGGGAGATTTAGAAGATGGCACCATGAGGCCAGCATGTCACCTTCCATAGTCTCATCTTCCAGTAATTCAATAATGAATGACTCCTTAAGCAACTCCTGACTGCCAGACACCATCGCTTTGAGCCGTAATGTCTGTTCGTTGATTTGTTTAATTTGCTCCAAAGTTTGTCGAAACACGGTTAGTTTACGCTCAATTTCCCCTAGCTTAAGAGGCTTCAGCACATACCCTTGTGCCCCCACTTCAATGGCTTCCTGTGCAAATTCGAATTCATTGTAACCGCTGATGATCAGAATCTGAATTTCCGGATGAATCGACTTGGCAGCGGCAGCGAGCTCTATACCGTTCATGCCGGGCATGGATACATCGGTGATCAGCACATCGATTTTATTGTCTTGCAGTAATGAGATTGCCGATTCGCCTGTTTCCGCGGCAAGTGGAATGGTGTAACCGAGACTCGTCCAAGGGATATGCCGTATTAGCCCCTGAACATGAGATGGCTCGTCATCTACAATAAGTGCTTGCAACATAATTATCCCTCCCTTTGAATGTGCGGCTTGTCCGTACAGGCAGGCAGCCCGATTGTGACTACCGTCCCTGCTTCAGGTGTACTTTCGATCTTCAGTTTACCGGCTTCGCCAAAATATAAATGAAGACGTTCGCTTATATTCGAAAGCCCGAATCCATTGCCATTTCCCGCTTTTTCTCCGTTCCGAATGAGTGCCAGCGTGAAAGGGTCCATGCCAATACCATTATCTCTCACTTGGAAACGGACCTCGTTATTGCATCGCTTGATACTAATGGCAATACAGGCGTCGGGACGCGTAAAGATTCGCCCGTGAATGTAGGCATTTTCAACGATAGGCTGCAAGATCAGCTTGATCGAATACAAGTCCAAAACATCCTCATCCAGCTCCCAGTGGGCGCGAACACGTCCCGGATAGCGAAGCTGTTGAATATCCAGATAGGCCCGTACATGCTCGAGCTCATTCCTGATTAATGTAACGTTAGATTTGTTATCCAGCGCAAATCGATAAAAGGTCGTCAAGGCCTCGATGGTCTCCACCTGAATCTGATCCCCTTGATCAAGAGCCCGCCACTGAAGCAAACTAAGCGAATTATAGATAAAATGCGGATTGATCTGCGCTTGAAGGGCCTGAAACGACGACTCTTTCTCTTTTAATTTGGCACTGCTGAGCATGTCAACCAAGTTCCCGAGGCGGCCAGTCATCTGATTAAACATGATTTCGAGGTCCCCGACCTCGTCCCTGCTCCGACTCTGGACCGATACATCGAAATCCCCCTCGGCGATATCGCTCATCCGGTCGCCTAACTTGCGAATACGCAAAACGACGTTCTTCAGTACGATCAAGACAAGGAACGTAGAGAGGAAAAGGAAGAAAACCGTGATGGCCACGATGCTGTACACGGTCACCGCCGATTGATTCTCCAAATGCCGCATCTGAATTAGCGCGGCGACTTTCCATTCTCCGTTTAAGCGGCGGACCGTAAAATAATCGCCTCCGTCCATGATGCTCTCGGCGCGGTCAACGCTTGCCCAGAGCTTGGACAGCGCGGTATCCGAGGCAGGTTCGCCGATCATAGAACGATCCGAGGCTGCGACAATTCGATCGTGCTCGTCCAAGAGATACAAGCTTCCCGAGCCAGTAAAGGGGCTATCCATCAACTCGCCGAATACGATGTCATAATCCAGGAGCATATAGATGGCACCTAAGAAATTCCCGCTAGCATTCGTTATTTTTCTCGAAACGATCAGATGCGCGTTGTCCCCCGGTACGTTAGACCATTGTAGTACGAATGGCGAGTTCAGGACACTGTGGTACCAGGACATCTCGTCCACACCTGCCAATGATCTGTCGGCCGGCTTCCACAGCAGCCCTCCGTCTTCAACGAAGGTAGCGTTGGCATGATAAATCCGAAAGTCTACGATTCCGGGCAAATACCGGCTCATGAGCGTGAACGAACGGTCAACGTAATTAGCGGACTCAAGCTGTTCAGACATATTCTCATAGGTACGGGCCAGCCTGGAAATGAGTTCACCGTCCGTACCCGCCCGGTTAGCAAGAAGATCGTAGCTTTGTTTCCGGAACTCGACGCTCTGTGACGTCTGCCTTACTGCTTCATTGATCGTGAGCATATAGTTGGCTCTAACGTTTTGAAGAGCCAGATACCCAGCGCCCACTCCAAAAAATATCGTAGGAATGAAAACGACCAGTCCATAAAAGACGACAATTTTGCCGCGAAGCTTCATGGTTCGGGTCAGACGAATGATGTGTCTCTCAATCCAAAGTCGCATTAGTCATTCTCCCATTCTTCTGCCCGGTGGTTACACAGCCGTGAAACTGCAAAGGGAGCATCCCTTTTGAGGGGCTGCTCCACTGTATTAAGCATAAAGTGTCGAATTCCTTCTTACTTGTTGTTCATCTCTTGGTACAGTTTACTCCACTCTTGCTTGAGTTCGCTCCAGTGTGCGCGTTTCTCTAGTGCGGAAGTGAAATCTTTCCAAGCCTGCTCGAATTGTGCATCGTCCTTAGCCATCATCAACTTAGCCCGATACTCTTTATACACATTACCTAGCTCCGGTAAATATTTTTCCCAAGCGCCTCCAGCCTTGACCTTCACCATGTCGTAATCCTTAGCAACTCGGGTTGAGCCAAATTGACCGATCTGCTGGGAAAACTGTGCTGTTTTTGCCTGTCCCGCATGGTCATTCTCTCCGTAGGTCCACCAGGCGTACCACTGGTTGCTGAAGTTCGAAGTCATCCAAAGCTCTGGCGTCAATTGCGCTTTCTTGGCCGGATCGCCCGCGTTGCGCAGCTCTTTGTATTTAGGGTCTATGAACTTCCACTTGCCGTTAGGCTGGTCAATCCAACCCCAGTATTTGCCGACAGGCCCCTCATTGACGATATGGTTCATCTCCGGTTTCGGCGTTAATGTATAATTATAAAACTTGAGAATGGCATCCAGGTTCTTCGTGTTTTTGCTGATATACGTATCGAAGCCCGGATACGGGTTAACGATTTGAGTGGCGCCAAGCTGGGCAACGCCTTCTACTTGAGGGAACGGAATCGGTTTATAATACCAGCCGGGCGCAGTCGAACCATCCAACTGCTCCCATAATGACCCGTCGAAATTCCAGAAGCTTCCGATGTTCATCGCATACCGGCCGCTTTTGTTCTTTTCTTTATACCTTTCTTTTTTATCGGTAAGAGCCTCAGGATCGATGAGCCCTTTGCGATACATGCTGTTCATCCACTTATAACCGGCTTTGAACCCTGGATTGTCATACTGAAAGATAAAGTTCTCGCCTTCTTTTTGTACCGGAGTAACACCTCCCGCCGAAGCGACCGTCACGCCGAAAGTAGCCAGGACAGTATTCTCGTCGCTTGCGTCCGTTAGAATGCCAGCCGGCAGGAGCCGCTTGCCCGATTCATCCTTCAATTGAGCTGCCTTCTCCAAATAGGTCCCTACGCCCTTAAGCGTCTTGAGGTCGTTCTCCGTCATTCCGACTTTCTCAAGGATATCCGTTCGAATAAACCATGCGTTGGAAGACCAGCCCGGCCAAGGCGCGGACGGATTTGTATCGAACCATGAGGGAATCGACCAAATATGTCCGTCAGCATCCTTCATCTGATCCAGATATTCCTTCGGAATGGATGCCAGATTCGGATACTTCTCGGGCATGTTAAAGTACTTCTCGAGCGGCTGAACGAGGTTGGAACGCTTCATGGCATCATTGACAACCTGATTCCTATCAAAGATAGCCGCGTCTTCAAAGCCGCCCGTATTCAGCTTAAGGTTAAGCGCAGTGACGGCGTCCCCCTGCGTGGCTTCAACCTGAACATCAACCCCCGGTTCTACTGTTCTCCAATATTGCTGGATCAAGCTTTCGTTGTTAACCGTTGCCGACTTGCCCAACCAAAGCTTTAAGCGGCTGGAACTCGCCACATCCGTCGAGTTTTTCGGGCTTGCCGAACTCGTCCCCGTTCCAGCGCTGTTCTGTCCGGCAGCTGCATTGCCGTTGCTGTTGTTTGAGCAACCGGCCGCCAGGACCAACAGAGCTGCCGAGGTGAGTGCAATTGTGCTTTTGATACCAACTGTTTTGAACTTCATGTTCTGCCTCCCTTTTAATCCTAAAACTGTTTGGTATATGGTAGAAGCCTAATACCCTAGTGTTAACCCTTGACCGAACCGATCATTACGCCTTTGACAAAATATTTCTGGAGGAAAGGATAGACGGTAAGAATCGGTAGCGCGCTGATCATAACGGTGGCCATTTTAACCGACATCAACGTGATATCATTCAACATGGAGCCACGAGCGAGTGCCTCCTGATTTTGATTGGAGCTCAGAATGGCTGACAGGTCTTGGGCTGACAGCAGCTGTTGCAGGAACGTCTGAACAGGGATCAAATTCTGGTCGCTGACAAAAAAGGCTCCAGAGAACCAATCGTTCCAATGACCCACGGCCGTAAAGAGTCCAAGCGCCGCAAGCATGGGTTTCGAAAGCGGTATGATAATCTGAATCAGTATCCTGAGCGGACCGGCACCGTCCAGTTCGGCGGATTCGATCATCGCTTCGGGAATGCCCTGTATGAATTTCTGCATGACGAACATATTCCACGCTGAGAATAGAGCAGGGATGATATAAACCCAAAAGGTATTGGTCAGTCCGAGCTTAAACAGCTGGATGTAGAAAGGGACCAATCCGCCATTGAAAAGCATGGTGATGAGGATATAGGCCAGAATGCCGCTTCGAAACGGAAGCTGCTTATACGATAACCCGTATGCTGCCGCAAGCGTGACGGCAAGCCCGCCAATCGTGCCGATAACCGTTCTTGCGATCGTGACCAGATAGGCACTTCGGATCACCTCGTTACCCAGAACGATTTCATAATTGATCCAAGTAAACGAACGAGGCCAGAGGTATACGCCGCCTCGTGCGGCATCCGAGCCGGAATTGAGCGAGATCGCCAGCATATAGAGAAATGGGTAAAGAATTGAAAGGCACAACAGTGCCAGCAGGAAAATGATAAGCCCCTGTCCCGCCCGTTCAAGCGCAGTCGCTTTCATCCGTCACCACAGCCCCTCTTCGTTGATTTTCTTGGAGATCGAGTTCGTCATCACTACGAGAAGGAGACTAATAACCGAGAGCACCAAACCGACAGCGGTAGCCATGCCGAAATAGCCTTGCTGGAGCCCATTGCGAAGTACGTAGGTATCGAGAACATCCGCAACCTCCTGATTCGCCGAATTCATCATCGGATAGATCTGATCCATTCCCACACTGATTAGACTCGGAATGCTTAAAATCAGAACAATCGAGATCGTTGGTAGGATTCCCGGCAGCGTAATGTGGCGTATCTGTGCGATTTTGCCCGCACCTTCGACTTTCGCAGCTTCATAAAGCTGCGGATCGATCGTGGAGATCGCCGCCAGGTAGAGTATGGTGTTCCAGCCGACTTCTTTCCACAACCCGCTCGAAACAATCATGGGGCGGAACCATTCCGTTGAGCCCAGGAAGAAGATTGGCTCTCCCCCCAACCGTCCGATTAAATCGTTTACAAATCCGCCGTCCAGGGTCAGAAAAGACTGCAGGATATAGGCCACTACGATCCAGGAGAAAAAGTGCGGTAAATAGCTGACCGACTGTACAAACCGCTTATAGGCCGGGTGTGTAACCTCATTAATCATAAGAGCGAGAAGAATCGGCATCGGAAATCCGAAAACGAATTTCAGAACCGAAATATACAGGGTGTTCTGAACAACTTTCCAGAATTGCGGATCATGAACGAAAGAGAAATTGTCCAGACCCACCCAGTGACTTCCCCAAATAGATGACCCAATCGTAAAGTCCTTGAACGCGATTTGGATGCCCGCCATCGGGACATAATTGAATAGAAAAAGCAACACAACTGCCGGCAAAATCATGAGGTACTGCCAGCGATATTTATATACCTTTGTGATCATACGCCCCCTCCTTGTCTGTATCTTTATTCTACTTATGGTTCAGATGAAGGGATACCTAACAACGATTAGATTTATATCGATTTGATAAGATGTTTGTCGTTAGCAGAATTGAAGCCTTATATTCGGCGGAACCATGGCAGCCTGGAAAGCTTCCGGGAATACATAGGACATGTGCCGCATGATCGGCTCGCCTGTCTTAGAAGCATATCGAGCCAACTCCGCAATCTCGGGTCCCATACGGCAGTGGAGTTTTGCCGCTTCAATACACCACGTTAAATTCGGTTCATCGAGTACCCTCCATGGCGCCGTGGAAAATTGCATCATAGGAAACAGTGCCGAGCATTGCGCGTAACGAACAAAGAGTTCGCCATCCACTTGGAAGTCAGACCGAATTAATTCCTCATACTGACCACCTCCGACCATGTCGGGGCAGTTGAATGCGTATCCGATTATTCCTTGCGCAAGGCCATTCGGAATCAAACTGGCAAGCCCGTCTAAACCCCAACTATGGTTTTTGTCGCTCAATCGCTGCACAAGCGGCTGCCCCTCGAGCTTCCAACAGGCTCGGTATTCGTTGAAGGCAAATTGAAGACCTAGACGTGCCCAAGCTTCGGACTGATCGTTTGGCGTCACCGGTCGTGCTCTGATGTCATCCGGTTTGTAGTACTGAGGGTCCCCGGCATCCAGTTTAAATCCATCAACCCCATATGTTTCGATAAGCCGTTCCAATTCCCTTAAAAACCAGCTCATCGCCTCGGGATTCGTACCGTCCAAAATACCACTGAACCCATTCCACCATTCGCGAACAACCGGCTTCCCATCCGCACTCCTCAGAAGGTACGCTTGTTTTCGCAAGAAGCGAAATACTTCTCCGTCAGGGCTGATGAACGGGCAGACCCAAAGCATCACGCGGAATCCAAGCTCATGCAGCCGATCGTTCATGGCCTTAGGGTCAGGAAACCTGCCTTGGTGAAATGCAAGAGTTCCATAGTCTTCGTGCCAATTGTCGTCAATCATCAGAATACCCGGCGGAAGCCCGTGTGCGACGATCGCTTCGGCATAAGCCAACACCTTCTCCTGCGTCGGATGGTATTCAAAATAGAATTGGAAAAAGTACATCGAATACTACAATCACAAGCGGATTAAAGCAAAATTAAAAGGCAAGAGCCCGGTACAGTACCGAACTCTTGCCGTCAAAGCTGCCTAACTATATAGTGTCTAACTTTTTGGGTTCAGTTCAAACCCGCGTGGCACCGTTGCTGTTGTTCCAGAATTGATTAGAATTTTCTATGCACCGTGGCGAAATTGACGGTTTGTTGCAGAATTCGTTAGAAAAAATATTTTAACCTTTCAACTGCACATGCGTATAAGTTTTCCCTACTCTACAACGTCTCCGTACTGAGCGTAAATCCTTCGATCACGGCGTCTTCGTCGACCTCGATCAAGATACATCGTTTTCCTTGATAATTCACCTGTTTCACGTACTTTAAATCTTGCGGACTGACTGAAATCGTGGCGATCTTCGTATCAATCTTAATCGATTTCGAATTGAACTTCGGAATGACGCTGCTTGCTTTGAGTTCATAGTTTTTGTTGTCGACGACCGTTTGAAACGCTCGTTCCACCTTTTCCATCGTCACGTTCTCCACGCCGCTCACCGTTAGCATGCGTTCCACATCTTTATAGTCCAACTTCGGAGGCTCCTCCTCCTCGTTAGTCTCAATGACCCGATGAATTTCCTCGTACACGTGAGCGATCGTTGAAGCGTCGAGCTGATCTCCCGCCACTTCTTTCACGATTTCCTCAAAAATGGCTCTCTCTTCTTGCGCCGTCACGGTCTTCTCGGCATTCAAAACTTGCTCGATGAAATGCAAATTCGGTTCGTTGGCTTTACCCGTGCAATACAGAATGCGATTCATGTCGGAATAGTTGTCCGTCACACTTGGGTAGAAAAAACCTTGCTCCGGCGAGTTCAATTTAATGATCGGATCTACGAAGACATTATACTTGAATTCCCGCTCGACGTAATCAAACATGAGGGTTTTCCGCTGTTGCTCAGTGGAATTCACACTGCACAGAATGAACGGATTCGCGAACATCTCGTCCTTTTCGCTCTCCTCAGCTTCTTCATTCCTGATCTTGGTCGGCTTAAAATATTGTCCGTGGACGAAAGTAATGACCGTATCCCGTTCATATTTGGTATCCGCCAACATTTTCTCCACCAACAGGAGCATCAGATCTTGCCATTCTTCCGGATTACCGGTCACTAGACCTTGATGGAGAAGCACCTGTGAAGGCGTCTCCGCTTCCTCCTGAAACTTTAACTCGAACATCTTCTGATCCAATTCGCCGGTCAGCAGTTTTTTGAAATTGGCCATATATAGTTCCTGCTTCTCCCTTTCCAATAGGGCGAACGGCTGACGCTCGTAATGATAGATCTCGTTGCTTTCCTTCATGATATACACGTTAAGAATGTTGAAAATTTCAAGCATGTCGTGATCCAACTTAAGCTGCTTGCGAATATGTGCGAGTTCTTTCTTTATCATGGTCCTTCAGACGCTCCTATGAAGTAAAATAGCCTTACTAGTACTAACGATTGAATTAGAAATTTGTTACGGATGATTTGCCTTCCTGAGTGTTCACATCAAAACAAAAGCTCTTCATGAGAAGGGCTTCCACCGTTACTTCCCTTTATCCGTTCCAAACTTAGAGTGAATAGCACTCCACATGTCTCGTAATTGGTTTAATAACTCTACTTTTGAAGACTTGGATAAACTACTTCCTGTATGTTAATGCATTATTATAGATTTCTCAACAATTTTGAGAATCTATCCTCACTAATTCTGAAAATTTTTTCAAAAATTATGACAACAAACACACAAAAAAGAAAATGTGTGGCGTCATATTTATTGAGAATTTAGATGTTAAAAACCTTGATATATCAAGCTACGGTTTCATAATTAGTGAGAAAATGAATGAAATGAGTTGGTCAAAACAATCAAAATATTCATAATTGTTGAGACTATCCGTAACCCTCCAACGAATAGCCGAGATCATGGCCAAAGGCTTCACGCAACATATCTCCATCGAGTAGAATGACTGGACGTCCGAGCAATAGTAGCTCCTGCTTGAGAAGCTTGCCTATCGTCGTTTTTCCTGCTCCTGCCAATCCTGTTATCCAATACACATGACCGCTATTCATATCGATACCAACATTTCAGGTGACAACACGTGCACTTTCCTCTCATAAGGAATTTGAATGCTCATCTGCTTTCTAAGCAACTTACGGATGATCTTGTTTTTTGCTTTCAGCGTCAACTCATCCCTTGCGTACTCTTTCTCGAATGCAAACGGCAATTCAAGCAGATCTTCTATGGGCTTTTCCAAAGTTTCAGTTTCATCGTTGATTGGATAGCCCCATGAATCATACTTACTTCTTAGCATGATTCGAAAACGTAACTTATCGAATTGTGTCAATAGCTCATCGTAGGTCTTGGAGATCGTTCGTGTGGTGAACCCCGACAATACCTCCGATGTTAATGTGTTCCACCATTTCTTACCTCCAAATGTGCTGATAAGCAGCGTATCGCTCCATCCGATGTCAAGACAACCACAAATTAGTTGCAAGGTTTCCAAGGAACGAGTATGCAAATCTTCTAGCCGGACCACATATGTACGTTCGATCCATTGTTCGTAAGCTGGAACTGCCTGAAATAATGAATATAGCTGATAACAGAGATTATAAACCGTGGCATGGCCCGAACGAAGCTGATAATTCATTGCAGATGCGAATGCAATGACCGGATCCCGAACGGCATGTATTAGCTTTGCAGCGGGGAACAGTTGCACTAGTCTCCTTGTTTGCTCAATATTCGTACCGAAATGAATGCCCCCCTCCACAATAACGGGAATGCCTTTTTTGAAATCGTATATTCGGCCAAGTGCCTGTGCTGCCGCCAGTTGTATGGCCTGATACAAGAATCTCTCATCCGGGATATCCCGGACAGCATGTACAATCTCGGTAAAGTGAGCGGCGAACAATAGAATTCCCCCAATATAAGGTCGGTAAACATACCAGTTAAGGCTCCCACAATTAATCCTCCTAGAAAGTCTTCAAAGGGGGACAAACAGATAGAGCAAGCTTTATGACTCATAGAAACGACGGATATGAAGGGAAAGCTGATGAGTCGCTTAAATTAACATCGGTAGTCGTATGGTATGAGTCAATTGGAATATCAGGGGAAATCGGAGAATATGCAACCAATGAATGACGCAAGGGAAACGAATGGTTTATCGGTTGCATTACTAATGAGAAAGCTCGTAATGCGAAAATTCCGCTACATTATCTGGTTGATGTGATGCAATATGCCGCACAGATTTATGAAGATGTATCGGAACTTGATACACGTACAAAGGTCGAGATAGGCTCTACTGAAGTCACCAAAGATACAATTCTCGAGTTTCAATTGGAAAGCTCGGGAGGAGCAGCCATCTATTTATAACTTTTCAATTGTAACAAATATTCAGGATCGGAGGACTGACTGGAAGCTTCTCCCAGAATTCTATCTCCTGTTCGCCCTTCCAATCCGATGGCTTATCATACCAGAACATCATCTGTATCGGACTATACACAATAACGCCCCTTGCCAGCATATGTGCATGCGTCACTTTCAATCGTTTATCAAAATAGCAAAGCGTATAATCGCCATCGCGTCCACTCTTGTACTTTAACAAACCCTAATTTAATGCCTGCTATCCCCCAATCTTTTAGGATCGATTGCTTTATTTGCCGAATCAAGCGATCCGTACCAGCCTCCATTAAAAAGAACATATTGGAAATGATGGTCTACACAAAAATCTCCTTCTACTCCATGCTCTTCCCATGACATACTTCCTTTGAGGAAAGTAAAACCTGTATCTTCCTGAGTAATTGTAAAATCCTTCAGTTTATCCTGCTCAGGTATAAAGTATTGAAAAGCTGTTCCCTCAGAATAAGCACGCAAACGGATTTCCATAATCCTCCCAAAGTCGTTTTCCACGCAGATTGTTGCCTCTTCGAGGCTTTCATCAACCTCAGCACGCTCACCGTATATCGGTTTCCACATTTCGTATCTTTTCGAAATAAGATGACCATAATGTCGGAGGAGGACAAGAACATAAATCGATAAAAGACAAGAACTTATATCCTTTTCCCCTGAAGGGAAAGAACCTTGAGCCACGACATCATGGATTTGTATGCGATCTGCTGCCTTGCCTCATCAATCAGCACGCGCTTCTTTGCCTTCGGGTTAGAGGTAATAAATCTTCCCCAAACACAGATCCGGAATTAGGGGCATCATGACCGCTCTTTCCTCCGTTTCCAAACCCTGCGGGCTGCGAACTATCTTTGACCTGCGGCGCCATCGGAAACTGATTTAGGATTCGCATTTCCGCCTGTTACGCCGCCCGATCCGAAAGTGCCCTTCAAAGCTAATTTGTAATTCAGTCAATTTGTCCGTAAAACCACTTCAAATTCTTTCAAAACCTTATTGATGCGGGAGCGAGACAATCTTACAGCAGATTGGTCTAGGAAAAAATAATCCTCAATTTCATCCAGTAACCGTTTTTTGAATCGTTCCTGCTTTAATGCTTCATACCTTCTCATGTACTTCCGCATGATATTACTTATATACACCAGACGCTGTTTAGGGCCTTTCCCATGAACCAGAATATGTCTTCTTGCTACATCAGCGTTTTTGATATTACAACATAAACAAGAAAAAAAGCCATGGCTAGTTGCCTTGGCAGATTTAAATAAATGATGGTTTTCGATTGGTTACTTTCCCAACTCTTAACTTTTACATTACTCTTGTCCCCTCCATCAACTGATGGCCCAATGTTGTCACTTGAACTTATATCGTTATAATAAAAAATGCCACAACCGCTTATCATCAAGTTAGCTTCTATAGCATAATCCGAAGAACCATCTGGACTTGTGTCACGTCATTCGTCGTCCGCATAATTAGTGATGAAGCACCAATTTCATGAAAAGATGACAATCCAAGACCTTGTACCTTGGTATAAATTTTCTCGCGCAATGTGCTTCCAACTCCTGCCGAAATCGTTGCAGCCCAATAACTGGAAATAACCGAACATGCAGCAGCAACGAGCGCTATGATAACCATATAGCTCCCTAACTCATAGATCTTATGTAGATCTTGGTTGACAATCCCCGTATCTACAATAGTCGCCATCAAGGTCGGTAGGATGAGTTCAGCCCCTGTTTGGATAACGGTCAGCATGATGACGAGTACAATCAAACATCGAAAAGCTCGAAGCTCCCGAAACAGTTTAAGCATATATTTCCCCCTTTAATGAAAAAGAAGGGTTTAGCGCGCAACAGCGCGCCATTCCCCTCCATTTCTCTAATATGCCGTCCAGCCACCGTCAGCAGCGATCACGGCCCCGTTAACAAAACGGGAATCTTCAGTAGCAAGGAATAGCGCAACGGTTGCAATCTCACTCGGATCGACCGCTTCACTTCGTTGTGTGCTCGAACCTTCCCTGAACGTCTGCATACCCGCCATATCAATATTGCCCATAGAACTGCCAATATTTGTACGAACTCCACCAGAAGCAATTGCGTTGCAAACGGATACCCGATTTGGCATACGTATAGCCGACATTCTTAGTCAAACCAACGATGCCATGCTTGGCAGCTATGTAAGCGACGCCCCCCTTGCCACCGGTTATTCCAGTCGCAGATGCAATATCGACGATTACGCCACCACCTTGCTCGAGCATAAAAAGAAGTGTTTTGCGGATTGCCCGCATTGGGCCTGTCAAATTGATATTGAGCACACGTTCCCAGAGCCGTTCCACCAGCCTGATTGATGCCATCGACGACTGAAGCAATAGCTGCCTCATTCAAATCTGCCACCACAACCTTAGCACCCTCTTGTGCATATAGCTCTGCTATTGCTTTACCCACTCCGGACGCTGCTCCCGTTACAATGGCTACTTTGTTAAACCGTTTCATTCCTTGTTACCCCTCTAATGCGCTTTGCTTAGCGATGTTTCCCAAATGACCAGCACTCGGCCGATGCTCCCCATAAGAAACCCTCGGGAAATTGATGTATCAGAGCTATAATTCCTCCTTCAATCACGGTATCGTATCGAGTTCACCTTCATTTTATTACAATCCAAATAAGTTAACTAACAGTATTACGACTACTTGGCTAACGTTTTCACGACTTAATTGCATACAAAAAGACCTACTTGATAGCATATCAGCAGGTCTTTCGCATAACTGTTTTTTCGGTCATCCATTTCGACTACTACTCGCTTGGGATTCCATAATCATTCAATAGTTTGCCGCACAACTGCTCGCTCAACGTTTGTTTTGTAGTGGGACCGATGACAACGAAGGCTTGTTGCTGACCGTTTCGACTTACTGGCATAACAATAAACTGTTCCATGAAATTGGTTTCATGAAGAACTGGACGCTGTATCCCATCCTTTTCTTGCGCGATCACAGAACGGAAAAACGCATATGCGTCAGTTTTAACAGGATGCATCGGCAGACCCGGTTTCCAGATCCATTCTTCATGTGTAGAAAAAAGTTACCTATTCCCCATAAATATGGATAATTTTGTTGGAGTTCTGAAATGCAAGAAACCAGCAAACTCAAAGGCGAAAGTTTGCTGGTTTTTCTTACATTATATTCTGTATCTCCATGATTATGTAAACCCATCGGCTTCAGGCTTAGCTTGTCGCAATCCAAAGTGTATTCTTGGATTCGTTATCCCGATTGTAATTGCCTACATCTACTGGAATTGCGGCAGCATATCGGCATGAACGCTTAACATGCGATCAAGCGCGATATGCGCATTCTTCTTGTCCGTGATTGCAGGATCGAGATCCACGATCCGATGGGCAAGCGATGCAACCCCTTTGACAGCTGCTTCTGCTGTCAGCTCATGTACATCGGAGATTGTCTTGCACAGCTCTGCCAACACATGTGGAAATTCCGGCAATGCGATCGGTGTCCAGACGCCATCCGATATGGAGACGGGCACTTCAACGATTCTTTCATCAGGCAGTTGCCGAATTGCTCCATTGTTGCGAACATTCAAAATTTCCAAGCTTTGAGTATCCCCGTGATGCAAAACAAGCGCGAGGTCTACGGGGTGCTCCCAACTGCCATGTGTGAAAAGATCATCCCAATCCCGCTCTCCGTTCGCAATAGATTGAAGCTCTTCTAGTCTGCGCTTACGTTCTTCTTCTGAGCCGTGATATGGCGGTGTTGTCGTATAATGAATATCAGCCTGCTTGGGCAGATATTCCGCATGATGATCAACGGCCCCTGCTGCTATGGCTCCATAAATCTCAAGCCACCGTCGCATGACATGAAGCTCCCGATGTTTGCCCCCACTTTGTGCAGACCAATCGCCTTCTTGCAGATAACTCTTAAGTACGGGAAGAAGATCATCTCCTGTAAGTCTATCCTTTATCGCCAATACCCAGGCAAAGTGATTCAGACCTCCTGTAACAATCTCCACCTCCTCTGGCTCTCTCCCCAGTAATTGTGGGAGAAATGTGTAGCCATTCGCACCTTGATAAGCAATGTTGCAGAATCCAGCAGCGCGTATAGAAGTATACCGGTCAATCGCTGTGACGACTCTAGGCATGGGGTTTGTCACATCCAAGAGAATTGCTTCTGGGCAATGTTCCTCCATATCTCTGCAAATACCCATGATCATAGTAATGGAGCGAAAGGCGTTCATCAAGCCTCCTAGTCCACCACATTCCCGGGCCTGATCCCCCATACCTAATTCATTCAAGATTTCGTAATCCATTGTCCAGCGACGCGCTCCCTGCGGAGATGCGGATACAATAACGAAGTCTGCACCAGGAAGGGCTGAACTGCGATCGGTTACAGCGGTAATTTGGACGGGAACACCCATTTCGTTGGCAATTCGTCTTCCCGCTCCAGCCATTGCTTCAACAACCTCAGCATTTAAATCCACGAGAACCAATTCATCATTTGCTAGGTTATGCTTCACAATGATATCTTCAATAACGGTTGGCGCAAATACAAAGCTGCCTCCACCAATTAATACGAATTTCATAGGTTACCTCCTTAAGGGTAGACATACTACAACCACCAGTGATTATCAGCAGGTTTGGTTCCTTCCATGGACGTCTGGTTCCACACAAACTCGGATTCTTTGCCATTCAGGAGCCATCGGCTTGGACAGGTGGTTTCCATCCAATCCAGTGGTTCCCCAGTTGGCAGCTGTTGAGACACTAAATCAAATGCTGCTCGCAATTCCGACTCTTGCTCCTTGGTCACGATGGCAGGGTCAACGGATACGAACAAAGGAGTCCCGCTTCCAGCAAGCAAATGCAACCAATTCTTATTTATTTCCCATGGAATTTGTTCGGTTATACCAATACAATCCGCATCATGACTGAAAAAGGTTCCATGTTGACCCATACGGAACGCTAGTGTATTGATCCCCATATAACGTGTACGTTCCCATGACTTTCCACTCGTATCATCTCCCGTTCGTTGGATATCGAACAAACCGGCCGAAAGATGACTAACCGTGTTGCATCCAATCAGTAAACTGCTCCCAGATGCTTCCGCAATCGTTCTATATAAATCAAGTGTGATTTCTGCTGTTGTTTTCGATTGGTCAAAGAAAGCATGGGATAGTCCGTTGGGATCCGATTTCATCTGAAATCCCCACTTCCCAAGCAGATCATAGGTACTGAAATCATGCTTAATCAGTTCAAAGCCCCAGCTTGAAATCTCCTGAATCGACTTCGATATATGAGCGAGTACTTCAGGATGGCTCGGATCGAGAATCTTGTCATTGGGGTCAACCACATAACGAACCCACTCATCGGGAACTTCACCTGACCACATGAGAGGTCGGCACCAAATTCCCGGTCTAACACCGATTTCTTTCATTTCACGAGCCAAACCAGGCATATCCGGAAATAATGCGTTGCCTGTCCATGGACCACCTTTGCATGAACCATCCCCGCTAGCTAACTGCCAGCCGTCATCAATAACCATATATGGACGATTGTCCGGTGATGATGCCAGCGACGAAATAAATCGGGAGTCTGCCAATATTTGATCACGGGAACTCTTCCCATAAGCATAGTACCAATTATTCCCTCCGTATACAGGCTGGGACGGCAGAACAGGCTTCTCACACATCTGTTTACAAAATTTCTGAGATGCTGTGAACGCCGATTCGCCTTTGGAACCGGAGCGAGTGACAATCGTTGCCACTTCAAGCTGTCTTGCCCCGAGGTTAACGCCCCCAGCTCCATTACGAACATCAGCGGTAAACGTCAGTCCATCCTTATCTATCTGCCAGCTACAGAAAGCATTAGGACTCGTTCGAACCCCATAACCGTCTGTCACAACTCCGTTGTTCGTCAAAAAATACCATGGCATGATGCGTTCTGGGACAATGCCACGCCATTCCAAATCACCATAAGCGCGCTCCCAGTGATCGCCAAGTATCACATACTTCTCTTGCAAGCGAAAATTCCAGCGGAGCTTGACGAACTTAACAGCATCAACGGAAGACGCCAAAGTAACGACGAGTCCTTCTGATTTTGCACCCGTTTGCACCTCGATGTCAGCACTGCTCCATTTCCCTTTGGAACCATCCTGCAAGTTCAAGATTCTCCAGCCCTGCTCTGTCTCTACATGGATAGCAGTAGGATTTGTTATAATATCAATTGCCATATTTCCTGCACCTTCCTTTCTTCATGACAACGCCTATTTCTTGATTATATTAAATGAAAGAGTAATCCGCAGGAATCCTGCGGATTACGGATGTACGTTCTATTTCTGAGCCTCTTTCCAAGCAGTAAACTGTTTCTTATACTCAGCCACAACTTTATCAAGTCCTGCAGCCTTCACGCTTGCAATAGCCGCTGGAAAGTATTTATCGTAGTCTTGATACCCCATCTTGATTGGGAAAATCTTAGCTTTAATTTCCGACAAAACGTTTGCATATTCCACTGCAATCGGTTCGGTGTTGAGATGGAAGCCTAACACAGGAGAGAATTCAACTTTACTTTTCGTCTCGTTGATTTGTAAATCAACCGTCTCATCCGGTGTATTCACGTTAAACAACATATAATTGATGTTACCGATCATCCAGGAAGGGAAACTATATGCAACTTCATTTTCTTTTTTGATAGATTCCGCTTTACGCTCACCGACAGGTTTATAGTGTACGCCTTGTTCGCCATTAATGAACAGATTATGGTTATCCTTATTGGCATACAACCAATTTAAGAATTTAATCGTTGCCTCTGGGTGCTTGGAGGTTGCAGGAATAGCGTTCGCATTCCCAAATGCCAAGAACTGCAGCAATGACTTCTCTTTAGCCAGATATCCTTCCTTGAGGACGGCAGTCGGATTGTTTTTCACAGAAGATGTTGTATATGCCCATGATCCAAACGTGCTGTAAAGGAAATCACCGTAAGACATGGCTTTATCGCGCTCTTCTTTCTTTAATGTCAGAATATCAGGGTTAATTAGTGATTTCTCATATAACTGACGGAAGACCTTGGCATCTTTCTTGAATTCATCACTTTCCAACCACGAGCTTACTTGTCCGGCTTGATCCACTTTAATAATTTGCTCACGATAGTCGACATAGAATGGCCAAGTATCATACGTACGGTGCAAGAATACTGGCGTTCCGTCTGTTTCCGTTTGAACATATAGCTTCTTCCCAGCCACAGCTTGCATTTTTTCAGCTGTTGTCACGAACTCTTCCGCCGTTTTCGGGAAGGAGAGTCCCGTTTTATCTAATAAATCTTGACGATAACCTAGTGTACCTAATTCACCACTGCTTAAGGTTTCATGACGCCATACGGCTGGAATGGCATAGATCTTACCACTCACTTTAGCGCCTTTCCATGCATATTCAGGAATGATTTTCTTAATATTGGGTCCATATTTATCAATAAGTGCGTCCAACGGTTGAAGTGCTCCGCGACCGACGTAAGCAGCGGTTGGCACGGATCCGTTCTCCATAACATGAAGCATTTCAAATTCTTCGCCTGTGCTCAGCATCAAATTCGTTTTCTGATCCCAAGCATCCCACGGGATAAATTTCAATTCCAGCTTCACTTTGACCCCGTCAGCAAGTAATTTCTCATTCACTTTTTTCACAACTTCATCCGTAAAAGGTGCCGCAATGCCTGGGATCACATAACGTACCGGCAGGATTTCATCCGATTCCGCTTGTGCTTGCTTGCCATCAGAACTCTTATCGCTGGATGATTGACTGCAAGCTGCTAATAAGGCTACGAACATGAGGACTACTAAACTCATAGCGGTGAAACGTTTTTTGGTCTTATTCATTTTCAAACCCCTCTCACTTGATTCATTTTATATATACAGCTTTGCAGCGGTATAACTAACCTTTGACTGCTCCAACAATAAGCCCCTTTATAATGAATCGCTGCAAAAATGGATAGAGCAGCACAATGGGGCCGATCGTTATTATCGCCACAGCCATTTTGAAAGATTCCGAAGGTAACGTGATATTGGACGCAGCTGCTCCTTGCATCTGGTTCACCATGCTGATTTCGGATTGAAGTTTATAGAGCAAATACTGAAGTGGGTATAAGCTTTGCTTGTCGACCAGCATAATCGCGTTAAACCAGTTATTCCAATAACCGAGCCCATAAAATAGCGCCACTGTTGCCAGAACCGGCAGAGACAGTGGAAATACGATTCGAAAAGCGATGTAAGCATCACTCGCTCCGTCCATTCTAGCCGATTCAAATAACTCCTCTGGCAATTCCTGCATAAAATTGCGGACGAGAAACAAATTAAACGGACTAAATAATAAAGTCGGAACAATAAGCGCCATGATATTATTTTTAAAGCCAAGGAAATCATTGATCATATACCATGGCACCAAACCTGTGTTGAATAACATAGTAAAGAAGAAAAAGAAGGCAAGTTTATTGCGGTAACGGACCTGTTTATTGGCTAACGTGTAGCCTGCCATCCCAGTAATTAAGACAGCTGCAGCCGTACCGACCAGGGTAACTCCAAAAGAAACCGTATAGCTTTGAAGTAGTTGATGATTCCCTGTAAACAACGATTTATAAGCGCTTATTGAAAAGCTGTCGGGCCAAAAGCTGTATCCCTTATTCCGAATAGATTCTTCATCAGAGAGGGACACAATGAGCACTAGCACAGTGGGCAGTGTGCAAATTAAGGCAAATACGGAAACGAGTAACGTATTGATACTTTGAAATACATCCACTTTTTTCAATTATTTCGACTCTCCCATCAGAAAATCACGCTGTCTTTACTTGATTTCTTCACTAGCCAGTTGGCAACCAGGACAAGTACAAAACCCACAATTGATTGATACATCCCGATGGCCATGGCAATTGCAGGGTTACCGGAAGTGCGGAGCGTTCGGAACGTATACGTATCGATAACGTCCGTTGTCGGATATAACAATCCATTGTCACCGATAATGGCATAAATCATGCCGAAATCCGAATAGAATATTTTCCCAATAGCAAGAAGCGTTAGAATGGAAACGGTAGGCATTAACAATGGGATCGTAATGTTCTTAATTTGCTGCCATCTGTTCGCCCCATCAATCTTTGCTGCTTCATATAAGGATTCATCTATAGAAGCAATTGCTGCCAAATAAATAACAGCCGACATGCCCGTTTCTTTCCATACGCTAAGTCCAACTAGGATCCATGTCCACGGCTTTGCTTCCGAATACCAGTTATGAGGATCGAATCCTACCCATTTGAAAATATGGTTAATAAATCCGTACTCTGTTGAAAAAAGACTATAAACAATATAGCTAACAATAATCCACGATAAAAAGTGTGGGAAGAGCAGTGTCGATTGTGAAACTCTTTTAAAGGTACGCGAGCGAAGCTCATTTAACAAAATCGACATGATCAAGGCAACCAATGTTCCAAAGATAATCGATAGAAAATTTAATTTTAGCGTATTCCATGTAACCAGTGCAGCCGATGTTGAATTGAAGAAGAACTCAAAATTTTTGAAACCTACCCACTCACTTCTGAATATTCCCTTGGTGTAATTAAATTTCTGGAAAGCAATCAGCATATAAGGAAGCGTCATATAACCGTAAAAAAACGTATACAGCATGGCCGGAAATATCAGTACATATGCGATCGGATTTTTCCTGATATCGGTTATAAATGAATATTTTCGAACAACTCTTGCCTTTGTTAAAGCCATCATCCTTCCTCCTCCTTCGCCTATTCGTGTTGGTGTTTGATAGCTTTACTATGCATGGGGAGTAGGCAGCTTGTATACTCAAATTCTTTAAAACCCCTTTAAAATCTGGGCTTTTAATGACTTTAATTTAGAGATATGACTTCAATTATTGCTAATGGGGGCATTTGACATTGCATAAAATTTAACTGTATTTTATAGTTCTAGAAGAATACTTTCAGGAAGTATCAATGAGGGGAATTTTGCAACGATGGAGGTGAATCGGTTGAAATGGAAGCAATGGTTCGTTTACTCGGCATACCGAAAAATGTGGATATATTTTGTTCTGCTTGTCGCTTTGACCGTCATGACTGTCAGCTCTACCCTCTATTTGTTCTACGCAAATCAAACGGAAAAAACAATCGGTAAAAACCTCATCTCCATGCTTCAACAAACATCCTATACGTCCAATATCGTTCATCAACAAATTATTACGGTGGGGACCCAACTTCAAAATAACAACCGGATCATTACTGTGTTAATGAATCGCACCTCTGACAAGCTTCAAGATCGTGAAGCCATGGATATTTTGACAGAGGTCCAATCTACCTATCCGTTCATTAAGGATATTGGTATCTATAACGATTATACGAAGAGGTTTTTAACGACCAGAGGTACCCCATACGAGCTAAATGATGTAGAGAAGAACAAAATTTTAGCAACGCCTCATTCGCAATATATCGATTTATTTGCCCAAAAGCTTGAACCTTTATTCCCCTCATCGTCCTTGACACCAATCAATGTTCTTACTTTCATACTCCGACCGAACTATGCGCTTTCTTCTATGAATAGAGGGGCCATTCTAATCAACATAGATGAACAATACATCATGCAAACTATGCAATCTATCTCGAGTGCTAGTGAGGATTCATTTGTCATCGATGCGAGTGGGCTTGTCTTATCTCATACAGACCCTTCTCAGTTCATGAAGAACTTTAATGAAATCTCATACATCCATGAAATATTAGAGTCTTCAAGCAAATCTCATTATTTCAAAGTAAAGCTGAATGGACAACAACAGCTCGTCACTTACGTCAAGTCAGATCAGCTTGGCTGGTTTTTTATTTCTATAAAGCCTTTCGCAATGCTCATCTCAGATATCTCTGTTCTACGCTCCTTTACTTGGATCATTGTCTTAGCAATCATCTTGCTAGGGGTAGTAACGGCTTACTTTGCAACAAATAAGCTCTACTACCCGTTAGGCAATCTTATTCATAAAGTTCAGGGGATGACCGGAGATCAGGGATCAGGAGCCAAGAAAAGCCAGAACGAATTCGCTTTACTATCAGAAGCATTCTCCAATGTCATCAATCAAGCGCAAACTGGTGTCATTGAAAAGCAATGGTCATTACCTGTATTGAAAAAAACGTATCTTCAACATTTATTAAGAGGAACGCAGCATGATCTTTCAGCCGCTCATATTATGCAATCCGATATAAGTGAGCATTTTGCAAATTCGTACTATACGGTTATTTTGGCTCAAATTGATCATTATGCTGAGTTTGAGCAGGTTCATAATCAGATGATGCAGGGGTTGCTTCGCTTTTCAGTGAGCAATATCAGCAATGAACTGTTAGACAAACATGTTCGTAACGAACATATCGTGGTTGATGAACAAACCGTTGCCATTTTGTTATTCCTTAAATCGCCATCTATCTCTTCTCATATTTTGCTGACGCTCGCTGATATTCAAGAAAGCATTCATAAGCTGTTCCATTTCACAGTCACATTCAGTATTGGTCATGTTGTTACGGAGCAAAATGAGATCCAGCATTCATTCAAAATAGCACAAGACTATGCTAAATATCGTTTTTTCTATGGTCACCGTTCCATTATTCATGCAGATATGGTGAAGGATCTATCCCCTAAGGCTAATTCCTATCCCATTGAGGCTGAGAAAAAACTGTGTGAAGCGTTACGTTTGAACCATGGCGGCAAGGTCGATCAATCTCTCGCCTTGTTCATTAAGGAGCTAAATGGGCTGAGTTATTATCAGGCAATTTCATGCGCAAATCAGTTATTAAGTACGCTATTGAGAGATTTTGGCAGTAATCTCCCGATCATGCATGACTATTCGAAAGAGTATTTCGAAGTTGTAAATAAACTACAGATCCAAGAAACTCTGAGAGAGGTTCATGAATTACTTCAAGAATTTTGCCAGCTAATACGCCAACTAATGGAAAATAAACAAGCAACCAAAACAGATACGTTACTGGCCTACGTGTGTGGGTATTTACAGGAGCATTACCACGAGTTCGATTTAGGCATTGAAGCCATTGCAGACAGTGTACAGCTATCTCCGGGTTATTTAGGTAAACTGTTCCGGAACCATACTCAGTTGTCCTTTAATGATTACCTGAAAAATATTCGGCTTGAGGAAGCGAAGAAATTGCTGATCTCAACAGATGACGGGATCTCCTCGATTAGCGAAAAAGTTGGTATCATTAACACAACCTATTTCTTTACGCTTTTCAAGAAAGCTTATGGCATTTCCCCTGCTCAATATCGTGATCAGCACGCAAAGAAGGATTAATTTTCACATGCTGTTATAAAAGACTAAAGTCATGGATTGTTGTTGTCGCAGCATTTCATTAAGCCGCTCAGTTTGATGCCTTCATTATACAGATAAAAGAAAGACCGGCCTCCACCCCTTGGATAGGTGTGACGGAGGAATGAGAGGGCTTAGACCCGTTGAGATATGGGAGCGAAAACCTCCAAGGGCGGCGTGGAGAATGCGTGCAGTAGATGGAATAAATTGGGGCAGCTATCTCCCCCTCTATTCACGCATGCCTTCATGTTGCCGAAGTCAATCTAAACGGCCCCTTTTATTCTAGAGTCCTCCCACAATGGGATGAAATCCTGCGAATAAGTGAGTATTCGCGAGAAAATTGAATCGTACCGAGGGAGCTCAATAACGGACTAAATGATCTTCATCATTTTACTTACAGAATAGCTCCGTCGGGAATGGGATAAAGTTCTTGTCAATTGGAAGTGACAAGAACTTTATCCCATAACACAAAAAAACCGCGGTTTGCGCGGCAATTAATGAGATTTTGATCAATTTTAATTGTTGCACCAAAACCATACTAACTAATGAGTCTCCATCCCATCAAGTGAATAAATTGTAAAATCGAGGTTCAAATCATGGCTCTACCGATCACCATCATGATAATCCTTAGTTTGGGAGGATTGTCCACACTATTTCTTCTTCGAAAAATCTTCTATACGATTGAAATCATTTCTTATTTCTTGGGCATATCCATCCCAATTCAAATGGTTTATACGGCGATTACATTTAATTCCGAAATGATTAAAATTACGGAAAATGTTTCCGTGTATTGGTTTTTAAATATGAGCACGATCATTTTTGTACCTTGCGTTACACTATGGCTGTTCTATTTGTATTTCTGCCAAACCGCAAATTTTTTCGGAAAAGCATCGCTGACAATAGGCTGGCTATTGAGTATGTTTGGTATGGAACTGCTGTTTCAAAGCTTCGGCTTCTTTACGTTTAAGTGCTGGAATATCGGCTACTCGTTTTTTGAATGGCTCTTCGTGCTTATAGTGTCGGGCTCCTTTATTCTATGGTTCCGGAAGTTGCTAAGAAAGCAGGCTTTTTTACGATCATCTACCCGCCTGAACGATTCGACCTGAATGAATGGTTTCTCATTTTTTCTGTGACCGTAAATATCGTTATCGCTCTACTGTTGCCAAAACGTTTTTCTCCTGCACTGACAACATTAATCTTGCTTCTTAACCTCTATCTTGGGCAAGTGTGCGACTTATTGATTGGGATATCGCCATTCGACCTTTACGATGAAAATGACAGTCCAAAATATGAATTCTTTGACGCGGTGCTTCATTTCTTTTGCTATCCGCCGGTAATGTATATTATGTTGCACTTTTATGACAGATGGAAATTGAAAGGAATTCGCCTTATCCTTTATATTGGGGGATTTGCACTTTTGATACTTGGACTGGAATGGCTCGCTAGTTTGGCACATGTTTTTAAGTACAAAGGCTGGCATCTTAGTTATTCGTTTTTCGTGTACATTGGAGTAATTACTTTAAACATTTTCTTTTTTCATCTGTCACAAAATTTGCTTCAGCGCAAAAATTGCTAAACGAAATCGACACAATGAAAAAGTGAAGCTTGCAAAGGGGATCGCCGGTAGTCTATCACCTTCCATGAGAGAATCTGGTTCTTGCCTTCATTTGAAACGGGGATCAAGACCACTCATTATAATTGGCTATGACACATCAGCATCTTTTCCTTAGATAGACAAAAGAAGCCTAAGTTGCATTTTATGCATTGATCTGGGCTTCTTTTGTTTATTTTTATTTTTCAACTTATTAAGAATGCATACAAATGCGTAATTATTCATTTCTCATCAATTCTGAAATTCCAGTCTCAACAACTTTGGAAATATTCTCAATAATTATGACGCCATACAAAAGCGCAATTCCTCAGCTTTCTGTCTCAAACTTTTCGATCACCGTCTCAATCTGAATGAACATATCTCAAACTTTGTGATAACCTACAAATGCACAGCTTTTTACAAATGTATATTTATGCATTTATTTGTATGTTGTAGTTTTTGAAACAAAAACTACAACATACTTTGAAACATTTGTTGTTTCAGAATTTGTTAGAATTAAGTGAACAGCGCTGCGAAATTGATGGTTTGTTGCAGAATTCATTAGAAAAAAAATATTGCTCTTTTACAATGCCATGCATAATTATACACATCCAAAATTGTTCAGAAAACCCTTCAATTACAATACTTCACTCTCAACCATGAATTCGATATAAGCTCTCGGTTTGCAGGGGATTCTAATTCCCAGCAGTTGATCCTTTGGCTTCCACGCAGCGTGAACCCACCCGTTACTCTTAGAGATATTGACTCTTGAACTTAGATATGAATTATTCATCTAACTCTTCCTGCAATTGAATCGTAAAAATCACAAGCGCTTCGTTCAGTTGTCCAAAGTCTATCATTCTTTCCTCCCCCTCATAGAGGACGAGTTCTATCCACTTGCTCATACCGGCCTCGCCGAATCGGAAGCTCACTGGATGATTTCCGAATACCGCCTCCGGCACTTGAACATTCAACCGGATTCGTTCTGATTTCCCGAGAAAAAAGCTTCCGGGACCGGCAACTTCCGGCAAGCCATCGAATACTTCTCTCATTGAGGGAATTATTGAAATAGCACGCAGCTTAAAGCTGGATATTATTGCTGAGGGCGTTGAAACAAAGGCACAATTTGATTTTCTAAAAAGTCACGGCTGTGACCAGGTACAAGGTTACTTATTGGCTGGGCCTTTATCAGCCGATCAGTTTGAACGCAATCATGTGCTCCGATTGCGTGCTGCTGGAAGCTAGCCAAATTGGGAAATGCGAAAACGACCGATCTCCTTTGGGAATGGCCGTTTTTTTTCGCATTTTATATATATTTGATTAAAATACTTTCCACATGCTCCAAATGCACTCGCATCGCTTGAGAGGCTAGCTCAGGATCTCCGCTGTGAATCGCTTCATAGATAACTTTATGTTCCTTCAAAAGCTGAACAGCCACTTCCTGATTCGCATACAGCTCCGCACGACGAATGTCGCGAATCATCATTTCCATCGCGTTGCGGATCGAATCGCACGTCTGCATCATGATTGCGTTATGCGTCGCTTGCACAAGCAGCTCGTGGAAGACAAGATCGGTTCGTTCACCCTCTGTATCATCGTTGATCGAGTTCTCCATATCCTGCATGATGAGCTGCAGTTGTGCGAGATCCTCGGGCGTTCTCTTCCGCGCAGCAATGGCTGCGATCGAGATCTCCAACGATTGTCTCACTTCCATGAGCTCGAGGAGCGTCGTCCGATTCATGCGAAGTGACGTCCACTCGGGCAGTGACACCTCGGCAGGCGCTTGCCGAATCACGCGACACGCGCCGCCTTGGCGAATCTCGATAAGACCCATCGCCTTTAAGGCGCTGAGAGCCTCCCTCATCGTGGAACGACCGACGCCGAAACGCTCGGACAGCTCTTTCGTGGAAGGCAGCTTATCGCCCATTTTCAACTGGCCATGTACAATCATATCTTTGATCTGCTGGGCAATCTCATCATAGTGATTCTGTTTGTGCAGCTTCGTAACTTCCATAGGGGTACCTCTTCTATCAGGTTCTATCCGATAAGTAGCACGTGAACAATCCCTGGACCATGCACACCGATCGTCAAATCATTCTCAATGTCCGCCGAACGGCTGGGCCCTGAGATGAAGTGGATGCCGGCAGGCAGGTCTTTCCTTGCTATCTGATCGAATGGGGTGAGAATTTCGCCTAGTCTCGTTTTCAAGCGTTCAATCGGCAGCAGGACGATCAATGCCGTAGGCAGCAGGCTGACCGAACGGCCTTTTTCTTTCGATGATAACACACTTAGCGATCCCGTGTAAGCCGCCGCATGGTCAGCAAGGACGATACCCAGATCGGCATTCGCTGCGCTGGCCTTCCAGTTGGTTTCTTCATCGGTATTCCATACCGCTAGGTCGACTTCTGGGAGAGCATCGGCTAGTTCCAGCGCATGTAACTCCGCTTGATTCTGGTGGATCACACGTCTGACACTTAGCGTGCCCACGAGTTCTTGGATGGTTGCTTTCGCCGCCTCCATCGAAGGGACTCTGACAACATGCCCGCCTGCGGCATGGAAGTTGGCCGTGAAGTTCTCGATGCGCTCCGCGGGTGACCAGTCAATAGTTTTCCAGCTATCCGATGCCCCTTGGAAAGGATGTGCAGGCTTCTCTGTTACCCGTGCACGCCCCAGTTTCTGGGCGATGCCTTGGATGAATCGTTCTTGCTCAGCCAGGGATTGCTGATCCAGCTTATTTAACTTCGCCTGCCAGTCTGGCGTAATGTCTCGTCTAGCCATGATGCTGTCCTCCCTTTTTGCCCCGAGCGGCTAGTGCGTCCGCCATTCTTGCTTGGATAGCAGGATCATCCGTAAGCCCATGACGAATCTCTTGCTCGAGTGTTTTCCAGCCGTCGCGGAAGGATGCCTTCGGAAGGCTCGGCGTTACGCGATAGGAGTTCCACCCTTTGAGCGGACCGACCTTCAGACGAATGCCCCCTTCACGGACGACCAGCTTTTGGCCGATTCTGCCCAGCTTGAGTACGGCGTTGAGACGCTTGGCATTGCCCATCACCGCAGCAAAGCCCTTCATACCCGCTGCCTCGATCTTGTCAACATGGCCCGCTTCCACCTTGCGCCTGCGCAGTGACACCAGCATGTCATGCAGTGGAATCTTCACCGGGCATGCTTCATAGCAGGCTCCGCAAAGACTTGAAGCATTGGCGATGTCATCCCATTCCGCCACGTTTTTCTTGAGCGCTGGTGTGAGCACCGCTCCGATAGGGCCGCTGTATGTGCCGCCGTAGGCATGACCGCCGATATGGCGGTACACCGGACACGCGTTCAAACATGCGCCGCAACGGATACAGTTGAGCAACTCTTGGAACTCCGGGTCTCCGAGCTGCTGCGAGCGCCCGTTGTCTACGATGATGATGTGCATCTCTTCCGGCCCATCAGCGTCCAAATCTCTTCTCGGACCTGTGATGCCTGACATGTAGACGGTCAGTTTTTGTCCCGTTGCTGAGCGCGGAAGTAGTGTCGCCATGACCTCGAGGTCAGCCCACGTAGGGATAATGCGCTCCATCCCCATGAGCGTGATTTGTGTCTTGGGCACCGTTGTGACCATGCGGGCGTTGCCTTCATTTTCGAACAAGACCATCGATCCGCTCTCCGCAATGGCAAAATTGCAGCCCGTCATCCCAATATCCGCTTCCAGGAATTTCTCTCTTAATTTCTTGCGAACATAGCCAGCCAGAATCGTCGTATCCGGGGCCAACGTCTCCCCAGCATCCTTCGATAATAGCTCAGCGATTTGATATCTATTTTTATGTATAGCTGGAATGATAATATGGGATGGTGTTTCGTCCGCTAACTGAATGATGTACTCGCCTAGATCTGTTTCTATTGCTTCGACGCCGATGGAAGCCAGCGCTTTGTTCAAATGCAGCTCCTCCGTCACCATCGACTTGGATTTGACGACCGATTTGGCTTGTTTGGCTGCTGTGATTTCCAAGGAGATTTTGACCGCCTCAACATCCGTATCCGCAAAATGCACATGAACTCCATTCGCTCTCGCATTGTTCGCAAACGTCGTTAAGTAATAATCCAGATGCGCGATCGTATGCAGACGAATCTGTCTGCCGCGTTCCCGCCAATCGTCCCAGCTCCCATGATCGGCAGCTGCCTTCAACTTGCCGTCGCGCAGGCGCTCGGTCGTAAACTTAACCGCTTTGCGCAGAAACTCATCATTGAGCGCGATATCTGCCCGTTCCTTAACCGTTGACTTCCCCATCGCTTGACTCATGCGCGCTTCATCCCTTCATACAGCAGCTCAGCTAGATGCATAACTCGCACCGGCTCGTTTCGATAGCGCAAATTTCCCGCAATATTCATCAGGCAAGCCAAGTCCAGTCCGACCAGCACCTCGGCCTCGGTTTCCTTCACATGATCAACTTTCTCCTGCACCATTGCCCCGGAAATATCGGCCATTTTCACCGAGAACGTTCCTCCAAATCCACAGCAATCATAGGCGAAAGGCAGCGGCACCAGCTCCAGATCTTTTACACTTTGCAAAAGGGCGAGCGGCTCCTTCTTGACGCCTAGCAGCCTGCTTCCGTGACAGGAAGGGTGGTACGTCACTTTATGTGGGAAAACAGCACCCAAGTCCGTGATATTAAGAACACTTACAAGGAACTGTGTGAATTCATAGGTCTTATTCTGAAGCTGTATGGCCTTCTCCAGCCACTCCGGCTCATCCTTAAATAGATTCGCGTAGTGATGAATCATAAACGTGCAAGAGCCCGAAGGCGAAATCACAAAATCGCTATCTTCAAATGCGGTAAGTAGCGTCTTCGCTGTTGTTCGCGCCTCATCCCAGTAGCCGCTGTTGTATGCAGGCTGACCGCAGCAGGTTTGTACAGTCGGTAATTCTAGCAGAACTCCATAATGCCCGAGTAGTCTTGCAATCGCTTCGCCGACCTTGGGATATAATGCATCACTTAGACACGTAATAAATAAGGAAACCTTCATGAGAAGCCCCACTTTCTTTCGTTAACTTATCAGGTTATCAGACATGTTGAGTTTAACACAAACCCCCTTGTCTTGAGAAGGGGCATATGGTGGGAATTGCATCATTTTTTTTGTGGACAGTCCGGGTATCGCTGCGTCCCAGTTAAGTAAATCCCATTATAAATCATCTTTTTGAAGTAATTAAAAAATCCCGCCCCAAAGACATTCTCTTAGGGACGAGATTATTGTTCCAATTCAATGAATCACCCGAGCAGCTCGGTCACGAATCGATCTAGATGACCATGATTTCCCCTACCACTAAGCAAATCAATTCCCTTCGGGATCTTCCGTATCATAGCCAAATTCATCAAGCGCCGGCCATAGTTCAGCGGCAATCGGGTAATTCGCGAGCTCCAATGTCTGGGCTACCCGTTCCGGTTTACTCATGCCGACGACCGTGCTGGCGATCCGCGGGTCGCGAAGTGAAAATTGAAGCGCTGCGGCGGCTAGTGGCACATCGTATTCCTGGCAAACTTTGGCAAACATACGTGCTCGTTCCACTATGATTGGCGAAGCATCGCTATAGGCATACCGAGCGTATGCTTCCGGACCTTTAGCTAATATGCCGCTGCCATAAGGAGCAGCGTTAATGACGGCGACGCCCATGCGACTAGCGACATCAAGCAATGGTTCAGCAGCTCGATTGAGCAGCGTATATCGATTGTGGGTTTCTACAGCGCTGAACGCTCCCGTTTCGACATAACGAATGAGCATATCGATCGGTCCGCCGGATATGCCGATGTGTTCGATGACGCCTTGCTTTTGAAACTTATGAAGTACTTCTAAAGGTCCACCGGTTCCCATAACATTTTCGAAGGTGGTATGTTCAGGATCGTGGATGTAAACGTATTGCAGACGATCAAGTCCTAATCGTTCGAGACTTCCTTCTATGGAACGTTTGATCTGTTCACCGCTGAAGTCGCCGGTCTTGAAGTCGCGGTCGGCTTTGGTAGCCAACACGTACCCAGCCGGAAGGCCACCATTCGCTCGAATAGCCTTGCCAATCCGCCGTTCACTCTCACCTTCGCCGTATGCTGCAGCCGTATCTATAAAGTTGATCGGGCTTTCGAAAGCGGTACGCAGCGTTACCAAAGCTTGTTCCTCCGACGTGCTATATTGAAAGGTTTCCGGCATATCCCCGAGCGGAGCGGCTCCAATACATAGCGGCGATATGAAGAGGCCGGTACGACCAAACGGTCGTTTGGATAATAATGCGTTCGTCATGGAGTGTTCCTCCCTTTCTGTTACTGTCTGCCTTATAACGACACGCCTAAAAAACCCCGTGTCATTTGAAAATCGATATTACCTTGCTGATAGAGACGCGGTACATAAGTATGTTCTAAGATTTCTTTGCTGCGCTCGAGAATATGATTCACCCATAAGCTCGGGTTACCCTCGAGTTCCAAATCAATATCTTGCTTATGATTATGCAGCACGGCCTGTTCCGACGTCACTTGCAGCATTGGAACGAAAGGATGCGTCTGCATCGGACGTTCACCGATCCATGCAATTATTAATTCTACCCCTGTGGCGGCGAGTCCTGTGATTGTCTCCACCCCATGCTTTGTTGGCGTATCCATAATGTGGAAGCCGTTTCGGCGGACATGTTCCCCATAGGCGATAGACGGCCCGACTTGATACGCGCTAAATAGATGCTGACTGAATGCATCCTCGGTTAGCAATCCGCTGTTCTCGGGAACGACGACCAAGCCTCCGGACCCGACAATGAGCTTGGTTAGTAGTCCCAGCTGCTCGCCGGCATCTTTGTTAATGGCACCAACGCTTACGATCCCGATGCGCAGCCCTTCCAAACCGACCGTCACCTTCTCCGCAGTATCGGCATCAATCAATCGATCGGCGAACCAGGCCTCTACCTTCTCGCTGACCTTGGCAATTCCGCCGTCGAGCTGAATGCTGGCATATCCAAGACGGCTCGCATCGACGCCCATCACATCCATCTGATGGCGCATGTAGTCATTATGCGTTTTCTCGCAGCCATGCTCCAGCAGCAAACAATGCTCCACCATCGGATGCGTAATATAGCCGATCATCGTGCGGGCAAATAGAGATTCAGCTGGCCCCCCTGAGGTGCCGCAGCCTTCCGTGTGCGCCAATGTTACGAAGCGCGAGAGCTCAGGCTGCCCTGCTCCTTTCTCGTTCAGGCGCTTTGTGATCATGCCCGCTACCTGTCCAGCACAAAGACTGGTCGGCACGATCAAGCCAATATTGTCACTAGACTGCCGATTGCGATGTCGAGTAAAGGAAAATTGGATCGGGTTAGCCATGGTTATAGCATCATCTTGAATGTCTATCGGAGCTCCCGTCGGTACAGGAGTGTGAAGCAGCATCTCAAGTTGACTCGCATCGTTCTGCTGCCAGTTGCGCCAAATTTGTACTTGGGCATGGCCCGCCTTCTCGCCGACGCTTCGCTGACCAGAGGCAATTTGGAGCGCCAACTCGAATACCTCTTGGCCCAGCTCATCCATCGACTTGCCTTCCAGATACTGCCCCGCGTTCACGTCCATATCGTTCGAAAGCAATTGGAAGCGGCGAGTTGTCGTGACCGCCTTGACCGTAGGCACATATGGAAAGTTAGTGATCGAACCGTTTCCCGTTGTAAAGAAAATCATGTTGCAGCCTGCGGCTACCTGTCCGGCGATGCTCTCCAGGTCATTGCCAGGGCTATCCATGAAATAGTAACCGCCATCCTTCATGAGTTCCCCGTACTCAGTTGCATAATCGATCCGCGTTGTCGGGTCTTTCTTCATAGCGGCGCCTATAGATTTAAGATAGATGTTGTACAAGCCGCGATACATGTTGCCACCTGACGGGTTACCTTCCGCACTGGTGCCGTGCCAAGACGTGCGCTCCTTAAATCGGTTCACAAGTTCCAGAAATTTGCGAGCGGTTTCAACGTTGCGTACTTTCGAGAGGACATAGGGCTCCGCGCCAATCAACTCATCCGTTTCAGCTAGACTAGCCGCACCCCCGTAACGCACCAATTGTTCCGAAACCCATCCGAGAAGCGGATTCGCGGATACCCCGGAAAATGCGTCCGAACCGCCGCACTGCAAGCCGATTCGCAAGTGGCGGATGGATTCAGGCGTTCGCTGCATCGTGTTGACCGTTGATAGCCATTCGCGTACTAAAGCTTCACCATTAACCAGCTCCTCTTCGAAGCTGCCTGTGAGCGACACGAACTTATGCAGGACTTCATCGATCGGATAGCTATGCTCACGTGCATAAGCCTCCACCATCTTGTTCGTGACCGATTCATTACCATAATCGACAACCAATACCGCTCCGACGTTCGGGTTGACCATGAAACCTGCGAGCGTCCGCAGCAGTAATTCCACATTATTCGGCTTTTCTGTGCCGCCCTCCGTGTGAGCGACGGGAACGATCCCGTCTATATTCGAATCTTTCTTCCATTCGCCTTGCAGACGAGTGGCAAGCTCATTCACGTAGCTCCCCGTATGCGAGGTGGTGCCGAGCAGTACGATGTAGTTCCGGGTGCCAACCCCGCGATCTTTATGGCGGCGATATCCCATGAAAGTTCGGGTATCCGTATAAGCTGGCGATGCCTGAGCCGGCCGGAAGTTCTCCTCGTCAAAGATAAAAGGAGAAACTTGATCCGCGAAATTGGGCTCCGCCGGCACCGCGAATGTCAGTTGGCGCACACTGAGCGCTTCCCGTACTGTTTCGTTGATCACATAGTGGCCGGGCTGAATCGGCTGAATCGCCACGCCGAATGGCAAATGCCACGAAAGCAGATCTTTACCAGGAGCAATCGCTTTCACCGCAAATCGATGGCCTTCCATAACCGTGTAATCCAAGGTGAGGATTTGGCCTTCATACTGAATGGTGGTACCGGAGTTCAATTGCTGAATCGCAACGGCGCAGTTATCCCCGGGCAAGGGAAGTCTCGCTACTTCTTCAAATTGGTAAACGACGTCCATCGATGACTGGCTCCTTTGATGAGATTTTCCGAACAACACAAATACTACGTCAGCCTATAATAGAATAATTTGAGTTTCTTTCAAAGTTAGTGCTGTATAGATAACAATATCCCCGTCCAGTTGATGAGCTTGCAGGCAAAAAGTCTCAGTACCTCCGTCAACTTCGGTGTAATCCATCCATAATCTTTCCGCTGCATACTCCAAAAATTTAATGGCATCAATTTTTTAGCATGCATAGCCTCCTTGACTTCGGTGCGCACACCTATTATTGTACCAGGATTACGGCATTTGTTAATTCTTTACCTTTGCAAAAACATACTCTATTTTGATATTCTATAAATAAGACAAATTAATGAAGTGAGATGATCTAGGGAGGTTCGGAAAATGCAAAAACCGCTAATAAAAAACTTTATTAACGACCCCCTCTTGCCATTTGACATTGTATTTAAGGACAAAAAGACACCGAACCGTGAACTACCAGAGCATCTTCATGATCGCTTTGAATTAGTTTATGTTTATAGTGGAAAAGGTACGTTTTTCTTAAATCAAATGCTCTATGAGATGAATGAAGGAGACCTCTTCATCATTCCTGGCAATACCATCCATCAGGCATTGCCAGATTCTGAATCTCCTATTACGGCCACTGCTATCTTTTTCGATCCGCAACTGATCGGACATTATTCATCAGCTGATTCGTTTACGAATATGCAAGTTTTTGACCGAGCCCGAAAATATAAGAGCTATAAGCTTGTTGTCCCAGCAACCATACGCCCTCTGTTTGAAGAAAAACTCAAACAAATGCATGAAGAATTGGAACAACACGAAGCTGGTTTTAGATACGCTGTTCAACTGAATTTAAATAGCCTTTTGATCATCATAAATCGTTTGATATTAAAAGAATCCCATCATCAACTGGCCGCGTCCGATGTCTGTCCCTCCTGGTTACTAAACATACTTCAACACTTAGATCAGTTTCACACTGACCAAATCGCTGGACTTTCGTATTTGGCTAAGCACTCTTCAGTATCAGCCGCTCATTTATCTAGAGCGTTTAAACAATTAACCGGGATGAATATCACTGACTATGTGAATGCCAAGCGAATTTCAACTGCAAAGGAGCTGCTTTTAACTACCAACTTAGGTATTGATACGATCGCCCACAATTGCGGTTATGAGAGTTTACCTTATTTTCATAAGTTATTTAAGAAGTTTACTGGCGTTACCCCAGGCTTATACCGAAGAAAAGTATTAGAAAGCCGAAAACAATTCCGAAATGAATATTATTAAAAAAGCAGATGAGGTGTATCCCATCTGCTTTTTCATGATCTGAATCGATCCAAGTTTATGCCTTGCATAGCTTGCAGCTCCGCCCACTTTCCACTAAATTACTTAATACGAATAACCAAATGTATAAAACAATTGCAATGGGTTTGTATTATCGATTTAAAAAAGAAGACGAATTAAACAAACAGACCTCACTAGCAACTTTATAAAGAACAATCCTTACGAATTCGAATATTTTGTAGCCGATATTCTACAGGGAATATACGGAGGGAAAACAGGATGCAAATGACAATAGTCATGATTTGAAACCGGCGTGAATTTGAAATAATAGTGTTCTCTTTGTAATTGTAGTAATAGTGGCAAAAAAACATGAAAAATAAAAAAAATAAAAAAAAAAAATGTGATGTTTCATAAATAATTATAAAACGGAGCCCGCAAACTCGCGTGGCTCCGTTTCTGTTGTTTCAGAATTGATTAGATTTAAAGTTCGACTCGGCGAAAATAACTGTTTGTTGCAGAATTCGTTAGAAAAAATTTCAGCCTTAATACGGTTTATAGATAAATATTATTCATCGAAAAATATTTATCAGGAAAAGCTTATAGATCTAAGCATTTTCATGACTTATTTGCGATCTTGATTAATATCAGTTTTACCGTAGACGAGGGCAAGATCATCGCCCGCAGCAATGTGGAGCTCTGTTATGCCGCCGTTCTGTACGAATCGGATGCAATAAGCAATAAGCCCCCGACCACTCCGAGCAGTGATTCTCGTGTACTGCGTATTGGATCATGACGTCATCTCGTTCCTCCTCTCCCGAGACAAGGCCTCTTGCGTAATCAGTCATCCTTTAACTGAACCTACGAACATCCCCTTATTGAAATGCTTCTGAAGAAACGGATAGATGACGAGTAACGGCAGTGCCGTAATCAAAATTGCTGCCATACGCGCAGCCGGGGTGTAAGTAAATAATACTTCGTTCAATTGACCGGTTTTCTCATCATTAAGGATCAACATTTGTCTTAAGAATACTTGAAGCGGCCACTTTGAATCGTCATTTAAATAGATAACGGCCGAAAAATAAGTATTCCAGTTCCCAACAAGATAAAACAAGGTAAACGTTGCGATCGCCGGCTTCGCCAAAGGCAGGATAATTGTTGCGAACATCCTCCACTCCCCACAGCCATCTATTCTCGCCGATTCCTTAAGTTCGTTAGGAAGAGCCGCGAAGAAGCTGCGCATAACGATCACATTAAAAGGGGCGATTGCCGCTGGAAGCCAAAGCGCCCAATAGGTGTTGGTGAGTCCAAGTCCGTCCACGATTAAATAAGTCGGGATCAGGCCGCCGGAGAATAGCATCGTAAACAAGATTAAGAAGTTAATGACAGACCTGCCCTTAATCCAAGATTCCGATAACCCGTATGCCATCAAAGAAGTAAGGGTGATATTGATAAGCGTTCCGACAACGGTAATGATCACTGAACTCTTGAACGCGCTAATAAAACCGGGATTGTTCAATAAGTATTGATAGGCTTCCAATGTCCAAGAGCTTGGGAGGAGAAAGAAGCCCCGCGTGTAGTAATCTCGAACTGGAGCGAACGAAGTCGTAATTACGTACAGTAGCGGAAACAGAATCGAAATCGTGAAGATGATAAGAAAAACATATAGGAGACACGTAAAAACGAGGTCGCCCTTCGAAATGCGTTTCACCATTAATACACCCCCTCCTCTCCGAACCGCTTCGCGATTTTATTCGCACCTAAGACCATTACGAGTCCTACGAAGGATTTAAACAAGCCGATCGCGGTAGCATAACTGAAATCGCCTTGTACAAGTCCTTGGCGATATACGTACGTTTCAAAAACGTCCGACACTTGAAGGTTCATTGGATTCTGCAGCAGGAAAATATGTTCGAAGCCAACATCGATAAAATTTCCAACCCGCAGAATAAGCATGATCAGAATAACGGTTTTCAGCGATGGCAAGGTAATATGCCAGATTTGGCGAAGCCTGCTTGCTCCATCCACCCTGGCTGCTTCATACAATGCTGGATCGATAGAAGCGATTGACGCTAAATAAATAATCGCGCCCCAACCAGCTCCCTGCCAAATATTGTGAAATAGCCAAACCCAGCGAAAATATTGCTGATCCGTCATCAAATTGATGCGGTCATATCCCAAAGCTTCCAACATCATGTTTACGCCGCCATCTTGCGCTCGGAAGAATAACATCGTGATTCCTACAATGACGACCCATGATAGAAAATGCGGCGCGTACAAAATGGTTTGGATAGCGTTTTTAAAGTATTTAAATCTCACTTCATTGAGTAAAATTGCGATTAGAATCGGGAATGGGAAAGCAATTACGATATCCAGAAGATTTAGAATTAATGTGTTTTTAAGTAAGAGCAAGAAGTCACTCTCAGAGAATAATCGAACGAAATGGTCGAATCCGATCCACTCACTCTTCCATACGCCTTGGAACGGTGAATAATCCTTGAATGCGATGAATAGACCGAACATCGGACCGTATCGAAAGATCAGGAAATACAACAGCCCCGGAAAGATCATCAAATAAAACGGGAATGCTCGTTTTAGGTACTTTGCTTTTGTTTTCGCCAAAGGAATCGATCGGGCTCCTGCGGTATTCGTGTGTGATACCGTTTGATTCATAGATTTCTCTACCTCCTAGTCCAACGTAACATGAGCGTGAAGAGTAGGACAGGCCGCAAAAAAAATGCGGCCTGTGCAAACTGAAGCTCGTGAAAGTCGTTATTTCTGTACCGCTGCTTCGTTGATTTCTTTTATGATTTGTTCCCCGCCATTTGCAAGCCAGTCCTTGGAAGCCTTTTCAATGGATTCGACCGGTTCACCTAAAATAATTTTGTACATTGCTTCTTGAAACTTTGCGTTCAAATCAGCGCTTTTCTTCTTGTAAGTCTCCGAATAGACTTCAAGTCCCATAGCGGCATTCGGCCACGGATATTTTTCGACGAGGGCTTTGTAATCCTCATTCCGTTTAACTTCTGCTGGGCTAGTCCATAGATAGAGGTTAAAATCCGTACCCGGACGCTTAAACAGATTGCTGTTCAGGTGGCGCGGCACCTCAGGCTCCCACTTATCGGTGATCTCGTACTTGCCTTCTGCGTTCTTCTTATAATGGATACCTTCGACACCATTCTTCATGACCTTCGTACCTTCCTCTGTGACCCACCAATCAAGGATTTGAAGAATGCGATCGATCTTCTCCTTACCCGCCTTCGCGTTAATAACCACCTTGATCATGCCGACCGCATTATTCGTGTTTCCGCGAAGTCCCGTAGGTCCCGCAGGCGGAGCCATGGGAACGATAACCGGTTTCGAATCCGGGAATGTCTTTTTGACCGCTCCTTCGATCTCAATGTAATTGTTATGGTACGTAAAGAGACCCAGTTTATTCGACTTGATTAAATCTTCAATTTCCGTCGACTTGCGAAGCACAAAGTCTTGATCCAACACGCCTTCACTATAAGCCTTCTTCATGAAGGCAAGATAAGTTTTATATTCCTCAACTTGCATCTGGTGCGGGATCAGCTTTCCATCTTTCTTGGTCCACTGGTTTGCGATGCCGAATGCATTACGGACAGCGATGTTATTGGCTGCAAAGCCGACCGTGTCATTTTTGCCGTTCTTGTCAGGATCCTGTTTCGCGAACGCCTTGGCGATTTCATAGAACTTGTCGACTGTAAATTCATCTGTGGAAGGAAGCTTCATCCCCAAGTTATCCAGCCAGTCTTGTCGGATTTGCACCGAATCTCTTACAGTCCAGCTAATTTCAGGGAGACCGTACAGCTTTCCACTCGGATTCAGTACTTTCATCGCTTCAAGATCCATCGGGAAAGCTGCGCTTAGGTTCTTATATTTCGCTAGTTCTCCCGTTAAATCCACGAACGCGCCTTCACGCTGCCAGGCTATATAGGTATCACTGTATACTTTGTAAAAATCCGGTAAAGAACCCGACGCTGCCATAACTTTCAGCTTCTCTTCGTACTCAGGGCCGTTAATAAGCTGAAGCTTAATGTCAACATTAAATTTTTCATTTAAATACTTGATAGTAGGGTGGTCTTCCGCCCATTTCGGACCACCCCAATACTGTGCGGGCATCGTGATCGGGATTCTTACTGAATTTTTTCCGGCATCTGACGATGTACTTACACTCGGTGCGTTTCCACCGTTATTGCCCGATGAACAACCTGCAATCAGGCTAAGGGCCAGGAGGGATCCTGTAATCGTCTTCATTAGCTTCATTTAGAGTAACACTCCCCTTGGTTATATTCTCTTGACAATGTTAAGTATATAGCCTCCCTTAGCCCAAAAAATTGTACAATCTCACGAAATGTTATACGATTTGTGAAACGGAATTCTCACCGAAACGACTGTCCCCTGCTTAGGAAAGGAGTGGATGTCGATGCCATACCCTTTTCCGTAATAAAGCACCAACCGATGGTGAACGTTAGTGAGTCCAAGCGATTCATACGATTTCATTCTCTGATCTGTCTGATTCGTAATGGATGCCAGCCGTTCTTTCAGGTTGCGTAAAATGGTTTCATCCATACCTACACCGTTGTCCGCAATCTCTATAATCAGGTCATTCCCGTCCGGATAAGCACTGACCAGCACAGCGGCCTTCCCGTTACGGGGTTCAACTGCATATTTCACGGCATTCTCGACAATGGGCTGTAAAGACAGCTTGATAATACGTGCGTGCAAATATTTCTCATCCACATAAACTTTGCTTTCGAAATGCTTGGTAAAACGTATATGGATAATCTCCAGGTATTTCTTAAGCTGCTCCAGCTCCTCCTCAAGACTAATCTCCTTCTGCTCCAGCCTTGCGGTAAATCGATATAAGGATGCTAAATTCCCTGCCATTTTCTCTATCTTAGGAACCCCATTCAGGAAAGCGATACTCTTGATGATATCCAAGGTGTTGTACAAGAGGTGAGGGTTGATTTGATTTTGAAGCGCTTGGATCGTCGCCTCTTTCTGAAGCAGCTGCATCTGGACCTCTTTGAGCTCCATACTGTACACCGTATTGACGAGCTCGTTCAGCCTCTCCGCCATACGATTAAAACTTACACTCAGCAGTTGTATTTCGTCACGCCCTGGCGTAACAGGCGCTCGGACGGATAAATCACCGGTCTGCATCTTTTCCATCGCTTTCTTCAGCTGCATCATTGGACGCGTAATCCGATTAGCTGCAATCGGAACAGCTATGATAATAAGCAGAATGAGCAGCGCCATGACGACGACGGCGGAAACTTGAGCTATTACCAGGCCTGTCGCCATCTCCTTCAGCGGCACTAATGCGATCGTCTTCCATCCAGTCAGGTTTGAAATGCTGTAGGAAACAAGATATTCTTCCCCCCGCCATTCCTGTAGTGAGTTTGGCTCACTTAGCGTAAGCCAGGAAAGCTCCGTGTCTTCAATAGGAGATGAGAGCATAGTAGAGTTAGGGTGATAGACGATTCTTCCATCTGAAGACACCATAAAGATATAACCGGTTTTGCCGATGCGCATGTTCCCGATCATATTCTTGATCTCTGTCAATCTCATTTGCAGCACAAGGCGGCCCGATATCTTTGTATTATTCACGTCAAAAATCGGAATGGCAGCTTCAATAAGAGGAATATTGCCACCTTCCCTGTACATGGTGGGGAATATTTCCAAATCGGTGTTGAGAGGCATCTGATACCACGGTTGTCTTGCCAATTCGGTATCGGTTGTCGTACCTGACGACTGCAAAACGCTTCGATCCTTTGACATTAAATAAATGTTCTCGATCTCCGAATAATTAATCGCAATATACTTATTGAGGATCTCTTTAATCATAGCTTGCTTTTCCGCCCCCACCGAGGACCCGTCTCGAAGCCAATCCTGAATTAGGCTCGAGTCCCCTTGCTGTAGGAGTAGACTTGAATAGCGTAATACCCCTGCATTCATGGCGTACGTGGATTTAGCGATCTGCTGAAAATAGATTTCCAATTGATGATTAAGACTTTCGGTCGTGGTTTCTGCGATGTTGTAAAAATCCTGCTGGGTCGAGCGACTGTAATAATAATGAGAGACGTAATTCATTAACAGTACTGCGATCATGGCTATGCTGATAAAACTTAGAATGATTTTTTTGTTTTAAGGACATGCGATAGAGAAATTGTTTCATGTTCATATCCCCAAATTCTTCCGATATTCATTGGGGGACATCCCCACCATATTTTTAAAAACTCGTATAAAATAGGTTTGGCTCGAGAATCCAACTTCTTCGGCAATTGCGTATATTTTATCTTTAGAGTTTCGAAGAAGCTCCTTCGCTTTCTCCACTCGCACTTGGTTGATATAATTTATCAGCGACTCCCCGGTATATCTTTTGAAGAGGGAGCCGAAATGAGAGATGCTTAAATCTGTATACTCCGCCATTTGCGTCAGTGTGATGTCATCCTGATAATGGTCACGAATAAAATCGCATGCGGATTTAATGATTTGTTTGAATTCCTTTTTATTACGTTCCGGATGAAGAAACCAGGCTTCCACCAATTTGCCCAGATGCGTTCGAATTTCTTGATCGGGAACCCCGTTGAATTGAGACTTTGTCATATGCTCCGCTTCAATGCTGGCCAGCAAAGAGCAGATTTTGGACTCAATAATACGAAGCAAGCTTAAGTAAGCGCCATAGTTCAAATGTTTGATGATTTTTATGTCATCAATAAGTTTGTATATATTTTTTATACCCTCCTTAGGATCCAAATCATTGATAGTATCGAAATAGGTTTGGATACGAATCAAATAATGATTCATTTTCTCAATTTCCGTTAATTTCCCCATCGCATCCAACACAGCTTCCCGCAATTCATCCCGATTGACAGGCTTAAGCAGGTACTTATTCACACCGTAACCGATTGCTCTTTGCGCATATTGGAAATTTTCATAACCACTAATGATAATAACGGCCATCGGGATTTTGTTCTCCGAAATATTTCGAACCAATTCCAGTCCATCCATTTCCGGCATCATAATATCCGTTATTAATACAGTTGGCCACAGTTGCTGAATCACGTGCCAAGCTTCAACGCCGTTCGTAACATCCCCTACTACTTTAATGTCATGTCCTATACTTTCTACCGCTTCGACAATAGCCGCTCTGATCCATGGTTCGTCCTCTGCCACTAGTACTTTTAACATATGAGCCTCCATACTTTTTTTTATAAGAATAGCTTACTCTGTTCTTACTTGGGAAGAACAATTTCGAATATTAACTGTTACTCCAAGTCAAAGTCATTGATCATACGGTGGTTGATGATTGCTAAACGATGAAGGTATCCTTCAAAAGATTCATTCGAATACATTTCTAATTGGTTAGAAAACCTCATTTCAATAATCTCTCCATTAACAAAAATACAACAAGGGTAGGCTATGTTCATATTCGCCTACCCTTGTTGTATTTTTATTCAATTTTTTTGCATAAATATTTCATTCCAACGAATTATAAAATAAATATTCCAAAGATATTTGAAACAATTCTAATTAATTATGGAATTTCACAAAAAAAAAAAATGTGATATTCCATAATTAATTAGAAAACGGAGCCCGCAAACCCGCGGCGCTCCGTTTTTGTTGTTTCAGAATTGATTAGAAATTAAACTAGCCCACGGCGAAAATGAGTTTTTGTTGCAGATTTCGTTAGAAAAAATATTTAGAAATAATTCTACGTATGCATAATTATACAAAGCGTTATTTGATCCTAATCATTCCTTCAATATTGTTATTAATTGGCTGTAATTACGACTGTTTTGTTTGAGGCATCCCATTTGACTTCAGCGCCTAATGCTTCACTGACAAGTCTAATAGGGACAAACGTACTTCCGTTGATTATTTAATCAATTGCCTTTAAATAGTACCTCTTATTGGAAGCAGCAACATGTGATGCAAGTTTAAAAGAGGTTTGCCTGGTTTTTATAATACCTTCTTATACATTCAAATGTGTGCCATACAGCGGCTTCATTAATCATTTTCAAAGCCATTTCTTCTTCCTGATCTACTTGTTTTAGATGTTTTTCTAAAGTATTCCTTATACCGTTACAAATTTCCTGGATAGGTTCTACATATGCAAAATAATCGACTAAATATCCTTCCAATTATGGGGTCTTATGCTCCACAAGATAAAGAACGAGACGATCATAATCCTTGGTTTGTTTTTGGATCCGGTCGCTTGCCAGTTTTGGGCTCCTTACACATCATAAGGAGCCTTTTTGTTTTCTAAAACGTCATATTTCCTCATAATAGGAATGTTGCCCGTTTTAATCCCTCCCCCGCCATGGTGGACGATCACTTGAGGAATTAATCCGATACGTTTATAATATCGGAGGGTATCCTGCGAAAGATCAAATTTCTCAAATTGCTTATATACTACTGTGGTCCAACTACCGGATGAGGAACATACGGCGCCTCCAGCATAGCAACTTCTTCTGTGGTTAATTTAGTGGAAAGAGCAGCTACCGCATTTTCGAGATGAGATATTTTTGTTGCACCGATTATAGGCGCAGTTACTGGTTCTTTTTGTAGCAACCAGGCAAGCGCGATCTCAACGCGGGAAACTGAACGTTTTTCCGCAATTGCAGCGATCTGATTCACAATCAATTGATCGGCATCAAATGTAGCATCGTATTTTTGTTTTGCAATTTGATCTGTTTCGGAGCGATGTGTTGATTCCTTTGAACTTCTTGTCAATCTTCCTCCAGCAAGCGGACTATATGGTATTACACCAATTTTCTCAGCTTTGCAAAGCGGAAGCATCTCTCTCTCCTCTTCACGATAGATAAGGTTTAAATGATTTTGCATCGAAATAAACCGGGTCCATCCATTGTTCTCGGCTACATGTAAGGCTTTCAAAAACTGCCATGCATACATAGCCGAAGCACCGATATAACGTACCTTTCCAGCATTCACCACATCATGTAGAGCCCCCATCGTCTCTTCGATCGGCGTATGGTAATCCCAGCGATGAATCTGATACAGATCAATATAATCGGTTCCCAGACGTTTTAAGCTTTTGTCAACTTCACTCATTATTGCCTTTCGGGATAAACCGGCACCATTAGGACCTTCATGCATACGGCCGTGTACTTTTGTTGCGATGACGAGTTCATCCCGATTGGCAAAATCATTCAGCGCCCGTCCTAAAATCTCCTCGCTTGTTCCGTCGGAGTATACATTCGCAGTATCAAAAAAGTTGATCCCAAGCTCAAGAGCTTTTTTTATTATTAGACGACTGTTCTCTTCATCTAGCACCCACTGATGAATCCACCTGCCAGCCTCGCCAAACCCCATACAGCCTAGGCAAATCCTCGATACATCCAAGCCGGTATTTCCAAGCTTCACATACTCCATTTGACTGTTTCCTCACTTTCAAACAGTTACTGTTATCACAAACACTTCACTGAAACAGAGGGTGAGGTTGACATCCTATATATTCCCATAAACTGCACGCCTTCTCCACGCCGCCCATGGTGGTTTTCACTCCCATGTCTCAACGGGGCATTGCCCTCTCATTCCTTTGTTACGCCTCCAATAATCATTAATATTAGTATTCGCTGCTGATCAAGTTACTTTATTTTTCCCCCAAAAACCGGGAAGAAGCTATGCTCACCATAATTTTGGATGACCTCAATATTCTTCAAAGTCTCCATATCTGCATCGCTGATAACAAAATCAAGCTCTGCATTGATTCTCATGTGTTCTGGATTTGCTGTCTTCGGAATTACTACAAGACCAAGCTGGATATCATACCGTAGGCTAAGCTGAGCTACAGATACGCCATACTTATCAGCTATTGCCTTAATCTCTGTGTGATCAAGGATTGCACCGTGTGCAATTGGTGAATATGCCTCGACTATGATGTCATTCTTCTGGCAGAATTCAATTAACTCCAATGGCGTATTGCTCACATGAGCCAAGATCTGATTGACCCCAGGCTTAATCTCACAGCTTGCAAGAATATTCTCTACATCGTCCTGAAGGAAGTTAGAAAGACCGATTGCCTTTACTTTGCCTGTCTTATATGCATCCTCCATGGCTCTCCATACCTCTTTGTTTTCCTTGAAATAACGGTTCTCCTCACGGAACTCATTCCAAGGCTGTGGGCTGTGAATAATTAGAAGGTCAATGTAGTCTAGCCCCATTTTTGCTAAAGACTCATCAATGGATTGCGTAACTGCATCATAGTTCTTTGCTTCTGCAGCAACCTTTGTCGTAATGAAAAGTTCTTCTCTTGCGACACCGCAGGAACGGATTCCCTTGCCTACACCGGCTTCATTCCTATAAGCCTGAGCAGTATCAATATGGCGATAGCCGATGGATACAGCATCACGTACTGCCTGTTCAGCCTGTTCATCGTCAAGCAGCCAGGTACCTAGCCCTAATTTTGGAATTGTTGCACCATTTGATAATTTGTAAGTTTCGTTAAACATGTTTTTGTCTCCTTTGCATGGTTATATTTTTGTTGTACCTTGCCATGATGTTTGATTCTATAGGGTGTAATGTATCATTAAACTTCTGGAATAAATTAATTAAAGCTTACTAATGCATTCAGTGTTCGCTGAAAGCCTGTATAGGGATGGCAGTTGGTAATTATCGATTGTGTTTCCTTGCCAATACCTACGTTTACGTTGTCCTGCACATATGCCTTCACTTGACCTTCAGCGCCCCTCATTGCGCTAAAGTGTCAATAACTCCCGTGTTTTCGAATACGACCAAGCAGAAAAGCCCCATATCATAGGAGCGGAAATTTAGTTCATTTGCTGAATAGTTACCGCGAAATCACCATTCATATCTTGAAGCTTTTTAGTAAACTCTTCTTCGATCCCCGATTCGATCTTTCCTAGTTTGACAAGTCCGCTCGAATAGTTCCACTCTTTATAATACATGTTCACATCTTTCCACGGAGCGTAATAACCGAAATCCCCAACTTCCGGAACACTTCCTGACGGTGCATTTTCCGTAGACAATTCTTTATCCAAAATACTCAATTTTTCGAAGCCGCCAAACTCCTTAAATATGAGTGTCAACGGGAGCCTTGTCAAAAAATCCCGGCTTGTCGGATTATCATACATCTTTACAATGAATTCTTCATTATCAAAAATCAATTTGACCCTCACATCTTTCGATTCAAGCTTATCTGTGGTCAATGAAGTAGATGATTGGGTAGCCTGGTTCTTCGTTTCTGTAATCATATCCGTTGGATTAGTGCTACTGTTATTTTTCACATTATCATCTCTTTTGAATTTAGACTCTTCTTTACCGCCACAAGCAGCAAGGGAGATGGCCGTCACAAAAGCGAGAAGTAAAGATTTTTTCATCCTGTTGGCATCCCCTCTTAATTCAGTTTTTGAATGATTACCGTAAATTCATTCATATTTACTATCCGATGCTAGGTTTGATTATTTCAAGCCCATGAAGGAATAAGAGTACTTCATTACCAGTCGATTGCTTTTCCATCTCTGAAGAAGCCTCCTTGCGGTCCACCGGGCCCAATCGTTGCTAACCAAAGGATCGACTCCGCTGCTTGCTTAGGTGTTCTAGGAGCAGCTGGACCACCCATATCAGAACTCACCCATCCCGGACAGACGGCATTGATTTTAATATCGCCTTGGATTTCTGCAGCTGCCAATCGCGTCAATGCATTAAGGGCAAGCTTTGACAATTTGTATGCACTAACTCCTCGCTGCGACATTTCGTTCATCATTCCATACTCCGATGATATATTAATGATTCTCCCATAGCTCCTCTTTTCCATTAGCGGTATAAAGGTACGGATGACATGATAGACACCGAAGAAATTCGTTGACATCGTTTTCTCCAGAATGGAAGGATCCATCGTCATAAACAGTTCATTCTCATCCAGATACACGCCGGCATTATTAATCAAAACGTCCAATCTTCCAAATGTTTCATTCACGGTCTGCGAGGCTTGGCGGATGCTGTCTTGATCATCGACATCCATTTGTACAAAAGAAACGTCCAAACCTGACTGCTTAAGACTTTGGGCTGCTTCATTGCCTTTTTCTAGATCACGACTCGCTAAAATAACCCCAAAACCATTCAAGGCTAATTGTTTGACAAGCTCAAATCCAATTCCCCGATTCGCGCCTGTGACAAGGGCTACTTGTTTATTGTGCGACATTGAAATCCCCCCACTTCCTTTTTTATAAAAGGAGTTTATTTCTTACGTGTCGTCGGCCCTATCCGATTCTGCTGCTTTATCTGATCGATCGCTTCGTTGAGCGCGTCAGCGGCTATGCTGGATTCTGCAAGTTCGTTCACTTTAACTTCGTCGATATGCTTCCCGACGAAGTTCGACGGGATCACGTCGCTAAAGTGCTGGTGTAAGTCGAGAGATACCGTATCCGTAGTATAAGGTGTGATCTGGATGCCTTTAATAATGTCGTCAACCAGTGTGATTGTTACTGAGATGAACGAATCGCGGCTCCCGTAGTTACCTGTCGCCGTATGGACGCCGTCAACATAGGTGGATTCTTTACCCATTTTCCAACTAGAATTACAGGAGCCAGCATGCGAGGAAAACGGCGATTGCCCGAATGCCATATTCTTTGCCGAGCATGATGCCATGACAAAAGTCAAAGAGATCCCTAGAATCGTCGTTATTTTAATCCTTTTACTTAGGTTTGTTACAATCATGCTTTCTCCTCTCCTTTTGAATTGACTTATAAATGAGAAAACAACAAGTTGCCCCAAAGTACATTGAGGCAAGTCTTATTGCACAAAAAGTGTAACAGTATTAGAAATTTATTTCGTCAGTCAACGCTGCAATTGGATCGATCACAATTCCATTGTCAAACTAATTAGCCTAAATTACGCTCTTTTAAAACTGCCTTATCCTGTCAAATACGATCTATACAGCAACTTCGTTCGTCATATGACGGGTATTTATGAAGCATTCGCGTGCTTAGGACTGGTATTGATCATCACTGACTTTTTCCATCCATTCAACAGCCTTTCCGTTCAGACGCTCTTGAATCGCTATATGCGTCATAGCTGTGGTTGGCGAAGCTCCATGCCAGTGTTTCTCGCCAGGCGGGAACCAAATCACGTCACCAGGACTTATTTCCTCAATTTGACCTCCCCAGCGCTGAGCCCATCCTTTACCTGCTGTTACGATTAACGTCTGACCCAGTGGATGCGTATGCCATGCTGTCCGCGCACCCGGCTCGAACGTAACGCTTGCTCCTGCTACACGAGCAGGAGCTGCAGCTTCAAACAGTGGATCAATGCGAACCGTACCAGTGAAATATTCAGATGGTCCTTTGCCCGAAGGTTGGGACCCGACCTTTCTGATTTCCATTTTCTATATTCCTCCATTTGAGTTATGAATTTTTTTTCGTATTGTTTACAACGCCTACAGTCTCCGCCTTCCTAATGAGGACGATATAGGAAACGATGGCCAGTACACTGGTTGTAAATATAACAATCCCAAAAGGGATGGCTGAATACTCACCTGCGATTCCCACAAGTGGGGAAGTAACTGCTCCTAGTGCGAATTGAAAGGTGCCTAGCACGGCAGACGCACTCCCCGCCATTTCTCCATGCGCTTCCATCGCTAAGGTAATAGAAACCGGTCCAATAATCCCAATGGATATAGCAAATAAAAAGGTTGAAACAAATTCTGCTAGTAAAGATCCATGAGAGAGAACTGTAATCAGGATTGCGGAAGTAGAAATAAAGGACAGCGATAACCCGATACGAAATATACTGCGCTCCGTTAGCTGGCCAACCACACCTTTGACAATTTGCGCTCCAATCATAATAGCAAGACCGTTCATAGCAAACAGGAGCGAAAATATTCCCGGCGACACACCAAAAATGTTCTGATAAATAAACGGAGTGCCGGCAACAAAGGCAAATACACCGGCGAACAAAATACCATTAACAAGCGCATATCCCATAAATGTTCGATCGTGAAACAGACGAGTATAGTTCCTCATTAATTCCTTGAAGTTTCCCTGGACACGATGCTGTACAGGTAAGCTTTCCTCTAACCCCCATGTTGTGATCCCTGTTAATAGTATTCCTAGAAGCCCCAAAAAAACAAACACACCAACCCATGAACTGAAAGATGTGACGGCGCTTCCGGCATTTGGGGATAATAATGGAGCGACATTGCTGATCATCGTGAGCAGAGAGATAAACTTCGTCAATTCGACCCCATTATATCTGTCCCGAGCAATCGCACGAGAAATCACAAGTCCGGCCGAAGCTGCCACCCCTTGGACGAAGCGTAAAACGATGAAAGATTCAATATTGGGTACTAAAGCACAACCAAACGATGAAACAATATAAAGAACCATGGAGATCAGCAATGGGGTACGTCTTCCATACCTATCACTTAAAGGTCCCATGACCATCTGGCCTAAGCCTAAACCAAGTAGGCTGGCTGTTAAACTCGCTTGAATCATGGATGCGTTACTTCCGAAAAAATCCATGATTTGCGGAAGCGACGCAAGATACATATCGACTGTAAATGGTCCCAATGCTGAAAATGCGGCCAGTATTAAAGCCAATCGGAGCGAATGATTTTTAAGTTTATCGTCCATTCGTTCTATAAAGTCGATATGTCGATAACGAATCGGTATCGCACGTCACTACGCAGAATTCGCTCATACGCTTCGTCTACTTGCTCGGCACGGATAATCTCAATTTGAGGCAGAATGCCATGCGCGGCAGCAAAATTAAGCATCTCTTGTGTTTCCGCAAGTCCGCCAACCAAGGACCCCGCAATACTGCGGCGACTCATGATTAGGGAAAACACGTTGTATTGACTCGGTTCCGCGGGCGCTCCGACATTAACAAGCGCTCCGTCTACACGAAGTAGCGATAAGTACGAATCGACGTCAATGTTGGCGGATACGGTGTTGAGAATCAGGTCGAATCGGCCGGCTAGCAAGTTGAAAGTTTCCGGATCGAGCGTTGAAAAATAATAATCTGCACCAAAACTTAACGCTTCGTTTTTCTTATCTTTCGCACGGCTTAACACTGTAACTTCTGCTCCCATCGCATGGGCGAACTGTATCGCAACGTGGCCCAACCCACCCATCCCCAGAATAGCAACCTTTTTTCCTGGGCTGGCATTCCAACGTTTCAAAGGGGAGTAAGTGGTAATACCGGCACACAAAAGCGGACTGGCTACATCTAACTCCATACCATCCGGGATATGCACAACGAACCTTTCAGTAACAACGATGTTTTGGCTGTAACCGCCATAGGTTGGATTGCCATCATAGTCCAAGGAGTTATAAGTAGCTACAAAGCCTTTTAAACAATGCTGCTCCTCTCCTCGGAGGCAGTATTCGCACTCTCCGCAAGAGTCCACATAGCAGCCAACACCAACGCGGTCACCTACAGCAAATTTCGTGACCTTCTCCCCAACTGCCGTTACAACCCCAGTAATTTCATGACCAGGCACCATTGGGAAAATCCCGCCTGCCCAGTCCCCGTGTGCACTATGAATATCGGAATGACAAATGCCACTAAACTTAATATCGATCGACAGGTCATCCGGTCGTAATTGTCGTCTTTCAATCGTAGTCTTTTCAAAGGGCGCTTTGGCCTCTGAAATACTTAGAACGCGAGTTTTGCACATGTGTGTTGTCTCCTTTCAATAAATCAAATTGAAATGATTAATCAATCGAATTTGATTAGAAAAATAAATTTGATTAACCAACTAGTGTCTATTATTATATAATCAAGCACGTAAATTCAATGGTTAAAGTAACGCAATCTGTTGATATATCAACAGAACTGCGAAATGTGTTAAGTATCTTAGAAAGTTTGGTGAATATACAATGGCTAAAACAGATCGGCGCATCCTTAAAACGCAGGAATCTTTGAAAAAAGCTGTTATTGAACTGATGACTGAAAAAAATTTCGATGATATAACCATTCAGGATATTTCAGATCGGGCTAACCTAAATCGAGGAACCATTTATCTTCATTATCAGGATAAATTTGATTTATTGGATAAACTCATTCAAACACACTTCGATGAATTAGAGGAGATGGATGAGTGGGCTTGTAAGCTGGATTGGAACGAGGCTCTTGTACCTTACTTTGAATATTTCGAGAAGAATTATTTGTTTTTTTCAACCATGCTCGCAAGTACTGGGGCTCCCGCTGCATTTCGAGCTCGGCTTCTTGCTTCTTTTATACAAGGATTCAAGGGTGAAATTGACAGAGACAGCGGAAAAAATACAGATTTAATGGATGATGTTATGCTGCAATATGCAGGGACCGCTTATGCAGGTGTTATCGAATGGTGGATCAGAAACGGCATGCCCTATCCGCCACACTTCATGGCTAAACAAGTCGGTACCTTGTTAGGGAGAAGCCTGTAGGTTAATGAAATAAATGTATATATTCGTTATAGATTCTTACTTCCAGATTGAAAAAGCCCTTGATATATCAAGGACTCTTTGATTATATACTGGGTTTTACTATCTCTCACTGTAATAAACCCTTGTTTTTTTGCTGTTTCTTCTTCGATCTGGTTTCTATTACTCTTTAGGGATAAATCCCTTTGTTTTTTATAATTCTCTAAAGAGGATTTTATCGATTAATATTAAGTTTTTAGACGGCCTTAAAACAATTTTGCCTTCTATTAAACCTTCAGTAATTAAGGTTGAAAAATTAATCGACTTGGTCCCCATGAGTTTACTAGCCTGATATGCACTAATATACTTTTTGTGTAAGTTTACATCTAGAATTTTTTGACCACTCCCACCATCCCAAATAATTTGCAAATAATTTCTATACTCATCTGTAATAAAACTAAAATCATCAATTTTAGATAATTTAATAAGCTCAAAATGAAATCGTCCAAAATCCTTTCTTAACCCTGTCAGCAATTGAGAGGTTTTAGGAATCATTTTGAAATCATTCAAGAAATCATAAAATGATCGTGGCCAATTAGTAAAAATACTGAAAGCTTCGTTTACTATTATGGAACAATTCTAAAGAATTATGGAATTTCACACAAAAATGTGAATTGTAACTTGTTTTGTCGTTTAATTAATATTGGTTAAGGTGCATCTGTAAATAAAAAATGGCATATTTTGTAATATAAAATGTCGTTTATCGGTGTTGTTGTAATGTTGAATGACATTTTCTATGCATAATTCGCTTATTTTTGTTTTGAAGTAAAAAAAAAGCAAATCACATGTAAGTGACCTGCTTATTAACTCTTGTACCCCTTAATATTCTATTGTTCATAATAAATTGGATTGAATTTTTCTTCGTACAATACCTTGTTAATTACCTGCTCCATTTTATCTTTTTCTACTGTTCCTGTACTATTGTTTATAAAAAAATGTACGTCGTAAGGGAAAAACTGTTTATTAAAATTATTAAAATTAGATTTATTTCTATTTCGATAATAGTTACTTATTTCAAAAGATTGAATCCATTCACTTATACCATGAGGAATATTTTTTAGAAGAAGCCACACGGCTATAGTCGTACGTCTGTGACCGTTCATGTTCAGCAGCCGCTAGTGACTTTTCAGCTTGGGCTATCTTGGCCTTCAGTTTATTCTTCTCAGTGGTCAGATTTGTCTTCGAAAGGATGATAAAACCATATTAAAAAAGAGCCTCTAGAATCGCTTCTAGGGCTCGTTTCGCATTTAGCTTTTTCCAAACCAATACTTTTGCAGTGGTCTCCATAAAAGGGGCTTGTTTGAATAGTTCTCTATTTTTAAACCAAACCTCGCAGCTTCAAAATGAATTAACCTTAAGCAAAATTCTTCCTCGGCCATGTCTTGATTCACTTTTCTCATGAGCCTTCTTCGTTTCGCTTAATGGAAATATTGAATCAATCTCTGCTTTTAATGTTCCGTTGGCAAGTAATTGAGCAATGACTTGCAAATCCTCGGAGGTTGGAAACTTCGAATTAAACTTAGCTGTGACTCCATACTGTTCGGCCTTTTCAGCAGATGGGGGCTGCGTCAAGGAGACCAGTTTTCCGCCACGTTTCAGAACAGACCATGATCGATCCTCGTTATTTCCCCCAACCGATTCGATGACTAAATCTACGTCCTTGACTTTCTCCTCAAATGGTGTGGTCGTGTAATCAATGACCAGGTCCGCACCCAATGACTTTACAAAATCCAGATTGGCGGTTGAGGCAGTAGCAATAACCTTAGCGCCTTTCCACTTAGCCAACTGTACAGCAAATTGTCCTACTCCGCCAGCGGCTGCGTGAATGAGTACCGTTTGACCGGCTTCTAATTCGCCTTCCGATAATAATGCCTTCCAAGCCGATTCTGCACCGCCTTTAATAGTTGCCGCATCCTCAAAGTTCAAGTTTTCCGGCATGTGAACCAAATCATTTGCCGGGGCAATGCCATATTCTGAGTAGCCTCCATTTACATTTCCAAAAACGCGATCGCCTTGCTGAAAACCGGTTACGCCTTCGCCGACGGCTTCAACGATACCCGAAACAGCTGTTCCAGGAGTATAAGGCAATGTTTTAATAAATATCTCTTTCAGCCAACCGTTACGGATCTTCCAGTCTAGAGGAATAGCTGCAGCGTAAGCAACTTTGACAAGAACTTCTCCAGCAAGCGGTTGAGGGCGTTTAATTTCTTCGAGTTTCAAAACATCCGGTCCGCCGTACTTACCGACTTGAATAGCTTTCATTAAGGATTCAGTCATTTGTATCTCTCCCAAAGATTATTTTAAAGCAGTGTCTATTTGAGCAGCTACTTTTCTTGATAAATTTATTAATAGTTCTTTTTCTTGTTCTGAAAGGTTCTCTATCGTGACTCTCTCCAGTATACTCCAAGCTTCTAGAACTTTAGATTCAAATCCACGACCAGCCTCGGTAAGGGACACAATAGTAACTCGGCCATCTTCGTCTGAACGGTTGCGGGTAATCAATCCCGCCTCTTCCAGCCTGCGGACAGATTTTGCAATGGTTGAGTGATCCAGACGCAAGGTCCTGCCAAGGGAGTTCTGCGACTGACCGTCCTGCTGGAACAGCTGCATGAGAATGATTTCTTGTCCCGGAAAGAGGCCAGTCTCGCGAATCAATTGGGAAGCCAGTGCGCGATGCGAACGCGCAAGAGCAAAAATCGAGAAGCTAATCGGAAATTGCTTCTCTGCGCCAAACTCTACTTCGGGTAATTCATTATCGGGAAGTTTCTTTTCTCGTTTCATAGATATCCACAACTTTCTTAAGCTTTGTCCTGTTCAGCAAGCGTCGGATAATCTGTGTACCCTTGGCTGCCTCCTGCATAGAGCGTAGCACGTTCCGGTTCATTTAGCGAGGCACCGGCTTTAAATCGTTCAATGAAATCAGGATTAGCCAAAGCCCAAGACCCGATAGGCGCAATATCAGCAAGTCCTTCGTCGATGTCGATTGTAATATTTTCAAGCGGTCTGCCAGCACGGTTTACCAACAGAGCCGTTGGCCATGCCGATCGGATTTTGCGCAAAAGATCTTCGTTTCCGACATGTACGATGTGAAGATATGCTAAATTTAGCTTTGCCAGCTCAGATACCAGGTATTCATATAACTCAGTACCATTCGGACCTTCATCAAGACCACCCAACGGTACGCCAGGAGAGATGCGGAACCCTGTACGGTCTGCGCCGATTTCTTCCACCACTGCTTTTGCCACCTCTATGGCAAACCGGGCGCGGTTTTCAATGGACCCTCCGTATGCATCAGTCCGTATGTTCGCATTCTCCGCAATAAATTGTTGAATGAGGTATCCGTTCGCCCCATGAATCTCTACTCCGTCAGCACCCGCCTGAATGGCTGCGGCAGCTGCTTTGCGAAAATCCTCGACGGTCGCTTTGATTTCTTCAACGCTCAACTCACGAGGAACTGGAATTTCCTGAAGTCCTGCAAAAGTATACATTTGAACAACAGGTGCAGGAGCGATTGCAGAAGGAGCAACCGGCTGGCGATGATGAGGGGTGTTATCCGGGTGTGACATACGGCCCACATGCATCAATTGAATGAATAGGTGACCGCCTGCATCATGTACTTGATTAGCGACTTCACGCCACCCGGCAATGTGTGCATCTGTGTAAATACCAGGAGTAAACAAATACCCTTGCCCATCATCAGACGGCTGTGTACCTTCGCTGATTAACAAACCCAATGAGGCGCGCTGCTTGTAATAAAGAGGGGTGAACTCGCCTGGTGTCCCGTCAGGCAGAGCCCGTCCCCGAGTCATTGGCGCCATTGCTAGTCGATGAGAAAGCTCCATTCGTCCAATTTTAATAGGATTCCATATTTTTTTCATTTTTAACACTCCTCGTAAATAATGTATTGCCGGCAACATAAATATACCATAACTTTATGTGGTCGGCAACATTTAATTGAATGTGAAGCGAATAATCTTATCGCTTCAGGGGAAAATTAATTCGGTCATTGCGAGAACCATTAACGCCAATACGCTAATTAGCCGTCCGATATCTCAATAAACGGCTCACGAAGACTGTGAATATGAGTAAGGAGATCGCTACTGATGCGGCAGCGACAAGGAACAAGACCTGATACCCCGTGTATTGAGACACCCATCCGAGCATGATCGCGCCAAGCCCGATTCCCAGGTCAAATGCGGTCATGAAAGAAGCATTTGCTGCCCCTGCCCGGTTAGGATGTGCAAGGCTCAAGGTTGCTGATTGAAGAGCTGGTTGTGCTGAGCCGATTCCAATTCCAAATAAAACCGATGAAGCAATCATACCGTATAAACCATTTGACAAGCTTAATACCAGCAAGGCTGCAATTGTAACCGCAAGAGCCGGTACAACCATAAATACCTCGCCATAGCGATCTGAAAGTTTTCCCGTAATCGGCCGGATTACAGTAAGCGTTGCTGCGTAAACCAAAAAGAAAGTGCCTGGATTAACCTTGACCGATTCCGCAAAGAGCGGCAAAAATGTAATAATTCCGCCATAAGCGACGGCCATAAAAAAGATCACAGCCATGATGGATAAAACCGATTTTTCAATAAAATCGATTCGCCCTGCGGCAGCTTTCGGTTGAAACGGCGTTTTTGTTGTAAATGCCAAAAGCATTGCTGCGGCAGAAAGGATCGTACCGATAAGGAACAGGCCGTTGAAAGAATAGTTCCGCAGGACCCAGACAATAAACGGACGCCTGCCGTACCGATCCAGCAATCCTCCGACAATCGGACGAAAAATAACGGCAGACAGCGTAAACATTCCCATGGCCAGTCCAATCTGCGATTCGCTGCCGCCTAACTGTTTAATAAAAAGAGGCAGTGTCGGAACCAGCAAATAAAAACTGGTAAACAGAAAAAGCATTCCTATAGTCATAAGAAAAAATGGCTTTGACCACAAGCGGTCCATAATTACCTCCCCCCGCTGATCGTACCTGATTTCGAGGCTGCTGCATTTAAATCCGACAAGAAAGCGACGATTATCGCTTGACTTAATGTTCTCATTATGGGCATTTCAAGTTCTGTAACCGTAAAAGCATCCCCTTTCTGAAGGGTAGTATTACCCACTTGAACCGTTCCGTTCATCACGTATACAAAGGGGCTCATTCCCTCAGCAATGGGCACTTCAAGTTCTGCTCCTGCATCCGCGTGGATATCGAACACCAGGACTTGATTGCGAAATTTAAGAGGGGCATCGGAAGCTTCCGGTCCAGCCACCAGCTGCCATGTGCCATTGGTATAATCAACCGGACGATCGTAGAATTGAACGCCCGGCGGTAAATCCTTATCTCTAGGCCTGACAAAAATTTGCAAACCTTCAAGGTCTTCGCCGGAATTCGTTTCTTCGTGGGAAAAGCCGCTTCCGGCATTCATCAACATTAAGCGTCTGCGTGTAATGTTCTCCGTAACACCCATTGAATCTTCATGAGTGACCTTGCCGCTGATAAGATAGGTCAGGATTTCATCGTTGAGGTGTTCATGCATAGGGACCATGTTATTTGCTCTAAGAGTGGCATGATCAATAACGCTAAGCGGCCCGAAAGCAGGATCAAATGCCGGTACCCCATATACCTTGCCTGGTCTCATACGTCTAATTTGAAAGGGGCCGCCTCTTCCCATTGTTGGACTTTGATGAGATTGTAATATATTAATCATAACTGTCCGCTCCTTCATGATTCTAATTGGAATTCAGTCCTAACAACCACATTTAGTTGCCAGCCACATAAATATAGCATAGATTAATGTGGTCAGCAACACAATAAACGTCAGTCATTTGCCACATTCACATCACCACGTACTTCAGTGATGGTTAGAAGATCAATTCGTCTGTCCTATCTGCTGTTGAATGGCTCAATATAATATTTGGTATAGTCGCATAGTTAAATCACAATTTCTCGATATTTGCTATCCATTAATATTCTTGCACCACAACCATTTTGTTTCTGTTTCATCTTATGCTTCATAATAAGTGCCTCTTTTCGTATGTGGGTTTAGTTCTTGCCGGAACGTTTCCCAGTATACTAGAGGCGCTTTTTTTCTTTCAAAGGCTCAAATTACTTCATTACAGGAATGGCTCCTTTATAGTAATGTAAGTGCTCGTTGGAATAGCTAAATATCTTCACTATTTTCTCTGAAACCACGAATCATTCATTGAAAATAAAATAAACCGGAACCCCCTATTTGGAGTTCCGGTCTTATTAACACTAAACGACTTCATTTAATCGCCCATCCCAAAACTGCACAATCCGCTTCGCCTGTTGGGCAATCAATGAGTCATGCGTAATCAAAATAATCGTCCGACCTTGTGCATTTAATCTCTTTAAAATGTTTAAGATCTCCACACCCGTCTTCGAATCTAATGCTCCCGTAGGCTCATCCGCCAAAATGATCTGAGGATCTCCTGCCAACGTTCTCGCAATAGCAACACGCTGCTGCTGTCCGCCGGATAACTCCGATGGAAAGTGATTCCTGCGATCCAATAAATCCACCGATTCCAGTGCATACAAAACGAGTGGCTCTCTTTCCTTTTTACTCATTTCCCGATAAATCAAAGGCAACTCTACATTCTCATAGGCACTTAATCTCGGCAGCAAGTTGAAGCTTTGAAAAACGAAACCAATCTTCTGGTTACCTGGTACTCCTTAGCGTTTATTTAGTTCAAAACAATTGTTTCAATTTCTGAGGATTTGTTTAATCCCTCCAAGTTATAATGAATAATAAAATTTTTTTAAAAAAAAAAAAAAAAAAATGTGATATTCCATAATTAATTAGAAAACGGAGCCCGCAAACCCGCGGCGCTCCGTTTTTGTTGTTTCAGAATTCCTTAGAATTTGAAGTGAATCGTGTCTTATAACGCTGTTTGTTCCAGAATTCATTAGAAAAAAATATTTAGCTAATTTGGAGCGTATGCACAAATATACAATCAAGTTTTTAATCATGTATAAGTCTTAAAAAGTTGTTTACCACAGGCTAGGACCACGAATCTATTTTAACTTGTGTAACAATTCTCTATTCCCAAGTATTAACTTACCAAGTTATTTTACCGAAAATTATTCGATAATTCTATTTTTACCTGCTGCTTTTGCCTTCATTAAATTAATTATTGCCTCTGTTATAGAACTCCCTATTCCAGCACTTATTGTTTCGTTTGTTAATAAATTAAACTTATTTCTGAGAACATCGGTAAACTCTCTTATTTTGGTCAGGTCACTTACTTTTGTACCTATGAAAAAGTCATCGCACCCATTCATCAATAATTCAAAATCTCCATTCTCTTTAATAACATCTTTTAAAATAATCATACTGTTTTGGACTTTCATATGAACTTCCTTTGCATTTTCTAAATCACCACATAATAAGTGATATTCTATTCTGTCACCAATATTGTCCGCATCTAATCTAATATAGTACCTAAACATGTTATTTATCACCTCTACACATTCTTTTAATAACTTCATAGGTTGAAAAATGTTTTTTTTGATTAAATGTTACATGTATAGTTCCACAGGTTTTATTTCTAGTCCAATATTTCCCACTTAGTCCTAACGTTTCATTCAATACACGAAGTTCTACAACCCCTTGTCTTGTATCTTCTTCAGTACTAATAATATCTGCACAATAAAAATATGCTAAATTAACCTCTCCCTCTTTTTCATTGAAATCGATTTTCTCTATGTATGATTTCCCTGCATAATTTTCTGTAAATGTTTTTATGTGAAAATTCAAGAAATTTTGTTTTATTACAATGTAGAACTCTAAAGCACCAACTCCATTTCCAGATTCATCTCTCCAGTCACTTTGTAATGTTCCTGTCCATGTCCCATTTAAATTGGGGATATCAAATATTTTTTTAAGAATAATGATTTTCCAACCATATTTAAAATAAAATAACCAGAATAATGTTACAATGGAGACCGATTTGCTAATAATTGCTAAGTAATTAACATTATTAGACTCGGTTAAATAAAAAATCAAGAAAATAATAATTGATAAATACGCTGAAATTCTTATGGTTTTATTAATCATATTTTTATCCATTTCAAAACTGTGCCTCATTCCTAATATCTCTAATGTTGCCTTTGACATTCGCCAAAACTAAATATTATACTTACCCACTTCTAACATATATTTAATAGTTTTTCATTTTCTATTTTAGTATTATAAATTCCATTTAAAGTTGTGTGAGCTTCCTACCTTTATGTTGTGAAGCCACATAAAAGTCACGTATGCCAACGATGACGAGAAACAAAAAATCGATCTCCATCTTAGTATCGTTTAACATACCTTTTAAAAGTTCACGATCCACCGATGACGGCGTTGGAGTTGCTTCAGGGTGAGTATGCCATTCACCAAGATACCTGATTTCTCCTCCCGACTCCCACCAAGCTTGATTGACAATTCGCTGCGCTTTTTTCACGCTTCGCTCAAAAAAATAGCGCCCCGATTTATCCTCGGATGTCGGGGTGCTTATTTGTTCGATGACTATTTTCTCATGTTCATAAATTCTGCCCAGCAAAATGCCGCCAGATTCATGTTGGTGAGGCTTGATCTGACGATAAGAGTTAAATGTTTTTATGACATCAGGCGTGAAGATGAGCGATTTATCGCCAAATTTATATAACATTACTATTGCATTCCTCACATCGCGCAAAGTTGGCAAGCGGAAATCTCCGTACTGAATAATTTTCCGCTACAGCCCATCTTCCAGCTATTTTTCTACCTTTTTCTTTTTGCAGCGTTAAATTACCGAGCCAAGTGAATAAGACGTTTTCCTTCATCTTACCATACTGAATATCTTCTATAAAAAACGTCAAATCCAAGATAAATCGTTTCACTTCTACTATTCCGTAGGGCACAAATGTGCTTTGACATCCCGCTTCACGCTTTGAATATAACCCTGGCTCTGCTAGCACGCTTTTTAGAAATGCATGCTGTTCATCAAATACACAATGCAAACACCCGATATAGGAAGGATCCACATATACGGCATGCGCCCCCGCTAAATACGGTTCTACCCAGACATAGAGTAAAGGCTTATTAATGATACCGTCTTTTTGCAGCCGGTTGAGGCGTAGCTCCGTCGGAAAGTGACCCAGAGCGACAATAGAAAAATCACATCGGTTTAAAACCGATTCGTAGTCACGGAGTAACCTAAGCACATCATACTCATATGTCGTTACTTCTAAATGTGGGAAATGAGATGCTAGCTTTTGATGTACACTGCGAACCTTGTAGTTCCCCACATCATTGGCACCGCATAGATGCCGTGCGACGTTTCCAAACGTCAGCTTTTCTTTATCGATTAAAAGCAGCTGGTCTATGCCAAAATCAACGAGAGACTTGGTGATATGACTGCCAATGGATCCACAACCAATGATTCCGATTCTTTGGCTAGAAGAAATCTCTCCGTCACCACCACGTGTGAAGAGTCTCATTTTGTCCACGCGAGTGACTAGCTGTTTTTTGACACCCAGATCACGAAAGTCGCGCTGCAATTCAAGTAATGCATTACGCTTCCATCGGCGAAAACCTTTGAGCCCTTTTTGTACCTTTCCTTTTCTTTTATAGTGAGATGTTTTATATTGCTGCGCATTAGCGTGCTCCCATGCGCCGATAATATGACCATCTTTATACGGCATTGAAAACACGATCGTAGATGGTCTTGTATCTTTATTAAGAAATTCTAACAGAGGCTTTACTGCATCACCGCTTACAGTCTTTAGCCGTTTTAAAAATTCACCGTTTTTTGTTGGGAATGGTGGCAGACCAATTGATTCGAGAGGTAAATAAAACGCCTTCTTGCGTGTCGGATCAACTGTTGCCCCAGCTTGAACCAGCCAAGTTTCCCCTTCCATTCTTGTATCAGCAACTAATTTAGTGACGCTCCAATTTGGATGAGTAAAAGAAATAAGATGTATTTCTCTAGTCTCAGGGCTTATTGAAAGTAGCGAAAGTATCTCACTATTTGCCTCCTGAATCCAATAAGATTCAAACTCATCAAGGTAATCCAACGAATTTTCGCCTGATTTTCCTTTTTTCAATAGAATAAATGCTTTTTGAATAACTTCATCCAAAATACCATGCGGATTACTTATATTGGGATGAGCGACCTCGGCATCAAACGTGCATAGTACCTTGCGTTTATCCAAATGTGGTATAGGATAAAGCCTAGAAAAATATGGATCGGGTACGAATACAGTCGGAAAAACATCGGGAAAGTTATAAGGTATAGCAAGTATGATTTCAAAAATCGCATCTTGGTCTTGGCATCTGATTTGAAACGACTTAGAAATGCCCTCTTTATCAGGACCCGGGTATTGCACTTCAACCGCTTGGTGTTTATCAATAAGATGGAGCGCCGCAGTTTGCAGCACTCCATCGTAATACACACTCAAATTACGCTGATCGTCCATGGTTACCGAGCACCGGTGGCGCTGACGCTATTACAACAGAATTTGTTTCCGACTTCGCGGCTTCCGTAGTTTCATGTTCCGGGAAGCGGTCCCCGAATACATCAATCCACTTTTTCGAAGCTTTAGTTTTATCTGATTCTTCTAGCGCTTCCTCAGCTTTTTTAACTAGATTTGCCAGCTTATTTAAAAAGTTATCCCGTCTTGTGTCCGACCAATCCGACATCAACTCTTCACTTGGAAACACCGGTCTTGTTAGGGAGAAAGAGTCGGAGAGTGCATTGTGTATAGCTTTGGCTGTGGCTGCAAGTGCGGCATCATCCTCATCCGGGTGATCGGCTACAAAGTGATTTGCAGCCAATATGGTTAAAAACATTCCACTCGGCAATTTAGTATCTCCTTCTTTATTATCCTTCCACGCCTTTAGATATCGAACGAGTCGTTTGAGCTGGTTCCCTTTTTCCTTCACTTCATCGTTGAACCATTTAGTAAGTTCCTTAGGGTCGCTGTCAATCCAACCTTTTGACTTGTGCGCAAGTTTTGGATGTTCATCCGTTTTCTTCACATAAATCGGCAGGTCGACATGGTATTTGGCTTTAAAGATAACCCGAACGCATGTATTTTTATCCACAGGATCCGTTGAAGTATGTCCTTTCGTCGCCTTAACAATCCAGCTGTGCACGGTTGCTGGCGTAGCCCAGTCCTTTTCTTCCATATCCTTTAGATGCTCTAAATAAATCCCGTCATCGACATCGTATTCCCCATCGATTGGAGTGACGGTCGTATTCATCATATAGGAGCCCTGACCGTAAAACTTAGGTTCGGCTAGCCCGAGCTCCTCCTTAAAATACTTTTTGATTTTCTTGCGAATTTCATTTCGGGATGTCCGAAGACTTTCTTTTTGGGTCGAATCTAGATAAATTTCATTATGAAAATTAGTAAACAGATCATGGCAGTTTGACATTTAAGCCGATTCCTCCTTGGTAATTGTTGTGAAAAACGCTTTTACATCCTCTTTTTCAATCCATTGCTCACTTGCCTGAATTCCCTTTTCGATTAAAATCGAAAGCGATTTGGGGCTAGCCATATCAAGGGCAATTTTTTTCTTTTCATCCACTGTGAGAGCCATACTTGGGATCCGCACATAACTGCCACCGGAATGCGAGCGTAGATGCTCAATGTGATGGTGCACAGCCGCGCTTTGAGAATCTATCATCAGGGAAATTAATTTATCGCCCCAACTTACAAATGATCTCCGTTTGTTCTCAATGAGATTAGGAAATTTGACGGCTTCGTTAATAGAAGAAATAGAGAGCAGGCTATAATCGTTATAGCGGCTATCGTTTTTGTAATACCTTAAATATTCTTGGATACCATACAATGCAGGATTGTTTGCAACTAATCCACCATCGACGAATTGTTCTCTGCCATTTTGCATTTGCAATTCAACGATAGGGAAATAAGTCGGCGCGGCTGAGGTAGCAAGAGCCACTTCAGTAAGCAGCCGCTTTTTATCCCTTGTTAATTGTGGGACATGGTCTGATTTGAAGATGCACGGCTCCCCGGTCGTGATGTTTACGGTTGGAATAAGGACATGTGTCTTGCAATCCTCTATCCTTTTGTCACCGAATACGCCTTCTAAAGCCACACGAAGCTGTTCATCTGAATACTTCGATTTCCAGATTAGCTGCTTTAGCCAATGAAGTGCTCGCTTCCATTTCCTTTGGTACGGAAAGATCTTAGGACCCGAATCTTTGTAAAATTCGACAACTTTACTCATGGGTATACCGGATGCCAATGCCAGTGCGATGATCCCACCAGTAGAAGTTCCGCATATGAGATTAAAGTGTTCGTGAAGCGGTCCATACCTTTCTTCCATCTTCTGAAGAACTGTTGCTGAGTACAGTCCTTTTATTCCTCCACCATCAATGGAGAGGATTTTGTAACAACTTTGTGAACGCAGAATTCATACCCCCAAATATTTTTTTAGCGAAAAGCAGGAGTTGTACAAAATGGGCAGAATGAATAATTATCGAATAAAATTCAAAGCTCCATTTTTACTGATGTAGGATTGTAGGAGATCCTGCACCTTCATAAATTCGCTATAACAAAGCACAGCTACCAAAAATGGACTGGGCTTATTTCACTATCTATTATACCTTTTCTGGTAATATAAGGACAAGGATAAAACGAACAATAGTTTTATATAATTAAAACAGCTCGAAATTTGACTTAACAATGTTGGCTTTATGTCTATGTAACTTTTCCATCAGTAGAAGAGGATTGCACACTTAGTATTTTGCTCTAATTCTCCTTACTATACATTTTAATCTTTCATTTAGAGTCCCTGCCCAATACGTTATAAACTTAAAGTATGTTTTTGATCTTTTTAATAAAATCATTAAAGAAATAGTTAATATTATCAATAACAAGACTGTAACCTGTGAGAAATTCAAGCTCATTTGTGCTGTAAGTTTTCAATAGATTATTGGGCCAATCATCTGTCAACTCATATGATTTCAATATATTCCATCGAAAATAATTTTCATCACCTATAAACCAGCTTTTTTTATCTTTTCCTTCATCATATGTTAGATCAGCAAAACCAATTTCCCCATTCGAGTGATAGTTTAAGAACCATCTTAGTCGTTTAAGTACTAAATAATAATCAGTAACAACTAAGCCATTCCAAACTACCCCTTCGTTGCGAATATCATCAAACATAATCATTGAAGAATCACTGTTAGATAAGTTGATATATTTATTTTCACACATTGAAAGTTCTTTTTTGCATTTGCTACATTGATTAATCGTAATATCCTTAAAATTTGTGATTTGGAAGCATCCATCACAGTGATTTAATAATATTAAATTATGTTTATTGCAAACAATGATTGGAGCAATCATCCAGTGAATCCGGTGATATGATTTTTCACTCAAACAAATTGGACAAAATTTGCTAAGATTCTGTATTCGTGAATTATTTTGATGTAAACCAGAACGGTAAATAAAGTAGATTGAATTCCTAGCATAGAAGTGTTCATTCTCTTCATTTAAAAGAAGCAAAGCTCTTTTCAAATCACCTACGCCTTTTTTGAAATAAAGTGAAATATGGTCGTTTATTATATCTATAGTAACATAGTTACTACATGCAGCTCTAAACATGTATCCCTCAATCGACTCATCCTCATAAATAAACAATTGATTTTTTAGACTAGACACTTTAAATCACTTATCTCCCAAACCAATAATAATTCTTAATGTATTCCACTAAGACTTTTTTAGATTTTCTTTTTCCAATGCAACACTTAACTTAAACACTTTCCCATCAAAAGGATTAATCACTTTCGGTCTTGTTTCAAAAGATAACAAGTCAAAACCTTCAAATAAATGCTTCTCTTCTAACATGTCACTTCCAGCTTTCAATGCTTTTGAGGAAGCATGCCTAAGTAAGTGATAGATTGTCCTGGGCGTACCCAAACTTGCATAGTAAATTTTTTCAGCAAGATATGGATCAAAAATTTTCGAACTGCCTCGATCTACAAATGGCAGCTTTGCCTCGATGCCTTTAAGGTATCCACGAAATTCTTTTTGTTCATCAGGATTAGAATACGGAAATACATTAAACTCTTGTTTATTAGGGAATCTTTCATCTAGCTGTTCATTAGCTGCAAAAATTCTCTTCGCTTTTTCCTTAATTCCACCAAAAACAATTGGTATCTTAACATCATTAACAAATTGTTTTATCCAGTCTGCAGCCTTATATATCACTTTTTGAGTATCTGATGCGACAATATGCTGGGCCTCATCGATGAATACCACTCCAACTTCAGAGTCTTCAATTTGATGTTTAAGCATTCCTGTTAGTACTTTTTCAGATCCTTTGTTATAAAATGGCTCACCTAAACTCTCCAACATTTTTGACGCTACGTTTAAAGGAGATGAATTGGCAGCTAATTCCACTCTAAGTACAGGAACAGATTCGTACCTAATTGTATGACCATTCCTTATTCGTGTTTTCTTCTGCCTTGGGTAAGCTAATTCATACGTTTTAAATAATGTTGATTTCCCTGCTCCTGTATCCCCCAAGATGACTAGCCCATCATTTAAGTGATGGCAGTCATGTATCATATTGTATAGATCCGTAAATCTCTTATGATGGACAACAATATTTTCAATATCAAATAACCTTTCTTTGAGGTCCTTCTCATCTATTTTCATTCCATTAAGGCGCTTATATTCTTTATTTCCGTCCACTTTTTCCCCTCCTACGCTAACCTTGAAGTCTCATATGTTGGCAGATCATCATCGATATCTTGGTGCCTTTGAGCTTCATTGTGTACTTTTCCCTTTGGCTTGGCATTTACTTCGGCAGTACTTACCATAGTAGACTCGTTTCCTTTTTTGGCTTCTTCTACAACCTCTTTAGCTTGATTTGCATCTTTTGCATCTTTTCCTTTTTTCACTCTAAGTTCTTCCTCCGTTAGTTGACCTACATAACGAAAAGTCTCCGGTTCTTCTGGTGCTCCTAACTTTCCATAATCAAAAGACCCTAGCGCAAGACCCTCTACAATACTGGCTTCTGCTTGAAGAGTTTGCGTGTAGCCTCTACGTTTATCTTTATCTTGCTGCTGTTCGATCGAGTGTATATTTACCATTGCTTGAATAATATGTGTATCATCAAATTCACGTCGTTTTCGTCCTTCTGATAAACAAATTGTTTTTATTTGCTGATAAGGTATTGGAAGTGAAGGCTCCAAATCATAATGCTTCTCATACTCATTAATTCTATTCGGATCAATTTCAGCTTCAATATAACTGTAATCATATGGATTTTGTACATATACCTTTTTGACATCAGCAAAATCAAACCTAACCAATACTTCTAAATCTTCATCACCTTCTTGTTTCATTTTGTTCTTAAGCTGCATTAACTCTTCACTCCAAAACCATGTTTCTGAGAGAGTAACTCCTTCTGATTGAATTTTTCTCTTTTTGCTTCCACCACAAAGGGCTAGTTTGATTTCTTTTTTTGTAAAAGGTAATTCCTTAATTAAGCTAGGATCTTCTGCAAAAGCTCTTTCCCAAATTTGGTGTGGCGTCCCGCCTATTCGGCTGTGACTCCAGTTGTGAGAGATAATATCAACAAATATAATGTGGGCTATATAGTAAAAAGCTTGCAATGTAATACAGGCTTTCCCTTTGGAGTCATACATTTTTCTCTTAAACATATTAGAAAAAGTTGTCCCCTTTAAAGTATGCACAATATCATTAAACGTCTTTTGCCCTCTCTCGACTGTTCCTTTTTTGTGACCAGCTGCAACTTCTGGAAATAAAAGATCCATACCAAAATTCTCACATATTTCTTCAATGTTATATGAATTGTTCGATGAAGCATTATCAATAACAAGTTCTTTAGGAATTCCATACGCGGTCCATTCATTGATTACGTCGGGGTATAACTTCTTGAGATACACCTTAGGTAAAAAACAATGAAGCAAACATTGTCTGATTGCAAACGAATCAGGCGTATCAAATGTTATATAAAAACCTAAAGGATTTCCAGAAAACACATCAATTGCGTAAACTAACCAAGCTTTTTTTCTATCCATTGTTTTTGGATCAACCATAAATAGATCGATCGGTGTCCAATCCAGTTCAACTCGTTCGAGAGGACGGGTTGGTCTTTCGACCATAGGCTTGGAACCGTCTCTTTCAAGCTTAGCTGCTACAACACCATCTCTTGCTTTTTGTTGTCGATAATAGTCACGCTTTTCTTTAACAATTCGCCAAATCGTTTGAACAGATCTTATAATTGCTTTATCATCTTCATCTCTCATCTTATTAATATTATTTATACTACCTTTATACTCACGATGAATGTCTCTGTATCTAACTTCTTCGCCTGAATATAGTTTCTCTCCCATTATTCTTTCCAGGGATTCTATGACCTCACCTAAGGTTCTTCTTTGGTTAGGCCCAGGTTTTCTCTTTAACAAATACCTTGCATCACCATATTGCTCCCATAATTTCTTCCAGTTATAGAAACTCGCTTTACTTACAACAATATTTTTCTCATCCTTTAATGTTTGTAAATACTCATCCAATTTAATCTTATGGAAATAACCTTTAATCACCGGATGAAGAACTTCAAGCTTCATATCGATCTCAGTTTTTTCATCATCTGTAAATTCAACATCCATCTTTATTTTATTGGCACGTTCTCCAGTATCTCTAAATGTTAATCGTTCCTCATAAAAAGCAACTTCCAATTCATAAATAGAGTAGGTTTTTCGTTGCTTATATTGTATTAATTCAACAATCAGGTCTTGTTTTTCTTTCCGTATAATGACATATTCAATGCCATCCATTATAAATTGAGTTCCTGATGAAAACTTATTTCTAGCCATCTTCTCATCCCCTAAACAACCCATACATAAGATTTTTGTGAAAGCCGCTCTTTAACTACTTCTGCCATAACTTCATGAGCATAAATAAGTTTATTTAGATTTAGCATCATCATAGATGCTTCAACTATTTCGCATTGCTTTAGCAATTCCGCAACAGTTAGAGGACCATAACATTTTAGAACTGTCTTTATATATTCAGTTACAGCTGGCGTTGTTTTGTGTGCTTTTACTTCAAGCAACAACTTCAAATTACTTTGAAGATAACCGATGCGAATTTGTTCCTCGGTAATAACTTGAAAAATCCAACCTTTTTCTAAGCATAATAGTCTTGCTGCTTCGAATTTAGCCTTATTTAGATTTGTATTCACAAATTTAGTCAATTTAACCTCGATTAGGTAGCATTGCCCATCCCTAGTTACAATCAGGAAATCAGGAAAATACCTTCTTCTCCTGCCTTTATAATGAAATCTTATCCCTATTGGCTGGAATGATATTTTCGATACCTTGCTATCGAAATTTGCTATTCGAACATAATCCCTTTCAAGTAAGCTTTCCGTGTGAATAATTCTAAGACTTTTAGATCTACTAATTTTACTTCGATAGTTTCTTCCTCGAGTTGGCCTGATCCGACGAGCTGAAAGTTGAACCATATACAAAACCACCCTTGTTCCAGAATTACTTAGAATTAGTTTTGCCATTATTTACTTAAGTTAGACCTGAAATAAAAAACACGGTACCAAATGTGGCCCGTATTTTAACTTCTATTCAATTTCTTCTCTTTATTCTTTCTGATAAGGGCATTTGTTGTGCTATCATAATTTTTCCAATATTCTCGAGTGATACCAAGAAACCAAATCCTCTTCTTGATTATTAAACTTGCTGAGGTTGTGGACACGAAGCATCGTAAAATGTTTTGCTGCTATGATGGGCCACCTTGATGAATTCATAATTTTACAGGGGAAATTGTAACTTAACCCATAAGTTTGCCGTTTTGGAATGCTTATGCTTCCAATTTACCACGGCAAACTTATGCTTCCAAATAATAAATCAGATATGATATTCAAAGACTTCTATGTAGTTAATTAGATAATTCATTTGTTATTTACATTTTTTTCTATATATGTTCTAATCTAAATAGATAATAAAGAGACACCATTTATAGATTGTTCAATGATGGATACATTCTGGAGGGTCTTTAGTAATGAATAAAACGTTGTCTACCGATATAGAACTATTCGCCGCAGCATTATCACAAGTATATGTTGTTGTAAGCAAAGATGAAATGCTCGACAATGCTGGAATTATTCGCGAATATTGCAAGGATTTCGTGAGAGTCGGAGACTCATGGTTCGCTCGAAATACGTATCAATTCAATGTAATAATTAAATAACATATAACAGTAGTCTATCATTATAGCATTGAGCTAATCGTCGCCCTCTTTGTCTTGAGTAAAGACAATACATTTATTAGGCTTAAAAATAACGACGATATAATTCTCTCCTACGCTCACCGCGCAGTTGGGCGTAAATTTGAGTTGTAGATGCTTTCTCATGTCCGAGCATCCCCTGAATAAATTCTAAAGGTGCACCGTTATCTAACAATTGGCAGGCATAAGTATGACGGAATCGGTGTGGATATACATTCGCAGTAATATCACCACGTTTAGCAAGCTTTTTCAAAGACCAACGTATCGTTGGAATCGACAATCGACGGACAGGATTCGTTTCGATGACAAACAATGCTTTACAAGTATCATTTCTGCTTTCCATGTACCTCTTAAGCCAAACCTTACACTCCGTAGTAAAATAAACCTCTCTTTGTTTGGATCCCTTACCATTTACAATAGCAGAACAGTTTTCCCAGTTGATATCTTCAAGGTTTATTTTCTGAACTTCTCCAACGCGGCATCCTGTGCAATATAGAAACTCTAATAATGCGTGCTCTCTATGAGATCGACAGGTAATCTTAAGATGAATTACGTCCTCTTCAATCAGAAATTTCGGAATTCGTTTGTCCATCTTTGGTTCTCTCAACTTAATAGACGGATTCCGCGTGAGATGTCCTTCTTCAAATGCAAAACGGAAAAGGGAACGCACAAATCGAATTCGATGGCCTAAACTACTAGGTTTTAATCTCTCTGATACCCTAGCCAAATAGTCTTTAAGTAAGACTAGAGATATTTCCTCTAGTTCAAGATCACCAAGATCAAGAACTAACATTTTTAATTGTAAAGCGTATGCTTTCATTGTGTGCGAACTAAATCCCAAAATACGTTTATCAGCTTCGTACAGCATCCACAGATCCTTCAAATTCATAATAAAAACCCTCCCAAGTTTTGTTAACTCTAGTTTTGCTAGAAATAGGAGGGTTTAATCTTATATTCAATTTTAAACTATCGATTACCGTCATCCGACTGTGCAACAAGTCAGCGAATTTTATTGAAGTAACGTTCTGCCGTTAGTTGAACGATTTTATCAGAAATATTTATTGTGATCTTTGCATTCTAAATCGAACAGATTCAAAAGTCATTAATAATGCCGCAATTAAAATAAACATAGGAATTATCGCAAGAAGTCCCAAACTTCCCATGTTCGGCTTCCATAAGGAAACTAGAGGCAAACTCAGAAGCAAACTAATATACATAAAAAATGCCTTCTGAGTGACTGATGAGATTATTGACAGTAAGCCCATAGGAATCAAAATTGCTGGAAGACCTCCTAAGTCTGACCCATTTTGAATCCTAATGATAATAAACAAAAATATTGTAATAGCTGAAGCAAGAAATCCAAAATATGAAGTGATTTTATTAATATTTATTTTACTCATCAATCTACACTCCTTTTTAACAATAATCCCCAAATAAATGACGCGTTTATACATATATTTGTTGCTGAAACCTGCCCTTTAGTGTAACGAAGGGCTACCTCGCGGTAGCCCTTTCGGTGTTCGACTATCGTTTCCCGATAGTTCAATAAGGTTAACCTTTTTTTGGTTCTATCCATTCATTCTCTAAAATGCTCATTTCCCATAAACTCCAGTATTCGTTTCCATTTTTCCTTGAGTCTCTATGTAATCCCTCTTTTACAAATCCCGCCTTTTCATAACAAGCAATTGCTGATGCGTTAAAATCAAATACACCAAGACTAACTCTATGTAATCTAAGTTCATTAAATGCAACTTTAAGGATTTCTTTCATCATTACTTGACCAATTCCTTTTCCCCTTACCTTTTTATCTCCAACTAACACTTTTCCTACTCTGGCTGATTTATTTTTCTTGTCAATTTTACCTAATGATATATGTCCGATTACTTTTCCTGTTTCCTTATGTAAAACACCATAAATTAAAGTATTAGAGTTTTCCTTATTTGCATCAATAAGATAACTCTCTAATTGTTCTTCCGTTAAAGGGAAACAAAAATTAGGACCTCCCCATTGTAGTAAAAACTCTGGAGAATCAATCCAATTAATAAGTTGCTGAAAATCCGAACGCTCAAAATATTTTAATTCAACCATTTCAAACTCTCCTCATTCCTTTAACTTTTTTTATTAAATTTTACCGAATGATATTAACCTTGTATATCACTTCTTATTTTAACTAACATGCCCGTTCACAAAAAAGGCCACCGAGTTTATCATCGGTAGCCGTTTTTATCTTTGTTATGAAGCAATCGTATCCGTTAGCTCAATGGCGTAGTGCGGTTAAGTGGTGCATGATGACGGCAGTATTCGATTCCAACTATCTTAAAAACAATTCCCAACTGCCCTCTTCATTTAGTTTTATCTGAGATACCTCAGTATAATTAAGAAAAAAATCTTTCCTAAAGTCATGTAAATAAGAGCGACTATAACGATTCATAAATGAGAGGCAAAAATCTCTAGCTAATTCATCAGATTCATCAGCACTACCTATTTCAATCCGTATATAGGTCTTTACATCAAATTCAAATCGGATTTTTAAAGTTTCTATTTCTTCTTTCCACCATTCGAAATCGAAACCATATTTAATCCAAATTGTGCCTTCATCCTTTTCCATAACTGCTTCTGCTTTTTTCAAGTCATTTTCCCAGATAACATAACCATTCAAAGAAACTTTCACAAAGTCTAGCACTTCTTGTTTGGGAATGAAGTCATTTATAAAGATAATCAGCCCTCTTGACAAATAATCACGCTCCGTTCTATGGCGGTATCTTCATATATTTCACTTTCTTCTTAGTTCTTGTTCTGCGAAATTCTGTCTTTATGCGGTAGTTGTTCACCTTAATAGTACCACACATATTGTTTGAGCTTATTGAAGAAATCTGCCAGTTAGCGTAATCCCTATTTTTGAACTCAATAGTACCTTTTAAGTATTAGTTAGTTAAAGAAAAAACGTTAGCCTGTGAGTTTACCAGACAAAAAGTTGTATAGCATCCACACCAGAAATAAAGCAATCAATATCCCAATAACTAACATTATTTTAATATTTCTGGATAAACCGAAACTCCCAAGTTCTACCCATAGTTCTTTAATGTCTCTAGGTAAAATCCCGAAATTCAACATGAATATGAGAAACAGAATAAAAAAAGCTATTAGTCCAACAATAATGCCCCCCATAATAACTCCCATACATACACCCCTACATAGTTCCCTTTCATGGTGGTATTCCCCAAATAGACCATAAAAAATTCTCATTGCTCCACGAATGTATAGACTACTGGATACTGCAACGATATATTACAAGCTTTTTGGGCTTGTTTTGTATAATTATCCATGAAAAAAGCCACTTGGCAAGTGGCTTAAGTGAGTAAGTTTTCAATTATCGTTTTTCGTTAGTCGTCCATGCCCCTCGCGACCTTGATGCACTTTTTATCGCGCCTTCTTTTTAAAAGGATTGTTTAAGTTTAATTCACGGTTCCAATTATTGTTCTTGCCTCTTACTTTTAGAAGTAACTTAGTAACCCAGCACGCAATATATGCTATTCCAACGTCGATAATAAATAAGTGAAATTGGGTCGTTCCTATTCTAAATTCAACAAACCCTATATACTTTTCAATTGTTGCGAAACCAAATGCAAACACTGCACTTAACAATATGGTGTACAAATAGAAATTTTTATTCTTATTGGTACAGTATTGATACAAAAGCAAAAAACCAACTGGAAGTACCGATGCGGTCATATTTAACGCATTCGGTAATAAAGGTGTTAGAAAGTATTTGTGAGTGAAGTAACCATTTCTTGAGAGTGCAATATCAATGTACGTCCAGAGCATATGTACTGTGTATCCAAAGAAAAATATTTCAAAAATTCTCTTTCGATCTACTGTAAAGAAAAGCAATAAAAGGGGTACAATCAACAAGAAAGTAACTACCCAAAATTGCCAATGCCACATATTCGAAAAACTACTCCAATAAGAACTTATCAGCGAATTTACCTCTTCCTGTTTCTCATGGATTTGATTCCAATATTGTTTAAAATCCAATTTAATGCCTCCTAACAATATTTCTTCTATAAGAGTTCCGCTTGTCACCTAAGTAATTCTTGCCTTGATGAGTTATTCGATGATTTCTTTAATAGCCCATCCAGTTTGCTTATTTGAGGTTGATTTGTTAAACCTGTTTGATTTCAGTATCAGTCTTCATTACCATTTATGCACGAACTTCATAGGTTTCTTTTAATGTTTAATTTGTCCAACATATCCGATTAAATACATTTTATTATTGCTCTACGAATGTATAGACTACTGGATAACTGAAACGATTAATAACAGGGTTTTCGTCTTTGATTTGTCTTATAATTACCCCCATGAAAAAAGCCACTTTTGACAAGTGGCCAACACTGAAAAATATTCAACAAATGTTCCTTGTTAAGGATAGAATACTTTTCAATGGTTTATGTTATTCCTATTCGTCATCAAAACGTTTTCTTATCAGAACCGCACGAATCAATATCCCCACACCTATGCCCACAAACGCTCCGACAATGCCTAACCATACGGCACCAAGTAATACAGGAGAGTAAATGAAGCTCCCTGCGCGAATAAATCTAACCGCTCAAAGACTATACTCCAATAATCCATTGTTATATTCCTTGTAGGCTGCTACATCCGATCCTCATATTCCTTGAAAAAATCGACATGTCGGCAACCCACTTCCATAAAAGGCTGAATGTTATCGAAAAGAATTCAAAAAAGCCGAGCACATGTTAGCGGCGGCGAGATTGAATAACACTTTCTCTTTTATCTATCTGTCGTTTCCGTCGCTCTTTTTGTCAGGGTTCTTCTTGTTAGTAACCCCAATCCTATCCCCAAAGACAATCCAACGATACCTAACCATACTGCGCCGAGATAGTCACGTGAGAATATTATCCCAATAGTACCGAAAAATGCACCAAAAGCGAAGGGTACTACTGCAAACGGTGTTGTACCGCCACCTGCATCTTTATATGCATCCCAAATACCAAACATGTAAATACATGGATAAAAGTGAGCGTCAAATAGCCCCCACCTATCGGTGGGAGCAGGAATTCGGATATCCTATTATAAAGTCTTGTTCATGCGGCAGTCGGTCGGTAGCACTTTCGACCAGGGCATGAACGGTTCGACGTCACTGGGTCAAGCGGCCCAGCTAGCTGTGGTAACTGTTCGAAGAGATAGTTCAAGTAGTCATATGGCTTGAGACCGTTCTCTTTCGCTGTCTCGATCACGCTGTAAATCACAGCGCTAGCCTTCGCGCCAAGCGGTGTATTTGCGAAAAACCAATTCTTTCGCCCGATCACAAACGGTTTGATTGACCGCTCGCTCCGTAATCCTAAACTTTGGATTAAGCAGTGAGCGATCCATTAAGCCTTTCGTTATTGGTCGCAAAAACTGGATTTTTAGCAATACGCCGCGTGGTGCAAGAGCAAGTGCCATCATCTATAGCCTCGTCGAAACAGCGAAAGAGAATAGCCTGAATCCTTTCAATTACCTGACCCATCTGTTTGAGGCAATGCCACAACTTCCCGATTTAGAAGATTCCGTGGTGCTGGACCACTTACTTCCGTGGTCAAAGACTTTACCGCTGACATGTCGTGTATTCAAAAAATAGATTATCAAAGTCCTCGTCTGATTGCCAGGTGGAGACTAATTTACGTCTACTGACATGGAAAAGCAAACCTAGTCGACGCTCGACGCTTTGCGGTATTGCCGTATACTGCCTAGCATCCATAAGATCAATGGAACAACAATGTAGAGGAAGGGGTAAAAAAGGCCAACAAAAAACATGTTCTTAAGCGTATAGAAAAACCGAATATTGTATGTGCTAAATATCACGTAACCCAGCCAGATGAAAGTCGTTATGCAAGCAATAAGCTTCCAATTCTTGAATCCTGTCCACTCTGATAACCCGTAACTAAGTATGAATAAACACACAGACAGTTTAATAAAAGCGCCAAGGTACCAAAGGGGGATGTAAAAAGCATCGATATTCTGAACGAAATTGAGGATGGATACAAACTTTGTTAGAGAGTAAATAGGTACTACCAATTCAGCGGCCATTTTTGGTCCGGTTATGAACAGAAGTACCAGAGTGCTCAATACACCCCATAGAATTGCAATCGACGTACCCAATAAGATAGCACGCGAGGCCATTCGTTTGTTCTCAGCGAAAAAGAAAAGGATCAGAATGATCGAAGGATCAAACAAGTAGTTGAATGAATATAAGGTGCCTTTTACAATAGGAAACCAGCCCGAGTCGGCATAGATGGGCAGGATTCTTTTGATATCCATATCTTGCGGATTCAGGAAGAGCTGTACAAATAACATGAAGACAAAAAAGGGGCCAATGATCTCCGAACATCGACCGACTGCCGTAATTCCCCCTCTATACACGGCATATGTAACGTTAAACAATAGACATAACAAGATGACGATCATCGGCGTGTTATGGAGCATAACCAGATTTATAAATTCGACCGCAACGTTAGCTGTCGTGCTCATTTGCATGAACCAAAGCAGAAAATAAACGATGACGATGATTTTGCCGATCACGGTGCCAAGCAGGTCTTTCATGAAGCCAATCAACGTTTTGTCTATATTTTGCATGCATACTCGTAACATGATCCATGTTATGGCCAGCATGATCATGCCCCCAAGCAGAATGGAGATCCAGCAGTCCTGACGCGATTGCTCCGCGGCTAAATGGATAGGCTGATAGGATATCCCGATCATAGAGGAGAGGCTAATGATCCAAAACATTTGATACCCGCTTATTTTCATACTTACTTACCACTACTTCCTTTATTTATTTTAACTGTGCGCCGCTTGTTCCGTTTGACATTAATTGTATATCTGCCTTGACGGTCACATCGATTTTTTTGAATTTTTCATCCCAATCGTCTCTTTGCAACTTCCACCAGTATGGATATTTGCGATGCAGATGTTCTCCGATACCGAATATGTCAGATCCCCACTGCTGGACTTTATCCATCGTAGCTTGCAATTCCTTTTGAACTTCCTCATTAACGTACTTCTGGACCTCAATCATGTTATCTACCTCGGACATATCGAGCGATGTTGTATTTTCAAGGAGGTAAGCTTGCGCCTTGACAGTTAATTTAATTTGTTCGGGATTATTGCGGCTTTCGGAATGAATTTGTCGCCCAAGATGGGTAAATCTGAACGATAAAGTGCCCTTGCCGTCTTCCCATGGGATGGTTATCCCTTGAAAAGTTCCTTTTCCCGCCATCCAGACCGCTCCGGAGCCTTCCATATTGTTCAAAAACCCTTCGATTTTAAGTTTATTGTTCAAGACGGCATAGCTGGAGATCCCGGCAATCGGAGTTGCCCCTTTGATGCTCAATTTTTTATTTTCAATCTGGATGGTTGGCACTAGAGGCCTGATCCCTTCCGTGACACTGTCGATAATGAATTGCCGTGTAGAGAAGCTGTTCATCCCGTTGATTTGCAGTTCCTTTCCGGCGCCAATGCTGGATAGATGCTCCATGGGATGTCCAATCATAAGGAATTCTTTAGCGCTGCCTTTTACCATGACAATAATATCACGTTGATTGTTCGCAGGGTCCCTGTTCAGTTTATCGAATAACTTGCTTACGTCGTTCTTATTGAAATAATTCTCACTAATGGCGATCAGGATACGGTGACTTGTCAGCAATCTGCGAGAAAGCTTCTTTTGGATTTTCTGAGTGGCTTCGAAAACGTTTCTCCCCTTAGCCGATATGACGAAGAAGCTTTCCGAATTGCCGGAGCTTTCCTTGAACGGTCCGGTCTTCTGAGTGGGGGTTACGATCTGATAGCTTACTTCAATCTCTCCGTTGTCGGCATGATCAATCGCCGAACCCAGGACGAAAGCCAATTGGTTGGGCTCGACAATATCCATGCAGCCGGAGGTAGTCAGAATAAGAATGAAGGAGACGCTTATCAGGAGTACGAGCCGAATCATCTCTGCCGTCCTTTCTTTTTCTGCCCGTTTTTGACCCAGAAGGGGTAGCGGATGATCAAGTCTTTAATGCGTGTACCGTCGAACGGGGCAACAGGGCTTAAGTAGGGTGTTCCGAAAGATTCAAGCATGACTAGGTGGATCAGCAAGAAGATAATGCCGAATGAGAAGCCGACGAAACCGAGTAAACCGCTAAAGAATAGCAAAAGATACCGGATCAAGCGAAAGGGAAGAGTGAGGCTGTATCTTGGGATCGTATAAGCCGCGACACCGGTCAAGGAAATGACGATGATGATTGGTGTGGATATGATACCGGCCTCAACAGCTGCTTGACCGATAACGAGCGCACCGATTATGCTGACGACCGGGCCGAGTTGGTTGGGAAGATGGATGCCAGCTTCCTGTAATCCGTCAAAAATGAACATCATGAGGAGTACTTCAACAACGGTTGGGAAAGGGGAGCTTTCTCTCGCCGTCGCGATGCCAATCATGAGATTGCTCGGGATCATCTCCGGATGGAAAGTCGAAAGCGCGACATAGATAGCAGGAAGGGCAAGTGATATGAAGGCCATAAGGTACCGAATCCACCGAGTTAGAAAGACGAATACAAACCTCTCGAAGTAATCGTCTGCCGATTGAAGTAAAGACCAGAGCGTTATGGGAAGAATGAGGACAAAGGGGGTTCCGCTTGTGATGAGAGCGACCTTTCCCTCTAATAATGAAGCGACCGTGATATCCGGGCGTTCGGTATTTTGAATTTGCGAAAAGATGGAGAATGAGCTATTCTCGATCCATTCTTCGATATAAGCGGAATCGATTACGCCGTCCATATCGATTTTGTCGAGCTTTTCTCGTACTTCCAATAACACTTGCTCATCCGCCAAGCCTTGCATGTAGGCAAGGACTACTTCAGTTTGCGTGTATTTTCCGATCTTATACGATTCCATCTTCAGATTCGGATGGATGATCCTACGTCTAATCAACGATGTGTTGGTGCGAATATTTTCGACGAAGCCTTCTTTGGAGCCACGTAAAGTCGATTCCTTCTTCGGCTCCTGGATGCTTCTCATCTCAAAATCCTGGACCTGAGCGATGAGCGAGGATTCTTTGCCGTCAACCAAGATCCCCAAGCTGCCTTGCAGGATATGATTGATCAATCCCTCTAAAGTTTCCTCCGTCTTTACGTTCGTTAGCGGAAGCCATTCGCATCTGAACATTTCGGCCAGTGACACGATTTTATCAATACCTTGCGGCAAACCATTGAAAATAAGGGGCTTCAGCACATTATCCTCGATGCTCTGTAAACGCACCATGCCATCAAGGTAAATGAGCAAAAGTTTGCTTTCATCCTTCAAAATAAAAGAGCGCAATATAATGTCCGAGCAATTATGGAATTGTTCTCTAAGATAGGTTTCATTTACTCCAAGGTTACTGCTTATGGAACCCATAGACGACCATCACTCCTGAGGCTTTAATTATTATTATTGCCAAAGAGAAATGCGCCTATGCAAATGTCGAGTATTAAAACCTGCAGCTTTGGATGAAACTACACAAGCCATTGAAAGAAAGTCATTTAAAGGGGTAAACCAATTCATAGATATGTATGGAGTGTGTATACATACAGATTTATTTGAGAACTACTAAAACGTACTTAAATTACAAAGAAATGGGGTATATCAAATGCCTTTCATTGCTTTGGCCATAATATTTATACTTGCGGGATGGCGCTGGGGAGATTGGAGACATTGGCAAACGTATCATTCGACCATTTTGTATTACTTGCTCGGGGACATTTTTTATATGGTGCTAACAAGCCATTATCCGTTATGGCAACATCAGCCCTGGCCGCCAATTCATAGCTATATAGGGGTCGAAATAGGCTGTTTTGTGTGCTTTGCATCTACTACACTGATATACCTTGGTTTATTCCCAAATGGAGTCGGTAAGTCAATATTATGGATTGGATTTTGGGTAGTAATTTATTCCTTAATTGAAGTTATATATATGTTTTGCGATGCGATAAAATATTTTAACGGTTGGAACTTGTTTTATTCCGTTTTATTCAATATGATCATGTTCCCACTGCTTCGATTACATTTTTTCCGGCCATTACTAACGTACATAATCTCAATTCCAATTGCTATTGCAATATTGGTTATATTCCAGGTTCCAATTAAATGATGGGCTCTCAGAAAATTGACCGCATCTGCGCCGAACAAGGCAAGAAATTTTGTTAATGAGACCTGCGGAAGGAGGCAAAAACGAAATTATGATCAAAACCATAATTATGGTGGAAATAAATAGTGCGCATACGAAACGGTCTGGACCCATTTTTTGAAGGGTGCTTTCTGCACTTCGTTCAGGGCGAGCGTCAAAATAATCGGGCAAAGCGCACCGGCAACCAGTCCGCATACCATATCTTAGCTATTGGACCAGAAGAAGTAACCATGGTCGGCATAACCGAAGAATGGCTTCCCTCGTGATGTAATTTAATGAGCTCTCGTACCCGTTCCTCGGTTTTAAGGGCTTGTCTCACGTGTGCTCACTCCTTCGCAGGATTTCATCATCTTGGAATAGTGGTGAACATTATCAGAAAATAGGGCAAACGTCGAGGAGTCAAATACAGTGTTGGTCAGGTATTTTTCCATAGACTTTACGTGGTGTCTCTTATACGGTAAGTTCCTTAAAGCAAAGCAGTCTTACATACAGTCATTTAAATATTCCTGATAACAAGGAGCGCATGGCCGTTCGCTTTTAACGCAGCGTCAAATAACCCCCACCTTGTTGCAGGATGGGGGTTAAACTAAGCTGGTATTAAGATGTAAACACTCGGCAGGTCAGCGGTAACGACGCCGACCACGGAAGTAGACGATCTAAGGCTTCTGTATTTTTCGGATCATCCAGCTGAGGCAGTTGTTCAAACAAATAGTTTAGATATTTGTTCGGATTAAGACCATTTTCTTTTGCCGTCTCGATCACACTATAGATGATGCTACTGGCCTTCGCGCCGCGAGGTGTATTCGCGAACAGCCAGTTCTTTCTCCCGATCACAAACGGCTTAATGGATCGTTCACTTCGATTATTGTCAATTTCCAAACGTCCATCCAGTAGGAAAGCCGACAGCTTGTCCCATTGATTGAGGCTATACGTAATCGCTTGGCCGAGCAGGCTTTTGGGAAGCGTACGCGACCGCAGATGGCGAAGCCAACCTAAATAAGCCTCCAGAATCGGCTGGCTTTTCGCCTTCCGGGTGCTATGGCGTTCCTCCGGTGTCGCTTCCTTCAATTCTCGCTCGATGGCGAATAACTGATTACAGAAGTCGAGCCCATGCTGAGCTGTCGTTTTCGTTTTGTCTTGCCCAGCCGGGACCGCCTTTATTGCCTCGTCGTACTTGCGTCGGGCATGCGCCCAGCACCCCACGAGCGTGACTCCGGCCACTTTGTGGTAACCGGCATAGCCGTCCACATGCAAGTAACCCGCGAATCCTTTGAGAAAATCGCGCGGATTCTCGCCGCCCCGGGTTGGGCGGTAGTCGAATACCACGATGGGCGGTCCTTCGCGTCCGGTTCGATACAGCCACATGTACGACTGCGTCTCGGCCGACTTACCCGGTTCTCGGAGCACCTGAAGCGTTGTCTCGTCAGCTTGCAGAACGTCTTGTTTGAGTAGATGTTCTTGCATCCGGTCCACGAGATGAACGAGCCAGTGATTCGCCCCATACATCATCCAATTTGCCAGCGTCTGCCGAGAAAGTGTCAGCCCAAGCCTGGAAAATTGCTGCTCTTGCCGATACAGCGGCTGACTATCCACGTATTTCTGACTCATGACGTACGCCATGATCGAGGAGGAGGCGAGGCTTCCCGGGTAGACGGGCCGCGGCATTGGAGCGGTAATGATAGGTGTACGGATTTCCTCGCGCTCGCAGCGTCGACAGCCATACACTTGACGGACATGCCGAACAACACGGACTTCCGCCGGAATAATGGTAATCTCGTTTCGCGTCTCGCTGCTCATATTATGAAGCGCACTGCCACAGCATTCGCAAATTTGCTCAGACTCCGATAGTTCATAGGTCACCGTATCGACCGGGAAATGCTCCAGCTTCGCTTCGCGGGCACCTGTCGTTTTCTTGCGACTAAAGCTGAGCGTCTCCATATCTGGCTCTTGCATAGCGGGGGTGGCCAGCACTTCGGCTTCATTAAATAGGTCCATCTCAACCTGATCTGGATGCGACTTCTCGCTGGATGCGCCGAAACGTTTCTGTTGGGCCAGCTTAAATTGCTCCTGATACCAGTTCAGCTTGGCGGTCAGTTCGGCGTTTTGCTGCTCTAGCGTAGCATTCTTTCTTTCAAGCTCTTCTATTGTTATTGGGGTATCCGCTCGATTTTCCATACTTAATAGATTGGACAAATCCCGTTTTCAATCCTGCCAATAAAGGCTGCTAGGTATGGCGAAACAGCGAACAATGATGGCTAGATAACGGTTTCCGCAGTCACTTTGGTGTGTGCCTGCCGCTGGCTAAGGGCAAGTCCGTCCAGAAGCCAACGGAGTTCGCGGGAAGAGACAGTGACCGTGCCCTCGTTGCCGCTGGGCCAACGAAAGGTGCCGCGCTCAAGCCTACGGTAGAACAGCCAGAAGCCATTATGCTCCCATTGCAAAATCTTGAGTTTGTTCTTCTCCCGATTACAGAAAACGAACAGAGCTGGAGAAAACGGGTCAAGACCGAAGCCTTCCTGAACAAGAGCGGCAAGTCCATCAATGGATTTACGTAGATCCGTCGATCCGTAAGCCAGATAGACGGAATGCGTGCCAGGCAGCGTTAGCATGTGGAACGAAGAACCTGGACGACTTCACGAAACAGGCGAGAGTCAAAGTCGGACCGAAGCTCGATACTCGCTTCCCCGACACGGACGATGAGCGGTGTGGTATGGGCTTTTACACTTACGGCGTCGCCAACGGAGAGCGGAATGAAGGCAGAAGGTTGGGATTTGGTGGAGCTGGTGGAAGACACCCCGTTTAATTTGCGAAGCCAGTACTTTAGCGTATGTAACGTAAATTGATTAGCGGAGCACCACGCAGCCATAGTAAGTCCACTGGCCTTGTAATTTTCGATGAGAGGAATCCATTCTTGACAGCGAGCTTTCTTGATTTTCATGAGGCGGCCTCCTAATTCTTCGGATGACCTTATTTTCTCATTTCACTTTGGGGACTTAAAGGTGTGGTACGTTTGACGCTTACGGATAAAACATTAACCACTGGTAATCCGTTTGAATTATTGCTTTCTCAAATTCTCCATGGAAACTCGAAATAATTACTTCATTTAGATTGGATTGACTGTTTATTAAAAACTCCAAACCGACTAGTAACAGTCCTTTTAAAAACCGACCATTTAAAAGTTGTCCAAATCCAGGCAAGGCTATACTCCAAAGAAATACCTCAGTACGAGTACATTTTCCCATATCTTTCCCAACTTTTCATTAACGTTAATTAAGTTTGTGCTAACGCTTTACGGTCATCAGCTTGTGGTGGCTGTTCCATCCAACTGTTTTCAATCATGATGTTTATCCCATCTTCAGCGTATTTTTGTGTTTCGGTAATAATACGTTGATATTGTAATGCCAAATCCGTTCTCATACAGACTGCCATTCCAGCCCCATAAAATCCTACTGCTGTAGCAATCAATACCATGGCATGATACATCATCAACTTGTCCGAGAATGGTGAAACAGTAGAATTTGTAATCTCAGATTCCCAACGTATTGGGGAAGGCAGGTCGTTTTCGTGTAAGATGGAACTAAAAATCTCAATATGTTTAAAAGTGATAGCTACCCCTCTTACCATATAATCCCTAACTTCTTTAGACTTTGCTACTTGACTAAATCCTAATTGTAAAGCCCTGCTCACAATGTCTTTTTTCAAATTAAAGAAAATATTACTTATCTCAATAGCGTTTAATGGTCTGCGGTCGCCAAACCAACCGCTAATAAAGGATTGTTTCTTAACAAAGTCAGCATTTTGTGGTGTAGAAACATAAGGAGGTCTGGAAAAAATCCCTTTAGACAATAAAACATCAGTTGTCTTATGGAAAAGTTCCATTGCTGAAGTATTACATTTAGTGTAATACTCACGAATATCTGAACGTGTTGCAGACGTTAATGCAACTGCATAACCAGTTATACCGTGAATGGTCATTTCATTAAGGTACATTAACCAAAAGGTATCTGAAAATAAACGTGGTGTTGATAGGTTTACATCATGCTCTGTAAACCCAAACGGTATTGGAAAGTTTTCCTTCTTAAAAAATTCAGTGATTGTTTGAATATGTGTTTCAGCTAAGTTTAAGGCATATTCAAAAACTGGTTTTATTTCAGTATCTTCAACCTTTTCCAACATGTACTTTATGACACATATTGCCATAGTGTCATTTAAGTAAGCAGTCCAAAGGCTTGCCATTTCTGGTGATGTTAATCGTATATTATGCTCAGTTTCATGCTTCGCTCTTATTTTGTACATAGCCTATCTAAACCTCCAAATTGAACTGTAAAAGTATTTTATGCAAAATCGAGCAAGTTTACATCTTTTGTGAATTCCAATTGATGGTAACTATTTCAATCAAAGTAAAATAAAAAATGGTCGTATTCATATTATGGTACAATGCTTTGTGAACATATCAAAGCAAAGGTAAGGTGATACTTTTGGACAATTCAAACCATTATTACTGCTCTAGTTGTAGCAAAGTTGAGCCTACGCAAAATGCTTGTATGATATATAAAACAGGCTTTATTCAAATCAATGGTCAGCAATACCATGTAGGGTATTGTGAAAAAACGAAAACAAAACCCTAAGTAACGTCAAATAAAACTATGACTTCTTTCATCCATCGTCAGAAGCCCTAGAAGCCACTCTAAGGGCTTTCGTTATGTTTATTCAATTTCATAACTGCATTTCTATTTGGTTATCGAGGATACTGTACACTCTTATGAGATAAGAAAAGCACCAACCTAATGATGATTTTTTTTGCAGAATACAGCTTTCGTATTATCATAGTTTTCTATTTAACATGATCATGTTCCCAATGTTACGCCTGCACTATAAAAAGCCTTTACTGACGCAATATAATAACGATCCCGATCATCATTGGTTTTATGTTTATATTTAAAATTCCGATATTAAAGTGATATTTCAGTAAACACCATAAAAAGAGGAACAGCTATGATAGCCGTCCCTCAAGTAATTGCCCGTATGTTGAACAGGCAATCTCCTTGCTCAACGAATATAATGCCGATACGGCGACAGGATGCTATTGCATTAAGTAGAGTAAAGGACTGGATTTCCCAGCCCCTCCTCATCAAACCGTACGTGCGGTTTTCCCGCATACGGCTTTCCGACGTTCTTCATCTAGGGCATTACGGTTTTCCATGAGCATACTGTTTTCAATCCTGCACGTTGAAGCAGAATCTGCATCTCCGACCAATTCCGTTTGCGCTTCCTATGTTTGTTATTCCAGAACAGTCTCAATCTCCTCAGGATGTACCAGTCCACTTTCCCAAGGAAACGGTTTGCCATACTTCGATCTACATCCTGATGAGCATAATAGTTGCGCCATCCTTGAATCATTGGGTTCAGCAGCTTGACCATCATATTTAACTGACAGTTTAACAGGCCTCTGGATGCCGTTTCTTCCTTCACACGAGTGCGCATCTTCTTCATTGCTTTCTTCGATGGAAAGCTTCGAAGTCGATACTTTGTCCCGGTTTTATGAAGGTAAGGCATCTTCCGATGATGAAAGCCAAGGAAGTCGAATCCGTCCTGGTTCTTCCATAGACTCACTAGCTTTGATTTAGAAGTGTTCATGGTCAATTCCAGTTTCCCAAAGATCGCTTTAAGTGTCTGAATCGATTCTAGCGCCTGCGGTTTGTATCGACATAGAATGACTAGATCGTCCGCATACCTTATCAGCTTTCCGAGATGGGAAAACCGTTTTTCCCATATCGTATCAAGGTAATTGAGATAAATATTGGCCAGAAGAGGAGATATTACGCCGCCTTGTGGGCTTCCGATCTCCGTTTTTTGCCATATGCCATCCTTCATTACACCTGCTTCAAGCCACTGTCTAATTAACTTCAGTATGCGCCTGTCGCAGATGCGTTCTTCGACCAGTTTCATCAGCTTGCTGTGGGAGATATTATCGAAGTAACCTGTTATATCTACGTCGACCACCCAATTGATGACGCCCCAATTGATGCTTTCCCGGATGCTTTTTATAGCGTGGTGAGCCGACCGTTTGGGGCGAAATCCGTAAGAGCAATCTTTAAAATCTGCTTCGAATATGCCTTCGATTACCAGTTTGGTTGCCATCTGAACAGTCCGGTCACGGACTGTTGGAATACCCAAGGGACGTGTCTTACCGTCCGGCTTCGGAATCTCTTTCCGTTTAACCGGAGACGGTCGGTATTCCCCATTCATTAGCTGTTGCCTGATCTCTTCGATGAAGGATTCTTCGCCAATCTCTCGAACGATGAATTTAATCGTTTGTCCGTCAATACCGGCACTACCACGATTGGTTTTCACTCTTGTCCATGCTTCTTGCAAGATATCTTTTCGGAATACTTTGTCGTACAGTGCATGAAACTTACGCTTTGGGTTCTCCTTAGCCGCAAGATAGAGGGTATTTTGGAGTTGTCGAGCGTTTTCACTGGTGGCGTTAGCCGTGTATTCGGCATTCACTTGCTCTTACCTCCTTAATATCCCGTAAACGAAGTGGGGTATTGCCTTTCGGCGCCCTTCCCTCCCCGGGGTTATGTTGTCCGCCGGATCTTTGGTAATATGGCCCCCTCCGACTCCCTTCCCGCAGCTTACCACTTCACCTTTGAGGCTTATAAGTTTGCTCGTTACGAAAAAAAAAACTTCGTGCGGGGGAGGGTCTCCCTAGTTCCAGACACAACTGTCTCTACATGCCGATCCCTTTACACCGGAGGGTTCTTCTGCGCTGCATTCCAAGTTCTTCGCGCGTTCCATGGCCTTCGCCGGGGCAGACGTGGCTCGGCTCCCTCTTGTCCCTTTCGGGTTCAGTTTCACGATGCGGTAGGATTCATTTTCATTACGGCCTGCAGATTTGCTTTATTACGCTTCCGCGCAACTTTTCACAGGGCTTCAGCCGCCGGATTTCGCCGACGTCTGCCTGCTAGCTACGGGGCGGCTTGGTCCTTACCCCGACTGAACTTGCATCAGTAAGTTGTGCCTAGCTTGGCTAGGCGCGCTCTGCCCGTTACCTCAACAGGCTGCCATAGCCGGCAGCCTGTTGTTGTTGTTCACTCGTTCTCCTTTTGCTCAATAATGCAGTTTGAAAGGTCAAAATTCATGAATTATATGACTATGTAATGGCCATCCTCTATTCTGGTTAATTTGAGGTTCTCCTTAATTTCTAGATCCACCAATTTCTGTTCCTGCCCGAGATATCTGTTGTGATGCGGCAAAATGATTTCTGGTATGAGACCAACAGCATCAAAATCAGTTATGCCAATCTCATTCCATTCAGGGTGCAAAATATTTGCATGCTTTATTGTCTTCCCAAGTACTACAGCTCCCGAACTGTGACCAAGGATCATGCTGCCGCTCTCTCTTATATCAATAAGTATGTCGTCAACCTTAGCTTTCTTAATTTGTTCCAATAAGTAAAAGGGGTTTCCACCGAAAATACAAACGATGGGATAATTATATAAAATTCGAGGATTTTCGTTTGCGATATCAATGAAATCAACTGTTGAAAACCCAACGTCAGTTAGCTGTACAGTTGTTTTATTTATATGAAAACTTCGACTTTCGGAATCCTTAATTGCTGTGGTAATAAGACAGATTTTTTTCTCTATGTTGTGTTCCTGCAGTATTTTATTAAATTGGGTAAATACTGCATCATCGTAAAGTCCATTTGAGGTTAGAAAAACGGGTAACATTACAGTATAAACACCTCCGTAAATTTACATTGCATTTATTGTATCGTAGCAAAATTTCCCATTATCCCCATTTAAATGTTAGCTGGGAAAAGGCAACCGATTTGAACCGTCTGCCTTTTCGTTTTGAGCTATCGTTCCTCGTTAGTTTAGTCGCCACTCAGGCTAAAGTGCTTGTTAAACCACGAGCTTCTCTAACCATGCTGAATCAGGTTTCATTATACGTAATCCATCTGCTAGCCAAAGCTTCTGCTGATCATTCATGCTGCTGACATAATTAATGAAATCTTCATTATCTTTTTCTCTTATTGCTGAACAGTTCTCCCAATTAACATCTTCAATGTTTATTTTCTGAACCTCTCCAACGCGGCATCCTGTGCAGTACAGAAACTCCAACAGAGCATGCTCCCGGTGAGAATGACAGGTAATCTTAAGATGAATAACATCCTCCTCAACTAGGAATTTCGGAATACATTTGTCCATCTTAGGTTCTCTCAGCTTGAGAGAAGGATTCCGTGTCATATGACCTTCTTCAAATGCAAAGCGAAAAAGGGAATGTACAAATCGAATACGATGACCTAGGCTACTCGGTTTTAATCGCTCTGATACCCTTGCAAAATAATCTTTTAGCATATTTAAAGATATTTCTTCAATCTCCAGATTACCCAGTTCGCGAATCAACATGTTTAGTTGTAGAAAGTATGCTTTCATTGTATGCATGCTGAACCCCAGGATACGTTTGTCAGCTTCATACAGCACCCATAACTCCTTCAATGTCATAAAAAACCCTCCCAAATATAGGTTATCTCTAGCTTTGCTAGAATTGGGAGGGTTTAATCTTAACGCTTATAGTGTGTTATGCTAGCGTATCCGTTAGCGTAGTCACCCTAATTAGGACTCTTACCGTTAATTAAAATCTACGTTACAACAATGTTTAACTTAATTGCCTACACGCTATACAACAAAAGATCAAACAACGCCGTTTGCACCGGATGGCATCGACCACTAACGCCTTAGTACGCTAAGGCTATATTCTCGCCCGAACTTGGGAGCGAGTATGCTCCAGATCATCCCTATCGCCGTTTCCGCCTTCGCCATAGCGTCCGGACCGCCGATTTCAACCGGATCGAGCCCGATATCACTTGCCAACTTGGCGACGACTTCTACTGCTGCGGGGTCATCCCCGCTTAAGAAAGCCGTCGCGGTACCCGCTTCATACCGAGGGTTCGCGAGCACTTCCCAGGGCAGCATGTGGAAAGCACGGACGACGCGCGCATTCCGTGCGAGACGCCGCACCTCGGCGTCCGAGGACGTACCGTCGTATCGGTTGGTGCAGTTGATGAGGATTTTACCGTCCAGATCCCCTGCCTCGGCCAGCACGCGCTCCACATCACTGGGCAGAACGGCCAACAGGATCACCTCGCCGAACGCGACCGCTTCCATGATCGTACCGGCCTGCGCGTTAGCGCCGACGACTTGTAGCAAGAGCTTCATCTTCTCGCTATGAGGATCCCTCGAGCCGAACATCACGCGATGTTCAAGAGCGGCCCATTGTTTGCCTAATGTCCCGCCAATATTCCCAGAACCAATCGAAGCGATTTTCATTTTTTCACTGCCTCCTTTTCAATGATCCCATTGTAGAAATCCAACTTCTCTCTCGTTTCTTCGATTATGTTCGCCAACGCTAAGTACTGCGCTTCCATTCTAACCATATGCTCCGAGAGAATTTGCACTCGGCTTTCGATAGTCTTCCTGTCTTCGACGCTTAGCGGGAACGCAGGATTCGCGAAGCATCTTCCTTCCTGCAAAAACGTCTTCATCTCGTCTAGCGACAACCCCGTCTTCTTTAGGCAGTGCAAGGAAGAAAGCTGCCGCACGTCATCCTCACTATATGATCTTAGGCCCCCCGGCCCTCTCTTTGGCGGCTTCATCAAGCCGATCTTCTCGTAATACCTGAGCGTATCGATGCTGAAACTCGTTAACTCCGCCGCTTGCCCGATCGAATACATCTGATCTCCACCTCCTCTCTGTTCCGATATTATTATTCTAGAGGCTGGAGCCGACTCCAGGTCAACACCCGATTTGCGGTCCCGCCTTTTTCTTAATGAATTGATAAAATCATGGTACCTTCAGACAGCAGCATTGCTCAAACTATGCCGTCCGTTATTTCAATAAAACAAAGAGGAGTTGCCAGCGCAAGCTCCTCCATTATCGTTCTTCGTTAGCTTAACACCCCACCACCCCATTATTTCCTTGCCGCTATCTTGAAACGTTTCGTATTGGTCTTAATTCCCTTCTCCGTTTTGCGGGTTTCTTCGGTTGAATAATAGTAAATTTTCCATTTCCTTTCCTTTAACCATTTTAAAAAAAGACTTGCCGTCAATTTAGGAAATTACATTCAACTGGACGTTTTCATGTTCTGGCGGAATAACGTAAGTTACCCCGCACGGGGTGCCTTTTTCATGCTTTGATCACTGTCATATTCATAGCCAAGCGCCTCATACCTTAATATGTCCATACAATTTATAGTGCGGCTTGGGAGGTAGAGAGATGAACGAGAACACAGGAAATCGCCTCTGGCCGGGGGAGCTTCCGGATGTTGAACACTCGCAGACGGTTGGAAGTCGAGGCCCCGTGCTGGAGCAGGATAGCATACTCCACGAAACACTGGAGACGTTTATCCATGAGAAACCGCTGGAGAGACCCGTACATGTCAAGGGCTGCGGCGCCTTCGGCTACTTCCAGACCGTTAACGCGATGCCGGCCTACACGCAGCTGTGCTTCCTGCAAAATCCGGGCCTGCAGGTCCCCGTCACCGTCAGATTTTCGCTTGCTGTCAGCAATCGGGGTACGCCGGATACGTCCCGCAACGTGCGCGGCTTCTCCACCAAGTTCTACACGGACCAGGGCGTATTCGATCTGGTCTGCAACCACATCCCGGTATTCGCCGTCCGGGACGCCATCCGCTTTCCGGAGTTTATCCGCTCCCTCTTGCCTTCACCCGTCAATAACCTAACCGAGCCGGAGCGGTTCTGGAACTTCGTCGCCCGGGCGCCGGAAGCCACCAACTTCGTGCTTTGGCTGTACTCTGACGTCGGTACGATTAAAAGCCTTCGCCACATCCCGGGCCACAGCGTCAATACCTACGTCTGGAAAAACGCACAAGGCATGCGCACATACGTCAAATATCACTGGATGCCTCTTGCCGGCATTCAGTACATCGATCAGCGAGAAGCCTCCCGACTGTCAGGCGAGAATCCCGATTATGCCGCTAAGGATTTGTTCGATACCCTGCAGGCGGGCAAAGGGGTGGAATACGGCCTTTACGTGCAGCTGATGAACCCTCAAGACGAGGCCACCCTCCCCTTCGACCCGCTGGACGATACGAAAATATGGGATGAGCGGCAGTATCCGTTGCATCCGGTCGGCAGACTGGTCTTGAACCGCAATCCGGATAACTATAGCGAACAGGTCGAGAAGCTGGCCTTCTCCCCTGCGAACCTGCTGAAAGGCGCAGAGCTGTCGGACGATAAACTGCTGCAAGGGCGCTCTAACATTTACTGGGATTCGCAGCGGCGACGGCTTGGTCCGGATTTCCGTAGCATTCCGATCAATCATCAGCAGCACTGGTCGCCGGACTCCCAAGTGACCAGCGGCAACGGAAGATTCGTGGAAGGCCGCCTCGAGCGTACGGACATCCCGAAGCAGGATGACTTCATGCAAGCGGGTGAGTTCTACCGATCGCTTGCGCCACTGCAGCAAGAGCATTTGGTTGCGAACCTAACCGGCGATCTTGTCCAAGTCTCGCGCGAAACGCAAAACATCGTGCTCGGCTACCTGTACAAGGCGTCTGCCGAGCTTGGAGAACGGGTCTCTCGGGCCATCCATGGAATGACCAGGGGTTGAAAACCAAAAAGAGCTGTATTTGACAACAAATACGGCTCTTTCTTTATATAAGGTAATGATTTCAAGTCAAAGCTCCCGTTTCAATTTCAGAGATCTAAATGATAAAGGGCAATCGTAAAAGACAGCAGACACAGTATTATTGCTGGGATCGCTTTTTTAAATGGATCACGTGCGATCACAAGCAGAGTAAAGACTGCAACCAGCATTGTCGCTCCTAGAAGTAATCCAGATAACAAAGCTACGATAGGATACCATATCCCTACTATCATTCCAATGGAGCATATTATTTCAATAAACCCTGTTAAGAAATTAAATATGGACGGAAGACCAAATCGACTAAATTCATTTGCCATTTTACCTGAGATTATTCTCGTTCCTGTTATCATGAAGAAAATGCCCAATATAACTTGGAAAATAATAACTAACATACCGTAATCACGCTCTTTCTAGTTTTAATTTTTCGCATTTTATATGCTATAGCATATAAATGGTGGACTCATACGAGTACATGGATATTTGAGTTGGGTCTCTTCAATTCGTTGTGTCTGCATCTCGAATTGCAACACGCACTTCAAGATGCCTAGGCACTACTCATCTTTTACGCTTGAATACAGTTTGCTAAGTAGCTCATGTAACTGTTGAAGTTCATCTTTACTCAAATTTTTGGTAACATGATCGTGAGCAGCCGTTACAATTGGCAAAAGTTTTGTTTTGAGACTCATTCCTTTGTCGCTAAGGAACAAGTTGTGGGATCGTTTATCAAAATCATTCTGTATTCTTCTTACTATTTCTTTTTTTTCAAGTGAATAAATCATCCTCACAACAGTGGTTTGATCTCTATCAATGGCTTCAGCAAGCTCTTTCTGGCTCGTTGCTCTTTCCGCGTCAAGTATATTGATAATCCCCCATTGTTCAGGAGTTACTTCATATTGTTTAAGTATTTTCGTGAAAAAATTAGTCATTTTTACATCTGTTCGATGAACAAGAAAACCAGTGAGATTATTTAGCTCCATAATATATGCTCTCCTCTCTATAAGATCAATACATGCTATAGCATATAAAATATCTTAAAAACTCTTGTTTGTCAAATGGGACGGCTCACTCACATTTCAGTAATGCCTGCTGGAACTGGGAAAATAATGATAAAACCAGCGGCATTACTGGACTGTGGAATACTGCCGCTGGGTTTAGAATTGAACTAACGTGCCCGTGCATCAAGATATACTTACCAGATGCTCCTCAAGGCGATCCATGGTCTGTTCAGCACCTGGGACGGCATATATTTTCACCTTTTCAAATACAGCGGCAGTTTCTTCAAAGATCGTAACACCAGCTATAACTGACAGTATCTCCTCGAGCATATCCTCACCTCAAACGTAGTGCTATCGTTATCCGTTAGTTCAATGAGTACCGTTTTTGCTGTCCGGTATAACCGACATCAATCTCATTTCAATCCTTTTGAAGCCCCATCCCAAACAATGACTTTTGAATCTCGTGATCCACTTTACTTTTTGAAGTTGCAAAGTATAAGGTAGTTAAAGAGTTTGGTAGTTTCTGCCTTATAAAGGAATCAAAATCAATCGAAGTTTTGTAGATACTCAGCAGCTGTAACGAAGGCAGTTGATCCAGACCGGTCAAGGAAGTTAAACCTTTGCAATTTAAGACCGAGATTTCCCCTAATTCCCTCTGCGGCTCATTGAAGTTGATCTGATTTAGCTGAAATTGATCTTCAATGAGAAGTTTCCGAAGCTTCTGGAATTTCGTTATATTTTGAATGTTGCTAAACCCCCTGACTCTTACGATTTCTAAGGTTTCGATTTCATTTTCTTCAATCTCATGGACGCTTTCTCTTCCCCCTAGAATGAACTTAAGTGTTTTCAACTTACTCAATTTGTTGATAAAATGAACGGGCGTTTTACTGATCGAATTTAAGGAGAGAAACTCGAGTTTGGCTAAATGTCCAATAGCGTCTAGGTTCTTGACCTTACCACCTGCGATCAAAGTATGCAAACGGCTATAGCCTTCTAGATGTGCCAAATTCACGGTCTTTTTCTCAGAATAAATCGTAAGCATGCAAAGGTTTTGGAGAGGTTCGCCTCTCAGGATCTCTGCATCTTCCAACTCGAATATGTTCAAATTCAAATAGTACAAATTCTCAAGCCGGGTTAGTGCCTCGGTATTGTGAGCATGGAGTAGACAATCAACATACAAAGTTTTGACATTCGGAATCTGTAGAATAGTATTGCAATCAAATGATAAAGAGTAATGCCCATAAAAGCGTACACCCAAGTTCTCATCCCAATGGGCGCATAATTCGTCTAATTCGTGGAGTATTGAGCCGTAGAATGATGGATGAGAAAACTGCACGATGACATGTTTTCCTTGTCGTAATTCATTCTCGACCTGATCACGGTCCAGTACCGACGGATCATTGATTCGAATCTGGGTATTCCAGTTGACGCCCAAAGCGGATTCCTCCCGGTTTATTGTTTTTATATTAGTTTCCCAAATTAAAAGGAAAGGCAGGAGTATATCCCTATGGCTGTAAGACTTTATGTTGAACTAATCTGCCCGTGGAAAAGGCAGCCGGTTTATTTCAGCTGCCTCGTTATGGTCTGTATCATGCTATCGTTTCTCGTTAGGTAGATGATAATATAGACTCATTTCTATAACTAAAGTAAGGACCGCACATGCCAGTCTCATGGGTTATTACATATGTCCAATTAAATTTTATGTCTACAACATAAACATCCGCTGCATTTATAAATTCATCTGCAGTTAACTCTGATAATTCTTCTATCAACAATGCATCATCTGAATGCTGATAAAATACATAGCAAGTATGTTTTTCGATATTATCGAAGGTTTTGTTCGCATCCTGACGCTGAAAGCTCTCTCTCTTCTTATAGCTAAACAAGTGCCATAAATAACCACAGTAACCCTCATTATCGTAAAGATAAATAGATTTTTTCTCGTTTTCACTTAAATGATTAGCGAAATTATTCTCCCAATGCTTTCGTAAGTGAGGACCCAAGTTCGGTATTTGTTGGACTTTTACTTTTTTCTCTTTTAATGAATCTAATAAATTCACATAACACCTCATCAGAGTTAAGTTATTTGCCTTGCAACTATCGTTCTCCCGTTAGTTCAATCATAATTCCCAAAATGAAGTAGGAACTGTTTATTGTTGCAAACAAAAATCAAATCATCCCAATAAATCTCAGTGAAAAAGTTTGGCTCACTATCTACTTTATATATCGTGAAATCACTTTCGAAAAAATTGCTCATTAAATCAATGAAACCATTAATACTAAACTCTTTACAAAATCTAACTGGTTTATCATGTCGATTAAAGGTATACCCAATCTCAAAAAACCATTTATCACAAAGACCTTTTATTTCCTCCTTCCAATCCAAGATGGGAGTTACTTTTGCAATCACTTCTTCACCCTTGCCTTTGTTTAATTTTAAAGAGTTAACAAAAGAAACAAGAATATCATCATGATATTCAAGTTCTGTAAATTCAAACGTATAACCAATATTCCTGGTATGTAATAACGAGAATGCCAATAAATATCCCTCGATTTTTGCTAACTTTATCTTTTCCAGTTTCCGCCCCCCCCTTTATTAACGCACTGCACTGTATCAATAAAATGATTTATTATAAAATTCGATTGAGTATGCATTTTTCAGGTTAACTCTTCCACGTTAAACTGCCCTTTAGTTTAATTGCTTGCTCCCAGATGAAGCTCCTGTCCATGATTCGCTATATCCAGGGTAGTAATAACAAAAGACCCAAACTCCCCATTTTACCTAGTGATCGAATTCATTCTTCGATCAAGGTAAGTAATGGCTTGCAGGGTCTTAATATCTTCAATTTCATCTCATATTCGTTATGGATTTCGAAGAAAACGGGTTTTATTTTTGTATTCTTCACCTCGTTTAAGGATAGAAGAAGGATGTGATTTCCGATCACCAGCAACCATATTCAGCATATCATAGCTTTTCGCTGAAAAGACATCCCAAATCCTTGAAATGTACATATCCAAAGCAATAAATGCTCCGAAAATAGATACAATCATTATGCAAAAGATCACCATAGAAAAGCATCCTCCCTTTGTGAAATGCCAGATCTGTTTCAGTTATCCATATAAATAGAATAGCACAAGTAAGGAAATAAAAGTAAAATTTTGTTATTAAACTAATGTTCCCAGTTAGGTGAATAAAACCGCTACCTTATTATCAGTCTCTTTATTGTCTGCAGATGTTCAATTCCCAAATAAGAATAAGTTATCACAACGCTTTTGGGATTCTGTATAAATGATTCCTTTATCTCTACATCATAGTCAACTATGACTCTTTTGTTTGTTGTCCAAGTATCAGAACTTGTATATACCCTATGGCTTGGAATCACTTGAACCGTAAATGGTTTACCGTCAATAGTTAAATCGCCGATTACAATTCCTTGAAAATCCTGTAGCTCAATTTTCAGTAATTTTAGTGCTTTGTCACTTGTATTAACAAGCCCAAAATTATATTTCTGTTTAGTATTAATTAAACGTAGAAGCAGACTTTTCAGTGATTTCCGAAGCAGTATCAATAGTAAAAGCATTAACAACACGATTATAAGCATACTGATATGAAAACCAACCAGCAAGAATAAGAGCTACAATAATACCTAAAATAGCCTTTCTGATAATTAGCACCTCCAATTTGTTATGAACCTATCCACTTATACTTGTTCGATAAGAGTATGATAAATCATACCCATTTCGCAAAACTGCTCCTTGAATCATTGAACTATCGTATCCGTTAGCTTAATCCATGATTGGGATATATACCTCAGCTTCATCAGGCCATACAGGATTTTCAAAATGATACATTTCGAATGCGAGCGCCCTGTTATTGTTTTGCTTGTTGTTGGCTTTCAAATAATCGTGAATATCTCGATAGGGGTCACTTGTTGATTTTACTTTCGCATAACGATGCGGAGGTATCGTAAAGCCTAACATCCCTGCTGGTACATCTGTAATATCAGCCACTTCCATGCAAACGAAGTAAGTAAACAGTATCTCCGAAGAAAAGCTCGGACTCACGTAACGTTCAGGATGAATTATATTTCGAATTTCAACTTTGCGTCTGAAAAATTCCTTTTTCATATCTTCTACTCTTTCAGGAAGATGGCCCTTAAAGGGTGAAGTGATACACAAGCCAACAAGATTGATTTCGGGTAATTCAAACTCGTATACCTGGTTGTTATCCGACATTAAGATTGCCCCTCTCAGCATATTCTGAAAAACTCAGTTAAAATGCACTTTTTAATTGTGTAGCCAATCAAACTTACCGCTTTACGCATACCACTCCATTATAGCGATCATTTGTTCGCGTGTAAATATTTTCCTATTAACTATCCTGCCCGTTAGCGCAACGAGGCTGCCGATCCATACCGGCAGCCTGGTTCTGTTTGCTTAGTGAGCTATAGTACCCGTTAACATTCCTGTAGGTGTTAGTAGATTGAACTTGCAGAAAAAAGGACGCCTCGCTAGGATGAGTATGTACTGGGTTGCAGCCCTCAGAACTCACCTTAGGAGGCGTTATCATGAAGTCTAATCCAATTAAGTCTCAAAATCAACGCGTAGAACGAATCTCCACTACCACTCTGGTCATAGGCATCGACATTGCCAAAGAGAAGCACGCTGCACAAGCCATTAATTTTCGAGGTATTGTCCTCACCAAGCGCCCTATTCTATTTTCGAATGACCTAGCTGGCTTTGAGCATCTAGAAGACAGTATTCGGAAATTACAGAAGATGCACGGCATGAATGACTTGGTTGTGGGAATGGAGAGCACCGGTCACTACTGGTTCAATCTTGCCAACTGGTTGGTGGATCAAGGAATTGATGTGGCTCTTGTCAATCCAATGACAACCAAACGCAATAAGGAAAACAGAGATAACTCACCTTCCAAGAACGACCCAAAGGATGCTCTGGTCATCGCCGATGCGGTGAGTCGTGGGTTCTACACAGCCTTCGCTCCAAAGGATGAAGCATTCCGCCGTATACGGGTTATGGTTACAAACAGAGAGCACTGGGTTGTTAAATCAGGACGGATTAAGAATAGAATCCACCGCTGGCTCGATATCCGTTTTCCAGAATACAGACAAGCATTTGATGATATTTTTAGCGATCGTTCCTTGGCCACTTTGCGCCGGTTCCCAGCCCCTTCTGACCTATTGCAGCTAACTCCGGAGCAAATGGTACAGATCTGGGGTGAGTATATGGCCAGACCTGGCGGGGTGCGAGGTACGAACAAGGCTTTGGAACTTCAATCACTCGCTAGACATAGCGTGGGAGACACTACTGCCCTTGAAGAAGACAAATGGGAGCTGAGGCACCTCATCGAAGAGTATGAAAGGATCCGCCGAATTATTGACGAAGCGGACGAGATGATTGAAAAGATACTGCCTGAAATTCCTTGTTCTGATCTCGTTCGATCTGTCGGTACTTCCGTTCCTGCAACGGCTGCCATATTGGCATTTGGCGGGGACTTACGTAAGCTGTCTCACGGAAATCAATTATTGCGCAAGGCAGGATTGAACTTAGCAGAACGAAGTTCAGGCAAGTATAAGGGGCAAATCAAGCTCACCAAACGAGGCAACTCGCTACTGCGCAAGCATCTCTACTTCACTGTGTTTCACCTGTTATCTTTCAATGAAGCGTTCCAAGCCATGCATACGCATAATACCGAAGTGAAACGAATGACGAAAATGCAGTCCATGATGAAGCTGATTGGGAAACTAGCCCGTATGCTTGTAGCCATGGCAAGAGAAGGACAATCATTCTCCATGGATAAGGCCCAGCTACCATTATCTGCATAAAAAATAAATCTTAACTCTGACACGTAAATTGGCTCATTCGCAGGAACTCATAAAGAAAGCACGGAGTACCGATATTTTTAAGCTTTAGGGCATAGACCCGTTCCGTTAACGTTGATCGGACTCCACACCTTGGAAAGATAGGACGAAGGAATGTGAGGGCAAAGACCCGTCGAGATTTGGGAGAGTGAATCCCCAAGGACCTTGTGGAGAGAAGCGTGCAGCATAACTTTTCTTATGGAAGATGTTGTAAAAATATTCAGCACCTTCTGTTCCCGCATGCGCACTAACGGAACTGCCTGTCCCACACTACCCAAACACCTGAACTCCTGTTTAACAAGCATATTGAAATCCTGCGAATGAGCGAGCATTCGTGAGATAATCCTTATTCTCTGAGGGAGCGTAACAATTAATTAGGTTGGCTCCTATGTTCATTTTTCAATCGCTAGGTCTGAGAAGGTTCTTATTTCGTAAGTACGGCATCAATTATACCGTAGTTTAGGGATTCCTGGGCGGACATAAAGTGATCCCGGTCAGTGTCCCTTTCAATTTTTTCAATCGATTGCCCTGTTTGTCTTGCCAACAGTTGATTCAATTTCTGGCGTAAATTCAAGATTCTCTTTGCACTAATTTCAATATCGGATGCTTGCCCTTGTATGCCTCCCAATGGCTGGTGAATCATAACTTCACTATTTGGCAAGCAGTAGCGTTTTCCTTTAGCTCCGCTGGATAAGAGAAATCCACCCATGGAAGCCGCCATACCGATACAAAGCGTGCTTACATCCGGTTTTACATATTGCATGGCATCATAAATTCCCATACCTGCTGTGATGGATCCACCGGGACTGTTAATGTACAATTTGATCTCCTTTTCCCGATCATCCGCTTCTAAATAGAGCAACTGCGCAATAACGGTGTTCGCCAACGTGTCCGATACTTCCCCTGTAATGAAGATAATGCGGTCTTGCAACATACGCGAATAAATGTCGTAAGCCCGTTCACCCCTACTGGTATTCTCCACAACGTACGGTATTAGGTTCAGGTTCCTCCTATTGAATGATCCCTTCGATCCGGTATTTCTTTTCCCATTCAGAAAGGTGATTGGGGTCGATCCTGATAAACTTTGTCGGCGCATATTCGATACTATCTTGAACTTTGGAACCTTCGTTCTGCTGCTGCAGTTCCTTGATTTTACTTACAACTTCTTCGTCAATGAAGGCGTTATCGATTTCCTCATCCGTTACAACCATTAAGCGAATAAAATGTTCAACGCGAGTGACACTTCCATTTTCGTCATTGTAACAGAATGCTACAGTAATGGTTTTCTCCCCGCATGACACGGGCTCTCGAGTGAAGACTTCGATAAAAACGTCGCTTACATACCTAGGGTTATGGATAAAAATTTCTCCCGTCTGATCTTCATCGAAACCACTAAGATTACGAACCCGATGAATACCAGCTGGAAGAGAGAGTTGTATATGGGCTTTCCCAACTTGCCCAACCGGAGCCAGTTGAATCCAAAGGTGGTTCATGCCTTCTTCATTTTCAATCGCTGATTTTGCGTAACGGACTTTGATCATTTGTTTCCTTCCCCTTTCAGCATATGGGCAACGGTTTCGATCATCTTCGCTTTCAATTCTGGTGAAATGCGCGAGCTCATCGAGATGATAACATCTTCGTTTACGACATGAGTTTCGTTCTGAAGAACCTGATTGGACTGATACAGGCGGAGGTTTTCACCGATTTTGATGACATCATCAATTGACAATCCCTTTAGCTTTTCTTGCGCTGAGGCTAGGGTTTCCCCGCTTTTAGATAACGTGAGGATAGCGCGAAAATAATATAGGTGGCTATCCGTATACATCCTTTTGTTGCCAACCAATTCTAGGGGTGGGATAATCCCGATTTGTGTATAGTACCTGACCGTTCTTAAGTTCATTTGTGGGTCATCTTTTTGCAAAACTGCAGCTATTTGCTTAGCGGTGTAAGTATTCAATGTTCTCACCTTCTTTACTGCTTATATTTACACTTTACTGTCACTATTACAGTTTAGTGTAACATATTATATTTGTCAATATTCGGTTCCCTTCAAGATTATCGAAAACGTAACAAACCGGCTGCATAACAGCCGGTTAAAGTCCTAGATTATTGTGTTATCCTGCCCGTTCGTATTACGAGGTCCTGGAAAACTCCTAAAAACCTAGCCACTGGAGGTAGCCACCACGCTCTACTGCCCGTCTCTCGGAGCAAAGGGCCACCTCGCGGCAGCCCTTATTGATTGAACTATTGTTCCTCGTTAGTTTAAAGAACTATTCTTAATGACTACAACGCTCTTTGAAAATTAAGACTGCATTCGTGCGTTGTTGTAGTAACGTAATCCATAAAATTCACAGAACCATTAAAGTTCAAATAAGCTTCATAACGCAAACGGATTGCAGGTAAAGTAATAAAATCGAGAACATTTTCCTTTGGAACCCACTTGCAATCGCTCGTTTCATCAGAAGTAGTTAGTACTCCGCCAACAACTCTGCACACGAAATCAAACATGACCTTCGTAGGAACATCAGTCACACCGTCATACCACTTATGGACCGCTGTATTGGATATAACATTAACTAAATGACTAACAATCGCGTCGATTCCACTTTCTTCTTTAATTTCACGGAGCACTCCATCAATTAGGTTTTCTCCAACCTCAGTAATTCCCCCAGGATACACCCAACCATCGTCATGAGCTTTAACTAACAAAATATTTCCATGTCCATCTTCTACAATTCCGCCTGCTGATACAATATGTGTTGGGAATGCCATTCAAAGACCCTCCTAGTAGGATATAATTGTATATTAATTCCATTTAATCCACATACTTTCCTGCTTAGCGTGATCGATACTCGATTATAATTGCATAATCTTCCACACTGGCACCACGTTAACCTGTCCGATAGTTGAACAGGCTGCCGATGATGTCGGCAGCCCGTTCGTCATGGTGCTATCGTTTTCCGTTAGGTCAATCTCATTTACCCTTGACGACATTATTATCAATTAAAAATTCATCAAAAAAGGTCATTAGTCGGTCGTTAATATCATTAGTCATATGATAATAAACTCCATTGATTTGGATATCTTGATTCGGTCCAAACGACATACCTATTATCTTTTTGTTTTCTTTATCGTACAGTTGAAGACTTCCGCTACCAGTCCATGGATTCGGCTTCGTCTTACGATATGTGGTTGCTCTCAATGACTGGATAAAATAATTAATTTCTGTTATGTTCTCTGTCTTGTAGAATAAGCCGTTTCCACCGTGTCGATATTCTATCTTTACGACATCTCCTGGTGGTGCAATTTCATCAATACTAAGCGAAGCAGATTGTAATTGAAACTTAGACAGTACCACCATTCCAATCACAAGAACTAAAATAACACATGCTAAAATAGGTTTCCGCATACGAATCCCCCTCTGCTTTTTAGACGATCAAAATGGGGATTGGTTGCATAACCCTGCCCGTTACTTTAATGAAACCCAAAGAAGCCGCTTCAAAATAGCAGCTCCTCTTCCACTATCGTTTCCTTTAATTAAACTTACTCTAGCCTTATTCACATGTTTTTGTATCGATTTGAATGTTGATCATTCTCTTTTCTCGCCAAGTTCGAATAGTCCGAAGTAATCCGGCTGACCCGTTTCACTGTAAAGCTTCCCCTGCCCATGAAACTTGCCGGCTTTGAATTCACCTTCGTAGATCAATCGACCGACCTTGTCGAATAACATTCCTTTGCCTGAAGGAACATCGCCAATCAAATCGCCTTCATATTTTGAACCGTCGGGCAATACGACTCCCCCCGTTTCCGGCATCTGCCGGATGAACAGAACCCGCTTCGAATCGTCCCACTCGAGCATCATGCCGAGCTTTTGTAAAATTCCTGCATACATATAAGTCGTATCGCCGACTAGCCTGAGCTCTATCGGTAACTCGACTACTCTGCCATTGAACTCGGCTCTACTTTCTCCAATGTTAAATTTGAACGCGCGATCCGTTCGGCCAGTTTTCTCACCGAGAATCGTTTGTCGTTCTGCTTGCCATGTGATCTTCCATTCCGCCGCTTCCAATACTTCTCTCAGTGGAACGAACAATGCGTAGTCGTCTACACTATTCGGAGAATGCTCCAGCTGCAGTTTGGTTTCATTCAGATAAAGTGTAATCGGCAAATCAACATTCTGTCTTACATGCGCGAGTAGCTTCCCGTCTCCTTCACCGAACGCGGGGCGCATAGCCGTATGGTGAACTGGCTCTCTTGCGCTAACGTATATCCACTTACCGTCTTTGCTGCTACCAATCACCATCGAATCGTGGTATAGACCGGTGTACAGCGTCTTATCTTCCAAACGATCCGCATCGAAAACGTTGATCCGATTTGTATACTGGTTTTGTCCCGATCGATCCAATTCTCCACTGGAGTAAATGATCTTGTGCGTTCCATTTACCCACACCTCGGACCAGAACGGAAGCTTATGAGGGGGATAAACAAGCTCTGTCCCATGAAATAGTCCACCGTTAGCATAGTAGCGATACACGTTATCGCTGGAAGCGGAAAATCCAGACCAACTCTCGTCAGGGATCGGCAGCTTCGATTCAGTAATTGTGCCGTCACGCCAAGCATATTGATTTCGGAGTTCACGATACGGACGATCATTCAGCACGAAATAAACGTGTTCCCCATCGTCTTTAAATTGAACCGGCATACGCTGGCTTAAACCTTGGTCTTCCGGAATCCATCCGTTTACGGATTCGTCAAGCACCTGCGTGATGTCCTTATCGAGCGAGTATAGAAGAAGTGTCAAATCGTTCTCCTGCGATTCCTTCCCGACTGCCATGAACACGTACTTGCCATCCTTAGATAAGCTGGCTCCATGAACATATCCATCAACATGGATGGATGAGGCGGTGTTGCTTTGCGGGACTTGAATCCCTTGTTCAGGCTGCTCGTAAAAGAACCCGCGTCGATCGACCACGAAGTCGCCTTTTCCCATATAATTCGTTTGTAGTACCACGGGATAGCGGATAAGTTGCTTTTCTTGAAGATCATAAAGGGCATACAGCTTTTTCAAAATAGCGTCACACTCGCAATAATCAATAGGCCGTATACCAAGTAAATAACTGTCACTATTCCCCAGTATTCGGAATGAATAAGGGTCATCGATTGCGGTGATCAGCTCCCGTACCTCGCCATCCGTCGAATAGCGCCATAGCTGTAACGATGACTGGATCGATACGGCAAAAATCGGAGCATTTGCGATTGGTTTGCCTTGGATCGTCAGCGATTCGTTTACATTCACCTGATAATCTCCTTGCAAATAATAACCGGTATTCGGGTGTAGTCTGATTACCGAAACATGAACGTGAACCGTCCGATCATTTATCCAGTCGAAATCCCATTTTAGCTCCGGTGTGTAGGGATTGTCTGATGCTGCGCTTTGTTTTTCTATCGCTTTGGCAACAGATTCATGATCCATCGGCTCCGGAAACTCAATAATAAACGTTTGCGGTGAAGCGGAAACTAACGTACGCAGCGGAGCCTGTAAGCGCGGCTCCGCTTCCAGACGGATCGATATTTGAGCCGCAGTATCAGAAATATTGGCCTTCTCGGCATTTGCTTCCTCAGCAACTATAGCGTCGGCTGTCGCGATGGTCCCGCCCAATAATAAACCTAGGGCTATTACGAGCGATTTCATCTGGAACATTCTGTTCATTTCTGCCCCTCCCTCAAATTAACTAACAAACTAAAGATTAGACGATGGAAGGATTGCCCATGTTGCGATCTGTTTGAACATTTTGGACTAATTAAGAAAATAAAGTCACTACCGCTGTTTTATTGAGCTATCGTTACTCGTTAGCCATCCATGCCCTTTAATTACTAGCTATGCTTAGACTCCAGGCAACAAGTGGGGCATGATGTTTCTGCCGACATCAATAACGTACTTACTTAACTCTGAGACGAGTTCTTTGTCAGTCGTTTTGTAAAACTCTTTGTCAATTACAAAGTATCCTGTACTTGAATATCGCTTATCACTCGCAAACTCCAGAAGTACAGCACAAATTGTGATTATCCATGTCTTTGGCATAGAACACCTCTCAATGTATGTGACGCTTTAGTTTATTGTTTATTTGCAGACTGACTCCTCCGCTAAAGTGCTCGTTAACGTAATGAAGGCAGCCCTATATACCTGGCTGCCTTCTCTTGCTGCTTAATGTCCTACCGGTTGCAATAGGTAAGCATTTGATGTCATCTCCAGCTTTTCCCCTGCGCCACACGGAGCGTGCGACTTTCACCGCACTCCGCGTTCCCTCTAACTGACTTTACTAGATCATAAGTTCCTCGTTACTCTAGGATATGGACTGTTCAGTCATCCCAGTAGCTTGCACTGTGGCATCCATTGATGTCCCCACGTTCTTACCTGATCGGTGCAATTCACGCTTGGAAAACAATCTTTCTTTTCAGTTAGACTTGGGGCTGTTCCTCCACTCCCATTATAGGAGTTTCACCAGTCATACCCCTACCCTCACAAGGATGAATGTATTTCGGCATGCGCCTTATAACAACCATTTCGGGTAACAGCCCTTGTTACAATGTCCCTTGTTTTCCAAGTCCCTTACAACCTAGCTATTCTTTCTGTACTTAGGTGCTTCCTCTAGGCCTGTGAGACAGATGCCGCCATTGTTCGGCATAGCGTATTTCATAGGAAAAATTCTTACTTTACGCCACTCACACCATCTTTTGATGGTACATATGTTTCCATATGTTCTAACTTTAGACCTGTACATTCGGAAGTTCGTCAGTTCAGTTTGTTTGAACATTCTCACCATATCCAGTTTTTCAGCCGCGCGACATATCCGTTGGCATACCTTTTTCTATTCGAATGGCTACAGCCTTCGTTCTGCCGAATCTACCTGTACTTCACACCTTATGTTCTGTTAAACATAACGCGCGCAGGAGTATTGGCGGGATGGTTTCAGGATACATGGTTCCGTCATTCCCATCCTTGGTTGTAAAGTTAAGATTACTGCTGTAATCTCCTGCTTTTCACACTGTTTGGTGCTTATAGCAGAACTTGTCGTACTTTTCCTTTAGTTCATTCTCAGTTACTTCCTCGTCTAATAAACCTTGTTGTTATGGTGCTCTCGTTACCCGGTAGTGTAATGGCTTTTTTTACTCGTATGCCTTACCAGCTAATAAAGAGGTTGCAAGCAGACTCCAAGTAGGCGTTTTCGAATTCGCATCATCAGAATCATTTAACCAAGCAGCCATAGCCTCCAAAAAGCTATCCAGTTTTTGGTTCTCCCAGCTCGAAGCATTATTAGTTAGATCATGTCTCAATGTATGAAGAAATACAACCATCTCATCTTTATTGGATACATCATTAGGGTTCAAGGGTTCACATCCTCGTCGTATTATTCAACAAACGTTTCCGTTAGTTAAATGATGGATGACTGAATTATATTATTCCGAACTGTGTCAGAGCAAAGTGTATACCATCTTCGCTTGCTTTTTTGGTAACGAAATCTGCTTTTTGTTTAAGCTTTTCATCACCGTTTCCCATAGCAATCCCCAAACCTACAAACTCTAACATATCCAAATCGTTTCCACCATCTCCAAATGCAATTGAATTGCAAACGTCAATTTTGTAATAATCCAGCACTTTTTTAATTGCTTGCGATTTAGATACAATTTGAGTTTCAAGGACGTTCATTACATAACCGTGGAAACGTACAAACTGAAGTTGCGGAAAGTTATCAATAAATTTTTCAGTTTCACTCTCATCAGCATACAAACATATACAGTAAATCTCCTCTGGCAGTGTGTTTAATTTGCTAGGATAATCTACAAGACCAAGAGTCTCTGCTAGAGCATTTCTAACACGTTTCTCTTCTACACCGATGCCGTTCATTGAAATTGAATCTGTAAAGTAGGAAATACCGTGTCCGTGTAACTCGGCAAAACTCGACAGATCATGAACAGTCTTTTGAGATATTACCGACTTATAAATAACTTCGCTTTGGTTTTTCACAAGAGCGCCATTAGACGAGATTAATGTATCAATACCTAGTGAAATCAGTTCTTCACATAAATTATGCGGTCTACCTGTTGCAACTACGACCTTAATGCCTTCTTCATGAAGTCTCTTAATCGCCACTTTTGTACTTTTAGGGATTACTCTATCCACTTCACTGTATAACGTACCATCAACATCAAAAAACACTATTTTATACATTCTGCACGAATCCCCCTATTACTATCTCTTTCATTATAAAAAATGACAGTAATAGTTGCAAAGCCATGCATCCAATATTTTTCGTCCACTTTGCCGCCACACTGATCAATCGATCTGCATATCCTGGCTAAATCTAGTTCAGACTTACAGGTTTCGTAATGAAATGAAAGGCAGATGTTCTCAAGATTCATAAATCACCCTTGTACAAAAGATTAATTAACGTAAAAAAAGAACTATTCCAGATCGCAGCCAAAGCGACCGAAATAGATAGACAGCCCTACACTTCCGCTGAAGGATATTCAGCTTTTAATTCTTCAACGGTGCCGAATTTAGGAGTTTCAAAGATCAATTTCGCCGGTGCCTTGTCGGTTTTATTTTTGACAATATGGCCATAATATTTGCCAGATTTTTCAAATACGAACATAGTCTTATCCTTTTCCTTGAGTAAAGGGTATTTATCGATCATGAGGGCACTCTCCTCTCTAAGATAGATAAATCAACGGATTTGATTCATCTATCTTCATTATTACGTCTCAAACATGTATCCGTATTTATCTCATTTATTGATCAAATAAGTCTCAACAATAATCATTACTGATACCTCTTGTGGGTAACAATTATAAATGAGACTAAAAAGCACCCAAATGGGTGCTTTTTTGAATGTCTATTTGAGATTTCGAACGATTATAAATGAGATTTATTGATATATACTTAATTATAAACGAGACTATATTTACAATTCAACCTAGAAACCAATTTTATCCTTCCTCTTGTTTCCTTAGCTATTAGTTTAAGTTTACATTTTATGCACATTATCCACCCCAAACCACTTTACTGCTTGAGCAACGATATAGTCATTAGGATTATGATAGAAAACAATTAGATTTTCCTTTGCCCTTGTGCAACAAACATAAAAAATCTTTTTAGTTCTTAAAAATACTGATTCGTTTTCAGTTTTGTTACTAAACAAGTATTCAAAATTGAATTTATTCCACTTACCATTGTCTAACACAACAAATACATTTTCAAATTCAGAACCCTTAATTTTATGTTGCGTTGAAAACGGAGTAAAGCCCTCGAGATAATAATACAAATTTTGGAATTCTTGATATTTCACATCTTTGACCCTACTATAGACGTATTCATTTTCTTTAATATATTTATTGTAACTATCATCTTTAATGCACAATCCGTTACTATCAGCGAATTCAACTACATCTTCAATACTACTCTCAGACATTTTCTCAAGTGCTGAAACAATATTATAGATCTCTATCTTATGCTCAACTGTTAGCGGGCGCATCGGCGATAATTTCTCGCTTTGCTTCTTCTAGTTCTTGATTTAATAGCATAGTCAGTTCTCCTTTAGTTTCTTGTCGTATTTTACACCAACTTTTACCGTTTTGGAATCTCTTTTTCTCTTTTTCTCTTTTTTAAGGTTGCTGCGAACTGAACAATAATCATCATTAAAGTGATTGCAATCATTATCGTGTTGAAGGCGGGCATATGGTTCGTCGTTGGCAGTAATCAAAGAAGCATCGTTCGCCTTAAGAAGCTTGCAGTGCTTTCAGCATAGCATTGACAAATCCGACATGGTCAAGCATATGCAGCTCCGTGGACACGATCAGCTCGCCGATCGTTTGCGCCTTCAGGAAGTTCTCCGGCACGGGCTCGTCCAGCCTGTCCTTCAAAGTCTCGCGGATAAGGAACGCTAGAGCCTTGAGCTGCGAGATCAAGTCGTCCCACGCTGGTGGCTCTTCCTGCCAATCCGCGGGCTTCGTGCCGTAGGCGAACAACGCCTGGTACCGTCCCGTCAGGAATGTGAGATGGTTCGAGAGGCTGAACACGTGGAATTCCGTCACCGTCAGCACATGTCCGACATGCCAGTGCAGGTGGTTCTTGAAGCCGTTCGGGATCACGCGGCGTTTGTCCGGCGGGCATTGCTCGACCAATTGTAAAAAGACGTTCAGCCGGCTGTCCAATAGTTCCAAAATAAACTCGTTTCTCATTGTTCATCGTCCCCTTGAAATAGATTGTCATATTTTCCGGATCCGCTTTGTGTCAAGTCGTCCTTAGGAATAAAGTGCAGCGACGCGGAGTTCGTGCAATATCGAAGTCCCGTCGGCTCGGGGCCGTCTTGATCATGCTGCGTGACTTCGACCTGCAGCTTCGTGAGCGACTTCAGCCTTTCCGCTTTGTCGAACCGGGAATACGGACTTTCCAGCGCCATCAGCTCCTGACCCTCGCCCCAGACGCGGTCCAGAAAAGCCTCCCGGCCGGACGCAACGTCGTTGAATTTGTAATCGGACGGATGGGTCCGGTAGATGTCCTGATGGACGTCCTCGGCAGCATAGAACGCGGAGACTGGTAAAATGCTCGTCACGAGCGGCTTCTGAAACTTGCCTTGCGCGGCGAGCGCCCTTTCGACGCTTCCGCCGCCGTCTGCTGTTCCTTGCCGTCGTAGAAGATGACTGAACGATTTTCCGTGCCGCGGTCGGCGAATTGCCCCTCCGCGTCGGTCGGATCCGTTTTGCGCCAGAAGACTTGGAGCAGCTGGTCGTACGAGATACGGCTCGGGTCGTAACGGACCTGCACCTCTTCGAGATGGCCCGCATTTCCGGTAGACTCCTTCTCATAAGTTGGGTCGCTCGTGTGTCCGCCCGTATAGCCGGTGACGACGCTCCGACGCCGTCCAGCTTCTCTAACGGCGCTTCCACGCTCCAGAAGCAGCCTCCAGCGAATACGGCGGTTTTGGTATTCCCGCTTGTCGTCGCCGGTTCCGTGCACCTTGTTACTCATGCCGGAGAATACGGCGGTCTTGGTATCCCCACTTGCCATCGCCGTTTCCGTGAATCGATTCACCTTATTACTCATGCCGGGGCTCAAGACCTGAACAAAATTTGGATTATGAAGGTCGAACGGATAACACCACTTTAATCAATCATGAATGTTGATGGAATCGGAAGAATCCAACTAGATGCTCATTCAAAAGAATAACCCCCCTTTTATGTAATATCGCATAGCCCCCTGTTCTTATATATTAGGAATTGAAGCTGACCGACTCACTTAGGTATCGCCATTTCGCATCGGACTCTGCGCGTGCTCGCTGTTCGGCAGCTGCAATGGCTACAGCATCATTGCCCATTAAGAGACGAAACGGCGGCTCTTCCATGTCAGGTAGTCCTGTAATGACTTCCGCGATCTTGACAGGGTGTCCAGGCTCCTGTCCGGCATGTTCACGAAGCATTTTAGCGAATGCCCCGACGGTCTGCTCATACGGTTCACTGACTGGTGGGATGGTCATTGACGAGCCTGCCCAGTCTGTACGCATGCCTCCTGGTTCGATCACGGTAACCTTGATGCCGAATGGCGCGACCTCTTGAGCTAGTACTTCTGAGAAGCCACCGACCGCCCATTTTGGCACTTTGATAAGCTGCCAGCCCAGCGGTCCCAATCCGTCCGCCTATCGATGAAATCTGAATGATGTTCCCGCCACCTTGTTTACGCATGATCGGCAGCACCGCTTTTGTCAGATAGACTACGCCATAAAAATTCGTGTTCATCTGGGCATGAAAATCATCGTGTGTCACATCTTCAATGGAAGCCATGTCTCCGTAGCCGGCATTGTTTACGACGACATCCAGTCGCCCGAATACTTCAATCGCTTGCTCAACAGCTTTAATTACTGCCTTCTTATCGGTTACGTCCAAGACAAGCGGATGAATTTTGTCACCGTATTGTTCAGCCAAATCTGCCAACGATTTCGGACTACGTGCTGTTGCAATCACATAATCACCTTTTTTCAAAACAGCTTCCGTCAGGCTGCGGCCAAGACCTCTAGAGCTTCCAGTAATAAACCATACTTTTTGAGTTGTCATATATTTTAATCTCCTATACTAATTAATTTAAGTGAATGTTGTTTAGTAACCCATTATCATTGCTGGATTTGGCTCATCACCACTATCCAATTGATCTTCTTCCTTCAACCGTGGTTTGCGAAGAATTAGTGAAAGGGCGACACCAACTGATGCAATACATGCGGAAAGGAAGAACGTATCTCCGTAACCCGCCACTATTGCAGCCAGCGGATTCGCTCCTTCCCCAGCAATTGTTGCGTAAGAAGTAATTTGCGAAGTAAGATACCCAGTAAGTGCTGCAACCGCGAACAAAACGATAACTTGCTGTGCAGCTGTAGTAAGTGGCGTTACGCGGCTAACCAACCGGCGAGGGGCAGAGTTCAGAACATGTGTATTCAGTGGCATCATGGAGAAACTCATCCCAAGTCCTAACGTGCAAATGGACACGATAATAAGCGACAGACTGGTATCAACCGATACACTTGATAAAATAAATAACGCACTAGATACGATGGCTAAACCAATGAAAGCAAGCCGCTTGGCACCGATTTTATAAAATAGACGTCCACTGATTGGCATGCCGATTCCTGCGCAAAGCGCTTGTGGCATTAGAATACAGCCGGTTTCAAGAGCGGTGTAATGCTTCATGCCTTGAAGGTACAGAGGTACAATCAACAACGCACAGAATAATGATAGCTGAACGGTCCAGGTCAAGATTATACTGCGTGTAAAGTCCGAGGATTTGAATACTTTCAATTCCAGAAGTGGATGCTTCTATCGGAGCTCCACGAATATAAATGCAATTAATGCATCACGCCGATCGTTAGCCCTGTAACTGTAGAAGTGGAAGACCAGCTTGTGCCACCTTCGCTCACACCGTAAGCAAGCGTATCGAATGCAATTGGAGAAAGGCACATACCGAGTACATCTAGGCGAGCTGCTTTATGACGATCGGATTTAGGCAGATATTTCAGTCCGAGAAATATTGCAATGATACCTCTTAATTTATCGATCAATATGATTTTTCATATCCCGTAATCGTCTTTGTTTCCAGACATTCTTCAATACCGTATTCGCCATACTCTCGGCCAATACCGGACTGTTTATAACCGCCAAATGGGGCTTTCATTTCATGAAACGCTCCGTTTATGAGGATGGTTCCCGAATTGATTTTGCGAGCAAGCTCATTAGCTTTTTCCAAATTACCGGTATGAATATAGGCTGCAAGCCCATACGACGTATTATTTGCCATTTCAATGGCTTCCTCTTCCGTTTTATAGGTGAGGATCGCTTGTACGGGGCCAAAGATTTCTTCTTTCGCAATCGTCATATCTTCCGTGACATTTGCAAAAAGTGTCGGTTTGACGAAATAGCCGTGCTCCAGACCCTCAGGATTTCCAACTCCGCCCGTAATCAATTCAGCGCCCTCATCGATACCGGTTTGAATGTAGCGTTGAACATTTTCGTACTGCTTTTGTGTCACGATTGGTCCAAGGGTTGTCGTTTCTTCGGTTGGCATTCCTACTTTCACAGCTTCCATAGCCGCTTTAGCAAGCCGTTTGACTTCCTCCAAGCGATGTTCAGGTACAAGTAAGCGGGAGCCATTAATGCATGCCTGACCATTATTAGTTAGCGCTTGTCTTACAGCAACCGGAATTGCTTTTTCAAAATCCACATCATCAAGTAAGACAATCGGGGATTTGCCGCCAAGCTCAAGTGTTACTCGTTTCATAGTATCGACGGCGCCTCTGCGGATCTCTTTCCCCACGCGAGTTGATCCGGTGAAATTAATCATGGCCACGTCTTCGTGGCGAGTCAATTCCGCTCCAACCGTGTTGCCAAAGCCATTGACGATATTAATTACACCTTTAGGCAGCCCTGCTTGGTGGAAGGCTTCAACGATCTCGTCGGTCTGAATCGCGCTCAATTCACTTGGCTTTATAACCACGGTACAACCCGCTGCAATTGCCACTGCTAACTTCGTCGTAATTTGTGAATAGCTCGCGTTCCAAGGCGTGATTATACCGATAACACCCATGGGCTCCTTTACAACTTTCGCGGAAGCCATGTAACGGACAAACTCGAATTTTTCCAATGCTTCCTTAACATCCAAGAAATTATTCGCTGCCAGTTTTACGCGTCCGATCGCCATTCTTCTTGGTGCACCATATTCTTCAATATTTGCTTCGACCATACTATCCATACGTGCCAGAATAGAATCGTGCAATCGTTTAAGCATCTGGGCCCGCTCCTCGATAGAAGTTTGCGAGAAAGTTACAAAAGCCTTTTTCGCGGCTGCAATAGCTGCCCGGGTATCCGATTCATTTCCAAGGATTACTTTGCCGATAATTTCTTTCGTGGACGGATTAATTAGAATTTGTTCGTCCGTCCCTTGTGGTTGAATGAATTCTCCATTGATATAATTTCGATTAATAATTCGCATGATTATATCCCTCCTAATAATTAAAAGACTTAATGACAATTTATTAAGCACTCTAACACATTTACCGCATTTCTAACATTCAAGTTCCCACAGGTCGATGATAGCTTCCAGTTTGAAGGATTGCAGATCATCATCGCGAAGGTGTGAAGTAAACTTATCTTGTTGTTCCCTTGGAGAAAAACGCCCTGGCTCCATGTCGCGCCCGCACTCGATTCGCCGGGAGCACTAAGATCAACACCACAACGAGTGAAGCCGTCAGGAATAAGACCGAACCCCCGATCGAGACGGAGATCGCATGGGTAAAAGATGTAGCGGAAGCATCCCCCGAACGTTTCACCGCCTCGAAGACGGAGATCAAAACCGCGAGCCCGAGCGACGATCCAGTCTGATGAGCGACGTTGACGAGCCCTGACGCGGCCCCCGCGTCCTTGGCCTCCACACCAGACAACCCTAACGTCGTGAACGGCTGGAAGATCATCCCTGCCCCGAACCCCATGACGATCAACGGGAAAAACAAATCAGGGAAAAAGCTAGAATCTGCCGATATGAGACTCAGCCAGCTTGTTCCAGCGATCGCGATTACCAATCCGGAAATCAATACTCTAGCATTCCCGAATCGGGCTACAAGCGAAGGCATGGCATACATCATCCCGAACTGAACGACCATAAACGGCATAATCCCAAGTCCCGCCTCCAATGAATTAAAATGAAGGACGTTTTGCAAAAATTGCGGGACGAAGAAAAAGATCGGATAATTGCCGCATAGGAGCAGCAGCCTCCCCAGATAAGCTCCGGATCGCTGTCGGTTCGCGAACAAGCGAAGAGGTGTAACCGGTTCTTTCGCTCGTGCTTCGGTCAGTACGAAAGCTGCTAGCGAAACTACTCCAAGAGCAACCGGGCCCCATACTTCCAGTGCCCCCCACCCGACAGACGCGGCTTGAACGAAGCCGAATGCCAGCGCCGTCATGCCGATTACCGATGTCAAAGCTCCCATAATATCCAGATGACCCTTTGTCGTATCTGTCTCCCGCATATATCGGGGCACCATTAGGAGCAGAGTGATGCCGATCGGCACGTTGAGGAACATCCCGGCGCGCCATGAAATGACGTCCGTAAGCAATCCGCCAACGATTAGACCGACGCTTCCTCCAGCTCCCGACACTGCGCTGTAAATAGCGATCGCCTTCACACGTTCTCGGGCCTCCGAGAAAGTAACAGTCAACAAGGCCAGCGCCGACGGCGTCGCAATCGCTGCCGCCACCCCTTGCAAAGCACGGGCGACAAGTAGCAGCGAAGCAGACGGCGTCAAGCCTGCCAGTATCGATGCCAGCGAGAACAAGGCGATACCCGCGCTGAATGTTTTTCTTCTTCCGAAGATGTCCCCTGCTCGAGCGCCTAATAGCAGGAAGCCGCCGAACGCCAAAATATAAGCGTTCTGCACCCAAGTTAATACTGCCGTCGAAAGATGTAGTGAACGGCCGATTTCAGGTAACGCGGTAATCAAAATAGAACCGTCGAGCACCACCATCAGTTGAGTCGCGATGATCATCAGCAGAATGATCCGTTTCGATTGTTCATTCAAGTGAATAACCTCCCTTTCATGTTCTTAAGGACATTATGGCACGAATCACTTTCGCGAAATAGCTCGTTCCTGCTTAAAATTTGCTCAATCCTGCAAAGTAAAAATTCTTATAATTCGTTAATTGGTTGGCAATCTTCAGGGTAGGATGTATAATAGGAGGATAAAAATAAGAACAGGGTGACGCTCCCATGCAGACGAATTTAGATCAATTATTAGAGAAGGTGGCTTGTCTCAATCTTACGGAGGGGCGAACGGAGACGGCTGTCCCCTTTTTTACGCTGGTACGGCGTAACCGACCGACGGCGATGGCGCCAGGCATTCTCACGCCATCTTTTTGCCTCATCCTACAAGGCACCAAGAAAATCCAACTCGGTCAAGACACGATCTATTATGGTGCGGGCGACTATTTAGTCTCGTTGTTTGATATCCCGGCCTCCGGTCAAGTCATTGGCGCTACGCGGCAATCACCATATATCGGCTTACGCATTGATTTAACGGCGGAAGAAATTGCCTCTGTCATGACGGAAGCTGACATCAATGTGAAACCGCTCAACCAAAAGATGGGACCCGGAGCCTATGTAGGCAAATCCGATGAGCACTTACAGTTCTTATTCATCCGACTGTTGGAGTTGCGGGGCAAGCCCGAATCGGAAATTCATTTTCTGTCTTCGCTGATCAAACGCGAGATGATTTTCCGCTTACTTACGGGAGATTATGGGCACTTGTTTATCCGACGAGTCTTCATGGACCAGCAAAATGAGGGGATCGGCAGAGCAATAGAATGGATCAAGGTGAATTACAACAAAACCTTTACGATCGAAGAGGTTGCGAGATCGTCCAACATGAGCGTATCTGGACTTCATCACAAATTTAAAACTGTCACGACGATGGCTCCTTTGCAATATCAGAAGCAGCTCCGTCTTCAGGAAGCGAGACGCCTCATGCTAAACGGCTCCGCGAACGCGACGGCCGCCGCGCTGGAAGTTGGATACGAGAGCCCGGCTCAATTCAGCCGGGAGTACCGTCGGCATTTCGGGCTTCCTCCGCTTCAAGATATAAAAGCTTTACACAGATTACCAGTACGAGAAGCGTTCGAGACCGGCTAAAAAAAACTTCAATTACGCGAAGCCAATTTCCTGCTTCCACCCCTGAGATTTACGTCCTTGATCTCGATCATTCAAAGTTTCTTCTCACATACATTGAAAAATAAACTTTAAAATAAAAACAGCAGCTGTCTTGGACTGGAGAATAAGTCCAGTATATTGGATTAACGTATCCCGTTAAGCTTAATCGTTGACCCTTACCAACTTACGTTTCAAATTCATCTAATTAAACCAGGTTTTGAGAAAGGTTTTCAGTTACGCATAACAATACAAGTTCTTGTCATCATTCGGCAAACGATATATGTTCTTGTCATTGGCTTTTGACAAGAACATATATCGTTAAAACAAAAAAAGCCGCAACTACGCGACTTTAAGCATATATGTTCTTGTCACCCGACATTTGGCGGAGCCAAACCGAATATTCTGCCGACACTAGCCTAATCCCTTCTTCTTTGGAATTGATTTTGGCGGGACAGCCGAAACTGCAAGCGATACTGCAGCTTCGCGTCTTTAAGCCAATTACACAGCGCGTGAATGTTCGATTTCACTTAGAGAGCCTGTCCTCTCAAGAGACACGAGCGTATAAACAATCCGATTCTGCAGTCGTACACTATTCGTCACCCAAAATTCCCGGTCACTCATAATCGTTTTCAACCATCGACTTATTTTCAACTTTATGAAATCAATAATTTCATCCTGATCGCTAGCCTTTAATTTTTCAAATTGTAACAACACGTTAGCCTCTTTTTCATTGACGCCACTGATTCCGAAAACATTACCTTTAAAACTCTTTGATCCCAAAAGAATCCATTCAACATCCACCTCAAATCCTTCAACAATTGCAAGGATGGTATCGACAGATGGCTTATATTTATCTTGTTCTAACTCACTCAGCGTAGCCTGCGATATTCCAATCCGATTAGAGAAATCAACTTGATTAATCCTATTCAGCTTTCTGATTATCCTAATACGGCTTCCTATTGTTTCGATATGTATCACTCCTGATAAAAAAATAGTCCCGATGATTATTAAAGATCATCGGGACTGACTAAGAGGTTCACGACATTTTTTACTGGTTCATGACTTTTTTTACTGGTTCACGACTTTTTTATCACCAGACAACTTGAAATGGAGTATCTTTTTCTAGTATTAGACCTTCCACTTGAATCACTCCTCCAATATTGCCACTGATGTATAATTTAAGTATAATCCATACGAACAATAGACTCCAGAATCGGATAATAATGGATTAAATTTCCCATCAAATGAACCGAACCTCGCATCGATACTTCACGAATACTTCAACAATTAAACTAAATCTGCACAGCACGGCACGCTTTAGTAGGAAGGATTGTAGTAGCTGCCATCACGGGGACAGATCAAACAAGCCTTAAGGTATTGGAAGCGCTTGCTAACTGGGCTAACTGTTCATGCTTGCCCAACCAACCCTCTTCCTTCAAAACCCCATTCTGGCTAAGGTCAAGGAGATTCCCCGGTCATTTGCGGTTTGTTTGGATCAAGCTATACACCTTGCCGAAACACAAAATGTCGAGACAAGCAAGGGACCATTATGGAACCCAATTGTAACACCGTGAAGCCGGGGATACAGGCTGCCGTACATCATTTAGATCGCAAGGTCCAAAAAATTTGTATATCTATTTGAATTAGAAAAACCCTGGCATGGGCTTCCTCCGATCATTACTCGTGCCTTTGTAATAGCGCTTTTATCAAATTTGGTGATATCTCCATTGAAGATATGTAAACCGATATTATGTCGATAGGTTTTGACTGCATCTTCATCAAGCTCGAGAGCGAATACCACATCAAAACCAGATTCAAGGAATCCCGTCAATGAACTTCAGTCTTCCTTAATTGCCCTATCCCCGATCTTCCATTACCGCATTAAATTCCGGGGAACATGACTTCTTGCATAGAGCATTAAAACTTTCACCAAAAGTCATGCTCGTTTTCATGCGAATATCTATCTTTTCGCAGATTTGCCTCCTTCCTTTTCTTGATATCATAAAGGTGAAAGAAAAAACGGAAGCAAGGAGCTGCCAAAATGAAAACTATTAAAAATTATCGAGGAGCTGTCAAAATGAAAAATATTAAAATCATCAATTGGATTCTTGTGGGCATTGTTGCTTTATATTTCTTAATAACTGCTTTTTCAGATTTGTCTCATACTTCCCAAGTCGTAGAAATTGTCACGAAGTTGGGTTATCCGGAGTACTTTTTGAATATACTTGGAATCGCAAAAGCTCTCGGAATTATTGCGCTGCTTGTTCCAAAATTTAATAGATTAAAAGAGTGGGCGTATGCCGGATTTACGTTCGATGCCATTTCGGCTATTTGGTCAAACATTGCTAGCGGCTACCCTTCGGAAAGCATTGCAGCTGTAGTTGCGATTGTACTTCTTATGGCCTCCTACATTGTGTTTCGCAAACTGAACGAAATCCGTAAGGAACCCGCCTACAAATAGTCGTCCGTTATGAGAGAAACAAGACAAGCAGAGGCCCGAACCTCGAGTGATTATGTCAACCCAAGGCGCATTCGCTTTGGGTTTTTTGGCATTTATTTATCTTGTTATTTCCTCGATCTCGTCATTTTACACCTTTAATTGAAAAGGGGCCATGTGACCTCTAAAAGTAACACCTAAACAATTCCCTTCGTCGCTCCATGCGTAGACCATGAATCGAGGTGGATAGAAGCATTCCTCCTTTTCCCTACACTTGGAAAATAACAAGAATCGAACAAGTGCAAGTCTGTGAGAAGTCATGTATTTCAATAGAAAAGGCACAACTATTGACCATTAAAGCATGAAAAATTTCAAGCTTTAATGCCAAAAGTCATGCCTCGCGATTTAAAGTAGATGGCGAACCGAAAATACAGCAGCTTGCGTTCTGTCGCGCAGCCCAAGCTTGGCTATGAGATTTGAAACGTGATTTTTCACTGTACCTTCCGTAAGAAACAGCGAGCTTGCGATTTCTTTATTATTCAATCCTTGCCCCAATAAAGCCAGTACATCTTTCTCCCGTTCAGTTAATAACCCCAATCCTTCCGGTTCATGATGACTTAGGGGATGCGTCTTCTCCGGGTTCTTTTCGGACATTTTCTTTAACTCTTTTAGCAGCATCGAAGTCATATCTTGTTGCAGTACTGTTCCACCATTGTAGACTGTTTGAATAGCGCTTATGATCGCCTCCGCAGGCATATCCTTCAATAAATACCCATGGACACCGTTTTCCAAAACTTGCATGATCAATTCCACATCATCAAAAGTGGTCAGAATTAATACCTTCGTCTCCGGAAAATGCTTGAGGATCAATTTAGATCCTTCGACGCCATCCATTCCCGGCATTCGAATGTCCATCAACACCACATCCGGTCGCCATTCAACCACTTTGGAATAGGCATCCCTTCCATCCACAGCCGTTCCAACCACTTCAATGCCAGGTTCCAAGCCGATGATGGTCGCAAGCCCGTCTCTCAAGATTCGTTGATCGTCAACGATAAGAATCCTCAATTCTTTTCACGCTCCGTATCCGTCAAGGAATATGGAAGTACAACTTCAACAGCGAAGCCCTTGATGGGATCCATCCTAAAATACACCTCTCCGTTCCACTCCTTCACTCGTTCTTGTAAATTGATTAACCCAAACCCCGGCTTTAGATCGTCAGGCATTTCTCCGTCATTGCTTATGCAAAGAGAAAAGCTGGTGTCGGAATAGGTTAACGAGATTTCCGCATTATTTGCATGTCCATGTTTCTGAGCATTCGTAAGCGATTCCTGTGCGATTCGGTAAGCGGTCAATTGTAAGTCGCTAGGAATTGCAACGGGAATCCCATCCGCTTTAAAATCAGTTTGGACCTGTGCAAATTTGGTAAACTCCTCTGACAACCTTTCAAGGCAATCATTCAAATAAGAGGATTTAATAGGTTCATCTCGAATAGCCCTTACCGACAATCGGAGTTCTTGTAATGAAGATCGGATTAATCCCTCGCATTCCAGATAGGATTGCTCGCTGCGTATTGGATCGACCACACTTAACTTACGTGCCACTTGCATTTGGACCAACAATGCCGTCAGTTTATGACCTACCGTATCATGAATTTCTCGGGCAATTCGCACTCTTTCCCTCGTTGCCGCCCACTCTTCCGCCTTGAGCGCATATTCCTGCAATTGCACATGGGACTGCTTCAATTTCTCGTAGAGCTCCAATGTATCCCTGCGAGCCCTTTGGTAGAAATTAATTAAAGCCGTCACGATGCATGCGAAAACAATAAACGAGCAGGCTATAAAATAGCCGGTTTCGTCCAGTCGTTTATACAAGTACCAGTCAATACTACCCATCGTAACAATAAAGAGTAACAGCAATAAGATACAAGCAAGAATGAGTATGCGGGTTTTTTTTATAAACATTAAAATAGCTAAAGCCGTTATCCCAATAAACAGGTGATTGGGGAATTTCCCGCCGATAAAAATATAACCATAAGATGCGGACACCAAAAAATCTAAGATGAGGAGGTGAAAAAGCAAATTTCGCTTTTTCATTTTTGCGTAAAACTGATTAACAATAAGGAAAACTACCACTGAAAAGATAACAAAACTTAAACTCAAAAAAATCGTAGTCGAATTTTCAAAATAAAAAATACCTGCTATAGCTAAACCAAAAACGAGCTTTAGCCCAAAAAATAGTCTCCATGAAAAGGGACTACTAATGATAATATCCAATTTTTTTAACAATAACTCCTACTCCTCATCATATAGTCATTCTCCTATATCACGCGATCATAACATATTTTGGCTGTAAAAGTCGATTTGTTCAATGGTCTCTGACACCAATTAGTCTAACACTCACCGCTTTGCTCTGACCTTGAACGGCGGTATATATTCGTTGGAGGAATGCGTTCTCCGACGGTTGGAAAATAATTCGATATATTCGAATACAGCCTTCTTAGCCTCAGCACGCGTTTTGAAAGTATGATCATTAAGCCATTCCATCTTTAACCTGAAGCGACGCGATCAGTTGGTCAGGTATGCTTGCGAATCCTTGCATCAGGCCGTCGTAAAGAAAATCATCGGGACGGATTCGTCGACGGTTGGCTGCTATCTTTTCTTTTTTCTTAAAGGAATTAGAGAAGATAACCACCCCATTTTCATGGCATATTACCTTTTGATTATATTCGTTTCCAACAAACTTTTTCCTTTCAGTAAGAAGAACCAACCATTTCGTTCTACTGCCTATTACTTTAACGAGGCTAACGATAAATCCTACGACAGAGATATTCATTAAACCGTATGAATATGTGATGGTCTATTTTAAGATTGATCGTATGAGCGTAATTCGCTATTCCATATTGCTATAATCTCACCGTTTTGAATTATTAGTTTTTTCCCTTTCCAACTTACTATTAAATATCCAAACAGAGAATTATTTATTATTTCTTCATCTCGTGGTATCACGATTTCGCCAGTATGCGTATCCAATGGTAACGCCTGTTTGTCTATATCCACGTAGTTGTCATACTGTGCATAACACTCGCTACATTCGTAAAACATTTGATTTGCAGAATTATCTTTAAGCAGTAGCACCCAACCTTGATTGCAAAAAGAACTGTCGGATGACAAGAACTTTGATAACATTCCCGTCCGCTGCTTCTATTTCAAACAATCCTTTTAAATAAATAACAAAACCATCATTCGGACTCGAACAATGGTTTTGTTTTTTGTTCTCAGCAAGTAAATCTGCATTAGACAGCTATGGTATCGTGTTGAAGGCGGGCATATGGTTCGTTGTGGGTAGTAATCAAAGAAGCATCGTTCGCCTTAGGAAGCTTGCAGTGCTTTCAGCATAGCGTTGACGAATCCGACATGGTCAAGCATATGCAGCTCCGTGGACACGATCAGCTCGCCGATCGTTTGCGCCTTCAGGAAGTTCTCCGGCACGGGCTCGTCCAGCCTGTCCTTCAACGTCTTACGGATGAGGACCGCTAGAGCTCTCAGCTGCGCGATCAAGTCGTCCCACGCCGGCGGCTCTTCCTGCCAATCCGCAGGCTTCGTGCCGTAGGCGAACAACGCCTGGTACCGTTCCGACAGGAACGTAGGCTGGTTCGAGAGGCTGAACACGTGGAATTCCGTCACCGTCAGCACATGCCCGACATGCCAATGCAAGTGGTTCTTGAAGCCGTTCGGGATCACTCGGCGTTTGTCCGGAGGGCATTGCTCGACCAATTGAAGAAAGACGTTCAGCCGGCTGTCCAACAGTTCCAAAATAAATTCGTTTCTCATTGTTCATCGTCCCCCTGAAATAGTTTGGCATATTTCCCGTATCCGCTTTGTGCCAAGTCGTTCTTCGGAATAAAGCGAAGCGACGCGGAGTTCGTGCAATAGCGAAGTCCCGTCGGCTCGGGGCCGTCTTCGAATACGTGGCCGAGGAAGGAATCCGCGTAGCGGCTTCTCACTTGAGTCTCGTCCGAGAAGAACCCGCCGACTTTCCGGTAGACCACGCTATCCGGCTCCAAAGGACGGGTGAAGCTCGCCCAACCCGTACCGGCATCAAACTGGCCTTTCGAGCTGAACAGCGGTTCGCCCGACACGATGTCCACGTATATGCCTTCTTCGGTGTTGTTCCAATACGAGTTCTGGAACGGCGGCTCGTCCTGATCATGCTGCGTGACTTCGACCTGCAGCTTCGTGAGCGACTTCAGCCTTTCCGCTTTGTCGAACCGAGAATACGGACTTTCCAGCTCCTTCAACTCCTGGTCCTCGCCCCAGACGCGGTCCAGAAACGCCTCCCGGCCGGACGCGACGTCGTTGAATTTGTAATCGGCCTGATGGGTCCGGTAGAAGTCCTGATGGACTTCCTCGGCTTCATAGAACGTGGAGACCGGTAAAATGTTCGTCACGAGCGGTTTCTCAAACTTGCCTTGTGCGGCGAGCGCCGCTTTCGACGCTTCCGCCGCCGTATGCTGTTCCTTGCCGTCGTAGAAGATGACCGAACGATATTCCGTGCCGCGGTCGGCGAATTGCCCCTCCGCGTCGGTCGGATCCGTGTTGCGCCAGAAGACTTGGAGCAGCTGGTCGTACGAGATGCGGCTCGGGTCGTAACGGACCTGCACCGCTTCGAGATGGCCCGTCTTTCCGGCAGACACCTTCTCATAAGTCGGATCGGTCGTGTGTCCGCCCGTATAGCCGGTGACAACGCCCACGACGCCGTCCAGCTTCTCGAACGGCGCTTCCACGCTCCAGAAGCACCCTCCGGCGAAAACGGCGGTCTTGGTATCCCCACTTGCCGTCGCCGTTTCCGTTAATCGATTCACCTTGTTACTCATGCCTTTCGCCTCCGTAGTATCGTGTTTGTGATATGAACCATAAGCGGCAAACAACACCACGGCCATCAACCCGGGAAGCACGAATCGTTTCAAGTTCATAAGCCTTCACCTCCGCATAATCCATTGCATTCGTATGTGCGTTCAATAATTCAAGAAGCAGTTGAGTTCAAAGAAAGATCCGACCACCATCACAGCAAGAGCGACACAGTCACGATCCGCAACGCCAAACCGACTCTTTTTTCCGCCATCACGCCCACTCTCCTATCTCTTCTTGAGTTTCGTCGGAGATTCGCTGCCGCGTTCTCCTCCGTTCTTGCCCTTTGATCTTACCAAGAATAGCGGACTGCCAAATCTGTTGAACGTCATGAATTGGACGCAAAAAAAGCATCACCTTGGGCCGCTGCGCATGACGAATCTCATACACTATGCCAAAAGTCATGCTCGTTTCGCTCAAATGGAGTGACGGACCGCATATACGCCGCCTGCGTTCGGTCGCGGAGCCCCAGCTTCGCGATCAGATTTGAGACGTGATTTTTCACCGTGCCTTCCGTAATCGTCAGATACGAAGAAGAAACCGATAAGCATATATCCTCTGCTTTTTTCATGTGCAAATATAATTCTGTGCAATCATCTCGCTTACTCATGTATTCTGTAATTCTACTGACCCATTCTGTGTAAGTCGGATATATTCCAGTTTTTACAGGTGTTATGTGCATGCCTTTATATAAGGAACAAAATACAGATAGTCTTTTGTCAAGTAAATCTTCATCCCTTAAAGAAATACCTGGTCGCACACACTCTTCAAGTATGACACCACTCTCAACATCCGCGTCAAACACTTTGCAAAATTGACTGCCGTAATATTGACTCAAAGTATTATATTCAGTGGAAATTAATGCGGGATTACCTATTTTAAGCACCACACTTCCAAAGCGAGCTGAAGTGCATCTAACAACTAAGTTTGCTGAATATGAAGGAATAAGTTGAAAAGAGTTCAGAGCCCACTTATCAGAATATGTATTAATAACTCTCAAAACCATTTCATAAAAATCTTTACCAAAACGGTTTATTATATTTTCGATCTCATTTTGATTGAAACAATATCGCTTACTCCACTATCCTACCCGCTATCGTGGAAAAGGCAGCCGATCATTGTGGTCGGCTGCCTCCGTATCTTTATTGAACTATAGTTTCCCGTTAGTTTAATGCCTCGAGCTGCATCCTGAAACATTTACGCTATGTTTATCTCGCAATAAAATGCTCAACATTCATTATCTTATTTAATTCGATCTTGCCCGTCACACCTTGTAAAACTCTTTCTTCTGTCCCTTCCCATTCTACATCTCTGATTCTATTCCAGTGAAAAATTTTCTCCCAACTTTTCTGTTTTATTTCATCATTATCAATTCCGTTATCTTCAGCAAAGATATATTCATCCCAATCCTGTTCATTATCTGAGAGGTAATTATTATTTAAGACACAGTGCCAATCCATAAAATCTGATACAAGTACATCTTCCTCATTCAGATTAAGTTGGATTCTCACACACCTAGTACCTCTCCGAAAAAAACCGCCTGTTCGCATATCTGGTTTCTTCAACCACACCCAAATGGGATACTCATTATTATATTTGTTTAATCGGATACTCATCTGCTTCATCATCCACTTATATTGTTCTGAGAAGCCTGAAAATTCTGAAGATCCAACAATGAAGCCATGTTTCCTAAATTGATCCCAGGCTTCATTAGTTTGAAGTGTCCAGTAATATTTTTCCACTCGATATCCCCTGTCTTTGAGTCTGTCAAAAATACCTTTCATAATAACCACTTTTTTACTAACCTCGTAATAAAGTATTCGTGAAGGTATTTAAACTACCCTGCCCGTTACTTCAACGAGGCTGCCGTTTCATGTCGACAGCCTCGTCTTGGTTTCTTATTGAACATACGTTCCTCGTTAGTTCAGCTGTGCTAACGGCAACCTATCTCACATCCAGATTGAACCACTTACAATATTTCAAAAACAACATTTCTTTATAGTAATCGTCAACCATCCAAAGTGCCTTTTCTAACGAGTACTTATAAAAGTCCAACAAATCAGTCTCGATGGATTGCAATTTTTTTATTAAATCATCTCTGTTATATTCGATATAATACATCTTCTGCAACTCTTGCTCAGATAAATCTTTTCTCATTACACCAGAAAAATCGTCAGACCAAATCCTTACCGTATTATCTACGTATTCTATTGATGGGAAAGGATCGTGACCAAGCCATACACCCTTCTTACTTAAAACCGCTTCGAGCAAGTCCCTCCAATTCTCAAGCCCACAACAACAGCTCGGAAGTATCACTTTATCTTTGTCCTCAAAGGCTATTCCACCACGTATTGCAACTTCATCTGTGGTTATGAGTTCATTTAATACATCTGCAGGCTCTCTGTTCACATCTACGTTGTTATACCCACATAGTAACGTAAAAAATAGGACTGCATAATCTAGCGTAGACAATTTGGAAAGATTAACGGTTTCCCTATATTCAACTTTTGATAACCAAGAAGGCTGATCAAAATATGGATCTTGTATTATCGCATTAACTTTTCCCATTATTTTAGCTCCTAATGATTTAATATCTGAATACAGATTACCATATCTTTGAATTAACCTATACCACTAATCTGCCCGGTAGCGGAATAGGCCACCAAATTTATCACCGGTAGCCTGCTAGATCTTGTTATGAAGCTATAGTTTCCGTTAGTTCAACGTGATAATCAAACTACTAACCGTCGTTTTACTCGTATTTTGCAAGTTCTTCCTTTAGGTCTGCTAATAATACTTTTATCTGAACAATGGCTGTATTGGTGCCATTGGGAAAAATAGAAGCTTTTATATTATCCTTTTCCATTCCGTCAAGCCACTCATCAATAAACTCATTTATGTCTATACTCTCTGGTTTGTAATTTGACCATTCATCCACTGTCTGGGCTTGGGCAAACTCCATTTTAGGAAAGAAAGGGAGACACACATTTCCTTCACCATCATCAGCTGTAGCCCAACCCTCATTGTATAACCCCCATACTTCTTCTGAGTCAGCTACTTTTTTAATGAAATACTCATATCTAATATTAGGCGGTTGTTTTAAGACAGATTCAAATTCCTTTTGATTCATTATAATCTTCCCCCGTATTTTCTCTAGATACTTTGAATTGAATTATATCACTTATCATTAACGTAATCTGCCCGTTAGCGCAACGACGGCAGCCGATCTTTGTGGCCGGCTGCCGTCGTATGATGATTCAACTATCGTTTCCGTTAGTTTAGTTTTTTAATCGAACCAGCACTGTCGTAAAAGGCTTGGTAAGTTTCCTCGTACTCATTTACTGACCAATCGCCGAAACCTATACCTTTATATAAAGAAAGCCTATGATCCTGGATTACGCAAATACTGTTATGATATGTGAGCGATAACCCATTTGTATTATTTCTTAATAAAAGCATAACCTTTGTTCCCCGCTTTGGAAAATCATAAGGTACTTCTCCTGGATGAAAACGTATATCCCTCTTTAAGACAATTTCTTTTTGTGTAATTTCACCTTTTAGAACGGCTTCGACTGACAAAGTTATTTCCTTGTGTACAGCGCGATATTTATCAGCAGTATTTTGCTTTATTACATTTCCAACAACAATGTAATCTGAACTATTTAACATATCTTGCGGTGGAATAATTGACATTTTCGCACTCACTGTTTGAGTTGATAAGAATACACTTAACAATAAAAACACAACAAATACTTTCTTCATATTTTTCCCCCAACCAACTTTTTCCTTATGATTACCAATATCCGATTTTACATACAAAAAACGTTTTTCTAGAGCGAAGGAGCTGCCACGCGCAGCCCCTTGGCATTCAACTATCGTTCTGCGTTAGCGGAACAAACTACCTATTTTGTAAATGGGTTCCACTTTTGAGCCGCTTTTAAAATTTCACTCTTTGCCGCTGTGTCGTCACCCGTTACTACTCCCGAGAGAATATATGTATTTACTTTAGTGGAATCATTAAGATAAGGCTGAGTTATATACAGCCAATAAATAATATCAGTCTTTTCCAGGACCCTTCTCCTGTTCCGTTGCCGCAGTTAAGTTGTCATGTGATAGTTTTAACAATGTTGCCTTTCCCGCCGAAATTGTAATTTCTTCCTGAGAGATCACACTGGAATGATTTGGGAAACTAATGTGATCTGGTGAATCGACTTGACGTTGTTCAATTAGGCCAATATCCTTCCCTGTTCCTGTAAGATTATTGATTGAAGTAGACTTCGGTTGTAATTCATTCTGAACTGTGGGTGAGGGTGAATGATTAGTCGAAGCACCATTGGTTGCATTACAACCTGTCAAAATCATCGTAAAACAAAGAAAAATAATAGCAGTTTTTAGCATAATTAACTTCAACCCCCTTTTTGATTTAACAGTATAACTTTGAAGGTAATGAATAGACCGTTGATTTTAGAAGTAAAAAGAACAAAACCAGACCTTAATCAATATTACATAGACGGAAATTAAGGCAGCAAAGTTGCAAATATGTGTTCAACTATCCTGCCCGTTAGCGGAGGAGTTAAGCTACTTCATTTAATGTAAGTATTTAGTGTTTAATCCATCAACGGAATAACTGCCCCAATTTTCTCAAAATACGGCAAAATCACCTTCGTTTTATCATTTTCCAACAAACCTCCATGGTCTATTTATTGAGAAGCATTTAATATGGTATAGGAACTTAAGATTCAAATATAGGACAGCTTAGAAAGGAACGAAAATGTACACAAGAATGAGAGTTAAATATAGTGTTATATTAAAATTGGTCAGTTCTGTGCTCCTTTGGTTTGGAAGCGCACTTTTCATTAATATCAATGCGAATGCGCAGGGAGAATTACCTGCTGTTCAAACAGTTCGTATTGATATGGATATGGTTCAAGCCGGACAGCGGCAGCAGCACAAAGTGCCTTTTAGCGCAGATAAAGGAATTCTTATTTTGAAGCAGGAGCTGGTTACGGATGATAACGTTGCCCACGTATCCGTGATAGATCCAATTAGCGGAGAGATTGTGGGGGAAGCAAAGCTAGAGGGATACGCACAAGTTCAGGTTACCCTGCCCCACAACGGAAATTATGAGTTTTATTTCAGCAATTTCGGTGATAATTTTATCGATTCGGAACCACGATTTGAGGTTTCTTTAACAGGCGCCAACTTGAAAGTGGAAGATACAGCGGTTCCTAAGTTTAGGCTTGGTTACTTCGAGCCATATACGATATGGAGTGAGCCCGCTTCTTTTGAAATAGGCTCAGATACGTATACGATTACGGCTCAATTAGACGGAGAATCGGTAGACCTTTCCGAAGTAGGAGATCACGGTAATATGCCGTTAACGATTAACCCTAAGGGGTTGACAGAAGGATTCCACACCTTGAATTTTATTACGGAAAAGAAGAGCGGCACTGGAACGATGATTACGCGCAGGTTTATTGTGGACAATGAGGATGCGTTCTCCGATGTTCCTAAAGCACATTGGGCTCATAAACCAGTGGAAATCATGAACTTGCTTGGCATCCTTGATGGACGCAACCCGGGGGTGTTTGAGCCTAGCAAATCCGTGACGCGCGCCGAGTTTGCTAAAATGCTTGCCACAAGTATCAAACTCCCGGTTGATTCTAATTCAATCGCAAGCCGTTTTTCGGATGTGCCCACGTACTCGTGGTCTAACCCGTACGTAGAGGCACTAGCAAAGGAGGGAGTGACAGAAGGAGAGCAATGCGGACAAGGATTGTGTTTCAACCCTAACCGTCAAATTAGCCGCGCAGAAGCTGCTGCAATGATGACTAGAACGGGCAAAGTCTCCCAAGTAGACCACGCTCAAGAAAAAGGATTTATGGATGTTAACTACCTACTTCCCAGTTGGGCTTATAATGGAATTGTAAAACTAAGTAAAGCAGGTTGGATCGACGGCTATGAGGACGCTCTTTTTCATCCCTTTGGGACACTTACCCGGGCTGAGGCGGCAAAACTTGTTGGCAAGTTTAGAAAGATTTAAATTGATTGCTTATTTCGGAAAACTATAAAGGATTGATGAACATACGTGAGATTATTTAAAGGTTTGACAGTTACAATTTGTATATTATTTGCGATTTCATTTCTGTACTACTGTGCAAGAAAAGATGCCATGGCGCTGGCTGTCAAAAGCTATGATTATCAGTATGTTGCTAAAAGTACCGAGATTGTATGGTTTAATTTAACCCCCTACTGGAGCGTTACTATGCAAAAAGAAGGTAAAAATAGAACAATCATGATTGATCCAATCCTGCGAGAAGTAATTGCTGAGTAATTGCGTGTAAAAAAAATATGATTTCACCTAGTTTTCCTCGTTTAGCTGAAAAAACGTGGGTTATCACCCAGAGCATTCATGATGAGTTCCAAACTAGAAAGAGCCCAATAATTATGGGCTCTTTCTTAATTATTTAATTGCCGTTGCCGTAAGACATGTATCTCGAGCGTTTTAACATCAGGTCCAATTAACCTGCCAGTTACTTTAACGGACAACGGCAGCCGATCGTTTGCCGGCTGCCGTCAAATAATGATTGAACTATAGTTCTCCGTTAGCCATCCATGCCCCACACTGGGCACCACGGAATAATGAAAATTCTCATCGTGATTGGCTACTTTCAGGGTAGTTTAACAATATAAATATAAATGCCTGAGTAATAACGGAATATCTTTATAGATACTTTTGATAAAAACCAAAGTTTGTCCAATACTCAATTTTATCTACAATTGCTTTTGTATTCCTACTTTCAAAACTTTCTATTGGTTTTTCCCAATTATAATCCTTAATTAATAATAGTTTAAATGTACCGTTTTGATCGCTATCTGGATACCAACCCAAGTCGAGAATAAGATTATAGTTACTATTGGTAAGTTGCAATAAATCTTCAACAAAATATTTACCAAAATCATTGCAACTATCAGGTTCGCATTCATAAAAGTTATTACATTCTACTGTCCATCCTCCCTGTAATCTTAATGGTTGAAGTTCATATTGTTTATTCATAAACTACACCTCTTTATACTTCCTACTTCCACTATCCTGTCAGTTACTTCAAATGAAAAGAGCAACTGCCGGCTCCGATAACTGCTCCATTATTATTTTTTAACTAACATTCTGCGCTAGTTTAATGACTTGCTCATATTAAATGGGATTTCATTTTTATAAGCTGTTGTGTATTTTTCAATTAGTTCTTTTTTATCTTCTTCATTGGCAATTAGAACGTCGCCGTAAACAGGTACTAAGGTATTCCAATTCTCTTCCTTCAAATGTTTGGTTACAAATAAATATGATTGTCCTTCTTGAAGTAATTGGTCATTTTCAATTAGTATTAATTCAAATCTTTTGAATCCACCTTGTTGATTTACGATTACTGTTCCGTTAAATTCACCTTTTATATTATCAGAAACTTCCACCTTAAACTGAGTTTCAGGAGTGCCATCCAATGATTTAGTTCCATCCTGTTTTATCACTTTCCCGACAAATACATTATCTGCCCACCCGACAAGCCTACGTGTATCGGTTACATCAAAAGCGTTGGATGATGCGATTGTTCTGATAACAGGATTTTGTGTTGCAAAAATCGCTAACGCAATAGAGGCAACTATTATACTGCCTATAACAAAAGACCACCTACGTTTTGAATATCTCATCTCTACTCCTCCCTCAGAACCAAGTGAAATATTCCCCTGTTCTTATATTACCATAATTAGGAATCCCAACGGGGTTTTGCAACATTTATTGCGTTAACCTGCCGTTAGTTCAGCAAACGAAAAAGGAGCAGCCACGAAGCATGCTCCTCAACTATAGTTACCCGTTAGCGTAATGATTCGATCAGGCTATTCTAATGTTCTTTTTTTATTTTTCTTTGCATGGATCAGAAAATCAATCAAAAGACCCGTAATCAACCAGGTACATATATGTATTCCATAGAGCAAAAATTGCCATAATAGTTCATTTTCCATTGAGTAATGTAAATTAGTTAACCAAGGATTTAACCATAATAAAACAGGACTCGTTAGAAAAAGCAGCAAATTTTTATCATCGTTCCCAGATAAATTGAAGAGGCAAATGATTAAAGATAATATCAGTAACCAAAAACTGATTTTCTTGATGATTATCATATAGAGACCTCCATTTTGGTTCGCAACTAAAACCAAGTCTAACACCAAGTTCTTACATGCAAAAGTACTAAGTATTCGTAGTACCTTCTCATCGGTTACGTTTATCATTCAATCCTGCCCGATAGCTTAACGAGTCTGCCAAGATTCCACTGGCAGCCTCGTTTTGAATCAGTATTTAGTTTTAGTTCATCCCTCGATTGTTGGATTCATTCCTATTTGGCCAACTTACAAGTCCTAAAATCAATTTAATCGCTCTTCTAGGTTTAGTCATACGTTTAAAACCTTGTTTGGAGTCCACAATGAACACAGTCTTCCCTAACCAAATTCTTAAGTAAATGGAGTGAAATATAATTGGCTTAATAATACCCTTCTGTTCAATCTCAGACCCATCACTAAGTTCTGTTTCGGTCCGAATTATCCACATATTCCCTATGCCTACTTCGATATATTTCAATCAGGAGTACCTCTTTCATCACAAAGTTTCTAACACCAATATATTAACACATATTGGAAGTATCCTGCCCGTTAGCTGAATTACATTATTGAGTTTTTGATCTATTCAATATACAAAAAGGCATTTCACCCATTTGAGTGAATGCCTTTTACATCAAAACTTCAAGACTTTCATCCGATTCTCCTAGGCGGTTGTCTTCCAAGGCATACGTCCAATCAAGCACTATGTACCGAACATATAATTGTACCGTAGGGACAAATGACCTGAGGGGAATGAGTAAACATGGGAGAATTAGGTTATGGTGGTGCAGGTTATCATCATCATGTAGGTTATGGTGACGTAGGTCATCATCATCATCATGGTCATCATCATCATGTAGGTTATGGTATGGGCAACAATGTAGCATTTATCTTAGTTCTTTTTATTCTTTTGGTAATCATCACATCAACCTTTGCATGGTAATTCCTTAATCCAAGGTAACTTAATAAAACACCTCACTCTTTAGGGCGAGAGGTGTTTTTTGGTTTTTCGCAAAACACAAAAAAAGCAGCACTAGTGTGGGGTGGACTGAACTATCGTGTCCCGTTAGCGTAATGATTCGATCAGGCTATTCTAATGTTCTTTTTTTATTTTTCTTTGCATGGATCAGAAAATCAATCAAAAGACCCGTAATCAACCAGGTACATATATGTATTCCATAGAGCAAAAATTGCCATAATAGTTCATTTTCCATTGAGTAATGTAAATTAGTTAACCAAGGATTTAACCATAATAAAACAGGACTCGTTAGAAAAAGCAGCAAATTTTTATCATCGTTCCCAGATAAATTGAAGAGGCAAATGATTAAAGATAATATCAGTAACCAAAAACTGATTTTCTTGATGATTATCATATAGAGACCTCCATTTTGGTTCGCAACTAAAACCAAGTCTAACACCAAGTTCTTACATGCAAAAGTACTAAGTATTCGTAGTACCTTCTCATCGGTTACGTTTATCATACAATCCTGCCCATTAGCTTAACAAAGAGCGCTCGAATTGATTCTGTCGGGAATGAGATCAAGTTCTTGTCAAAATCGGGAATGGGATCAAGTTCTTGTCATTGGCTCGTGACAAGAACTTGATCCCATAAATAATAAAAGCCGCGATTTACGCGGCCCTTAATGAGATAATGTTCTTGTCACCCGACAATGTAACAGTTAAATTATTTAAAATCCATACAATCTCCCAAGGTCTATCAACTCTTAATTTGGATATTTTAGTTTAGCCCTTCCGCTTTGCCCAGGAAACCTCTTCCAAATTCGTAAGCCCCCACACTTCGGCGATCCGTTGGTTTCCACTCGAATAAGTTCAAGAATCATCGGCTGTATTTCAGCATTTGTTGCGGTCATTCCCCGTATACTTGTTCGGCTTACGGCTTCGTCCCTTACTCTTAAGTCATTCTGCTTCTGGAGTAAATCCCATCGCAATCGATAGCCTATTCCAACTATTGATCATCAAAATTAACATCGTTCCGAAAAGTACTTCCTGATCTCATGATACACATGATCCGGCACTTTAAGTGAGGGCAACATTGTTATATGCTCTGTAAGCTCTAACGCCGCCTTCTCCTTTTCCGAGTAAAGGTGGCTTTCTTCTCATGCACTGAGACAATCCTTCCTGAGATAAACTGGGTATGTTAAGAGGATGAAGGATAAATTTTTTCGCCTTTCTCCAACATTTGGATGAACTGCCGGATCCGCTTATCTCGGGTTTCTTGTTTTTTGGCGTTGTGAATTCGAAATACGATTGCGTATTTATTTTGTCTGTCGAGCGTATCATAGAACGCCTTAGCCTCGGCATTGCGCTCCAATTCGATTGCGAAGTCCTCAGGCAGCTGGGCGATGCTTTGCGATTCGTAGGCCTTATCCCAGTTCCCATTCTTTTGGGCCTCTTCAATTGCCTTATATCCGGAAGTCTTCATTCGCCCGTTTGTGATCAGCTGTTCCGCTTTTTCTTTATTGACTTTCGACCAGATGCTCTTGGCCCCGCGCGGAGTGAACCGCTGCAGCCATGTTTTCTCATCGAACGCTTCTTTCTGACTGTCGACCCATCCGTAACATAAGGCAACCTCGAGCGCTTCGTTATAGGAAACCGTTACGACGCCGGAATTCTTTTTCGCAATATGTAATCGGATGCCGGGTGAGGTATCACAATTATCGTCGAGCCAACTCTCAAAAGACAACGGATCGGCAAAGGAAATAACCGGCAAGTCACTCGATTTTTTTACCACATGAATCGCCTCCTGATCTTTCAAATGTGCACAAACCTCATCAACTTAATCCACTTCAAAAATGAGTAAGAATTTCAATTTGATTATAAAAACGCCACACTTTTATCGAAGTATCTTACCAGCAGTCGGACTTGCGGTAGTTTCACTTTTCCACTACCTCTCTTTACGAAATAGGTCTTGACCAGTATTATCCTAACAAAATCGCGAAAACCTGTATTGTAAAAACACGACAACTTGCAGTTACTTGTATACGGCACAACGTATCAATATTGAATTAAACTGCCATTTAGTTTAATCGCCGAAGATGGCTCCCCACCCTACTAAAAAAAGCATTCCCTAGTATAGCGAACAGGAAATTTAGATAAATAGCTTAAATGCGGGAGATCCATGTTTTTCCATAAAATGCAACTTTAGTGCAGTCATCGCGTCTATTGTAGGGCATACACTTCAAAGGAAAAGAGATGATCGCTTGCATTTTTCAGTTAGAAAATACGTTATCGGCTTGACAACCCTTCTGCTGTTTATGCTTACAACGGTGCCTGTCCAAGTCGTCACTGCCAGCACGGCGATTCGGGCATCGATTCCGAAATTCCCTCTCACGCTTAATGGCACTTCACTGGATCAATCTTACAGCCATTATCCATTCCTGTTTTATAATGACATCACCTACATGCCAATGACGTGGAACAATCTTCAAGTGCTGAATATTGAGTACGAGTGGAGCGACGAAACGGGGCTCACTATCTGGCAAAACCGCAACTACCCACCGCCTATACAGGCATCACCCGTCGAGCAGGATCTCAGCAAGGAGCGCAACAGCTCTTCTCATACGGCTCATTTGGCTGATTTCCCGATTCAAATCAGCGGCACGCAGATTGATAACTCAGAGGAACCCTTTCCGTTCCTTACATTTAGAGACATCACATACGTACCGCTTACCTGGCGGTTTGCGCACGAGATGCTACATCTCGATCTTGCTTGGAACGAGCAGGATGGTCTTGGCGTAATAGGCGGTCAAAATGTGATGCAGGAAATCATCGGCGATGATGATCAGGCTTTGTATTTCTACTCCTTGCTGGGCGCAGACCCAGCCAAAGCGATGGTGAAAATCGATAAATCCACCCATCAAGCAGAGTGGCAAAACCGCAAAGCACTGGACGCTTTCACCAGCAGTTTAACTGCTTCCGTACATACCATGGGCGGCAAACCCGTGCAGTTAACGCGTAAGGACCGCGATCTTTACTATGGCGATCTCAAAGTCTATACGCTAACGGACTCGGACGTATGGGAATCCGCTGCTTGGGGCGCTCCTGTTCATACGTATACACAATTTGAGGCGGCCAATCACGCCGTCGTCCTCTCCATCAACCTGACACTCCCGATCGCTGCGATCGGTCCTAATTACGGAACGACGTATACGTTTTTGATCCGTGACGGCAAAGTGACGCAACTCAAAGATTTTAATCAAAAGCTGGATCGGGTTATTCCGAATCCGAACGGCACGACGTGGATTGCCTCTGCGATGCTGCCAAGCCGAAAGGGCATGATGGCCGGTAGCGCACGCCTAGCCTTGCTAGATCGGGATGGAGCCGTTCACTACGTAAACAAGCGGTTGGGCGAGTTGGACGTACAGGCGTTAGGATTGACAAATCCGTCCCTAGCCAATCCTTCAGCTGAAGACGGCAGTTTGTATGTAGTCTTAAACGGTAGGAACCTCGATGACTATGCGCCAAACGAGCAAAGCGGATTCTATGTGATCAATACGAAATTGGAAACCATACGAGTGTCCGGTCTTGCGGAAGGGACGTATTACATGGATAATGCCCGTAAAGTTTTCATTCAGCGGGCTAATAATACAATTATAGATCAAACGACGGATGAGGTTTGGCATTGGTACGATGCGGATTTGGCACGAATGAAAGGAGCTAATGAGGAGTAGGGATGTTTAATGTGTTAAAATCACACAGTTTTACGAATTACAAAACCGTCAGACTCCGAAATTAGTATTGGTATGATCCCAAAAATCTAAATAGCGGCTGCAAAGGACGAGAAATAAAGTCCTAGACAGCCGCTGATTTATTGAACTATCGTTTCCGTTAGCTTAACATTCTTTCGTGCAATATGATAAATTTAGACTGAGGTGATCAACTAATGCCATCAAACGTCCTAGACAGCCGCTGATTTATTGAACTATCGTTTCCGTTAGCTTAACATTCTTTCGTGCAATATGATAAATTTAGACTGAGGTGATCAACTAATGCCATCAAACAAATTAATGCTGTCAGGTATTTTTCTCTTTGTACTGATGTATTACATTCAAAACAATATGCATATAAAATTGCATCTGTTTGAAGTAATAATTCCACTTATTGGGGTTGTCCTGTTTATTTTTGGACTAATTACGAGGGACAATAAATAGTCAACTGTTAAACTAAACTCCCGTTTGAATAAAAAGAGGAGCAGCCACGAAGCATGCTCCTCAACTATAGTTCTGCGTAACAGCTTTTGTTGTATCTCTTGTTCTTCAACATAATTGCGATAATTATAACCGCTGTAATAATCAACAATGTCTTGGTTAATTTCTGGGTACAGTTGAATCCAGTGTAACTCCGAAATCTAGCATTTTTCCCTATTTGAACTGCTTATATTTTTTAATGAATTCAGGTATTTGGTCTACACCCTCCATCCAAAAACCATAACAAGCTGTTGCATCTCCTTCAGGCGATGTGACATTCGTCTTTTCGGCTGGAGAAATATAATAAGCTATAGACGATACCGGCAAATTAGAAATATCGTCAATTATATGCCATTCGCCCCAGCTAGTTAAAGGCGGAGTATATTCATCTTCATAAATGGAAGCAGACTTCTGTAGTCGTATATAAAAACTCCCATCTTTAATATATCTAAATATACTTTCATGTTCTTCATAAAGTACAATGTCCTGATCAAATTCAAATCCAATTTCTTTAATCGCCTCAACGAACTCGTTTTCAATCTTTTTTATTTCTACTTCATTTATCTCTCCGTTTAAAAACTTGCTTTGTAATTTACCTCTGTTCATTTAACATTTTACCCCTTACCTAGAATAATTCTCTTATTATATCCCTCTTTTCGAAAACCTATATTACCCTTTTTACCAAGACCTCGGGTTGTTGAACTATGCTGCCCTTTAGTTTAATCAGTTGGAAAATACTCCTCCCTGCCTTCCGTCGGGAATGGGATAATGTTCTTGTCACCCGACAACTAAACGTATCGTCTCGTGTCTCGTTAGCTCAACTTCTGGTACGCCTGAAACGGTAGATAAGAAAGAAAAGAAATACAATCAGCACGAGCGGTGCAGCGATCCACCACAGATATCCGGCATCCCCAGTCACCCCAGTGGATTGCTTAGGCATTATATGTGCCGCAGAGTCGATAAACGCCTGGAAAGCCTCACCCTCTTTTTCATCATGATGCTGTACTTTTCCATTTTTGATTTGGATCATCCCGTTCGGCCCAGCAATAGGCGTCGGGTAACGTACTTGCTCCACTTTCTCTAGAAACAACAGAAATTTTCCGTTTTCCCGTTGATATTCATCCGCCCATCCGGTATCGAAGCCGTCAATCCCTGCCACCAAGCTAGTCGCAACGTCCCCTCGGTAGACTTTGCTCACTTTGAAGTCGTAACCTACCCACATCATCTTAGGTTCGCCTCGTCTCTTGGAAAAATCGTACGTGCCTTCCACGACGATCGACGCCCTCGAGATAACATCCTCGGCTGGCAAGTCGACCCAACTTGTCGCATAAACGGGTACAGCAGCGTTTAAACCTAACAGCAGAAAAAGTAATCCATTACGCATTCCGCGTTTTATATGGATACGCATTGTATTAGTAATATCAGTCATTTTATATGCATTCACGTTTTTCAACTCCTTTGACATTTATTCTCTCTTCAGATATAGACGAAGCAACGTTCGAATTGTTTCCACTATGCTGCCCGTTAGTTTAGCGGTTAAATTTTATGTGTCGGCATTCGGACAATGTTCTTGTCACAAATCGGCAATCGACTCAAGTTCTTGACATTGTCAATTTACAAGAACTTGAGCCGATAAATAAAAAAGCCCGCGGTTTACGCGGACTACTGCTCACCATTACTTAGCACATTGTTTGAATTAAAATATAACTCCTAAACGAAACAAAATCAATTCCAACCATTACGTTTAGAGGATAAAATTCTGACTCTTACCTTTATCGTACAAGCATGTTCCTATGGAAGATGTGTCAAAAATATTTGATGCTGCTGCAAATCCTTTATTTCTTGCTTGAGATGAAACTGATGCTTCTATTTGTGATACGGTTCATGTAATGTTCTATTTGTATCGCCTCCAAACTTACTATAGTAAAAAGCCAGCGTAACAAATCGCTGGCTTTTCAAATTGAATATGGCTGGAGAATTCATCTCATCATCAATAATTCATAATTGACATTATTTATTTAGGTTTTACTACAACAGGAATAATTATTTTAAATCCATCATATTCCGCAAATATCACAGCTGCTCCTTCTGATTTCGCTACGATCTTATGATCAGCGGTCACTTCAGCTACTTCCGGATTAGACGTACTCCATGTGACATCAGCCGTAACGACTTTTACCGTTCCATCGCTAGACATTGCATTAATGACTATCTCACTTGTTGAGCCTGCTGAATTTACGATATAACCCGGCGAAGAGCTTATCCCCAATGTAAATGTAGGATACTTTGCTACGACTTCAACATTAATTGTCGTTGACATACCAAAAACAGTAGCAGTTATCGTCGTTTTTCCAACAGCGTGAGCGATGATATGTCCATCAGCAGAAATCGTTGCAACCGATTCGTCCGCCACCGTCCATTTTACTAGGCTAGTAACATCAAAACAATCACAATTACCATCTCTGCCCGGATGACCAAAGAAAGCAATTATAGACACGTCCGTCGACTTATTAGGTTCTAACATCACATTGCGGGGAAATGACGTTAAAGCTACAGGCTTTGTGTTTCTTACCCAAACAGAATCTCTCAAACCTCCATAATTGAAATAGATGTATGCTTCACCAGGGCCGACCCATCTAATGACCCCGTTCTGATCAACAGTTGCTACTTTCTCATCGGAAGATTCCCACTTCCCATCAGTATCAACCTGAACTATATTATGATCTGTATATTCCGCAAAGGCGTCCACATCTACAGGAGCTCCTGCCTCAGGCTGTATTAGCATTCCCAGTATGTTTTTAGTGATTCCGACTAAATTAACTGGTCCCTCTTTTTCTGTTACTTTTACTGGAATTTGAATAGAAGGGAAACCTTCAATTGTTGCACTAACTTTCGTTTTACCAATTTTCTTTCCAGTAAATTTCCCGTCTGTAACACCAGCAACATTAGGATCCTCTGAAATCCACTGGATTGACTTCGTAATCTCTTTTTGAGTTCCATCATTGTATTGGGCTAAAACATGTACGGGATAAAGCTTATCTTTTTGAACAATAACATCCAATGAGGATACAAGCAATGATTCTATTTTTAAATCCCCCGTAGATGCATTATTTTCAGAAAGGATTGAAACCTTCAAGATTTCGGTGCTTGTCCCGTGATTGATAAGGACCTGAGTTGTACCTGGTGCAACGGCTGTAAGAACACCATTCTTAACTGTAACAATGCTTGGGTCTAGTGATGTGAATCTTGAATCTGAAGTGACGTCAGTTGTTGAACCATCTTGATATTTTGCTTTTACAGAAAACGAATGCATGCCCTCGGCTAACCGAAAGGAGATGTTAGTTTCACTAGGAATCAGATCAACAATTTTATTCACTAAATCTTTAGAAGGTTCTTTTGAAACGACAATAGGAACCTGCTTTGAGTAACCGGAGCTATCTACGGTAATTATGGCTGTACCAGTACCTACAGCAGTAAGTAGGCCATCCTTATTCACTTTAACAACATCAGGATTAGATGATTTATAAACCGCAGATGGAGTCGACTTTACAACAGATTTGTCCGTATAGCTCGCTTTTACCTCCAATTGCTGCTGTTGATGTACCACCATATTTTTTATATTTGGTGTAACAGAAATCGATTCAGGGGTTGGAGCCTTCTTCTGACCGTCTTTATCCGCGACAGCCACCGGGATATCTACAGTGTGACGACCATTAGCATAGATAGCATGCAAAACGGTTGCGCCACTCAATTGACCAATAACCTTTGATGTACCACCAAAATTTTGCTGAACTGAAGCTACGTAGAAATTGTCGGAGTACAATTGAACGGAAGCTGTGACATCCTCCGTGCTCCCATCACTGTAAATCGCTGTTATTGCAATTGGCGCTTCATCACCTACACCTATGGAGAGGTTTGATGGAGAAGCAGCCAAACCAATAACTCTTGGAGTAGTAAGCTTATTGGTGACAGTAACCTCAATTTTAACTGGAGGAAGAACATCTGATCGATAGGAAGCTGTCACAATTGTTTTACCTGTCTTACCTCCTATGATTAATCCTGAATCCGTTACCGTTGCAATGCTGCTATCTTCGACAGTCCACTTCACTTCACTTGGATTTACATTCTCTGACTCTCCGTTATTGAATACTTCGGTTAATTGAACCGGCCAATTTGCACCTGGCAAAATTTCAACAGCAGGTTCATCAATTACAAGCTTCTCCGGCTTAACAACATTAACAAGTACAGCATCAACCAATTTATCGTATTTAAAATATATATATGCTTGGCCTATTCCAACTGGGGTAATCAGACCATCTTTACTAACTGTAGCAACATTACGATCTGTCGTTGTCCAACTTCCTAAAGAAGTAACCTGTCTACTCTCGGGGTCCCTTGTAAAGGCAAATACTTGAACCGGCTTATCAGAGGTTTCTAACCTCAACTTGCCAGCCGAAAGTAGAAGCGCCGTTACATTTTCTGGAACATCTCTTATAGAAGCAAAGAAGTTTATCTGTGGGAAAGTTGAGTAGGTTACTCTCAATGAAACATCACCTGGTGATATCCCTTTTAATACGCCATTTTCAACCTTTGCAATCGACGGATCTCTTGATTCCCATTTAGCTAAATTAGTTACGTCTTCCATCGAACCATCGCTATAAAGTGCTTTCAAAGCGATAGGACGCTCTTCCCCTTCATCTATGAATGTAATTCTAGGTGCAGCTAAAACGAGCGATACAATTGTTTTCCCTTCTGCCTTTACTGACTTTTCAGGCGAGGCAGAAGCCAAACTACTAAATAGAGACAGGATTACTATAAAGATGAGAGTTAATACTGTAATTCGCTTTGTTACCTTTGTTCTCATTTGCCAACCTCCGTATTTTTTATAGCAATCAGCCTTTCAACCTAATATTAGACTATAAAAAATGTATATCATATAGAGCGATAGTTTTGATTTTTCAGAAATATAGCATTGATTTCCACTCATCTGTTTTGTGACTTTTCACATTGATTTCGACATTCATAAAATTAAATTCTACTGGAATCGATCCGTATCAACATAAACGCCGTTAGTTTGCTTACTGGCATGCTTATCCTTTCAAATTAAATAGTCCTTGGGGATCAATGACTATTTAACCACTGGTCAATTATATCAAGTTTTTATCCCTAATCGTATTGCCATACAAGCTGTCCCTTTCTCATTTTTGCTGCATAGATGATTTGCCCCGTATGATGCTACATATTTAAAGCCCACGACTACTTAGGTGGATATGTTCGAAAAAAAGATAATGTACTTGTTACATTTTATATTTAATTAATTGTATCTAAAAAACCCCTTCAGTTCACTTCTGGTCAAGACCCCGTTTAGTGGACATTGGAAAAAGCCCTATGCAACAAGCTGGCGCCGGTATTCAACCGGTGTCAGCTTGTTTAGTTTTCGTTGAGCACGATCTTCATTGTAAAATTGGATAAATTCCTCGATTCGCCTTTGTGCCTCATCAATAGATCGTATATCATAGGGATAGAGTGCTTCGACTTTAAGATGAGAGAAGAAGCTTTCTATCGAGGCGTTGTCATAACAATTTCCTCGGCGTGACATGCTGATTTGGGCTCCAACCTGTGGCAGCATGTCGTGATAAGCATGAGACGTGTACTGGCTTCCTTGATCACTGTGAATGATCAATCCAGTCACGTCTTTATGTTTTTTGAATGCCTTCTTAAAGGTCTCTAGAACAAGTGGATTGTCGTTGTTCCTACTTATATGGTAGGCAATGATTTCGTTATTCCAGAGATCCTTAACGGCTGACAGATAGATTCTTTCATCCAATACCCGATACTGGGTTACGTCGGTTACCCATTTTAGATTGGGGGCGTCTGCATTGAAATTCCGTTGTAACAGATTCTCTGCGATTCGGCCATCCTCTACGGCTGCTTGCTGACTTGTACGGTGAACATATTTGCGGCGGATAACAGCCTGAATGCCCAGCTCCTGCATTAAACGCAATACCTTCTTGTGATTAACCACAAGGCCATGCTGGCGGTACATCTCATCCTGTACGCGTCGGTAGCCGACAGTCTTGTTACGCCGTTCGAATATGGCTGTAATTTGCAGTTTCAGATCTTCGTCAGGATCATGGTTGCTTCTTTTCAGATAGCTATAGTATCCACTACGACTGATGCCAAGGTATTGGCATAATCCTTTTATGCTTTGTCTGTTCTTCATTTGGTCGACAACGATGTGCTTACAGTATGCACCTCCTGATTCAAGATTTGTAACCACTTTTTTAGCACGTCTACCTCCAATTGTAGCCTACGGAGTTCGCGCTCTTGTTCGGTCTCCGTTCGTTTTGGATCTCCCCGACCATCCTTAAATGCGGTGTCTCCAACTTCCCGATACTTCCTCACCCATACCTTAATTCGATCTTTATCCTGAACTCCCAAATGAATAGCAATGGACCTCTGACTCCAGCCCTCCACCGTGTGAAGACGAATTGCCTCCATCTTAAGTGATTCAGGATAATGCTTAAACTTTTGCCCTTTCAAAGCCATAAAAAAACACCCCCTAGAATTTCATCGGTTTAACCCTAGGGTTTTTCCAATGTCTATTCTAAAGGGTGCACTTCACTTCTTCACTGAAGGGGTTTTTTAGATACATATTTAAGGATCGTTAGTTTCTTATTAGGTATTAGTTATCTATTAAACTACTTTTATAGAATAAACTAACTTTGTTGTCTAAATATTAACTTCTTGTAACATAGGTGTAAATATCACATATAATTGAGACCTTGAAAAACTCACAGGACTTATGCAGTTCGCGAGATTAATTGGTATTTGTGAGAATCTATGTTTGAGTAAACCGGCCATCACGTCATGAAAAGTTGGGGAGGCCAGTAATCCGAAATAAGACTTGCAAAGCGGCGTGCTTCTATGTCAAAATCGATGAAGATTCGTTCAGACCCTTTGCGGTTTCTGCGACGGACCTGACAACGAGTGTGGAAGAGGCCACGAACCATTTCGCCGTGGGTGTAGCCTTCATCATCACTATGTTTTTTTGTTGTTTAATTGCCATAACGCATAGGTAAGAAGGGTTTCGGTTGCAAAAAGTAATTCCATATGTGCATGCTGGTGTGCCTCGGATTTGGAATGGCAAGACTCAAAGCCGAGTTCCTGCTTAGCGACCCGGAAGAAAACTTCGATGCGCCAGCGTTTGCCGTAGACACTTCAATTTGGTAATTTGAACTCGTAGAATGCGAACGGCTATATCATCATTATGTTCAAGGAAAATAAAGTATTAGACTGAAAAGACCTAAACTTAAGAAAATCAAATAAAAAAAAGGGTTCTACATATTATGTATGACTAATATGTGGAACCCTTTATGTTTAACTATCGTTTCCGTTAGCTTAATCTTGAACGGTCAATACACTTATAATCCCGCTGCTGATTTAATTTGTTCTCTCTGAGACGTGATTAATAATTTCAACTTTTCCGTTCCAAAGGCCCCTGCCGTAAAACCATTCGCTTTCGGATAGTAGACCATCCGAAATGATGTGCCATCTTGAAGGTGCACACGTAGGAAAATACCAGCCTCATGTTTGGTTTTCTCATAGACCGCATCGAAACCGACATACGGCAAAGGTAGAAGCTCAGAAATGAATTCCGACGACGCTTCTTGGCTGAAGTTGCCGATTGGACTGCCGTCTTGGCCACTTTCCAAACTAATTTTCTCCACCTTGCCATCAATGTCCATGAGATCCCCTATCGTTGCGGCATTCAGATTTTCCTTTACTTCGTAAATCTTGTTATCCGCTACGACGCGAAACTCCGACTTGTAACCCTTCAATGCATAAATAACGGTACCAATCGGAAGGAATGCCGCATCCCCGTTCTTAGCTACGTGACCCGTACAAGCATGCTTATTAAGCATGTAGGAGACTTCGCCCACCTTGTCTCCGAGTTGATCCGCCGTTACTGCTATGGTTCCATCATAGTTTTGATAATACTTGATGTTATTGATCATAAGGAAATCGACCCAATCAATTTGAGCCATGCATGGTTCCGTTGTTTTCTCTGAGACTAACTCTGGATCAACAACCTGAGATTGTGTTGTCACTTCACCTGTGCCCATCGTACCGCAACTGGCCGCGACAATCATAAAAAGTAGCACAAACGAAATCTGTCCCCAATGTTTAAACCGCCTCATTGTCAATCACCTCAGACTATATAGACGGGTCTGCTGATGTAGAAGTTGCGGCTGTTTTTGTTCCACTATTCTGCCCGTTAGCTGGGTGAAGAGCTGCAACGCGGCAGCCCTTCACTGTTTAACTATCGTTCTCCGTTAGCGTAATGTTATTTATCTGGAACTTGTATAATATGTTCTTCAATTGAACTATCCGTAATAATTGCACTTTTGTATCGAATAGTCCAAACATCTGAATTTTCATCATAAACTACTTCATTGATAACAAAGTTGTAGATACTTGAAATATCTTTGTTTAAGAGGGCTTTGCGTATTACTTCGTCTTGAGACAGGATTGCTTTTTCAGGTTTTTGTATTTTGGTTATGGTGACCTTCGATGCTTTTCCTTGACCAGGGTATGACGTAGCTATGGCACCTTCAAGCCATACATGAACGTATTGTCCAACTTCTACATCTTGGGGCATATTTGAAACCCATATTGCATCGTAGAACTCTTTTCTCGTTTGATTTATCTCTCTACTTATCGGACTAACCACTAAAGCTCTTTGATTTTCAAGCTTGGTAATATAACCCACAAGACTGGGTGCAGGGGTGAGCTTAAAAGTGGTTTTTATTGTGTTTATGTGGTCGTACATTGAAAAGAATTCTGCTTTTAACATCTCATCGTGAGGATTGTATTCAACATCTCCTGGTGGAGCTAATGTGAACACTTTATCCCCATCTTCACCTATTTTATATATTTGACCCACCCCGATTAGTGATGGACCGTTTTTAAGCCAATCCTCTTTTGTCCATACTGTGATCGTGAAAACAACTCCACCATACCCTTTATTTGCTTTATCAATAAAATTATAATTATCAGCACGGAAACCTTCACTTTCGATTACCTTTTCTTCAACTTCATATCTTCCCTCCCAAGTTTTGGGTAGTTTAAGAGTGAAATTATATTTCGTGTTTTCATAAAGAATGCTTGGTAATTCACTAATAATATGATCATTTACTGCACCTATTCGAAGATTAACCGCTGAATAGGCTCTGAAGTCACCTGCACCCTCAGATACGAACGTTTGAGATTCTACCCCAAAGTCATTTCCGCTTATTGCAATATCGCCAATTTTCTCACTTTTATCATTATAAAAGGCTAATTTAGCTTCTATTTTATTTTTTGAGCTTCCTACACCTGCCATTTTCAATTGCCCCGTAACTTTTGTGTTATTACCATCTTTAGTTAATATTAAATTACCAACAGATATATCTTTGTAATCTGGATCTGTTAAGTCTAGAATTTTATTTTTGACAAAAATCTTTTCTGATTCCGCATCATAATCGATGGTTGCTCCCAAATTTTCAGCTATAAAGCGAATGGGTACATATGCATGTCCATCCACATTCAGTACCTTGTAATCATTGTTTAATCCAATATTACTACCATTAATTTCAAAACTCGCTGGAAATAATAACGCTTGAATAGTATCCGATGCGAAAATAACAGTTGAACAGGCAATAGCTAAACCTAAACTCAATCCCAATATAAATTTTCTCAATACGGCACCCCTTTTCGTTGTTTATAAATATAGAAGCTAAAGCTTACATGTTGTTGTAAAAAATAGGGAAATTTCCGAAAATAATTTCCTTAAATGGAGTTTATTTCACCGCTATTCTGCCCGTTTGGGGAAAAGGCAGCCGTATCAGCAGCTACCTTTTCATTTTGGTTATTGAGCTATAGTTTCCATTAGCTCAGGAATAGGATTTCTCACCAGTAGTTATATATCGTTAGGCTTCACTTGATTTGTACTTTTCAGAATCATTGACTTTTTCTTTGGATCATATCTGAAGTGATAGACGTTAATGAAATCCTGTCCCGCCCCATAACCGCCAGTAACGATAAATTCTCCGTTGGCAACTTTGAATGGATGGTGCGGCAATTGGCTTATAGAAGCCCAATTCACTCCAGGTTTTATCTCAAGCGATATCGGAAAAGCCTTCCCATTACTAACTCCGAAAAGGTAAGTTTCGAGACCATGACAATCGGTGTAACGAGGAACATAAGCAAATATATCCATATCTTCAAGGGTAAATGGCTGCATGATGACTGGTGAATCATTTTGTTGTACAATTTCGAAGTCAATTGGGAATGTACTAATTTGGGTTGCAATTCCCTCAGATTTGGATTCCCATACCACCTCATAGTCTCCTAACCAACGTAGATCAGTCTGCACCCCATAACAGCTAGGTGCCCCCAAAGGGGCTACGCTCGCTTTGTTTGTAGGTTTGACGAGTAGTCGCCCCTCCGAATGCGTACCTATTGCTCTAATTGAGTCATCTTCTTTCGCTAAGTTTGCCTCTGTAGCTGGCGGAGACGATACTGGCGTTGAGCTGGGAGGAGACTCAGATGCTTCAGGTATTGGGGGAATGGACGATACAGACGTATATACACCATTTCCCCTGTCCCCACATCCTATGAGCATAAGGACGAGCAATAATATCCCCAGCGGGATAACGTTTTTCATTCTGATAGTCTCCTTTAGCGGCTGGACGCATTCAAACTATTTTTGCTTTACTTCATTTCCAATTTTTGATAAGTTAAATTGCCAGTATCAAAAACCCAACTTTTTAAAAATAATCTGATGTCCGATATAGTCTTTTTATCTTCTAGCGTTCTTATCTTTTTCGTTAATGGCGAGAAAACATAAATTTTCGTCATAGCATGGCGATGATCTACCACATTCCATACATGTTCTCCGCTAGTGAACTGACCGAGATAGATCGCCCGATCTTCTGAACGCCAAAAAGTACTATTGTTAGTATCCACAAAAAAAGGAATTTCAGGAGCGGTGCAGCAAGAATAAGTTCTTACTCTGGATTTGGTTGATGATGTTAGATCCTCCAGCTTAGTAGGGCTCAGTGTCTTCTGAACTCCCGTTAAAAGGTTCATTAATTTATAGTTAACCTTCGTTTTTTGGTCATCTTCTGGCCGGCTTCGATCGATTTCATAATATTGAATAACTGCTGCTTGTTGATCAGAAATCCAGCCTACTAGCTCGAGATGAACCTTAGGGTCATTTGTTTCAACCTGCTGAACTATTTTCCCGGTCCGATCATTTATGGTTAGGCTTTGCGGTGTTAAAATGCCGTTTTCTCCGCCAGATAAAAGATTTTCTGGTTTATCATCGTTTGCAAAATGACGAACTGTATAGCGACTATCGGGACTCCAGTATAAACCAAGCTCAATTCTACCCAACGAATTCGGGGCATAGATCAATTGGCCTTGAATGTTGTATAGTTTTCCGTGATACCAGAATAAATTGCCGTCCGGTGATGGGAACAATGCAAATTGAGGCCATGTATTTTTGAACTTCTCTTCCAGTTTAATTACATTATGATTTAATAGATCGAACACCCATGTAGTTCCTTCCTTGAAGCTGTTTATGACAAGCTTTTCTTTTTTATCGTTTAACCAGCCCGGCATATAAAAGTCGGGAGACACATTGTCTGGCTGATTATTAAAAAGCACTTCCATTTCCCCGCTATATACATTCATTTTTTCAATATTGTAGGTTGTTGGTGTATCCTGATCTCCATGAATCGCGGCATAAATAATATGTTCTTGATCTATAAAGCCGAGAACTTGGGTTATAGAATCTGTAGAATATGAATCCGTTGTATATCCATTCATTAAGGTGTAGATTTGAACTTCTTTCGTTTCTGGTTTAATAAGTACTAGGTCTTTACGAAACCATGCGTCATTCGCTGTACTCTGATCCATCCTTCTGACAACATGTAAAACAGCATCACCTCGTGGCGTAGGTAATGTTTGCATCAGATAAAATCCAAATGTTTCGTCGTGATCAATACGAAATCCTTCCTTTGTGCTAGCCAAAGTTATTTCAAGGTTTTTTGAAGCTAACGAAGATACCTTTTGTTCATTTTTAACGGGAGGTTCAGAAGTATTAGATATGCTAGTAGGCGTAGATGGATTCATTACCTCAGATGAGGAACCGGGAGTAGGAGTGGTCATTCCATTTGGTGTATAAGTTGCTGATGGTGCTGTGCTCGGAGTATTTTTGCATCCTGTGACAAACAGTACTCCGGATATACTCGATATGAGGACTAAAATTAACCAGATCCGTGACACCCAGAACACATCCTTTTCTACTGTGTACTTAAGAAAGAACAAATTTGATTCCTTATTATTCCAATTATACTTCTTAGACGTTTTAATGGTTGTCTTTGTTTCGAAAATATCCACTAACTTTGATTTATCGCATTAAAAATACCCCCTGTAGTGGAGGTATATATGGTTTTCCATATGTAACAAACGTATATTGGCTATTAATACTGTTGATAAACCGGCAATTAGCGCTTCGGATTAGTTGCAAAATATAGACTGACAGATCTTACTGAGATCGCGTTATATTGCCCGTTAACGACGATACGATTATTATTATTATGGTTCTCGTTCATAATAACCTAATCAATCCTTTTGTCTTTCTATTTCACTAGCTACAATTTGAGGGGGATCGGATTGCATTACAATATATTCGCCTTTGTCATTTGTTTTAGGAGTTACATTAACTTTTTCGCCTACCCTAAGCTCGTTGTAGAGTTGGGAATCTTCTACAATATAATAGACTAATTCGATATTACTCTTTTTGAAGGTAGCAAAGGTCTTACTTTCTGCATCCTTCTTAGAAATTTGCTTCGCCACTAAGATTCTTTGCTCTTCCTTTGCAATAATGTAATTCCCCTTTTCAGCTTCAGACGAAGCACTACAACCACTAAATACACATACGGCAAGTGTTAAGGCTACGCCTAAAACTAACTTTTTCAATATTTCACTCCTTCTAGTAAAAAAAATTCTTTATCCTACCCACTTTATTAGACGGATCTCTGGTAATAATTTGTTGCGTTAAACTGGACGTTACCTGTACAGGCTGCCAATAATGCTGGCAGCCTGTTGTCGTGGTGCTATCGTTTTCCGTTAGTTCAATCAACGACTGGCTTAATCGAATAAAGCCTCATATTTTTCAGTGACCCCTGGTAAGATAGCAAGCCCATTTGGATTAAACACCGAATTCTCCATTCGATAACCACATCCATAAACATTTGTTTCTGATGCCCAATAACATCACCGACTAACCTTGCAGCTGGGAAGAATCCGTCGCTTTTACGATACATTTTTTCTTTGCTAATTTTTTTTGCACGAGTTACAAACTGTTCATCAAAATAATCTTCAGATACCGTCACAATCTGACGATTCTTAAGTATTCTGAGGTTGCCGCTATCCTCAACGAGTTGCATCCAGTTCCATTTGTATCTTTCTCTAACACGTGGAGAAAGGATTTTCGAATCCTCCAAAAGTGGCAAAATTTTATCAGCTGTAATTTCCCCCATAAAGCGTGGTTTAAATTTGCCATATCTCTTGTAATAAGCATTTGAAGCCATGACAACTGATACAGAAATGGATTGAGGGAGATAGGACAGTAGACACATCAGCCCTGTATATTCTGAAGGGTTGTCCCCTATCCAGAACAAGAGTGAGTCATTATCCTTTAATGCAGTAGTCCATTCGCTAAATTTCTTATACGATTCACGAAGATACGGGATATCTTCGAGTATATCTTCATCAGTTAATACTTGTCCCCACCATTGAAAACGTAATTCTTGAATATCCTCCAACAGTACATTGCCAAGTGGACCCCACATTAAATCATCCACCATTACAACGACCTGTTCATCATTTAGAAGTTTCAAAGCGAACTTAACTGATGCACCAGATGATAGCCCAAATACTATATGTGTTGTCATTGATGGTTACCTCCGCAAATTGCCAACGTATATTCCAACCTCGCGATTCATTATAATTCTTGCCGAAACATTTTCAAAGTAGAAGTAAACTCCCGTTACTTGAATGAAAACAGGGAGCAGCTGCCGCGGCAATCTGCTCCCTGTTTGTTTATTGAACTAAAGTTCTTACGTTAGCTTAATAAGCCAGTATAATTTTAATTGGTGTTTTCTAATATATTTCGTATTTTATCCGTATAAATTTTATCTAGATGTTCGGTACTATATTTGAAATTTTCCATGCTGGATACTTTAGGGACATTCATCTTTACAAGTTCACTGTCAAGCTTTTCGATGATAAAAACCTCATGTTCTTCATTTTTAACTCCGCCTACTTCTGTTAAATCAATTTTTGAGCCGTCTTTTAATTCTATAATGTAGAAGAAGTCACCCTTTGAATGTGTAAACGGAATGTATAGTTTCTTTCCATACACACCTGTATTAATACTTACAACATCGTTGTAGTTATATTCTCGACCCTGTGGTGAAAGAAATGAATAATCAATAATCTTGCTATTAGTTATAACAGTAACAGCAGAAACAATAACGTAAAACAAAGCAATGTTAAGGGTTATAAATATAGGTATAATTTGTCTTCTGTGTTTTTTAAGAAAATTATCTTTTGCACTATAAGCTCCCGTACCCATTTCCCTAAATTCCTTCTTAAAAATATAGAAAAAACCCGCGAATAGATATATCTCATAAATAAACACCAGCCTTGAAGCAGGGTATTTAAAAATCCACATTAAATACTCTTCAGACACAAACAATTTTTCTTGAACTGCTACAATCAACATATAAATCCCAATTGTTAATACAACTATGGCAATCAGTGAAAGAATGTAAACAAAAATAATCTTGAATTTTTTCAAAAAAACAACACCCTTCATGTTTTACAGAACATTATTCCCCTTTCGCATTGTACTAAACTGCCCGTTAACGGAATAGGCCACCGAGCTATATACCGGCAGCCTAGATAGTACAATCTTAATGAGCTAAAGTTTCCGTTAGCGTAGTCACCCTAATTAGAACTCTTACCGTGAATTAAAATCTACGTTTCATCAACGTTTAACTTAATCGTCGACACGCCATACAACAAAAGATCAAACAACGTCGTTCTGGATGGCATCGACCACTAACGCCTTAGTACGCTAAGGCTGTATTCCCGCCCGAACTTGGGAACGAGTATGCTCCAGATCATCCCTATCGCCGTTTCTGCCTTCGCCATCGCGTCCGGACCGCCGATTTCAACCGGATCGAGCCCGATATCGCTTGCCAACTTGGCGACTACTTCCACTGCTGCGGGGTCTTCCCCGCTTAAGAAAGCCGTCGCGGTACCCGCTTCATACCGAGGGTTCGCGAGCACTTCCCAGGGCAGCGTGTGGAAAGCACGGACGACGCGCGCATTCCGTGCGAGACGCCGCACCTCGGCGTCCGAGGACGCACCGTCGTATCGGTTGGTACAATTTATGAGGATTTTACCGTCCAGATCCCCTGCCTCGGCCAGCACGCGCTCCACATCACCGGGCAGAACGGCCAACAGGATCACCTCGCCGAACGCGACTGCTTCCATGATCGTGCCGACCTGCGCGTTAGCGCCGGCGACTTGCAGCAAGAGCTTCATCTTCTCGCTATGAGGATCCCTCGAGCCGAACATCACGCGATGTCCAAGAGCGGCCCATTGTTTGCCTAATGTCCCGCCCATATTCCCAGAACCAATCGAAGCGATTTTCATTTTTTCACTGCCTCCTTTTCAATGATCCCATTGTAGAAATCCAACTTCTCTCTCGTTTCTTCGATTATGTTCGCCAACGCTAAGTACTGCGCTTCCATTCTGACCATATGCTCCGAAAGAATTTGCACTCGGCTTTCGATAGTCTCCCTGTCTTCGACGCTTAGCGGGAACGCAGGATTCGCGAAGCATCGTCCTTCCTGCAAAAACGTCTTCATCTCGTCTAGCGACAACCCAGTCTTCTTCAGGCAGTGCAAGGAAGAAAGCTGCCGCACGTCATCCTCACTATACGATCTTAGGCCCCCCGGCCCTCTCTTTGGCGGCTTCATCAAACCGATCTTCTCGTAATACCTGAGCGTATCGATGCTGAAACCCGTTAACTCCGCCGCTTGCCCGATCGAATACATCTGATCTCCACCTCCTCTCTGTTCCGATATTATTATTCTAGAGGCTGGAGCCGGCTCCAGGTCAACACCCGATTTGCAGTCCCCTCCTTTTTTCTTAATGAATTGATAAAATCATGGTACCTTCATACTGCAGCATTGCTCAAACTATGCCATCCGTTATTTCAAAAAAACAAAGAGGAGTTGCCAGCGCAAGCTCCTCCATTATCGTTTCCGTTAGCTCAATAATGCACCTCCATGTTAGAGCGGATTATAGTCCCCGCTGAAATGATATTGATAACTGTTGTCAATACGGATATAGCCAAGAATACGATGCCTTCTCTCCCTGTGAAAAATGCTAGAGTAATTTTTATTATCCCTGTTGCCCTCTGCTACCAAAATTTCTTTCTCGTTGCCAGAAAGAACAATACCAATATGATCATGCGAGTGATCAGATAGAAGCTTATCGTAGATGACGATGTCACCGCGTTGAGGCGTAAACCCATTCTGCTCGTCATGATGGAAGAACCCGGTCTCGGGTAACTGAGCCCACTCCAACCACGCACCAACGCCGGCGAACCGATGAATCCCATTCGGATACCGAATCGGCAAAAGAAATCCTGCTTGTCTGCAGCTGTGGTACACGAACGCAGCACACCAACTGTTCTTAAGCACTTTGTAGATACTGGCATCCGGCCAATATTTACAAATTTCCCGAAAGCGTTCATCTCCTGGTACGCCGATTATGTCTTGCCCCGCAAGCACTTCTGCAATATCAGCCAACTTGCGGCGTTTGTCTTCGTTGAGTTGGAGTTTCGTTTCCTTCTCTATGTTGATTTCTTCTTTAAACTCACCCACAATTTCCAGTTCTCCGAGCACATTTCGTAATCGATTTACATCTATTCCAGGTATCCTATAGCTTGTATTTTGAAAGTATAACTGTAGCACATTCGCATCCTTTACGATCTCTTCGTAGGGACCATGGCTTCGACTGCCATCCCCCTGGTAAAATATAGACCGGAGAACAGTACGCTGTTCTTCTTCGGTAAACATGCCTATATCCCGTATTATAGGTCTCACTGCCTCAGCACTATTAGGACCGGGAAACTCATTGATTCCAGTCTTAAAAACATAATAATCATGAAGCATTCCAGCGATCGCCGCAAGTTCTGGATTTTGTCCTCGCTTCATGGCGAGCATTGAAGCGAATGTAGATACCCCGTACAAGTGAACAGCTGCTTCCTGCCTGTTAACCATACAATCTATAGACAACAACATTTCATGAACAATAACTTTAATACTTTCAAGTCGCTTATTCGTCGTCCGTTCACCGATCAAACAATCTCCTCCTTTTTCTATGTACGAACCGCCTGGCGAAGTATCCGGATCATAAGCTGTAGGTCAGCAAGGTTCCGTTCGGTCTCGGCAAAAACAAACCACCATCACGTCCGCGATACGATGTTAGTCGCTTCCACACGTTCGTGTGTTGTGTTGTAGGGTGACTTGCATTGATAAAAATGATACTGGAATTTCCTGAAATATTGTAGACTTATGTTTTTCTGTGATTTATAATAATATTGTAAGGGATTGGAAACAGACCCCTTGCTTAAATTATGTCTAAAACGGAATCGCCACAATGAAATGTGGCGTTTTTTTATTGCATTTCTGCCAGTTACTTAAATAACACAAGAGGGGCTCCCATGAAGCAAGCCCCTCAACTATAGTTCCTCGTTTAGCGGAATAACACAACTTTTATTCTGCACTTATCCTTTGATTTGATTGTTGTTTTAACCAATACCTAATACCTTTACCTGCTAAGGGTTCATCCTCAAATCTAGGGATAACATGTAAATGTGCATGGAATATTTCTTGTCCTCCAACATGGCCACAATTCCAACCGACATTGTAGCCTTGCGGCTGATATTCTTTATCCAGTCGTTCCTTAACCTGTTGTAAAAGGCCAAATGTTGCTTGCCATTCTTCGGGAGTTAAATCAAATACAGTTTCTCGATGGTTTTTGGGAACAATTAAGCCTGAACCAAATAAGACAGGTTGAGGTTTTTGTACGAATAAACAATATTCATTACTAAGAACGATATTTTGTTCCTTATCTATTTCTGGAAAGCAGAATGGACAATACATATTTAGTCCTCAATTCTTTTCTTTTTCGTTCCTCTAAATTTCTTCTCCAACTATTTCCATTCTCCTGCCCGTTAGCTTAATCCCCCCCGCTGCAACTAAATTGTTAATCATATGCTCTAACTCTAACCCACTCAGTAAAAAAACGTTCACCCAGAGTTGATGAGCGAACGTTTTTTTATTTAAATACTTTATTTGTCATTTCAAAACTTTATTTGTCATTTCAAAACTTTATTGTCCATTTCAAAACTTTATTGTCCATTTCAAAACTTTATTGTCCATTTCAAAACTTTATTGTCCATTTCAAAACTTTATTGTCCATTTCAAAACTTTATTGTCCATTTCAAAACTTTATTGTCCATTTCAAAACTTTATTGTCCATTTCAAAACTTTATTGTCCATTTCAAAACCAATTTGTCATCCAACAACTTCTGTTGGGTGACAAATTGGTTTTGAAATGAAGAAAGCCAGCAACCACAAGGGTTTGCTGGCTTTTCCACAAAAAATAAAATGTCAAATAAAGTTTTGAAATGGATTTTAAGGTAAATTGTTTGAATAACAAATTAGTTTTGAAATACTTCTGACAAATAAAATAGAATTACAAATCACAAGAGTTATTGAACTAACGTTCTTACGTTAGTTTAATAATTAATTAGTTTTGAAGTATTGATAAACTACGCATATTCCATCCTCAATCTCTTCTTTTTCATAAGGCATTACCCCATTTGATTCGTAGACACTTTTCCAAAATTTTAAAGCTGGAGTATTGGTTTGTGCCTGGCTAATTGCATATCTACCAGGATACATTTCAAAAAACTTGTTACAAGCTAATTTTCCAATCCCTTTCCTTCTCTGGCTTCTGAGAATAAAGAAGGAATTCAACACATAATCTGCATATTCTTGATTTGAATATGGACCACTTTGCAATAGAATAAAGCCTATTGGTCTACCATTTAAACTAATAAAAAATGGTGATAGTCCCTCTTTATCAAAAAACATGTCAAGAACATCGAATTCGAAAAGCCCATTATCCGAATTTAAATTTATGCCTTCAATGAATTCGGATAAGTCGTGTAAAAACAACGTCATTAAATTTCTTAATATTTCTTTTCGATCCGAATCTACTTTATCTATGAGTAACTCCATTATTCTACCCCCACCAGTTTCCAATCAAGCTTTCTTACCTAATAATGATGCAATAAAGTTCAGTTCATTGGAAGGTTAAATTTATATTTAACCATTCTTTACCAATCCCACCGTTATTAATTAAAACACAAGTATCGATTGACCATAAGATTTATATTTATCAAGATTTGCTTGCCCGCCATAAAATTGCCCTTTGATTTTACCATTGATTAGTTACTATCAGTTTAGACAATAATGTTGTTATTGCAGAAAGAAATGAGTGGATAAATAGGTGGATAAATATTTAATCAATTTTATTGTTTTTCTATTATTAGTAGGAATCTTTGCAGTACTCGAAACAAAAAAAATTATTAGTAAAAAGATATTAAGCATGATTGTTTATCCTGTTTTACTTACTTCTTTTTTGTCTGCTGGTGACATAATTACTAACCCTCAACAATGGTCGACCCCTCTGCAAATAGCAAAGAAAGTATTATTAAATCTGTATTTTATGGTACTTATTGCTTCACCACAGTTACCTGTATCCAAGACTTTCAAACGAATACTTTACATACCTGCCATTATTATTTTACTTTTTTTAATTTGGAAGTTCGTTCACTTCTTATTAAGCTAATAAAATATTCTTTCATGTATTTAAAACTTCAATTTTCTACTGCTGCGTTAATCTGCCCGTTACTTGAACGAACAAAAAAAGGAGCTGGCGTAAGCTCCTTCACTATCGTTCTCCCGTTAGTTGATCTTTGAGAGATGCTCAACATATTCATCCTTGGTTAGCCCAAACAAAATGGAATCAAAATATCGTCCATTAGTATAGAATACCTGGCGACGAACCCCCTCTTGAACGCATCCGACCTTTCTCATCATTGCAGTGGATGCTTCGTTTCCTTCAAGTACGTAATCATTGAACTTATTTAGTCTACGTTCAAAGAAAGCGTACTTTAAAAGTATGTTTACTGCCCTTGTGCCGTAACCCTTGCCGCGGTGGTCTCTGTCAATTTGAATACCGATGCTAAACGTTCCGTTTTTTTCGTCGATGCTGTTTAGGTTGATCCCGCCGACATTTTCACCGTTCAAGTTTTCGATAGTAAACATAAGACGATTCGATGAGAAGTCAGAAAATGATTCTGCAAATGATTTTGCCTCTGTAACTGTAGGAGGCAATTCAACCGCACACTCTAAAAGGCGCCGTGCAGGAGTATCAAAACGGTTGATATAGTGATTCTCCCAATCTTCTGGTTGTATTGCACGCAATCTTATTGCTTCATCCTGCCAGAAATAATTGCTATAATCTATATCTCGCATATGTGCCTCCAATAATTTTATGTGTTCAGACAATATTAACCCTCAAATCAAACACGTAGGTAGTATTTTTTCGTTATAAGTATTCTGCCCTCTTGAATCTCCTTTTTTTGCTCAAAAAGAGCCTATTTCTAGGCTCCGTTCATGCAAGAACTACATTTAATTACTGACTTCAAAACTACATAATGGTATAATTTTCCTATTAATTATAGGGAGATGATGATATTATGCCAGATGACATCCAGCTCTATATTCCAGTCAAAAAAGAATCTGTGGAAAAATCCTTTAATACACTCGACGACTTAACAGAAGACGACACCAATGAAGAACTTGTTCCCTTTACTCAAGAAATCGTTGAAAAAATCGCAGCCAAGTTTACCAACTTTGAATTAAACAATCTGCAAGTATCTGTGAGTGCAAAAATAGGATCAGGCAACGCATTAAAATGGGTTGTGAGTCTAGAAGGCACTGGTGGACTTGTTCTTAACTTTAAGAAATTGTAGAGTTAACTACCTTCGGGTAGTTTTTTTGTATTACTTACCAGTGTGAATCCAATAGGGCCTATCCATCCTTTCGAGAATACATTGCGTCATCCCCATCAATAGGTCAAAGGACTCCACAATGGATCTACAAGAGTAGTAAATCTTACTCTTGAACTAATTACAAGAAAAGCGATAATGAGGGTTTGCTAAGATTGGCAAAATCTTAAAGGTTTAGTCCATTTTCATCCAAAAGTTTTCCAAAGAGCAAGCCCTTCACCTTTTCAGGCATGGAAGCAAAACCGGTTTGCATTCCCCTTTTGTGAAGCAAAAGTGGTTGCTATCAAAACAAAGCCCTGAGTACCAAGGGCTTTATTGCAACCTATTTATGTTCACCGTACAGTACGGTGAAGTGTTTTATATATTGTTACACACAAGCCATGTGCTCTCTTAAAATAGTTTGAAGTTCTGTTATTTTCTTCAAACGTCTGTGGATCAGCTGACTATTAACTTATTTAGTATCAAATAGCAATATTGGTATCTATTTCTATTTTAGCTTCTTCAACAACTATGATGGCTGTTTGCTTTGATGAACAGCAGTATCCTAATGGAATTTTCTTACCTCCGAAGAACATAAAACCAGTTTTGAAAACTTCCCCATTACAGTCCGACAATTTATGAGTTTCTTCACAGGATATACAATAGTACAAAAGGAATCACCCTAATCTATTGTTTATATTACTATCATTATATCAGAATAATCAGACTATTACATTAATTAAATGTTAAGTTTTCTGACATTGGTTAGTTATTCGATTCCAAATAATGATACAAAAAATATAAGGTAACATCTTTTGTTATAATTACGTTTAGTTTGGTTCGTGAACGTACACCTATGCTTCAAGTTCCTCGATCCGCTTCTTTGGCGCAAAGGTATCCTCAATTTTACATATTCATTGATAAATTGCATAAATTCTTCACCCCGAATTTACTTTTCTTGTTATTATTACCACTCAAAGAAAATGTGAAATGAGTGCAGTTTAACAAGGTACCTTATCTTATTACTTTGTGTTTGTTCGCTTCTATATACGACATTGGAACTTCCATTAAGTCACCTTCATCTTCCTCATTGCCTGTAGATAAGACCTCAAAAACAATTGATTTATCTTTGATTTCAACTACTTTTACTCTAATGCTTTCGAATGTTAATGATTCTCCTACTTTGAAATCCATCTTTTTTTACTTTCTCCTTCTGATACATGAACTACTTCAAGTTTTGTCCTATTTTCGAGAATATAAAACCACTTTATTGAACTATGCTGCCCGTTAACATTCCTGTAGGTGTTAATAGATGGAACTTGCAGAAAAAAGGACGCCTCGCTAGGATGAGTATGTACTGGGTTGCAGCCCTCAGAACTCACCTTAGGAGGCGTTATCATGAAGTCTAATCCAATTAATTCTCAAAATCAACGTGTAGAACGAATCTCCACTACCACTCTGGTTATAGGCATCGACATTGCCAAGGAGAAGCACGCTGCACAAGCCATTAATTTTCGAGGTATTGTCCTCACCAAGCGCCCTATTCTATTTTCGAATGACCTAGCCGGCTATGAGCATTTAGAACACAGTATTCGGAAATTACAGAAGATCCACGGCATGAATGACTTCGTTGTGGGAATGGAGAGCACCGGTCACTACTGGTTCAATCTTGCCAACTGGTTGGTGGATCAAGGCATTGATGTGGCTCTTGTCAATCCAATGACAACCAAACGCAATAAGGAAAACAGAGATAACTCACCTTCCAAGAACGACCCAAAAGATGCTCTGGTCATCGCCGATGCGGTGAGTCGTGGGTTCTACACGCCCTTCTCTCCAAAGGATGAAGCATTCCGCCGCATACGGGTTATGGTTACAAACAGAGAGCACTGGGTTATTAAATCAGGACGGATTAAGAATAGAATCCATCGCTGGCTCGATATCCGTTTTCCAGAATACAGACAAGCATTTGATGATATTTTTAGCGATCGTTCGTTGGCCTCTTTGCGCCGGTTTCCAGCCCCTTCTGACCTATTGCAGCTAACTCCGGAGCAAATGGTACAGATCTGGGGTGAGTATATGGCCAGACCTGGCGGGGTGCGAGGTAAGAACAAGGCTTTGGAACTTCAATCACTCGCTAGACATAGCGTGGGAGACACTACTGCCCTTGAAGAAGACAAATGGGAGCTGAGGCACCTCATCGAAGAGTATGAAAGGATCCGCCGAATTATTGACGAAGCGGACGAGATGATTGAAAAGATACTGCCTGAAATTCCTTGTTCTGATCTCGTTCGATCTGTCGGTACTTCCGTTCCTGCAACGGCTGCCATATTGGCATTTGGCGGGGACTTACGTAAGCTGTCTCACGGAAATCAATTATTGCGCAAGGCAGGATTGAACTTAGCAGAACGAAGTTCAGGCAAGTATAAGGGGCAAATCAAGCTCACCAAACGAGGCAACTCGCTACTGCGCAAGCATCTCTACTTCACAGTGTTTCACCTGCTATCTTTCAATGAAGCGTTCCAAGCCATGCATACGCATAATACCGAAGTGAAACGAATGACGAAAATGCAGTCCATGATGAAGCTGATTGGGAAACTAGCCCGTATGCTTGTAGCCATGGCAAGAGAAGGACAATCATTCTCCATGGATAAGGCCCAGCTACCATTATCTGCATAAAAAATAAATCTTAACTCTGACACGTAAATTGGCTCATTCGCAGGAACTCATAAAGAAAGCACGGAGTACCGATATTTTTAAGCTTTAGGGCATAGACCCGTTCCGTTAACGTTGATCGGACTCCACACCTTGGAAAGATAGGACGAAGGAATGTGAGGGCAAAGACCCGTCGAGATTTGGGAGAGTGAATCCCCAAGGACCTTGTGGAGAGAAGCGTGCAGCATAACTTTTCTTATGGAAGATGTTGTAAAAATATTCAGCACCTTCTGTTCCCGCATGCGCACTAACGGAACTGCCTGTCCCACACTACCCAAACACCTGAACTCCTGTTTAACAAGCATATTGAAATCCTGCGAATGAGCGAGCATTCGTGAGATAATCCTTATTCTCTGAGGGAGTTTAATCGCCGAAGCGGTCGTCACATTACAAGGCCCAACCTAACAAAGATTCGTTCACAAATCATCTTTGGCTAAGCTCTGATAATTTTATCAATTTAGCATTCCAGTACTCTTTCTTTTTCATTTCTTTTTGAGTTGTCATCAAAAGATACCTTCTATTTACAGCGATAACTTTCCTCAAATTATTTATTTCTTTTTTCTTCAAAAAGCCTCTAGCTGTATACTCAACTAATTTATTTTGATCAACTCTAGCCCTTTTTAAAATTGTCTCTAATCCTAGAATGTCAACTACCATATCCGTTCTATATCTTGACGGTGATTCAACAATTGATATCATTCCACTGCTAATGGTTACTTTTTTCGATAACTTACAACCGGATGATTCTAGAGCTCTCATCCTTTCCTTTTCCCAACGACTATTTAATAACTCAAACTTATTAAAAGATTCTCTCCATAATGCAACTTTTGCAAATAATCCTACATTATTTATATTGGAATCAAATTGTGAATCCGATATCTGTTCTCTAAAATCTTTACTAGCAGTAAATCTCAAAATATATTTCTCAGGAATTTGAATATGCTTTAATTTCTCCTTATCCTCTTCCAATAGTTCTCCACTTTTAACATATGTATTTTGGTGTAAAATCCCTAGATCAAGAAGTAATACATTTAAATCCAAATGGTTATAACTGTATTGCCTATATGTTTCAAACTCACCAATAACCCCTAGTTCTTTCCAAACCATGCGTTTTAAATTTAGTTCATCTTGTTCGGCCCTGATCATATTTTTTAAAAGATATAACTTTTCCTCCACCTGTTTTAGTTTCAAATATGAACCATCCTGGATAAATTTTAATATTTCTTTTAGGCTCAATTGCAACCAACCCTTCTTTAATATTTTCATTTCATTAACCAGGTCTGTTTAAATATTGTTGAATTTTTGAAATCGTATCTTCTTTAAAATAATATCTTTTTCTTTCATCTTTCATATGCAAAGTGAAATCAGCCGCGATTCCATGTTCATTTAAAACTTTCCATAACCTCTTCTCTCCTATTTTTAGTTTTTTCATAACATCTTGAAAGAAATATCCGACTTCTTCATGTTTTTTTCTTTTTACTAATTCCAAACAAGCCTTAATTTCATTCTCTTCATAAAAATTATCCACTAAATTGCCCCCACGTATAATTCGTGATGGCTTGAGATGTCCCGATAACGTAAATGCAATGATATCAACAATTGTTAGCGAACTTGTAGAATATTTAATTAGCACATCATGAAACCTACTAAAATTAGCAGTAAGCTTAGTTACAATCTGCCCCAAGCAACTCTCGATTAACATATTCACTTCATCTAGTTGAAACTGCTTGATTGGCGAATTTGCAACTTGAATAGGAGTTAAATAACCCGCATTTACGACCTTCGAAACTGAATATGAATTTATCCCTAAAATTAATCCAACTTCCTTTCTTGAAATTAGTGATTGCTTTTCTTTCAAATAGTAATCAAGTGTACTTTTCTCGATTAAATACCTTGATTGCCCATTTGTTAATTTTTTTTCGAGCTTCAACTCATTAAAATTACTTAATTCATGAAGCTTTTCGTAAGCTATTCCAGTATTTTGTCTAACTTCTTCTCTCCGAACCTTCGTTCTTTTTAATAGTAAATCAGGGTTTTTCTTAAATATTGAAAAATCTCTCCTTACATTTCCCTTATCAATTTGATCGATAAAATATGAACTATAAGCTTCTTCGACCCATGAAAAAGTCTGATCGTTAAAGAGCTCTTCAAATGCATTTATTTTGTCGTATCTTGCTTGTCCACGATTACGAGATAAGCATTCATCAAGCACAGTAAAAAAATGATTTGGGAATTCATTATACATCCAATACACATTAGCTAAAGCATTAGCTAGCGTAAATCCACTCTTCTCACCATTTGAACGATTATGAAATATTGATAATTTCCCTAATGTTAGAGAAATATAATCCGTCGCTCCATTAAGTAAATGAAAACTATACAATGCTAACTTAAAAAAATTGATAAAATTGCAATTCTTTATTACCAAAAAATTGTCATTCCAAAATCCGTGAGATATTTGTCTTTGTGACTCTACGAAAATAGTATTCTCAATTACTAGTGATTCCGTTTCACTATAAACAAAGGAGCATTTATCACAATTTTGATTAATAAAAGCTGCCATACTTATAAAGTAACCACATTGAGGGCAGTGATCTACCAATTTAACTCTATGCTCAATACATAACTGATAAGGTATCCCCACCCAAATTGTTCGATGATAATATTTACCCTGAATACACAATGGGCAGTACTTCACCTTATTTTTCATCATAATTCTAGTATATAAATCTGATCCAACACGTGCCTCAAAATTACTACCATTGTATATTCCGAAATTTACTAATCCGTCATTCAGGTCACTAAGCTTCCTTAAAGCTTCTTGAGTGAATTCATTATTTTGCGCTTGGTACGCTGATAAACTAAGGAAATCAGCCAAATAAGTAACACTGGGATAATAATTACACTGAGACAATCTGAAAAGATAACTTGAAAGACTCTCATCTTGATAAATATCGAGTTGATTTTTCAAATGCTTTAATTGAATAGAATTTCCCATCATTTTCTTGCTCTTTTACGATTTTTCAACTGTTGCTTTAGCTTTCTAATCGTTTCTTGATAAATTAGTATATTTTGCTCATTCATACCTGTTTCATCAAATATTCTATATGCAATTGTAAGACTACCATCATTCAACACGACTAAAATATACTCATTATCATTTCTGTCTACATAAATAGGGATCTCTCTAAATATATCCTCCTTAAGTAAAAACCACTGCTCTTTGATTGCGATGCTGCATGAATACAAATTTCCATTGAAAAACAACCCATTTTCAGTTAATTCTGCTCTCTCTGGTGGAAATAAATCAAACAATTTTTCCACAATAAACACCTCCTATTAATCTATTACTATTAATATCACCAAAAACTAGAGTTCTAATACATATAGATAGTATTTTTAGTTTGATACTACGTTTACACACATGTTTGACTTCATGTATCTTGACTACACTTCAATTAGAGGTGTAGCCAATGTCAGATCCCACTTTAAAATTAATTGGTGAACGAATACGTGAATTACGTAAGCAAAGAGGGTTTTCACAGGAGCAATTAGGAGAATTAGCTGACTTTCACTATACATATATTGGTGGAGTAGAACGTGCAGAAAAGAACATTTCAGTTCTAAATCTCGCTAAAATTGCGACAGCACTGAATGTTGGACTATATGACTTATTTGAATATACGAGACTAAATAGTCGAACCAAAGATAAATCAGACGATTTAGAGCAAATTGTAAACCTGCTACTGTCTTTAAAATCCAGCGAAGTAAAAAAAGTAAAGAACATTCTACTGGAAATGTATGAATAAAAATAAACATGGCGACTGTAACCAGTCGCCATGTTTATTTTTCTATTCCCTTCCTGTCTTATTAATTTACTTCCTGGGTATTTTTCTCATAAAAATTTCTTTATTACGAATTTTAGAAACTTCATTAACATTTTCATGCTCCTCAAACAGACTAATCACATGAATCACATCTAATTTCAAAAAATATGGAGATTCCTTTTTCCCACCTGAAGGATAGTACACATCCAAATGCCCTGCTCTATAAAGCTCCTTGCCTAATTGATTAATCACTTCACGTCTAGTTAGATAGTCACTTTTGTTATTACTCAAGACAATAAATGCATTCATCACATCATCTATAAAATATAAATATTCCCATCTATTTATTCTCGATCGAAAAACTACTTCGATATTTCTTCTACTTAAATGCTCTATTAGAGTATCTTTGCTCCAAATACTTCTGTCTAATAGATCTTCAACGGTGATATACTGGATCGCTTTTTGATCAAGACCTTCTAATTCAGAAAGTTTGTAACATACTGCTTCAAGTATAATCCTACTCGGAACTTGAAACATTTCACAAATTAATTTTGCTGTAGTAATACTAACATTCCATCTTTTAGCTAAAGTACTTGCAGAGATAAACTTAATCTTCCCAATATAATTGCTGTTTTGAGTTTGTATAAGTGGTATAAAATCTGCATGAATAATTTTCATTTCATTTCTAGGATGTTTAATTAATTCAATTTGATATTTATTTATTATTCGATGAAGTGTTTCCTCAGGAATATTGTTAATTTCTAAGAAATCTTCTAGAAATAAAAAGTTTTGATCGTAATACTGATGTTCAAAGCGAATATCTTTGTATCCCCTCTCACGTTCATGAACCTTCCAAAGAAAATTTTTAATTTTTTCATGAGGCATTGAATAAATAAATTTGAACATAAACTCTTTTACTTTATCGTACGATCCGATAAAATGAATTCTTAAAAATAGAACTAGTTTTGACGGCCATGCTGAGAGTAAGTCATGTGCAAGAGATAAAAACTTTCTTTGTAAAACAACATCATGGTAGTACCCCTTAGCAAGTCGTTGTTTCTCAATTGAGTTTAAATTTAAATTAAAAAGTTTTGTTTTATCTACCAAGTAATATGATAGCCACCTCGTTAAATATAATTGTTCTGTTTTATTTAATGAATGCCTTAAATATATAGAACCTAATTCTTTAAATTCACCATCCTCAGTAATGTACTCTTCTCCCTTATTAACAGCTATAACCGGAGAATGCATCAATAAGCAATTACAAGAGCCACATTTCCCTTTCGTTACATCCTCAATTTTGATTTTTTTGTGGCAATATGAACAATTCTCTATTAAATATATTAAATGTTTAAAACAAGACGTGTGGTGAGTCAGTGACCAATTAGTCCTATGATAAGTAATTTGTTCTATACATTTCGGACAAAATCGAGTATACAATTGATTTTTCCATTCGGGTAGGGTAAGCCCTTCGAGATACCATCTATACGGATATAAAAAGTCCTTTGATATATCCTGTTCAGTCAAAATAGATATTGATGAAAGATATTTTTCAATATTTTCATCAGAAGCTTCTGTTCTAAGGTATCCTAATTCCAAATCTTTAACTTCGCGATGATTAACTAAAGCAAATCTACACAAAAAACCTTCCAATGATTCATCAGGATATTTATCAATTAAATTTGGTAATGATCTCATTTAATTCATCCTCATCCCTCTATAACAAACAAGGTCAGACGACAATGTTTAGCCGACTGACCTTGTTGTATATTTATTCATTTCGATGTATAAAATCATCTTTCTAAAAAATTATGGAACAATCCGTCTAAGGAATTATGGAACATTTCTAATTAATTATGGAATTTGACAAAAACCAGGGCTTCCGCCCTGGCTCAATCTTAAGAACACCTGCTATACCCGCAGTTGACGCAATTCTTGCACCCTTCGCTGTTTACCAGCGAAGCGGATCCACACGACGGACACAGGTCCTTCGGCGCGGCGCTAGCCGCGCTACCGCCATGACCCGTGTGCCCCACAGACACTACTGGTGCCGGTGCTTGCGCATCCAGCACTTCACTCGTCGCGGTCACGTAGTTCCGCGCGTCGTCTTGCTCGTTCATCACTTCGTCGTGCTGCTCGAGTGCTTTGGCAACCGCGTCCGCGATGGACTCGACGCGGTTGTTGCCGAAGCCAATGGCGCCAGAGCCGCCAATGCCTTTCAAGTGCTTCACGAGCAGCTTCACTTTGTCGCCGTGATCGCCATAGCGCAGGAACAAGGAGCACACGCGACCGAGTGCTTCGGACATTGCGAACACGTCGGATCCAGCTTTTCCTACGTTGAGGAAGATTTCACTCGGCGTACCGTTCATATCATTAATCGTGATATACGCCATCCCGAATGGTGTATTCACTTTATACGTTGCACCGCGTAGAATTTGAGGGCGGCGCTTATATTGTTTATCGAATACTTGCTCCGTCTTCACATCCACATCTACTGCTAGCTTGCCTGATAGATTAGTAAAGCTATCGGCTTCTTTCACAGCTTCCGCGGCAACAGCGACTGGAACTGCTTCTGCTTTCTTCTCTTCCTTTTTCTCCGCGCTTGTACTCAAAACTTGCACATCACGGCTGCCATCACGGTAGATGGTTACGCCCTTACACCCTAGATCAAAAGCTAATTCATACAAGTGTTTCGTTTCTTCCACGGTGAAGTCTGAAGGACAATTCGCTGTTTTGGAGATCGAACTGTCTACCCATGTTTGAATAGCAGCTTGAGCTCGGATATGATCTTCCGCAGTCAATGTCATGGAGGTTACGAAGTAGTCCGGCAGCTCTTGACCCGGATTCGCATCTTTCCACTCCTGTGCAATTGGCACATATTGTTTATCAAAACCAAGACGGCTTTGACGGAAATATTCAAAAGCAAAGTATGGCTCAATGCCCGTCGAAGTACCGACCATCGTCCCCGTACTTCCAGTAGGTGCTTGAGTAATTACTGTTACATTGCGCATACCGTTTTGCTTAATCGCTTCGCCAACTTCAGGGAATACTTTCGTCATGTTTTTCATAAAGCCGCTCTCAAGGAACTTATCTCCAATAAACTCTTTGAAAGACCCTTTTTCACCGGCTATTTCAGCCGATGCCAGATAGGCTTCTCTAGCCATAAAGCCATAGATTTTGTCCAAAAACACCAGAGATTCTGGGCTTCCGTACCGAATTTTCAATTTAATCATCAGTTCAGCAAGACCCATAGTACCTAAACCTACGCGGCGCTCGCCTTGTTGATTCGTACGGTTTTCTTCGAAGTGATAAGGTGTCTTATCGATAACATTATCGAGAAAGCGAGTCGAATAACGAACCACTTTGGCCAAATCTGCCCAATCCACATCATGATTATCCGCGTCATAAAACTTAGATAGATTAATAGCAGATAAGTTGCAAACGCCCCAAGCCGGAAGCCCCTGCTCCCCGCATGGATTCGTACAAATAATCGGATTGAAGTACCAGCTGTTGGACATTTGGTTGTAGTATTCCAAGAATACAACACCCGGCTCAGCTGATTTCCAAGCAGACTCAATGATTGTATGCCAAACATCACGTGCTCGCACAGTACGATAAGGCTTGACAGCTTTACCTAGTTTTTTCCAAGCATCTAAATTGCCATCCCATTTATCATTGTAATCAGGATCCGTCGTATCCGGGAAAACAAGCTCCCACTCGAGATCTTCCTTAACGGCCTTCATAAATCCATTGCTTACACAAACGGATAAATTTGCATTCGTAATTTGGCCCATCGTTGATTTCACCGTAATGAAATCCTCAAGATCAGGGTGCCAGTCGTTAATCATGAGCATAAGTGCTCCGCGACGGCTGCCTCCTTGTTCAATTAAGCCAGTTGTATAGCTAAACAGACCTCCCCAAGAAACAGCACCGCTGGATGATCCATTAACCCCTTTCACAACGGAACGGCGTGGACGAAGCGAAGACAGATTGATACCAACTCCGCCGCCGCGCGACATAATTTCTGTCATTTCCGAGAGTGTGCTCATAATTCCGCCTCGGCTATCGTGTGGTGACGGGATAACATAGCAGTTAAAAAGAGTCAGTTCATCACTTGCATCGGCACCAGCAGCAATACGTCCACCTGGTACAAGCTTCCAATCATCAAGGATGTATCTGAATTTATCTGTCCATTCTTTACGTTTCTCAGGAGTTGCCTCTACGGATGCCATTGCACCTGCTAAACGGTCCCACATTTCTTCTGGTGTCTTCTCAATATTTAAAGTGAGCTTTTCAACTGCGGATTCAACAGTCTCACCGCTCCGTGTTTTTACTTTAACGGTATCGCCATTACGACTCACAATTTCGCCAACTTCTTTGGCTGGGAATTTGGGGTCATCCTTCGTCAAAACGAGAACGGTATCACCCACCTTGGCGAAACTCGTATCTGCATTTTTGAGTGCATAACGATCCAAAAATATTTTCTCGCTTAAACCATCCAACCTCTTATTTGACTCTACAATCCCCATGCATAAGTCCCTCCCAATAAGCTACAGATTCAGCTACAACTAAAATTAAAGTTACTTTATGAAGTTTATGTAAAATTACAATATGTGGTGTGCGAAATCCATTATACCTCACTATATATTGATCTTCTAATAACTAAAGAACCAAATTTCGCTATTAAGACAACCCTTAATCATACTAGCTAACCCTTACTTACTAATACTCTCTTTTTCGCGCCCAGAATAACCAAAATCAATCATTCAACTAAGCTAGATGTGTGAAGTCATGCAGCTCGTTTTGACGATCGTTAATTCCTCTGCTAACCTATACTAGGATAACACATATCATTTCTTTTTAGAACATTTGTTCGTTAATATTTTAAATGTCTACGATAAGCATTCAGTGCTAGTTATCATAAGTAAACGCATAAAGGAGATGTTGGATATGTATTTCTTTAAAAATGAATTCGTCAACAAGGAAGACGTTTTTCTTTCACCGGATGATCGTGGGTACTATTTTGGAGATGGGATATATGAAGTATTCCGAGTATATAACGGGAAAATTTACGAGCAAGCTGCTCATATGCAGAGACTCCAAAGAACCGCTAGTGAAGTGCGGATAGATCTACCTTTTACTATTGAAAAAATGGGTCATATTCTCACGCAACTTATCGAAAAAAATGGTCTAAATGAAGGCACTGTTTATATGCAAATCACCAGGGGCGAAGCTCCACGGGCACATCCGTTCCCCGCGCAAGTCGAACCCATTCTGCTTGCCTTCTGTACAGAGGTGCGCAGACCCGTTGCTACGATACATAATGGCATTAACGCAATCACATTTGAGGATATCCGCTGGTTGAGATGTGATCTCAAAACGCTTAATCTTCTCCCAAATGTCATGGCCAAACAAGCAGCTCTCGATCATGGAGTGCAAGAAGTCGTGCTGCATCGAAATGGCACTGTCACAGAATGCAGCGCCTCTAACTTGATGATGATCAAAGATGGCGTGCTTTACACGCACCCAGCTAACCATTTGATCCTTCATGGTATTACTCGGGCTGTCGTTTTGAGATTAGCTCACTCACTAAAAATTACGGTTAAAGAAGAACCCTTTACGACGGAGCAGCTTCTGCTGGCTGAGGAAGCTTTTATCACAGGAACTACCGTGGAAATTACACCTATCTTACAGATTGATGGCAAAGCAATTGGGACCGGCGCGCCAGGTCCGATTACTCGCAGTCTGCAGAGTGAGTTTGAACGTACTTTTGCACAATAAAGTTCAATAGGTAGTATGATGTCCCAGAATACCAAAAAAAGCTCGATCCTTTCTTAGAAAGGTCCGTGCTTTTTTGCACTTTCACTCACTCTTTCGCTTAACGACGCAAATTCCACTCATCCGTGCCATATTTCTCACGCACAAGACGCTTAGAAAGCTCAATTTCATAAGGTGTCAACGATTCCTCAACAAGCTCCACACCAAGTCCCAGCGCGATCTCACGACGAAACGCTTCTTCCACCTGACTAAGTGTTACCGCCTCTTTTCCTTGCGCCCGAAGCAGCTCGTTTATAGCCACAGCTTTCTTCAAAAAGCTAGTCTTCATCCGCTCCGCAACCTTCTCGTTTGAGAAACGCAGCATGCGAAATAGCTGATCGGTATCCATGTCGAGCAGGATGGAGCCGTGCTGCAGCACGACATTTTTTTGCCGAACCTGCGCGCTGCCGGCGACTTTGCGTCCCTCAACAACCAGCTCATACCATGAGGGAGAATCGAAGCAGGCCGCTGATCCAGCTGATGCGTACTTCTCTTTCTCCTCATCATTTGCGAGCTGCACCATTTCTGCGCCCAGCCCAAGCGCCCGAAATCCTTGTAAAAGCCCCTCGCTCAGCACGCGATAGGCATCTGTCACATTACGCGGAATACCCGGATAGTCCTCGGCAACGATAATGCTATACGTCAGTTCCTTATCATGTAGAACGGCTCTCCCGCCAGTTGGACGCCGTACGAAGCCAATTCCCTCCTTTGCTACCGCTTCCTGATCGACTTCCGACGCCTTTTGAAAATAGCCAATCGACAGCGTTGCCGGATTCCATCCGTAGAAACGCACCGTTGGAGGAACGATTCCTTCACTGTGGGCTGTCAGAATTGCTTCATCTAATGCCATATTTTCAGCAGGAGAACGATCTCCTGTATGTATGAAACGCCATGTCGTCATCTCTTTCTGCACCCTTTCCCACTTTGCTATCCGAAGACAACCTATATCATATCATAACAAGTACATATAACTCCAAAAGCATAAATCTAGCTACTCTGAGTAATCAAATCTCCACACGGGAAGCTACAATTAGATGTTATTGCGGGAGCATCAAGAGTTACAATGTCAGAGATTACCGTCTACTAACTAGTTGATGCAAATGTGCAGCATATATCCGAGTTTCCAACACGAAACGAGATTAACTGCACGATTTGCAGCATATCTTTCAAATACGCTGTTAAAGGCTGAATTTGATGTCCTTTTTACATCATTTCAGGTTTCGCGCCTCTTAGTGGACTTTCTCTTCGATATCGTTCACATCAACTTCCAAGGAAAAGTTATGAAAGCGCCTCTTCTGGACATACTAACACGTATTCGACGTAAAACTGGTGAGCTTAGTGCCATTTTCCGGCTCTGAAACCCATTACTGGTTCTTTCTGAGCAAAGTATTGATGAGAAGTCCGAAATGGACTTCTCATCGCTAGAAGGATGCTTATTACCGACAAATGTATGCTGAGAGAGCCGAAATGGACTTCTCAGTTTTCTTGCGAACACTCAGCTCATGCTTACGAAGACAGTTTTGCTACGCAAAACCTTAAGGAGGGCACATCGATGCGTCAACATGAACAGCAAGAGAACATTCGCCCCATTCATAATCAGCTTGATATGCACTTTGAGAGGGACTGGTTTACTGAGCTGGATAATCGTGTGCGCGGCGGTGGTCCTTGGGACGACTGGACGCTGTACCAGCTAGCCTACGAATCGGAAGAATCGGGGCTTATTTCTACGTTTGATGAAATGCAATGCCTCGTTCATTTAGGGCAGCTCGAACCTATGGCTCATCAGATTGATACGGCGAAACGTGTGCTTAACGAGATGCGTGGCCGGGCTATTTTGGCCGATGAAGTTGGACTTGGGAAAACGATTGAGGCTGGTTTGATTTTAAAAGAATATATGATCCGCGGTTTGGTCCGCAAAACGCTTATCCTCGTACCCGCTTCCCTTGTGCTGCAATGGGTCCGGGAATTGAATAGCAAATTCGGCATTCCAGCTGTTGCTCATAAAAAAGCCTACATGTGGAAGCAAAGCGACGTCATTGTTGCCTCCATGGACACCGCCAAACGTGACCCGCATCGCGAAATTGTCATGGGTCTTGAATATGACATGTTGATCGTCGATGAGGCCCACAAGCTCAAAAATAAGAAAACGACCAATTACACCTTCGTGAACGAGCTGCGTAAAAAGTATTGCCTACTGCTCACCGCCACTCCGGTGCAGAACGACCTGAAAGAGCTTTTCAATCTCATCACCCTGCTCAAACCAGGTCAGCTTGGGATTCATAGCAGCTTCAAAACCAATTATGTGGTTGGCAAAAGGACACCGAAAAACGAGGGTCAGCTTCAACAGGAGCTATCCAAGGTTATGATTCGCAACCGTCGCGGCGACGGAGGCGTTCATTATACGAAAAGGGTAGTTCGGAATATTCCTCTCACGCTCTCGAATGATGAACAGGCACTCTACGATGGGGTAACGAATTTCGTTCGAACCAGGTATCAAGAGAGTGCCGGTGATCTCAGCAGTATGCTTTCGCTTATCACTCTGCAGCGCGAAGTCTGCAGTTCCCGGGACGCCGTATTCATCACGCTCGTCAATTTGTTCAAGAAAACAGCCGAGGACTCACCGCAGCGCGCCAAAATATGGGAGCTTGTCGAGTTGATTCGCAGTATCAAAGCGAACACCAAAGCAGAGACCACGATGAAGCTCGTACAAGATATTAATGATAAAGTCATCATTTTCACCGAATACCGCGCTTCCCAAGAGTATCTTCTCAACTACTTGAAGGAACATAAAATAACCGCTGTCCCTTATCGAGGCGGTATGAATCGCGGTAAAAAAGATTGGATGATGGATTTATTCCGTAATCGTGTACAAGTCCTTGTCGCAACAGAGGCTGGCGGCGAGGGGATTAATCTACAGTTTTGCCATAACATGATCAATTTCGATCTTCCTTGGAATCCCATGCGTGTTGAACAACGAATTGGCCGTGTTCATCGACTTGGACAAACGCATGATGTCAACATTTATAACCTATCCACTAGAAATACGATTGAAGAGCATATTCTCTCTTTGCTGCACGAGAAAATTAATATGTTTGAGCTAGTTATCGGCCAACTCGATACCATCCTCGAGAAAATCGAGAAAAAAGGCTCCCTCGAAACATCGTTGTTCCGCATGGTCATGGAGGCAGGCTCTAGCGAAGATATACGCAGAAAGATCGATGAGCTAGGCCATTCATTTACCGAGGTCAAATCGGAAATTGAACAAAATCCGGTATACGGGGCAGCCTTCCAAGGCATTCTTGATGCTGTTGGCGGCACGCAAAACATTGAGGTAAGGCCATGAACAAACGCAATATTCACACGTTCGTCATGCGCTTTCTTGAAGCTTATAACTGTACGATTCTAGAGAAATCACCCGCTTACGTCACTGCAAAGCTTTCTCCTGAGGCAGATAGAGAGATGACAGGACGCCCTTACTATTGGAGCTTCGTAGAACGAACAGGAGCTGCAGCCGAAACGATGACCTATAAGTTCATCTTCGATCCTGAACAGATGAAGCTGGAGACGAAAGCGAAGACCACCGCAACAGCTGTCAAAAGCCCACCTAACCTGGGAGGACCAAGTCAAGGTCAAGGCCTGGGCCAGAGCCAAACTCCTCAGCCACCTGATGGAAACTCTGACAGCATTCTCGGCCGCTATTTCGGTTTCGTACCTACGACAGTCATCTCCCAGCGGCTTCCGCAGGACGAAGTGACCTTTGGCAGTAGGCGTCTGGAACAAATGTTCAACATTGTCCGTGAACACGGACGATTCGTTCATTTGTTCGAGGAACCCTTCCCGATGAGTGCTACCTATCATCCCGCACTTGTCTATGACACCTGGTTCTGCGTGAACTACAAGGTAGAGCTTGCTTGCGACCGCAAACGAAGTGAGATTCACTCTCTCGCTATTCAACTAAATAGCGGTGAAATTCGGGAACATTTTCATAAACACATGCTTACCAAGAGCCTCTCTCCGAAGCTTCCTGCGAATAGTCACATTTTACCTGACACGATTTCACTGCCTAAAGCCATTAATGCTCTTGAAATGATGCTCGAACGTAAGGTTAGTGCATATGATCATTCTTGGGCCGATGAAGCTAACGAGCAGCACCGCAGCGAAATCGATCGTGTGGAAGCTTATTACAACGGTCTCCTGCTGAGCGCTGAGCCTGACAAAAGAAACGAAATCGAAACCCAATGCCGCAATCGTCTGCAAGAAATCGACTGGCAGCACAAACCTCGTATTGTCGTATCTGTCATCAATTGCGGATTGTTTCATTTGAACGCTGGGCGAACACCCAGGAACTGACGCCAGTCGCTAAAACATCGCAAAATTAACACTACAGGTTCTAACAATCTTTTTAAGGCATAAGAATTACAATAGGTTAATAGGTTCAACCACTAGAGGTTAACGATAGGTAGGTGAACGAGGATGAAGCTGTGGACAACATGGAAGGCGGCCTGCATCATTAGTGTGGGCAGTTTATTATTCATACCGCTCCAAACCTCTGCAGGCGACTCCATAGAACGGACAAGCTATACGCAGACGGCAAGGGAAACGATAGCTAGTAATACAGTGACGAAGCCGTTACCAGATTTGCGGAGCGAATCCTCTTTGACCGCTACAATCAACGCTTGGCGAACAACTCTCGCTCGGGAATCGGGGTTTGAAAGCTGGCAGACGGCAATCTGGAATAGTTATCCACTCGGACCCGGCACACATGGCTGGGTGGTTATCCTCACCGATCATGGACTGGATGTTGGCTACATGATCGTACATGCCACGGACAACGGGTCCTTCCGATTAACCGAATACGGAACAGGCAAAAATCCGCTATTCAGCTTGACCACGCTGTATCGTTCTTTGGTACAGCAGGAACTCATTCCAACTACTACTTCTTACTCTGATTTTGTTCAAAATGAAAAGATTTTGTTAGACCGACTTTACATGGACCAGCTAACTGCTGTGTGGAAAATAAGTTTCGACGATCAAACTTACTATTTGGAAGCCAAATCCGGAGAGCTGCTTCCGCTCAAAGAAGACCCTATCCCGAGGATTAAAGAGGATCAGCCAGAAGCAACCGTTCTGTCGAGCAAAGCTCAAACGGCGTCATTTCCCGCCTTTGATCCTTATGATCGACTTCCATGGGTCCAAGGCAAACCGCTTAAAGTGACCAAATTGAGTGAACTTCAAAAGGCATTAAACCCTCAAGCTAAGCTTACCTATGTCACCGAGCTCTATGATGGTCAAGTCACGCTGCCGCTCGCCATTCTTGGTTATCAACAATGGGTAGATGGAGATTCCTATCTGACTTTAGATCATGTTGGACCACGTTATGTGCTGCTAGAGACTGCTTTAAAGTTAGGCCATATTTTTCCGTAAAAAAAGCCTTAGACCCGCTATATCCAGTGGTCTAAGGCTTTCTGCTTACTTCCAAGCAAAATCAATAGCTTTAAGAAAAGCTTTAGCTAAAATGGTATGCCCTACGTTGTTCGGATGTACACGATCCCAAGCGATGTAAGCAGGGTAGTACGCCTGGAGAACAGGTTCGAAAGCAGCTTGCGTATCCACGAAAAGGGAACCCGTTTCTTCGGCAATCTGTTTCACGACTGCCCCGTATTGATCCATTTTGGAACGCATGGCATCTTGGGGATTCGGCTCTATGTAAAAGGGGGTCATCAATACAAGCCCTTTTACTAGAGGACGCGTCTGCTCGACTAGCTCTCTTAACGTCTTTTCATAAGTCTCAATGCCCACTTGCTTTTCCTTTTGGTGAGGTACGTCAAAATGCCTCCAGACGTCATTAATACCGATCATGATAGATAACCAGTCCGGTTTCAAATCGACGACGTCCGTTTGCCATCTGGCTTGAAGATCAAGCACTGTATGCCCGCTGATACCCACATTAACAGTACGAATTTGAAGCTCTGGATACGTGGCATTGATCAGCCCGTCCACGATAGAAACATAGCCTTTACCTAAGGCTCCGAATAATCCTTCGCCAATTGGTCTTGATCGTTCGCAATCTGTAACGGAATCACCAATCATGACGAGCTTATTGTTTTTCTCAAGTTTCATTTTGACTTTTTCCCCCAATTTTTGGTCGTACATTCGTCCTGACTATATTCGATATGTATACAAAAAAACCTCTCGCACCGATGATCAGGATGAAGGTAATCTCCCGATTATAGGTGAAGAGGCTTTGTCATTTTACCTTTTTTGGTTTTGCTTGATCAATCAGCATCCGCGTGGCCAGCGGCAGCATGCCGAACCAGCGTGTTTGCCAGCTTTCCCGCTGTTCCTTGCTAATGGCTTTAACCTGCTGTCGAACTTCCCTTGGTGTTTCTATATACGTGACGACTTGCTGTGTTATGTACTTAACCAGATCATCGCTTTTTGCCATAAGTCCACCTGCCTTCTATCCCTATTTTAACCACAGAGACAGGAGCTTAAACTTGCAAAAGACAGGTGGATATAGGGGATTAACCGATTTTGCCGCCACTCTCTACAATAATTTTGTCTGCAAAAGATTTAATCGTGCTGCAACCGAGCAGCATCGGTTTATTGTCACACTGCAATAACAAGGTATGAGCGTTTGTATCCCACGCATATTGGAATCCGACATTCATACCAACCACTGTAATCATGAACTTGCCTTGCGCTGCATTAGGAATCGTAAAGCCCTGCTTTCTGCCGACTTGTTGTAAGGCTTTGAATACCGAAGACGAAATCCCTCTATACGTCCATGTGCTGCAAGCCGCCATAGGTCATCTCCTCTCTCCCCTTATAGGATCATTAAATTGTATGAACAGAGAAAGCAAATCGTGCTTGTTTCTTTAAAATCCACTGATCATAGCGTAGTCTTACACTTCTATTCGCGTTATCCAAGCATATACTAGAGCAAGTAGAGAGAGAGAGGTGTTGGCTTGGATGTGGAAACAGATGCTGCTAACAGAGCAGCTAGAGATTCAAATGGACGAATCTAATCATCTACTCGAGGTGAGATTGAGCAGAACCGAGCAGGAGGAAACAGCCATCGTTCGATTGAACCATGCTGAACTCATCCAAATCCTGCATACCCTGCTCGAAATTAATCGAAGCTTCCGCGGAGATATCTCCTATTTTCATTCCGTTCAAGTTCAGGTCAAGCATAGCTCGATCTCCTAAGATAGCTTTCAAGCAAAAAGCACCTTCGATTCCCACCCTACGGTGAGAGACGAAAGTGCTTTTTGGTTTCTCTGACGGTCTGTTTAATCCCTGTTTAACCCAACAATTGAGGCTAGAAACTTCAAGATATACAAGAAGAGATTAATGAAATCGAGATAAATATTTAATGCCGCGAGCGGTACTTCTTCTACGGATACACCGTTTCGGTATTGAGCCACATCATAGAGAACCCAACCACTGAAAATCAAGATGCCGATCATCGACCATACGAGGTTCATCGCCGAACCAAAATTAACGAACATACCGACCACACTCATGAGCACGAGCCCAATCGTTCCTGCAAACAAGAAGCCGCCTAGAAAGCTGAAATCGCGCTTCGAACGATGAGCATAGAAGGCAAGTCCGCCGAATATTGCTGCAGTCGCGAAGAATGCGCCCGATACAACATTTGCCCCCAGCTTACTGCCATACGCCATTATGATCGGGTAGAGGGTAACCCCTGAAATCGCAGTAAATGCATAAAGAAAGCCGTATCCGATATGCTTGCCGCGAACCCGAATGATGATCGCTGCCACCAGCATGACTACCTCAGCAATGATGAAAAGCATTATCATCGATGGCGGAACGACAATTGCACCGATCAATGTCCCTAGGAAGGAAACCAACAGGGAAATTGCAAACGTTTGAAGCACATGAGCAAAACTACCAGAATGCGTAACCGTAATCGTTCTATCCATGAAACATCAGCCCCTTTGTAATGATGTACAATCTATACTATGTATTATACCTAGTTTTCATGAAAGTCGCTATACACCTATGCGTTCATAGCATTAGGCTCAATACCAAATCCCAAATTTATGGAAAAAGACGAACATGGTTTCATAAAAAGAAAACAACCCCTTCAGATGTATCTGAAAGGGTTGTTACTTGGTATGCGATCAAGAGGACTCGAACCTCCACGGGGGTAAGCCCACACGGACCTGAACCGTGCGCGTCTGCCAATTCCGCCATGATCGCGTATACAGCTGCTCTATGAACGAAGTAGTCATAATAGCTGCGACAAAACTTAATATAACACGGGAAATGAGAGCTAGTCAACGATACTTTTACAATTCGTGAATAATTCCTCCCTTCACTCCTAACCCTATTCGCAAAGGAGGAATGACCTATGAATGAGGAAGAAATCAACGCCTTGGAACCAAAATATACAGGCAATCAAAGAGATCTTACAGAAGGTGAAGCAGAAGCCATTGTGCATGATCCTAACTACAAAAGTGAAGATGAGGATGAGTCTGGACTAGGCACGATTGCAACCGCAGCTGCGTTCGGAGTTTTCCGTAGAACTTAACTAACCAAGCTTGAATCCTTCAAGCAAATGCGAGAGCCAACCAAATGGATCATGCCCTACTATCCACATGGATCAGTAGGGCGTTTTTTCGTACAGTTGACCGGAATGCATGGTGGCTTCGTATACCGTTCTTCCGATTAAGTAACCCAGCGCAGTCGCTGTACCTGCGTAACGATAGGTCTGGCCGCGGCAAGTTGCAGCAATAAGTACGGCATCGGTTGTCGTTCCTGTCGCTGGCTGGCCCTCAACGAGGATACCTAATGCTTGAAGAGCCGCAGCTTTGGCCTCAGTTGCTGTAATGACCGCATTAACCATGGCCGCGTCGGTTAAGCAACCGTTGATAACGACAATCGTGTTAATTGTTCCAGGGTAAAGGGAAGCGGCAGGAAGTTCAGCTCCAGCTCTCGCCTTATTCCCTAGCCCCACCGTAACCCACGAGCAAACATGGAGGGGCTCCTGCTCTGGCTCCATCGCAAGTTTCTGACTGAATTCGCTGATATCACCGTCTATGCCAGATTCCCAGGTAAAGCTGCTGTAGCCAACGTCCTTTACCTTCGCCGCGGTCAGCATACCCGCTGTTTCTTGGGGATTCAAACCCTCACATTGGATGAATTCGCCCATCTCACGAAGCGGATCAGCCTCATTATACAGCTTGTCCACTTGCCGATTCATCATCACCTTATGTGTGCCGAATCCACCGCCCCAAGGCGAAGAATTCAGTGTTCGCATTGGATTTTCGCTGCAAATTTGCAAGTACGTACCTTGGTGAGAACTTATCAACTCCATGCGAATACCAGAGATAGGAACCTCCATTGATCCCATCCATGCATCCTTATTCGTCATCAGAAACACTATCTGGTTCGATGGGATCCTGCGGAAGCATGAATTCAGGAGGTCTTTCGTCCTCGTATGGTTGATAGATATAATGGCGTGCGAGCTTGACTACTTTGCGGTTTTTCTTGCGGATTAACACGCTCTCATCATCCCAAGCAACTACAATTCCACGTACATCATTCGTTGGGTTGACGTCCCGAATAACACGCAATAATGTGCTATCAACTCTATATTGATCAAGCTGTTCTTCCGATATCATCATCTTACCTCCAATATTTCATATGTACTACTTTAGCATACACCAATTCGCATTTAGTTCAAACTTTACATAAAACCGCTTTACTGAGGTTAACTTAACTAATGACGAAACAATGCTAACGCAAATCGCAAACTTACTCCATGGGAGGCTCTATAGTGGATAAAAAAACGTACTACATTAACGTTGGCACGGGGGAAGTTTTGGAAGACAAAGGAGCACTTAATTTTGAATTCGAGATCTCGGCAACCGAGGAAGAAATTGATAAGCTTCAAGAGCTTTTTGAGGAAACCGATAACTCCTCTCAAGGCAGCTACGCAACTTCTTGGCTTCCTTGGAAAGTTTATTACTCCAATGAGGCCAATCAGGAATACGATTATTATTTAACGGAAGTGTATCGAACCCTGCATAAGCTCGGGTCCGAACAAACGAAAAGGCATATTGAAAGCATGAACATTCTAGAAAATGGAGTCTGAGTTTAAACCAAGAAAACAATTCCATTTTAAACCACAGAAAAAGGCCAACGAATCCTCTTCGGATCCATCGGCCTCTTTCTTATATATGGGCATTAATTAGCTAACATGTTCCTTCGAATCATTCGTTTCGTACCAGAAATCAAGGACTTTGCTAGACATTACGCGCTTCTGAATATACTCCACTTGTGCGGCAGAGAAATGTTGTTCCCACTCGATTGTCAGTTCTGTGCAGAGCTTTACGATCGTTAACAACTCGGACCATGCTACATATCGTTTGTACCAGAAAAATTGAGGGTGTTCGATCATATACGGATACAGATCATCAAACTCTGTATGCTTACAATCTAGCGCACGTTCAAAATGTGTTTTGGCTTCCCCAAGCTTTGTCATAAAATATTCAATGGAACCATTTTCGATACCCATAGATGTCAGCCTCCTCTCATACCATGTATTCATTATAAAGGATAAATCGGTTTGAGGGAAGTCATGAGCAAATTGTAAAATCAGTTAAAAGTGATTTGCCCATTCGCCAGTGAGGAAATACGCGCTAGGGATTCCACACGAATTCCACGCTCTCGAATCGAGCTTCCACCAGCTTGGAATGATTTTTCTACCGCAATACCGACACCAACAAGCTCAGCTTCCGCTTTTTCAATGATGCGAATTAATCCTCGTGCTGCGTCTCCGTTAGCGATAAAATCATCGATCAGCAGAACTCGCTCGCCTTTATGAAGCAAATGAGAGGATACCATAATGTCCGTTACAATCCCTTTGGTAAAAGAAGGCACACGTTCACTATATGTATCTTGATCCATGGTCAACGTCTTCTTCCGCCGTGCAAATATCATGGGAACCTCAAGATGTAAAGCTGTCGTATAGGCAATCGGAATACCGGACGATTCTACGGTAAGCACCTTGTCAGGCTTCGTTTCTCTAAACAATCTTGCAAATTCTTTGCCCATCTCCATGATGAGTACAGGATCAACCTGATGATTAAGTATGGCATCCAGCTTTAGCACTTGATCCGATACGACTACACCGACCTCTAAGATCCGCTGTTTCAACAATTCCATGATTTCTAGCCCCCTAAACCTTTCTATTATGAGTAAGTTACCATATTGATGAAGTAGGTTTCAAGTCCCAATTTGTGAATATCCCTTTTTGAAGTGAAACTTTTACTCTTCATAAGGTGTCTATATGTATATAGGGTTCAGCATTTTGAAATTTGTCTACAATTGCTCACATTTAGGTAACTTGATGCATTGAAATAGAACCAGAAAACAGTATGATTAGTAATGTTGCATTTTTCACTCCAATTATTCGGCAGAAAGGATAGATGACGATGAACAACCTGCTTAGACCTATCATACTTGGCTTTATGCCAGTAGCAATTGCTTCATTACTGTTAGCTGGGTGCCAAGAGTCATCTGCTCCTTCCGGACAGCCTACTATAGATCCAACTAACCATGTACAAAATAGCCCGATTCCAGTTAGCACACCCCCAGCGATTGTAGTAGCAACTGCGACAGCAGCACCTTCACCATCACCGGAAGAATCGGCCAAGCACGAGGCACAAGTCGCAGGCACGTCCAAAACGGATTTAACAGACATCCCGCAACTATCTGCAAGTGCGAAGCCAACGGCCAAGCCGAATATTAAAGCAGAGGATGCGTATCAACAGGAGAAACCAACGTTAATGGGCTTAAAGCTCGGAACGAGTAAGGACGTTGTGCTCGAACGTTTTGGGAAGGCGAAGAAACAATTCGTTATGGATGCAGATGAAGACGCCATTCAAGTTTATGACTTCACGGATTTCTCCGTAGGCTTCAATAAGAAAGATGTACTTGAATTCGTTGACGTACATTCCACAGAGATTGATCCTGGACTTCGCGGATTGCGCCTCGGTCAGAAAGTCCAAGACGCTATCGCAATTCTAGGCAAACCGGACACCAACTCAACCTATGTTCTCTCCTACAAGTCGCAAGGCACATTGCTCAAGCTCGACATTGATCCGAATGAGAGTACCATCCAATCGATTAAGCTTTTCGCTAACCATTAATTTGCTAAGAATACGGAATAAGACCATGAATGCTCCTCTTATAGGATGACACTCATGGTCTTATTTCATGTGTATGGGAATCAGGCTGCTTTCCGTCTCCGGAATCGGAAGTAAATGACCGTTCCAACAATAGCTATAACTGCTATAGTCAATATGCTTATTCCCATGTATTTATGTATTAAATGGAATAAACCCTCCAAGTTACTGCCAATAAAATGCCCTAATGTTAAAAAGGTTGTACACCACAGCAGCGCGCCTGTACCCGCAAAGAACAAATACTTATAAAACTTGACTCCGCTTACGCCTGACAAATAACAGGTGAAATGACGAACCCCCGGCACGAAATACCCAAAGAAAAACGGTCCAGAGCCCATACTTCTTGAACCAACCCTCGGCCCGTTCAATCCGTTTCGGTGTTAGTTTGAACCATTTGCCATACCGGTAAAGAAAGGGTTTACCCACACGATGACCGATTAAATAACTAACAACCATCCCTGTCATCGTGCCTGCATAAATCACAATTAACGTTGTTCCAAAATCAAATGGCCCTCCAAGTGCCGTTAAAGAACCTACAAAAGCCATAAGGGTTTCATCTGGTACAGGTACCCCAATGATTCCGGCAGATAGCAAAAGGTATAAAGCAATATATCCATAATGACTTATGAAATCATATAGCAATTCCTTCACAAAAAACTCACTCCCGCATTGTACTTCGTCTTATTCATACCCATTTTAGCAGAAACGACAGCTTGCCCCAAGTTCCAGTCATGCGCATGGGATCACGAACATACCTTGTACTATATCAAACGAAAGAAAGCGGGGCAATCTATGCGAACAGGTTCACAGATCGTCCGTGTTGCCTTTACCTACATTGGAACGGTTGTTGGAGCAGGGTTCGCTTCTGGACAGGAAATCCTGCAATTTTTCACACGTTACGGCTGGCTAGCCACATTGACGATTGCTTTATCCAGCATACTTTTCATCTGGATTGGTATTAAACTCATGCTGATGGCTCATGATCTGAAGGCCTCATCTTATGAGGATTTGAATCGAGCCATTTTTGGCAAAAGAATCGGTAACGCCATTAGCTTGTTTATGATGGTCGTCCTATTTGGAATTACAACCGTCATGCTAGCCGGGGGCGGAACGGTATTTGAGGAACAGCTGCACCTCTCATACCAAACAGGACTCTTCGTGACATTGGTACTCGCCTATTTCGTATTGTCACGCGGAATTGGCGCTATTATGACAGTGAATTCAATCGTAGTTCCCATCATGCTGCTCTTCAGCCTGGTCATCGTCGTTTATACGTGGCATTCGCCATCTTCAGGGAACTGGTTGCGCATTACAAGCGATGATCCATTAGAAAAAATATGGTTCGCACCTTTCCTCTATACCGCCTTTAACTTAGCGATGGCCCAAGCCGTGCTCGTCCCCATGGGAGCATCCATTCGCAATCGATCCGTTCTTTACTGGGGCGGACTGCTTGGCGGTGCAGGCATTGGTCTGCTTCTGTTATCTGCACATTATGCACTCTCTGCACAAATGCCAGGTATCGCACAATTCGAAATCCCAATGGGAAATATTATTACCCGACTAGGGTCCGTACCGCAAGTTGCTTATCTGCTCGTCATATACGGTGAGATTTTCACGACCTTTATTGCTGACGCCTACGGCTTGTCCCAGCAGCTTCAGCAGCGTGTAAAACTAAACCCAAAGGTTATTCTGATCAGTATCCTAGGGTTAAGCTATCTGATAAGTCAAATTGGTTTCAAAATACTGCTTTCCGCTTTGTATCCCTTATTTGGCTTTATCAGTGTGATCTGGCTCGTTCTGATGATCTGGCGGAACCGTAACCGTGCGATGTAAAGCACCTGTCTGAATAAAACCAAGAACGATAACCAAACGTACAAACAACAGAAGCATGCCCATAGCAGAAATAATGATTCCTGTGAGCAAGTAGGAGAAATGGAAATTGGCAATTATCGTTTGATCTCGCCAAACAGCAAATAACTCGGCTATCAATAGTAAAAGACCGGTGATAAATAATAAGATGACTGCGTAATCAATGACCGTCCATTTTGAAAAGTATTTTACGGCAATTTCCACCTGACCCTCTGGTTTTGGGGCTGCCGCCTGCTGCTTCCACAGCTGATGAACCATCCAAGCTGTATATATGGCAACCCCGGTTACAAAAAGGCCCAGCAGGCCACCAATAATGGCTAATAACATGTTCATAAAGCTGATCCCCCCTTCATTCAATCCTTACTTGCCGCTAGCCATGACGCAACGCATAAATGAGAACAAGCGTTAATAGGAAACAGAAGACGGGAAGCGAATAAAGGATAGGGAGAAGCAGCCAACTTGGAAGACTCATGGCCGGAAGCCAAAACAGCTGCAGACGCTTTTCTCCAACATGACCCTCATCTTCCACGGATGATTTGACCGCTAAAGCTTCCGTTGCGCCTTCATTCCATTCGATCTTCCCCTTCTTCCATCCGACCTGATAGGTGATTTCCCGATGCTCTTTCTTCTTATCGTTTCCAGACTCCATTTCCAATTCCTCCATTACTAACGCTTCTACAAACGAATAAAGCGATTTCCGGGAATAACTCTTGCTGCCGCATCTCGCACGTGAGCGTGGCAGGTAAAGAGCAGCACTTGATGCCTGCTGCTTAAATCTGCAAGAACACGCAAACAGCTCTCCATCCGTTCCTCATCGAAATTAACGAGAATATCGTCCATCACCAGCGGTAAAATAGCTTTGCCAGCATACTCCTGGGCGAGTGAAAAGCGCATGGATAAGTAGAGCTGCTCCGCCGTTCCTCTACTAAGCTGACTCGTATCAAGCGACTCTCCATTCGCTCGTATTGCGACTAGACGCTGCTCTCCGAATGGCGCTTTGACATGGGTGAAGGCCCCGTTCGTCATCTTCGCAAAGTAATCCGATGCTCGCAGAAGTACGCCAGGCTGCCGTTCATGCTCGTAAACATCGCGGGCCTTCTTCATCAGCAATGAAGCGAAGGAAGCTACGGCATATTGATCTACTTGCTGTCGAATGGTAGCTCGATATGCTTCAGCTTGGAGAAGATGATCTGCATGTTCCGATCCTTGCTCCAGCTTCTCAATTTGTCCCGCTAGCTTACCAACAACCTCTCGAAGTTCATTCGTTTCGTTAACGGTTTCGGATAATCGGTTTTGAAGGGAAGCCATTTGAAGTGCGATATCCTCTTCTCCATGGGTTTCCAAAAGCTCGGTGTAGCTGGCAAGCAATGAGCGGCTAAGTAACGTTTCGAGCGAGGATTCCAGCAATGTTTGTTCTTCCGTCAGTTTCCTGCGTTCTTCCTGCTCTCTCTGATGAATACGCAGTACTTCACCATCACATGCAGAGGCTTCCTGTAAAAGTTGGTCCAACCGGGCTTGTATACGCTGCTCGTTTGTCTGTAGAAGCTGCAGCTCTTGCTCAGTTTCCGAATAAAGCTGCTCGCCATGCTTCTTCTCCGCAAGCAGCTTCACCTGTTCTTGCTCCTGTTCTTTCCAGCGTTTGAGAGCGAATACGGATTCTTGACGTACCGCTAGTGAAAGCCGAAGGAGTGAACCGACTGTTTGATCGAAGTGATCCATGCTTGATACTAATGTCTCTAGCTTGGACTCCAGCTTATGAAGTTGACGAAGACTTTCCTGCCCCTGCTCAATCGTCTGGATGGTTTCCAGCAGGGCATCTGCCGATAACTGCGTACTTAGTCCAAGCGATTGCAGCCAATGACTCCAATCCGATTGGAACTGATCAGACTCCAACACAAGCTCCGCGAGGTAACCATTTCGCTGATCTTCTTGCTGCCGAAGCGATTGCAGCATCTCCTTCGTATCCTGCAGCCTCTCTAGTTTACGAAGCAGCTCGTTGTGTTGTTGTTTATTTTGCTCAGCTTCACGCATCCATGCATCCAATTGAGGCTGGAGTACCTCAAGAGGCATGGATACGGAATGGCTCAATGAATTAGCAGCTGATGCTGCCGCAGCTTCAACATATCCTGTTTGCTGCTGTGCAAAAGGTTGGATTTGTTCTTGCAGGCGGCGCTCCAGCATGCGAAGTTCCTCACTCAGACTTTCATCCCTGACTGAGGATGAAGTCATCGCTCGGGAAGAGCGATTCTCTTTCACCTCACGATCAGAAACAAGCATAAAGAGTGCAGCACCAGCAAAAAAAAGAAAGGCACACAGAGCTGCCACCCAATTGCCCTGCCATAACAGCAATAGTGGTGCCAAGACAGCCAATAAGCTGGTAAATACAACGATGCGTTGACGTAATCTCCGTGAGGCCGTTTTGCCAGCTTTCGCCGCGTCCTCTAAATTAAGCTGGAACTGATTCTCCACAGCATCGCGTTCTTTTTGGTGTGCTATATCCCTCACAAGCAGCTGCCAGCGCGAATAGTCTCTCGCTATGTTATGCAAGGTTGTGGATGGATCTGCTCCTCCCCAACCGGGAGAGGCTGAACCATCTGTTCTTACCCCGCTTTTATGTAACTCGGATTCCAAGCTCCTTACCGTGTCTTGGACGCGTTTGACCTGCTGCTGCACACTCTCCAGCTCTGTTCTGACGCGCAGTTCACTCTCCTGGCACTTGTGAAACCGTCCCTTGTAAGTTCGTACCTGTTCACGCAGGGAAATTGTTACCGAGAACGAGGCTAAATCTGTCTCCTCCCAGTGTACATCTATTTGTTTAAGCAGCCTGTCTACCTGCGCGCGTTGGTGCTCCTGCTCCACGCGCATTTGATCTACGCTGCGTTTATTTTCTTCATATGTGGCTGCTTGCTCAAGACAATGATTCAGCTCGATCTGATGCTCGAGCAGATCAGGCACAAGCTCTATGGCGCGCAGCTGGCTCATCAGGCTCTGCTGCCTAAGCAAGAGCCGAGCGCGCTCCGCATGGATGCGCTCCAGCTCTGCCTCGAGCGCATCAAGCCTCGCCGACGCATGCTCGGGGAAGCCCGCCAGCGCAGGCAGCGCCGCAAGCTCCTGGCCGATCTGACGCAAGCGGATCCATCCGCTTCGCGCCTTGCCGGCCAGGCCAAGCTTGTGCAGCTCCGCGCGCAGCGACTCCTGCTGCCCCTCCAGGGCAGCAATGCGCTCCTCCGCGGAGCGGCGCTCCACTTGCAGCCGATCGTAGTCGGCTGCTGGGTCCCGGCTGCGGCGCAGCGACTGCTCCAGACCCTCAAGCTCCTTCAGGAGACGGTTCATCTCCTGATTGCGCCCGCGGGGTCTGTACAGGCCGTCGGCCTGCGCCGTCAGCTTGCGCTCGGCCTCCATGATGGCCGAGCCGCTCACACCAAGCCCAGCGCTATACAGATAGCCGCTGAGCTCGTCGGTCTGCAGGGTGCGCAGCTCCTGCAGCTCGGTTAAACCGAAAGCGAACAAGCTGCGGAAGAGGTCGGCCGATAGGCCGCCCAGCAGCGTGTTCAGCAGGTCTTCGCCCCCGGTGGTGCCATCACCGAGGGTGACCTTGACGAGCCCCGCAGAGGCTCGTCTGCCGCCTGCGGCAGGTGCGTCGTAACGCTCGACGCGAATGAGCTGACCCTGCTCATCGAGCAGGGTTAGCGCACCACCATGGGCGCCGCCGCCAAGCGGCTCATATCGTTCCAACCGGCTCTGACGAGTCGGAAAGCCGAACAGCACCGCGCGGACGAAGCCCATGAGCGTGCTCTTGCCCGCTTCGTTGGCGCCATAGAAAAGCACCAGCTGGCTATCGGTGTCAAGCTGCCGTTCGCGCAGGCTGCCGAAACCTTGAACCTGCATGGATACGATTCTCATCCATGTCCCCCCCCATCCGCGGACAACAGGTCCGCGGCTAATTCTTGTGCGGCGCGCAGCCACTCGCGCAGCCGTTCAGGCTCCGCCGCAGCCGGATCACCGGCTGCTTGCGGCAAGCTTTGCAGCGCGGCCAGCGCCTCGCTTGCAAATAAAGCAAGCGCTTCGTCGTCGACTTGCAGCGCAGCCGAATACCGCAGGAGATCGCCAAGGAAGCTCTTCTCCTGCAGTAAGGCCTCGAGGTCGAGCTCACTAGCCGTTCGGTCCTCGATCGACTCCACCCAGACGAAGCGGCTCCGCTCTGCTTCCTCCTCACGCAGTTCGGCGGTCAGCTCCTGCAGAGCCCGACCTTTGCGCAGCAAGCCATGCACCGCGCTGCGGCCTTCCAGAACAAGACGGACGACAGCATCTCTGCCTTCCGCCTCTGCCCGAATCCGCTCGAGCTGCTCCCCTAGCCGGTCTTTCAAATCCTGTTCTGTCTGTAAGCCTGCCACAGACAGCCGTTCTAGGAACCAACGAACCTGATCCAACGCATGAAAGGTTAGCTCAGCTCGTCCATCCTCAGACATATCGACGATGTAACACCCACGTGGTCCTGTTTCCCGAATACTTCGGCCCTGCAAGTTCCCTGGGTAAACAATCGCTGGCTGCTGATGAAGCACATTCCTTGTATGTACATGTCCTAACGCCCAGTAGTTCATACCCGCTTCAAGCAAATCCTGCTTGCTGCAAGGGGCATAATTGTCATGACCGGGATCACCGTCAACATTCGTATGCAAAAGGCCGATCTGACATACCTTTTCTTGGCCTACTCTGAATTTGACAGCTAAATTATCCGTTACCGCCGAGCTTCGATAGGAAATGCCATGAATCTGGGCAATGACGCCGCGCTGCGGCTTTTCCACGCTAATCGTCTCCACTTGGTCGCACGCAAAAAAATGGACTGCTGCCGGCCAATCCAGTTTCGCGGCACGTCCATCCTCCGGGTCATGATTTCCATGAATAATATAAGTAGGGATTCCCTGTTCAGCTAATTGCTCCAGTGCTTTCTGGAAACGAATTTGAGCGCGCAAGGAACGATCGGATAAATCATAAACATCCCCACTAATGAGTACAAAATCTACCTGCTCTCGTATCGCTAAGGCCACAAGTTCCTTGAGCGCTTCAAACGTCGATTCTCGGATTCGCTCTCGAACCCGTTCAGGCAGCGCCGACATGCCTTTGAACGGACTGTCCAGATGCAGATCGGCGGCATGCATAAACCGCAGTCGTTTCATCACTCTAACGCCTTCCTATTCAGCTTTTTTCACTATCCGCACTATCATCATCATTTGGTTGTACAGCGACCTGATAACTTTCATACACACTTTTCAGCTGCCGCAGCACTCGGTTCAATGAGTAGGTTTTCTTCGCCTTCTCCCAGGCAGTTCGTGCCAAATTGTAGCGGAAAGTAGGATCAATGACGACTTTTTCCAAAGCATGGCTAAGCGCCATCGCATCACCTACCGGCACAAGTAAGCCGTTATGTCCATGTTCGATTTGCTCAGCAATCCCGCCGACATCAGTTCCGATTAGTGCTAACCAGCACAGTGCTGCCTCCGCAAATACAGAGCCGAATGCCTCCGCGCGCGATGGCAGTACGAATACATCAAAGAAAGGCATAAACTCTTCAGGATGCAGCATATAGCCATAGAAAATCGTTTCATCGTAAATATTATGCTGAATCGCCAGCTTCTCAAGTTCTTCTCGGCTGGGGCCATCACCTATAATATGTAAAACGAAGGGATGACCGCGTTTTTTCAGCTCTCCGCAAGCAATCAGCAGCGTATCGAGCCCTTTAGCAGGCACTAAGCGGCAAACGGTTATGAACTGTGTAACTGGATTTTCATGTGAAATCGGACGAAAACGCTTTTCGTCAAAACCATTTGGAATAACGCCAATCCGCTCACTATCCTGCACATACTCCGCCATATATTGCTTGAACGAGTTAGAAACCGTGATCATCTGATCGACTCTCGCTTCAAGCTCCCCGTAAATTTGAGTCAGGAATTGGTGCTCCACGCCATTCTCCTGAATGCGTCCGTTCAAAATAAGCTCTCTTTCAAAACTAGAGTGAATGGTTAAGATGACGGGTGTTTCCGGATAAATCTGCTTCATGGCAAGCGCAGCAATCGGATGATGGGCATGGATGATATCATACTTCTTGGAAATTCTCAGCTTCGTCCACCAAACATAATCCTTGTAAGTCTGAATGTATTTATCAACGATCGGGTTTCCGGCATACTTCCGCCAATCAAAAGTGACAAACTCCACTTCCTCAGTACCCTTGCCACGAATTCGCTTAGGTAGCGAAAATAATTCCATTTCCCAGCCTTTTTTATTAAAACGGTCCAATATATAGGGAACCATGGATGACACCCCACCCGGCTGTTCCGGGGGGAAAAACAATGCTTGCAAGATGTTCATTGCATGAGCCCCTCTCCCAAATCCTTGAGCTTACCTTCTTATTGTAACTTGTGTGCGCCGAATAGAAAAGAGAACACCTTCGAGCCTTTACAATCGTTTCTATCCCTCTCTCGCATTTTCCTTTATAATAGAGTCATTACATGTCGAAAAAGAGGGGATTTTGGAGGAAAGTATGAACGTTGTTGATCTGCTTTTCGGTGATTTAGCTTCATTATTATCGAATGCCATTATCGTTGTCATTGTTGCCCTTATGTTCGTGATCTCGCTTCGATTATTTCTAGACCGTCGCAAAAAAGGCTACAGGTCAATGACCATTTCACTAGTTTTTGTAGGCATTCATTACCTTCTCCAGTTATATTTCACACTTAGCAACATGGATACAAGTTTAACTGCGTACATGCTGCTAATGCTTAAAATAATATCCTTCCTACTTATTAATATGGGGATCTATCAATTATACAATCGTACGAATCGTAAACAGTACATATTCTTCTATGGCTTAATGATTATGGGGTTTGTCGTTTCTATCCTTCATTTCAGTGTGCCAAATATGTATACCGGCACGCATGAGCAAGTTAGATTGCTTCAGGATATTGGTCTCGAACTCTATGTATTTGTACTGATCTTTCTTTGTTTCTACACGATCCCACCGTACATCGGCCAACAAGTCAAATATCAAATGGCACTGACGGTTTACTTTTTCATTCAATCTGTCCACCTTGTAAATGCCTATATGTATGGGAACGTTCAGCCTTTGTTATCTATTGCAGCCAATGTCTTACCGATTATTTATTATTTTTTATTGTTTATGCTGCTGTTTGAACGTGTTGTAGAGCTTATGCAGGCCATTTATAATTCATCCATAACAGACGGGCTTACACGTCTATATAATCGCAAATTTTTCTATAACCGTGTTGCCCAATATGTTGGAAGGCATTTGCCTGTGTACATTTTGTTTAGCGACATTGATAATTTCAAGAAGTTAAATGATACCCAAGGTCATCAGATGGGGGACGATGTGCTCAAGCAGGTTGCCCTGATTATGAAAGAAGAAGCCGAAGAATGCGGCATTGCCGGCCGATACGGTGGCGAAGAGATGGTCGTCATGGTGACAGATCCTAGTGTCAAAATGGATGCCTTTGCAGAACGCGTTCGCAGTCGAATCGAGAAGGAAACGATTGTTACCGCAAGTATCGGCTACAGCAAGTATAAGAATGGCCTAAGCGCCGAGGAACTCATAAAGCAAGCGGATGAAGCTATGTATCGGGCAAAAACAAGCGGCAAAAATAAGGTAGTGAAGTATGCCTAATAAATAAGGGAAGTCCCAAGTATCTCTAGGGACTTCCCTTATTTATTGCGATAAAACCTTACTTTATGTAAGTACAAAAAGAAGAGCGATAACAGCGGGCAACCCCTGTACCAGTAAAATTGACTTCTTGGCTGTTGCCCCGCCATACAAGGCAGCAATAATGACACAGATTAAGAAGAAGATCTCAATGGAACGACCCATGGATGCATCAGGATGAACGAGCCCCCAAACAAGACCAGCCGCAAGAAATCCATTGTATAAACCTTGATTAGCAGCAAGTGATTTGGTTTCCTGGGCTTGTTCCTTCGTCATGCCGAAGGCTTTCAATCCACGAGGTGTCGTCCATAAAAACATTTCCAAAATTAGAATGTAGATATGCTCTATGGCTACGATGCCAACAAATAGGGACGCTAACATGAATACCTCCTCCTTTCACAGTCATTTTACGTTAAAAGACGATGCTTGGCTACACAGCAGATTGCCTTAATCTCACTTCATTTCCCAGTCACGTATGTACTTACCTTGAAGTAAGCGTCGCACCTCCAGGTAACTTAATCACCTATTTGTCAGTTCTTACATAAACCGCGGAAAATCTTTATACTATAGATAGCTCTTATCCCACAGTGCACTAGGAGGTTAACAATCATGCAATATCGCAAACTCGGTAACAGCGGTCTCAAAGTCAGTGAAATCAGTCTTGGGAGTTGGCTCACATACGGCGGTTATGTCGGGGAAGATCCTGCTGTTCGTTCTATTGAACAAGCTTATGATTTGGGTGTTAATTTCTTTGATACAGCTAACGTATATGAACGTGGTGAAGCAGAAAAAGTGATGGGCAAAGCACTCGCCTCCTATCCACGGGAATCCTATGTTCTAGCTACAAAAGTTTTTAATACGATGGGCGATGGTCCTAATGATCGTGGTTTATCTCGCAAGCATATTAAAGAGCAGGCCGAAGCCAGTCTACGTCGACTGAATGCGGATTACATCGATATTTACTATTGTCACCGTTACGACCCTGAAACTCCGCTTGAAGAAACTTTGCGTGCCTTGGACGATTTAGTCACACAAGGCAAGGTGCTCTACATCGGTGTCAGTGAATGGACGCCTGCTCAGATTGTTGAAGCTTATGCAATCGCAGACAAGCTGTTACTGGATAAGCTCATTGTCAATCAACCGATCTACAACCTTTTCAATCGTTACATCGAAAAAGAAATTATCCCACTTGGCGAGGCTAAGGGATTCGGTCAGGTTGTTTTCTCGCCGCTTGCACAGGGGCTTCTTACAGGCAAATATCGTGCAGGACAACCCATCGCAGCCGATAGCCGAGCAAGCAGCAAGAATTGGAGCGATAAGCAATTAAACGAAGCTTCATTGAATAAAGTGGCACAATTATCTGGAATCGCCGATGAGCTTGGCATCAAGGTTTCTCAGCTGGCAATTGCTTGGATTCTCAGACAAAACAATGTAGCAAGTGCCCTCGTTGGCGCTAGCCGACCAGAGCAAGTCGTTGAAAATTGTGCAGCTAGCGGCATCCGCTTGACGGAAGATGTGCTACAAAAGGTGGAAGAAATCCTTAAAGGATAAGAAGTACGCCTGAATAGTTTGATGAAAATCCCTTATACGTGAGGGGTTTTTCTTTTTATGTTCGGATGCTACTTTGGAAACAATGAGCCCTAAAGAGAAGGGGATGAAAAAAAAACCATCCAGGATGCACGCATCTCGAATGGCTGTTTACTTACTTATTCATTTCCTTCATGAACGTGCTCTTTGCAAAACGCTTCTACGGCGGCAACCTCATCATCCTCTAGATCAAAATCCAAATAGAGTTGCGTCGTTTTCTCGTATAGCTCATACTTCATAATCCCTGACTTTTCCTCTTCCACGCTATAGATCGCTCTAATATATAATCCACTTTCGGAGTAAAGCTCATCATCTTCCTCAACTTCAATATCAATGAGAAATTCATATCGCTGCCCCGTCAATATACCAAATGGATCTTTCACCAATTCCACGGTGTAACTTGTCATTGTAAACATTGGACCACCCCTTTTTCATCTGCAGGTTATAGTATACCTGATAATAAGAAAATAACTAAACTTTCCTGGAAGTATCTTTTCTTTTATTCTCCATCGTCACTCGACTTTTTCTGTTTTCGTGACCAGTTTTTAGGATTTAAGTACTGTCTATATTTTCTTGCCACTTCTTTACCTAGAATGATGCCGCCTGTCCAGAACGCAATCTCGCTAACAATAAGAAGACCAGCAATCCAACCAGCCATCCCTCTTCCGGTATGAACGAAGAATGGAATCGTTAAAGCCGACAATAGAGCAAGCCCTGAGACGATCAGCAGCGCAATACCCAGTTTTTTCAAATAAACAACCCCCTACTTTCAACTCCTACCCTTCAACTCTACTTGCCTTGTCACACATTATCAAGTTTTATGGAAAAAAGACCGCACAGCCTAAGCTGTTGCGATCTTTTAAAAGACATCTCAGTAAACTATCTACTCATTACTTATGGCGCATTCGGTCCTACCTCTGATGCCACCAACGGATGTTTCCCAAATGACGTGCTTGAAGACCGTTCATCTGCTCCAATATCCGGAGTGGAACGTGCTTCCCCATCCATATCCTCTGTCACATAAGTGTAGATTCCCAGTGCAGCGTTTATCGCCGGACTGCTAGAGGACAATTTTTGCAACCCGTTTACAGTTGTAAGCAACGGATTTGTTCCCCAGATTTGGGCAGCCGTCCTTGAACTATTATTGCTTACTGTACTGCCAAACCCAATATTCCCTTCGAATATGGTGTTGGTCGTCACAACTTCATCATACAGGGTACCGGTGGAATTTCTCACGATATTATTAGCCACTTTGCTGTCCTGAGTAGGATATGTTTTACTGGAACCAACAACAATTCCCGTCGTGCTGTTAACAATCGTATTGTTGACGACTTGCGCTCGGTAAATTTTCCACTGCGCTCTCAAGTCATCAGCCGTTGGATTCGTGGGATACCCGCCCGTACCTCCATCATAATTACCATTGTCAAGAATAATGACGTTAGCAGTAAGATCCTCCATGTAATTGTTGTATATCTTATGGTCGTTTCCATAAATACGGATTCCTGCTTGTTCTGTTTCTACACCATCGCCAAGGAAAAAGTTTCCGTAAAATGAGTTGTTATGACCATGTCTTGAGGTGAGTCCGCCTTTAGAAGTCTTAAAGGTATTGTATCGAACCGTGTTATTACTGCTTTTCACAGAAACGATTTCGGGTTCGCCATCGCAGTTCTCAAACAGATTATACTGGATGGTATTAAACCCATTGGACAATGAGATTCCCGATAATCCAAGGCGTATCGTTTCTTTGCCATTAGCAACCCATGGACCCACATCATGAAAGTAATTATATTCGATGACGTCATACTGAGAGATGTTCCCGTTACCATCGCCTTGATAGGCAATTAGAGGATCCGTGTCGCTCTTGGGACCGAAGTCATTATGGTCGATTCGATTATGATGACTATTGACTCCGCTAACCTGAAGCCAGATTAGGGTACCTCCAGTTGCTTGTAGTGCGAATTGATTTCGAGTCACTCGAATGTTATTGGATCCATCTAAGAGAAGGGCTGTATTTCCAGCGTTTGTAAATTTAAGCCCCTCGATAACGACATTGGACGAGTTTTGAATTTGGAGAGAAGCTCCGCCAGAAATAATCGCTTGCCCTGGGTTAGCGGCCTTGATCGTGATAGGGCTGCCTGCTGTGCCGTTTTTGTTGCTCAAGACGAAAGGGCCTGTTTGTGTGTAAGTCCCATTCGCAAGTACGATCGTGGTACCGGCACTTGCACTGCTTAAGGCCGAAGTTAACTCCCCTGATGTGGATACAGGAACACCTGGAATAACAGGAGCAACACCATAGATTTCTACCTCATTATAACTGTTCCATGCGTTGACGGAGTTTCCATGTCCAACAATACGCACATAACGGACTGGCGTTACATCAGGGAAGTCAAAAGTCTGTAAGCTTGTATTCAAACTGCTGGTCACGTTAGACTGAACCGTTGTAAAATTCACGTTATCGGTGGAAGTTTGAATATCAAAACTGGAAGTTCTTGTATCCCCGCTTAAAAATGCCATCTTAATGAAGGCGACCTTGACACTCGAACCCAAATCGTACTTGATCCATTGCCCATTGCCGTTAGCAGACCAGCGTGTGGTTAAGCTTCCATCCACCGTATTAGCAGGCACATTCCCATCATCCGCGCTAGCGGTCACGGAAGACCCGGGGACGGAGAACTTTGTGTCTACGGAAGCGCTTGCAGAAGTATCCCCGTAAATTTCTACCTCGGTATAGCTGTTCCAAGTGTTTACGGAGTTTCCATGTCCAACAATCCGTACATAACGGACGGGGTCTACATCCGGAAAATCAAAAACCTGCAGGCTTGTATTCAAACTGCTTGTCACGTTGGCATGAACCGTCGTAAAAGTAACATTATCCGTAGACACTTGAATATCAAAATTCGATGTTCTCGTATCCCCGTTTAGGAAAGCGATTTTAATGAAAGACACTTTTTTAACGGAGCCCAAATCGTACTTGATCCATTGCCCGTCACCACTTGCAGACCAGCGGGTCGTTAAGTTTCCATCCACCGTATTGGCAGGTACGTTCCCGTCATCCGCACTCGCAGTCACGCCAGAAGCCGCGACCGACAATTTAGCATCCGCCGCAAAACCTGAAAAAGGGATCATGGCAAGAAACAAACTAACCAATAACATAACAATGCCTGCTTTTTTTCCTTTTCCCATTCATACATCTCCCTTGATTTCATTTTCTCATCAACTAATCCTTTTTAACCTTTAACGCTCCTTTCATTGTTGTCGAGTGCGCACTCTCCCTCAATTTTATATAAATCATGGAGATATTAAATCTTCATAATCGTAAATTCATCTTTAAAATCGAAACTCCACACCCTCATTACCTAATCTGGATATTCAAATATGGATGTAAACGTAAAAAAGGGAGTGTCCTCAGTTACCAGACATCCCTTCGCGGCCTTGCCCCCACATTCTTACAACCAAAGAAGCGGCTGTCGGATGGCCATATTTCGACGCACCTCTGAACTCGTCGGGCTTTTATCCAGCTCGTGCCACAGCTTCAGCAAATCATCAGATTCGTAAGCAAGCCCAGCGAATAATAGAAATGATATCCCGACAGGCCACTCTTCAAAGCACTCCACATCATGTCTGTAAGGCCATGCAGCTTTATTCATCAAAAACGGCGTCAGAAAATCGATTCCCTTCCGGATTCCCCTTCCATCGGGTAATTGATAATCCCATAGGTTATCGTTCGGAGTCGATAGGATATGGCAGAGAGTGACCAGATTATCCAATGCGAAGATGGAATAGGCGTAAGGCTTAGTTCGTGCCAACTCCCTAGGCAAGCTGCCGTTCTGATCCATTTGTTCAGCCAGCAGACGGGTCTTGAACTGTTCCTTGCAAAAGATAAGCATTTGTTGATTTCCGGTCATCCGTCCAAATGCCGCTGCTTGCACGAACCAGCAGATTCCATGATTATTGGACTCGTCCCTTTCCTCAATACCTTGAGGGTGCGTGCTCATCCAATTCAAGTAACTGGAGAACCAATCCATCAGGCCCAACCTTGACGATTCCTCCACACTTAATGCCCTTTGCAAAGCTTCTACGGCAACCGTAACATCTATGAAGTGGAGCGTATCGATAATCCCGATTCCCCTCCCCTCGCTTACACCAGGAATCGCTTGAGCATACAGCAAATGCGGATTCATTCGGGTCTGTTTATCCAAGAAAAACCCCTTCAAAAGCTGTATCGCTTTTGCTGCATATCGTTCATCCTCAGTGATCCGATAGGCCGAAGCCAACCTGGCCACATGCGACCTCATAAGCCGCAGTGTGCTCCGGTGATGATCGAAATTGCCAGGATTACTTTCACCATCGCGGCGAATATACGGCAGTCCGTCCTTCGTATCCGGATTCGGCCACCAGTAGTCTCCATTCGAATAATAATCATGCATGCCTCCAGGACTTCCATGAGCAATATGATCTGTTATATGTATCATCGGGGCGTGAAGCGACTCCTCCGCATCATGAAGAATTCTGTCCATATCAAAGTAATCTTTCCATAGTTCCTGGTTTAACTTTAAGATCCCAATCATGAGTTCCTCCCTGCGAGCTGCTATCCTTCTACGTGTAACACATGTAAAAGTAATTGACCTGTACCTGCTAATTCCATCATGAAATCAGCAGGTCACAGGCCTGTTTTCTAGAAAATTCGATTTTTCCAGCCTAGCAGCTTTGCAATGGCCTCAACGTAATAATAGTCTCCATAGATCAAGGAAACATCAATGTTCTGCCCAGCGGGTAAATTGCCCGTTCCGCCAAGCAGGATTGCCTCATGCTCCGGTTGATCCCATGTCGCATAGTTCTGGGTCAAGGAAAGCAGGATCCGTTCAGCTGCCCGTCGATAAAGTGCGCCCTCTACGGATGGAAGTGCATCAGCCAGTTCAAGCAGACCAGACGCAGCGCAGGTTGCTGCGGATGTATCGCGCGGGAGGCCCTCCAATGATTCATCTGCACGGAAATCCCAATGCGCAACATAGTCCTCAGGCAAGCAAGCTAGAAAATAATGCGCTACGCGTCTAGCCGCATGGAGATATTTGGCATCACCTGTGTAACGGTAAGTGTTGGCCATACCATGCAGCGCCCATGCTTGCCCACGGCTCCAGGAAGATTGAGGTCCTGCACCCTGCCCGCCAAGAGATTCGATGAGCTCACCTGACTTAGGGTCGAAGCTAAGAATGTGATTCACAGATCCGTCTTCTCGGATAAAGTGTTCCACCACCGTATCTGCATGCGCCTTGCCTACATGCTCAAACCGTGGATCAGCAGACTCTTGTGCGGCCCAAAACAAAAGAGACAAGTTCATAGACGAATCTACGATAGACCAACCGATTTTCTCTTGATTCCAAGCTCTCAGAAACTGACCAGCCAGATTGAAGCGTCCAGTCAAGAAGTTTGCCGCAAACAATCCACGGCGCTTACCGTCTTGATCGCCTGTCAGCTTGTATTTGATGATTGCCGTCGGCAGGAATTGAAAGCCTACATCATGATGATAGTTATTAGTCTCGATCATCTTCTTTTCAAACTTCTCGTCCCAGCTCCAAGCCGCTTTTTTGTAATGCTCCTTGCCGGTCATCTCGTGCATAATCCATAGGATGCCTGGCCAAAAGCCGGATGTCCACCAATCGTGCCGCATGTCATCGTAGATACCATCTGCCTTAGCCACATGCGGAGATTTATCCCCAAGCTGTTCGATCATTCTATCTACTTTAACCTGCAGCGCCTCCCATACGAGGGGCAGTGCTTCCTTCATGCTTGCCGCGTTCTTCCACTTGTCAGCTTGAATCGTTGTCTTGTTCTCCATTCGATTCACTCCCTTGGTTTTATTGTAAAGTGATAAAAGCAGTAGCCATGCCTTCACACTTCGCGCTAACGACCGAAGTCGGCAGTTGAGCTACCTTGCCTGCTTTGACAGCAGCCATGGCTGGCCCGCCCGCAGATATGAACGCAGTCTCACCGATGGCAGCCGCACTTCCACCCTGCGGATCGATATAAATCCCCGCACGTCCAGTTGCCAGCTGTACAAGCCGCGAGCCATGGATCGTGCCAAGACCATCAAGCAGCTTGCCATCGCCGCTAAGACCGAAACGAATGAAATGAGAAGCATCCGGGCAAAAAACACCCTTCTCGTCAAACATACGCGCTTCCACATAGATACGACCATCATCCTGCTTTACTGACGTAAGCTGAAGCTCTGTCGGCTCCCCCCATGTCTCTGTCTGGTAATTGAAGGTCAGCTCATCTTTCACGATGATGCCTTCCTTCTCAGCGATAACCTGCACATGGTTCACGCCAGGCTTGAAGGCCGTGTTCCAACGTAGACCCGCACAAGGAAAGTCATTGGAATCTCGCAGTTTTAAGCCTAAACTAACCCCATTAAGGAAAAGCTCCGCCTTAGAGCAATTGGAATAAACCTTTAGGTACTTCTGCTCATCCTCATCACCCCAACGAACTGGCATCGTGTGACCGTAGATGCGCACCATAGGTTCCTTAGACCAATAGGATTGGAAGACATAAAATGCTTCCTTCTTCGTCAAATCACGTTCAACGATTCCCTTCATATTCAAATACGGAATCGGTGAATCCGGACGAACTGGTGTGGCGAAATCCTTGAAGGACCATTGTGCCGCGCCTGTCAGCCAATCCATCCCCTCTTGGCATTTTAAATACCAATCGATCATTTCACAGAAGTAGGTCTCCGACCAATCACCGTCCCGAGAGACTCGCGTTTCGCCACCAGTAAGTAAATAATCCCCATCTCGCTCTTCCGTAGCTCCGTTTCCACGAGGGATATACTCGAAACCCGTGTAAGTTTTCTCTACATGCCGAGTTGGCAAATTATCTGCCCCCCATTCCATATGGAAAAAGGAGTCTACCTGTTCAAAGGCCATCCTGGAGCTTTTCTCGTAGTCGGTGTATATACCTCGATACCACCCAGCCCAAATCGAAGGCGAGTAGACATCAATAATATCTTTGCAAAACTCACATCGCCGTATTGCGGTCAGACGCCCCGCATCCAACTGGTGTGACAGGTCATGAAGCTCTTTCATAAAGCCACGGATTTCTTCTTGGTCAAAATAATCAAAATCGCATTCCCAATCATTTTCATTGCCAAGCCCCCAAAGAATCACGGATGGATGATTGTAATGCTGAGAGATCATCGCGCTTAGCATGTCGCGACATTGCTGCCGGTAAGCTTCGCCCCCTAATCCTCCACGACACCAAGGAATTTCCTCCCAAACCAATATACCGAGCTCATCGCAAAGATTCAGTACAATCCTCGATTGCTGGTAATGCCCGAGTCGAATAAAGTTAGCGCCCATGCGCTTAATCAATTGCATTTCTTCACGAATCATCTCTTCTGTCATTGCAGGCCCAACACCAGCATGATCCTCATGTCGATGTGTACCGCGAAGCAATAACCGCTCACCATTCAGCTTGAAAGGACCTTGCTTCATGAACTCAAAGAAACGAACCCCGAATTTCTCGTTAACCGTAGTCTCTCCATGGACACTCGAAAGTGTCACATTACAACCATACAAGACAGGTTGATCCGTCGACCAGAGCTGAGGGGTATCAAGCTCGAATACCGTTAACTCCTTTTCCCCTTCCCACGGCATGAAGCTCACGTTTGAAACCGCTATCACACGGCCCGTTGGGTCTGTTAATTGGATCGTCAATTGCAGGTTTTCGTTCAAGCCCTTCGGATTATATAACGCAGCACGAACTTTCACTGTACTGGAGGATATCGAATCCGAACCGGAATCCATCGACTTTTGCAGGGCTTGTGTGTCTGTCTCGATATGTACTTTCTCCAGCGATATTGCTGGCACATAGACCAAATTCAGATAGCGATACACACCGCCATATAGGTGGAAATCACTAGCATCTGATGGAATCGTCTCAAGCTCACGGCTGTTATCGCACATGACGGCTACGGAGACTTTACCCACATAGCGTTCAATTTCCCGCGCTCGTGCAGCTGCTTCCGTCATATCAACCGTGAATTCATCATACCCCCCAAGGTGCTCGCCCACCTGCTCGGTATAAACAAATACGCTAGAACGCTGTCCAGCTCCTTCGAAGTGCAAGAGCGTTCGCCCGTTCGGATACGGATTGTTCACCTCCAGCTTTGTGCGATACCAGCCCTGACCTTGATAGTACTTACTGTCAGGGTCCATCGTGTCCAAAGCATTGTAAGAATGCGGTAGCTCGACTTGCTGCCATGGGACATTATAGTGATTTTGGAGCTTATCGCCCCGCCATACCTCCCACACGCCTCCTAGACTCCCACAGTAATGCTCCCAATTCTGAATCAACCGTTGACCAAGCAATGTCTATCACTCCCACCGAAATTCTTGCCCTCAGTATAGCAAAAATCAATCGAACAGAGTGTAGTGCTCTTATGGTAAAATGTTGTTGTGTTATGATTTAACATATGAGAGAAGATGGGAGTCATTTGGACCATGAAGGTAATGAATTACTTGAACCTTAATCAACACCCTGCACATCTTCAATTTTACCGAAATCGGACAAATGCATTTGCTGAAATCTATCATGCGCATCAAGGTATGGAAATCCTTATTGTCCACGAAGGCACTGGTACTGTCGTTGTGGAACAACAAATTTTCGACCTGGCTCCTGGCATGCTCTTTTACTTCAGACCTTTCCAACTACATCGGATTCGCATGAACGAACTAGCCCAGCAAGCGTACATCCGATCTTTTTTCGTATTCGAACCTGCGCTGCTTGATGGCTGTTTGACGGCATTCCCTTCTACACGTGAATTTTTCCAGAAACTTTGGAAAGACCCCCTGTCTATTCAAAAGATAAGCGGATTAGACACGGAGGCTCTGCATAACTTGCTCCAAGCACACCAACATACAATTGAGCATGCCAAACCGGAACATTTGCTGGAAGAGCAATTGTTCTTCTTGACCAACCTGATGCATCATTTGAAAACTTCCTATCCATTAACCGGGTACAACCTATCCACAGAACGCAGTTCCAAAGTAAAGTCCTCATCCATTGCTGAGAAGGTCATGGAATGGATTGAAATCCATTACATGGAGCCCTTTGAGCTTAATCAACTCGCACAGGCCATTCACTTATCGCCAAATCACATTTCCGCGGTCTTTAAGCAAATCGTAGGCAGCAGCATTACGGAATATTTGACCGCGAGACGCATTCGTCAAGCCTGCTTATTGCTTAAAACAAGTGACATCTCTATACAGGGAATCGGTCAGGCTGTAGGTCTTGGGAACTTCTCTTATTTTTGCCAAATGTTCAAAAAACACGTGGGATTGACCCCCCATCAGTTTAAACGGGCGTCAGACCAACCATGAAAGATTCATATATTAAAAACAGCAAGAAAAAAAGAGGACTATCCCACAGCCCTCTTTTTATCCTTAGCGCGCTACGGCGCTTTTCTGATCAAGATGATAATATTTATATAACCTCAGGTTTTTCAAGCTATTGGGTAGCGCTGTATTTCTTGATTCAAGAACTTCTTCCGGCAATTTGAACAATGTTGAAAGGTTTTTGGGTAGTGTTTGGTTGGGGACAGAAACTTTCTTTCTGCCAGGGATAAAGTTTTTAAACGAAGCGATTTGGAAGCCCCAATCTCCGAAAGATGGGACATAAACAAAATAGCTTTTCGTATTCATGCCTATGCTTTTCAACGTATGATGAATGCTCCAATATACGCGCGGCATATCTTCAGTTGAATTAGATTGGATGACAATCATGCCGTCTGGAGCAAGCGATTTGACTACACGTTTAAAAAATTCTTTTGTGTACAGCTTACTAATCATTTTGTCTGATGGATCGGGAAAATCAACGATAATCACTTGATAGGATTTGGAAGTAGGGAAAAATAATTTTGCATCCATTTGATGAACCTTTACACGTTTATCAAATAATGAACGATGATTTAATGTAGATATAGGCTTTCTTTTGGCTACTTTGATAATTTGGGGATCCAACTCAACCAGATCAACCGTTTTTACATCCTTGTATTTAAGCACTTCTCTTACTGCGAATCCATCGCCACCCCCTAATATCAAAACATTACGGCGATTAGGCGACATCGTCATTGCCGGGTGAACAAGTGCCTCGTGATAAAAGCGTTCATCCAATGAACTGAATTGCAGCTGCTTATCCAAATACAACCGTACATCTTTCGCTTCGAGCAGGATGATGTTTTGAAACCGACTTTTACCTTTATATATGATTTTAGGTTTCCTTTGCAATAAATGCTTTAGTGTGTACTGATCCCATATATCCCCCCGCATTTGAATAGAGGTCGTTTTTTTAGGTATCAACTTTTTAATCTTACTTGTAGTCTTTGCTATTTTTTGCAATGATTTCACCTCACATAATAATTACTGTCTCCTTGAATTTTCCAAGCAAATTAAAATTATGATATGCCATAATTTTCAAGAAAGTGTGGGCTGCGGTTCTCCTCGAATGGCCTAGCGTGCCAGTACGATGCAGCTGTTCTGAAACATGCTCACTAACGAATATCTATGAAAGGAAGTATCTTTGCTCAGCTGGGGGGAATAAATTTCATATGTTTATTTATACTGTAAAAAATGGAGATTCTCTTTTTTCTATTGCTTCACAATTTCAATTTCCCCTCGATAAAATTCGTGAAATAAACGGCTTGATCGATCCAACACTAGTTCCTGGTCAAGCTTTGATAGTTCCATCAACTGTTTATATTGTTCAGCCCGGAGATTCGCTCTACGAGATATCCCAGATGAGTTTTCTATCCGTGGATACCCTTCGTAAAGCAAACGGGCTTCAAAGCGATATATTATCTATAGGCATGAAGCTGTACCTCCCAGCGCGAATCAAATATCCGGAAGAAGGTTTGAGTTATTTCATTCCTGCTACACCTGAACAAATTGAAATGACTACCCGTAACTTCTCACCATACAATGCCTACTTTGGCATTTTTGAATACCACATTACCGCGGAAGGGAACTTGAGCACTCTAAATAACGATGAATTAGCCGTAAGAGCTTCGCGGAAACATAGAGTTGCTCCACTGGCGACAATTACAAATTTAACTCCGGAAGGGTTCAGTCCCAATGTGACAAGACAAGTACTTAACTCTCCTGAATTAAGGAACCGTTTAATTAACAATATTTATAATTTAGTGAAAACAAAAAATTATGCTGGCGTTAATATTGATTTTGAGCAGATTCGTGCAGGGGAAAGGGACTTGTATACCGGTTTTTTACGCTCATTGAACGATCGTTTGAATCCGGAGGGATTCTTGACATCGGTCGCCCTTCATGTAAAAAAAAGCGATAGCGATTATCCTGGTTATGATTACGGAGGGATCGGTGCTGTCGTGGATTTCGTTTTCATAATGGCCTATGATTGGCATGAAACGCATTCTGGTCCTGGACCTGTCGCCCCAATCGATGAGATACGTAAAACCCTCGATTATGCCGTGCAGCGCATGCCTCGGAACAAAATTATTCTAGGGGTACCCAGGTATGGGTATGACTGGACGATGGATAATGGAAATGTACTCAACGCTAAAGCTGTTTCCGTTACTGCAGCTACCGAAACAGCTATGAAGTATGAAGTGCCGATTCAATATTCAATTCAGCATCAACAACCCTATTTTACATATTGGGACGAGAACGGTAAGAGACACAGCGTGTGGTTTGAAGATGCGCGAGCCCGTGCAGCAAAATTTCAAATAGTTGTCGATTATCGTCTTAAGGGTGTAGGGGCGTGGCAGCTCGGTTTGAATTTCCCGCAATCCGTTTTCTTAGTGGGACAGTTTTTTTATCAGAAAAGAGTGATTTGAATCTATCGCTCAGTTATCGGCTGGACCATTGTATCCAAAGAATTAATGGGGTGCAGGACTCCCTTATAGGCAAAGGAAGCATTGCCGGTTTCCTCTGAAACGACGAGTACAAGAGCATCGGTTCGTTCTGTCAAGCCTATCGCGGCACGGTGTCTTGTCCCCAGTTTTTTGTCAACCGTTATATTAGATACTGGTAAAACATTCGCAGCCGAAACGATTCGATCGGATTGAATCAATAGAGCCCCATCATGCAGCGGGTTGCCAGGGTAAAAAATGGCTTCCAATAACGAGTAAGTCAACGTTGCTTCCAACCTAATGCCTGAGTGCATAAACATATCCAGCAGATCGTTCCTCTGGATCACGATCAAAGCACCATGTCGGCGTTCCGACAGATGCTGAATACAAATGGACAAGTCTAAATAATGGGTCGTGAAAGAGGATAAATAACATTGCAGATAGAAGGAAGCCGCTGTGGACTCAACTTGTTTAAAGGCTTCTCGAATATCGTCAAATCGACTTAAAAGACAGTTATTTTCATCATTATCTAAGGTATCCAAGCTGCATTGAATTTCAGCGGAGATGTGGCGCAGCTGTTGCCTCAACTGTTCTTTCATCGGGGATATATCACAATTTTCTTGCTGCACTCGTCACACCTCAGAACTTCATATTATATTCACGAATAAGTTGATCAACCTTCCGTATTCCTATGAATTAATATGTACATCCTTCCTTATATGTATTACTTTAATTAGCATTCTGAAACAATTCTAATAAAAAAGGACCCACAGCAACATGCTGCGGGTCTTCGTTTACATATATCTTCACAATCATTTCCATTCGGGACTACATCTCAATCAGAAACAATTCTTCCAAATCCTTATCTAGCAAATCACTCAAAAAACAATTACCTACAACCTGAACGGGCAGTATTCCAGCTTAACCGGAATGGTAGGTCAACTGTCTCTGAATGCCGTCTCCTTTACACCGGAGGGTTCTTCTGCGTTGTATTCCAAGTTCTTCGCGCGTTCCATGGCCTTCGCCGGGGCAGTCGTGGCTCGGCTCCTCTTGTCCCCTTCGGGTTCAGTTTCACGATGCGGTAGGATTCATTTTCATATGCTTTCTTAAGAAAAGGGAAGTATCAGACCGCCGCATTAACGATGGTTAGAATGATGATTAACGAAGTAAACATGAGGGCCGGTGCCGTTTTACCAATCGGATCTTTGACCCTGAAATGCGCGAGGCACGCCAGTAACATCGTAATTCCAAGCCAAATGCAAGCCCACGTGACCGCCTCTGAATACCAGTAGCCGATGATGAGTATAGCGGCACCGACTAACTGGACGACGCCTGTGACGACACGAAACGACTGTGGTATTCTAAGATTGTTGAAAATATCTACCCAATATTTGGCCCCTAAGGTCTTTGCAGTGCCTGAAAATACATAGTATAAGGCCAGCAAGCTTTGAAGAACGATGAAAAGAACAGTCATTAGGATTTCCTCCCTTTATTTTAAGTAACAGTGATTGATCACTGGTGTCCTCTTGTGAGAATTCGGAACGTGACGCCAAATTTATCCGTTACATTGCCGTAAGCGGGGCTGAAAAAACTTGCCTGCAGCGGCTCATTTACTTGACCGCCCTGCTTCAGTGCTTCAAAATATTGGGTAGCTTTGTCTTTGTCATTGGTTTGAACAACTATGGTCACTTGCGTTCCCTTCTGGTAGCTGCTGCCGGTAACATTGTCGGTGAGCTGAAGCTCCGATTCGCCGATTTTCAAGATGGTGTAGCCTATCAAATCTTTCTTTTCTGGAGGTCGATCTTGTTATGAAGCTATCGTTTTCCGTTAGCGCCGAAGGGATCACCCAATTACTTCCATAACCATGACCCGTATTTGGCGATACCTTCGCCTATTCTTCTTTCTCCCAGAAGCAGCAAAAAAGATGTGACCGCATGGATTGCAGTTACATCTTTTGTCTCGTTCATCGTTTAGGCTACATAATCCCCATCGATGAAACTCGCTTATGAAGGCATCTTATTGTTCGCATATGCGGCTGCGCCGATCATACCAGCTTGTCCACCTAATTTCGCTTGTTCTATCTTACAAGCATGGGAAGAAAGCTTTAATGCATGATTTCGGGCAGTATCGCGTACTGAATTTAGCAAGCGATCACCAGCCGCCGACATTCCACCACCAACTATAATTACTTCTGGATTTAATAGGTTGATTACATTCGAAAGACCAAATCCAAGAATTTTTCCTGTTTCATGCATAACCTCAATTGCAAGAGAATCTCCCAGATCGTATGCCTTTGAAATCATTTGGGCAGTAATTGCCGTCCGATCGTCTCCCACCCATTGCAATACGGCACTTGACCGACCTTCCTCAAGCTTGTCTGTAAAGGTTTTGACCATTCCTATCGCAGACACGTATCTCCCTAGACAGCCTGAGCTTCCACAACGACAAGGACGACCTTCCCGGTACATATTCATATGCCCAATTTCGCCCGCGCTAGATGTTGTACCGTAGAAAACCTTTCCATCATTTATAATACCCGACCCTAAACCGGTACCTAACGTTATCAATACCAAGTTTTTGTAACCAACGCCTGCACCAAACAGCCATTCACCGTACATATTTACCCGCACATCATTGTCGATAAAAACAGGAAAGTCAAAATTACTTTTCATTTGATTCACAACATGAATATTTTCCCAATCTGGAAAGTTTGGTGAAAATATGGATAGACCTTCATCTGGATTAAGTAAACCAGGGATTCCCATACCCATGCACTTAATAGAAGTTTGATTGATTCCTTCGAACAACATCATCTTTTGAACAATTTCTTTAATTCTGTTTAACACATAAGTAGGTCCTTTTGCTGCTTCCGTGGGGTCACTTCTTTCGTGAATTTTTTGAAACTCCGTGTTGAAAATTGCAGACTTAATATTTGTTCCACCAAGGTCAATTCCAATCATATATTTACTCATAACAATCTCCGTCCTCATATATATATTCAAATATTGTAAATTACTTGATTATTAAAATGAATGGACTTTTGAGACTATTATTATGGAAATTTATCACTAAAAAAGCCGCAATATAAGCGGCATGTAATGGGATAATATTCTTTTCATCTGACAGATGGGATGATCTCAGTCCTGTCTTTCGCAATCATGAAGCTTATCATCGAGTTGATCTCTTTATTGAAGAAAGGAATCGTTTCTAAGCCAAGACCCACCTTCATCAGTGCTTCGGTAACACATCGTTGCAGCTTGGAGTGCTCCCTTTGCCGCTTCCTCTATCGAATTATAACGGTTTTCCATTGCAACAAGAGGTCCGGCATTGTCTGCACCTCTATAATAATGACTGAGCTCATAAAAGTAACTGCTCTCCCGATTTTTGAGAATGTGAATTCCAATATATATGCCATCTATTCTTGCTTTTAAACATTGTACGACTTCGTGTACGGATTCAATATTTGCATGGACATTCTCGAGCTCAGATAAATTTAACATGCTTTATGCCTCCATGTCATCGTTCATAATAAGATAATCGATCCACTTCAAATCAAGGTATCGAGGATAGTTTATCCAGATTACTGAAATCGATTCAATTTCAGAGGTCAGCTTCCTTCTCCTATTTATTGAACTCTCGTTCCTCTTAGCGCAACGAGGCGACCGTATTTTTGTTATCCTGGAACTTTAGAGTGATTTAAACAACTCTCCTTCTTTTCTTCACCTGTGTTTCCACGAGATGGTCCTTTTTTCAGTATTCAAACTTCGACTGACCAATTGGTCTGCGTTTAACGGGTTAAAGCGGTTTGTATGTTACCACTGTATACGAAAATTTCCCATCAAAAAAAACTTAGTCAGCTAGTCAGTCGAGTTGTTTGTCATCCACTTCCGATAGATTCTTACATGGATAATTAACATGTAATATATAAAAGGGTAGATTAAAAATGAATAAAATAAGTTCCATTTAATATGCCACAAAATACCGACCACTAAAGTTAACCACTCGTACAGAGTAGAAAAAATGGCCCAGCCCATAAGGTAAGTAAATTTTTTCCACCTAGAAGATGCGTAAGGATACCAATTAATAATCATAGCTGCTGCTGCTGGATAAATTCCTAACACTATTAACAGTGCACTAAACTCTACTTTTTCCACCTCGAAAAAACCCCATGCTTTAAAATGAAAGCTTGCATAACCATCAGCTATTGAACACGCAACAAGCGCAAAAAGTACTGTTGAATATAATTCAGAATAGCTCAAGCGTTTACGCATAAAAAATGATGTGGTGTTAAAAAGTAAAATTGTAATAATTAATACAATCCACTTCAGATAGACCATCCCCTTCTTCAATTAGTATTGGCGTAGGGGTAGGGAATTAATTCCTCATATTTAAGCTTATCTTCCTGATTCTCAAACTTCTGAATCATTTCCCATGATGATCATATCCATTGTTAGAATCTGTCCTTGTAGGCTCGGTTTCACGAAGGGTCAGCTCTGAAGATTCTTCAAAGCTTCATATTGGACATCCTTATGTGTTGCCTTTTTGCCGCCTTTTTTGTTCGTAGGATAACTCCCAACGGTCGTACAGCAATACGAGGAAAACTGGCACGACATACCGCAAAGCCATTAAAACATGGTTCCAACGATGGTAGATGAGCCACCCTTTATAATGAGAGTAGTACGCGAATGAGATTCCCAAACACGCGATGGCCGCGAAAACAACATATTTTAGCCGGCGTGGAAACATTGGAATGAAAAGCACGCATAACCATGTCAGAACATCACCTGAAACAAGATCGGTAAACCGGCAATCGGCCATACGGTCGGCAAACACTCCCGGTCTGTATTGATACATCTTAAGAAGCGGCTCTGCAAAAAGGGCGCCTATCCACATGATGATCGTGTGAGAAAAGCAGAGCAGTCGAACCCTATAAGGTAAGGGCGGATCGTAGGTGGCAAGACGCGGTGCCAGGTAGGCTCCGACGCGGAAGCCGACCACATAAAATGCGGCGGAATAAGACAAGTTCCAGCGAATGTATTTCATATACCCGGTTTCCAGGTAAATCCACTCCAGTAGTGTAAACAGCGCTGCAAATAAGAGAGAGATCGCCCAAGGGCGGTTGCTTTTTCTCGCGAAGTAAACAAATATTATGAAAGCGACAGGCAGTATCAACGTATCGGCAAAAATAATGCCCAGCTCATTTTCGTCCACCGGATTTTTCGCCAAATGGGTTGGAAATTTGTACAGATTAAGCAGCAGATTTAAAGATACCTCGAGCATATCTGCGCAAAATACGGCGATCGAGTAGGAAGCGAGAAGCGTATGCCAGGAAAGTTTCTTTTTCCGAAGAAGCGCTATCATCCAAACGACAAAAACAGCCAGATTGATAATATAAAGCATCTTGATGCCACTCCCGATCTGCAAAATGATTTTTCTAGTATTCGTCTGGGGATGAACATTTATGTAGTTAGGGAACTTGGCCAGCAATCTCATCTATAACAATCCCCGGGCCTGCGTTTCCAGTACCCGGGGATTGTTTAAGTTACGGCAGCGACGGCGCAGCGCTAAGCACGATGTGCGCGACCGTTAATTTAGAGATGGATAAAGTGAACATGTTGCCAAGTTAATTCCGCTATTACCAAACACAATCTACTATTCTGAATAATATAAATCATTTATAAGAGGTGAGATTTTAACAAATATAATGGAAGCTGTTACAAGTTTTTTTAAGACATTTACCGACGATGAGCCAAAACCTCCTCTATGTCGGTGACGTTATGGATGTATGGAAATATCTTGTATTTATTGAGCAGGCTATCGTCCTCGAACAAGTTGGAAGGAATACGACTACGGACCCAGATCTTCTCGATTTACTTAATGAAGCCATTGCCTTATGTGGATCACATTCGGGACTCTAACAAAGAAAATAGGATGATCCATTTCGGACCAGCCTATTTCTTCGTTACATATCGAAATATCTGCAGTATCCAGCTCGTTGTACAATAGATGGTCGAAAAACCGGTACCAATTCCCCTCCCTTCGTGGAATTCGGAGCAGCCCGGCTTTTTCCCAGTGGCGGATGGTCGTAATCGGAATACCGGTTTTCTCGGAGACCTCACAGATCCCCGTTGAGCGACTGGTCCATTGAGAAGAATTCCTATGAATTTATCATGGCCTTGTCGGGAATGAGATAAAAAAAACCGCAATTTAAGCGGATTGTAATGGGATAATGTTCTTGTCACCCGATATCATGTACGGCTAAGTACTTCTCGATGCGCCGCTCATCAGTAATTAGCGGACATGTGTAGCAGTAGCGGTCTCCGCCTGGCAGACAGTAATTCAAACAACACTTTTCACGCAGCAAAATATGCCGATCGTTATAACAAGGAACTATAACTTGACGAAAACTGTGTATAAGCGGATTTACCGTTTTCTCCCGGAACCACAGGTGATTCGCTTCTTCCATCATAAAGCGGTAATCTTCTTCAATTCGTTCTCTTAACCACAGTGACTGAGCTTGATGAATCCATTCCTCTTTCCAGTATGTGAGATTGTACGATAAAGTTGCCCATAAATTGGATTCCTGTATGCCAGTGTACCTCTCTGTCCGTTCAAAGACACGGCATACGTTGTCCGAAAACAAATGCCGGAAGTAGAGTTCTCTTCTCTGTTCACGTGTTTGCAGTTGTTGAAGCTGTTGAAATTCACCGGAATCTACAATCCGATAATGAATCCCTTCCTCTCCAACGACAACCCTTACGTTTGGCAACGACAGGTCGAGGCCGTATTGGTGATGCATATATGTATGGACAGCGCCGGCAATTAACGAGCAGTACCTTTTGGCAAATAACGAACCGGTCACCTTCGGGGCAGGTGATTTCATGAAATCCCCAAAATCCTCCATGAGGTGAACAAACTCGATCTCATCCTCCAAACAGGAACCGGATTCAGGATTACTGCCGCTTCCGAAGACGATGTTATGGCTATTATGCAAAACGGTTGAATCAAAGGGGAGCATATTCACAATCTCCTGATCAAATAAGATAAAACTCTCATTGATTATGATAATCGTTATCAATTAAGATGTCAAATAATCTTAATTTTCATTTCCTTCACATATTTGTTTAAGTGGTCTTGAAGCGCCCGAAAAGCAATGCCTCTCTCGTCACTGAGCACATAAGCTTTAACATCCGATTCTCGCCACTCATCCATTTCGTCAAGTTTTCGGGGAATTGCACAAAATGGGATGTCCTTCTTAACCGCTGAGGAACAGACGGTTCGCACTGCTTTTCTCACAACTTCATGTTGTGTTTGCCAGGGTACTCCGTACGATTGCGAAAGATCGGCCGTACCTACCATAATCATATCTATACCTTCGACACTTACAATTTCCTCAATCCGTTCAACGCCTTGTTTGCTTTCTATCATCGGGATCACCATGATTTCATCATTGGCTCTACTCATATACGCGAGAAGACTGTTTTTACCGAACGCACCTGGGCGTCCGCCGTTTAAACTCCGTTCCCCTTGCGGGAAATAACGGCTCGCTTTCACAATAAATTCTGCCTGTTCTATGCTTTCAATATGCGGAACGACGATACCGTAAGCACCGCCGTCCAAAGCACGAAGAATCGCTCCGGCATCAGCCTCCGGTACTCTGACCAAAGCGGTCAGATCAACAGCTTCCGCCGCACGAATCATATGCTCTATAGTCTCGGGATTGATCAGTACGTGTTCTGTGTCAATAATGACGAAATCATAACCGGCTAAACCGATCATTTCTACCACAACTGGCGAAGGGATGGAACAGAACAGCCCGAATACTTCCTTTCCTTCCCGCAATTTTTGTTTCAGACGATTAGTTCGAAGCATAGTGGCCCTCCTTAGAGCTTTCCGTAGGAAAGCTTTCTACGTAAGCATGGACATTTACTCGATAAATATATGATCCGGATGCTTAAGACTGCTAAAATCATGAGCGGAAATCGACCACCCGTATGCCCCTGCATAAGTAAAGACGATGACATCCCCTATGCGTACATTTGGAACGAACACGTCACGCGCCAAGACGTCCTTGTGGCTGTTCATCCTGCCGACAATCGTGACAGGGGAATTCTGAGTCCCTCCCCGCGGAAATGGATACGACCAACGATCGATCGACAAAACTTCAAACGGATGATTGTGCTTCCAAGCCCCAGGGAGCAGAAAATGATGCAACCCGCCTGCAATTACAACAAATGTAGTTCCCTCTTTCTCCCTGATATCCAATACTTCAACAGCGTAATATCCGCAGGAGGCGACGGAATACCGGCCGCACTCGAACAGAATGGAAGTCGGTATGTCTGCCGCTATGCCGTTTAGTTGCTGCACCAATTGCGAAGTAAAAGAGGTGGCTAAGAACTGTTTATCTATTCGTTCATAATTAACGCCAATGCCCCCGCCCACATTTAAAATGGTCACATTCAACCTGTATTTTCGTTTCCAGAATTGAAATCGGTCAAGATAATACGCGATCAATTCCGCGTGCTTACAGTCATCAAGGTTATTGGATAAAGAATGCAAATGAAAACCTTTTAACCTGAGCTGGGGGAATTTTCGGATAAACTCGAAAGCCTCGTCTATTTGGCTTTCATCAACTCCGAATTGCGTAGGCACTCCCGCCATCTGCAGTGTCCCGACGGGTAAAGGCCCCTTTAGATTTACTCGTAATAAGATATCCACCTTGGTTTGGCGTCTCAAAGCAATCCATGCGAGCCGTTCTACTTCATGGAAACTTTCAACATGAATCAAACTTACTTCCTGATCAATAGCACCTTCGAGTTCTCCATCAGTTTTACCCGGACCGCCGAAAATAATAGGAATATCCTTATCTACAGCTCTTACTTTGCAAACCTCTCCTATAGAGGCAACTTCAAATCCGTCAACAATCGGCGCTAATGCTTTCAAAATGGCTGCCTCTGAATTGGCTTTGATCGCATAATAAAAACGATAAGGGGGAGGCAATTGGCTCTTCCATTTGCGCACATGCTCTTGTAAGCGCTCGAGATCGTATAAGAATGCGCAAACCGGAAGCTGCGGATGATAATCTTTCAATTGGTGAATGTGTTTCACGATCCGTTCCATACTTACTCCTTTACTATTTTTCCATTTACAGGGCTGCGTGCGGAGATCGGCGGAATGTCTCTATGACTCCGAATAACCATTGCAGCAATAATAAAAACAAATCCAAAACCGGCCATCGTCATCTCCAGATTCGCAAATCTGCCTAACCAAGCTGCACTCATTCCTCCCGATATTTGTCCAACAACTAACACACTGCTTGTCAGACCCATTCGAAATCCGCGATTTTCCTCCAAAGATGCTCTTGAAACTACGAAAAAGACAGACTGGATTAATGCGCTGAAGCAAAATCCTTGAACCAATCGCAGAACTAAGATCCATTCGATCTGATTGCATAACGGCTGGAGCATAATCGAAACACCGCAGCCAAGCGATGCCCAGAAGAAGTTCTTTTCCACAGGATATCCGTCATTTCGCCTGCCCCACCAAGAAGAACTTAACCAGCCTGCGCCCCATGTTAGCGCTTGACTCACACCAACCCACGCGGCGGCATTCTCCGGAAGAACAATTCCTTCCAGAAACTGGGCAAATACGATAACGAGTCCATACACACCCACATTTGCGCACAAGCCTACAAACAGGAAAGATCTGATTTTACGGTGAACCAGTAAGTCTGTTAAGGATTGAAGCAAGTTACGGCCGCTATATCCGGTTGCATGCTGAACACGATGTCCGCGATCCTCACGAAGGAATGCCATAATTAGAAGGGACAAAAGGATCAGCAAGCCTCCCATCGTCAACAATACCGCTTGAAACCCTAACATGCCGACGAGCAATCCGCCAATGAGCGGTCCGGCCAACGAGCCGGCGGCGACGGCACCCTCCAGCTTGCCGAATACTTTGCCGCGAACGGCTTCCGGCGCTTGAGAACCTACAAAAGCTGCACCTGCGTCGACGACTCCGCCAAACGCTCCTTGAAACAGACGAACGATTAATAATTGAAGGGGGGTTTGAACGAACCCCATTAGAATTAATGCGCCCGATAAACCGATCAGAGCCCGGACAACCATCCGCTTTCTTCCCCATCGGTCCCCTAACCTTCCCCACAACGGCGCTGCAACCATATAGGAAACTGCCGGTGCGGAGAGCGCAAGGCCGCTCCAGAACAAATTATCGGATGTTTCCGAAACCCCTAAATCCTTCATATAAAAAGGCAATAAAGGCACAATCATGGTCAGGCTTACCACAGAGAGAAAATGCCCGCTCCAGAGCATGCGAAAATTGAGCTTCCACCGGTTTTCGTCCATCATCGCATCAGCTCTCCAACGATCAGGAACGGATTGGTCAATGTGCCTTTGCCTGACGGCATACTGCCGACCGCACCACCCTGCTGTTCGAGCAAAGGGGTTATGCACAATTTGTAAGGCCAAGTTTCCCTGTGAAAAAGGATATCCTCGATCAAGATGCGCTGCGGCTCAGTAAAGCCCGCTCCCTTTACATGAAATTCTAAACTTTCTTTCAACACATCCCATAAATCCCATTCGGAAATGCGATATCGCTGAGAACATGCATCCATAATCGAACACAGATTTACCTGTATACCAAGAGACTGTAAGTAAAATAACAACTCCTCAGGTGTGCTGTTGTATAACGAATTTGCGCGGTTGGCATTGACGATATAGCCAGGATCTTGAAGCCCAGCCTGGGTTACCCAAGGAAGATAAAGTCTGGTTGTATCCAAATCACGCAATAATAAGCCTTCAATTCGACCGTGCTTGATAACGAGCATGACATTTTGCCCGTGAATTTCCGGTAATATGCCGCAGCGCAGGAGACGTAATACAACACAGAAAAAACGATCGCATACCTGTTTAAAGAAAGTGACGATTTGATCTTTCTCGACATCCCCTTGATTCACCAATAAATCATCCAAGATATGAAACGTTCTCTCGGGATCAACGACTGCAAAAGCGGACATCGGTAAACATTGTACCGAATCATCCGCCATGAACGTTTGCGGATAATTTCGGATCAAACAGGAAAGATGGCGCGGGCGATCATCGAAGAAGTCAGCTTCATGCGGATGATAAGCCCACCATTTCGTCTCATCACACAGGTGCAGGCGTTCTGCAAGATGAGGATCCGAACGCTTTGCTTCCTCCAATAAACGTTGGGCCTTCTCTCCGTTAATCATGTACAAAGCCGGTAAATACCGCACCGCACCAAGCGAAACAATACCTAACGGAAGCTTCAAGTGATCTTCGCCGCCATGCATAGGAGCAAGGGAGCGTACCGAGGATGTCGGCACGTAGTCACCGATTTGTACAGGTAAGGGCACACATATTTGATTGCTGAACTCCTGACCAAACTCTCGTAATAATACGGATTTCATTTGCCATGGATGTACCGGGAAAGCGACGTAGTCATTTCTGGAAATTCCGCATCGTTCCATTGCCCCCGTTATCTGTTCTTGCTCATTTGGCGATAGCAGATAACCATCTGGCGATTGCTCAGGAACGGTCTGTCCGCTTAACACATAATCCCGCCTTACCGCCACCCACTTCATGGTGAGCGTTTGATGAAATTCTGCGCCATACGTACGGTATTCCTCCGCATCCCAGCCTCTTTTTATTCTTGACGTAGGGTGAAAGGGGCGGTCACGGAATGATGACCACTGCTCCGCATCAATGAAACGGGACAGAGCTGGCCGGCGATTCGACACATAGTTTCGATACGCTTCCATAGACAAACTAGTTTGTTCCTCAGCCAGCTGAAGATCCGCGATAAACGGCTCCAAATTTGGATAGGAGATCCCCTTTTTTTCGGCAGCGAGCGAGCTGAGCAACCACATTAACGTTGGTGGATCAAGATGCCTTGTTTGTGTGTTTCCGTTGTTATCCCGATCAACCTCAATCACTTCCCACGAACCTAATTGGTAGGGAAGGAGGCAAGTAGAAACGGCAGGAAATACAATATAATGATGCTCCGATTCCAATGGAATTTTGATAAAACATACGTCTCCCCGATCCAAATGATCAAATACGGATATCGTAAAAGGAGCCGTTCTCATGATTTCCATCTTTTCCAGAATGCCAAACACATTTTCCGCTAATATCGCATTCATCAAGTCTATTCCTATTTGTCGTGAAGCTCCGAGCATGATGACATCAACCTACCTTCCAACAGGGATAGGCGTCGTTTGGCTTACATAGATGTGTTCCGGATGCGGATGGCTCAAAAAATCGTGATGCGAAATCGACCAACCGTATGCCCCGGCGTATACAAATACAATCACGTCGCCGATTCTTAATCTGTCTAAACGCACATCTTTGGCTAATACGTCTTTTGGGGTGCAAAGCTGCCCGACAATCGTAACGCTATCATCTGTCAGTTCTTTTCGTTTAAACGGATATTTCCAATTCTCGATAGGAACTACTTGAAAAGGATGACTGTGCTGCCAAGACACGGGTAGACGGAAATGGTGCGTGCCGCCTCGAACGATAACGAAAGTTTTTCCATGATTCTCTTTGATATCCAGCACTTCGACCGCATAATATCCGCAGGAAGCAGCGATATATCGGCCGCATTCAAATAAAATCGTCTTATTGTGAAACTGATGCCGATCGATACATTGCTTCAATCCATTCACAAAGGTATCCCATTGAAATTGTGCTTGCAGGTTCGAATAATTGACCCCAATGCCACCGCCTACATTGATATAGGAAACTTGAAGCCGGTAGGCTTGTTCCCATTCCTTCACTTTCGTGAAATAAACATCCATCAACTCGACATGCTTCTCCGCATCCAGTTGATTAGAGATGCAGTGCAGGTGAAATCCTTCTATATTCACATGCGCACAAGAGGCAGCTTGCAACAGCACAGACTCTATTTCGCTTTCATGTATACCAAATTGCGTTGGGGTTCCGGCCATCTGTAAGGTAGCCGAAGGCAAAGGGCCATTTATATTCATCCGCAAAAGCACGGAAACTTGCCGTTCCATCGTTCCAGCGATCCATTCCAATCGCCGCAGTTCATGGATACTCTCGATATGAATCAACTTGACGTTATGTTCAATGGCTCCCCTTAGTTCGTCATCCGTTTTGCCCGGTCCGCCGAATATAACGGGAATATGCGGATCCGCTTCTCTAGCCTTCATGATTTCACCTATCGATGCGGTTTCAAAGCCGTGAACGACATCTTTTAACTGCTGCAAAATTCGGCGTTCCGAGTTCGCCTTCATGGCGTAAAACAACCGGACATTTTCCGGCAGTGGGCGCACGACTGCTGAAGCGTGCTCCTTCAAAGCATCTAGATCGTAAATGTATGCACAAAAAGGCTGTTCTTGGGATTGCTTAACCTCCCGAATCAAATCAACTACTTTTTCCATCGTTAACTCCTAATATAGGGATCTTTGAGCGTAGCTCAAAGTCTCTCCGCTTTGGCAAAGTTCCAAAAGTATTCAGAGGGTTTTGAACGTCATGTACGCGAAATTCGGAATCGCCAAACAATCTTCTTTTCGTTAACTGTTCGACCTGAATCGTTTCCGCAAACAAATCAAAAAGTTCGAACCGCTGCTGAAGCTGCGGGTGCTGCTCTTGATATTGCCTTATCGTATGAGCTACTTTCGACCAGAATACCGTTTCCGGAACCTGATAGTGCTCTTCCATAAAAAGTGCGGCCTCAGCCAAGTTAATAAAAAAGAACGCGTCGTGAACAAAGTCTCTGACCACATCAGGGCGATCCGTTTCAATGAACGAATTGCGGTTAATTTTCGGATGATGGGAAGGAACAGGCATGAGCGCCGGATATTGCTGCGGATCCGCAAGGTGCTCTCTGGAGAAGCGTATCCCATCGTGGAAATCTTTCAGCGCAAGCCGTGTCGGGAAGCCGTTTTCATGGACTAGAATCATGTTTTGGGCATGAGACTCCAAAGCGATTCCATGAGCGTAGAGCATGTGAATAAGCGGAACCACCGAAACTTCAATATAACGTTCCATCCACCGCTCAATTCCATGCTCCTTCACCCAACGGTCTATAAAGGGACGACCGTTCACTTCCACATGCGTAACTGCATTAAACGGCACTGCCTCTTCCTTCGGCTTCAAATATGTATGAATACTTTCCCGCCAAATGGTCCCAAGCACCCCATATACTTTGGATTGCAGCAGCTCGGAAACATCCGCCGAACGATAAGCTGCGCCTGCGATTTCCTTCAGCAGAATGAGGCTGCACTTTTCTTTCAGGAACAGGTCTTGATCCAGTAATTGCGACAGCCAATCGGATATAATCGGCGCATTCAATATCGTATGAGCAGCCAGAATTCGCCCTGTGGATGTATTAGTTATGCTTAGCGGCAGCTTTACATAGGGTTTTGTTGGAAGCGATGCATTGGCCAGTGTACGAATTGACTGCTGCGGCCGGTAATCTTCCTGCCCTTCTCCAAGCCAAATCACTTCATCTTCCCAACAATGCTGATTAAATTCAGTCGAGATCACGTTTTCCCACTGCCATGGATGAACAGGCAAATAGGTATACTGGTCAGGGTTCTTCCCTCTGTTCCGCAAATTCGTTTGAAATTCACCATACAAGGAATCACCCAGCTGCTGTTTGATAAATGCAGCATACTCTTTTCTGCTGGTTACCAGGCAATTGATTCTCTCTTTAGCAACAGCAACCCATACAAGGCGAATCGAAGGTTTAAATTCCGGGCCATACGCCATATGATCCGTTAAATCAAAACCGATTCTCGATTTATAGCAGGGATGATAAGGATGCCCGTCGATCAGATTGGATTCCAACAGGTCATAGCTTCTCTCCTTGCCTTCCAAGGTTTGAGGGGATCGGTAATAATGCGCTAATGTATCTTTCAACAACGTTTGTTGGATTTCATCGATGAATTGCAATAACCGTCCGGTATCGACATCGGTGTTCTGAAATATTTCAACTAGAAAAGTCGCTAACGATACGGCCTCGTGCTCATGCTGCGAGGTCACGCGCTGGACAGGCTGGGCATTTAACCGTATTCGTTCGAAGCTCACCTTTCGCTTTCCTTGACACATGTACTTGACAATGGATCCGTCATTTCCGGTTCCGTTAATGGTAAAAGCTACGAAACCACTTTCTAGATGCTGCATGTTGGGCTGCACAATTCCTTCATATATTAGCGATTCTATCAATTGCCGGAAAATTCGTCTGCGGACATCTATATACGCCTGGGAACGAATGATTTGATCCCACTGCTCCCATAGTTCTTTATGTTTCTTTTCAATCATGAAAATACTCATTATTCACCTCATGGACATTGGATTGGGAATTTCTACATATATCGGCGTTTCGCCTCGCTCAAGAAAACGACTGATTAAATTCGCTTTGGCAGGTAAAGTTGGGCGGCTTAGCAAATCTTCAATACATGCATTCAGATAGGAAGGCTCGTTTGTCTGCATTGTCAATAAAACGTCTGTCACAATGCCCCATAATTGCATCTCTTCTATCGAACCGTATCTCGCCAGCGTACTGACTAGGTGTCCGATGTGATTGACGAAGAAATAATATTGCAATCTGGACCATGCTTCGTCTGTCGAGTAGAGTAAAGGACTTTCAGGTTGGACGATCGTAGGGATCCATCCCCGTTGCTGCGCATGCGAGCAGGAGACGCTTACTCCCTCAAGATCGCGCACATAACAAGTGAACGGCATGCCCCGATGTATACGAAGCAGACAATTTTGGACATGCGCTTCCAAGCTAACCCCTTTCTCACTGAATAATCGCAAAATGGGTTTCACAGTAATCTCAGCATAAGCGCGGAACCATGGTTTCAAATCCGGCACTTCATTACCGTACTGGCTGCGCATCAACCTGAATAACAGGGGCTCAGTCTCATCAGGCTGCACTTCGAGCAATGACGCAAGAACGTGCGGTGGGTTATCATCCTGAAATTCCGGAGGATTGTCGCGAAACAAAACCGCAAAGCTTGCTAGTAATTGTTCATCCTTAGCCCCTGAAGCATGTTTCACTGAAACGGTTCTAAAGCCTTTTTCCAGCAAAATGGTAAAGGATTCGTTTTCGATCTCATTTTGCAGGCTGCGAATTAGCCTGCTTGCGGCCAATGTCCGCTCGATCTGTTCAAGCGTGTTGACGCGAATAAAATTCGTGATCCTTACATTGAGCGGCAGTTTATAAAAATAATGGTGCTCAGGATCCCAAACCGTTCTCACCGAAGAGGTAGGGTAAACCGGATCGCCAAGAGGTCCCAAATAGACCAGCTTGCCCGTCTGAAGCAGTTCTCCGACCCGCGATTGCTGCAGACAATATTGTGCCTGCCAAGGGTGGCAAGGGATCAAGGCATAATCCGTCTGGTTCGCTCCCAGTTTGCCTTTGGATTGCAGAATCACACTTTCCGCAACCGGCTCTGCGAACTCTTCTTCAAGGTACTGTTGTGCGATACTGTCCGGACTCACTGCGAAATAATGAAGCTGAAAGGCTGAACCCATTTCCGGCGGGAACGCTGACAGATCATCGGGTGAGAAGCCTTCCGAACTTTTGGGTGTTGGATGAAAAGGGTGCCCCCAAATCAACGATTGCTCTGTCTGGATATAGAGATAACCGTTTGCTCCATTTGATTTTCGGTCCCTGAAAGAATCGGCATAACGGACCGTCTTATCGATACTATTATGAATCTCTTTGTGCAATTGAGAATGCTTCTGCGCCGTATCGGATGACTCATGTATGCTTGCGATCTCATCCAGGATCCACTCGATGACATCCCTATTCGAAATCGGTTTAACCAATTTTGTAAGTAACCATTCGGCATAAAAGTCACTTCCAAATCCATGGTGCCCAAACAGCGACCAATAGCTCAATTCACCATAAATCGTTTTGTCGACATGCTTGAGTTCAATTTTGAATGGAGTTCCTTTCCATTTATCGTCGAACACCATAGGTAAATCCGTTATCCTTGGATCGAAAATGCCGCACTCCCGTAAAAAAGTGTTCAGCAGTCTTTCAACCGCAGCTTGTTCAGCCACATTAATCTCGAGGGAACGTTGCTGCTGTATCATAAATCCGCCTTGTACCATGTTGATTCCTCCCCGCTTTCTCTCAATATAGAGGAAGCCTTACTCCGACACGCTCAGAGCGCGCCTTGTCATAGATAACTTTCGCGCAAGCAATATCTTCAATCGCCATCCCCATCGGGTTAAGTATAATAATTTCATCGTCGGATTCCCTGCCGGGCTTCCGGCCGATCACAATCTCCCCTAATTCGGCATGCAGCCGTTCACGGGAAAACTTTCCTTCAAGCACCAGCTGATTTATCACTTTCTTCTCGCGGTTGGACTGCTCCCAGTCATCAACAATCACTTTATCCGCTTTAAGGAAAACGTCTTTATGCACATCCATGATCGAGATATTGCTGACAAAAGTCCCCTTTTGCAGCCACTCAAAAGGAATATAGGGTTGATCCGTTACCGTGCAAGTGACCACGACCTCACCCTGCCGTACTGCCCGCTCGGCGGTCTCAATCAGAATGATATTCACAGCAGGGAAGCTTCGGTTTAATTCTTCTTGTAATGCTGCGGCGGACTGCTTATTCAGATCGAATAAGTAAATCGTTTCGATACGGGGGAACTGTTCAAGCATCGACCGCATCTGTGTCTTGGCGATAATTCCGCAGCCTAAGCAGGCTACCTGAGTAAACTGTTTTCTTGCCAAATGCTTCGCCGCGATAACGGTTACCGCCGCCGTCCTCATGCTGCTGATCAACCCTGCTTCCAAAACCGCAACGGGATAATTGCTTTCCGGATCATTGAGGATAAGAAGCCCGCTGGCCCGTTCCAATCCGCGCTTTGCCGGATTATCGTGCTTGCTGCCAATCCATTTAATCCCCGAAACCGCCGTTTCGCCGCCAACATGAGCAGGCATGGCAATGATCCGATCGGCAATATGTCCCTTCTCCGCATCCACCCGCAAATACGGTTTGAGCGGTTGTACGAATTGACCCTGCGCATGCAGGGTCAGCGCCTCCGTAATCCCCTCTACATAAAGGTCCGAATGATTGCCGCCCACCTGTGCAATCGACGCTTTATTTAAAAACAAGATCTCCGGCTCTTGAATGCCCCCCTCTTCTATTTGTTCCATAAGCTGCTCTGTTTTCATCTTTACCTTCCGCCTCTCTGTTTTTATCGTGCAAGCTTGGCTGACCATTCGTCGTTATACACCGTATCCAGATACCGTTCTCCGCGATCCGGCAGGAGCGTAACGATACGAATAGGCCTTGCGTCCGACGGTTTGAGCGTAGGGATTAGCTTGTGAATCGCAGCAATGACAGAACCTGACGAACCTCCCGCAAAAATGCCTTCCATCCGCAGCAGCTCTCTGCATCCCTGAACAGACTCTCGGTCACTGGCGTGTATCACGCCATCAATCTCCGCCCGATTCAGAATTTCAGGCACACGACTTGCGCCAATACCAGGGAGTTCTCGATGAGCAGCTGGCGAACCGAAAATAATGGAACCAAGCGCATCGACCGCGATCACCTTCATTTGTGGGAACTTCTGCCTCAGCCTCCTGCTCGTGCCCATGATGCTGCCGGACGTACTGACTCCAGCGATAAACAGGTCCACATGGTCGAGATGCTCAGCAATCTCGCTGCCCGCCCCATGAAAGTGCGCTTTCCAGTTGTTTTCATTGGCATATTGATTGATCCAGAATCCGTTCGTTGTTGTCTGCAGCAGCTCTTGTACCCGCTTTATTCTCGTTTGCAAGTAACCTCCCTGGTCGTCTCGCTCTTCCACCATATCGACGTGAGCGCCCATCTGCCGTAAAATATGTAAATTGGTCTGAGCGATTTTGGGGTCTACCACACAGGTGACCTTTATGCCGTAAATGAGCCCCATCATTGCGAGCGCAACACCTAAATTTCCGGAAGTGCTTTCAATCAAATGCGTATGTTCATGTATGTATCCATCCCGAAAGCCTTGCTCAATAATGAAACGAGCTGGGCGATCCTTCATGCTTCCCCCCGGGTTCATGTACTCCAGCTTGGCGATAACCTCAATGTCCTGCTGCGGGAATAACCGGCTCAATCGAACTAACGGTGTGCCGCCAATGCAATCCTTAACGGAATCCTTGATACCCTCTTTGAAAGCCACTTGCTCCGTGATCATTCTTGTACAACCTCCTTCATCCATGGATGTTCAATGTTTAACCAGGATCTAATTTTTGATAATGATTATCATTATCATATATAAATCGTAACATTGAACAAATGGAGTTGTAAATGATCATTTCCGACGATAAAAACCAGTAAAGATCATCAGATCTGATTACGCACTTCTTCTTGTCTACTCTTCAACGCATAGATGAAATCGACTCCAGATTCGTGGATGCCCAATATCTTTTTGATATTCTGGATATGCTTTCTTACCGTATTTTCAGAAAGAAACAATTGTTTGGCGATTTTTTGCACGGAGTAATTGGCTGCCAGGAGAATGGCAATCTCCTGCTGTCTCACGCTTAATTCCGGATAGCAGGAACCGCTTCTTCCGTCACCCGTCCGCTCTTGTGTATCCATTTCAGTATTCGCTTCCTTCGTTTGGGAAATCTGAACGGATGAATGAAGCTCCAGGCTAGACACTTCCCCGATGATGCGGTTTAACATAGCAATGACTTGTTCCTTTTCATCGGTATTAGTTGTATAGGCATCTATAAGGAGTCTGTGCTTCGTATAGGACATTGTCTCACCTCCAACAAAAGAGGGCATAATTCGCGAGAATATGCCCCTGTTTTATTTAGTCTCATCCTTATTAAGCTGATTTTCGTGTTGCTGAATATCGATAAAGCAAATGATAAAGAACGGCGCGCCGACACCAGCCGTAAATACACCAACAGGAATATCGTGCGGCATAAAGGCCGTCCTTGCAATCAAGTCTGCCAATACGACCATCAAACCGCGAATTAATGCCTACATGGGAAGAACACCGCCGAAGGGAGGCCCGACCAGCTTTCGGGTCATATGTGGAGCAATGAGATCGACGAAACTGATGCCTCCGGCCACCGCAACTGTGGATGTCATCACTCAATTGCATATATTGATAACGATTATCATTGTCAATACAAAGTTTACTTTGACTGGGTTAAATTGTCAATAATTAATTGATAATGATTATCAATTTCGAATTTGAACACGTAAGAAAAGTAGGTACTCCCGGACCCGGAAGCACTTTAAAGGAGACGATGAACATGAGAACGGTGTATGACACGCAGCTACTTGGAAAAGGCTATTTTGAAAAACAACGATTTAACTATCACGGTCCTTGCTGAGGTTCAGGAGAGATGGGATGAGTTTGGCAACGAGTTTCCGTTTTTTTTCTTTGCTGACAAACTACTCAACCTAGCAGCAGATGCTTTTACGGAAGGATACGATGAAGTAGAATAGCAGGTTAAAAGCGGTTCAAAAAGGTGGAAATGCTGAAAAAGAGCTGGGGGTTCCCAGCTCTTTTTTCAATGTTGCGAGTAAAAGAAAACCGTCTCTTGGTAAGGTGGTTATTGAACTAACGTTCTGCGTTTAGAATTCCTGTAAAACGAATAATTTGGTCTTTGTAAAAATACAAAGCTAAACAAGTTGATCGTCGGTGTGGAGCCGACCGGACACTACTGGCTCTGCCTTGCCCATTGGCTGGCCGTTGAACATCAGGCCACCGAGTTTATCACTTGTAGCTTGCTTGTTCATTGTAAATGGAACTATCGTTCCCCGTTAATGTAATGACATCTTGTGCAAAATCTGCATTTACTCCAAGCAGCTGCAATGATCAACTTTGAATAAGCAATAACTGAAGTATCACGATACGGAACTACAATGTCCTGAGACAATTTGCCATTTCTCCATACGATACTGCCAAACACGAGTGTAACAGAAAACGCCTTCAAATGGAGTTCCGAAGGTGCCAGTTAGAGTCACTCGTGTAACTGTTACGGCTAACATATCTAAGAGTCTAATTCTTTGGTCCAAAACATCAATTCCAGTAATTTTCAAGTTTCCTGATCGATGAGCTTCAATATCAGTTTCTTTTGATAAAATTTGTCCGAAATGATTGACGAAGATAAGGTCGTCAGCGATCAGTTCATCTAACAGTTTCACATCACTGGTTAGCATTGCTTTCCGAAGGAGTTCTTCACAAGCAATAATTTTAGTTTCATCCACAAAAAAACCTCCTTTTAGTGTCTGTCTAATAAACCATTCTGTCAAAGTACGATTAACTATACAACCATTTTGTCACTCTCAAATAACATTCTTCTTAATCAAATCTATTTCGTAATCCTGCCCGTTAGCGGAGTGAAAGTCTGCCACGCGGCAGCCCTTCTGATGTTGAACTATTGTTTCTCGTTAGCTCAATGACTGACCCAAATTATTTTAAAGCATTCGTTGTGTCATATTCCTTAGTGCGTAAATTAATTTTCATGACTCCCCCCTACTTATCCATTTTTCTTCTCGAGTAGGTGATATCTTTTAGACGTTTATTAAATGAAATGTAAATGGGTGTCTGACACGGTGCAAAAGTACTGCTGCGAGAATATATTGACTAGGGTAATGACCATCCGCTACAGACCATTTTCCGAAGGGAATGACTATTAATGCCTATCCGTAATCAAGTACTAAGCGCTGTGCAGCCGGTTGTCCATTACGGTTTAAGAGAAGCAGCACATACTTCAGTTGAACATGCAATGTTTGAAGTTGCTGCTATAACCTATTTGATGGGAAGAGGCTTTGATTACTACACGGCTCATCGACTGGTAGAAAGCTGGGAAATAGCAGAAGCATTTCCTCCTTATCAGGGACCATCGATGCCCCATTATCAAATGTACCATCCGATATAAAATGGTAACAGGCAGACGGTTCGGAATAATTTCCGGGCCGGTTGTGTTTCTTTCTGTCAACCGACAAGACTCCCCGCACTGAGCACTACCTGGACGTAATACAAAAAAAGGAGCCCGACAAATTTAGTCGAACTCCTTGAAAATTGATTATTTTTTTGGTGTGATGGTAATTCGTTTTGCGGAAATTTCATATTGTACGTGCTGTTTCAAATTCTCGCTCACAAACCGAACAGGAACCATCGTCGTATCATCAATAATTTGTGCAGGAGCATTCATCGATGCTTTTGCTCCATTGACAATAGCATCCGGATGATTTCCGAATCTTTAGGTTCTGAATCGATGTCTTTTTGTTCTTGAGACGCAGAACCTTCACTTTTCTCCACTGGCTCTGCCGCCTCTAATACATAAGAAAAATGGACTTTTGTTGCCGTTATTTTATCGAATTGCACTTTGGCAAACGTTTCATCCGAAGTAGTGAGAAGAACCAAATCTCCGACTTGGATTTCTGCTTTGACTACAGTGCTTAATTCTTCACGTGTGTTGGTGATTCTTTTGATCGGGTCGGTCAGCTCTTGGTCATAGAGAACTTTACCGCCTTTTCTATAATCTATTGCCCATAATTTTAAATTATCAAATTTAAAGTCCACGGCGCTCGCGTTTTTCGTCATTTTTTGTGTATGTAAATCATATCCAGTTAATTGACCTTGCTCGTTAAGAATCGGAAACTCCAGATCGTAGATTCCGGTTCTCACCTCACCCCAATAGATAAGATCTAATTGATCATTAGGAGTTACACTGGAGCTTTGCGGTTCTTTCGGTTTAGTCACAGGTTGTTTCTCCACCGGTTCAGCCGCCTCTAATACATAGGAAAAGTGGATTTTTGTTGCTGTTATTTTATCAAATTTCACTTTGGCGAACGTTTCATCCGAAGTAGTGAGAAGGACCAAATCTCCGACTTGGATTTCTGCTTTGACCACAGCGTTTAATTCTTCACGTGTGTTGGTGATTCTTTTGATCGGGTCGGTCAGCTCTTGGTCATAGAGCACTTTACCGCCCTTTCTATAATCTATTGCCCATAACTTTAAATTATCAAAATTAAAGTCCAAAGCACTTTCGTTTTTTGTCATTTTTTGCGTATGTAAATCATATCCAGTTAATTTACTTTGATCGTTAAGAATCGGAAACTCCAGATCGTAGATTCCGGTTTCCACTTCACCCCAATATGCTGGGGAGCGACATTTCCCCTTATTTTTCACTCCTAGTTTAATAACTGAGAGAAGCTAGCGACCTTGATGCATCTAGTATATGATGACGTAATTCTGAACAAAAAAATGAGATAGTGTCTGAGACCAGGGTAGCAGTTTATCGAGCAGTTCCTGATCCCAGTACTGCAAGTATCGGCCCCTATGTTAGGCTGCCGCAGATTCCGGCAGCCCTTATTGATTGAACTATAGTTCTGCGTTAGCGTAATGAGTACACAATCTCGCTGATTAACTGATTATTACATTAATCTTATCGATAATATCAGAACGTAAGAATGCTTTTGCTTCATGGTTACCAGTTAATTGAAGCAAAACTGACTCAGTTTCGCTACTTGCTATCACAGTAAAGGTTAAAAACGGACAGCATTTTCTCTCCATACTAACCCATTCATTCACAAGGTGCAGCGTTTCCGAGTCACCCTGGAATTGATACTGGTACCCATTTTCAATCTCCATAATACCGATCCTTCTTATTTCAAGCTCTGCCCAAACGTTTTTGTATTCGACACGCTGCTCTTTTGTAAAAACAGTATGGCAACAAGTATCCGGTATTTCTTTACCCATACTTTTATCCCCCTTCACTTCGAACAAGATTTACAACTGCATCCTGATATTGAACACGATGCTCCGGATGCCTTGCGCCGCTTATAGATAACGACTCCCGCTATGATAAATACAAGTGCCAATACGGCGATAAATTCCAAATCCAGGAAAAACGATGAAAACCCAAGAGCTGCTGCCCCGCCGAGCAGCGGTATCGCACAGCACAGAGCGCACGCGCCCAACAATCCAAGACTTGCAAGAAATCCCTTTTTTTTCATTTACTTCATCCTCCCATGTGAGATATAGTGTAAGTATAAAACTTAAAGTCAACTTTAAGTCAAGGGGTGAAATTTATGGCGGAGTTAAGTATTGGTCAGCTGGCGGAAATGGCAGATGTGAACGCATCAACACTTCGTTATTATGAATCCATCGGTTTGTTACCTCCTCCGAATCGGAAAAACGGTCAACGTCGTTATGATGAAAGGCTACTTGACCGCATCAATTTTATTAAAGTTGCACAGCAGACTGGATTTAGCATTCAGGAAATCTTAGTTTTATTAGAGGGCTTTGAAACGGATAATTCACTTTCCGAGCGATGGGAGCAGATGGCAGAGCAGAAACGCTCCGAGTTAGAGGAGAGAAAGAGACAGATCAATTCAATGATCAAAATTTTGGACAACGGTTTAAGCTGCAAATGCATTACCTGGTCAGAATGCATGGAGAATATTCAAACCAAAGGTACGTGTTAGGAAGGAGAATTTCTTTGTGCTGTTAACTATATTCATTTTTGTGCTTGCTGGACTCGCTGAAATTGGCGGAGGTTACATGGTTTGGTTGTGGTTACGAGAATCAAAGCCCCTTTGGTATGGTATTGTCGGGAGTATCATCCTCATTTTGTACGGTATCATTCCAACTTTGCAAAGTTTCCCTTCGTTTGGACGGGTCTACGCGGCTTATGGTGGCGTATTTGTTATTCTCGCTGTTTTATGGGGATGGTTAGTGGATAAAAAAGCACCTGATATGTACGATTGGCTAGGAACTGGTATTTGCATTGCAGGCGTGTCTGTAATGTTATGGGCACCTAGAAGTTAATGCTCTGATGGTACATCTCACCACACAATCCTACCCGTTAACGGAATAGGCCACCGAATTTATCACCGGCAGCCTGCTAGATCTTGTTATGAAACTATCGTTTCCTTTAGTTTCATAACAAACTTTCCCAACTCGCCTTTCAAGTGTGCATTTGGTTTTTTCCCACGACATATCAATTAGTTTCTGCATAAATCCATCTTTTTTCGCACTGTTCCAAAGTGTAGGAATTGCTTTAAATGCTCTACATATTTTTACTGGAATACTTTTTCCAATTATTCTTAATTCATAATCAAGATTCTCGATTCTATACTCCAATTCGGCAACTCCTTTAATTGAAACTTGAAAGGAGATCCTAGGAGTGGAAACAATTGCCTCTATAAGTTATAATGTTCAAAACTGAGTAAGGGGAATGTTGCCTATGAAGATAAGGATGCAATATTTGGATGTATGCAAAGGCATTGGTATTATTTTAGTTGTGTTAGGGCATATATTTCTAACAAATCCTATACGAACTTGGATTTATTCTTTTCACATGCCCTTTTTCTTCTTTTTATCTGGGTATACCCTTTACCTTAGTAGGACTACGGATTATAAGGAATTTGTATTAAAGCGACTTAAGTCTTTAATTATTCCATACTTTATTTTCGCTTTTATTTGGTACATCTATTGGCTTGTAATCGAAAGAAAATTCAGACCTGAAAGCCTAGACATAAACAGATTCAAACCTTTGTTGGGAATACTTTACGGAACCGGTAGTGACACATGGCTAGTTTTCAACATAGTTCTGTGGTTCTTGCCGTGTTTCTTTTTTACAGAAATATTTTTTCAATGGCTTGCCCAAAGCATAAAGAAAAGTAGAAATCTATTTATTGTTTTGCTGGTCAGTTCAGTTGTTGGGTATCTTATAAGTCTCTTCTTAGGATTTAGACTTCCATGGGGAATTAACATTGTATTTACCAGTGTGGTTTTTTACGGATTAGGATACCTTTTTCATAAGAGTAATTTGAATAACAAATTAACATCCACACATGAGTACATTTTTATTATTTTACTATTGATTATCAATGTAATTGCAGCCTTTATTAACAAACCTGTTGATATGAATTTTCTTATTTTAGGGAATTATTTTTTGTACTATATCGCAGGCATAAGCGGCTCGTTATTCCTATATTTAGTCTCCAAGAAAATAAAGAGTGGCAATTGGTTAACTTTTCTAGGTAAGAACACCCTTATTATTATGTGTATCCATGACCCAATAAAAAGAATTGTTGTAAAGATTATCTCTGCGGTATCTCATATTCCAGCGGATACTTTAAGACAGTCAACATGGGGATCGATGATTTGTCTAATTGTATTAATGTTGATACTCGTACCTGCTATTCACATTATTAATAAATACATGCCATTTCTATTAGGTAAAAAATACACGATTGTCAAAGAGCCAAAAGTTTCAAAGGTTAATGTATAAACCTTCAGCATTCTTTTACTAACGAAGTTCGTATGCACAATAAGAAGTCCCTCGCTCCGAGCCGATCGGGGCTATTTTATTTTCGGGAGCGCTAGTAAACTCCTATTTCCAGTAATGGTCCCAATGTAATGAAATGGACTATCGCCTCGAATTATGAGCTCGGTGGCTATCCAAAGCGGAGCGAAGGGCTGTCAGCGTTAATTTCAAATCAAAGAAAAGCCGCCCCACAAAAGGACGACTTTTCATTAATCTTATTGTGTTGACCATAGTTTGATCAATGCATTTGCATCTGCATGAAGAATAGCTTTTACGCTATTGTCTACATCTTTTCCTAAAGCCGGATTGTTAAGATGTTTCACAAAGTCCTGCATGTGCTTTGCAGCCTGATCTTGTCGGTTTTTATCAAGTTGATGCTGCGCTTGATTGAGGGCATTGCTCAGTTGAGATGTTAATGCGTTGCTAAGCAGCGATTGATAGCGATTAAGCAAAGCATTCATAGCATTTATGCTGGTTGTCACATTGAATTGGAAATTCTTTTGAAGTCTATTTCCAGCTATATCTTCCATAACGATAGCTGCAGAATAGCTGCCAACCTTACCTGATAAATCAATGACGATGCTTGCTCCCTTTGTCAGATCTACCGCATATACAGCATCACTAACACTGATCTGTGCAGAAGCTACACCTGACAGATTATCGGACACCTGGAAGGTTAATGGAAGATTGTCATCAAAGGACTCTCCCTCCTTTAACTCATTCCCATTAATCATAAATGCAAAGTTAGGAAGTGTCGTGTCGACTTTTACTGTCTGTTGCCTAGTATCTTCAACATTTCCAGCGCGATCCTCTGAGTGATACTGAATGGTATATGTTCCGTCTTGCGGTAGTGTAAACGGTCCGTAATAAGCCATCCAATCCCCATTCTCACTTAGTTTGTACTGAGTCTTATCTACGCCGGACATATCATCCGTTGCATTTAGTGTTACTACATTGCTGGTGTACCAGCCGTTGTTAGTCGTACCTGCCATAACTAGTTCGGTAACCGGCTTCGTTTGGTCTAATAATAACGATATGGAATCTGACATTGGTGATTCTACGGATACGCTTGTATGGCTAACCTTATAATAATATCTTACAGCAGGATCAATTCCGCTGTCAGTGAAGCTCGTTGTGCTCCCTTGATAAATAGGCGTGTAGGTTCCATCCGCATGATTGGATCTGTATAGCGTATAGGACGTAGCTCCTAAAGCTTTTTGCCAGGAAAGTGCAGCAGAATTTGATGTTGTCGAATCTACCTTAAGCCCCATCAAAGGATTATGAGTCTGCGAATTGTCAACGATCATCATCCAGTTAATCAATGGATCTTGCGACGCAGTATTTCTCACGGTTATTGTGATTGTGCCGTCCGTTACGTCAACTATATTGCCATAGACCGTATTTGATATAAAAGTGATGGCATTCTTTTTAACCCCATTCATATACAAGTCTGCTTTTCTGGTGGTATTATTCCAAATATCATTAAAGCCCGTATAAACGGTGTAGGACCCATTTTTTACAGTAAACTTGTAGGTCAGGTCAGTCCCTGCCGGGGAATTACTTACATTTCCACCATTTAGGTATCTGAGTGTTGAAAAAATATCTCCACTGGCTGAACCTGCAGGATTAGAATTCGTTCCTACATAGCCCCAAGGTACTATATCAGCTGAATTATACGCCTGTTCAACAACCTCCTTATTAACAAGTGTATCCTGAAGGTATGAGGTCATAAGGTTGTAATCACTCGTCGCATATCCGCCGCTGTTTACGACATATATGGTCTTATCAGGAACTGCGTAAATTTTAAAGCGTAACGTTTTGTTGTTAAACTGCGGAAGTGTGGCCTGTAAAGAATAGACACCCGGAAGTGCAAATGTATTTGCCGTTATTGGCAAAGAATTTACTGACCAAGTCACAGAAGTTGTAGTTGCTGCTGCTGCACCACTTGGTATAACTTCTATTTGACTCGGTAAATCCAGTACAGTTCCAGTTGCAACAACCTCAGGTAATTTAATATTTATGTCCATCTTCCCCATGCTGTCTAATAAATCTGTAGACCAACTGCTGTACCATCTTATGGATATATCCGTACCTTGCCCAAATTCAATCGGCAGCCAGACATATTTGGCACCGCCATTTGTAGTAAACTGTCCACCATTCCAATCATCCCCCACGTAGATAAATTTTCCTTTCGCCGGATCAACAGGAATAACAGATGCTGATTGAGATTTAAAAGCTGACATTGGGTCTGGATCCGATGACGATGTTCTGACAAATGGATTAACCGGAGCTGACCATGGCCCAAACATTTGATCGGCAACGCTGAATTTATTTTCATTCGGAGCCCACCCCGTCGCACCGGAGGTGATTAGATAGTACTTTCCGCTAAATTTGAATACGGCTGGAGCTTCACGCTGTGTGCCTGGGCCAACTCTAACATAATCTATGCCGTGAACTCCCTTATAGCTTGTATCGCGGACAAGATGACCATTTGCATCTACATTGCCGTCCTTATGCCAGCCTGCAACATCTGAATAATCATCCAATAGCTTGGAAATGTAGAGGGTCAGGTTTTCTTCGCTGGAATAAATGAGATAGGCCGTACCGTCATCATCTTTAAATAGATTCATATCACGTGCCATGCCCGGGTTGCCAGGCTGATAATCGATCTCACCCGGTGGAGCTTGATCCATACGGTAGCTCTTTTGGTAGATGAATGGACCCGTAGGTGAATCACTGAATGCATAACCTGCTTGCGCTTTTCCATAGTTTGCACTGTTATTATAAGGGTCTTTATCTCCGTCAATATGAGCCCACATGACATATTTCTGTGTTTTATCATTATAAATAACTTTTGGTCTTTCAATAATTCTGCCCGCTCTTATATCAGCCCAGACGTTTAACGTATCGGTCCGACCGGCATAAAGTTTAGAAATTAACGGATCGTTAGTAAAATCGTCCATTGATTTCACCATCGTTAATGCCATGCCCTCGTCAGTCCAATTGTAAAGATCCGTGGAAGAGTAAACTCTCACCCCGGCCGCAGGCCACGCACCTGTATGATATTCGCCATACCAGTAGTATTTTCGAGTTTTTTGATCATACATAATACCTGGTCCATGGGCATCAATTGGACTGCCATTGGTACTTGCCCATGTCGTACCAGGCGTAATTGATGTTCTCACGGTTCCTACACCAAGAGGGTCCGATAAGGACGAGGTGACCCCATCTATAACCGCATTGATTTTATAAAAATACCCCGTACCCTGCGTTAATCCAGTATCTATAAATTCCGAATTAGTGCCGCTGTAAACCTGATTATAGGTTCCGGTTGCGCTCGAAGACCTACTTATCTTATAGGTTGTTGTTGTCCCCTGCACTTTGTCCCAAATTAATGTTACGGATGTATCAGAAATTGAAGCTGCTGCAAAGCTTCCTGGAGCATCATATCTAAATGTGGTAGCCTGTACGGAAGCTGAAGTGGATTCTCCGATCGTGTTGTAAGCTCTTATCTGATAACTATATGCTGTGTTTGGTGTTAATCCTGTATCAGAATAGCTTAAGGCGATTCCATCATACACCTTAGTGAACGTATTACCTGCATCAGATGATCTGTATACTCTGTAGCCGGTTGCTTTAGCTGCTGCTGTCCAACTTAAATTGATTTTTGACGAATTTACGGCAATAGCCGTCTGTCCCGTAGGAGCAGGAGGTGGCGCTGGAGTCGTCCGTACACTTAGTTCGGGTGACCACTGAGATTCCGTCAGTCCGCCATATACAAACGCTATTTTATAATAGTATGCTGTGTCAAAGATTAGCCCGGTATCTACAAAGCTGTTAGTTGTGCTGTTGGAAACAAACGAATATCCTCTGCCAGCTGTCGTTGAACGGTAAATATTGTAACTTGCTGCTCCATCTACCGGAGTCCAATTTAATGAGATAGAGGAATTGTTTTGGGAGTCGGATTGAAGGACTGAAGTGTTGACAGCCGGCGCGCCTGTTACCCTAACATCATCGACATAAACGGCCTGCCACTTATTTCGGATTCCTATTTTGCCATTATTGAAGGTAGAGTCAGTCTCATCAAAAACAAGCTTATCGATTCCGTTGTTAACGATGTAGCATCGAATGGAATTGCCGACCAATACCATTTTTAACGTATACCCTGTATTTTTGCTCAATGCGTAACTTTGACTTTTTATAACCGTGTCTGTACCGTTGACCCTTTTTGAAAGAACCAAAGTACTCGTTGTTTGCATTTGAAAATAATAAAAATTTCTAGAGTCCTGAACACGTGCCAGAATTCCCGGATAAGCCCCGCCTGCTCCTGTGTTGAAACGCATTGTAACGGTCGAATCCGTCCATGCAGAATCTCCTGCGGTTATGATTCCTTCACCGGTGTCCGTCTGATTCAATGCCTTATTACTGGCATCAGCTGGATCAGGATTGACTTTCCATGTTCCGGAGGTTGGTGTCCATATGGGATTAGCCGTATAATCTCCATCCGAAAAATCATCTTGCAAATAAATCGCAGGTGCTGCGGGTGCCGCTGAAACAGATGTGGAATGTCTGAAATTAAGAGATATTACTAATGTCAAGAGCAGAAACCATGCTAATCGTTTGTACTTTTTATTCACCATTTTCCCTCTCCTTTGCTGATTTGAGTATTAATTGTAGCAATCCTCCAAGTCATCAAATTTTGTGCAGCGCTTTCATCACAGTTTATATTCTAGAGACCAAGTGCTCTCAAACATAGTCTACATTCAATAAAATACTGAACATTTCTAACTTCTTAGAGTGAACAAACCATACTTTTATGAACTCATCAAAAAGCAGGTGGTTTCTTCCACTCTACCATTCCTGATCATCTTGTTTTACATAATATTCATGATATGAGAAGAAGAGATAATTCTTATGACACCTAAAAGACTCTCACCATTTCCCCTCCTTTATGACATGTACAAGAATATGTCCAGTTCACGTCTTCAATGTTTATCAGCATAAAAAAATGACCCACGACCAGGCGGCTCGCCTTCGCGGATCATTTCATATTTGTAGGGGTTAATAATGTTCATCCTCCCGCCTTATCCTCTTCTCCCTTATGATTCAGGTATAACCACTGAGGAGGAATAATGAATGAGAATGGAGCAAGGAATCAAAAGTTTTGCCCTAGTAGGTGCTATCGGAGCCTGTGTGTTCGCGACCGTACCACTATGGTTAGTTCGCATTGAATTTATCTCTCCATGTTGACCATCAAGTTCCTTAATTGCCCCGCACAAAAGTGAACACCCGCTAACGAACTTTATTTTCCACTAACAATCTTTATTTTCCTTGATCACTAAAAAAAGAGGACCCACAGCAACATGCTGCGGGTCTTTGTTTACATATACCTTCACAATCATCATTTCAATTCAGACTACATCTCAATCAGAAACAATTCTTCCAAATCCTTATCTAGCAAATCACTCAATTTCTTAGCTGTGGATGGGCCCACTGATTTAATAGATCGCTCAAGCAGACTGATATAAGCATGACTTAAACCCGAGTGCTTCGCCAACTCTCTCTGGGAGTAACCTTTAATGACTCTCGCTTTAATAAAAACATCGGTCTTCGCCAAGATCTTTATATTCATTCTGCTGCATAGACCCCCGTTCTCATTTTGTTCCCCTCACGAACATTATACCATTGATTTTTACTTATGCAACCATTTTTGTTTACATAAGTAACCAAATGTGGATCTATTTTATCCGTTACTCCAATTGTAATTACTTTAGTAAACTGCTACTATTATATCGTTTACTAATGTTTACTTTTGTAAGTGAGGGTGAGTGAGAGTCTATGTATTTCTACGATAAATTAAAAGATATGCGCAAACTAAAAGGCTTCACCATCCGTGAGCTTGCCGACCGTTCAGGAGTCTCAGCAGCTTATATTTCCCAACTAGAGAACGGGAATCGCGGCATACCTTCACCGGAAGTATTAATGAAGCTTTCAGAAGGGCTTAACACTTCCTACTCCGAACTGATGGATATCGCTGGATATCTAGAGTCTTCTCCCTCTGAACAACAATTTCAAAGCAATCCCGTTAATTTGCGACGTTTTCTCCGAGAGAATGAGCTCATGTTTGATGGTTTTGTACTTACGACCGAAGATAAAGAATGGGTAGAGCGTATGCTAACCGTCTTATTTTGGAAAGATCGTCAAATGAATACATCCGACGGTCAATGATTCTTTCTTATTTCACAAGACCGTTTCGAACAATTCTTGTCATCATTTCTGCGTTTGGATACTTAGCTTCTTCATATTGCTTGACCACGTCTTCAATCCGATATGGAACACGTTCAATTGAGGTTCGGATTTGTCCATTTTCAATTTCTACAATGGCATAGGCAGCTTTAGGCATACCGTCAAAAGGCAGACCTACACTTCCGATATTCAACAGTATTTCACCTTCCATATAACGAATAAAAGGCCTGTGGATATGAGCATAAATGAATATATCCGCATCAGAAGCGGACATTAACTTCGACTTCAGCACCTCATCGCCAGCACCTGGAAGAACAATTTCGAACAAGCTTTCTGGTGTCGCATGGAACGCATGAATAGAGATCCCCTCTATCTCAAGCTTCATTTCAGTCGGCAGACTCGCCAGATATTCGATATCCTGCTTGTCCAATTGCGCAACCGTCCACTCCCGTTCCATCTTCATCATTTCAATAACCTGTTCCGGGACTTCTCCTTGATTTACGCCGCGCACAACCCATTCATCAGCGTTTCCTTTAATAACCTGAGTGTTTAAAGATCGGATCAAGGCAAGAGATCGTTTGGGATCCGGTCCACGGTAGCAAAGATCGCCAAGCACATAAATACGGTCTATCTCTTTCTTAGTTATATCTTCTAAAACGGCTTCGAGAGCGATTGAATTCCCATGTATATCCGAAATAAAGGCTAATTTCACTCGGTTTTCCCCCTGTTTATCACTCACTTCACGATTGGGTAGTCAATCACTATGACATTCTCGATAATTCCCTCTAAAGATTTCACGAATTGCTGGTGCAAAGGATGTGGTCCGTATTGTCGTAAAGATTCTTGATCTTGAAAAGTCACACGAAGCCCTAATGTGTATCCTTGCACTTGCTCTGTTTCTTCTGTCACATTTATACCGGCAGATAAATCGACGATCCCAGGGATATTATTTTTAAAAGACAATATGGTTTCAAGCAATTTCTTTTCCTTCTGTGGATCTAAGTTCTCATTAAATTTGAACGAAACCAGGTGCTCAAACATCATGGCTAAAAAAGCCTCCTTTAGGATTAATTTTAGATTGTTAGACTTTGACCAGGTTCTATGACAACACCCTTAATCCCCTCAGAAGCCAGACTATCAACAAAAGCCTTCGGATCCTGCTTAATGAGAGGAAAAGTATTGTAGTGCATGGGAACGACCATTTTTGCTTGTAAGAACTGTGCAGCGATAACAGCGTCGCGTGGGCCCATGGTATAGTTGTCGCCAATTGGAAGGAAGGCAAGATCAATAGCATTTAATTTGCCCAACAATTGCATATCTCCAAAAAGGCCCGTGTCCCCTGCGTGGTATATCGTTTTCCCCTCTGCCGTAATGAGAAAACCACTAGCCATCCCTGTATAAATATTTTCTTTAGTTCCGGGCGGGTTATAAGAAGAATCGTGCAGCGCCAGTGTCATTTTTACTTTACCAAAGGGAAACTCATATTCTCCGCCGATCCCCATTCCATGGGATTGTGCGCCTTGGAATGACAAGTACCTTCCCAAATCATTGGGTGCAATAATGGTGGCTTGATTGCGCTTTGCAATCTCTAGTGAATCACCTAAATGATCGGCATGCCCATGTGTGACGAGTATGTAATCGGCCTTAATATCTTCCGGTTTCGTAACGGCTAGAGGGTTATGGTTCAAGAACGGATCTATGATGAGCGTATGTTCCTTTAATCGAATCTCAACACAGCTTTGTCCATGAAAAATAATGTTCATTATAATCGCTCCTTTGTAATTAACTGATTTAAATTAAGTGTTCTTGATTGGACCTGAGCCTATTTTAGCATACTTTATTTACCACTTGTTTCTTTAAGATTCCCATTTACATTCCTCAGGCTTCTTATCCGGCAAAAAACCACGAAATATTGTAGTCCTTAGTTGATGCGTGTCTGTTCGTTCCAAATATTCTATCCGGCAGCACAAGCGAGGTTCGATCCACTGCGTTTTCTCATCCCTGACCGTGTTCAATTGCTTAACTATTACTAAAAACATTTGCTTATCTTCTGATAGAAAACCAAACTCAACCACACCAACAGGTTTATTCTTCACCGTTCTGAAATTCAAGCCGATAACAAGGCCAAAAGGATTCGTTCTGTAGCCCAAAATAACAACGTCAATCGACTTAAAGTATTTCATTTTCAACCAATCGTCACTTCTGGTATCCAGTTGGTATTTGGAATTCTTTCGCTTCGCTACAATGCCTTCCATATTTCGTTCTTTCATTAACTCAAACAGCGCCTTACCTTGTCCTCCTACGAACATGGTAGGCATAATAACGGGTGTAGAATCGACGATGTCGCCAAGCCGCTGCTTTCGCTGCGTTAACGATTCATCCAAATGAGCTCTATCTGTGTAAAGGACATCAAATACAACAAATGTTACGGGATGTGTGTTAAGAGCGCGATTAATCCTAGCAGAATTACTCAACCGGCCACGATAAGAGAAATCATCAAATACGGGTCTGCCACCACGTAAAACAATTCCCTCACAGTCAAAAATCGCCGTATGAGCCTTGATTGCCGCTGCTGCTTCCTTTAATTCCGGAAATTTGCTTGAAATCAGCATACCATTACGTGTGAAAGCTTCAATACGATTCCCCTGCTTATGTATGAGGATTCGCCACCCGTCCCATTTGGGTTCAAATATATAATTCTCGTCATCAAAGGCTTCTTTACCGATACTGACAATCATTGGCTTTATTGGCGCAAAGAGCATTTCTAACCACCCCATAACACCAGTGTGGCTCTTTCGTATCCGATCTAAACAGCTTTCATGGGTTCGGGTTATCTATCAGCCGCTCACACCGGTTGCTTCTCTCATTTTCACATCCAGCCGCTGGAATGCTCTCCTAAGCTCATCTTTGGGTATATTCGCAAAGCGATCACCAATCGTTACTTCATAACAACTAGTTGTCTCGCTGCTCTCTCTTACATAGTGCGTTAAGCCCATTCCCGTCTCCTCGTACAAGGCTACTAATATAGGTTCAAGCTTCTCTTTCGGCAGATCAACATGCACATGAAACATGTTAGTCACAGGTACTAACGGTTTTGTCACAACGCCTTGGCATTGATTATAGTATCCAGCAAGAACTTTGGCTTCTTCATAATACTGATTCATTTTAGGCAATCTCTGTTTGAAATAATAGCTGGCACTGAGGATATACGGATAAAGGCTAATTAAATCGCCTCCGTATCGTCTTTTCCATACTTTGGACTCTTTTGTAAAAGCTTCATTGCCTGCAAGTATGGCTCCTGCGATCCCGCCAATCCCTTTGTAAAAAGAAATATACACACTATCAAAAAGCTCACAAATTTCTGCTGCTGTTTTTTGATAATAGGGGAGGATCTCGTACAATCTGGCTCCATCTAGATGCAGTTTAATCCCTTTTTCCCGACAATAAGTACAAATGGCAACAAGCTCCTCGTAATCCGGCAGCTGTCCGCCAATTTCACGTTGAGGTAATTCTATCAATAGACAAGCTATATCGTCCTTCATATGAAGAACATCTTCTAGTCGGATCAATCTGTCTTTATCCCCAAGCAAAATAGTTTCAATTTGATGCAATTCTTTTAAACCATCTTCTTCATGTATTTCCAAATGACTTAACGGATGATAAGCCACTTTCTTAATGCCTTTCCTGTCACACCAGATTCTTAAGGCAATTTGTTGTGCCATGGTTCCACTAGGGAAAAATACGGCTGTTTCTTTACCCAAGAATGTGGCCATTTCTTCTTGAAAATTTTCGATAATTTGACCTGAACCATAACTATCACTGTCCAGGTTCCCATCCAACTCATTGAATGCTTCTTTCAAAATTTGAATGTTTCTTTTACTATGGCTGCCTACTGGATAACTAGCTTGATTAAATGCCTCTAATAATGGGTTATTCTTGCTCATTTTTATATACTCCTTTGTCACTTTTTCATTTGGTGAAATAATAGCCGTGACTTATAATCAATCTAACCTGGTTGAAAAGGAGAACAACATGAAAGAAATCAAAATCGGAACAAAAGATCAATTCACATCATTTCCGGCAGAGGTTGAAGTCGAGGATAACCTGTATTTCCTAACGGAGATGGAAGGTATTTATACCCTACTATCTAGTGTTTGCCCTCATGCCGGTTACACCGTTGACCTTGAAGATGGAGAACTCGTGTGTCCGCTGCATGGATGGACGTTTGAAGTACATACGGGTCGTTGCCATAATGTGCCAAGTGCTAGACTCCACTCGTATGAGGTCATCCTAAGAGACAGCACTCTTTTAGTTCAGATGGGTTAATTTCTAAGTATATTTTACCAATGGATAAGCTATACTAACAGCTGTTATTTCTAGACGAACGGCATTAGGAGGCTATATGTCCACAAAAGCAAAGAGTGATAAGTCAGGACAGATGAAGTGGTGGCAGCTATCTTTGCTTGGAGTTGCCTGCACGATTGGTACGGGTTACTTCTTAGGCTCTGGGATTGGTATCAAAATGGGCGGTGGATCCGTCATTTTCATGTTCATTCTGGCAGCCATAGGCACTTATATTGTCTTTGATGTCTTGGCCCGAATGACGGGAGCGGATCCACAGCAAGGATCTTTTAGGGCATATGCCAAAAAAGCATATGGGCGCTGGGCAGGCTTCAGCAGCGGATGGGTCTATTGGAGCTCAGAGCTCTTAATTATGGGAAGTCAGTTAACAGCTTTGTCCCTCTTTACCCGATTCTGGTTTCCAGCGGTACCTATGTGGATTTTCGCAACGGTTTACGCCTTGATTGGACTGGGTGTTATCTTACTCGGGACAAAAGCATTCGAGCGCACAGAGCATGTTTTTGCCATTATCAAAGTATCAGCTATCGTTATGTTTCTCCTTATAGCAGGCGCTGCTGTCTTTGGATTTATTACAGGTGGAGCTCATCAACCGAGATTCCGGGCGACCACAGAAACCTTTTTGCCAGCTGGGTTAATGGGCTCTTGGTCCTCTTTTATTTATGCTTTTTACGCCTTTGGCGGTATTGAAATCATGGGCTTAATGGCCACACGATTGAAGCGGCCCGAAGAGGCACCTAAAGCAGGAAACATCATGATCCTTCTTTTAACGACGATCTATATCGCATCTCTTATTCTTGCTTTAACCTTGATCCCCTTGAATGCCTTACAGGGAAAGGAAAGCCCGTTTCAGGTTGCTTTGGGAAGTTATAATCTGCCTTTTGTCCCTCATGCGTTTAACGCTATCCTAATTATTGCTGGATTCTCTACAATGGTGGCTTCTTTATTTGCGGTGACAACTATCCTTATCACTTTAGCCAAAGATCATGATGCCCCCTCAATCTTTGCCAAAAAAACATCAGGGAAAAGAAAAATGCCTTTATTCGCCATCGGTTTTACGACTGGAGGTATAGCTGTAGCGGTATTGATGGCTCTCTTGCTGCCTGAGGAGCTCTATGAATATGTAACAACAGCAGCAGGGATTATGCTGCTCTTGAACTGGCTCTTCATCCTACTATCATCAGGACGCTTACTACAACTATCCGTTTGGGGAAAGATTAAACGATATCTGGGCATGGCTCTAATCCTTACCGCGATCACGGGTACAGTCTTTCATGAAACGAGTCGACCAGGATTCTGGATAAGCCTCTTATTTGTCGTGATTATAGGCTTGGTTACATGGGGCATGAGCTTCAAATGGAAAAAGAACGTTCACGCAGCATCTTATAAAGCGAAAGAACTGCCAAATCCTAAACATAATAATCGTGAAGGAGCGACCTAACGTTATCCAAAGAGGGCATGGAAGGCCTTAATCCCAAAATGTAACCCAAAGCCGATCAGGGATAGTCCTGATGCGATAGATATGACAGAAAGTGCGCGAGTCGTGAGAAATCTTCGAAACGTACTGGCTAACGAAGCCATAAAAACATCCCACATACAAATACCAGTGAACATAACTCCCGTATATAATAATACGTGGTTTCTATCGAATTCAGCAATTGTTTCCGCTAAAACCGACCCATAGATACCAAGCCAAAAGAGTATGGACAAGGGACTTGTTATAGACATGAAAAAACCGGAGAAAAACGATTTCGAAAGTGTAACTTCGTTTCTATAAGCTTCTTCTTTTATTTTCCCCGCATCAATCAAACTTTCGATACCCGAGTAGAGTAAAATAAAGCAGCCAAATAACCAAAGAAACGTTTTCATAAAAGGCGTTGTTAGAAAATGTACAAGTCCGAAGTAAATGAGGATCATTAACAATGCATCAGCTATCAGTGCTCCAATACCCACTACCCAAGCATGAAAAAAACCTTTCTTAATTCCTCTGTCTAATACAGCTGCATTAATAGGACCAATAGGTGCAGCCAGCGATAAACCCAGAAGAAAAAAACTAAGAATCGTATACAACTAAATCACCCATTCATTAATTGATATGTACATGCTTCAAGGCTCGTATCATCCTATTCCTAGAGTAAGACTTGTATTACTTACAGAATTAAATTTCAAAAAAGCAGTTGACATTCACGCTACGTAAAGCTGTACAGTTATGTTGTCAGGAGGTGAACAGATGGAATACACCGTGCAGCATCTGGGCAAATTGGCTGGGGTTAGCACCAGAACGCTTCGATATTATGATGAGATTGAACTTCTTAAGCCGGCAAGAATCAACTCGTCAGGATATCGAATCTATGGTCAAGCGGAAGTGGATCGATTACAACAAATTCTGTTCTACAGAGAACTAGGGGTAAGTCTGGACAGTATTAAAGAAATAGTTACCGCCCCTTCCTTCAATGGAGCCAATGCCCTGAAAGAACACCATGAACAACTCCTCGACAAAAGAAAACAATTAGATTTACTAATTACAAATGTAGAAAAAACAATTGCCTTAACCGAAGGGAGAATAACCATGACAGATAAAGAGAAATTTGAAGGCTTCAAGCAAAAGATGATCGATGATAACGAGGATAAATACGGGAAAGAAATTCGCGAGAAGTATGGCGATGAAACCGTAGATATATCTAACCAAAAAATCAAAAACATGACACAAGAACAGCAGGACGAGGTAACGCGATTGACGAATGAAGTAATAACTACATTGGCTGAAGCTTTCAAAAATGGGGACCCTGCCAGCGAACTGGCTCAAGCAGCCGCGGATTTGCATAAACAGTGGTTAACCTATTACTGGAACGAGTATAGTAAAGAGGCGCACGCTGGCCTAGCCCAAATGTATGTGGATGACGAACGGTTTAAGGCTTACTATGATGAAAAGCAGCCCGGTACGGCTGAGTTTCTAAGAGATGCCATCCATATCTACACTGGTTTGAAGAAGTAATTCTATTGAACGGGACACTAGCACTATTTCTATTATCTCCGTTAACATCCAGCTCTTTTTAGAAGAAACTGAATATACTAGTATTGCACCAGTCACCAGCAGCGACCGTGCATGTCACTCCAACGAAAGAAGCACAGAACCCTCAAGGGTCCTGTGCTTCTTTACATTCTAATCGCATTCTACTTGGCGATTGTTCCTACATTTGGCTTCACCAGCGCCTTGCTCTGCCATACCCGGCTCTTCCACCTTAGATACATGAATAGACCTCTCACCCATTCATCTACCGCAAATGCGACCCACACGCCAAGCAGTCCCATTTTCATTACAATGCCAAGCCAATACGCAAGCGGCACCGCGATTCCCCACATGGATAGAATCCCCATGAGAACGGGAAATCTCGCATCTCCAGCGGCACGAAGGGAGTTAATGACAACTAGATTGAATGTCCGGCCAGGCTCTAAGAGAATAGAGAGTACTAATATACTCGAACCCATCGCAATAATTTCCGGATTGTCAGTGAATAGCCCTATCAAATCTTTACGGAAAATAGATGCAATTCCCACAACTACAAAAGTCACAAGGAAGCTAATCTTTAAGCTTCGAATTAGCTTATGATAGGCCGCCTTGAATGCTCCAGCACCTACCATATGACCAACAATAATCTCAGTCCCCATGCCTATTGCCATGGCTAACGCCATGAAATAGTTGGTTATATTCATCATGTATACATGAGTGCTCAAAGCCGATTGACCGATAATATTAATAAAACTGACGATCATCATATGCTGAGATTGCCAGGACAGATGCTCGCCGGCTGCAGGTATGCCAATGCTCATGATTTGCTTCACAATACGGTTATCAAATGTGACATAGTGTTTAAGACGAATCGGTACGGGAATACGGCGATATAAGATGACAATCAGAACGATAAGCCCAATAAGACGACTTCCCACAGTGGATACTGCGGCTCCAGTTACTCCCCATTCGGGAAAACCAAGGTTTCCAAAGATAAGAAGAATGTTACCGGCTACATGGATCAGGTTCACTCCCAACGTCACGAACATGACGTCTCTCGTTTGACCATTGGAACGAAGCACAGATGAGATAGCGTAGGACAACGCCTCAATCCATATGAAAGCGCCAATGATGCTTAAATATCTTTTGGCGATCTCCGTCTGCTCCGGCGCCAAATTCATTAGCCGCATCAGCGACTCACCAAAGACAACCAATAAAATGCTAACCAAAATACCAAATATCAAATTTATCGTTATGGCGAGCGCTGAAATGCGGCTGGCTTCTTTGGCCCTGCCGGCACCAAGATTTTGTGCGACTGCTACACTCGTTCCAAGCCCAACGAAGCCAAACATCAATATACAGAAAACAATGATTTCGTTAGCCAAGCCGACCGCTCCGGTCACTTGATCCGAAATACGGCTGAGCATAAACACATCTGCCGTTCCCAGCATCATCCGCAAGACGGAATCAATGAATATCGGCCATGTGACCGCGAATAGACCAAGCTTTTTCCAAGATGCTGTTGACTCCATGTTTTTCAATCCCTAACTCCCTTAAGTTCAAATGCTATTAGTGTAGGATACGGAAGCGATTACAGTCAAATGCTATTAATATCCATCAAATTAAACTTTGTCACGTGATACCTAAAATTGAACTAAACGTGAATAATAACCCTGAGACTGCTCACAATAATGAAGGTTTGAAATATATCTAAGGATGTGGGCTAATGTCGAACAAACAAAAAAATCAATCCAATCAACAAAAAGGTCAAAAAGCAAGTGAAGACAACAAAAACAATAATAACAGCAATAATGGCATTGATGATGCAAATAAACATCCAGGCAATTAATAATCTTACAAAAAACCTTGGAAATCATAATGATTTCCAAGGTTTTTCGTACACACCAAGCTATTTTACCTTAACCCATGCACCACGGTTGTCCGCAGATTCGATTTCAGCCTCAGCAATTTCAATGCTGCCCATCGTACTGGAGGGAGTCGCTACTGCAATACTTTCACCGGAAAGTAACGTCTCAATAAAATATTTAAGTTCGTTATAATAGCCCATTTCCGAGGATAGCTCAGGACTGAAGCCTTTTCCTTCGTTCACATTTACTTGTAAGGAATCACCTTTGAAAACGATATTGCCTTTTTCAAAATTAACTCGGAACTGCATGTCGAAGCCATAGTCGCCTTCAAGCGTCCAATCTGCTTGAGCATTGATGACTTTGCCATCTTCATATAGATAATTGGCAGAAACCACATCATATCCGCTGCCGGGAACAACATTGCGTGCCAAACACGATACGGATTCTGGCTTACCGAACAGCCAATGTATCATATCAATATCATGAACGTGCATATCTAACAATGCTCCGCCGCTTTTCTCCTTCTGTGTAAGCCAAGGTCCCCAGGTCGGAGTAGCTCCCCCGCGATAGAAATAACCACCCAATGCTTGACCAAACGTCTTCTCTTCAACCACCTGCTTCAGGTATACATAGGCCGGCCAGAATCTCAAGCATTGACCTATCATTAGCTGCTTGCCATTCGCCTCGGCTGCCTGAATCATATCTTTACATTCCGCAGCATTCAGCGCCATCGGTTTTTCACACAAAACATGAAGACCATGATTCAAACATTGAACCGCTATGTCTCTGTGCAGATAAGTAGGCAATGCAATATCCACGTAATCAAGCTGTTCCTTCTCAAGCATTTCGGTCACACTTGTATATTTATTGTAGCGACCGAAGTCAATGCCAGATGAACCCGTATCAATGTTGCCGGCAGCCGCGCGACCTTCGAGCTTCTCATTGTCAATATCACATATAGCCACAATCTGAATGGGAACTCCTTCTGACTCCAGGCGAACGTAATTTTCTAGATGAGTCCTACCCATAAAGCCTAATCCAATTAATCCGATTCTCAGCATGTTGATTACTTCCTCCCTAAGATGGCGTCCATTGCACCCGATGTATTATAAATAATCTGTTCGCCATGATGCGTATAACCCGGAATCATTTCGGCAATGACATAATCGTCATACCCGATAGCTTGAAGGGCTTTCATAACCTCTGGATAATTCACATCACCGGCTAGAAGATCAACAAAACCATGCAAACCTCCTGCGGCGCGGCGGTAATCTTTGAAATGCACTTTTTTGATACGTTTATTTAAAATGGAAATCCAATGCTCCGGATAGCCGGCATATAAGACATTCCCTACGTCAAAGTAAGCGCCCACATATGGCGAATTGATTTTATCGATAAAGTCTCTCATTTCAAGCGGGGATAGTAAGAATTTATTCCATACGTTTTCTATACCAATGGAAACCTTCAATGATTGTGCAACATTGGAAAGCTCGCTTATGCCTTCCAAAGCGTAGTCATAGGCTTGATCATATGGAACCACTTCAGAATCCGGAATGAAATCAACGCCAACAGCACCTGGCACAACCAATATCGTATCTACACCCAAAATAGCAGCGTTCTCCAATTGTTTCTTGACGATGTCTTTTGCTTTTTGACGCGTTTGTGCATGTCCACTTGTTAAAGAATATGTCCAGTATAATCCACTGGCTAAACTCGAGAGCGCAATGCCCTGATCTTCCGCAATCTTACGGTATTCCTTGATTTCGCTTTCTTTACTTTCCAAGCTTAATTGGCCCGTCTCGTTTAAAGCCAGCTCAATGCCGTCAAATCCGGCTTTCTTAGCAACAGCGATACATTGTTCTACCTTCATGGAGCCTGGAAATGACCACATATTGATCCCTTTTTTCATTGTTATCTCCTCCGTCTCTTCCCTTTATTATAAAAGAGCTACACTCGATAAGATTTATCCAAAAAGCCGATTTATTTGCACTTTTGCAAAAATGGATATGGTAAAATAAGATTAAAAATGAGTTTGGAACAAGAACCACCCTGAGAGAGGACGAGCAGCATGGATTTCCCAAGTATACAACTACAGGAATCACTTACCATTCAAACCCTCTTTTCCTTTCATTACTTCGAGTACGCAAAGGGATTTGTATTTGACGGAGAACAGCATGACTTCTGGGAGATTCTTTACGTGGACAAAGGGGAAGTTGAGATTCGAGCCGATGATCACATTCATACCCTTCATCAGGGAAATATGATCTTTCACAAACCCGAGGAATTCCATACGGTTAGCGTTAAGCATGAGCATACACCGCCAAATCTTATCGTCATATGCTTCGAGTGCACGTCCCCAGCCATGACTATTTTCGAGAAAAAGATTCTGGCATTAGGAGACCGGGAAAGAAATATCCTATCCCTCATTATCCAAGAAGGGTTTCAGGCGTTCCTGCCCCCTTTTGACAAGCCAACCGTTCATCATTTGGAAAGAAATCCGCATGCGCCTTTTGCCAGCGAACAAATGATCAAATCCTATTTAGAGGTTTTGTTAATCACACTCATTCGGAATCAAGAGCAAGCTTCCACGCCAGATTCTATGAAATACAAGCAATCATCCCTTCAAAAAGAAAAAGCCGAACAACGAATCGTTCAGCAAATCATGGAATATTTGAAAGCCAATCTCTCTCAATCCTTCACACAAGACCATTTATGTCAAAAGTTTCACTTGGGCAAAAGCCGATTAAAGGAGCTTTTCCAATCTCAGATGCAGACAGGCGTCTTGGAAGCCTTCAAATCCCTCAAAATTGAACAAGCCAAAACTTTTATTAGAGATGGCCGTTATAATTTTACTGAGATAGCAGCAATGTTGGGGTACGCCAGCATTCACTATTTTTCAAGAGATTTCAAGAAAACCGTTGGCATGCCGCCATCTGACTATGCAAAGTCCGTTAAAGCTCGTCTGTAGCGATGAACAGTGGCTGTTTCAAACTAACATGGCCTGATAGCCACCACCATAAAAATGAGAAGGCAAGAATAACCTTGCCTTCTCATTTTTTATTTATTCAACTGGCACTTATTTGATGACTTTCAATAAGCGTTTAGCCGTTCCATTCTGCGTTTCGATGGTTTCATACACATTGACAGTGAAAGGATAGCTGAATTGATCAGTTGTAATATTCGTAGCATCCAACAATTGTTTCCCACTGATTAATTTATTTACACCTGTGAAGGAAGCGTCCTTAGAACCGACAACACGTCCGGCGTTATCAACAATTTCAAATTTCAATTTCGAGAAGTTGTTGTCAACCACGACATTTTCTTTTTGTTTAATGTCTAGATCAAGTCGGAACTTGTACGTATAGGTCAATTGAGCAGTCGTCTGTGTGCTTACTGTTACATCATTGAACGTCAGATCAAATGGATATAAGGAGATGGTAGAATCCGTCTCTTCCTTCTGTACATCCGTTTGCAGAGCGGCAATCGTTGTTGTAAAAGGTGCAGCAGCCACTGAATCGAGCAGCTTTAACGAGAAGCTGGTGCTCTCTTCGGTTTGCGGCACAATGTAGGAGTAGCTTACCACGTAGCTTAATCCAGGATTTAGCATCGTCGTTACATTCGTTTGACGGGACCCTTGATAAGTAACACCCTGTGCATTGACCAATTCCGATAGGAAAGCAGGAGTAGCAGTAGGCGTTGTACTTGTATTCGTTAATTTGAACTTAGCTACCGCAGTTTGGTAGCCTTCACCTGGATTCTCATGCAGATGAAGCTCCATAAGCGATACTTCTGTTGATTTACCAACAACTTTGGTCAAAGCATCAAATGTGATCGGCTGACCAATTGTATAAGGTGCTGCAGCAGAATTCCCTTGCTCTTTCGGCCATGCGATAGCTAGTTTACCTGTTGTTAGCGTGGTGGCTTGACCTCCACCTTTGGGTACAAACGTATCCGTCGATAAAACGAGAAGGTTAGACAACGTCACACCATTTTCAACGGGAATCGCAAAATGAATGTATTTCTTTTCGCCGGCCTCCAAAGTCACCGGGTCTACTTCGGAACGATTGCCTTCATAGTTCTTCTGCTCAGACTGAGCGTCCGTACGGAAAGCAGGAACTGTTTCCCGCCCAGCTCCAGGATTACTAGCCAATACCGTCACAACAGCCGCGCGGCCTGATGCCGTATTTTGCATAGAAACCTCGACAGGTGAATACGTCAATCCTGAATTAACCCCAGGAATGGTGAATGCTTGACCCCATGCTAAGTTTTCGAGGCTCTGCAAAGCCGTATTTCCCGTACCTCCGTACCACACGGATTTAGTTGGCATAGCTAGCAGTGTTGTTTCCACCTTTGGATAGGAATAGATATCCACATTGACGAAAGATAATTGCTCAATTTGACCAATTTCCTTGCTATCAATGGAAGTCATGTACACAAGCTCGCCGATTTCTTTGGGCTGCAAAGCTTCTTTATTGCTAGCACTTGGTTTCAATGTATACGAAACGCCACTTGCCGTTTGAACACGAAGCTCGTGTTCGGGAACTCTGTTCTGTACGGCGCCTCCGTTATACAATCGAATAGTAACCGCAAGCTGGGAACCTGACGCGGTTGGCGTCACCGCTGCACTTTTAATTGCAGCTCGTATATCAGCTGTCAATCCGTAATTGACAGTTGGTGCAGAGACAATTGGCGTCGTCGAGTCAGCCGCCCATACGGTTGTGCCTCCTTGAACGATCATTGCTCCTAGCATGATGGCTGTCAGACTAGATTTCCATGGTTTGTTTTTCATTTAAGTATTCTCCTTATTGTGAAATTTCGCTGATGTCTATTTGGCTGCTGGTGTTGTTGTTGGTTGCTGCCCCGCGCTAGCAATGTCTACTTTTTGTCCGTCTTTCAAAGTATTCTGTCCGGTAGTAACCAATTGCTCGCCGTCTTTCACGCCTTCGATTACTTCTTGATACTCCCCGTTAATGCGTCCTAATTTCACTTTCCGTTTCTGATATTGGTCACCTTGCTGAACAAAGACAATCGTATCGGACTCTTCACGAATGATGCTTAATGTAGGAATAGCAATCACTTGTTCTTCCGTTTCAGTCGTAAGCTGTACCATAAATCGATTACCAGGCTGCAGCAGATGATCGCTATTTGGAACTTCCAGTTCTAACGTGTACGTTTTTGTTGCAGCACTCATAATAGGTGCCAAGTAGCTAATTTTAGCTGTTCCTTTTTTGTCAGGCGAGTCCGGATTATAGTAAATGAGTTCTTGCTTTCCTTTAACAAGTAGGAAATTCGTTTCCGTAAGCTCCGTTTTGATTTTGATCGGATCAATCTGTTGGACTTGCCCAACTTTCCCTGCCGCGGCAGCTACGGTTTGCCCAACCACTACATTGAAATCGGTAAGAATGCCGTTACCTGGTGCCTTTACTTGATAGTTCTCTAAAGAACGAGTCGCATCTTCTAGTGCTAGACTTGCAGACTCTGCTTGCGTTTGAATAGCCGAAATCGAATCGGAGTTATCAAACGCTGAAAGCTTGCTTTGTGCAGCATCTAGATTCATCTGAGCGCTATCTAGTGCTTGTTTGGATTGATCCACCTGATGCTGAACGGCGATGCCTGCATCATATTCATTACGAATTTTGTTGTATTCCTGGGTAGCATTCTTGAGTGCAGTTTGCGATCTAGTTACATTGTCCAACAGATCTTTGCGGTTATTTACTTTATTATCCTTTGCTTGTTGCAAGGATTCTTGGGCACTTCTTACAGAAAGCTCACTTTTCCTTTTGGCAGATAAGGCATCTTTATTATCAATAACGAAGAGTATTTCCCCCTTCTCAACATACTCTCCTCGTTTTTTCAGCACTTCCGTTACCTCACCGCCCGCTTTCGATACAACATCAAGCGTCGTTCCTGCCGCTACATCAGCAACTTGTTCGATCGGATTGCTAATTTTCTGCTTCTTTATGACATCTGTTTTAATCGCCCTTGGTGCTAACTGCACCGTTGCAGCCCCTTTTGCACCTGGTGCTGAACAGGCTGACACCAAGACCGCTGCTGCGGTCAATAACGCTATCACTCCCATCGAACGGGATTTGATTTTTCGTTTTTGCGAACTATCGTTAATCATCTATGTGCCTCCTTATACCTCTAACATCGTTTTTTCGTTTTCTTTATTACGCTTGGACATACGACCTATACGGCTCTTTATACTTTCAATCAATTCGTACACAATCGGTACGACAACTAATGTCAATAGCGTAGAGGTAATCAGACCACCGATAACGACTACACCCAGTCCTTTACCGATTAATCCACCTTCTCCAGAAATACCGAGCGCTAGAGGAACCAATGCCATAATGGTAGCTCCAGCGGTCATAATAATGGGACGAAGTCTTACTTTCCCCGCTTCAATTAAAGCATGGCGTACCGTGTATCCCTCTTCGCGCAGTTGTTGTGCACGATCAATTAGTACAATCGCATTCGTTACTACGATCCCAATAAGCATGAGGAAACCAATCATAGAGGTTACGGTTAAAGGCTCTCTTGCAATGACAAGTCCTAGAAGGCCCCCAATCACAGCAAGCGGTAGAGAGAACAAGATGGCGAATGGTGCACTTGCGTTCCCAAAGGCCAGGACCATAATCAAGTAAACCACGAATATGGCGGCAGCCATCGCGATGAACAATTGCATAAAGCTTTCATTCACATCATCCGAAACACCGCTAATTTTTGGTGTCACGCCATCAGGCAATTGGATATCATTCATCGCTGCAGCAAGCTTGGCGCTCACACCTGTCTTATCTGCAGAATTGATTTTTGCTGTTACTTTCACAAGTTGCTGCTGTTCCTCACGTGCAAGTGAGGCAGCGCCTTTTGTTTCATTAACCTTAGCTACTTCCTTCAGTAAGACCCTTGAACCATTCGCGCTGGTCAATGGGATATTACCTAGTTTTTCTAGTGTATCTTTGTCTGATTTGTCTAACGATACCGTTGTTGTATAAACGATATTATCGAATTTCATGTCTCCTAGATTTTGCTTTTGAATCCACGCACGTGCAGTATCACGAACGGTCGATGAGCTTAATCCGTATGCTCTCGCTTTCTTCTGATCTACAGCAATTTCTATTTCTGTTTTCGCATCACTCAGGTTATCCTCAACTTCACTAAGCTCAGTGAATGTATTCAACTTTTCTTTAACCAAACCGGCTGCTTTCTCTAATTGAAGCTGATCCTCACCTTGCAAGGTATAGGCAAAATCAGTGGATGAAACACCGAAATCCCCTTCCATGGCTTTAGGCTCTACTTCGGATCCGCTTGGCAGCTCAGAGAGTATATAAGCTTTCATTTCATCTTTCACTTGATTCGGATCTACTTTATCATTCACTTGGACAAAAATTTGCGAAGCATATGGCGTCCGTTCGTCATCGTTGCCAGCATACCCAACTAATGATTCGACGAATTTAAAAACAGGTTCGCCATTGGAATCTTTCGAATCTAACAAGATGGTTTCGATTTCTTTTGTTTTCGCATCTGTTGCCTCAAAAGAGGTTGCATACGGCATCTTTATCTGAAAATACATCGTTGTCGCAGGCTTCGTACTAGGCAAGAACGAAACCGATAGAAACGGTACCGTCGCCGCAATAGTTACAACAAGCATTAGCCCTGAAATCAACAGTGTTTTAATCCGATTTGTCAAACTCCACGTCAATGCTTTTTCATAGAATGTTGTTAGTTTAGTTGGCTTTGATTCATCATGATGCCCTTTACCCGGCTTACTGCGAAGAACGAGCAATTTAGCGAGCATTGGAATAACCGTCAAAGCTACAATTAAGGAAGATAAAAGTGCACAAGCAATCGTTAATGCAAAGGGTCTAAAGAACCCTCCCACAACACCCGTTACCAGAGCAAGTGGAGCAAAGACCCCTACAGTTGCCAAAGTTGAGGACGTAATAGCCATCGAAACCTGCTTTGTTGCCAAGGCGATAACGGATTCTTTGCGTTCTTGTGCTTTTTCCAATGAGGCATATATATTTTCAATAACAACAATAGAATCATCGACTACACGACCTACTGCGATAAAAATACCACCAAGAGTCATCGTATTAAGTGTTAAGTCTAATGTCGACATCAATAACAATGTGATCAAAATGGAAAGTGGAATGGAGACGAGAACAATGAGTGTCATCCGAATGTTTCTCAGGAAAATGAGAATCATCAAGGAAGCCAATACCGCCCCTACAACTCCTTCACGTACAAGTCCTGTAATGGACTCTTTAATTTGATCTGCACTATCATAAGTATTTTTGAAAGTAATGTTTGGTAGTGTCGTTTCCCACTCATGAATCAGCTTCTCGATGGATCCTGAGAAATCAACCGCATTCGCACTGCCTGCTTTGTATAAAATCATACCAATAGCTGGCTTGCCATCCAATCTACCATTGAAGTCAGATTCCGTTATCGCCTTTACCTTGGAGACTTGATCTAGTGTTACGATATCTCCTTTAGGTGTGGTGATTTCGACCTGTTCCAAATCGTACAAGCTTGATAAATTACCAGTGACACGAGTCATCTTATTGTTGCCGCTAATTTCTACACTACCGATCGGACTCTTCGTCGCGGCGGAATTAATCGCATTGCTCACTAGAGCCGGTGACAATCCATATACATCAAGCGCAGCAGCATCTAGCTCAATATCGAGCGATGTGCTTCTGGCACCAATAACGTCCATATGGTCGATCCCTTTAATTCCTTCAAGACCTGGCTTGATTTTATCTTTAAAAGATTTGTCGAGCTCTGTTTGGCTTACCCCGTCATTGGCAAAAGCGACTAAGTAATTCGAAGGGAATGATGCCGCACCAAAAGTGGAGGCTTTAGGCGCACCTGCCGTTGCTGGAAGAGAAACTTCAGCCAGCATGTCTTGAACGGCCTGTTTTTTCTTATCAATATCTACATTTTGTTTGAAAAGAACGATAATCATGGAGAAATTATCACTCGAAGTTGAAGTAATGGAATCCAGATCTTCAATGTTCGCTAGCTTTTCTTCAATCGGAGCCGTAATTTCATCCATGACATCCTTGGGAGCCCCTGTATAAGTTGTTGTTACAGCAACTACTGGAAAAGAAACGTTTGGCATGTTCTCTACTTTAAGCTGCGTGGATGAATAAAATCCGCCTACAAAAAGCATGATCATGATAATGAATAATGCCGAGACATTCTTCATGGAAAATTGTGTTAATCGATTCATTCCTGTACTCCCCTCATGACAAGCGTAAACTTATTTTCATCAAATGTTTATACGCTAACCATACAGGTTCAATATGAACCCAATATGAACAAAATAAAAAAGAAGGTCACCAATATCTCCGAAATAATCACGGGGATCTATTGGTGACCTGTCTATAAGAAACTTCAAGATTACGTATGTTATGGGTTAAGGCTTGGCAGGGTTACATGCTTTAATAGGAAAGAGGGTGTCCCAAAAGCCATGATAGTCTTGGTGTGTAGGACACTCCAGATCGTTAGAAAAAGTGAATATTTGAATGAAAAAGGAGCTAAGCGGCTTGTACGTGCTTAGCTCCTTTATTTTTAGCGTCCATCGCTGCTTTCTTCAGCAAGTTATGGGCAAGCGAAAGCCACCCGACCTCTAGACTTACTTTGGGTAAGCCTCGAAGCAGGAATCTTTTGAATCCGCGGTTGTTCTTGATGTCACCAAACACAGGCTCTGGCTCAATCATACGCCGTACTGCTAGCGCGTAACCTTCTTCGCTACGGAGTTTGTTGCGCGCTTGGTTCTTTAATCGCAAGTAGTTCATGCTTACTTTAACTTCGCGATTACCTTGGGCTTTCGTACACTGTGGTTTCAGCGGGCAACCTTCACAGCTTGCACTCCGGTAATGGCGGTACTCGATTTCATATCCACTCTCCGTTTTCTCTTTGCTTGCTCTGCGGAAAATGAGGGGTTGTCCTGTCGCACATGTCCACGTATCTTGTTCTTCGTCATAGGTCCAGTTGTCGATTTTACTAATATCCTTTTGCCACGCTTTGTTTTTCTCACGGTGATAGGTGCTATATTTGACGATGGCTTCGACTTCATTTTTCTCTAAATAGTCGTAGTTCTCTTCGCCGCCATATCCCGCATCAGCGATGATCGTGCTCGGCAGCTTGCCTAGTTGCGATTTTACTTTTTCAAGATGAGGGATGAGGCAGCGTGTATCGGTAGGCCGTTGGTGTACGCTGTAGCCGAGGATAAATTGATTTTCAGTGCCGATCTGTACATTGTAACCCGGCTTAAGTTGGCCGTTTCGCATATGATCTTCTTTCATCCGCATGAACGTAGCATCTTTGTCGGTCTTACTGTAGCTATTCCGACTCCCTAAAATTTCTTCATGTGTTTCATACTTTTGAAGTCGAGGAAGAAGATCTTTTCGAAGTGTGCGTACGGCTTTCTTTAGCGACTTGTCCTTCGGGTTTTCCTGCAGTCTTTCTTCCAATTGTTTGACAGCGATCTCTAATTTTTCACTTGTGATCTCAGACGCTCCGCCCAGTTCGCTTAGGTCTTGGCCAACATGCATCTGCTCTTCTTGCTTCTCAGCTTCTTCGATCGTGGCAAACAGCGTCTGCACTTTCTCCTGAAGCTTGGCCTTATGCTTCACAACCGCTTTACCCCAAACAAAGGTATACCGATTGGCATTCGCTTCAATTTTAGTACCGTCAACAAAATAGTGCTCTAGTTGAACGTACTTCTCGTCGGCCAAAAATTGAAGAACCGCGGTAAATACGGTCTCCAGCAGGGCTTTCATCCGTTCAGAACGAAAACGGTTAATGGTGCGGAAGTCGGGTCGTTGTCTGCCTGCAATCCACATGAACATGACGTTTTCGCGGACAGCCTTGGCGATCTGTCGGGAGGAGTAAATACGCTGGGTGTAGGCATAAATGATCACTTTTGTTAGCATCTTAGGGTGATAGCTATCTCTTCCGCCTCCAGGGTAAGCTGCGTCGAAAATGACGTCATCCAGTTGATTCACGGCGGCGTTTACAATGCGAACGAGGTGATTTTGAGGAATATCTTCCTCCAAGTCCATTGGCAGGCAAAGTTGATCCATGGTATATTGAATGTACAAAGAAACCGTCTCCTTTTGTAAGTGGTTGGGTGGTACCTCCATTTTACCAAAGAACGGTTTCTTTTTGTTTACAAAATGAGAGGATGCCCCTCAGTCATTTTATGACTTTTGGGACACCCTCCTTATTTTTTAGTTGGATATCTCAGTATCGGTATCGTAACGATAAACAACGTTCCTATATCGATCTCACTCTGCAGTTCAATAGTACCATGGTGTAGCTCAACAATTTTCCGTACAATCGCAAGTCCCAAACCGCTTCCGTCTGTTTCGCGATGTCTGGACGCATCCGCCTTATAAAATCGTTCAAATATCCGTTCTTGATCAGAGGCAGCGATTCCCATTCCACTATCTTGAATGCGAATACGAATCCGGTCATTGAGAGGTTCCAACTGAATTTGTATCTTCCCTCTTGAAGGTGTGAACTTGATTGCGTTCCCAAGAAGATTCATCCATACCTGACTTAATTGGTCTGCATCCGCGGTCACTTTCACTCGAGGAAGCTCCAAGTCAAGCTCCAATTGCTTACTGGACCACTGCGGCTCATAGAACACAACAACTCTACGTAATTGTTCATCTAGATCGTATGTGGTTGGGTGAAAAGGATGATGCTCTGATTCCAGAGAGGCCAGCTTTAATAGATTATCACTAAGGCGGGATAATCGCTCACTCTCGCGTTCAATGATTTCCAAGTAGCGTCCACGCTCCGCCTCGTCAATTTCTGAACCCCTAAGAGCCTTCGAAAAGCCTCGGATCGACGTAAGAGGGGACTGGATTTCGTGGGAAACGTTCGAAACAAAATCTTGCCGCATCTGCTCCAACTGCTTCAGTTCGCCAGCCATATGATTAAAACTTTGGGCTAGCTGCCCTAATTCATCCTTTTGTTTCACAGAAACATGCACATTGAAATTGCCTCGAGCTAACCGTTCCGTAGCCAACGTCAACTTCTTTAATGGATTTACCAGATAACGAGATGCGATGAGAATGAGTAAACTGCCGACAATAAGTACGATGAGAAGTACAGTAATGACAGCTGTCTTCACTTGACGACGAGCTACCTCGGAGAAGGTTGGATGAATGAAAAGGGCAAAAGTTTTACCATCAACTTGAAGAGGCAGTCCTACCTTAACCCGATTGAATGGATCTTTGGGCATCCCGTAGTCTAGGCTTTTATAAATGCTGCCATGTAGAACATAGGCCACTTCCGATGCTTCAATAAGAGGATTCCCTTTTTTATCTAAAGTGATCGCCGTCGCCGGCTCTCCGTTTTCGTAAAATAAAGTCAAGACGTAGTTATCATTTAATCGGTTGCTGCCTGCCACAAAAGAATCAAGATTCTTCGGCTGAATTTCTTCACTCAATGTGACTAGCTGCCGGCCTATCGCGAGCATTTCTGCTTGAAATTCCGTGGTAATCAGATTTCTGAAAAAGACCGTTGCCAGCGGAAAGGCGACTGACACACTAACTACAACAATGGCCAGAAATGTCAGCACAACGCGCAGATAAAGCGACTTAATCTTAATCATGTATTCACCTCGAGCCTGTACCCAAGGCCGCGAATGGTCGTAATACGAAATTCTTCCGTTAGTGGTTCGAAACGCTCTCGCAAACGTTTAATATGCACATCAACCGTTCGGTCATCACCTTCATAATCCATACCCCAGATCTGCTCAATAAGCTGCGTACGGGTGAAGATTTGTGCCGGATAACTAGCAAGCTTATAGAGGAGCTCGAATTCTTTTAAGGGAAGCGCCAAGCGTTGATCCTGCAATCGAACCTCAAATGCCGTCCGGTCAATCATCACATTACCGAGTGTGATCGTCTGAGAGGCGTTGATCCGATAACGTTTAAGCAAAGCTTTTACACGCATCACTAACTCCACAGGGTCAAAAGGCTTCACAAGATAGTCGTCCGTGCCAAGCTGAAAACCTTTCACCTTGTGGACTGATTCGCTTTTGGCTGTCACCATAAGGAGGGGCAAATCTGTATATTGCGCTCTTAATTCGCGACAAAGTTCCCAACCGTCCATCAATGGCATCATGATATCCAATACGACTAAATCCGCCGGTGTTGTTTCAAGCATGCTGAGCGCTTCTTGTCCATTGCTTGCCTGCATGACTGTTAAGCCTTCTCTAGCCAAATAAACGCGAATCAACTCTCTGATATCTGCGTCATCATCCACCACCATGATTCTGGTCACGAAACGCTCCGCCTTTCTTGCAGGAAACTTAAGCTAGATATGGTATTGGATCTTTTGAACCCGCTTCTTCAAAGCCTTTCAACCGTAAACGACAGCTGTCACAAACGCCGCAAGCTTCCGCTTTTCCATTGTAACAAGACGTAGTTAGTTCGTAAGGAACGCCGATCTTCAAGCCTTCTTCCACAATTCGTGCCTTGGTCCAGTCAATAAGTGGGGTTTCAATCGTGATCCCTTTCCCTTCAACACCGACCTTGGTCGCAAGGGCAATCACTTCTTCCACTTTATGAATAAATTCCGGACGACAATCCGGATATCCACTGTAGTCGAGGGCATTCACTCCGATATAAATGGCTTCTGATCCCGTTACTTCGGCATAAGAAGTTGCTATGGAAAGGAATAGCAGATTGCGTCCAGGTACATACGTAACTGGGATCTCAGATTCCTCTGACCCTTCCATCAATCCATCCACAACATTAGGAACATCAATGTTATCATCCGTTAATGCGCTGCCGCCGAAATCACGCAAGAAATCTAGCTTGATGATCTTATGACGACCACTGACACCATAATGCTCAGCGACTTGCTTGGCATTCTCGATTTCAATTTTGTGACGCTGACCATAGTCAAAAGAAATCGGATATAGCTCGTATCCCGCTTCTTTGGCAAGTCCCATGCATGTTGTACTATCTAATCCGCCACTTAGAATGATGACGGCTCTTTTATTATTTTCATTGCTTGCGCTCATAGTAGACACCTCTTTTTCTTCTTGTGAAAAATGAAAAATAAGTAGATACGCGCTTTAAACGCCGCGCATCGCTGGATCCCAAATGATCTTATGCAGCTGCATGTTCAGCTTCACCTTGGACAACCCTGCGTCAAGCATGAGCTCGACGAGCTTGCGCGGCGGCATGGTCTCCCACACCGGGCTGAACATCGGCTGCGCTTTCGTCGGGTGCTGCTCAAGCACTTCCACCGCGGTGCGGAAGTCATGCTCGCTGCCGATGACGAACTTCAACTCGTCCTGCTCGCGCAGCAGGGCGAAATTGCTCATGATCATCTGCCCCATCTCGCCAGAGTCGGGCAGCTTAAAGTCCATGATGTATCGCACCTTCGGCGATGCGACACGCTCCACGAACAGTGCGAGATCGATCGCGCCGTTCGTCTCGATATGCAGGTCATCGACCTGCTCCAGTTCAGCGAGCGCGTCGATTAACGCGAGTGACTTCTCGCCGTACAGGAGCGGTTCGCCGCCGGTTAGGCAAATATGCCGGGAGCGATACGTCTGGACCTTGCTGATAATTTCAGCAATGGTCATGACGTTCTCCGCTTCCGCGGGCGGGTAGCTGTACTTGGTATCACACCAGGTACAGCGCAGGTTGCAACCAAAAAGACGGACGAAGACCGTCGGGAACCCGGCACGGGTCCCTTCGCCTTCAACCGTCTCGAAGATCTCGACCATCGGAATGCGGATATCTCGCATTACACATCCTCCTCCATCATCGAGCGTGTGATGGCCGCATAACTAGTCGGCGTTTCCCACAGCCGGATTTCTTCCAGCATGATCGCTGGATAAAGTTGTTCTTCAAGCAAAGCTTGATGAATTTCCTCATACATCCAGACGACCATATTTTCAGCGGTTGTATTCATAGCAGGCAGCACATCATTCAAATATTTATGGTCCAATCGGTCAACGACACGTTCTTTTGCAATACGTTTAATATCACCAAAATCTATAGCGATCCCCCGGCTATCCACTTTTCCGCGCATAATAACTTGCAGCTTATAGGTATGTCCGTGCAGATTTTTACATTTTCCCTCATAACAATGCAAATGATGCGCACTGTCAAACGTAAATTCTTTGGAAATCAAAACGGATTTGTGATGATATTTTAATTGGTTCTCTTGGATGTCACGCCCCAACATTTGCACATCTCTGGGGATATCGTAGCTCATATCTATCACCTCATAATTATGAAAAAAACAGTACTCTACATTCTATCACGAAGAGACCGTTTTTCACAATCAATCTTGCAGTTTTCGTCTTCCCTTTTGAGACCAGTCCAAATGACCGCGAATTTCCTGAATCCGTTCATTCTCATTGCGTAAATCCGATTCAATTAGAGCTGTAAGACTTTCAATTTGATCTACCACAGTATCGGGAAGCTCAACCTCTTCAACTGATTTTACAATATAGAGTAAACATTGCAGCGTCTCATCCATAAGGCTCTTCTTCTTGCCGGTTAAGACGACTTCTGAGAGAAAAATAAGGTGACTCAGCTCTTTTTGCGTCATTTTCAAGAGGAACATCCCCTTTCTTGCTTCCATTATCCAACATTTTCCGACATCGTGAAAGACTCTCTTGACAACTTAAACTATAACATTTATGATTACAGTAATCAGTTTGCTGATTGGAATTTTTTTCAAATGATAAAATTGAATGCTTTTAAGCAATGGAAACACACTAAAAAGAATTTATAAACCTTGGAGGGAAACCTAATGAGTACAGAAGTTAAATCCGAAGTTCTTAAAGTTTTAGAAGAGCGTCATTCCGTAAAGCAATATCAAGCTGGGCACAAAATGCCGAAAGCCGATTTGGAACAGCTTTTGACGTCCACGTCACAAGCACCATCTTCATGGAACCTTCAACACTGGAAGCTTCTAGTTATTGAAGATCAAGCTCAAAAAGAGAAATTGCTTCCTATCGCATATGGACAAAAGCAAATCGTAGAAAGCTCCGTTGTTATCGCTATTCTAGGCGATCTCGAAGCTAACAAAAACACAGAACTCGTTTTTGGTCCAGCAGTTGAAGCTGGCCACATGACAAAAGAATTATATGACACTCTTGCCGGACAAATCGAAGGCGCATATCAATCCCCACAAGTTGCTCGTGACGAAGCTATTCGTAACGCTTCCTTAGCAGCTATGCAGCTAATGATTGCTGCTAAAGCACTTGGCTATGACACATGCCCAATGGGTGGTTATGATGCTGCCAAATTCGTTGAAGCTTTCAACGTTCCAGCACGTTATGTACCTGTTATGCTGATTAGCGTAGGCTTGGCTGCTACCCCTGCTAGATCCGCAGGTCGCCTTCCTTTGGATCAAATCATCGTTTCCAACTCTTTTTAATTAAAGAAAAGGCATGACTTCCATCTAGTATGGGAGCATGCCTTTTTTCATTTGGTGCTAGCTCAATGATACTGATCCGTTTCAAACCAAATTTCATCAATTAGCTTATTTCTATACAGCATGGATACATTAAATGTTTCATACTCTTTTTCTTTATCCAACTCTTCAAGCAATAATGTCGCAATTAGCTCTCGATCATCTGAATCCCCTGGTTCGCGGAAATCAATGAAACCTGTTAGTTGGCGCGAACTAATATCCACCGTTGCAGTACCAATCGGCAAGCCACCGTAGGATTGCTGATAAATTTCATACGTGAGTGTATCGCCATCATCTCTGGCCAAATTAATCGTGTAATCTTCCGGAGAAAGAGGCATCGTATCTTCTTCTATGTCATCAACCAAATCTAATAAATCAATGTGCGTTAATTCCACCGTATCTACGGTTTCCCCATTATAGATCATGTTAAAAATAAACGTATCCGTTTCATCCTCATTGAAATCTTCGACAATGAGCTCTGACACCCTATCCATTTCCTCATCAAAAGGATCAAATCTCCATGATATATCGCCAATCACATCAGTACCATACATATGAAGCGTAATTTCAGCTATGAGCTCCGAGTCATTATCATAAACATGATAATCCACACGGTTTCTACTTTCACCTACAATTACAAGCTCATAGCCCTGTTGATTCTTGCGTTCCCGGATCATCTCCATTTGATCTGGGGCATTCTCTGAGTCGATGTCATCGAATCGGGTTTCGTCCCTCACCCATTCATAATCAACTTCATCGTCATGCTCGTGACGCGTGTACGAATGCGAGTCCTCTTCGAGCATGGTAGGTTCTAAGGCATGATCTGACGCGATAACGAAATCATAATCACTATAACTAACTAAAACCTCGCACTCTTCAATAGCCAGTGCATCAATGACATTCTGAATATACGACTGAACGAATTCATACACCTTCTGTTTGTCCATGGTCGTAATGGACTGCTGCTCCAGATGAATCGAGCCTTTGAGTCGATCCGATTCCCTGTAGACTAGCGTTAACGTACCGACAAACTTCCCATTGTACATAATATCGCAGACTTCTCCGCCTGCCGTTTTCAGGTCGGGTCTAAGCATAATATCGGCCACGACTTATCTCGCCTCCTCTACAGTTCTTTTGATACTTCTGTAGATTGTCCCAACATCGTCCAAAATATGAGTATTCAGGATAAACGAAAAAAGACGGTTCCAAAAGTCATGGTCGTACATGACCGAGGAACCGTCCTTTTGTTATTTACTTTGGATTATTTAAGCGTTGGCGTTCGGCTTCGATGGTTGCGAGTCGTTGACCAACGACTTTCACCAGGCGTGGATATTGCCTTAACATATTAGAATAAGCTGTCCTCGCTGTAGAAAACTTTCCTGCACAAAACGCGATGTCTCCCAAAGCCATATCTGCCTTCCACTCCCCAATCTCATGATTAGGGGAAACGATACTCCGAAAGGAATGGAATGATTCTTTCGCCTTTTTAAAGCCAGACTCTGCATCTCTGTAAAGCTGATCGGCTTGCTTCATTCGAACTTGTGCAAGCATATAGTGCGCATCAGGGAAATCCGATTGGTAATCCAAAGCTTTCGTACAATACACGGCTGTCTGCTCCCAATCCTTGCGTTGGAAATAAATATCCATTAGATATTTATAGATATCAAGCAACCTTCCAAAAAGCGGGTGAGGTATCGCTCTTCGCTCCGCTTCGATCAGAGCCTCCACCGCATCTGCTTCTTTACCCGCTCCAAGTAGTTCTCTACCCATATAGAACCACCAAGCTGGATTATCCGAATCTTCCTCAATCATTGTTCGCAACAAGTTCAGGTTCCGATCAATCTTCTGCTTACTTGCCATAATATCTGGTTCATATCCATCGTGAAACACTCTAACCTTTACTTTGTGACGAGCGGCTTCATTGTTATAAATACCCGATTCCGTTCCTACCTGTTCATGAACCCTCCCCCAGTAGCGAAGCCCACGGCCCAGGGGAAATAATCTCGTCTGTGAGAAATTATGTTTCACATGATTTTGAATCTGATTGATTTGCCACAAACATAAAATAGTTGGTACTACCGAATCATGATAGATACCTGCCGCCTCTCTGACAGCATCTCTATCTTCTTTCACTAAATACTCGTCTGCATCGATCCAAAAAACCCAATCCGTATGCATATGCAGCAATCCTGTATTGCGAGCCGCGGCAAAATCGTTCGTCCACTCATAAGGAATGATCGTAACATTGGGATACCCCGATGCAAGCTCCGCTGTGCGGTCCGTGGAACAATCGATAAGAACAATGTGATCGACTGCGCCTTGAAGTGAGTCTAAACATCGCTGGATGGTATCCTCCATATTATACGAGATGATGCCTGCTGTAATGCTGACCTTCCTTACGTGAAGCAAGCCTTCGATATCTACACGTTCATCGCCTGAAGGAACTGATTTGAGTGCTTCCAACACAGGAGCAACCCATGTAGCTTCCGGATCGAGCAGCCATGCTCGCTGGAACGCTTTATTCGCGGCGTCGCCGTAGCTTTGATGCATTAATGCTTCTCCGAGAAACACCCAGTTTTGTGCTTCAAGGGGGTTTGACCTAATCATGTCCTTTGCCGCCAACTCTGCTTCCTTGTATCTTTGTTGTTGTAGATGTTCGATGATAAGAGCGCTACGTTGCATAGGTCACCTTATTATTCTGTTTAATAGGTAAAAGGTACAGTGTATACAAATTCATTTTTATAATTTAAAGTAACTGAAGTTGAACCTGTTCCGTTACTCTCTGAATAAACCGTATTATAACTTCCAAAAGGGGATCCATTTTTAATAAAAGGAGAACTTACTACTACATCGTCCCATTCTAAATCACTTGTAAATAATTGTGTAACTTCAAATCCACGATTTGAATTAGTTATTACCAAAGGGATCGCTCTTATTTGCATTTTATCTTTAATAGTTACATTATTTGTTTCATCTTTTGCTGTTACCGTGATGTCTATCGGACTATTAGTTGCAGCATTAATTTCCGAACTAAAATACAATGAATTTGTATTATTATCAATACCATAAGTTAATCCAGTGACTGATGAATTGTTTAAATACACCGAATATGTAACAGAAGAGCCAGGAAAAGGTACTAACAAACTTTGCAAATTCAAGTTTAAGTGACTACCTAAAATTATCTTCCTATTCACTAGACTATCTCTAGGAGTAACAATAAACTTACGATCTTCTCTCTCATCTCCGTTAATGGCCGATATTGTATAAGTCTCAGCATTTAAGGCTGGTGTGAAAGTAGCCTCTGTACCCAAAATAGTCAAATGGTCTGAGGCTCCATTAAGATCAAAATAAGTATTAGGATTAGTAGTGAAGTAGTTAGCTAAATCAATAGTAATGGAAGATTCTGTGTCTAAGATAAAGTTTTCAATTTGAGCAATATGAAACGGGAGCTTCCCTTTCGTCAATCCTCCATGATGATCAACTATAAGAACATTTAGGTCAAAGTCACCTACATTTAACGGGGTTAACTCATAACCAAAAATGTAATCTCCCTCATATTTCGGTGTAATTTGAATATTCTCATTATTTTTATCTATAAAGATTACATCCAACATGTTTTCATCATTATCACCAAAGTAATTATTGATTTGCTCTTCAATTTCCCAACTTTGAATTGGTTCTCCTACTACGCCTTGAATTTTATCCGTTGTTTCCAATTGGTAAGGAGCTGAATTTATTGAGTCATACTCAAATGGGTCATAGTTATTTACCGTTTTAGGACTTACATTTCGGAGTAATCCTTTAACTTGGTCATTCGTCTGATCTTGTTCAGAGGATTGATTCATTAGTTTAAGAACATCAGAAATATCAAACTTATATTCATCCGGATTCCCTGTATTAGGGACTACAATAACTTGGAAAGTATCTGTGATCTGAGTGTAAGATAGTTCTTCTTCTTCTTCTTCTTCTTCTTCTTCATACCTTATTCCAGTTACGGTAAATGTCGCTTTACCTACGGAACTAGTAGTAATTTCATAGACCCCATGATTTCCTAAAGTGAATTTGCCCTTAGCGATGTTCAACTCAGTCTCATTCTGTGCGACAGACATATATTCAGCACTGTACAATGAATCTAAATCAATATATTTGGTTCCGTTTAATGGTATAACAATCGTCGTTATTTTCTCTACTGGAGTTGGAGGTTCAGAAGATGTTGCATACCCCTGCTGAGCAGGAGCCACCATAAAAGGCACAGCCAAAATCGCTGTGCTAGCAATTGCCCCTACTATTTTCTCCTTTTTACTATAAGCTTTCTTCTCTTGCCCCATTTTTACACCACCGTTATCAATTTTCTTTCTCTTATTCTACCATACGACATAATATGGAAGAACCCCCTAAAACGACAAAAATCCTCAAAAACCGAGGATTTTATCGAATTTTTATATTATAAACAATATTTCAAGATAGCCTCACGCACACCCTCGTCATTATTAGAAGATGTTACCGCATCCGCTGCTTCTTTCACACCTTCTGGCGAATTCTCCACAGCGATGCCGAGTCCTGCAAATTCCATCATTTCGAGATCATTATAGTAGTTGCCGATAGCCATAATCTCACTAGGATCAATCTCTAATGAAGCAGCCAAAGCTTTCAAAGCGTTGCCCTTATTGGCCTTTGCACTCATCACATCAATAAAGAGGTCGCCACTGCGAATCATCCGCAAATGACCGTATAGCCTCTGTTCTTCCCATTCCTTTTGAACGCGATCCAAATCATGCTGGCTAAAAAGTGTAAATTTCACAATCGGCAGCCCCAGCTCCGAGACATCTGTTACGAGTTTGGGGTTAATCAGAAACTTTTGATACATCTGTTTTTCGTACTCGCTGATCCGTTCAATATACATGTTAAAAGAGGTACATACATCAAAATGAATACCTTCTCTCCGCACATAATCCAACATAGGCTCAATTTCAGGATGCGTAAAAGCAAACTCATTGACTAACGTCTGGCCCCGTTCATCCGCGTGAACTGTCGCCGCGCCATTGTGTGTAATCATCGTTCCCTCAAGCCCAAGTTGTTGTAGGATTGGAAGCGTGCTCGCTGGAGCTCTTCCGGTACATAACACAATGTGACACCCTTGATCATGTACCTCTTGAATCGTTTCAATCGTGCGTTCTGTTAATTCATGCTCATCATTTAAAAGAGTTCCGTCTACATCCAGTGCTATTAATCGATATTTCAAGGTTTTCTCTCTCCCTTGTACTTCGCCTTTTTATCGATTTATTGTACCATAGGAACATTGTGTATTCATCGATTTACATAAAAAAAAGACAGTTATCCGAAGATAACTGCCACCAATTATTGAACCCTATGAACTCCGACTGACTTATTGACATTGCCAATGATTTGGACAGGAATGTCCTCCTTTTTCACAACACCGTTGTGGTAACGAATTTGAAAATGAATGGTTTGCAGCCCTTGAGGCAAGCCCTCCGCGAATGACTGGAATTTCGCATCAAATAGTTCTCCGCTAAAAGAGGTCGCATCCCCTCCCGCTGCAACTAAACGTTCAGTCACATAAAGCGCATGCCCATCTAACCCTGTCGTATCAATCCAAGCTGTCACTTCGTCCACAGGAGCAGGTGAACTCTTGCTAGAAACTATGAAAATTTCCCCAGAGTAGAAGTCCTTAGGTGCCGAAACTGTTTGGTGACCGCTCTTTTCATGCAAAATCAACCAGTTGTCTGTATAAGTTACATCCGATTGTATCGTCAAGGGCATTGCAGCAATCATTCTAACTGCGGTATTGGAAAGACGTCCATCTGATACAGTTAACGACACCTTATACATACCAGGCACTAGGTAGTGATGCGAAAAATCCTTTGTGGAAAAAGTAGTTGTAACCCCATCAGGCTGCTCTAACTTCCACGCATAAGTTAGAACATCACCATCTGGGTCGAAAGAGGTATTGATGCTTGTCACTACCTCTCCCTCCCAAACCGGCTTTGGAGTCCAATCAAATTCAGCTGCAGGCGCTCGATTGATATAAAACCATGTTTGGGCTGAATAATCTGACCAAGTAGCCCCATCAAATACTCTGACTCTGACGCGGAGTTTTTGACCAGCTGGCAGCTCCTGATTGACCATCCAATTCCCTACGTTTGCATTAGTCCCCTGATAGAACTGCCCTGAGTCCAGTAACAATACATCATTAGCCTCATTGGTAATTTGCATTTGGAAATAAGTGAAGGTTGTACCCGGATCAGGATCGGTTTGGCTCCATTCAAAAGTAGGCCGCAGCTCGGAAAAAATGGTAGGCGCAGCTTGCGTCCCGCTCGGAATCGTCATGCTGGCTACTGGAGGTCTATTGGTTGTGAACCAACCAGTGTTTGACCATTCAGACCAGTATCTCTCATCGTGAACTCTTACTTGAACTTGGAAAGGTCCATTTTGATCCTGGATGTAAGGAAGATAAAACCACTCTGTAGCATGAGTATTCCAAGTAGTAGCGATTGTATAGTAATCGCAGTCGTTCCAAGAATTACTTTCGCTATCATAACTACAAAAGTGTGCATAGTTACCGTATCTTTGAGCATCGTACACATTCCCATACTGATTATACTTAACTTGAACACCATTAGCGTCTAGAATACGGTATTGGAATGTGCGATATTCCGTAGGAGTGTCTGGGTCACTCTGATTCCAAGAAGGTTGCAAAAATCCAGAAGTGATAGGTGTAGGATTAGACTGTGAGCCATTCGGATATGTCAACGTTGCGGTTGGAGGAAAGCCCTTTGCGAAATATCTCTCAGACCAGCCTGACCATTCACCCTTCTCATCCTGAACTCTAATTCTCACCTTATATGTTTGATTAGGCTGTACGGTCATCGGGTAGGAATAATTCAACGAAACAACGTTACCATCACTAAGCGAATTATGCGTTCTAGCAACAACGGGGTTATTCTGACTAACCCATTGATATTGCGGATTGTTGTAGTAGTTGTAATAGTAGTATTGCACGTCTATTTCCGAGCGTACAATTCGGCTATCAGCATCGTAATCTACCGCATTCCAAGTAAATAAAGGATTACTCCCTGCTGCTCCAGACGGATTATTCATATCCGTACTTGTATGGCTCGTGATATCAACAAAAGGCGCATGATTCGCAGGTGGTGAGTCTAGCCACAATATAGCTTCTGCCCAATCAGACCACGCACCGTATTCATCTTTAACAGCTACCCTAAACGTATAAGCCCCCATTTCTTGTACTCTCGTTAATTTTCCATTTACCGTTGTACCATCTGGTTTTATGTACTCATATCTTCGCTCAATTATTCCTCGAGAAGCCGAATAATCAATGCCAGTTGGTTCCGTAGAGTAAGTCCAGCTGTTTAACCAACGATCAGGATCATAGCTCTGATCATCGTAAGTTACGTTATAATAGATATCTTGATTTACATTCAAAACCCCTATAGGTCTACGATGGATCAATACATTTCTAGAATACGGGTCAGATTCAGACATGTACTCAGCAAAGGCTGAATTCGGATATTTAAAGCCAACAGGTGTAGGATCATCTGCACCAATAAAGGTTAATTTATAAACCCCTACCTTATCTAGTGTTTTTATCGGATCTCCATTAAATGTTTGATTATTGTAGGCTGAAAGTCCACTTTTACCATCCCCCGAATCTAAAAATTTCGTCGAGTTCGTTTGCTCGTACTTCCATTTATCCTTACTAATCAAATGATCGTCACTTTCAGGATCCACAAACTCCGTAGAGTACGTCAGTTCTTCCCCCACAATGCCGGTATCGCTAATTTTATTGTTGTCTACAATCGGCACTTTGACATAGAAATTACGGAAGTGAGAGCCATATCCACCAATGAAAAATCCATAAGTACCTTCTGTTATTGCAAGATCGGTTACTTCCATAATAGGAACTGTACCCATCCGTACCTTTATTTTTCCACCTCTAACACTAACCTTCATGTTGTTAAAAGAGGTCGTAGACAACCAGACTGGCGTTGACTGTAACTCGGTACGCACACCACCAACGAACTTCGATAAGCTTATTTTGTTTGTTGTAAACTCTAATCGATACATCGTATTGTTATTAGTTGCCCTGAAGATTAAACCCGAAGGGGCATTCACATTCGTATTCACACTTGATTGTAAGAAATCGAACACGTAATCTGCGTCTGCAACACTCGTATCCTTCTTCATGGTTTGACCAATTTCCGCTAAAGCGTAGCTAGAAGGACTAGTCGTTCCACCATTTATCTTATAGTAGTAGAATTTACGTTCAGATTGACTATCATCTTCATCATAGTGAGAAACATAGCTGCCTACACTACAAGAACCACAAGACGTCCATTGGAAGTTCCATCTTCTCAACTTATAATGCTCTTCTTGAAGAACGACTTGAAACTCTCCATCTGCACTTAATCCTGCCGAGGATACCGTATATCTAAACCTCTCTTGAAGCGTTTGTTCGTGAGAGAAGGTATTAGTTGGTCTAGTTCCTTTGGTCGTATATGATGCGAGTTGGTTTGCATACTTATCGGCAACAACGATTTTGTTCATACCATCAACGATATAGACATATCCATCAGCCGATACAGAATAATTCACATCGACTAAGGTTGAACTATCACTATCTGAACCGTCACCTCGTATTACGCTGCCATCCTCATACCTAGAACGATTATTAAAGTAGATATCTTTGTATATTTCTAATTTTTTAGTAACACCTGTTTGTTTATTATAAGAAACAAAGTATTCACTAATCGTTCCTGCTCGGTTACTACTAGAACCCCAACTCCCAGAACTATATGTATCCGTAGTTAAATTCATTGGTTGTTCTCGATATAGATATACTTCTGAGTCCTCATAAATGCCCGTTAGAGTAGGAGCAGGTGTTACTGTATTCGCAGGTACTTCTAAACCAGTCTCTACATCAAGCCAAGTCGTCACTACACACCAACATCCGTAGGAATAGGTACCTCCAAGTGATACCTTAGTTCCATCATTGTTTAGTTTCAAGTTAGGATGAGGTGATCTTACTCCACTTTCACTAGAAGAACAGTCACCAGAACAGCCATCATAGTTGTATTGACCAGAACGTTTCCAAGATACTGTACCATCAGCAGTTTTACGATAAATAGTCCATGTCTCAATATAATCATTATCGTTATAATTGTAGGCATTGTAGTCTACTGAATAAGCTCCACCTTTAGCATCATATGCTAGATACTTGCCTGGATTATCCGGTGTAGGCTTATTAGGAATATACTTTTGTTGTACATAATCATAAGTATTTCCCAAACCTCCATCTATCCTAGTATTAGTCCCGTCAAAAAATGGAATGGAACCAATAGAACCAACTCCATATCTGTTACCCAAAAATTGTGTATTAAATAACTGAGGAACAGGGAAAGTATGCCAAGCGTTATAGTTTGTTTTTTGGTACTGTTCAGGGGTAATAGTTAACCCAGTGGCAGGGCCATTAAAAGGCTGTTTACCATAATGAGATGTTAAACCATTGGTAGCAGTGTTGTAAGTAAATCCAATATCCTTAACTTTATTCAAATTAGGATTAGTTAAAGATGAACCTTGCCACTGATCCCCATATGCCATTAGCATTTCATTTTCCAGTGTTGTATGAAACAAAGGAGGTTCTGGATTCGCACTTGTGACCGTAAACGAAACTTCGGGAGAGTCATTTTTGATATCAACCACATAGCTTCTGGTATTCGTTAAACCCCAATCCTCCTTTGTTTTTACCGTTAATCTATACTTACCTACCTTAGGAGCTGTAAGAATAGCCGGCCCACCAACGGATATCGGTATATTTAAAGGCATATGGTCGTTGAAAATTCCATCGTCATTGCTATCGTACACATATGTAATTGACGTTTCTACGATTACATCTCCATCGGGACTGTAAGATAAATCCCTGAACTGAACATTTCCTCTTACAGCAAAAGATTGGTAGGTTGATAACAGCTACTGGAGGTTTATCCTCTACAACGTTTATGTTTTTAATTGCTATGTTTTCCGGCAAGCTGCGTACTCCGTAATTGTCCTTTACTTCTAAGGTTACAGTCTCTATACCGACATTGGGATAAACGGGGAGATTATTCGTCCAAAAATACTCCGTTATCGTTCTGTTCTTAGCTGGTTTGCTGCAAGCTCCATTTATCGCATTAGCTGCAAGTGGGCGGTTTTGTACGACACGGTTTGGTACGTTAATACAGGGTAAAGGCTCAGGACGCATGATAGTTATGGTTGCATCCTTTTGTGTACAAGCTCCCTTATCATCACACATTTTCGCAGTTATAGTATGGTCACCGGCTGTCGATGCCGTTAACCATGTAAGCTTATCCTCACCCTTTAGATAACCCATAGAAGGAAAGCTCTTGATCCAATTACTTGAGCTGCTTGGAAATAACCACTCGAAAGTTACGATATCATCGTCAGGATCGTAGTGGTTAGGTGCAATTTCTGGCAACAACCTTACATTTAATTTATCACCAACAATGGAATCGGATATAGGAGTCCTACTATAGTAATCAGCATCAGCAAACCATCCAATCTCAAATTGAGGTGGTCTATTCGGAGGTTTTGGACCAACTGTAAACTTGCCTTCATAGAAATATGAAGTTCCCCCACAACTATCCTCAAGCTTATATTCAATAACTACTTCGCCGCTTGTAATATTGCCTGGATAACCCGTAAAACCCATCATCCCATAAGCAAAAATGGACATATCACTCACAGAAGTACTACTTAGCGAACTCCAACCGTACTGAATATATGCACCCGTAGTTTGGGATAAAATGAACCTACCTCTAACAGGTGTACAACCAGAGGGAATCGTCCAATCTGCTTTAATGAGGTTGGAATCTTTCCAAGGAATTGAGGGCTTATCGGCTGAGGTAGTTCCGCTAAAGTTTCCACCGCTTGGTGTACAGCTGGCTTGGGGAGTAATGATCTGAGTAAGTATGTTATTAGAGGCAGTTGTTTCTGAGACAACGTCATTGGAGTCAACGGCTAGCGTGATGCTTTTCATACTGCTGAAGGTGTAGGGGATAATCTCGGTTTTGGTCTCTCCTGAGGTAAAACCAGATGTGTAGGAAAAAGTTTTGAACACTGTGCCGTCTGCGGCTAGGGTTACTTGGAAGGATGTTCCACTTGAGATGGATACTCCGGAGTTTTTGAACTTGATGGTGAGGTTGGTGCTAACATTTGATAGTACGCAAGCGCCTGCGTCGATGGATATGGATGCTAGATCGGGTTTGTCGGGTGGAACAAAAGTGACTTCTATGTGGGTTTGGTACTTGTAGGTTTCGCCTTTCCATTTGCCGATAGCGTACATGTGGTAATTACGTAATAGACCATATGGTGGTGTTTGGCCCCCCGTGATTGCATCCAGTTCTTCATAGTCTGTAGGACCCACTGAATCGTCAAGGGCTAGCATTGTTCTGATCATCCCTTGGCCGTCTGTTTTCCCTTTTCCATATGATAACGGAATTGCCTGTGAATCTGGATGCTGTTCAGCTCCAACAATTGCGATGGCACTCTGGACTAACTTATCGCCATCTGTTATTTCAGGTGATCCGAGTTTTAGTGAGACAGAAGACTCATCCAAAAACCAACGATTGGGTCGAACTACCTCATAAGCAGTTGTAACTGCCCACCCTTCTTTACTAAAATCTTTTATACCATCTCCGCTTGCAGGTGAATCAGATTGACCTGAAATTTTGTATTGATCTGTATCATAGTTATAACGTAAATCTGGTCCATTTATTGTACCTCCAATAACACGATAATCGAAAGGCATTGCTGTATACCTATATCTTCCTGCAGTAGGTATACGACCAGGATAGGGAGAAGGATTTCCGTATACGCCGTTAAACTCAACAGCAGGAGTCTCTTCACCCATGTGTTCCCATATAATTCCTGGAGGTTGTCTATAAATTTGGTGTCCTGGTTTTGTTTCAGATATACCATATACAGGAATTTCGATCCCATTTAAGGATGCTATATTAATTGTGGAACCCATAAAACAGCTCGAACATGCTAGTTCTGTTCCATTATTAAATATTTTTACGGAAGTAATAGTACCAGATAAAAAAGGACTAATATCCTTATTTATCTGCTTTGACGCTAAGGCAGAATACTGTGTATCCACAAAATACTCCTTAAATAATCCTTGTTCATAATCATAATACAAAGTTTTGGAGCTAGCAGCACTCGCTGGGAAACTATCAATAAAAGGTGCAATTAACTGTGATATTAATAAAATTAAAACGATCCTCGAGATTAAGCTTCGCAAAATAATTACCTCCTAAGGCCTTGCCACATCAACCTCACTACCTATCACGTCAAATACTAAACCAGTTTTAGCGAGGTCTTTTTTTATACCATAAGCTACATAACCCGAATAAATTCCTGGGACAGCGAAACGTACAGTTCTTGGTAATCCGTCCATAGAGAGAAGCAAAGTTCCAGTTCGATCATATAAAGTGATAAATTGATTGACGAAAAGATTAAAATTGTCCTCAGCCAATTCTTCTACTTTAACAGTGAATTTTGCTAACACCACAATATCCCTGTTTTTATCTACGTTACGATGCCATTTTGACATATCGACATATCCCATATATGGATCATTCTCATCCGACGGATCTGCAATAACCACCTGGTCTAAAGTAACCGTAGCACCCTGCCCCGCACTCCATGTCTCGCCAATATTCTTGGGCTTTAGTCCAAGAACATACTCGACATTACTATTCGCCGTCTCAATCAGTGCCTGACTAATCGCATACTTATCTACCGGTAACTTTTCACCTTTTTTTGCGGACAAGATACGCTCAATAATCGTTATCGCCTGTGCTCGAGTACTTGTCCCATAAGGCGCTAAATCTGTCGTACTAACACCATGAATCAAACCTAATTGAACAGCATCAAGCATTGACCCCTTCAGAGCTTTATCCACACTCCGAGCACTTAACATAGCCATTTCAAAGCGTTGAAGTGGTTCATTATATCTTTCTGGAAATTCCACTGGAATAACACTTAACTCCTTCAGCCTGTTAACATAAGGCACGTACCAATCATTTCCCTCAACCTTTTCTACTTTTTCACCTGCTGCAGAAGATAACATTTTGATAAACTCTGCACGGCTAATCGGTAAATCCGGTTTAAAACTTCCATCGTCATAACCATCCACGTATTTCTTTTCAACGGCTGTTTGAATGGAAAGCTCTGCCCAATGCTGATATGTGTCCATGAACTTACTCGGGCTTTGTGCTGAGGAATTAATCGCATCATACCCAATGGATGCTGCGCATAATACCGAACATAAAATAATTGAAAACCTTTTTCTCATAATAATCCCCTCTTTCTATTGGTCATCTGTATATACAAAACGTGACATATCAATATCGATCGATAGTAGCGAATTATATAAAAAACCGCCCAGCAATCGCCTAGCACACAGCGACACATGGGCGGTTCTTCCGCACACATTCCATATTCTTCTTGTTTAAAAATACCATAAACTAGTAGTTTTGTAAATCTCTAATTTTAAGATGTTACTTTTCCGCTTCGTTATCCTCCTCCTTGAACTTAAAGTTTTTTAAGATAATTGTTGCAAATGGATTGACTTTACAAATGAGAATGGTTATCATTCAAAATAGTAAATGAAAATGAAAATCATTATCAATATAACTTTATTCAGATTGGAGTGTGTTAGAACGTGGGACTTTTGTTTGAAATGGTTAAAAACAGGGAAAGTCACCGAGATCAGGAGTGGACCTATTCTCAAGAGAATACGAATTCCATGAATGTACAGGAACTATCGACATTATTTGTTTTACAAACTGGAGAACTTCGTAAGCAGGAATATGACATCATAACAATTAGGGGGAATTAGGATGAGTAGAATCATTATAGTTTTTGCAAGTATGACAGGTAATACGGAAGAGATGGCAGATGCGATTGCAGAAGGATTGATAGAGGTAGGCATTGAGCCTGTTGTAAAGAACGTAATCGATACGAACGCTGAGGAGATTACCCACTATGACGGTATCCTACTTGGCAGTTACACATGGGGAGACGGAGATTTAGCAGACGACTTTCTCGACTTTTACGAAGAGATGGATGACATTCAGTTAGATGGGAAAAAGGCGGCAGTATTCGGATCATGTGATTCTTCCTATTCCGAGTATGGAGCAGCCGTTGATACATTAGTGACGAAACTGAAGGACCTAGGAGCGGAAGTAACTCTGGATGGCTTAAAGATTGAACTGTCTCCTTCAAAGGATGACAAAGCACTATGCCGACAATTCGGCAAACAGTTCGTGCAATCGTTGGGCGTATAGTCCACTAATTATAAATTTACAATGAACATACAAACTGAGTATAAGGTTGCATCACTGCCGCTACTTGCCGATTACCAACTCGAGAGTTGGATACGTGCTTACTTTTCCGAACATGGTCACACATCTCCCCAAGACTTGGATTGGAAGCAATTAACCCAATATGCAGCGTATCACGCTATTAACGAGTGGTATTCCCTGTATCCTAAATCTAGAACTAAGCAAACACTGACCGAATTGTTTGATCGACGATGGACCAATAAAGTACATAAGTTCCTTTCGTCAGAGTTTTATGAAGATGTCAAACACATTGTGACCGCTCATCTGTATGGTTTCCTATCAGATACTGGTAGCTCGGAAAACCCCCTTATACTGTTCGAAAATATGAATGTTTGGGTCAAAGAGCTTGACATTAGTCTATCGATGATCGTTCAGGTCATGGAATCATTCAAGAGTTCATTCGTTATCCATAAATATATGATAGATCCGTGTCAAGCGGCGATGGAACTATTCGTCCATATGACAGTCGTATTCTGCTATAAGGCATTCGGTCAGCTTCCAGAACATCTGAGTATCTTTCAGTTGATGAGTGGCGAACGTCATACCATATCTACACTGGACTGCGATCTGAGTAAATCGATGGATTATCTTCGACTTGTAAAAGAGGTCTATAACGAAAGCCGCACTTGTTCGTGCTGCGCCACCACATCCAGTACCGGACGAACTATCATGTAAATAGTAGGAGGAGCTTCATGGATTCAAATCAATTATGGCACTCAACCTATGATATGCTGCCGCTCGGCTTCTCAACATTAGCCGCTTCAGATGATGGGATTTTATTTGCTGGTACATTGGGTTCAGGCGTGTATCAATTCTCCGCCCTTCGCTCCTGGGAACGCGTTTCCCAGGGTTTCCCTGAAGGAATCCTGATCCATCGACTTGATTGGGTAGATGCACAATTATTCGCGTCTACAAACCATGGGCTGTATCGATTGGATGATGATGTTTGGCAAGCAACGTCATTACGTGCCCCCTGCTATCATACACTAAGTTGGGGAGATCAGTTAGCATTAACGGATAGTGGATTGATGTGTAGAGGTAATGGGAAATGGCTGCCATTCGCTTATCCTGAGAAGAAAACATTCGATCTAATGGTCACGCCGCATTTTCTTTTTCTTGGCTACGAAGAAGGTATCGCCTACTATGATGTGTTTATGAGCGAATGGTGGAGTGTCTCCATGGATCAGCCGATTAAGAGCTTGGCAGTATACAATCAGATGGTTTTGGGAACAACAGCCAAAGGTGGTTTGGTACTGGGGAATAAAAATGGCGGTTTTCAACAAATACAGTTTGAAGGTATATTCATCTATCGCTTGGTAGCCAATAACGGAGATGTCTACGCGTGCGCGAACTCAGGTATTTATAAAATATCTGATTTAAAGGGGCGCATTATTCTTCGCTCTATGAACATACAAGCGGCTGTGACGGACCTCGTAATATCGAACAATATCATGTTTATTTCCACGCTGAACTCTGGTATACGGTATAGTACGTTGAATAGATCTGGTTTTCAAAGCAATTTGTAATTCCAATAGTATAGGGCCTGTGGCTGCTTGTTTCTTATTTGAAACGGCAGATCATAGGCTCTTTTTGCCATAACGATTGTCATATGTGTGCTAGATTTAGAATAAGTAGTAATAGAGAAGAAAAGGAGGACCGCTTGTATGCTAACTTTAAAATCATGGACTAGTTTTTTTAACAAGGAAACACCTGAATTGTATGAAACCGTTAAAGTCCGTGCACCTCGCGATTTTTTTAACCGGGCAGAAGTTTTTATTGAGGATATCCAATACACAACAAATCAAGAACTGCTTGGTATGAATATAACGTTCCTCGTAAAACTATTATTTGATAATTTTCTTGATCACGTACGCCAAGATAAAGATTTGTATGATTACTTGTTGGATTTGAGAGAAACCTACAGTCATTTTTTAACCACGAATCCTAACGTTGTAGGTAACAATCTGCGAGATATCAATAGAGTTGCGAAGTTTCAATGGAGTTTGTCTAACGTGTCTAGTTTGGCCAGTACAAGAGATTATTTGACCCTTAATATAGACATCCATCCAAAAGAAGTCAACCGAATAGCCGTATTTTTCGATGATTGGGATTGTAAGTATGAGATTCCTTTAGGTATGGACCTGAATGAGCTTTTGTCGTTACTCTTTATTGAATTCATCACAGAACTAAGGAACGGACTTGCTGAGGAGACCAAAAAGGAGATTATTGCATCCATCTTAAAGAAATGGGAAGAGCGTTAGCAAGATCCAAAATAAAACACGCACAATCTGTTTCGTACAATCCCGTGACTGTGCGTGTGATTCGTTATTAACTTTAAGTGGCATTCTGCAAAGCAAGAAGTTCATCTTTACTCAACTCTCTCGCCTGACCCAATTCTAAACTTGGATCTAAGGCAAGTGGCCCCATCGAAATTCGTTTCAAGTATACGACTTTTTTGCCTACGGCTTGAAACATTCGTTTCACTTGATGGAATTTGCCTTCCATGATCGTTAGTTCGATTTCCGAAGGCTCATCTTCAGACTCTTTGCCGGTCTTTAAAATTTTTAAAATACCAGGAAGTGTTTCATAACCATCGTCCAAAGTAACGCCTTGGGAAAATGCTTCGCGGTCTGATTCGCTTACCTCCCACTCCACTTTCGCGAAGTAGGTTTTGGGTACATGTTTACGTGGAGAAAGAAGATTGTGGGCCAATTTCCCATCGTTCGTTAGCAAAAGAAAGCCTTCTGTATCCTTGTCCAGGCGTCCAACAGGGAAAACCTCGAATGGTGCATAGGCCTTATCCAAAAGGTCCACAACCGTGCGGTCACGATTGTCTTCTGTGGCAGAGACGACCCCCTGCGGTTTATTCATCATGAGGTAAACGAATTCACGGTACATCACCGGTTCACCGTTTACAGTGATGATATCGGTATCGGGATTCACCTGCATACCGCTGTCTTTGACTTTCACACCGTTGACGAAAATCGCGCCTTCTTTAGCCAGGCGTTTGAGTTCAGAGCGTGTGCCGATGCCTACATGGGCGAGTATTTTATCGAGCCTTTGTGTTTGTTTCATGACCGCTTAGGTCCACCTCCAGCCGGGCGGGTATTCGTTCTTCAGCATCCCGTCATGCCATTTGCCCCAGCCGACGGGATGCCCTTCAATGCAGACCAGGCAGTAGCCTTTGGCTGCCTTGGTCACTTCCGGGTCGCGGATGATCTCGCTCTCCGCGACTTCGAGCGTCTCGCCCTTCAGGTACCGAAGGGCTCGCTCGTCGCTCGAAGCCAAGCTCAGCGCTCGCTTGGCTTCGAGCATGCGCAGTCCCATGGCTAGCGCATGGGACGGTTCGAATCGGCCGCGGTGCAGCGCGCCGATGTACCAGCCCGGCCGCACGACTTTCAGTCCGTGCAGCTCGGGCAAACCTGCCGGCGACGCATACGCGTGCTCGCCGTAACACACGAGCCGCTCTAGTGCGAAGGGCTCGCTGCGCAGCAGCTCGCCCGAGAACGCCTCCAGCGGCTCCAAGCTCACAGCCGCGCGAGTCGACGTCTCCGCGCGCCCCTTCCGCAGCGCCTCACGGCTGCTGCGCTTCCCCGCTACTGATGCCGACATAACGTCGGCTTCAAAAGATTCTACGACAGCTTCCACATCCGAATCCCGCCGAAGCACAGCAACAAAATGCCCCTCACCCCGCAACCGATGCGGCCAAAGCCGAGCAGTCCCAGCCACCGCCTCCCGAGCGCGGTCAGAAAACTCCCCCTCACACCAAGGCAACCGCAGCCAATCCGGCCTTCCAGCACCAAACCCCTCTACCGGAACCACATCAAACGCCGAATGCTTGTCCAAAAACTCTGCGATCTGCGCTTCATTCTCCTCCGGTGAAAACGTGCAGGTCGAATAAACAATCAGTCCACCGGGCGCAAGCATTTGGGCAGCCTGACCCAGCAGTTCTCTCTGCATGCTAGCAAATTCCTGAACAGAATGACGCTCCCACTGCTGCATCATCTCTTCTTCTTTGCGGAACATCCCTTCACCCGAACAAGGCGCATCTATTAATATTTTATCAAAATAGCCATGGAAGGCCTTTAACATCCGCTCCGGCTTCTCATTCAAAACGATCGCGTTTCTAACACCCAAAAGCTCAAGGTTTTTCACTAGTGCCTTCACACGATCAGAATGAATGTCATTAACAACAAGAACCCCTTCGCCTTGAAGCTTAGCGGCTATTTGCGTTGACTTCCCGCCAGGTGCGGCACATAAATCGAGTACACGCTCCCCTGGGCGTACTTGCAGCAATTCTACAGGAGCCATTGCGCTTGGCTCTTGAATATAGTAAAGCCCAGCATGATAATAGGGATGCTTACCCGGGCGTTCACCTTCTTCATAATAAAACCCCTCGGAAACCCAAGGCACCGCTCTCAGCGCAAATGGACTTTTCGCCAAAAAATCCGCCTTTTCCACCTTTACTGTGTTCACCCTTAATCCAAACGTTCTCGGTTGGTCATACGATTCCAGAAATTGCTCAAATTCATTTTCACCCAATAAATCAATCATCTTTTCTCTAAAAAGAGCAGGCAGCTGCTTCGTCATCCGGACATCTTCTCTTTCATCTTTTAATATCGGTATTATATCTAACTTGTCACCAAACAGCCAATTATTTTCAAAATACCAACAGGATATGCTATACTTTTTATAGAAGGTAGTAGAAAGTAAACATTATAAAGAGGTGCATACATTGAAGAAGCTGCTTATTTATCTAGGCATTGTTCTTGTTTTATTTGGAGGCTTATATTTCGTTAATCAGCAGTCTACCAAATCTTCGGACAAAGCTAATGCAGGCAATCCATATGGCGTTGCCGCATCCAAATTAAATCCGGAAACAGTGAAACAATTAACGGATCCGAACTACCAGAACCTCATTCTACCGAAGGATTTGGATCAAAGACTGAAGAACAAAGAAACATTTTTCCAATATTATTACGCTTCGACCTGTCCACATTGTAAAGTAACGACCCCTGTTCTTGTTCCGATACAAAAAGAGCTTGGTATTGATGTTAAACAGTTCAACTTGGAGGAATTCAAGGATGGCTGGCAGAAATATAAAATCGAATCCACACCTACACTTGTCTACTACAAAAATGGTGTAGAAGTCGAGCGAATTGTGGGCGGAGTTCCTGAGCCAGGCTCAAACGGTGGTAACACGCCAGAAACTTTCAAAGCCTTTTTCCAAAAGTATAAAGGTTAATCCTACGATAAAAGCAGCGGAGATTCCGCTGCTTTTTCTATTCACCTAACGTTATCGTGTTTTTCGAAAAATAGCCATAACGAGTAATAACAGAGGGATGACAAACCCGAATGTCCCTGAATAGAAGACCCATATTTTAGACGCAAATTGAATGAAATAAGCCGTGTTAGGGTAAGCAATGACCGAAAGAACGACTAATATCATGCCCAAAGGTAGATAAAGCTGCCGAACATCCCTCAGATTAAATATTTCACCGAAAGTCATTGTGGCCGCATAGAAGCATATGGAAAGCTTGAAGTAAATGGTAATAAACCAGATCCCTGCCATGAAGACCTCTAGACGTTCAAGGATAGAACCAATACTAATTTTTTTGGCTAAACTATAGCTCGGATACATTAGAACTGCCGTTAAAGCATCTCCCATTACAAGAATGGATAAGAGCGATATGATACTTAATAAACTTCCGCCAATGGAAACCCCGACTAGGAATGATCTCCTCAGTTTTTTCGTTGAATTCACGAAAGGAATAATCATTAAGAAGACAACAAGCTCCAAGTATGGAGTTCCAATAAGTGGAACCGCTGCACGTACGATAGGTTTCAATCCATAGCCAAAAATAGGCTTCAAGCAGTCAATTTGCATTTCGGTGGGGAGTAGAACGCACATAAGGAAGAAGAATATTAATACCCATGGCAGGAAAATTTCCGAAGTTCGAGTGAATGTCTCCAACCCATTTCGAATACCAAGAATGATGACGCCTAAGAAGAAGATATGTGTGAATGGCAGTGGCGTGTCCACTAAAACCTGTGCTGAGATAAAATCCCCAAGATTGCGAAGAACGAGTGCCGCCAGAATGAAAAAAAAGAAAAAATAAAGTAAGGACACCGTTTTTCCCATCCACTTCCCCATAAGTTCCTCACTATAAGCAACCAATGTTTGTTGGGGGAATCGTTTTCCAAGCGCTTGATACAGGATAACTAGCAATAAACCGACAAGTAGACCCAGAATAGAGGCAATCCATGCATCCTGCTTAGCCTCATAAGCAAGTCCCGAGGGAGCTATGAGAATAGAGCTGCCAATTGTAAACAGGATAGTTAGTATGGTAAATTGATGGACGCCAATTTTTCCTTTCTCGATCATAGGACACACCTCTACTTTAGGATACCAAAAACGAAATCACTGACAGGCTTATAGAAGAAGGTAATCAAGTCAAGTGGGTTAGGTGTTTGGAAGCAATGATCATGTTCAAGAGAATTGTTAGCATTCGAATCAATCCTCCCCTGAACGCTCGATAATCGAATTATTCGTTGTTCCCAAACCACGAATATGAACATCGGTATCGATGTTCACTTTCAACTTGGAGAATTCGTTCTCCCAATCCGATTTTACTTTCAACCAGGTCTTGGGGGAGACATCTTCTATGGCTTCACCAAAGCCGAAAATATCAGCTTTGTTCTGTTTGGCCTTTTTAATTGCAGAAGTCATAATCTGTTTTAGCTTAGTTTCAGTGATTTGTTCTAGTTCATGAATGGTGTTAGGATCCAACAAATCGATCTGGCATTGAACTTCACTTATATTTTCCTCCACGAATAAACTTATGTTAATTTCTGGATTGCCGTTTACAATTTGACCTTTAACCTTTGTATTTGTTCGGTTGACCTCAATGGATAATGTTTCGCCTTGGGGACAGTTGAGATGCCCCATCGTACTTTTAACGTTTCCCATGATGTAGTTAAATCCTTTACTTTCTTCTTCGTTAAGCCAGTCTACAAGCTTATCTTTCTTAAATAGAGCTATTCCTGAATACTCCAAATAAGAAGGAGGCGTAGTCTTTGATAAATTAGATTCCGACATTCCTTTCTGCTTATCTCCTTGAATCCGAATTCCAGTCAGTACAGAATTTTTTGTAGGTGTAGCAAGGTTGGAAATAAACCGATCCAGTTCAACGCTAATGGTTGGTGCCCACGCTCTCTCAGACGACTCTAGTGTTTTAAACATTTTATTAGCTGGAATTCTTTCTATTGGGGTCAAAATTTTAAGAATACTGGCAGCCGTCGTGTCTCTGGCAACAATTATAAAGAAATCTGATCGGACTTCATGATCTCTTGCGAGGCCATCCATCACCTTGGAAATACCTTCCCGTGCAAGTTCTTCGCCAATCACGAGGATACGTAAATGAGAAGCAAATATTTTCCGAGGGCTTAATGTCGTCAACTTTCTAACTGCTTCTAACGTTGAAACCCCCGTCGCTGAAATGGTTGTAATTGAAGTACTATAGCCACTCCCTTTTTTAGCTGCTACTTCGCTCGGAATCACTATCTGTGCTGTAACTAGATAATCTTTTCCACTTTTATCTATTCCTACACCAACCGTTATGGCCAGATCATTTAATTCATGTCGATCCCAACAACCGGAGAGCACGGCGCTAAATAAGATAAGTGTACAAAGAATACGACCTAATCTTTTCATCTGGCATAGCCCTCCTCCCTTTTACTTCCGTGTTGGTTTCGTTGTTGGGGTATTATTTTCCCGAATGTTATTTTTTTGACTGATGAAACGTGGTCTAGAGAATAGTCCCCATTGAGGGAATCTAAGAATGGTATCTTTCTGGTCATCAAGGACAAAAGGTGCCATAGGAGCCATATACGGCACACCGAAGGAGCGCAAGCTGCATAAATGTTGGACCATCGCGATTAAGCCAACGGTGATTCCGAATAAACCAAACGTTGCGGCAAAAATCATCAGAATAAACCGTATAATGCGTATGGAAATGCCCATGCTAAAAGCCGGGATTACAAAGTTGGAAATAGCCGTAATGGCAACGACAATTACCATTGCCGGTGAAACTAACCCTGCATCGACAGCACCCTGCCCAATAACCAAGGCACCTACGATAGAAACAGCTTGGCCTACTGTCTTGGGGAGACGGACACCAGCTTCACGCAGGATTTCGAAGGTAACTTCCATAAGAAGTGCCTCAACAAAAGCCGGAAAAGGTATGCCTTCTCGCTGGGCGGCTAAGTTAAACAGAAGCGAGCTGGGCAATAGCACTTGATGAAATGTTGTTATGGCGATATAGAACGAAGGTGCCATCAAAGAAATAAAGAAGCACATATATCGCAATATGCGAATAAGTGTGGCAAATTCAGCCCGTTGGTAATAATCTTCAGCGGATTGGAAAAACTGGGTGAACAGTGCGGGCGCCTCAAGCACGAAGGGAGTTCCATCTACTAGGATGGCCACGCGACCCTCAAGCAGTCCTGACGCAATGACATCGGGTCGCTCTGTATTGTACAGAGTTGGAAAAAACGTTAAGGTTTCATCCTGAATAAGTTCCTCGATATTGCCACTTTCCAGAATCCCATCAATATCGATTCGTACAAGCCGGAGACGTATCTCTTCAACAATTTTGTCATTTACGATTCCATTTATGTACATGATAGACACTGTGGTTTGAGTGACTCTGCCAATCGCCATGGTTTCTAACCATAAATTGGGGCTCTTTATTCGTTTGCGAATGAGGGATATATTCGTGCCGATCGATTCCGTGAATCCATCACGAGGCCCTCTTACGACGGATTGCGTTGAAGGCTCTTCCACAGAACGCATATCTCCGCCAGCCGTATTCACAGAAAGTGCAAGTGCATAGCCATCGATTAGAATAACAGTCTCACCAGATAACATATTCTGGCACAATACTTGAAAATCTTCGATCGTTTTGACTTCTCCACAGGCATGAATGCTGTTCCTAATCAAATCTGTTGAATCATATAAACCGGTATTTATAGCTTCGATGAGCTGGGCTGTTCCTGTAAGTAGAGCATTCGTCACTTCTTGAAAAAATGATTTATTAACTAATTGATCTAAGTATACGTAGCCAATCTTATTGTTATTTTCGGTATCCAAGCACAATTCGCCGATTACAATATCGGAGCTATGTCCAAAAATCATTTTGATTTGAGCGATGTTCAGTGCAATATCAAGATAAAGGCTTTGCTGCAAATCGGGTTGCTCCATTGGCTCCCGCTCCTGTGAAAGGGGGGGAGTTGATTTCTTTCTGTTAAATAGTTGATGTAGCGTTTTCGTCCAAGATTTCAAGAGCTCGCCACCACCAAATTCATAGGAATAACTATAACTATGTCTTATGGAAAAGTTTTCCCACTTCCCGTCATTTTATGTATGAAAGGCCGGGCAACTCACTCCACACAAAAAAAGGACTTCTACCACCGCAAGGTGGGAAGTCCTTTCTCTATTTCAACCCCTCAAAAACTCAACTACTTGCACTGGTATATTGGCGTAAAGCAATCTTCCATAACGCCCTCGTCAATCCGAAACAAACCATTGCAATCCCAACACTCCAAATGACTTGCCATCCACTGATTCGAGGCTCTCGCTCATGTACTTGATAATATTTGCTCAGCTGTCGAACCTCAATCATGGCCTTCCTCCTCTTCCTGCCCAGGAGGGTGCAGCTTCAATTTCGCAAGAAGTTCACTCAGTTCATCATCTAGGATGTGAATGTTAAGGTCATAAGGAGCGAATGGTTCTTCCTTTATACGCAACAGCTTTGTTAAGTACTCCCCACTATCTCGGACCAATCTTTCCAAATCAATGCCGAGCGTATGTGCAGGGTATGGCGCTAGCTTATCAAGTCCTGCGCTAAAGAGTTTGATAGAACCGCTTACGTTTCCATTGGCATGATGATAAAGGCCCACTGCAACCTGCAGTAGACCTTGGTATAAGGGACTTCGGCCTTCCTCCAGCCAAAGCTCCTCCATCACTTCATGACATTCGAAATAGTCTCGCTGATCATTGAAATAGTATAAGTAAGCCACATATAAACGATCGTAGGAACTCATAGATCAGTTACTGTCTCCTTTTTTCGCTCTAGCGATTGCAGCCTCAATATCGGACGACAGATCACTCAAACCTTCTTCTGTCTCCCATATTTCGTTAAATCTCAGCTGAAATTGAGCGGCTTCCCGAACTCTATGATAGAAATAAAGCTCCTGAATGTTATTGAGTACGATATTTACCAAATTCGAGTTATCCTCAAACATCTTCTGAGACGCAACAATCTCACCACGAATGCTGGACATTTCCTGATCCAACAGATAAGCAGCCTCGGCTGCTTTACTAAGGCGTGCTCTAACCTCAGATGGCAATTGTTCTTTATATTTATAATTCAAAGAATGCTCGATCGTCGCCCAGAAATTCATAGCGAGCGTCCGAATTTGCACCTCAGCTAATATTCGTTTCATACCTAAAGCGGTTTGAACGGGATATTCAATAATAATATGAAAACTACGATAGCCACTCGGTTTCTTATTCGCAATATAATCTTTTTCGTAGACTACATTCATATCCTGTCTGCTGCGAATCAGCTCGGCCAAGCGATCAATGTCTTCTACAAACTGACACATAATCCGAATCCCAGCGATATCCTCGATACCGGACTCTAATTGATCCATCGGGACACTCAAACGCTTCGCTTTCTCTAGTACACTTGATATCTTTTTGACACGTCCCGTTACAAATTCAATAGGTGCATACTCTTCTCTACTCTTGAGTTCGCCACGCAGTGTCTTAAATTTTACTTTTAGCTCCTCCACCGCTTGTTCGTAAGGCAGGAGAAATTTCTTCCAATCTCGTCCATCCATCCTTTTATCCTCCATTCTGAATGAAGTCAGTGCTGATCTGCGCCGATTGCCTGGGAAATATGTGTATATCCGTCTCTCCTCAGCAAATCTTGAAGACCTTTATTCAAGCTTGTAAGCATCCCGGGTCCTTCATAAATAAAGCCCGTATACACTTCAACTAAGCTTGCTCCTGCCCGAATTTTGTCATAGGCATCTTGCGCAGTAAATATCCCCCCGGAACCAATGATCGGCAGCTTGCCTTCCGTCAGTTGATAGACACGTCTAATAACCTCCGTTGTTCGCTGAGTTAGAGGCTTTCCGCTAAGTCCGCCTGCTTGCTCGCGATTAGGGTGTACCAGTCCTTGTCTGCTGAGTGTTGTGTTCGTGGCAATAATCCCAGAAATACCGCTATCCTTAATCGTATGCACGGTTAATTCAAGTTCTTCATCCGAAAGATCCGGCGCAATTTTAACCAAAACAGGTTTACCTGAATGACCATTCTTTTTCTCTTGAAGCTGCATTTCCGTTGTCACTGCATCAAGCAATCGCTTCAAATCGTTCCCATGCTGTAAATTACGCAAATCCGGTGTATTTGGTGAGCTAATATTCACAACAAAGAAATCACCATATGTATATAACTCCCGAATACATGCTCGATAATCCTCTTCGGCCTGTTCATTCGGTGTCGTCTTATTTTTACCTATGTTAATAGCAACAGGTATGTCACGTTTACCTGTCTTCATCAGGTTTTTTGCCATTATGTCAGTACCTACATTATTAAAGCCCATTCGGTTGATAAGCGCCTTGTCTTCCGGAAGACGAAATAGCCGCGGCAGCTCATTGCCCGGTTGTGGCTTTGGTGTAATTGTGCCTACTTCCATGAAACCAAAGCCTAGTTGTGAGAATCCCTTAACAGCCTTGGCATTTTTATCTAAACCAGCTGCCAGACCTATTGGATTTGCGAATTGTAGTCCCCATAATTGTTGGGCCAAGAGGGGTGAAGAGGGCACTCCATACATGGATTTCAGTAATTGCTTCCCACCTGGCAAGCTCCCTAAAGCACTTAGCCCGTCAATCGTAAGATGATGCGCCTTCTCCGGATCCATTCGGAACAAGATTGGTTTTCCTAACTTCTTATACAGCATGTCCTATGCACTCCGTTCTCTAATGACTCTAACAGTCAGTTTAGCTGACAACGTGCAAATATGCAATCCACTGAAAGGCATTTCACCTCTATTTCAAACAAAAAATCCCTGCTCCATGAAGGTTGCAAGGGAATCCAGATTAGCTATTAACAACCTACGCTTCTGTTCGTTGAAGCAGTCGTTCCAGATGCATCGTCAAGTAACCCGTTTCATCGTCAGGCACTTCTAATTGAAGAGAATCACTTAGCATGAGAGATAATACCTTCGCCTTCACATAGGTGTCTCCATACTCCTCTTTAATCTTTTCAAGCAGCGAGTTCTGGAGTGTCTTTTTTTGTTTAACCCGTTCAATGACACCTTTCAAATGACTAATGAACCGCAGCGTTGAGAAGGAATCATCGAAATTAAAGCCCAATTCTTTGGCAGACTCGATCGTTTGCGAGACTACTCTAACTACCGCTAAGGAATCAGAAGCTTGCTCTTTTTTACGTGCGCCATTGAAATGCATCGCCAAGAAGGCAACCTCATCTTCCGGCAATTTCACATCCAAATGATCATTGAGGAAATCTACGGACTTCTTGGCTACTTTGTATTCCTCAGGATACATATACCCAATTTCATAAGCGAATGGATTCGTGATGAAAATACCGCGCTTTTGCCGTTCGACAGCAAAGTTAATATGATCGACCAGCGAGGCGTGAATCGTTTCGGAGAAGTCGCCTTCCAGCACGCTCTGCGCATAAGCGATGACTTCCTCCGTAATCCCGATAATTTTCAAATCAACCGCATTCAGAATTTGTTCGTAGTTTTTAAGAACTTCAGATGTATGCAGGAGAAATTCTTGTGTGATTTCGCCTTCGCTAATGAGCATTCCTGGCGTTTTTTTGAATCCAATTCCTTTACCAAAAGCAATTGAATTTTTCCCTGATGTCAAATGTGCCATCACCACATTATGGGACAGTACATGAATGATCGTCCGTTCAATCATAAGACACCTCCGCGTTCTTAGGCTTGTCCTGATTTGTCTTTTTGCTGGTGAAGCAAGGGTTTAATACTTTCTCTAATTTGTTCCGATTCCGTACCAAAAACAACGTGTACGTTTCCTTTACCAAGTCTGATAACCCCAATAGCACCAAGGTCTTTAAGCTCACTGTCCATAATTAAATTTTCTTCACTCACTAGGAGGCGTAGCCGTGTAATGCAAGCATCGATCGAAATAATGTTAGAAGGTCCGCCAATATGCCTTAGAATGCTGGCTGGACGGTCTTCTTTCTTTTCTTCGATGGCCACCAGGGCTTCTTCTGCTTCAAGCTGAACAGCTTCGTCCTGACTGGGCACTTTGAATGGAAAAAAATGAAGATAGGTCCGAAATACAACATAATAAAGGAAGAAGTACCCTATCCCAACAAGGACAATCCAATAAGGATTCGTAGATTGATGCCAGCTAAGAACGAAATCAATAAATCCGGCTGAGAAACCGAATCCCATTTTAACCTGAAGCATATTCATTAACACCATGGAAAAGCCAGTTAAGACGGCATGAATCAGATATAAGCCTGGTGCTAAGAACATGAAGGCAAACTCAATTGGCTCTGTTATGCCTGTTAGGAAGCTGGTTAATGCTGCACTAAGCATCACAGGAACAACAAACTGACGGTTAGAAGATGAGCTTCTAATTAAAGCTAAGGCTGCTGCAGGAAGCCCAAACATAATCACGGGATAAAAACCTGTCATGAATAGTCCCGCTTCTGGGTCTCCAGCGAAAAATCGTGAGATATCGCCATGCAGCAATTTTCCCGTTGGTGTGACATAATCTCCGATTTGAAACCAAGCTATATTATTAATAATATGATGCAAACCCGTTGGGATGAGTAGCCGGTTCATCATTCCGTAAATGAATACGCCAATGTTCCCATTATCAACGATCCACAACCCGATAACACTTATGCCCCTTTGAACGGGAGGCCAGATGAAACCCATCAACACCCCTAGGAAAACCATGACCAAAGATGTAATCAACGGAACGAATCGCTTGCCTCCGAAAAATCCGAGTGCCTTGGGCAGCCGGGTATGTTGGAACCTGTTAAAGAACATGGCAGATAGCATGCCAACGAGCATACCGCCTAGAACACCCATATCCAGCCGGTCCGCAGAGTCAGTCCCCACTTGAAAATGTTTCAAGACATTGTCGAACACTAAATAGCCAACTGCAGCAGCAAGTGCTGCTATCCCGTCTCCGGACGTTAGTCCAATGGCTATACCTATTGCAAATATGAATGGCAAATTATCAAAAATCGCACTTCCGCCTAACTCAAAAATCTGAGCCACCTGCATAAGAAATGGATCACTAAACGTCATTTTTCCAATACGTAAAAGAATGGATGCCGCCGGCAGCACCGCAATCGGAATCATCAATGAACGTCCTATTTTCTGCAATATATACATAGCTCTCATGTCATGATCCCCTATAGAAGCCTACAAGTTTGGCCGTTTCTTGTTTGCTCTTACCTATCCCAATTATAGTAGAAAGAACACCCTCCCGAAAGGATAAAATCCTCTAGGATAAGGTGTTTTTTCTATGCAACCAATTATACAATTATTTCACGGCACCTGCAGTAATTCCACTCGCGATTTGACGTTGAAAGATCATATATACAATCAACGTTGGAAGTGTCGTTATTAGCAGGCCTGCGAATAACGGTCCCCACTCAACTCGATACTGCATCTCTGCCTGCATAACAGCAAGACCGATTGGAAGCGTGTACTTGGTTGGTTCATTGGTCAAGACAACCCCAAGAAAGTACTCGTTCCAGTTATTCAGCATATTTGTAATCATCACCGTGATTAGACCCGGTTGAGACAATGGCAGCATAACACGGAAGAACGTACCGTAATGGGAGGTCCCGTCAATAATTGCCGCCTCTTCAATTTCTTTTGGCAGCGATTTGTAGAACCCTACAAGCAAGAAAATTCCAAAAGGAAGATTGAGTGCCGCATAGACCAGAATTAATCCTAACCATGTATTGATTAAGTGCAAATCATTCAATAAGAAGAACAATGGAATCAGTGCTAGTGCGAACGGTATCATCATGGACGAGATGTAGATCGTAAAGAGGATTTTGTTCCCTTTAAAATCATACCTAGCTAGGATATAGGCTGTCATTGCAGCAAGAATCATCCCCAGAAGGGTACTTCCAACCGTCACAACAATGGAGTTCAAGAAATAAGTGCTAAAATTATATTTGCTCCAAACATAGGAGAAGTTTGACCAAAGCAGCGGGTATTTAGGCAATGCCCACGGGGCATTTAAGAAAAATTGCTCATTATTTTTGAGCGCATCCAGCAGTGTCCAAATCAATGGATACAGGACGGCGACGCTCCAGATAAGAAGAATGATCCAGACAAACATTTTGGCTAACGGGTTTTTAATGATCATACGATGGTTCCCCCTCCTTCAGTATCATTTTCTAGAATGACCTTAATGCATTTCGATTGTTTCTTGGCGCATGATACGCTGCAGAACAAGGGTAGTAATCAGTGAAACGATTAGGATCATGACACCGATGGCTGCTCCATAACCGAAATGATATTGTTGAAAAGCCATCCGATACAGATAAGATCCCATAACTTGGGTCGTATTATCAGGCTGTCCGCCGTTTGTCATTAATTGAACAATGACGAATGATCCATTAAGTGTTGTAATGACAATGTTAACAATGGAAACCTTAATTTGCTCCCAGATGAGCGGCATGGTAATGTGGCGGAATTGCGACCATTGACCAGCTCCGTCTATATTAGCTGCTTCGTAGTAGGAAGCAGGAATATTCACGATTGCAGCAATCATCAAGATCATATAGAAGCCGATACCAGCCCAAATCGTAGGGGGTAATAGCATCCAGATCGTATGCTGTGGAAATCCTAACCAAGTAATATCGACTTTATTTCCTGTGAATAGTGACAAGAACGCATTCAGGAATCCAATTTGTGGATTGTAGATGAAGTTCCAGAGCACACCAATAACAACAACGGAGATCACATTCGGGATAAAAAATATGGCACGGAAGAAGCCAGAGCCTCTCAGCTTGAAACGAGTTAAAGCAACAGCGAAGAACGTCGCCAGAATCATAATGCCAATGACTTTACCTACGACTAAAAAATAATCATTCCCGATGGCTCTAAGTACAATCGGATCCTTAAATAATTCGACGAAATTATCAAACCCAATAAACGTGCTATTCTCTGACATTCCTGACCAATCATAGAATGACTTCTGCAAAGCCTGTATAACAGGGTAGATCGTAAACACACAGAAGAAAAGAAAAGTCGGAATGATGAATGAAGCGATGAACAAATTCCGTTTCCACATTTTCGAGTTGGTCTTCATTCTATCCTCACCGTCCTATCATTAAAATGGCGGAGAACTCCTAAGGCTAATGCCTTCCTAGTTCTCCGCACTGCTTCATTCAGTTCCTATTTCTTTTGTTTCGCTACGACATCAGATACACGTTTTACCCACTCTTCTGGGGTAATTGTACCAATCGTTAAAGCCACTGATGCATCTTGCATCGCTTTGTCAACGTCAGCCGCGAAGGAGACTGTTGGCACGACAACTGTTTCAGGAGATGACAAGAATTTCGCCGCATCTTTAACGAAGTTAGGTGCTTTGGAGGAAGAGATGTCACCTTTTATATTAGAAGGAGCACCGCTCAACTCCGCCCACTGGGAAGCTTGTGTTTTAGAGAATACGAATTGCATAAACGCTTTTGCTGCATCTTTGTTTTTCGCTTTTTTCGCAATTGCAAAAGTTGAAGTGGACGTATTAGCTACAACTTTTCCACCTTTATCTTGTGTGATGGAAGGAATGAATCCGAAATCAAAGGAAGCTGGAACGTCCTTGGCCATTTCGTTTGGCAGCCATAGACCGTTCGGGATGAAAGCATCTTTGTGCTGCAGGAATAAGGATTGGGAATCCGTGTGGTTGATTTGTACGGATGCTTTATCGATGTAACCTTTGTCACGAAGCTGAACGATTTTATTAAGACCTTTAATGATAGCTGGGTTTTTCCAAGCTTCTAGATTATTCGTAGACATGTCTTGCAGTAATTTGTAGTCATTGTTGTTTGCGGACACGATTGCTGGAAGCAATACGCTGCCGTTGATGTAGTATGGATATTTACCCGTGTGGATGAAAGGATTAATTCCAGCACCTTTAATTTTCTCACTGACCGCTAAGAATTCTTCGAAATCTTTTGGCTCAGCCCAACCTTTATCTTTGAACAGTGCTTTATCGTAGAAAATACCCCATGAGCTCATTACGAAAGGAATGTTGTAGATTTTGCCATCAAACTCTTGGGGTTTCTGAGCAAGCAAATCAATGATTTTATCACCGTCAACGTTTTTAGCATCTTTGATCCAATCCGTTAAATCTTCAAGCTGTCCGTCTGTAACCATTTGGCGATCGAACAATTCAGGTCCGTCGATATATACGAAATCAGGTGGGTTACCAGCGATCCAACGGGGTTTCATTTGTTCGTTGATTTTTGGTCCCGCACTTTCTTTAATTTTCAGATCAGGGTTTGCTGCTTGGAATTCAGCAATAACTTTTTTCCACCATTTGTCGCCATAACCGCCAACAAAGTACTGGATTTCAAAATCACCGGTTAATTTTTTTGGGCCAGCAGCTGTTGGAGCCGCTGAAGCTGCTGTCGTAGGCGCCGCCGATGCAGCTGGTTTCGTTGTTTCAACTGGTGTTGATTTACCACAGCCTGCTGCTATAAGTACCATGGACGCAGCTAAGCCCATTGTTGACCATTTTTTCATATTCATGTGTTCATCTTCTCCCTTTTTTAATAAGTCTGATGGTATTTTATGAAGTAGCGTAGTCCTAAATTTAACTTGCTTAGTAGTTTGCGCTACCAACCCCCTTCAGGTTTCATCATTTTTGGCAAAAATAAAAAGGGCATAGTTATAGAAGAAGACTTACATTCTTCAATAACTAATGCCCTTACGGTAACATGTTATTAAAACTGACATATTCAATTGATATTCGTGTTTCGTGTGATTAAATCTTACAATAAAATGACATAGTCGTCAATACTTGATTAAAATTCATTTATACATTCATATTCTATGAACGACCCTACTTATGCTATGATAGAACCATATTCTTTAATCCCTAAGGAAAAGGTGATTCCTATGTCCAAACGTAAACCGATCATGTCCAATCGTAGAGCCAAAGAAGAAGTTAATAAGAAAGCGATCATTTGGACAGGATCCATTTTGCTTGTTGTCATCATTACTATGACGTTACTGATCATTTTGGACAAATGATTAAGAAATAAGTGATTGAAATCATCACATTTTGAATTGTAATCGCTTTCTACATGGTTGTCAAGAGTAAAGCTTGGAACGCTAGTACAACATGACAAAAACCGTCCGAAGTATATTCAGACGGTTTTGTTATGTTTCCACTGAGTTAATCAAGCCATTTATATTTCTTACTGGGATTGCTGTCATTGGTCTGCAATGGAAGGCCAAAGGATTGATCCGGCTTCCCTCCCCCAGCACCGAGACCCGGGCTACCGCCGCCATTACCATTTCCACCATCCGAATTTGAAGAAGGAGGTAATACCCCTTTACCAATCGTCACCTTCGTTTCATGGGTCACCATGTTATAGAGCTCTTCAACGTCCGCTTGCTGCATGCGAACACAGCCATGTGATTCATCTTTCCCGATGCTGGAAGGCTTATTCGTACCATGAATCGCATAAAGTGTATCCGATAAAGTCATCCCTCGACTGCCAAATTCCCCATTCGATTTGCCATTCGGATTGCGCACCTTTTCACTAATGAAGAACTCTCCCTGCGGCGTTTTCTCGCCTCCTAAGCCAACTTGATAGCTCCGGATGATGAAATCACCACTAACGAGAGCCAAACGATGCTTATCGGTATCAATAACAATCCTAAGCGGTTCCAGCAATGGGTCTGCGGAAACTTTCGGTTGCGAATTAGATGGCGCGGCCTGCTCTTTGAGCTCTTGTTTCGGCTGCTCTGTTTTATCCGCCGTTTGTACCGGATCCTGCGCATTCCCCGCTTTCCCGCTTTCGTTAATCTTACTTATAGCTTGAGGGAACGCCTCCTGCATCTCAGGAGTGAGTCCTGGCAAGAGATTATTGGGGTAAGGTTTCGTGAGCTGTTCAGGTTTCTCTGGCAGTGTCCCTGTCTTTTTTTGGTAGGCCTGGATTGCGCTTTGTAAGACAATAGCTTGCTCACGCTCATGCATCCAATTAGCTATGACGGGAACAAGCGCGGAGCCATCTGCGACCTCACAGGAACAAATCTGAGACTGGTAATACGTTAATGCTGCCGAACCCCCGCCTCCCCCGTTACCCTCAACGCTGATCAAAGGCTTCACTGACCTGTTCCACTCGTTCCATTTACCATCTGCACTCCGGGGAGCTTCCATGATGACAGATTCCCCAGCTCCTGATCCTGAAGATGACAGAACTTGCTGCAGCTTCTTACCCCAATCCCCATTAGAGAAATAGAGCTTTAATCCAGAAGGTCCTTCCTGTTTAGGAGTTACAGGTACATTCACTGCCGCTTGAGCTGCAGCAACAGTCTCATTCGGAATGTCCCCCATATCCTTCTTCGCTAAATCCATTGCGGCGGGAACAGCTAGCAGGATTAGAATAACCATGAAAGGCATCCATTTCCCTTTACCGCTGGACTTACTTTTAACAGACGTCTCAGTAGTGCCTTTATGTAAGACTGAAGAAGGTCTAGTAGGTAAAGGACCTTCTATCGTTATTTTCTGGCGTTCGAAAGCTTCATAGATCTCCCCAGACTGCGCGAAACAATACGCCGCTTTGCCTTCCTTTCCTTGCGCTGCGTATTCTCTGCCTAATAAGTACCAAGCCATTTTATGATCAGGATGTTCTTTCACATATTTTTTGAGATAAAGAGGATCTTCGATCGGATTATGTTGGAAAAATCGTTCCAACTGATCAATGCGATTCTTGTCCTTCAATCTAGAAAACCTCCTATCGACTACTTTGTAACTCTCTTTCATTTATCGGCAAAAATTGCCTAGAGATGAAGTCATGAAAAAAAGAGCCTGGACAAGGGTTTCCCCTGCCAAGCTCGTCTTGCGGATTGCTTATTTCACATATGATTTCGTGCGTAAAATGGCTGTTTGGTGAGCGGCATCCCACTGGACATCCAAGCCGATTTGCTCTGCGAAGAAACGTACCGGCACATACGTACGATCTTGCTTCACATAAGGAGAAACATCCGTCACTTGGTTGCTGTCTGTTTGACCTATTTGTTTTCGTACAACGCTTGTTTCACCAATCGTCAGCTCAACCGTAACATCACCTTTAATAAGCTGAACGACAGATTTCCCAGCTTGCCGGGCATATTTGACTTCATAGCCAAATGTTTCACTTATGGCACGAACTGGAACCATTGTACGTCCACCCTGAATCTCAGGCTCTGCATCGAATGAAATCACTTTATCACCATTCACTACTTTTACTCCGTTATTGTTTGCTAGATTTCCCGGCAACTGATAAGGAGCTATTCTACGAATTTTGTTATTAGAGGAGTCTGCTACCACAATATTACCTTGAGCAGTTACTAGAACGTCGCTAGGATTGTAAAACTCAGCTGCTTGTTCCACGCCGTCCGCTTCACCTGTTTGGACTGTTCCTGCAATCGTTGAAACCTCTCCATTCAGCAAATAACGAATCACATGATTCAGACTATCTGAGATTAAAACTCCGCCTTCGGAAGTTACTGCAAGCCCTTTAGGGAAGTCAAACTTCGCCTTAAGCGCGTCTCCATCTGCAAAGTCTCCACCTGCATATAACTCATTTTTATCATAGATTGTCTGATTGCTTAAAACGGGTGTCGATCCAGCCACCGTAGTCACAGTCCCTGCTTGGAGGTCGATATAACGTATACGTTGGTTGCCTGTGTCACTTACATACAAATTGCCTTTGCTATCTAAAACCAATCCAGCGGGTTCATTGAACTTCGCTGTGGCTAAGCTGCCATCTTGGAATTCACCCGCGAAGGAAGCTTCCCCTGGACGGATTTCAATAGCTCGAGTCGCAGCCGCATTCAAAGTAGTAACACTGCCGTCAACTGCTATTTTACGGATAACATGATTGAGTGAATCCGCGACATACACGGTTCCATCTGCAGCTACCGCAACATCACTTGGGTGATTAAAGTTTGCCTCAACACCTTTTCCATCCTTACTACCAGGAACGCCATTTCCAGCCAACATGGAAACTTGTCCATTCATATCCACTTTCCGAATTGCATTATTAGCTGAATCAGCTACATACACATTCCCATTAGCATCTACAGCTAACCCTGTGGGCGCATTGAAAAAGGCTTCTGACGATTTCCCATTAACAAGCCCTCCCGTAGGAAAGCCTTGGTTATTCTTCGTCACGACAACTTCTGGACCTGCGAAAGTCGTTACTTTTCCATCTAAAATTTTACGAATGAGATGATTCCTTGTATCAGCTACAAGAATACTGCCATCTGAAAGTTGAACAACACTGCCCGGAGCACGGAATGCCGCACTTAGCGCATCCCCGCTCTTATCTTCAAAATCGCCGATTCCCGCGAAGGTAGACACGTCCGATAGGATCTGTCCACTGCTGGATAATAGAGCATCCGTCGACAATCCTGCCGCCCATACGGATGAACCTCCCAAAAAGGTTGCGGCCATTAGGGATGAAACGAGTATATGTTTTAAGGGTTTCATTGGTTTCTCCTTATTCTATTTATAAATTGTTAGGACCACTATTGGGAGGTAAAGTGACAGTTGTCTCAGGTTTCACAGGAATTTCTATTTTTTGAACGTCTAAACCATTTTTATGAACAATAACGATTTTTTCGACTTTAATAGTATATGTCACTGGGGCTGGAACTACTGTTGTCTCTAACAAATGGACATTAAACGGAATTGTAACTAACCTTTTAGTCCCATTTATCGCTTCAACATTATCAGAACCCGAGCCAAAATTTGTCACTGCATACACAAGCTCTTTCTGTGAGACGTTAGAATATTCTTTAATATGATCTGCACTATTGCTTTGGCTAAAAATATCAGAATTACTCACCCAAGGGTGATCCTCATCAACGTTAAGAGTAATATTGGAACCGTAGGATAAGTGCACTTCTACTCCATAGATTGTGTTGCTGCCGACAAAGTTACTTAGATTTACATCTAAATTGAATAATCCGAAGTTGCTAACAGAGCCTGGTGTAAGACTAATACTTGGTGTTAATACTGGTGTCCCTGGATCTGTATCCCCTGAATTCCCCGAATTACCACCTGATCCCGGTACTGAAGTATTTGTCCCATTCTTCTTATCATCAAAATCCTTCTTCTCTTTATCTGTGTAGCTTTCTTTCAATTTAGCTTCAGCATCTGCTTTAGCCTTCTCCTCTGCCACTTTCGTCGCTTCGAGAATCTTTTTCTGTTGTTCTTCCAAAACTTTAAGCGCAGCAGCCAGCTTTTTTTTGAGTTCTTCTTGCTTCTTCGCTTCTTCAAGTTGCTTTTTGAGCTTTTCAGCTTCAAGCTTTTGAAGCAGCTCTTTCTTTATTTTTTCTTTCTCTGCATCAACACCTGCAGTTTTATCTAATTCTTTAACTTTGTCTAAATCTAATTTCTTCTCTTGTTTATCGATTTTTGCATTTGCTTGTTCAATGATTTTATTCAAAGACTCTTTATCAACCTTATTTTCTGTGAGAGCCTTCTTGGCAATATTACCAATTAAGTTATCTAAGTTTTGTTTCACTTTATCTAATCCAGCTTGATCCTTCACAGTTAAAGAAGTATCATCCACGAATTTACCATCTTCGATTTCTTTCTTTTTCTTAGCGATAAAAGCATCGTTCTCTTTATCTATTTCGGCTTTGTTCAAGATAATCTCTCTAATGATTTCAGGTGAAGCATCCTTAATAAAATCATCTAAATCAAGGAAATCTACTTTAAGTGACAGATCATCCGTCTCATCCCTAGAATCCAAAGAAATTTGTTGTGTTGGATATAAGTATGTAATTGAAGACTTTTGAGTAGAGTCAGTTCCATTCTTTACAGTCGATGCAGAGACTTTCCCTGCTCCAACCGCCATCTTAATTGCGCCCGTTTTCGGGTCGACGGTAACAAAGAACTGCGTTCCACGTACACCCATTACGGCCGTTGGTGTCTCAATTTCAAATTCATCATCTGATCCAGCTAATGATTTCACCTTGACCCACATGGAACCGGCCCATACTTTAAGCTTGGATTTCTTATTTCCATCTGAGGTATTAAGGTCTGACACGTTAATCTCAGCATTTTCGCCTAAAGTTACATCTGCATCCCCATTGCTCAAATTAAGGGTGACAGATGAGCTAGCTCCTGTGTAAACCGTGTCGCCTTGATTTAAACTCATACTTTCATAGGCATCGTACGATTTGGAACCTCCGCCTTTCTTGATCGTTACATCACCGGATAATGCTGCAATGACAGCTACTCGAACGGTTTTTGCGTCTACAGGTTTTACAAGCAGCGCTGAGACCAAACTAAACACTAAACAAAAACTTAAAAATAATGACACAAATGATTTCTTAGTTTTTCCCACACCAAATTCCTCCCCAGCATTCATTTATTAGAGATTCCCGATAACTTCATAAACAGCCACGGGCTTTTCTTTTCCTTTTACCTTAATTTCACCGATGGATTCTATCTCAAAAAGGTCTTTGACCCTCGCGTAGGTCTGTTCACTGATTAGAATTTGACCTGGTTTCGCGTTCGCTTCTAATCTAGCTGACAAGTTGACCGTATCTCCTATAGCCGTATAATCGAGCCTTAGGTCTTCAGAACCAATGTTTCCAACAACCGCAGGTCCGCTGTTAATACCTAGACCGAACTTCACTCCGATGCCATACTTTTCAATCAACCTCTGCTCAAGAACAGTAGCCTGCGACTTCATCTCAATAGCTGCTCGCACAGCCATCTCCGGGTGATTGTCATATTCAATCGGAGCGCCGAACATCGCCATGACACCATCACCAATAAATTTGTCAAGCGTCCCATTAAATTTGAAAATAGCTTTCGTACATACATCCAGATACTCATTCAACACTTGAATAACTTGCTCTGGCTCTAGTCGTTCCGACATAGGGGTAAACCCGCGAATATCAACGAAAATAAGCGAGATATCTTTACGACTGCCGCCAAGCTTAACATCTTCGCCTGACTGCAGCAGCTCGTCTACAACCGTTTTGGAAACGAACCTTCCGAAGATACCGGTTACACGGTTGCGCTCCTTCCGCTCTTCCAGGTAATGACTCACCAACGACCAAATGTAGATCGTAACTAAAGCAAATTGCGGGTATACAAGAGGTGCGAAGGTTGATCCCGCAATGTAGAAGGTTAACCATACGCCACCATAGATCACGAACATTCCCAGAAAAATAATTAGAGCAGTTTTGCCTTTATATCTATGAAATAAGAAAATGGCAAGCAAAGAAATAAGCAAGATAATACTTACGCCAAAAGGCTTACTTGTATCTTTATAAAACTTGCTTTCTAATAAAGTTTGAATCATATTCGCATGTATTTCGATTCCAAACATCTTAACAGAGCTGATCGGTGTTGGGTATTCATCCTGCATGGCCGTGACGAAAGGCCCTACCAGAACTATACTGCCTTGCAATGGTAAAGGATTTTTACTATTAATTACATCAATGAAAGATAGTGATTCATAGCCTGTTGTTGCATCTACTTTCTGCCTTGGCAGTGTGAAAAATTCAGTCGTAACTTGATTTCTTTCGTTTGTTGGCATTACTTTATTGCCGCGCTTCCATTGTCCAGTTGCTTCATCTCGCTTCACTTTGTCCTTATCATCCAAAACTAGATTGGCGAGCGCAACGCTGAACGCAGGTATGTATGCTCCATTCTCATCCGGCAGCCCAACTGGCAGCTTCCGAGCCTTACCATCCTTATCGACAAACACATTAATATGTGCCATTTGCTGTCTACTGGTTGTTAGTGTTGGAGTGGGGTAGTCTATTTTCTCAGGCACAAGATCGCCTGCTTGCTTTTGCTTGGAGGGATAGTTAATTTGGACGGGCACGATAACATTTTGATACTTGGCCAAAACATCAGCCAATGCTTTATCGTCAGCGGGGTTTTTCGAAGGTTCAGCTAACACGACGTCGATACCAATTGCTGCTGCGCCTGACTGCTCTAGCTTTTCTATCAATTGCGCATAGGTAGATCGATCCCACGGAAATTTCCCAATTGCTTTAAGTGATTTCTCATCAATCTTAATAATTTTGATGCGATCCTCTGGCTGACGTTCATCCACAGATTTAGCTTTCCGCAAAACATCTTGGAGGGGACCCTCAACAAAATAAAACAAGCCGCTAGAGTTAACGGTGTAGAAATATGTCGAAAATAACATCAACACAAGTCCTACTGCTAAAGTCTGAATCCATTTCTTCTTACCCATAAGATCCTCCCCATGTTTACTAGATTCATTGTAAGATGGCAAGTAGAAAATGGCAATAAATAGTTACAAGTAAATACAATTTTTATCAAAAAAAGAGCTCAATTCCTTTGCAGGAACTGAGCTCTTTCGACATTCTGCGAATCACTTCACAAAATTATGTTTTATACTGATTAGCTAAAAGGTGTATCCGCAACTTTAATGGAATCCGTTGGGCAGCCATCTTGTGCATCCTGTAGATCATCAAACAGATCTTCTGGGATTTCAGTTACCCCTTTGTTGCCATCTCCATCAAAAATCACTTCAGCCAAACCTTCATCATCGTAATCATAGATGTCTGGAGCTGTAGCTCCGCAAGCGCCACAAGCGATGCAAGTATCTTTATCAACAAATGTATACTTTGCCATGATTTCTAACTCCTCCTCAAATTATCCTCAATGTAAAATATAATATAAATACGGACAAAGTTCAAACCTTAAAATTATTTGCTCCCAAAATATCGTTCAATAAAGTCAGCCATACCAGGGATATTGTTCAAATCGAAGGAAGGAAAAGCAGATAATTGAAAGTTGAAATCGTCCATATCTGTTGCAATAGCTATGGGCTCAGGCTCAAGAGCTTGAATTATTTCACTTTGCTCTATTGTACGAAAAACGGCAATCTTTGGATGCTTTTCCTTCTTGAAGCCTTCGATAAAAACATAGTCTAGATGTGCATAAGCACTTAACTGTTCTTCTAGACTTGGATTTCGCTTCTTCTCGAACACATGAATCCCATCTGGAGATAGAGTTACAACTGCTTCTGCACCCGACTCTACAAAAGTCGTGGAGTCCGTCCCTGCGGCTTCTTTATAATGTCCATGCGCATCATGTTTCATTACGGCTATCCGATAGCCGCGCTGCTTCATTTCCAAGATTAGCTTGGCCACTAACGTTGTTTTTCCACTGTCCGAATAGCCGGCAAAGCCAATACAATGTGCCATTTTTCATCACTTCTCCTCTTCTTTGTGAAGGGGATTGTTCCTCAAATGGTCCATTTGCAGGGATGTCCCTCTCGCTTTATGATTTCTAATCAACGTTGCAGGATTGTCGCCCATCATCCCCGCGGTTAGAATCGCATTTTCCCCGAATTTATCACGAAGCCCGTCCATAATGCGGTTCAAATTTTCTCGTTTGGGCTGCTTTTCATAATCGAATAGATCCAACTGAACGAACGTTTCTTCCTTCATCGTTAAATTTTGCAGCGTAATCCCAAGCAGCCGAACAGGGTTACCTTCCTCCCATTGATGATCATATAACTGACAGGATGTTCGATAAATATCGTCCATATGTTCGGTTGGCGTAGGCAAGGTGACGGATCGTGTAATCGTCCTCATCTCCGGATCACGAATCGTAATTTGGATCGTGGATGCCATTAGCTCCTGCTTGCGAAGTCTTCTAGCTACTTGATCCGCCAGATTTAAGAATACTCGGTGAATTTCTTTGGTATCAGTAAAATCCTGCGGCAGCGTCGTAGTATGCCCAATTGACTTGCTCTGTTCTTGTTCGGGGTTTACAAGTGAATGGTCAATCCCATTAGCCGAACGCTTCAGATGTGCACCTAAGATGCCAAAGTGCTTACTAAGCAGCACCTCGTCCCCTACCGCTAGCTGACCTAACGTATGGATGCCAAGTCTAGTCAGCTTATCCGCCGTCTTTTTGCCAATCCCATATAAATAGTTACACGGTTTGTCCCACAATACAGAGGGAACATCCCGCAGACGCAGCACAGATATCCCATTCGGTTTCTTCATATCGGAGCCCATCTTGGCAAGCAGCTTATTGGGAGCAACGCCAATCGAACAAGGCAGCTTCAATTCCTGCATGATCTTCTGTTGAATGTTATTCGCAATCTCAAGTGGGGTTCCAAATTGTTTGGACCCTGTTATATCGACGAAACACTCATCGATTGACATGGATTCCACCATAGGCGAATAGCTATAAGCAATCTGCATAAACCGTCTTGAGAAACTTCGATACAGTTCGAAATCAGGTCTTATCAGTATCAAATCTGGACACAACTTCAGCGCCTGCCTAACTTGCATGCCTGTCTTGATCCCTACAGCGCGCGCAGCATAGGATGAAGTAACAATAATCCCTTTACGAAGCTCAACACTACCAGCAACAGCCAGAGGCTTTCCTTTATATAAATCAGGCTCAACAGCCTCATGAACAGAGCAGTAGAAGGCATTCATATCTATATGCAAAATGACTCTACCTTGCTTGGGATAATGATGCTGAGTTGTCACCATTTATATTCCCTCCCATTGATAAACGACCTACTATTAGAGCCATTTTCAGCATACAAAAAATTATTCTTTCAAGCAAACGTATTTTTGCGTTATGATGTCTTTACCCATACTCTTATGGTATAATCGTAAATTATACATTAGCGCTTTAAAGCAAGCACAAGCACCTACACATCAAGCACCGAAGTCACTTTGCTAGCTTTTGAAGGAGGAACCTATGCCAACATCAGTCAAAATCTTCGACACCACACTACGAGACGGAACGCAAGGAGAAGGCATCAGCTTATCCGTCGAGGATAAAATTAAAATTGCCCGCAAGCTCGATGAGCTTGGGGTTCATTATATTGAAGGCGGATGGCCTGGCAGCAACAGCAAAGATATTGAATTCTTTGAGCGTGCTCGTGACATGAAGTTCACGAATGCGAAGATTACTGCATTCGGAAGCACACGTCGTAAGGATTCCATCGCTGCGGATGACATTAATCTAAACAGACTCGTGGAGTCAGGCGCTCATGTAGCAACCATCTTTGGTAAGTCCTGGGACTTCCATGTCACAACAGCTATTCAAACTACACTTGAAGAAAACCTTGCTATGATTTATGACTCCGTTCTTTATTTAAAAAGCTGCGGACTTGAAGTCATCTATGATGCAGAACATTTCTTCGACGGTTACAAGAATAATCCCGAGTACGCCTTGCAAACAATCAAAAAAGCACAGGACGCTGGAGCTGATTGGATAGTCCTTTGTGACACCAACGGCGGCTCTTTACCTGGCGAAATTACCTCTATTGTCACTACCGTTAAACAGAATGTCACCACTCCCGTTGGCATTCATGCTCATAATGATTGTGAATTAGGTGTGGCAAACAGCCTTGCTGCTGTACAAGCAGGAGCAAGACAAGTTCAAGGAACCATCAATGGCTATGGAGAACGCTGCGGTAATGCTAATCTTAGCTCCATTATCCCTAACCTTCAGTTGAAGCTTGGCTATTCGGTTATTTCCGAGGAGCAACTGAAATCATTAACGCCTGTTTCGAGATACATTAGCGAAATCGCCAACATGCATATGCCTGTTAATCAGCCTTATGTTGGGAATGCTGCATTTGCGCACAAAGGCGGTATTCACGTTTCAGCCATTCTCAAAGATGCTAGTACGTATGAGCATACGAAGCCTGAACTCGTCGGCAATAAACAACGTGTACTTGTTTCAGAGCTTGCAGGGCAAAGCAATGTGCTTGTGAAAGCCCAAGAACTGAATCTAGACTTTAATAAAGAACATCAGAAAACCAAAGAAGTCATTGAGAAAATTAAAGATCTCGAGCATCAAGGCTATCAATTCGAAGGAGCCGATGCCACACTTGAGCTTTTGCTGCGTGAAGCATTCGAAGGCCTGGAAGAGATTTTCACATTAGAATCGTTCAAAATGCTTGTTGAGAAATCCGCTAATCAATCGGTCGTTTCCGAAGCCATCGTTAAAGTGAAGGTTCATGGGGAAACGATCTATACCGCGGCTGAAGGCAACGGTCCTGTAAATGCTCTTGACAATGCCTTACGTAAAGCGCTGATCCAATATTACCCCGATATTAAGAACGTCCATCTCTCCGACTATAAAGTACGTGTCCTTGATGTCAAAGGTGCTACTGCCGGTAAGGTTCGGGTTCTAATGGAATCAACTGACTTCAACACAACGTGGAACACGCTTGGTGTATCTAGTAACATCATTGAAGCTAGCTGGTATGCACTTGTAGATAGTTTACGCTATGCACTAATCGGAAGAAAACGCGTAGAGCCGGTAAATATAGACCAACAAGAGCGCCTAGGTTTAGTAAATCATTAATGATTTATCTCTAAAAGAACATACAAGAAAAGCTGCAAAGAGTAAGCCAACAATCGGCGCTCTCTTGCAGCTTTTTTTATTCTTTAATGAGACCTGCAATTTTCTTGTCCAAATCTTTAGGAGAAAGTACATGAACGACCTCGCGAATGACCCCATTTTTATCGATTAAAAAACTGGTTGGTATCGCAACCACTCGATAGGCATCCGCATTCGTTCCTTGCTTATCTATTAACACCGGGAATGGAAATTTGTAGGTTTCCACAAACTTCGTAATGTTCTCCATTTTATCGCCGGGTGTCACATTGACCGCATAGAGATCAAACTGCCCTTGATATTTGTTATACACATTTACCAAATCCGGCGCCTCTTCCTCACATGGACCGCACCATGAAGCCCAGAAATTAACGAACAAAGGCTTCTCACGCGCTCCGCCAATCGTGTAGTCTTTCCCATCAAGCCCTTTCAACGTAAACGAGGGGGCCAAGAAATTCACTTTTGGCGCTTGCTCAGTAGGCATAAGCGTCTCTTTATTCTGACGCTGAGCGTTTTGATAAATAGCAAATCCTGCTAATATAACCACCAGGGCTATCACAAACATATTCTTTTTCAATGCATATCCACCTCCACTCTGTCTATATTATCTCCAATTCCGCGTAAATTCCAACATCAATGAAAATCCAAAGTATGCTTTCAACTATTATGGGAAAAGTAAACATACATTATGTTCTGAAAGGACTCACATTATCATGCATACAAAAGAAGCCAATGGCAAAAAAAATTCGGAAAACATATTTGAAGACAAGTCTGAAAACAACACTAAAAACAACACTAAAAACAAATCTAAAAACAAAAAAGGCCACATTTGGGAATACATCGCAATAGCAACGATTCCCTTAGTTCTTGTGCTAGGTAATTCGATGCTAGTCCCCATTCTACCTGATATGCAGGAAAGGATGGGCATCTCGCGCTTCCAGAGCTCTCTCGTCATCACCTTGTTCTCCATTACAGCCGGTCTTATCATTCCTGTATCGGGTTATTTATCAGACCGCTTTACACGCAAAGCTGTTATCGTCCCTTCACTTATTGTTTACGGCTCTGCTGGCGTTCTAGCAGGCCTTGGAGCTGTTTGGAACTCCTATCCTATCCTGATAACAGCACGAGCTATACAAGGCTTAGGAGCAGCTGGGACAGCCCCTATCGCGATGGCGCTTGTAGGAGATTTGTATAAAGGCGGGACCGCGAGTAAAGCGCTTGGGCTCATAGAGGCTTCTAATGGAGCTGGTAAAGTCGTAAGCCCGATATTAGGTTCTTTATTAGCTTTGATCGTTTGGTTTGCACCATTTTTTGCTTTCCCTATCTTCTGTGTGTTGGCACTGCTCGCAGTTATCTTTATGATTAAGGAACCTCCTAAAGAAAAGGAAGCGGAACCTCTTAAGGCTTACTTGAAGCAAATTCGAGGCATTTTTCGGGAAAAAGGTCGCTGGCTCATCCCTGCGTTTTTCGCTGGCTCCATTTCGTTATTCATTCTGTTCGGTGTCCTTTTCTACTTGTCTCAAATATTGGAAGAAGAACCATATAGCATCGAAGGCGTTCGCAAGGGACTTATTCTCGCGATTCCTTTGCTTGGTATGGTCATTACCTCCTATACCACCGGTGCCAAAATCAAAGAGAACGTCAAATTGATGCGCTGGTTAATGAACATCGGGCTCATCATGATGACCGTTTCGCTAGCATTAGCTATCTTCCTAAATACCAATCTCTACATATTCATCGGTTTACTTACACTAAGTGGAATAGGCACTGGTCTGCTGTTGCCTTGCTTAAATACACTGATTACCGGATCTGTAGAGCGTGAACAGCGCGGAATGATAACCTCGTTATACAATAGTCTCCGATTCATTGGTGTAGCTTGCGGTCCACCACTTTTCGGATGGCTCATGAACATTTCGGACCAAGCCATATTCATCACTGTGTCTTCCTTGGCACTTCTTATGCTTGCACTCGTGTTCTTCTTTATTAAACCTAAAGGGGAAATGACTAAAAAAGCATGATATACTAACCTCATTCTAACATGCACATTGATTAGGAGGGGCGGATTGAGGGTGATTGTCCATATAAATGAAGTACTATACGAAGATCTTATCATCCACAGCTTGCAACGCCTTCCTGAAGAAGCATGCGGCTTCATTCTCGGCGGACAATCCCATGAGAAGAATGCGGAACTGCAAGCTCGCACCTTCATTCCTTTACGGAATAGCGCAAGTAACCCACTGAATCATTTCCAAATAGATCCTGCAGACATGCTTCCTTATCTAATGGACAGGAATAATCCTATAATTGGCCTTTTCCATTCGCATCCGACGGCACCTCCGCTCCCCTCGGAACAGGATCTACAAACACTCTGGCATTCGATTCCTACCTATTGGATCTTATCCTTCCAGCAACCGCAACACCCTGAACTACAGCTTTACCAAATAAAAAAAGCCCCCCAGACCTCTTATCACAAACTTGCGTTTGTCATCGGTCAGTGATGGCTTAATAAGGCGTACAAATCACCTAAGGTATCTACATTCCTTGATTTTATTTCTTCCATGAATCTAGACCACAGCTGCGCAGTCATAAGGGAATCCTCAAGCGCATGGTGACGATTCGTTACCGGAATATCATAAGCATGAAGCAGAGAGTCTAAACTCAAATTTTTCCTCTTTGGCATTAGCCATTTGGCGATCATCATGATATCGAGAACACGATGTGATAAGCTCACTTTGGACGTGCGCCATAGGGCCGAATTCAAGAAGTTTTTATCGTGCCCTGTTGCATGAGCAACCAATATTCTTTGCCCAACAAACTCCAAGAAGTCACTTAACACTCCTATTAATTCAGGTGCTTCAGCAGCCATTTCGTTCGTAATGCCGGTAAGCTCAACAATCTCATCTGGAATCTTACGCTTTGGATTTACCATACTATAGAAGGTATGATTACTTTGCACTTCACCGCCAATGACAGAGACGCCACCGAACGAAATAATTTCATCACCGTTATATGGAGAGAAGCCCGTCGTTTCCAGATCAAAAACAACGATTTCCATCGAGTGAAGCGGTATCTCAAAAAGGGAATCTTTCCTTTGTTCCTTTAACATGGAGCGAATAAAAGCCATCTGCTGAGCACTTTGCACATCAAACATAGACGTAAGAGCTGGTGTAAGACCACCCATTTTGTACAAATGCCACATTCGCCCAGCTGTACGCATGTCTTTCATCTCGAATCACCACTCCCTATCCCTGACATAAACTCCGTTATTTCAAATCTTTTCCCGTCTCTATATGTGAACTAATGGATTTTCTAACATATTTTTGTAATCCCATCCCAGTACGCAGGCAATGTTTTAATTCTTGCTTTATCTCCTTGGTCAACTGATTAGCGTTTAGTTTACCTCTTGTCGTATACATCTCATCGTCGAGTTGATAAGGTGTCAAATCTCTAAGCTTAAGCGCAACTCCAAAAGCAGCCTGCCATTCAACTGCTAATTGCATAGGAATGAAGGAAGCTTCCTGCAGCAATCTAATTCTCTCCAACGTAGATGAGTGCATGATCCCTGCTTCAATAGCAAGGAGTCGAATCCCATTTACGATAGGAATATAGGCACCATATTTAATATCAAACCCACCTGCATCCTCCCCATATCTTTCTGTAATCAGATGCCCGAATATACCCATTGTTATTCGATGATGGAGTGTATTGGATAACAAATACTTCAAGACACTAGGATGTTCCTTAACATAAGCAAGAAACTCGCTTTTGAGCCGATCTACCAAAGCTTTAGAACCGAAGATACAGCGCATGTCAGCCAGTATGAGTAAATATCGAGCATTTTCCCAATTCGGCTCCATAAACCATGCTGTCATCATCTCAATATACATGGATAATGGCTTTCGCCATTGCTTGTTACTCGAGATCACATTGCCTTCACAAGGCGGATAGCCTAAAATATCAAGCCCACGAAGGATACAATCTACAAGTTTGATAAAATAGTCATCTAATTGTTCCTCTGTGTGATCTTCACTTTCTTCATATATAAGTCCGTTATCTTGATCGCTCCACAGCGTTTGTTCACGTCTTCCTCCACTACCCAGCAAAATAAATGCATATGGAACAGGCGGTTTCCCATACCCTTCATCCTCCAACATATGTTCTGCAAGTTCTATCGTTCTGTGAATGAAAGCATCGTGTATTTGATTTACTTTTTGCCCAATTTCAGTTGAATGAGAGAAAAGGAGATGCTCCCGAAACATCTCATGCACCTGATCTCTGGTTATTCGCATCTCATCGAACTGTTCCGATTGATAGATGCGTTCCAGGATCTGTTCCATTGAGAGATGATTCATGTTGCATCCCCTTTGCCTAGTAGAAAGTGTATGTTGTATTAACCGGACATGCCGTTTTGAGCTGCTTTTTTCATTTGTTCTGGATATCCGTAAGAACCATGTTCAGACAAATCCAGACCGATAATTTCTTCTTCTTCTGTAACACGAAGACCAATTGTAGCTTTAAGTATACCTAGGATAATGAAAGAAAGAACAAGTACGAATGCGAATGCTCCAGCTAAGCCCAATGCCTGAATGCCCAATTGGTGTAAACCACCGCCGTAGAATAATCCTGCACCACCAACACCAACCTTCGCTGAAAGCTCAGGTGTAGCGAACAAACCAGTGGAAAGAGTACCCCAAATACCTGCGATACCATGAACGGAGAAAGCGTAGATCGGATCGTCGATTCCAGCTCTTTCAAACCATTGTGCTGTGAAGAATGTAACAATACCAGCTACCGCACCAATGACGATGGCAGCCCATGTATCAACGAATGCACAAGCTGCTGTAATCGCAACAAGCGCTGCAAGAACACCGTTTAACATACTAGGAATATCTGCTTTTCCGAAGTACATCCAAGAAATGATTAGAGCCGCAACTCCACCTGCCGCAGCAGCCATGTTCGTTGTAAGAGCAATATAACCAAAGAACCCATCACCCATTGCACTTAGTGTACTACCTGGGTTAAACCCGAACCAACCGATCCAAAGAATGATAACACCGAGGACGGATAACACTTGGTTGTGACCAGGAATCAAGTTTGGCGTTTTATCTTTATTATATTTGCCAATACGAGGTTTTAACAAGATGGTAGCTACAAGCGCTGCTGTTGCACCTTGTAAGTGAACAACCGTGGAACCCGCGAAATCTTGCATGCCAAGTTTACTCAACCAGCCGCCGCCCCATACCCAGTGAGCAACAATTGGATAAATGATGACAGTGAATAAAATTCCGAAGATAAAGTAAACAGGAAGCTTTGCTCTTTCTGCAAATCCACCCCATGCAATCGCTAAGGATACGCCAGCAAAAGCAAGTTGGAACAAGAATTTAATACCAATAGGTACATCAGAGTACGAAAGGGAAGCGAATGCCGCTGTAGCTTGATCTTCTAAGCCAGTAACGAAGAAGCCCGTTGTTCCGAAGAACGCATTTCCGTCACCGAAGGCGAAACCGAAACCTACAGCCCAGAAAGCAATGGCGCATAAACCGAAAGTTAAAATTGTTTTACCGGCTACGTGACCGGCATTTTTCATTCTAGTAGACCCCGCTTCTAATAAAGCAAAACCAGCTTGCATGAAGATGACCAAAATAGCTGCCAACATAATCCAAACCGCATTAATTGCACTTTGAAGTTGGGGTACTGTTGCATCGTCCGCAGCAAATGCGAGAGTAGGGAATAATAATGCCATAACGCCGAAAGCTAACAACAATTTCTTAACCATACGACCACTTCCTTTTAATGTTATATTAAGTAACATGTAATGAAACTCTTAATGTCATTATATACAGGTTAAATGGGTTTGACAATAGGATTCTCTTTAAAAAATTGAAAAAAGCGAAAAATAACCTCACATCGAAGAGGCATAATTCGTGTTTTCGTTCATAGATCGAGCCAAATATTACGATTCCTACCCTGAATTCAATGTCAGCTTTGATAAGTAATACGTTTGACTGTACGGTTTGTAATCAGGTATCATTAATATATAGTAGAATTCATACATAACATTGGAGTAGAGGTGAACTTATTATGGGGAATGAGAAGCTTTATAAAATCGGGGAACTAGCCAAACTTGCCGATGTCAGTTCTCGAACCATTGATTACTACACCAAGCTGAGCTTGATCGAACCCGAGAAAAGATCAGATACGAATTACCGCCTTTATAGTGCTGAAACTTTAAATCGACTTAAACGTATTGAATCTATGAAGAACGAGAAATATACCTTAGAGGAAATCAAAGCGAATTTACAACAATGGAGTAAAGTGTCGCCAGATGATACAGTGAGAGATAAGCTGACATCTATCCAGATTCATCTAGAGCAGTTAATGAAAGAAGCTAAAGAGCTGGGACCCATCATCCAACAGTTGAAACCAAATCAAATGAAGAAGCTTTCCCGTATTCTTACTCAGCCAACCGCGGCCTGTATTGAAGCGCTAATTGTTCTTCTAGGTAAAAATCCGTTCTCATAACGAAATACGGAGGAATGTCAAATGTTCTTTTTTCATCCCATGGATTTTCTAATAATAATTGCATTCGGACTTTCGTTGTGGGCCTCGTTTCGTGTTCGGGGAACATTCAACAAATGGTCCAAAGTTCCAATTTACTCAGGAATGACGGGGGCTCAGGCGGCAAGGCGCATGCTTGATGCTAATGGACTATATGATGTCCCTGTTGAAGCTGTACCCGGAACCCTATCCGATCACTATGATCCGCTAGCCAGAGTAGTACGTTTATCTGAACCCGTCTACTACCAAAGCTCCATATCTGCTGTTGCTGTGGCCTGTCACGAGGTAGGTCATGCCATTCAACACCAAGTTCACTATCCAATGCTTGTAGCAAGGCACCGCATGTTCCCGGTTGTTAATATCGCTTCCGGTGTAGCTCCCTTGCTCATACTAGCCGGTTTCTTTTTCCAACAGATCCCATACCTACTCGGTCTTGGTATTATCTTTTTCGCAGCAGCCGTTGCTTTTCAATTAGTTACATTACCAGTAGAATTTAACGCCAGCTCAAGAGCCCGAGATTTAATGATCGCTGAAGGCTTCATCTCTAATGAAGAAGAACGCGGGGTGGCCAAAGTATTGAATGCAGCCGCTCTTACGTATGTTGCAGCAGCTTTAATCTCCGTTCTTGAACTTCTGAAATATATCATGATATTTAATGGTCGTAATAGTGACGACTAAACAACATAAAAGCTCATCTTGTGAGGTGTCATTCACACCCACAAGATGAGCTTTTTTTCATTGAAAATATTCACATAGAAACCGTCTGAAAACTTCAGCTACCAAAGGTAGCTTTTCACCTTTTCGGCGAATTAAACCGACAGTTCTAGTGACCACAGGATCGGTCACGCGAATTTTGACCGGTTGCATTTGACCGCTTTCCATTAAAGCCATGGACGGAAGCAAGCTCACCCCCATACCCGCGGCTACTAATCCACGAATGGTATCTGTTTCTTCACCTTCGAACTCAATCTTCGGAACGAAGCCCGCTTTCAAGCACGCCTCCATCACAATCGTACGCAGCGTATATTCTTCACTAAACATAACGAATGGCTCATTCTTTAACTGCTCCAGTCGTATGGATGTGTAATCAGCAAGGATATGGTTGGAGGGAATAATCGCATACAGCTCTTCAGTTAGCAAGATTTCACCCGTAACATGTTCATGGGATTCTGGAAATGGCGAAATGAAAGCCAGATCTATCTCTCCCTTAGAAACATCTCGGATTAAGGATGTATAGGTCCCTTGACGAAGCCGAAATTTAACGTTAGGATGATCTTTTTTAAAGGCTGCAACGACAGCAGGGAGCAAATTGATGACAAGGCTATGTGGAAACCCAATGCGAATTTCCCCGGCTTCCGGGTCAAGAAATTCATGTATTTCGCCAACAGCGCGTTCCAAGTCCGTTAGTATCCCCTCGACCCGGCTTAAGAATAAATGACCTACTGACGTAAGATGAAGATTACGACCTTTTTGCACAAACAAATTAATGCCCAGCTCTTCCTCTAAAAGATGAATCTGCCGGCTAACAGCTGACTGTGCCACATGCATTTCTTCTGCTGCTTGGGTTACATGCTGCTTTCTTGCTACTTTTACAAAGTACTGCAATTGTCTTAATTCCACTTGGATAAATCCCCCGACTTTTCTTACATGATTACGAGCTTATGCGATCTTTAAACATTTAAATTATAGCCTTACTGTAACGATTGGACAACCTAAGTTGAAAAAGCTTATAATAAATAAGTTGTTATTTAGCATGGAAAATAAAGGAGGAAACAATTCAAATGGCACAAGAACGTACTGGTGTTGCTACCATTAAAGGCAATCCGATTACTTTAGTAGGACCTGAAATTAAAGTGGGTGATAAAGCACCTAACTTCACGGTTAACAAAGATTTGATGACTCAAGTTTCCCTCGCAGATTATGCAGGTAAAGTAAAGCTGATCAGCGTTGTTCCATCTTTGGATACAGGCGTTTGTGACGCACAAACACGCCGCTTCAATGAAGAAGCAGCAGGTCTGGGCGACAATGTTGCTGTTCTGACCATCAGTGTTGATCTTCCTTTTGCACAATCCCGTTGGTGTGGTGCGGCAGGTATTGATAAAGTAATCACTTTGTCCGATTACAAAACAAAATCCTTCGGCGAAGCTTATGGCGTATTGATCAAAGAGCTTCAACTTGATATGCGTTCCATTTTTGTCATCGATGCGAATGATACCGTTCAATACGTTGAGTACCTGAGCGAAATGACGGCTCACCCTAATTATGAAACAGCCGTAGAAGCTGTCAAAAAATTAGTTTAATACGCACAAAATAAAACAGCAAGGAGGCCTAGCTTCCCTGCTGTTTTTGTTTCCACATAAGTAAGGCTAGTTTTCGTTTTCCGAAAACCACTTTCTTATTAGCGATACAACTTTCATCTAACCGCGGTCGCTCATCATTGAATGGCCTCGATAAGAGTTTTCTCATCCTTCAATCTTATATGAAGCAAGTTTTCTGTCTAATTGTTTATAAATATCTATAATAGTACGGTAATTGGAACCCAGATCCCCCATTGAGCCTCGGGATGCTGAATAAATGTCTACCGCTGTTTTCACGGGATTAATCCCAAATAGCGTTAACGTAACATCCTGTGTTCGTCCAGTCACTGTTTTACGTTCCGCAAGAATTTCACCTACATTTTGAACTTCGTGGAGAAGTTTATATCCCGGCGTTTTTTTCAGAACGGCTGTGACTTCTTCCCATACTTGTTCTTTCGGAAGCTTGTAATATCTTGTTTTAAGCAAAGGATCTTTGGCTTTATCTCCGGTCGTTTCATGACTGCGAATTAATCCGATTAAAGTTCTCTTAAGCAAAAGCCTTTTCCCCCTTCAATGAAGTGCATATAGACCACTTGCCATTTCTACACTGCTCTCTATCTTACCATTGTTTAGGCTTAAGAAAAAGAGGGGAAATAAAAATCGGAAGGATTGCTCCCAGATTTAACATTAATATTCCATATTTTATTATCCAACTTAGGACTCATTCACTTTGGCGTTATAAACAAGGAGGTATTCAACGATCATGCTGATTCGCCCAGCTGAAAGCGATACAGATATTAGGAAGGCTTATGAGATCGAAACTGCTGTTTTCTCAAAGGAGGCGGCTGCCTCATTAGAAGCTTTTCAGATGAGAAAGCATGTGTATGGATCCTATTTTCTTGTAGCAGAAAATGAGCTTGACCATCAAATTATCGGCGTAACCAATAGCGTTAAGATACATAATAAAGAACTGGCTGATGACAGTATCAAGAAAGAGACACAGCACGCTGAGGAAGGACAATACCTCTGTGTATTAACTATAGCCGTACATCCGTCCTACCAACGACGCGGGGTTGCCACTGAACTTCTGCAACGTATCATCGAAGTAGCCAGAAAAGATGATTTAAAAGGCATTGTTTTGATGTGTGAAGAGCATTTAATTTCATTCTACGAAAGAAATGGATTTCTTTATGTAGCTCCATCAAATTCTCAGCATGCTGGCATCCAGTGGCATGAAATGAATTTACTATGGAAATAAATATCGCCATAAGCAGGATTTCTGTTATAACGTGCGAATATAATAACAATAATCTTTGTATATTTATTAAACAAACAAAGAATATAGAGGAAACTACTAAAATACAACAACTAACCAACAAAGGGTGAATCTTCGTGTCGTATTTCATGGGCTTAGATTTAGGAACTTCTGCAGTTAAATGCATTCTAGTGGATGACACCGGTCAGGTGATTGGCAGCCATAGCGTTGAATATCCGCTTCAACAGCCCCATCCGGGATGGGCAGAGCAGCATCCTGAGGATTGGTGGAACGCCACAGTCAAGGGTATCCGCGCTCTCTTAGAGAAAACAAGCGTCGCTGGCGAAGCCGTCGCTGGCATTGGCTTCTCCGGCCAGATGCACGGGTCGGTATTCCTGGACGAGGCGCAGCAGGTCATCCGGCCTGCGCTGCTTTGGTGTGATCAGCGCACCGCGGAGCAGTGCGCTTACATCGAGTCGACCGTCGGCGAAGCCGAACTCGGACGACTAACGGGCAACCGGGCGCTGACCGGCTTCACCGCGCCCAAGGTCATTTGGCTCCGGCAGCATGAGCCGGAGCATTACGCGCGCGTTCGGCATCTGCTGCTGCCGAAGGACTATGTCAGGCTGCGCCTGACGGGAGCGTTCGGCATGGACATGGCCGACGCAAGCGGCACCCTGCTGCTGGACGTCGCGCACCGCAGCTGGTCGCAGACCGTCACTGAGCGGCTGGACATTCCTATGGAATGGCTGCCGCCGCTCTATGAGTCCGGCGATGTGGCCGGACACCTGCTGCCTGAAGCGGCCACCCTAACCGGCCTAGCCGCAGGCACGCCTATCGTAGCTGGAGGCGGCGATCAAGCTTGCGGCGCCGTAGGTGTTGGCGTCGTACGCCAAGGCATCGCCTCTGTGGCGCTCGGCACGTCCGGTGTCGTCTTCGTTCACGACGACACCTACCAAGTCGATGAAGCTTATCGGCTTCATTCCTTCTGTCACGGTGTGCCTGGAAAATGGCACCGCATGGGGGTCATGCTGGCCGCTGGCGGCTCGTTCCAGTGGTGGCGCAACCACTTTGCGCACGAGGAGCTTGAGCGTGCGCAGCAGGAAGGCAAAGACGTCTACGAGATCCTGACGTCTACAGCCGCCACAGCTCCCCTCGGGAGCGAAGGCTTGCTCTTCTTGCCTTACTTATCCGGTGAGCGGACACCACACCCCGATCCGAAGGCTCGCGGCGCCTTCATCGGTCTAAACCTACGGCACGAGAAAGCACATCTCACCCGTGCCGTTCTCGAAGGCATTACCTTCGGGCTCCGCGATTCGCTGCAGCTAATCCGCGAGTCCGGCATTGAAGTTACCGAGCTTCGCGTGAATGGCGGCGGTGCCAGAAGTCCGTTCTGGCGTCAAATGATTGCTGATATCTTCGGTATCCCTGTGGTCACTGTTAATTCCACAGACGGCCCTGCGTATGGCGCTGCTATTATGGCTGCTTCCGGCGTACTCCAAGAGGATATAACTACTCTCTGTGAGAAATGGATTCATGTCACCGATCGTGTAGAGCCAATTATGGATAATCAAAAACAGTATGAAGCCTATTATCAAATATATCGCGGTCTTTACGGAACTCTGCAGAATACATTCCATCAGCTAAGTGATTTGGCTGGTCATTGAAAATAAAATAAAATAAAAAGAGGTTGAATCAGGAATCTACCTGATCAACCTCTTTTTAATACAAAAAAACCCGCCTATGCCGTCCGGTTTTGGTGCTTCAAACCCGCTCTCGCAGGTGGGTGTCCGCAGAGGTGTATTTGAGGTCCCCTTTCGAGGGCATGTCAGCCACACTTCAATGTAGGTCTCCCTAGAAACAGTCATTGGTTTAAAACAACTTAAAACCGTTACGTACATCGCAGGATTCTTTTGTAGTTCTTATTATAGTGCCGTACCGGTTGATTATCAACTGGTAGGTTTAGTCTCTAGTCTTTTCATTCTCATCTTTTTTATGCAAGCTAATTTCTGTCTTACTTTCTTCTTCACTTTCAGTTACAGCTTCTGCTTCGCTTTGTGCTTCCTCTTCTTGCGCTTCAGCAAGCCTCTGTTGTTCCTTCTCTTCTAGTTCTTGCTGCTTCGTTTGGAGTTTGGTGAAGCTGCGGTTAAACTGCCAGAACGAGAAGGTCGCCATAATACTTCCCATAAAGAAAACGACAAGGAAGAAATTAAATTTGGTCATACAAATGTAAAGGATGGCTCCGTTGCAAAGCAGCAGAACAATCGAATTGATTGGATTGCCAATGGTAATCAATATAGCATTCTTCAAAATTTGAAAAATCTTCATATGCAAATGAACCATAATCGAGAAGAAATTGAACAAAGAAATGATAATAATGACCGTGAAAGCGATAAACAATACGGCCAATAGTTTCAGTGAACTCCCCTGTTTCAAATAAAAGAAGTAGTTCACCGCAATGATCACGAAAATGATGACGAAGAAAATACCACCTACCATGCTCTGCAGGTAGTTTTCTTTATATCCGCGGAAATATGTTTTCAAAAGTGGTACATCTTCTTCTCCAGTAACCCATTTCCGAGCTACAGCAAACATCGCGGAAGTTGCAGGAAATAAAGTAAACGGTGCCAAAATGGCGATAATGGGTAGTGATGCCTTCAATGCATCAACGGATGGACTCACCAAGCCCATAAAAGCAAAAAAGAAAACCGGAATCGAACATAGCATCCAAAGCAGATTAATGACTGACAACCGCATAATCCACTCCGATATTCTGTACAGTCCTCCCATAACTCCTCTAAACTCCAAAACTGCTTCCTCCTTAGCGTTTCCTTCCGGAAACTTTCTACGTTGATTGTTAAAACGCATACATCTTAAGCTGTCTTACTTTTTACATTGGTTTAATTATAGCCTATTTTTCAACATATAGGTAGACGTCTAGTCGATCTAGGTTCTTTTACATAGTATAGTATTGTCAATAAGAACTACACCCAAAAATTTTTCAGGAGGTTGATATGATGTCTCATCCAGTTGGAACATCCGCAGGTGCCATTTTGGTTCTCTTCATCTTGCTCGTTATCATTACTAGCTCTTTCGTACTGTAAACCATATACGCAAGGTAAAAAGGCGAAGATCCTTCAGGATCTCCGCCTTTCTTTTTTTGGGTTTTAACCCTTATTTATTCACTAATGTATCTTCGCTCTTACGAGGAGCTCTGGAACGATCGCGGTTCCCGGAATTGTTGCTTCCGTATTCACGGTTTCTGGAAGATGAACTGCTTCCACCTTCTCTGTTTGAACCGTAATCTCTGCTATCTTTACGCGGGTAACGGGAGTTCGAGCTGCTGCTGGAACCAGCACCGGAGCTGTATCCGCCACCTTGACGACGATCTCCTGATCCTGAACTTGAGCCATAGCCGCCGCCAACTCGTCTACCTGAGCTGCGTACATCGAATTTTTTCTTTCTTGCACGAATTGGATCCTCTGGTGTTAACTCAATATTCGTTTCCTTTTTGTCGCCTGTCAGAAGCTTCATAGCTGCAGCAAGGAGATTTACGGAATCATATTGTTCTAACATTTGAATAGCTAGGCCTTTGAATTCTGCTTGAGCATCATTTTGAAGCACATCAAGAATACGCTCAGCTGTCATTTTTTGTTTACCTTCAATGGCTTCAGCCAAGCTAGGTAATGGTTTTTTATTAATTTTGTGGCGTGTAACTTTCTCGATAAAGTGCAAGTGATCGATCTCTCTAGGTGTTACGAATGTCCAAGCTGTACCTTCTTTACCAGCGCGGCCTGTACGACCAATACGGTGAACATAGCTTTCTGGATCTTGCGGAAGGTCAAAGTTAATTACATGCGTAACGCCGGATACATCTAGACCACGCGCGGCAACGTCTGTTGCTACAAGTACATCAATGCTGCCGTCACGGAATTTTCTCATGACATTATCGCGTTGATTTTGGGATAAGTCACCATGAAGACCTTCAGCTGCATAGCCTCTTTTTTGAAGAGCTTCTGCCAATTCATCAACCCGGCGTTTTGTACGACCGAAGATGATGGCAAGATCTGGAGCTTCCATGTCGATCAAACGGCTAAGCGCTTCGAATTTTTGTTTTTCGTGCAATTCGATATATGCTTGGTCAATCAATGGTGCACTAACTTGTTTCGGGATAACCGATACGTGCTCAGGGTTACGAAGAAACTGTTGTGCCAATTTTTGAATATTGGATGGCATTGTTGCAGAGAACAACATCGTGTGACGCTCTTCTGGTACTAATTTCAAAATGGACTGGATATCATCCATGAAGCCCATGTCAAGCATTTCATCCGCTTCATCCAAAACCACTGTTTGCACATCGTCTAATTTGATTGTTTTTCGGTTAATGTGGTCAAGTAGACGTCCCGGTGTACCGATAATGATTTGCGGTTTTTTCTTCAATGCACGAATTTGTTTAACGATATCCTGTCCACCATAGATGGGCAAGGAACGAATGCCTTTGAAACGACCGAGTTTCTCAATCTCTTCCGCAACCTGGATGGCAAGTTCCCGTGTAGGACACATGATAAGAGCAGAAATGCGCTCTTCTTTCATATTGATTTTGTGAATAAGCGGAATACCGAAAGCAGCTGTTTTACCCGTTCCTGTTTGCGCTTGCCCGATTAAATCCCGGCCTTCCATAGCCAACGGAATCGTTTTTTCTTGGATCGGTGTGGACTCTTCAAAGCCCATCTCGGTAATAGCGCGTAAAATCGTTGGCTCTAAACCAAACTCTTGAAATGTTTTCAAATATATTCAATCTCCTTTTGTACAGGGCAGGCTAATGCCTTGTATCTTTTTTACCCTTAAGTACGACTTCCTATCCGTGTCTATAGTTTTATTGGTGGAATACACTTTCGATTTATCATCTTCCATGATCCAACTGGCCGCCCTTAAGAACATCTAAAATATTATAGCACAAGTCATACACACATTTCCAGTAGCGTCTTACATAATGCGAACGAAACCTAACGCATAAGCTAAACGTATTACAAGGTAGCACAATAAACGGAATAGAGGAGAGTTTGCAATGTCCATATTTAAACGAGTCAGCAGCATCCTGCGTAGTCAAAAACAAGAACCAACAACAACACCTATAGGTAATCCACTTGAAGATGCCCGAGTTGGGGATATTGTTAATGTAGACTTAGAGGAGTATGTTGTTTCCGGCAAGGTCATTTATTTTGACCGCGGGTTTGCTCCACATCGTTACGCTTATTATTTACAAAACGGCAAAAATATTCAGTGTTTGATTGTGGAAAAAGGGCGAACCTATGACTGTTTCCTTTGCAGCTTTGTGGAAGGCGCATTAGATGACCCGAATGATGTCCCTACTCGTTTAGAGCTTGACGAAGATGTTACCTTCGAATTGGAGTTTCATCGCAATGATGTCACTCGGACTGAAGGAAACACCGATTTCCGCAGCGGAGACGATATCATCTTTTGGAGATATTTTGGACCGGACCATAGATTCTTCTTTCTCCAATGGCAGGATGGCAAATTTATTGCTCTTGAAGGAGAGCGCACACCGGGCAATCAGATTAAATTTTTAAAATCGACGCCCTAGACAACCTATGTTATCATTAGAAATGTTTGGAAAGGAGGGATTACTGAAAAGTGAAAAGATGGACTTCATGGGTTTCTTTCTTATTGATCATCGCCCTTCTTACCGCGTGTGGCGCTGATGCCGGACGTTATATCAAAGATCAGTATCCGTTAGTTAGTGTTGACGGCAAAGGGAGCAATCTCTCCAAGGTTTATTTAGTAGAAAACAAAAGCGTCCCAACTGTATCAGCTGAATTAGCTGCGAAAGAGTCACCGAAGGAAAAGAGCAAGGATTCTGACGATCAAATGTTCCTTGTTTATAATGATAAGGTCATTAACGTCCAAAAGGACCCTAGTGAGAGTAAAAACACACTTGTTCAAATCGATAGTATTGAATATGCCAAATCACATTACGACTCCTCGTTCTTGCAAGGTTATTTGACAGCCACCCTGCTTCAATCCTTATTCGGTGGGGGATGGTACAATAGCAAACGGCCTTACGACTATAGAGGCTATACCCGGACACCGACTTATAACACAGGTGGCGGTAAGGCGACTACACCAACTACGGATGTATCAAAGGATAAGAAACCAACAACATCTGATCGAACGGGCACCTTCAATGGCGGTACAGGCACCCCAAGTTCAGGAAGCGGCTCCACAACACGTAGGAACGACGGCTCAACACCTAATAAGGTAACTAAGCCATCCGTTAGTAAGCCAAGTACATCTAAGAAGACGGGCTCCTTCAAGAGACGCTAATCACTACTTCTATAAAGCTGTTGTCCATGAATTGGACACAGCTTTTTTTCATCCGTAAAGGGTTATCTATTTCCATTACAGGTCATTTAATTGAACTAAGGTAAATTATGATTGAAGTTTTATAAGAATGAATTATACTTGCTTTATGCTGCATACTATTTTAGAGGTGATTTTTTTTGAAAAAGGCGCTAGATGCTTTCATTATTCTAGTTGGCGCACTGCTTGTTGCGGTCGGCTTCAACATGTTCCTCATTCCTCACCAATTGCTTAGCGGCGGGGTTTCTGGATTTGCCATGATTATTGGTTATTTTACGAATTTTAACATTGGCTTCTTGTATTTATTGTTTAACCTGCCATTGATGATTTGGGGATTGGTTTCAATTGGTCGCAGATTTATTATGATCAGTGTGGCATCGGTCATATTAACGGCATGGTTAATGCAAATTATACCTACCAGCTATGTCGCGCAGGAACCCATTCTTGGTGCAGTCTTTGGGGGAGTACTTATTGGTATAGGAAGCGGTATCACCTTAAGAATAGGTGGCTCAAGTGGAGGCTTTGATATCGTTGGCTTGATTTTGACCCGAAAATTCGATTTCCCTCTCGGTACCATTCTTTCATCAATGAACGGTGTTGTCATTGTTGCACTTGGCTATTTCAAGCAAAATTGGGACCTAGCTCTTTACTCGATGCTTGCCATTTATATCAGTGGCAAAGTTGTAGATTCTATACATATTCGCCATGTCAAAGTGACAGCGTTCATTGTAACAAAACAAAAGGAAGAGCTGCTTAACGAGCTCCTTCTACTCCCTAGAGGAGTAACTTTAGTTAAGACGGAAGGCGCTTATACGAAACAGCAGCATGATATGTTAATGACCGTCACTACGCGCTATGAACTCGTAGAGCTAAAGCGAATTATTAAGAAGATAGACCCGAAAGCATTCGTAAATATCGTTGAAACCGTTGGTGTCGTCGGAGAATTCCGCAAGGCTTAAGTGAGAAACCTCTATAATCGTGCATCCGCCTCTTTATTCCAAGTTGAATTGTGTTATAATGATAATAATTTCATATAGTTCTGGTTTCATCGTGAGTGGTTCAGGCGTAGTTCTTATTCTAATCTTTTGATTGGAAGGGTGATGCTTGTGGAGACAGTCAAATTATCCAGGATTGTAATGAAATTAACACCCGAGTTGTACCCCTTCTTAACCAGCTATGAGCTGGACTCCGAGATCGTCCTCCGTTTTGGTATTGAGGCGCTCGAAGCGGAAGATGTTATGGAAATTATTCAGTTCAGTATTACGGAACATCATAAAGACGCCCTTTATCATTAAGGGGCGTCTTTTTCTGGTCAGCTATCGCTTTATTCATACAATGTTATTGAGTTTGTAATAATTAGGGTATATAGGTTATGATAAGAACATGATATAATAGTACGAAAGATAAACTAATGGAGGTGTCTGGAATGGGAGCATTATCTCCTTGGCACATCATCTTAATTGCAATTGTTGCCCTTCTTTTGTTTGGGCCTAATAAACTGCCTGAGCTTGGCAGAGGTTTTGGCAAAATGTTTCGTGAATTCAAAGATGCAACGAATGGAAATGGCGGTAATACAGCTACGGATGATCAACCTGTACCGGTCCGTAAAGAGATTAATCCTGCAGAGGTCACGAATACCGAATCAGGACAAGTTCAGAAATAAGTCCAAACACCCGGCTAATTTTGCTACCGGGTGTTTTTATTTGCGATTAGCTTCTTCTACGCATTACGACTTGTGTACCGAAAAACATACCTGCGGCTATTGCCGACATAACTGACGCAAACACATACATGCTTGCGCCTCCCCACTGCTCACTCAACCATCCGCCTACCGATCCACCGATAATACCGGCAAGGCCCATGAACACCATCGCAAGAATGGATTGACCCGTTGAGCCAAATTGCTCGGGAAGCAGACGCACAACATACTGTACCGCAACGATCCACAGAACAGCAAAGGTGAGCATATGTGTCGTCTGCAAACCAATTAGCACCCAAGGATCGCTGAATAACGTGTAGAGTAACCAACGTATCGTATATAAAATCGAAACAAGACCTAAGATGGTCAGTTCGTGATAGCGATGTATGTACCGATTGATATAGGCAAATACCGGAATTTCGGTGCATGCCGCAATTGCCCATGCCCAGCTGACCATAGAGTCCGTAGCACCTAATTTATTCAGATATAAACCTAATAGTGCATCGTTCATTCGATGTGGAATTGATATCATCAGAACCATGACCATAAACCATAAGAAGTTTTTATTTTTGAAAATAGTACCGATCGCACTTAATGTTATACGCTGTCCGCTGCCCTTCTCGTCTTTAATAAAAGCAAGCAGTAAAAATGGGAAGATCCACAACGCCCAATAAAAATAAGGTATGTTGGCTACCCCGCCTAATTCTTCGAGGAAAAGACCCGAAATTAGAGCAACACCCGAGAATCCGATAGAACCCCATAATCGGACGGATCCATAAGACATTCCACGCTGCGCCGTTGATTTGACAACCAAATTATCGATGAGTGGAACAGATGGCAGCAAGAAGAAATAAAGCAGTAAAATAAATCCAAGTGTAAGCCCAAAGCCTTTTGTTAAAAACAGACCAAAACTTCCTAGTAAGGAAAGGCTCCAAAGTAAAAATACGATATTCTTCACCGAGTTGAATCGGTCGCTGACATATCCCCAGAATGGCTGTGCGAATATGGAGATGAACGGACCAATCATCATTAAGAGTCCAATCTCGCTAGCTGAATAGCCCTTGCTTTGCAAATATAAAGGTAAATAGGGCAATAAAATGGCACTAGAAGCATAGTAAAAAAAATTAACACCAGATAACGAAATAATTTGTTTATCAAGTTTCAACAACGGCTACCTTCTTTCTACAAACCTCAACAAATTTCCTCTGTGCGTAGTTTCATGCTTGCTTTATAATAAAAGCTAGAATCAAAGATTGGAGAGGACTTATACATCATGGAAATATTACTTGCTTCACTTGCCCTTATCTGGGGTAATGTAACGGCCGCTAACCCGGATGCCAGCTTTGAACAGCTCGTGCAAGCTTCTCTGAATGCGAAGAATGCAGTGGCGATTGTTCAACCTACACCATCCCAAGAAACAGATCCTTTAGCACCTGTAAACAAATTGGATCCGCAGAAGGACGCACCGGCAATTAAAGGTGTTTACGCCACAGCTCATAGTGCGGGTGGATCTCGGCTCAATACACTTGTGAAGCTGCTCGACGACACAGAACTGAACTCACTGGTCATTGATGTCAAAGATGATTGGGGCTACATCACTTGGGAAACAGGGAACACCGAGCTTGATGCAATGGGCACGACTCAGAAAATTATTGGTAATATGCCAGGTTTAATGACCACCTTGAACGAACATAACATTTATCCAATTGCTCGTATCGTTGTATTCAAGGACACGATTCTTGCCAAAAAGAAACCAGAATGGTCTTTCGTCAATCCAGATGGAACTCTGTGGGGTAACGGTAAAAACCCACCGGATAGCTTTGTAAATCCATATAACAAAGAAGTATGGGATTACAATATCGCTGTAGCAAAAGAAGCCGTAAAAGCTGGATTTAAAGAAATTCAATTCGACTACGTCCGATTCCCGGAAGGTTTTGAGAAAAGAGCTGACATTCTCAAATATACAAAGGATGAACGTTCACGTATTGATACTGTCGCTTCCTTCGTCAAATATGCCAAAGAACAATTGCAGCCACTTGGCGTTCGTGTATCTGTCGATATATTTGGCTATGCGGCCTCTGTTCCGGCAGCCGAAGGCATTGGTCAAGATTTCGAGAAAATCTCTCAGAATGTCGATGTCATCGCTCCCATGATCTATCCGAGTCATTACAGCACAGGCTGGTTTGGCTCCAAAGTGCCGGATGCAGCGCCTTTTGTCACGATCGATGGAGCATCCAAGGATACAACCAAGAAGCTGGAAGCTATTGATAAGAAAGGTTGGAAGCCGATCGTTCGACCTTGGATTCAAGATTTCACCGCTTCTTGGATACCTGGTTACATCAAGTATGGTAAACATGAAGTGGAAGAGCAAATACGTGCGTTGAAAGAAAACGGCGTTGAAGAGTTCCTCCTATGGAACGCCAATAACAACTACACACCTAATGTAAAATACTAACATGGAGACACCCTGAGGGCACTAAGAGCTCTCGGGGTGTCTTCTCACAGACATTAAAAGGAGTTGAAATGAATGAAAATTGTCGCCATTACTGGAATGGATTTGACTACCATGCAAGAGCAGATGCCGCAAGACTTGAAGGAACGCTGCCGATTTCATTGGTTTAAATCTTCAAGTGAAGCCGGGGAACATATTGCAGATGCAGATGTAATTATCACAGCTGGCCGCATGAATCCGGATACGCTCAAGCAGGCATCCAAACTGAAATGGATGCAAACCATTTCCGCCGGCGTGGATAAGCTTCCTCTCCAAGAGTTTGCGCGGCGTAATGTCATACTGACGAATGCCCGTGGGGTACATACAATCCAGATGAGTGAGTTTACGCTAAGTCTCATGCTGCAATGGGTTCGTAAAGCGAATCTTCTTCATGAGCGTCAGCAAAGTAAAGTTTGGGACAATCAAGTTAGTTTTGGTGAGCTTTATGGTAAAACGATTGGCATTATTGGTGCAGGTGCAATCGGCGAAGCTGTTGCTCGCAAAGCAAAGGCTTTTGACATGACTGTCATTGGGTTGAATCGTTCCGGTTCGCCTGGGCCTGCCTTCGATTCAACGGTCAGCGGAGAAGAAGGCTTAAAATCTTTGCTTACACAAAGTGATTTCGTCGTTCTTCTACTTCCTAGTACTGCTAAGACGCGAGGTTTCTTGACCAAAGAACATCTGCGCTTAATGAAACCAAGTGCTTTCTTAATCAATCTGGCTCGCGGTGATGTCATTGAAGAAGAGGATTTGATACTTGCGCTGCAAGAAGGCCAGCTGGCAGGCGCTGCACTCGATGTTTTTGAGCAGGAGCCATTACCGTCAACCTCTCCCCTGTGGAACATGAATAATGTTATCCTGACTCCACATATCGCTGGATCTTCGGCTCACTATGCAGAGCGAGTTTCCGCCATTTTCTATCATAATGTGAGAGCTTTTATAGATGGCACCGACATGATGAATGTTGTTGATTTAACAGAAGGTTATTAACATACGATAACGTACCACATCCCCAAAGTGGAACCCCTAGGGATGTGGTACGTTATTTTATTTGTTCGGTATGACCGTGAGCCCTCTCATATAAGGTCTTAGAGCGGCTGGCAGATAGATCGAACCATCTGCTTGCTGATGATTCTCTAGTAAAGGAATTAGAATTCTTGGTGAGGCGACAGCCGTATTGTTAAGGGTATAGCAATAACGCAGCTCACTGTTCTCATCTCTATAACGTAAGCCGCTGCGACGAGCTTGAAAGTCAAGAAGGCTTGACGACGAGTGCGTTTCACCATAAGCATTACGGCTAGGCATCCACGTCTCAATGTCATACTGCTTGTAGTTTTTGGCGCCCATATCTCCTGTACATACAGCAACGACGCGATAAGGAAGCTCAAGTAAATCTAGAATATCTTCTGCATTCCGTGTAATTTGATCTAACATCTGATCAGCTATGGCGGGATCATTCTCGCAAAGAATTACCTGCTCAACTTTAGCAAATTGATGAACACGATATAATCCGCGTACATCTCTGCCTGCCGAACCAGCTTCTTTGCGGAAACAATTCGATACGGCTGCCAGTTGTATCGGCCCTTTTGATAAATCTATCATTTCACCCGCATAATACGAAACCAATGGACCTTCCGATGTGCCAACTAACCATTTTTTTTCATCCTGCAATTCATAGGTCTGATCCTTCCCAGCGGGGAAAAAGGCTGCATTCTGCAGCGTCTCTTCCCGCACCATCAGAGGGACATCCATCACCGTGAACCCTCGATCTGATAGCAGATCAAGAGCAAGCTGTTGAACAGCTCTGTGTAGGTATAGCCCCATCCCTTTGAGGTAGTAATTCCTGCTTCCAGCCACCTTAACTCCACGAGGGAAATCGATTAAATCCAATTCCTCACCGATTTGCATATGATCACGAGGCACAAATTCAAACGAGGTAGGCTGACCTACTACTTTCCGTACAACATTATCTTGATCAGTAACCCCGAGTGGAGTTTCAGGTGAAACCAGATTCGGAACAGTAAGCATCAGCTCCTTAAACCGCTCTTCCAGTTTCGCAAGCCCCTCTTCATTCTCCGTTAATGTTCGGTTCCAGCCGCGAACCTGATCTTTCAAAACCTCGGCTTCTCCCATTTTCCGCTCAGCCATACACTGCGCGATCTGAGCAGATGCACGATTGCGTTCTGAGCGCAGCTGATCCACTTGTTGATGGAGCAGCCTTTTCTTCTCATCTACCTTCAACAGCTCATCGAGAGGACATTCTACACCTTTATTTTGAGCCGCTTCCTTCACTTGATCTCGATGCATACGAATCCATTTGATATCCAGCATACTACTCACCGCTTCCTTTTCTATTATGGGAAAAAGACAAAGAACGCCCCTGTCCGATTGGGACGAGGAGCGTTCTGCTCGCGGTGCCACCCAACTTGATGACGACATCATGATGTCATCATCCGCTTGGTTCCGCGATAACGGGCGGTGCCGGTTTATTTAGAGCAAGGCGATGTATTCTGCGCCTTACCGATCATGAACGTCTCCGAGTTGGATGCTCTTCACAGACCTAATGTCGATTTGTATATTGTTCGATATTATAAACGAAGATATGAGTCAGGTCAATAGCGTTTGTTCCCATGTAGAATTCACTGGGATAAACGGCTTGCCAATTCATAAAGTTCTGTATTAAATGGACGCTTCGTATTGACAACTAAATCAATATCGGTAGCTACTAATTCACCTTTGATAACACCGCATGCTTTGGAAGAATCGCCTTCCATGAGCTTACGAACAGCGAAATCACCGAGACGGCTTGCCAAGATTCGGTCATTATGCGTAGGTGCTCCGCCGCGTTGAATATGGCCAAGAACCGTTACACGAGGCTCAATACCAACATACTCTGTAATCTGCTTAGCAATCCCATCACCGGTTCCCGCTCCTTCAGCAACGAGAATGATACTGTGACGTTTGCCATGGGAGAAGTTATCCTTCATACGGTTAGCTACTTCATTAACGTCGACCTCAACCTCAGGAACGATAATCGTTTCCGCACCGCTAGCTAGTCCAGCGTAGAGAGCTATCTCCCCACAGTGACGTCCCATCACTTCTACAACGGATGAACGTTCATGTGAAGTCATCGTATCACGAAGCTTGTTAATCGCATCCACAACAATGCTCACTGCTGTATCAAAACCGATTGTAAAATCAGTGAATGGGATGTCATTATCAATTGTACCAGGCAGGCCCATCGTTTTGATGCCCAATTTGCTTAACTTATTGGCACCTTGATAAGACCCATCTCCTCCAATAACGACCAACCCATCGATACCGCGTTTACGCAAGTTCTCGGCACCAATTTGTTGCCCTTCCGGCGATAAAAACTCTTTGCATCGAGCCGTTTGTAGAATCGTCCCCCCGCGTTGAATGATATCTCCAACGCTGCGCAAATCCATTTTGCGAATATCATCGTTAATTAAACCATGGTATCCACGTTGTACGGCATAGACTTCGAGACCATGGAATAATGCGCTTCTTACGACCGCACGGACCGCCGCATTCATTCCCTGAGAGTCTCCGCCGCTTGTTAGAACGGCAATTGATTTTACTGCTGACATTTCATTTCCTCCTTCAAATTCTTCTGAATGTCATTCATGATGACGTACGGATGTACATGCTATTTAGCCAGAAAAATAACCGGGTTAATGGACTATTTTTCATAAGACGCTTCGATATTTTCTTCACTTGCTGTTGGCCGTTGACCTTAGGATCCGACAAATATAGCGCAAGCAAACCTTCGATTATCATACGATGAAATCGCGGATGTTCCAAGAACAAAATTTTGCTACGAGCCTCTTGCACGATAAAGGCAATTCTCTCAACGGTTGTTTCCATGGATTCATAATAGCTGCAAAAGTTCAGGTCTCCACCCAAGATATCTTCTTCCTGGTCGATTAAATAATCAAGCAGAATATGCAGCCCGCACACATAGGGGAAATAAGCCTCCCGTATAGAATCGACCTGCTTTTCACTCAAATGAGGATCACAAGCTGCAAGGAAAAGCATAAACATGCCTAACGTTGAACCTGTGGCTGCTGCAAATTCATTCCAAGAAATTTGGCTATACCTATGATGATGTTGATCCCACCACTGATGAAGCTCAGGCTCACGCATATCCTTGCGAATATGCTTGTACACTTGTAAGTCGCAGTATAAAGCTACGAAATCTCGCACCTGATCGGCTACTTGTGTATATGACGGAAGCAGACTAATACAGGACTGACACTTTTGGACGAGCTCTGTTAAATAGTTTCCGTCCTCTTTCTCATGTCTGTATGCATAGTAATCGTTCAAAGGCTTAGAAGGATCAACAGCATCCAACATCGATTGGTGTAATTGACGAAAATCTTGGGGATCCAAGGATGTACTGCGATCACATAGATTATCCAGATAATCGCTAATCGTTTGAAACGCAACAATGAGCGGGATGAGCACATGACGCATTGACAAATTAGCAGCCGCATAAACAGCGCCGCCTTGACAATGAAATTGTTTCGTTGAGATGCTGGCTAGTGCTTGAGTACGCAGCTCGCTATCTGGGATATTTTTCGCCTTTGCTTTCCATATGGAAAGCTGATCGCTTACGTCCGGTAAAATGTAACGGTACACCCTGACCATTAATCTAACTGGGCCTTTTGGAACCTTTGTGCTACTTCTGTCCAATTGCTTCAAGCAGACTTCCTCCACAACTTTGTTCATAGCAATATTGTAACAATAACTGCATTTCATATCGTTGAATGTGCCGTAACCATTGATCAACAATAGGATTTTGAACTAAGGATACTTGTAACTCTACGATATCTATGAATACACAAGGGATCCATTCCGGAGAAGTAATAAGCACTTCAAGCTTCAAACGAAGGGCTTCATTGTCCAAATCAGCCAAGTCTTTTACAGTCAAATAATCGCTCACACATTGTAGTAAGTTAGAGAAAATAGGATGATGACCGACATCGTTGAACCAATACTTCGCATTGCTGTAGTCCCCCTCCATCCGATGCATTAGAGCATGCCAGTAGCTGCCTGTTGCATTCGTGATTTCCTGGGCAATATCATGCGATTTATCTAAACTCTCATTCAGTAAAAAAAGACCCGCTTTAATCGCCAATCCATAAGACTCTTGCCCCGGACTGCCTTGGATCATCATAGCTGGGACAAGCGCTTCAATGCGTGCATCCATACTTACATCCCATTCTTCAATCGGATATAAAGTAGGTAGATGCTCCAAGAGCGGCTTTGCAATAGCTTCCAGCCAGTTATCTCCATCCTTATTGCTATGCATGCAGTCATTCTCCCTTCATTGACAACCATTATTGGTGGGTTTTCGATTCCAATTCCTGATTCGCCCGGAACCAAAGATGAAGATCATTTATGATAGAAGCTAAGTCAGCAATTTCGGAATTCAAACGGCATGATGCGGGAAAATCGTCTTCCTTGTCCAACTGATTTTGTTTGTAAATAATCGTTGCCTCTAGCTTCATAATGCGGTCCGGAATTGCACCGCGAATTTGTTCCCAATGTAATAAAATATCAACACGCACACTGGGCGGATAATCCTCCCACTCTACTTCTATCACGGGAATCTCAATGCCAAGTCTGGCATCATACTGGAAATAGCAGCTCATTCTTCTGTTAAACCTCCTTGCAGTAAAAACTGGCTGCGACTTGTTCAAGAAACATTCTACCTTTAAATGTATCACTTCAAACCTTGGGTTTCCAGTTAAAATTGTATGTCAACCTGATTTCATTTTCTGGTATACTTAAATAACGTTTTTAAAAGGGGATTTTTAGTAAGAGTTATGCTTACAAAGCTAGTTTTGCTAAAGCAAAACTCTAAGGAGTGCGATTTAGATGACCGCTAAGACAATAAAAGAAAACATCACTTGGAAACAGCTCATCTCCTTTTTCCTCCCTCTCGGCCTTTCAGCAACACTAGTTACCCTCTCGCATGTTATTATCAATAGCACCTTGGCCAGGGCCGATAATCCGGAAGTGGTCATTGCCAGCTATGCGCTGCCTTTAAGCTTACTTGGCTTAACCGAAAGACCCGTTGTTTTGCTGCGACAAGCTTGCTCAGCTCTTGTAAGAGACCGTATCTCCTTTCGAGCCATGGCTGCAGTAAGTTCTTATGTATTCGCCTGCATCATCCTAATTGGTCTCATTTTATGTTATACGCCTGTTGGAGAATGGGTATTTCTTTATTTTTTTGGAGTTGAACGTGAATTATTAGACACTACACTTAGTGTTTATCGCATCTTGATGTACGTTAGCATTTTCTCAGGACTACGGTGCTTATTTCACGGTATCATTATTTTTAATATGCGGACCAAATGGTTGACTATTGGGATGTGCGTGCGAATCATCGCTATGTATTTGTTATCGTTATATTTTATTACTACAGATAGTGTTTCTAGTGGCCGTGTTGGCGCGATTATTTTCTTAGTGGGAATGATTATTGAAGCTATGGTTGCTGTATGGGAAGGAACCACCTTACTTCGAACCGTCATTCCAGAGAAGGCGCCTGATCATCCGATTGAAACCAAACAACAAATTTTCAGCTTCTATAAGCCCCTTCTGTATTCTTCGATCATTGCCGTCGTCATTGGACCCGCCATCAATGCCATACTAGGTAAAACAACGCATATTCATTTAGCGATCTCCTCTTATGCGATTGCCGGTTCCCTGACTCAATTGGTTTTGAGCTTCTTTTCCTACATTCATCAAATTGTTTTGAATTTCTACCGCAAAGATGCGAGAACTGTCGTCCGTTTCGTATTCCTTCTTAGCTTTATTCCAGGAGCACTCATCGCTATACTTGCCTATACAGCTCTAGGACCTTGGTTTATGACACATGTCATGGGTGTTAATTCCGAGCTGATGCATGCAAGCTTACTTGCCATGCGTATATTTATGATCATGACGATTGTATTCCCTTGGCTTGATTACATGAACGGTATTATTATGCTGAGAGGCCAAACGAAAATCATGGTTTTATCTCAATCTGCGAATGCTATTGTTACCGTGTTAACCTTATTCATCACCATTTCTAATGCACCCGGCTGGAATGGCTTGATCGGCGCTCTCGCGCAATCTGTTGGTATGCTAGCTGAGCTTCTAGTCGTGTTCTTTATACTCAAACGAACGTCTGAAAACGGGCAAACATATTTTTCTACAGAAAATTTGTAAAGAAATCGAGTGATAACCACTGATGAAAACGTCTAATCCTACAAAGCCACAAGACCAACTACTCAAATTGTTCACGTTTTCCTTTTTTATGACGATGGGTATTGTCGTTACTTTTTTCCCGCTTTACTTTGATTACAAAGGATATTCCAAAATTCAGATCGGTTTGCTGTATGCCATTGGACCACTGATTGGGATAGCGACCAACTTGCTGTGGGGATTCCTTAGTGATCGCTTCCAAACGGTAAAGAAAATTATGATCATTCTGATTATTGGGCAGTTGATCACTGCCATCTTGGTATTTACAGCGGGTTGGTTCTCCCTGCTGTACATATGCTTAGCGATGTTTTTCTTCTTCCAGCAGCCCGTAAATTCATTGAATGACAGCCAGTTAATGCTAAGTATTCGAGATAGCGGTAAGAGCTACGCCTCCTTCCGCGTCTGGGGTTCCATCGGTTTCGCCGTATCAGCCGGTGGTTTTGGGTTGCTTCTTCGACACTACGGTACAGGGCTTACGCCAATACTATGCCTACTTACTATTAGTTGCACGTTAGTCATCGTCTTTTTGCTAAAAGATGCGCGTCAAGGTGGCAAGAAGATGGCCTTCGGGGGCATGCTTAATATCATTCGTTCCAAGAAATTCATCTGGTTCTTAGTGTTAGTTATTATTATGTCCGTTTCACATCGTTTCAACGATGGATTCCTAGCCTTGTACATGCGCCAGCTTGGGGCATCTGATTCCCTGATTGGGTATGCTTGGATGACCTCGGCGCTTAGTGAAATACCGGTGTTTTTCTTTCTGAGCAAACATGGACATAGGTTCAAAGAATTACCCCTGCTTGCCTTTGCCGGAATCGTATATGCCGTACGATTCTTCATTATGGGCTCTATTCAAGATCCTACTTGGGTCATTGGCGTTCAATTGTTACATAGTTTAACATTCGGTATCTTCTTATTCACGGCCAATCGCTATATTAGCCAAATTGTACCTGATGAGTATCGCTCTTCTGGGCAAGCCATCTTCGCTGTTGCTTGGTCTAGTATTGCGGGACTAATTAGCGGCACGTTAGGCGGTTGGATTTTTGATTTAGCTGGTGGAAGCACAGTCTATGTCTTTGCAGCTTGCTTATCGATCGTCGCGGCCATTGGGTTCCTAGGTACGCATATATTTCAAAACGATGAAAGTGAAAGTATGCCCAGTGGTCGATGAGTTTTAAAATGAAGGGGTTGTTCACGTGTTAGCCATTGAACGGTTATCTCACAGTTTCCGCACAGGCCAAGAAGAAACTCCCGTACTTCATGAGCTTAATTTCCGAGTGGAGCAAGGAGAAATGGTTGCTCTACTCGGCAGTTCAGGCTCTGGGAAATCAACACTGCTAAATTTAATGGCAGGCCTGATGAAGCCCACCCGTGGTAGTATTTTAATCGCTGGACAGGCCATTGAGAAAATGAGCGAAAACCGCTTGGCGGAATTTCGGCGGACTCATATCGGATTCATCTTCCAATCTTATGAATTAATACCACATTTAACCGTTCGCGAGAATGTAGAACTGCCACTTGTATTCCAAAGTGTCGCAAGTCAAGAACGTAAACAAAGAGCGATGGCTCTCTTACAGCAGGTCGGTATCGGGGACAAGGCAGATATGTTTCCGTCTCAGTTATCTGGAGGACAACAGCAGCGTGTCAGTATTGCCCGCTCCTTGATCACGAAGCCAGCTATCGTTTTTGCTGACGAACCAACGGGCAATCTGGATACGAAGACAGAAAAAGAGATCATCGATCTACTCATTGACTTGAACCGGAATGGCATTACGTTCGTTATTGTTACCCATGAGCATGAAGTTGCACGCAGAACGCAGCGCATTTTGCAGCTTCGCGATGGTTATTTACTGGAAGGAAACGATCAGGAAGGTGAAGCCGGATGAAACTTAAAGATTACCTTCGTCTTGGCTGGGACCAGCTGCAGCGACGCAAGGTTGTGACGGCCCTTTGTACCGTTGGAATTGCCATTGGCTCGGCTTCCATTATGGTTGCCCTTGGCTTTGGTGAATCTATTCAACACTACAGTCAGAAGCAAATGAGCTTTTATCTCAAAACCGATGAAATCACCATCGTTGATCAAAACAGCGATCCTAACAGTCCTTCTAAAGTTACGTCAAGTAAGCTCGATCTCATTCGTACGTTTCCGCATGTTAAATCGGTGGCTAGTTTTCAAGATTTAGGACAATTCAGATTCACTGTCGATGATGGTAAAGAAAGCTACCTTGACCTCAAGGCAACAGAGTTGAGTACTTTAGAGGACTTCGACTCCAAGTTCCAACAGGGTGAGGCGAGTGATCAGGATAATAATATCGTTCTCAACTATGGGGCTACGCTTGGTGTCTTGGATACAAAGACGCAGGAAGTACGTAATAAACTTATGCAGCAAAATCCTAGCAAGGAACAGTCTGAAACCTACCGTCAAATGGGTGCTATTCCATACCCGCTATATCAAAAACAAATCTCGTTGAAATCGAATAGTAACCAAGAGCAGCCAGGGAACCCATCAGGGACGAACACCATCCAACCAAATGAGGTGACAGTTCGCGTCGTCGGAGTACTTAAGAAACCCGATGGATTGCCAGAGTCCATGCTGCAAGGGAACAAAGCTGCCTATGTATCCCCAGAAACAGGTCTCAAAATTCTACAAGCCCAAAATAAGTCCTCAACAAATAGACATGTTCAATATTCAGAAGTTAGAGTCAAAGTTGATAGTAGTATGAATGTGAAACAAGTAGATGAAATGATTAAAAAACTTCAACTCACAACACAGACTAATTTGTATCAAGAAGATCGTATGAAAGGCGAGTTTGCCATTGTTAGATTGCTGCTCACCGGTGTTGGCCTATTTGTACTCTTCGTAGCTTCCATTTCCATCGTGGTCGCGATGACGATGTCCACTCATCAGCGCCGGCGACAGATCGGAATCATGAAAGTACTTGGCGCGAATTTGAAACAAATCCGCAATATGTTTATCGTGGAATCTTCACTTCTAGGCATGCTTGGTGGCTTTGTTGGTATTTTGCTCTCTTATTGGGTCATATGGGGAATTAATCTTCTCATTATCAAATTCGACTCCACTAATAGCAGTGATCCCGTTGAAATTTTGTTTATCAGTTTTTGGATTCTTCCTGTCGGCATGTTTTTTGCGATTATGACAGGCGTCCTTTCGGGTTTATACCCCGCAGTTAAAGCTTCTCGAACCGATGCACTAACAGCAATTAAACGAGAATAGGAGATTGTTTAGCATGAGGAAAAAGAAAACATGGATGCTAATTCTAACAGCCGTCATTGTCTGCGGCATTAGCAGCTTTCTATACATATCAAGCCATCCTAACCAAATGAATACAAAAAATGCCGATGCAGGTTCTGCGTTCAATGCCCTACAATTCAAAGTCACAAAAGAAGATCTGGTTAACAGCATTGAAGTGAAAGGGAAGTCTTCTTATGAGAAGGAGACGCGCGTCTACGCACCCTTCAGTGGTGAAATAAAAGCTTGGCACATAACAGACGGAGCTCAAGTAACAAAGGGACAGCCGTTATTTGAGCTTGATGCCTCACCGCTAAGAAGTGAAATTGCAACCTTGCAATCTAACTTGAAGAAACAAAAGTTGGAAGCCGATCTAGCCAATTTCAAAGCTGCTGGGCCTGGGGGGGATACTGGCAGTGTCGCTGCAGGTGCTGTTAGTGAAGATGATGCCCGCCAGCGCTTTGCCGCGTCAGAAGGGCGTAAAATTCAAGAGCAGTTGAATGCAGTCAATGATCAATCCATTCAATTGCAGTTGGCGAAGAAACAAGAGAAAGTGGAGCAAGCTTCCTACGTTGCACCTGAGAATGGCATCTTCTTATTCGAAGACTCCTCCAAAATCCCTAAGTCTATCGAGGAAAGCGTGCGTATCGGTAAAATCGTAGATTTGACGAAATTACAGTTGGTTTGCACGGTTGGTGAATTTGATGTATTTCGTATTAAGCCAGGCATGCTCGTACAAGTAAAAGTAGATGCCCTAAAGCAGAGGAAGCTTCAAGGTAAAGTTGAAAAAGTGTCCAAATTTGCCAAGACTGGTACGGAGCAAGGCACAGGTTCCGCTCAATTCGAGGTTACCATTTCTTTAGAACCAAATGAGCAGTTAATTGCCGGTCTCAGCCTCTCAGGCACGATAGAAACAGATAAAAAACCTCAAACCATAGTCGTACCCACTTTAGCCGTACTTCATGAGAAAGAAGTCTACTACGTGATGCTGCAGACTGCTCAAGGCGTAGAACGCCGTGATATTGAGATTGGGATGGAAACCCCCGAGAAAACCGAAGTACTAAAAGGTCTGAATGAAGGCGACACGGTTGTGCTGCAATAGCAACTGCTTTATAATAAGGATAAAGTCTTAGTACCAAGTAACAAAATATGCACATTTCAAGCAGCAAAGGTAGGTAGTTGTTCTTTATGAATTATGAAGATTTTAAGACGATTGTACTAGAGCGCCGCAGTGTTCGAAACTTTACAGAGCAAGAAGTTGCCACGGAAGATATTCGTGAAATTATCGATTGCGCCAGATATGCACCCAGCGATACGAATTCCCAGACATGGAAGTTTATTGCGATAAGAAATACAGAGAAAATCAAACATATCGAACAATTAACCTGGGACCAACTCCATCTCCGTGCGGCGGCTGCCGAGGAAAAAGGACTTTCTAGAGAAGCCCGCTTGTTGGTGAAGTCTTTCGGCCCCTACGCTACCGCATTCTCCGATGCTCCTGTTCTTATCATTTGCTTAGCAACGCCTTACGAATCGAAGTTCCGTGATCGTATTTTTGATCCGATTCAGCTCGTCGAAGACACTGTATGGGCCGAAGAAGGCATTAAGAGCTCCTGCTTAGCCTCTCAGAACCTGATGCTCGCCGCGCACGCTAGAGGCTTGGCAACATGCCCGATGACGGGCCCTGTGCTTCTGGCCCAAGATCAAATTCGCGCTTATCTGGACATTCCAGAAGAATGTCAGATTAATATGGTCATCGCCCTCGGTTATCCGAAGGATCGTCCAGGCAAACTGGCACGCAAAGAAGTCGATGATATTCTTCAAATCATCGACTAATACGATTCATGATTGGAGCTGCCGCCTTCGCGGACAGCTCCTTTTGTTTTTAGACGCGTTTGTTTTCAAATCCGCCTTATTGTGTGATTTCCCCCGGTCAGAGGAATTGAATTCCATTGCTTATTTCTTGGCAAAATTTAATTTTCAAACATTATAACGTTATATTTACTTAGCTGCTTTTCTGTGCTATTGTAACATTATAACGTTATATTATTTACATCATTATCACAACCCTCTCCTACATATGTGAGGAGATATCTAGGCAATCATAAATGTAAGCGTTAATAAATTGAGTTGCAGAAAAAGGTGATAAGCATTGCAAGAGAGATTCGTATTGCACAATGTAATGCACGTCAATGGAGATTGTCTCGATATTGTAATTGAAGACGGAAAGATCGCCGAATTGACCAGCTCTGGGGATGGACATGGGCAGCCTATTTTTGATTATTCTGGTGTTTATGTCTCGAGTGGCTGGATTGATCTACACACCCATGCCTTTCCTGATTTTGATCCCTACGGCGATGAAATTGATGAAATCGGAATCAAACAAGGCGTAACCACCATTGTAGACGCTGGAAGTTGCGGAGCTGACCGAATTGCTGACTTAGTTGCAAGTAAGGAACGAGCTCTAACGAACTTATTCGCTTTTTTGAACATTTCACGAATTGGTTTAAAAAGAGTCGATGAATTATCCAACATGGCGTGGATAGATCATGAAAAGGCTGTGCAGGCCGTAAAACAATATAAAGATATCATTGTTGGATTAAAGGCAAGAATAAGCAAAAGTGTTGTTCGTGATTGCGGCATTGAACCTTTACTCGCTGCGCGTGCACTTTCTCATGAAACCTCTCTCCCCTTGATGGTTCACATCGGTTCAGGACCGCCGAGTATCGAAGACATCCTTTCACTTTTAGAGAAAAAGGATATCATTACACATTATCTGAATGGGAAAGCTAATAATCTTTTTGATGAAGCTGGAAAACCGTTACAGGCGTTTACGAAAGCCATTGAAAGAGGCGTACATCTGGATGTTGGCCATGGCACTGCAAGCTTTTCCTTTAAGGTTGCGGAGGCAGCAAAACAACATCAGATCGGTTTAGATACCATTAGCACAGACATCTACCGAGGGAACCGATTGAACGGCCCAGTATATAGTTTGTCCCATGTACTCTCGAAATTTCTTTACTTAGGCTACACTCTTAAAGAGGTCATCGCAGCGGTCACCTCACATGCAGCGAATTGGCTCCATAAGCCAGAGCTTGGTCGAATTCAAATTGGTGACGTTGCCAATCTAACCCTGTTTACGGTTCAAAATGAACCGACTACACTTGTCGATTCTGAAGGTGACCAGCGTATAGCAGATCAAATCATACAAGCCAAAGGAGTGGTTGTGAATGGCTCTCTCATTAAATGCTAAATATGGTCTAAAGCGTGTAATCAATGCAAGCGGACGAATGAGCATTCTAGGTGTATCTGCTCCGACAGATACGGTCATGGAAGCCATGAAGCATGGCGGGCAAAACTACGTTGAGATTGCGGATCTCGTTGATAAAGCAGGCAACTATATCGCCCATATCCTAGGTTCCGAAGCTGCGGTTGTCGTCAATTCGGCCTCAAGCGGCATTGCACTCTCTGTCGCGGCTGTTGTGACGGAAGGAAATCGCCGCAAGAGTGAACGACTGCATCAAGATCCTATTGCCAAAAACGAAATCATCATGCTAAAAGGTCACAACGTTCAATACGGAGCCCCTGTTGAAACAATGCTCTACTTGGGAGGCGGTAAGCTCATTGAAGTTGGTTACGCCAATGAGGGTAAAGCTGAGCATATCGAAGATGCGATTACTGAACATACAGCTGCTATTCTTTACGTGAAATCTCATCATGCCGTCCAAAAAAATATGATTTCTGTTGAAGAAGCCTGGGAGATTGCACAGCGTAATGGTGTTCCGCTGATCGTAGATGCAGCTGCAGAAGAAGATATTCAAAAGTATGTAAAATACTCAGATCTTGCCATATACAGTGGTTCAAAAGCCATTGAAGGTCCTACTTCAGGGATTATTGGCGGGAAGCGTAGCTATATCGAGTGGGTAAAAGTACAACTGCATGGTATTGGTCGAAGCATGAAGGTTGGCAAAGAAACCACTTTTGGGTTACTTCAAGCACTTGATGAATATGGCGTCAAAGAAGATAAAAGCGAACAAGAAAAAGCAGCTTTACAAGTGTTAATGCCTCTCAGTGAAATGAAAGGTTTAAAAGTGACCATTGTACAGGATGAAGCAGGTCGTGCGATTTTCCGTGCACGCATTCAAATTGATCCTGAGCAAGCAGGAACTACGGCCAAGGAAGTTGTCACAGGACTGCAGAGTGGTGAGATTGCTATCTACACACGCGATTATGGCGTGAGACAGGGTTATTTCGATATCGACCCACGTCCGCTTCAAGGCGATGATATTGAAGTTATCGCTGCTCAAATACGTAAACTAGTAGGAGGCAAATAACATGCCCAACATTACAAAACGTTTCTACAAAGGCCGTGCGGCATTGAATGTATTGGCTAATAGTGTAGAGAATGCTAAAGATATATTTGAAGCAGCGGAAGGTTACGTACTTGTCGGCGTTCTATCCAAAGATTATCCGACGGTTGAATTAGCTGTAGCCGCAATGAAAGAATACGGAAAAGCCATTGATGAAGCCGTATCAATCGGACTTGGCGCTGGCGATAATCGTCAAGCTGCGGTTGTCGCAGCCATTGCGAAGCACTATCCTGGCAGCCACATTAACCAAGTATTCCCTGTCGTAGGTGCAACGCGCGCCAATCTTGGTGACCAAGAAAGCTGGATTAACAGTTTGGTCTCCCCTACTGGACGCGTTGGCTACGTCAATATATCAACAGGTCCAGTAAGCGCTGGGCAATCCGAGCATGCCATTGTACCTGTGAAAACGGCCATCGCGCTTGTCCGCGACATGGGCGGCAATGCCTTGAAATATTTCCCGATGAATGGCTTAAGCTGTGAGGACGAATTGTGCGCTGTCGCGCAAGCATGCGGAGAAGAAGGTTTTGCGTTAGAACCGACCGGCGGTATCGACATGGATAATTTCGAAACCATTCTGCGTATCGCGCTGGAAGCTAAGGTTCCACAAGTCATCCCTCACGTGTATTCATCGATCATTGATAAAGATACGGGGAAAACGAATACCCAAGACGTTCGTAAATTACTGGCGATCATGAAAAAATTGGTTGATCATCATGGCTAAACGAATTGCTGCTTTTGGAGAGGTCATGATGCGATTGCAGGTGCCGGGATATGAACTCTTGTCCCAAGGCAGCAGCTTGAATTATTCTTTCTCCGGTACAGGCGTGAACGTAAGCTCAGCACTGGCGCGTTTAGGGCATACCGGGTACCTGATATCCAGATTGCCGACTAATGCCGTGGGTGATGCTGCGGAATCGTATTTGCGCAAATTAGGTATCACACAATCGTTCATTGTTCGAGGCGGCAGTTACTTGGGCATGTATTTTTTAGAAAATGGATTCGGTGCGCGGCCCAGTCGCGTGACCTATTCTAATCGTCAGGAAAGCAGCTTCAACACAGCCCCTGAACATACTTATCCTATTACTGAAATCGCTAAAAATATGGATATCATACATTTCTGTGGTATTACACTGGCTATGAATGATCGGGTGCGTGAGCACATGAAAGCCTTGGCTAGAGCGGTCAAAGCGCAGGGCGGCACTGTTGTTTTCGATTGTAACTATCGTCCCGCCCATTGGGGCGAAGGCGGTTATGCCAAGGCTAAACCGCACTATGAGGAAATGCTGCAGCTGGCTGACATTGTCATGATGAACGAAAAAGACGCGATGTTTACCCTCGGCATGCATACCGATCAGATCGAAAGTCAAGAACAACTGATGGAGCTGATTCCAGCAGTTGCGGGGCAATATCAGATCTCTGTCATAGCAGGTACACACCGTCAGATTAACGGTGACAACACGCATTCGTTGCGCGGATTTATCTATAAAGACCAAAGCTTCACCTTTTCTAAACTGCTCACGTTTTCTATCTATGATAGAATTGGTGCAGGAGATGCCTATACGAGCGGTATTGTACACGGAGAAGTTCAGGGATTTTCACCGGAGAAAACCGTTGGATTTGCAGCGGCTGCCGGCATGCTTGCACATACCATTGTAGGCGATACTCCGATGTCATCAGAAAGCGATATTCTTCGTGCGATGACCGAAGCCGTAGGCGATGTAGAAAGGTAGTGATTGAATTGGTGAACTTATCCCGCAATAAAAGACCTTTATATTTACAAATCATGAATATCCTGAAGGATCGCATCTTACACGGTGTGTATCCCTTAGGATCGAATATACCGTCGGAGCCACAGCTAGAGCAGGAATTCGATGTCAGCAAGATCACAATTCGCAATGCCATCAAAGAACTTGCGCAAGAGGGATATTTGGAAAAGAGCAGCGGCAAAGGGACCAAGGTTATACGAAATGCTTCTACATCCAAGCTTTCCAAATGGAAGCGTTTCACAGAAGTTTTGGTTGAAGAGGGCCATCAAATTCATAAGCAATTGTTGCGAGCCGAAGTTGTAACGAATGAGGTAGGCACAGAACCTTATCAATTATTTGGAGAGCGCTGCTTGTTCATCGAGCGTCTTTATCACTTGAATGACACACCTTATATTCACTACTCCCACTATCTATCTATGCAAATGTCAAATTTCGAACTTTCGGATTTGAATGATCAATCCTTGTACGAATTGCTTGAGGAGCACGGAATTGCCTTAGAAAAGTATCGAGATGAGTTTGCTGCTGCCACTGCTCCTTCTCATGTGGAAGAAATCTTGCATGTAAAAGAAGGAACCCCTCTATTGAAGAGAATACGTTATTCGTATGATGAACGAGGCAATCTGATCGAATTCAGTAAAGGTTATTACAGCACGGTCATGCACAACTATGTAGTTAATTACGACAGTTAAGATACACGGAAAAGCGCAGTACCTTTTCTCGCCCTACACGATGATAACGCTTACTACACCATGGAGAAGAGGGATTATATAAGCGTTAGGTACGATTTTAGGAAAAATGATGTCAGATTCAGGCGCTGGTACACAAGTCGCCAATTTCTTTATACGAGTCTTTGGTGAAAAAAGATTGCCTTGGGCCATGCTGCTCTCCGGTTTTATTATAGGGATCCCTGTATTTTTTGATGTAGGGATTGTCATGCTGCTGCCTTTGGTCATCTCCATTCATAAATCAACGAAACAAAATATTTTGTTAATCGGCTTGCCTGTCATCGCCGTATTATCCATTGTTCATGGTCTTGTGCCGCCGCATCCCGGGGCAATGACGGCCAACGGCATCTTTAAAGCCGATATCGGAAAAGTTCCTATCTACTCTCTCATCATTGCGATCCCTGCAGCGATCATTGCAGGTCCATTGTTTGCTAAATGGGTGCATAAGCGCGTGACTCCAGAGAATGATTATCGGTGCTGGCGGCGGGTTTAAACAGATCCTTATCGCGAGCGGCGTTGGTACATCCATTGCTCAAATGGCCGAGAATATCTCCCTTTCTCCTATTGTTCTAGCTTTCATGGTTGCTGGATTAATCCGAGTCGCAACAGGTTCGGCGACAGTTGCATTAACGACAGTGGCTGGTATTGTTTCGCCGATTGTTGAGCATATGTCAGGCGTGAATTTGGAGCTGCTCGTTATCACCACAGGCGCAGGGTCGCTCATGCTCTCCCACGTCAATGACGCCGGTTTCTGGATGGTAAAAGAATACCTCGGGTTAACGGTCAAAGAAACGTTTAAAACGTGGACGGTACTCGAGACACTGCTCTCGTTTATTGCTTTTGGAACCGTGCTGATCGTCGATATATTCGTATAACATTGTCTGCTTTCAAAAATATAAATAAGCCTGTACATCTCCTCAGGGGAAGTGTACAGGCTATAGAAGAATTGCAAAAAAGACAGCCCCGAGTGGATACGGGTACTGTCTTTTGTTGTTTGTGCTATGACACTCTATTTATAAGTGGGAAGTCCCAGTTTCTTATAACTTGGTGACGTTAGCTGCTTGAGGACCACGGTTGCCTTGAGTAATATCAAACTCAACGGATTGGCCTTCTTCTAATGTTTTGAATCCTTCGCCCTGAATTGCGGAGAAGTGAACGAATACATCGTCGCCTCCATCAACAGAAATGAAACCGTAGCCTTTTTCTGCATTAAACCATTTAACTGTACCCTTCAAATGAACAACCTCCTAAAAATATCGCCATCTATGACGAATAAGGAAATTATACCATTATCAAGGTTATAAATCAACGAAAAAAACGCTGTGGATAAGCTAATATTAGTTGATGTACCAACGTTTTCCACTATGTAGAAGGGTGTTTAATTATGCATAAATATTGATGAGAATTCGGCAAAAAAGGCAGTCTCGCTTCTCTTTTTTGGACCAAACAACCTTCATTTGTGAGCTCATTTATTAATTCTGAGAGCTTGCCATATTCGACTTGCCGAAAATTCAATAACGGATAAATACGCACTTCGCCACCAGGCTTACAGGCACGAAGCAGTTCCTTAACGGCTGCCCGATGAAAAGCGTAGTCGAATTGTTCTTCATATAGAAAGAGAAAATGACTGCATAAAACAAGGTCAAAGCTCGCTTCTGCAAATGGAAGTGAAGGAAGACAAGCTGCATGATACCTGGAAGCTGCATCTTTACTCGAGAAATCATTTACAAACTGCTTAAGGCCTTTGACACGTCCAGCTTTGTGTTTGTCAACAGAACCATAATACGTCCAATCATACACATCTACTAACTTTTCCATTTTGGCTGCAACAAGCTCAATCTCTTGCAGACCATGCTCCGCGATCGCCTCAGCAGATTTCTCATACAAAGGATCAACCGCTTCTGAAAATATACCTAGCTGCCGCGCCTCTACCGTAAAGGAAGATGCACCGCCTGCAACATCTAAAACTCGCTTACCCATTAAATTTTCGGTCTGCAACATAAACATTTTCTCATATTCTGCGTACGATCTTGAGGTCATCGCAACCCCAACCTGCTCATAAACACGCTTTTGTTCCATGCTCATCTCTCCTCTGCTCAACTCTTGGCCTTGCCTAACTGCCTCATAACCCATTCCCTATGGAAAGGATTAGGAGGATTTTATCATGGGACCGTGATTGGAGGCAACAAGAAATTGACAGCTGCTTGTTTGGAAATCGCCACTTTTTGTGGTACGATTGCTTATATCTTTGAGCTCAATGCAGAAACGAGGAAAACAAGTGTCAAATCAACCTTTTAAGAAACACGTTATTTACAAAAAAGATAAATGGAACATGCTGAATGTCGAGGTACAGGGCAGTAAAATCGTTCTCACCGAAATAACCGATCAATGGGGCGAAGAGTGTCATACCTTCATCGGACGACCAGCTATGTTGCACTGGGCTAGTGAGCGGTTTGCTAAGGACAAGTTCCAAGGTACGGATGAAGAATGGCAAGCTATCATGGATGCTTTCAAAGAAGTTTAATTCTTTGGTCCAAATGCCTTGACTTTCACATCCACCCTTCTTATAATTAAGTTATAAGTTCATACGTATCACTCCAAAGGGGAGTAGCTGATACAGTAAAGTCGTCAATTCGGATCCTCATCAGGTCCCGGCTTTATTGGCAACGACAAACGTTGTTAGCAAGACCTTTGCCATGTTTATTGGTGAAGGTCTTTTTTGATGAATTAGAGCCTTCACCGGTCACCGGTGCTAGGCTCTATTTTTTTCAAAAAATACGCTAAAGGGAGTGTTCGCTCATGGATTGGTTATCATCAGGTTTCTTCGTCTCACTACTCAGCATTATTCTCATTGATTTGGTACTTGCGGGGGATAACGCGATCGTTATCGGTATGGCTGCACGTAATTTGAAAAAAGAAACACAAAAGAAAGTTATCCTCTTGGGTACGGTTGGCGCCATCGTTATTCGTGCTCTGGCAACAATGGTCGTCGTTACTCTTCTGAAAATCCCTGGTCTTCTACTGATCGGCGGTATTCTTCTCCTTTGGATTTCGTATAAACTGCTTAGTGAAAAGAAAAATCACGATCATATTAAGGTCAAAGACGGCATCTGGGCAGCCATTCGAACGATTATTATTGCTGATGCCGTGATGGGTCTCGATAATGTCATTGCTGTAGCCGGTGCTGCTCATGGAAATTTTTTACTTGTAATTATCGGGCTTCTGGTTAGTGTACCTATCGTTGTTTGGGGCAGTACGCTGTTCATCAAATGGATTGAGAAGTATCCGTCGATCCTATATATCGGTGCAGGTGTGCTCGTATTAACAGCTGGTAAAATGATTACCGGTGAGAGTTTCCTTGCCCCTTATTTCAACTCAAATCCGCTTGGCAAATGGTTGTTCATTGGTTTACTCATCGTAGTAGTGCTTGCAGCAGGCAAATGGTCGAAAATGATTGGCTACCAGGTCGAAGTTGGGGACAGCGGTCAGCTTACACTTCCTAAGGAATTAAGCGATGAGGCACAGATTGCTGCTGAAGATCGGTTTACCGTCAAAATGGATTCTCGCGGCAAGTTCATACTGGTCAAAGCGGAGGATGATGAAAATCCGGATGAAACGATGCAGCATGCTGGCTGAAAAAGGAGTTTTCATTTGCACAGCGAAAGTTAGTATCATGCGTTAGTTAGCAAGTGTCATACTCTATAGGGATAAGGATGATTCAACAATGACCGATTCCGGATCTATCATCACATTTGTACTCGTATCCTTCTGCCTTGCCATCATTTTGATTATGAAAAAAGACAGCCTTCCGGCACAAATGAAACGTTACTTAGCCTTACTGGCGATTGTTATGGTCTCGTTATCGTTTGTACTAATCTTAATTAGCTTCTTTGGAGCCGGAATGTAAATTTACTTCCTTCCAGCTTTTTCATATAATCATAAATGAGTGGATTAACGGTCATACTAGGTGAAAACCATGTTATGGGATTTTATCAAACACATCCCATGTGGGAATATGCCGGGAGCGTGACCGTAATGCGCTGGATTTATGTGACTGCGGCAATGGGACTGCTTCTAAGCTCGATCCCTGCAGTCGAATTACACGCAAGAGATAGCCGATTACCCCAATCTCAAAACAAGGACAGGAGGGCTCCGATGACTCAAATATTGGAACGCAAGCAAGTACCGGCCGAGCACCGATGGAATCTGGAGGATTTATTTGCCGATCAGAAGGCTTGGGAACAGGAATTTCAGGATGTGAAAAACTCGCTTGGCAAAATCAGCGCCTTCCAAGGAAAACTAAGCGATCCCGCAACGGTAAAGCAGTGTTTCCAGTTGGAGGATGAAGTCTCTGTGAAAACAGAAAGACTGTATGTTTATGCCAACATGAAGCACCATGAAGATACAGCAGAACCAACCTACCAGGCCTTATCTGATAAAGCAAAAAAAATTAGTGTCGAAGTAGGAGAAGCGCTCTCCTTTGTTTCACCAGAAATTCTCAGTTTATCGGATGAAAAGCTTAAGCAGCTGGTGGAAGATCCTTCTTTATCTTTCTATAAGGACACACTCGAAGAAATGATTCGCCAGAAGCCGCATACCCTATCCAAGGATCAGGAAGCCCTGCTTGCCCAAGCGGGTAACATGGCTGGAGCGCCAAGCACCATCTTCGGTATGCTGAACAATGCTGATTTGAAATTCCCGAAAATTAAGAACGAAAAAGGCGAAGAAGTCGAACTTACGCATGGAAGTTACATTCAATTCCTAGAGAGCCGCAACGCCGAAGTTCGAAAAAATGCCTTCCATGCTGTCTACGAAACTTATCGCAACAATAAGAATACAATTGGCGCAACGCTTAGCGCGAATATTAATAAGAATATCTTCTATGCCAAGGCTCGTCACTATCCTTCCGTTCTTGAATCCACCCTGTTTGGGGACAATATTAAGAAAGAAGTGTACACGAACTTAATTTCTACTATTCACGATTCTTTGCCGCAGCTGCAGCGTTACCTGAAGCTCCGCAAGAAGCTGCTTAAAGTCGATGAATTACATATGTACGACCTATTTGCCCCGCTGGTTGAAGAGTTCAAGATGGACATCACTTACCAGCAAGCCAAAGAAGAAATTATGAAAAGTTTAGCCCCACTGGGCGAAAACTATTTAAAAATTCTTCAAGACGGCTTCGATAACCATTGGATCGATGTCTATGAGAACAAAAATAAGCGGAACGGCGCTTATAGCTGGGGTGCCTATGGCACACATCCTTACGTGCTTCTGAATCATAAGGACAACTTGAACAGCATGTTCACATTGACACACGAAATGGGTCACGCCATTCATTCGTATTTGTCCGATGAGAACCAAGAGTACCGTTATGCGCAGTATACGATTTTCCTTGCTGAAGTCGCTTCTACGCTTAATGAGGCACTGCTCATGGACTATTTATTGAAACGCGTAACGGATCCGAAAGAAAAGCTTTATTTGCTAACTTACTACGCGGATCAGTTCAGAACAACGGTATTCCGTCAGACAATGTTTGCTGAATTCGAAATGATTACCCACGAGAAATCAGAAAACGGAGATTCCCTGACTCCACAGGAATTCAGCGAAATCTACTATGGCTTGAATAAGCTGTACCATGGGGATGCCATGGTCGTGGATCAGGATATCGAGATGGAATGGGCTAGAATTCCTCATTTTTACAACAGCTTCTATGTGTACAAATATGCAACGGGCTTCTCGGCAGCAACCAGCTTTGCGAAGCAAATTCTGGATGAAGGCCAGCCTGCCGTAGACCGTTACTTGGGCTTCTTAAAAAGCGGCGGCAGCGACTACTCACTTAACATCTTGAAAAAGGCCGGCGTAGACATGTCCACACCGGAACCAATCAAGCAAGCGATGAGTGTCTTCAGCTCCCTACTTGATCAAATGGAAGAGTTAACGAAGTAATTGTTCTGATAAAGGTTGAGGGCGTACGCCTTCAACCTTTTCTCAGGTGAAAGGATGACTGATGGATGAAGATGCAATGGATTCTCATATCTGCTTTAATATTCGCCCTCATAACGGCAGTTTTTGCCGTCATTAATGTCGAACCGGTTCAAGTAAATTTCATGTTTGCTCAGACATCCACACCCTTAATCCTTGTCATTTTAACATCCACCTTGTTAGGCGGTCTGATTGTCGGCCTCTTCGGAATGGTACGTCAATACAAGCTGCAGCGTACAGTTCGCCATTTGGAAAAGCAGCTACAGGATGCCTTATTCCCCCCAGCTCCCCCGCAACCGGCGAATGATAAAGACCAATCTGAACCAAGTGGTTCAACGGTTCATTAAGCATACAAAAACAACCCTGCTGCACAGATTGCAGTAGGGTTGTTTTGTAGTTATTTTAAAACAGAGGATTTATCCAAACACTTAATGCTAAGCACATAATGCCTCCGACTAGCGAGGATACGGCATTGACCATATCATTTGTCATCCATCTCATACCGCGAATCTGTACGGCTTTCTGGCCACAATGAAACTGTTTCTCGATGGTTTTCCCGCAAACGTTACACCGATACATCACTTGAAACGTCGCTCCTAGCCAAGAATCTGCCAACGAACCAATCAAACCAGAAACAGCACCCAGTATGAATAGTACTGCAATTGCCCCTCCCTCATACTCTAACTCAATCATCTGACTGAACCATCCACTAACCAAACCAATGAATGCTCCTCCCAGCAATGAAGCCAGCAGTCCTAATCCCGTTACACCACCCGATGTGCCAGCCGGAACACGCTTGCCGTTAATAATTGAACGCGGTGTAGATAAACTCATTCCACCGATTTCCGTAGCCCAAGTGTCTGCATTGACCGTTGCCATAACCCCAACAAATACAATCCACCAAGCTGGATCGGGCCAAACCGCATTCCCTATACATAGCAATAAACCGAGACCGCCATTTGCAGCAACTTGTCCGGCATCGCGTCTTCCACCTTTGGCATAACCGCTTTCTGCTGTAGATTTACGTTGATGCTTGAGTTTAGATAATAAGGTAGAAGATATGAAGAAGGCGATAAGTGTCCCAAACCAAGCTAAGTTTCCCAGTGCAAACATCGACGTACCGAGCAGCATAGCAGCAGCCAAGCCCGATAAGGATAAGGAACCCTTCCAATAGGCCGCACCTGCGATGATCAAGCTTCCCGCTAAACCCCAAATCCACTCCACATGCAGCACTCCTATTCTTCTTTCCATACAATATATAGGGATCTTTGGTCGGAGACCAAAGTCTCTCCGCTTATAAACCGTTCAAATATCTCTTATTGTATCATAGTCGTATTCGAGGCTGTATGTTTACAATCCTTTCGTTAAGATCGACAAATTCATCTTAATTTTCAGTTAACTCGACAAGATGTAACCAATTTCTATGAAATTTATGATAAACTAAGTTCGGTGAATGTTAGGAGGCTGACATGGAAAACGAACAATTCGATATAAATTCCCAGTTAAAAAGAGACCTGGATCCTCAGGAGATGCTGCGCGTCATCTTTGACTATGCAGCCAAAATTGCTAACGAACGAATCCTAGACAATGTACTTATGCTGATGGCCGATATGGGACGAGAAATGATTGTCTCTGATCGATGTACGGTCTGGTTGCTTGATACGAACAAAAATGAGTTATGGTCCAAAGTAGCTCATGGTCTCGATGAAATTCGCATACCTAGTACGGCTGGTCTTGTCGGCTATGCTGTAACGAATGATAAAGCTGTATTTATTCATGACGCTTATTCGAATGAAGAGTATAAGTCCTATCTCATGAATGGAGCTCTTCGAACGGACCAACAAACGGGTTACCGCACCAAAGCGCTCTTGGTTATTCCGTTCCGAAACAGCCAAGGTGAAATTATAGGTGCTTACCAAGCCATTAATAAGCTAACGGCAAGTGAGCAATTTTCAGATAAAGACATGGAATATTTAACGTTAGCTTCCTCCTACGCGGGTAAGTCCTTAGAATCTGCTTTGCTTACGAATGAGATCGAGGAAACGCAGAAGGAAATTATTTTTCGAATGGGGGAAATTGGTGAGAGCAGGTCCAAGGAGACAGGAAATCATGTGAAGCGTGTAGCGGAATATTCTTATCTCTTAGCCTTAGGATTAGGTATGAATCAAGAAGAAGCTGAATTGTTGAAAATGGCTTCTCCCATGCATGATATCGGTAAGGTAGCTATCCCTGATAGTGTCTTAAACAAACCAGGGAAATTAACGGATGAAGAATTCAAATTGATGCAGAACCATACACGTATTGGCTATAACTTGCTCAAAAACTCCAATCGCCATATTCTGAAGACGGCTGCTGTTGTCGCTTATGAGCATCATGAGAAATGGAACGGGCGCGGATACCCACGCGGAATCAAAGGTGAGGACATTCACATCTATGGCCGAATTACAGCGATTGCTGACGTATTCGATGCACTCGGCAGTGAGCGTGTTTACAAAAAAGCTTGGGAGCTCGATCGGATCTTGCATTTGTTTAAAGAGGAGCGGGGCGAGCATTTCGACCCCAAAGTGGTTGATTCATTTTTCCAACAGTTGCCAGACATCCTTCGGGTTCGAGATCTATATTCGGATGCTGCTTTAGAGGATCCAACAGAAGTATGATCAAGGAAAAATAAAGGGCAGTTCTCTCAGGTCATCAATGACCTTAAGAGACTGCCCTTTAATCTGTTACATGTTAATCGTAACAGCTCCGAATAATTCTTCGCCCCATATTAGCTCCAAGCGATCACCCTGATGTACAGGACCTACCCCTTCAGGAGTACCTGTGTAGATGATATCGCCAGCACCTAAACCATAATGTTTTGCAATGTAATCAATGATGGTTTGAAGATCGAAGATCATATTACTGATATTGCCGTTCTGCACAACCTGTCCATTCTGACGAAGCTGGAAGTTCGCTTCTGTCAGCTTTGAAGCTCCAGGAAATGGTCGGAATGTACTGATTGGTGCAGACTTCAGAAAGCCTTTGGCAGGCAGCCATGGCTGACCTTTCTTCTTAATGACGTTCTGAACATCCCGAAGTGTGAAGTCAATGCCGAGTGCATACTTGTCGACAATCTCATCCACTTGGATGCCTTCTGTATAAGGCTTAGCGATATGTAAGACAAGCTCGGCTTCATAGTGAATCTCACCTTGATCACCGGGAAGCGTCAACTCTCCCCCATTTAGAGGGGTGAGTGCATGTGTCGGCTTGGTAAAAATCATGGGTTGATCGGGAACATCATTCCCCAGTTCAGCGGCATGTGCCCGGTAGTTGCGACCTACGCAGTAAATATTGCGAACAGCATCTGTCATGTTAATTGCTCCTCATCTTATTTCTTGCTAACATTTCCTTGCGCGTCCACTTGAGCGCCTATTGAGATTTTACTCAAACGCTGAAAGAGCTTTGCACCATCTTCCGTACTCATCGGAGTCGGCAGAGCTGCTTTGGTCAAAATTGGCACAAGGTGGATATCGCATTGTTTATCCTTAGAACATGAAGCCTCTAGGATAACCGTCTCCCAAGTCTTTGGGTTATCATTCGTTGTAAAAATGAAATTGCCTAGACTATAGGCAATCCATTTGCCTTTGTATTGCTCAAAGCCTTGTAAGACATGTGGGTGACCGCCTACGATGAGATCAGCGCCAGCATCGATGTAGCGATGGGCCAGGTCTTTCTGATTCTTATCCGGATTATCGCTTCTTTCCACTCCCCAATGGGCAACGACAACAACCAGATCAGCGCTTTCTTTTGCTTTCTGAATGGCTTCGACTGGCAGCTTGTAGCTATACGTTTCAGCTACGCCTGCATGGCCAGGACCTGCTTTCCACGAAGCCTCTGGAACGACACGGCTGAAGCCGAAGAAAGCAATCTTCACACCCGCTTTTTCCACGATGACTGGTCGGTAAGCTTCTTCCAAATCTTTGCCCGCTCCAACTCGCTTAACGCCCTCTTGATCAAGGGCATCCATCGTGTCCAGTAAACCTTCTGTCCCATAATCCATCACGTGGTTATTCGCTAGATTAACGAGATCAATGCCAGAAGCTTTCAGGGCAGGTAACGCCATCGGTGAAGAACGATAGACGTAATCCTTACTTTGAACTGTCCCTCTAGTTGTTATGGGTGTTTCTAGATTAGCAATCGTATAATCGGGCGTGCTCAGAAAGTCTTTTACATTTGTATAAGGGTAATCATAGCCTTTTTGTTTTAAAATATCTTCCACTTTGGAGGCCATCAACACATCACCCACAAAAGTTAACTTCACTTGCCCGCCACTGCTCGTGGGCTTACTCGATGCGATAGGAGCAGGAGTCGGGATAACGGCCTTTGCCGTAGACTCTGGGCTAGGCTTTGCGCTTGGCTCCGCACTAGCTGTACTTTCTGTATTCGTTGGTTTGGTTGGAACAGGCGAAACACTAGCCACTGGTGAGGATGCTGAATCTTGCTCTTCTGCTGATTTACTGTTCGATGTCCAATAGGAAGCGCCTATGCCAATAGCAAAACAGGCTGCTGCGGCAAGCGTGAGTCCCCCAATTGCTTTAAGCGGGGTCTTCTTGTTTGCAATGCGTTCTTTTTTCGGTTTACGGTGACGATCTTGTCTGGATTCCAATCAAAACATTCCCCTTTCCCCCTACAAATTATAGCAGAAGAAACCCTCGTTGGGTAATAGTAAGAGACTCTCATTTTCAGATTCATCATCCTTGTGGTATAACAGAAGCATAATGAAGTTCATTTGAGTTTATCAGAGAAAGGGAACGAAAACGTTGGAGAAAATCGCAATCATATCGGATATTCATGGTAACTTACCCGCACTGGAAGCTGTGCTTTTAGATATTGAACGCCGAGGCATTAAACGCCTTATTTGTTTGGGCGACCTTGTGGGTAAAGGGCCTGATTCCGCTGCTGTCGTTGACCGTATCAAGGAGGTATGTGAATCCGTTGTTCAAGGAAACTGGGATTTGGGGATTACCCTCCCGCAGGAGCAGACTGCCGGATTGTGGCATCAGCAGCAGCTTGGTAAGGATCGGCTCACTTATTTGAAACAGCTGCCTTTCTCCGTTGATTTGAATGTAAGCGGCAAATTGTTCCGACTGTTCCACGCTTCTGCACAAAGTGTTTATCATAGAGTGAAACGTAAAGCATCCAAGGAAGAGCGTCTCGCGATGTTTCAAAATACGGAGATGACAGGTGCGTCGACGGATGGGAAACAGCCTGATATTGTCGGCTACGGAGACATTCATATTCCCTATCTCATAACGATCAAAAACCCATCGGAGAAATGCCCTGTGAAGCACGCGAGCAGCGGTCTGATGCTCTTCAATGTTGGTAGTGTGGGAACACCCTATGACGGTATTCCGCAAGCCTGCTACTGTGTTTTAGAGGGGGAAACCGATAGCAATGTGCAAGCTGGATTTGCGATTCAATTCGTACGCGTACCTTATGATATTGAATTTGCTGTTCGCTTGGCTTACGCTGCGCAAATGCCAGAAAGTCAACGATATGAACTAGAGATTACTACAGGTCTGGTTCATAAATGAAGAGTGAGAAATAATCATGGGAATTTCTTCCACAATATGATAATATAGGCGTATCATTGAAAGTGAGGATCTATCCATGAGGCTGAACTGGCGTAAAATTGTTTTGATCGTCGTATGTGCAGAGTTATTATTTATCTATTGGAACGGCATCAATGCTATTTCTTTCAAGAAGCAAGAAGTCACTCACCCTAGTACCACATCACAACCAGTGCCTCCGTTAACGCAAATCAAACCAATTACTCCTGGCAAATTAAGCGAGTCTGACTTCCATATACCAGATCAAAAAGCATCTTAAACCAATGAAAGAGGGTGTCCCAAAAGTCATAAAATGACTGAGGGGCATCCTCTCATTTTGTAAACAAAAAGAAACCGTTCTTTGGTAAAATGGAGGTACCACCCAACCACTTACAAAAGGAGACGGTTTCTTTGTACATTCAATATACCATGGATCAACTTTGCCTGCCAATGGACTTGGAGGAAGATATTCCTCAAAATCACCTCGTTCGCATTGTAAACGCCGCCGTGAATCAACTGGATGACGTCATTTTCGACGCAGCTTACCCTGGAGGCGGAAGAGATAGCTATCACCCTAAGATGCTAACAAAAGTGATCATTTATGCCTACACCCAGCGTATTTACTCCTCCCGACAGATCGCCAAGGCTGTCCGCGAAAACGTCATGTTCATGTGGATTGCAGGCAGACAACGACCCGACTTCCGCACCATTAACCGTTTTCGTTCTGAACGGATGAAAGCCCTGCTGGAGACCGTATTTACCGCGGTTCTTCAATTTTTGGCCGACGAGAAGTACGTTCAACTAGAGCACTATTTTGTTGACGGTACTAAAATTGAAGCGAATGCCAATCGGTATACCTTTGTTTGGGGTAAAGCGGTTGTGAAGCATAAGGCCAAGCTTCAGGAGAAAGTGCAGACGCTGTTTGCCACGATCGAAGAAGCTGAGAAGCAAGAAGAGCAGATGCATGTTGGCCAAGACCTAAGCGAACTGGGCGGAGCGTCTAAGATCACAAGTGAAAAATTAGAGATCGCTGTCAAACAATTGGAAGAAAGACTGCAGGAAAACCCGAAGGACAAGTCGCTAAAGAAAGCCGTGCGCACACTTCGAAAAGATCTTCTTCCTCGACTTCAAAAGTATGAAACACATGAAGAAATTTTAGGGAGTCGGAATAGCTACAGTAAGACCGACAAAGATGCTACGTTCATGCGGATGAAAGAAGATCATATGCGAAACGGCCAACTTAAGCCGGGTTACAATGTACAGATCGGCACTGAAAATCAATTTATCCTCGGCTACAGCGTACACCAACGGCCTACCGATACACGCTGCCTCATCCCTCATCTTGAAAAAGTAAAATCGCAACTAGGCAAGCTGCCGAGCACGATCATCGCTGATGCGGGATATGGCGGCGAAGAGAACTACGACTATTTAGAGCAAAATGAAGTCGAAGCCATCGTCAAATATAGCACCTATCACCGTGAGAAAAACAAAGCGTGGCAAAAGGATATTAGTAAAATCGACAACTGGACCTATGACGAAGAACAAGATACGTGGACATGTGCGACAGGACAACCCCTCATTTTCCGCAGAGCAAGCAAAGAGAAAACGGAGAGTGGATATGAAATCGAGTACCGCCATTACCGGAGTGCAAGCTGTGAAGGTTGCCCGCTGAAACCACAGTGTACGAAAGCCCAAGGTAATCGCGAAGTTAAAGTAAGCATGAACTACTTGCGATTAAAGAACCAAGCGCGCAACAAACTCCGTAGCGAAGAAGGTTACGCGCTAGCAGTACGGCGTATGATTGAGCCAGAGCCTGTGTTTGGTGACATCAAGAACAACCGCGGATTCAAAAGATTCCTGCTTCGAGGCTTACCCAAAGTAAGTCTAGAGGTCGGGTGGCTTTCGCTTGCCCATAACTTGCTGAAGAAAGCAGCGATGGACGCTAAAAATAAAGGAGCTAAGCACGTACAAGCCGCTTAGCTCCTTTTTCATTCAAATATTCACTTTTTCTAACGATCTGGAGTGTCCTACACACCAAGACTATCATGGCTTTTGGGACACCCTCTTTTTATTACTTCACTCGTGCTAAAGCCAAGCCATCATAAGCTGGCAGGATGGTGCTTTCCAAACGCGGATCAGTGGCGATCAATTGATTGAAAGTACGCATCGCCTGAACTGAGGCTTTGGTTTGGTTCGCATCGACAACTTTTCCTCGCATCAGTGTGTTATCCCCCGCAATAATGGCGCCAGGATTCGCCAGTTTAATTGCGAGCTCCAAATAATTCGGATAATTCACCTTGTCTGCATCGATAAAAAAGAAATCAAATCGCTCTCCCTGCTCAAGAAGCTCATTCAGATGAATGAGTGCTTCGCCAATCCGGTACTCAACGAGCTCGCCAAGGCCCGCTTCGGTCACATTTTGCTTGGCTACATCAGCAAATTCTTGTTTTAACTCAAGCGAAATCAGCTTGCCGCCCTCTTTCAAGCCTCTCGCCAAACAAATCCCGCTATAACCGCCCAAAGCACCTACTTCCAACACCTTCGTTGCGCCTATCATCGTGACCAGCATAGTGAGCAATCTGCCGTATCCTGGTGCTATCGATATTTCAGGCATATTATGGGTGCGTATGACTTCCTTAACTCGCTCTAGAACGGTATCTTCTTCGTATAAACCCTCCATATAGCTCTCGGCTGTTATGGTTTCCATGTTTTATCCTCCTTAGAAAAATCATCAAAGTATCCACTTTGCGTGTTCCGTTTGTAAGTGTAACCTATTTGTCCTATACTTGTTAATTGTATGAGTTTATTGAGCGATGTACAACCCGGATGGAAGGAATCTAAACATGCCACAACAAATTGAACTAATCGCAACTTGCCCAATGGGACTTGAGGCCATCGTTGCTCGCGAAATCCGTGATCTTGGCTACAACGAGGTGACTGTCGAGAATGGCCGTGTCCGATTTCTTGGCGATGAGCTGGCCATCTGCCGCACCAATCTTTGGCTCAGAACCGCCGATCGCATCTTGGTACTCATGGGCCAATTTAAGGCCGTGACTTTCGATGAGCTTTTCGAAGGCGCCAAAGCGCTTGCTTGGCCGGACTGGATTCCGAACGATGCCGAATTCCCTGTGGAAGGGCGTTCCCATAAGTCACAATTATCTAGCGTTCCCGCTTGCCAAGGAATTGTGAAAAAAGCCGTCGTGGAGAAGCTGAAGCTTCGCTACGGAACGGAGTGGTTCCCTGAGAACGGAGCACGCTACGTGATCGAAATCGCACTCCTGAACGATATCGCAACGCTAACGATCGACACTACCGGCGCCAGCTTACACAAGCGTGGCTACCGCAAGCTCGTGACCGAAGCGCCGCTCAAGGAAACCATGGCGGCTGCGATGATCCTCCTGAGCCGCTGGAAGGTCGACAGACCGCTCTACGACCCGTTCTGCGGGTCTGGAACGATTCCGATCGAGGCTGCTATGATCGGATGGAACATCGCGCCAGGACTGCGGCGCAGCTTCCCTAGCGAGGCGTGGGGCAATATCCCCCGCAAGCTGTGGGACAAGGCTCGCGACGAGGCCTTCGACGCGGTTAAAGATGATGTTCCGCTGAACATCATTGGCAGTGACATTGATCCCTCTGCCATCGAAGTCGCAGAGGCTGCCGCGAAAGCCGCCGGCTTGACGAAGCAGTTCAAGCTGCTCGTGGAACCAGTAGCTAAAGCCCGCCCACGCGGAGACTACGGCTGCTTGATCACCAACCCTCCTTATGGAGAGCGGCTTGGTGAAGCGCAAGATGTAGAGGTGGCGCTGCGCCAGCTCGGTGCACTCACCGCTCCCATGCCTTCATGGAGCATGTTCATCTTAAGCCCGAGCACACAGCTCGAGCACTATATGAACCGCCGCGCGGATAAGAAGCGCAAACTATTTAATGGTCGGATCGAATGTAACCTGTTCCAGTATCTTGGACCATTGCCACCGCGCAGACAAACGGACAAGTGAGAAAACCTCTATCGAGGCCAATCAGGGATGTGCGACCGCGTTTAGCGAGGAGAGACTTTGGTCTACTACCAAAGATCCCTATATGCGGAGAGACTTTGGTCTCCGACCAAAGATCCCTATATTAGGTTTTATCGCCAATAAGAAAGCGGTTTTCGGGTTCCGAAAACTTATACTTTCTTATGTGGAAAAATAAAAATCCCTCAACGGCTCATCCGACCGAACTGCATGCATGCAGCGGTCAGACCAAGCTAATGAGGGATTTTATTTTATAAACAAAAACCAAATCAATAACGCCCATATGGGAATGGACACAAGAATACTCCATAGGCAGCCTTTGGCAAACCTCAGCTTCGGCTCCTGTTCTGTCCTTTCTTGGCGATCATTTCGCATGTTCCACCAACTCCAAGGGCAGACCATCCGGATCTGCAAAAAAAGTATATTGGTCACCGGTAATAGGATCAATCCTTACCGGTTCTACCGCAATCCCCTTGCTCTCAAGTTCCTTAACGCTTTGTTCCATATTCGGCACGACAAAAGCCAGATGCCTAAGACCCCTTGCCTCAGGCTGGTTAACTCGCAGCGGAGGATTCGGAAATGAAAACAACTCGATCTGCTGCTCGGTCTTCCCGATGCGTAGATCCAACTTATAGGAGTCACGTTCTGCACGATATGTTTCGTGTATGACTGTTAATCCAAGTAAGTCGACATAGAAGTGTTTCGATCGCTCATAATTGGAGCTGATGATCGCCACATGATGAATTTGTTCTAACTCCACTCCATTGCCCCCTGTCCCCATTTCGTGAAAAACCGCTTTCCGGGAACTCCCCATCCTGCGGTCCGTTTCACTTATTTTATCCGTCTGTTCTCATCGTTTCAACAATTTTCTTCAAAACTTCCTCAGCGTGCACATAGTCAACTTGGCAAGTACCAGCTGCATGATGACCGCCTCCACCATTTTGGAGCATCAAATTGCCAATATTCGTTTTGGACGAGCGATTCACAATGCTGTGACCACAAGCAAAGACGCAGTTTTGTTTATTTCGGCCATCGACGACCCAAATCGAGATATTTTGCTCCGGATAAAGGGCATACACCATGAAACGGTTCCCTGGATAGATGGTTTCCACATCACGAAGGTCGGTAATAATAACATTGCCTTCCGTCCGCGTATAGGTTTGAAGCATATCACGATATAAGGCATCTAACTCAAAATATCGCGAAACACGCTCTTTCACATCTGGTAATTCCATAATCTCATGAACGGACATCGTTGCACAGTGCTCCACAAGATCTTCCATCAATTGATAATTACTAATCCGATAATCGCGATAACGGCCTAAACCCGTTCGAGCATCCATGATAAAAGATAATAAATCCCATCCGCTTGGGTTCAAAATATCTTCTTTGCTGAACTGCGCCGAATCCGCTTTATCTACCCCACGCATAATATCATCGATATCACCGAAGGTCTCAGGCCCTCCATAGTAATCATAAACAACACGTGCCGCACTTGGCGCGATACGGGTTTCCCCTTTGAATTCAATCTTTTCGCCCATCCGCTCAAGTTCACTGGAATGATGATCGAACCACAAGCCACAAGCCGCTACATAAGGGACATTGGCCAAAATATCGTTTTCCGAAACCTCTATCAAACCGTCCTGCATATCTTTGGGATGGACGAATTTCATTTCATCCACCATGTTTAAATCTTTTTGAAAAGCATCGCGCATACTAATCCATCAAAATCCGAACGAGTGATTAATCTCATGCATGTATCCCCCTAATAATAGTTCCAAAGCACTACTAAAATCCACAATCATTATATCAGCTTGTGTCAATTTGTGACAATCATTTTGTCTTTATAAATCCCTTACAGCTGGTAATAAAAAAACGGTACGCCTAGATAGGCTGTACCGTTCTTAATTTGGATGATAAACATTGATAAAGCCTTGTCAAAAATGCTTCAATTTGCGACATCGGCGGCATTTTCACAGAAAGTTTAACCTCGCCCTTCCAGTAGAAAATCAAGATGCTATTGTTTCTCCCGTGAAACATTTCAACATCCCAACAATTTTCATTTAACGCGTATTCTTCCCGATTAATCATGAGCTTTGGTCCATCCGAGGAAGGCACCAAACGGGCAACATGATTACCACATAGTGAAGTCACTTTTTGTTCTTCTTGTTGTATTCCTTCTGATTGCATGCTGCTGGATCCTCCTTTTATTTTTACATGAATTTGTTATGACAGAGAAAAACCCCACCATAGTGAACCGATCGGAGGGGTTCTGATGTTGATACCCAATCGTTCGGCGGCTGGCTGGCTGCGAGTCCGGTTTGCAGGACAAGGAAGCCCCTTTAGCTTTGCGTCACTGGCTTTCGCCAGCTTTGCCTTTGTCGAGATGTCTTGCTACATATCTGAAGAACTAAGAGTAATAAATATGTACACTCTCAAGGATACGGGAAGTCGTTTTGAAATCGAATAGTTCCTAAGAACTAATTTTGCATTATTTTTCAAAAAAATTCTTTTTTCGACGTATTTTTCGCCATCATTTGACGAATTGAGCCTCTCCAGTAGAAAATGGATCCCGCAATTGTAAGAACAGCCATAAGAACATATAACGTATCTCCACCATAAGAAACGAGCAAGAACCCACCTACCCAGGGTCCAATAAAGTGGCCTATGTTCGTTAATGTTTGAGCGCCAAAATAGGTGCCACGCATATGCTCGGGAGCTAATTTGTCAATCAACATATTAGCAGCGGGGTAATTTAGAATCTCGCCAAGGGTGAAAATACCCATCGAAATAATTAGCCATACCAGCGAGTGGGAAAATGCAAAGCCGACATCCCCTAACGCAAACATTAGGTTGCCAATTACAATTGCAGCGACTGGCGTGTACTTTTCGGCCAACCGAGTAAGTGGAATCTGCATGACAATGACCACAATCGCATTCACACTCATCAAGATCGCAAACATTTTCACGCCATCGACAAAACTCTGCTCCAAATATTGCGAAAGTGTCACCATCACCTGGGAGTATCCGATAGCTCCAATAATGCCACCAAAGATATACAAGCGAAAAGTCATATCACTGCGAATCACTCGCACAGCAGAACCGAAAGTAACCGAAGATTTCTTCTCACCCTCGATTTTCTTGATGCCAAAAGCGATGAGCAGTGCGTAAAGAGTGACCGCATAAATAAAATAAATGATTCCTGTGATGAGAAAAGGCAGCGCACCGTTCATCGTAGCGAAAAAGGCACCCAAAAGTGGCCCGACTGCAACACCAAGATTAATAGCCATATACCGCATCGAAAATACTTTAAGTCGCTTCGCAGGTTCTGTGAGATCTGCCATCAACGCCTGCGACACGGGCTCATAAAAGGATCGGCACAAGCCGTTCAGCATATTGAGCAGCATAAACAGAATTGGTAATTTAACCATGCTGAAGCCTAAGAACACGAACGCCCAGCCGAAAAGCGCCGCCAGCATGATAATGCGCCTTCCGAATCGGTCCGATAAGGTGCCCCCAATAAAACCGCCTACGGTCCCAGCCAAAGAACCCATCCCAATGACAATTCCGATCATCACCGCACTCATCGACGTATGTCTGGCTAAATAAATCGCGAGAAACGGCAAACTCATAGAGGACGCGGCCCTAGCCATAACGGTTCCAAGTATTAACGTATGTACAATGGGATGATAAGAATTTAGAAAACCACGCAATCGATTCATTAGAGATGACTCCTATCGCTGTTTAATTTACCGAAGGTCAAAGAAATCGACACCGAATTCCAATTATACACGAAAAATGACGATATGTGTCTCCAATTTGGCTCTAGTTTTGAATCTGTGAGCCGCTGACTTCCTTTAGATTCATCCTCGCGGGCGACACCCTTGTCTTAAGCTAATGGCTACTACTGCCTTCGCCATTCAGGACTTGAAACCTGTAGATAGCGCCCATGCTGGGCGCACAACAAAAGACACCCTCCGACGGAGAGTGTCCAAAAGAAAGTTTTCATCATGTTCCTAGTGTCCATTCACCGCTTTACCCGGAACCCCAGTCGGGGTCATGCGATTTTACGAACAGAATGCTGCTTCCGCAGCTTACGTTAACTGCCGCCGCATCCAGACCCGCAGCTCGACCCTGACGAGCAAGAAGAACCCGAGCCGGAGCTGCAGCTGCTAGAGCTACCACTACCTTGATCTCCTGAGCTGTCGTTATTGCTTCCATAGCCGCCACAACCCGATGAAGAACAGCTGCTTTGCTTGTATTTCTCCGATTCTAGTCCAGCCTCAGGCCACTGCGAGTTCATCCCGCTTGTATAGTTACCATTATCCTGAATGGAGAAGAACATCATGGCTCCTGCCATATACACCATGTTGTTCGGGTTTGTTAGTGAATCCTTCCAGCCTGTGTCCTCAAACCTGCGACTGTTCACTGAATGTCTGGCTTCTTTAATCGCCTGCGTGATTAGTACGCGGATCGTCTCTGCAACTTCTGGATACCGCTTCGCCTGCTCCATATCGAACCATTGCTCGGCGATTTCTTCTTCATTCGCTTTGCGAAGCAAATCTGTACGTTCCTCATCCAGCGGATTGCGGAAAAAACCGTTCCAGCATCGTGAACTCGTTGGAGCGAACTCGAACAAGTGCGCATATACCCAATCGAACCAAGCACGTTCACCCGGCATTTGCTTCGGTTCACGTTCAGGTGAATGATGAATAACGCCACCAGCGAATTGATCCCCGAACCGTTGATATTCTCTCGTAAACATCAGCATCTCATGCCAAATTTCATCGATTTCGCTGCTAAACATCGGAGTTCTTTTTAAAATGAGATTCATCAGGAAAAATCGCTTTAATTCGAACCATTTACAGGCAAACTCGTCATCGGACATGGAAGGATTCCCAGCTTTTACGCGATATTGGAGTCTTTCTACATAATCAAGTGGAAGTGCACTATTCAGCTTAGTAACGATACGTTCTAACGGAACTCCTTCTAGCAAACCAAGCCCTTGGGGTAGATCTGAAGCTCGAAAGTCCGGTTTGGATTTGCCTACGCGACTTCTCTTGGACGGTTTGGGTGATTTTCGGAATAAAAAACGAAACATTTGGCATCCCTCCCTATTTCCAATATAACATAGTAATGTAAAGAGAAGAATAACGCAGATTGGAAAACATTGTATATAGGCCCTATAATAAAAGAAAGGAGGTGCTGAATGATGAAAGTAGCAGTCACCGGCGGCAGCGGGTTTATAGGCAAACGATTGATTTCTCATTTGCAGCAGCAAGGTCATGAAGTCATCAATATTTCACGTTCACCCAGAGCTGTTATAGAGCATGTACGCACCGTCACTTGGGATCAACTAAAGACGGATTCGAGCGCATTCGCAGGACTGGATGCCATAGTAAATTTAGCTGGTGAGTCGATAAATCAGCGTTGGACAGCTGCAGCCAAAGAACGAATCGTTGGGTCTCGTCTAAAAGCGGCTGTGCAAGTGGCTCAGCTTGTAGAACGCATGGATGTGAAACCGAAAGTCGTCGTTAATGCTTCAGGAATGTCCGTTTACGGGACCTCAGAAACCGAAACCTTTGACGAACGAAGTCCGCATCGCCCTGTGGATTTCTTATCGAAGGTAGTCGAACAGTGGGAAGCCGCGGCTGATCAGATACAGGGAACACGAATCGTAAAAGTCCGCGTTGGCCTTGTTCTAGATGGCAAGGAAGGCGCATTCCCAAAAATGGCCTTGCCTTATAAGCTTGGTGTTGGCGGTCCCATAGGCAGCGGCAAGCAATGGCTCTCCTGGATTCACATCGATGATATGGTGAGGCTTATCGATTTTTGCATTCAGAATGAAGCGATTCTAGGTCCTGTTAATGCGACAGCGCCGAATCCGGTCACGAATAAGGAGTTTGGACGGGCCTTAGCGAAAGCAATGCGGAGACCTAATCTTTTCCCGCTTCCCGCTTTTATTTTAAAAATAATGTTCGGTGAGTTATCTACGCTGCTTTTGGAAGGTCAGAAGGTGCTCCCTCGCGTATTATTAGAGCATGGCTTTACGTTTAAATATTCTTTCGTAGACAAAGCCCTCGCTGATATGGTTTAAATAATAAAACCCAGACCACGGAGAGCGCCTCGATGAACTGGGTTTTCGTTTACTTTATTTCGTGGATAAGTCGTCTGAAACTTGAATAAGTTGTAATTGTGTTGGCGCGCTTGTTAGTGTTAATACGCCTTTATCGTCATAGCTAATACCGAAGTCATTGTCGTTAACAATCGCAATTGTATTTTTGTCAACAACCGTCAAGCCTTCAATCTTCTCATACGGGTATCCTAGTTTAGCAATATCGACAATTAATTCCTTGCTAACTGGTTGAATACCTTGGTCTTTGAGCTGCTGAACGGATAGGCTTTCCAAGTTTTTGCTTGTATCTTTTCCTAAAATATTCGTAGCCTTAGAGAAATCGGATTTGTAAATTCGTTTCAGCTGTGCGTCAGCACCCGCATTCTTATCACGCTCATCCACAAGCAGCTCATCACTGGATAGTGCGGAGAGATCACTGATCACGATATCTTTTTGATTCACTTTAACGAACATGCCAGCTTGCTCAGCCACATAAACATACTCACCCACAATTTGTTTCGTGGCTAGGTCCATTTTGAGGATACGCAGATTTCTGGATGACTCCCCTGTTTTCTTATCCGGATTTGCCATTGGACTTTGAATGGACGTATACAAGAATTTACCGTCTGGGGAAATCGTCACCCCTTCGAATCCACGGTTGGAAATACGCGTATTGTAAACCTCAGGCAGTGTATCAAAAATTGGCGTTTGAGCACCGGCTTGAACGAGCTTGTCTTTAGCGCCTTTAGGGACGTAGCGTCCTAGTATCGTGCCATCACGTTTCACTTGAAGAATGGATGGGCGATACTCATCTGAAACCCAAAATGTATCGTCAGATGGGCTATATGCGATACCTTCCAGATCAAGACCATCCGGATCATAAGCCAGCTTCGTAACACCTTTCTCATCATACGGTACTTCATCAATTCCAACCAAGTTCGGCAGTCCTGTTATGTATTTGCTATGGCTTACTTTATCTAATTTGCCATCCGGAAGCGAGAGTTTGATCGTCTCCAAGATTTCAATGTTTCCGTTCGTAATTTTGAATTTATAAATACGTGGCGTGTAGTTATCGATCGGGAATGTGCGAAGTTTATCTTTACCTACTTCACCGTTGGGTCCACGATCTGCCAACGTATAGAACGTATCTGCAGCATCTTTAGCTAAGTGAACCAGACCTGAGAACCCGCCTTCTTGAATACCTTTATCAAGCACAGGAGCATTTTTCCACTCAAATTTACCAGTCACTTTAGGAATATCTTTAAGCGTGATGGATTGATTCCATTCATTCCATTCGATTTGTTTACCAAGCGCTTCACCAATGGTACGAAGAGAAACATATGTGCTACCGTTAATGACAACGGGATCTTTATCAAGCGTAAGCGTTTTCCCGCCGGAAGTTAGTTGAAACTTTACAGCAATAGCCTCCAAGGTAGCTTGTCCTGCGGATACGACAGTTGTTGTAAAAACGGCACAAATGGCCGCAAGTACAATTAGCAGTCGTTTTCTTCTGAGTAATCTTTTCATATAAACCCTCCATCATCTAATAAACTTTCACTGTGATAAGCATAATGTTTATATATTCGTGGAGTGTCAGAGGGATATGAAAAAAATGTAAACTAAAAAAACAGCTTTTCAAATCCGTTAAAATTGCACACATTTAATTTGTGTAAGATAAAACAAAGGAGGCGGCCCTTTTGAACGTTCATCAATTTACAGTTCGTACAATCCGCGGTGAAGAAAAGTCTCTTGCTGATTACCAAGGTCAAGTGCTGCTTATTGTGAATACCGCAACGATGTGCGGCTTTGCTCCTCAATTCAAAGGACTTCAAGAGCTCCATGACACATATAAGGAACAAGGTTTTAGCGTGTTAGGATTTCCGTGCAATCAATTTAAGGACCAGGAACCCGGCGACGATACTCAAGTCGAGCAAGCTTGCCAAATTAATTTCGGTGTTACCTTTCCGTTGTTCTCCAAAATCAATGTGAACGGCGCAGACGCCCATCCGCTTTACCAATACCTGAAAAAGCAGGCTTCAGGTCTTCTCGGTTCAAGCATTAAATGGAATTTCACAAAGTTTTTAGTTGATCAGCAAGGCAATGTGATTAAACGATTCTCCCCTACCACTTCACCAAGCAAAATAGACAGCCAAATTCGCAAGCTGTTGGAGAAATCAGCAGTTCATGCTTAATTTCTTTGAATGTAAAAAAGCATCCAACCCCAAAGTGGGCGGATGCTTTTTCTCATTTTACATACTTTTTTGCCTTTTCAATCGCTTCGTCTTCTGTTGGTGCTGTCACATAGCGTCCATTAATAAAAATAAATGCAAATCGGGAACAAGGACCGCAATATGATTTGCAGGCAACTTTGACTTCAGCATCGGGTGCAATGACACTTATCTTAGAAAGGGCAGTCTTCACTTTCATGTGTTTGCATTTATCACAAATGCGAATATCATTGCGCATTAGTGATCTCCGTGATTCCCCTTGCTTGGGTTCGTAATCATGAAGCCTTCTTCTGGTGTGTAGAAGTAATCAATACGGATGCCATCCAGCAAAGGCTCATTTTTATCTAGAATAACGTCAATACCTTTATCTGTGCTTACAAGGACGTCATTTTCTGATTTATCGTCAAGACCCAAACCATAGTGAGCATGGTCACCGTGCGAATGAGTCACTTGAACGCGAACCAATAATCCTTTGTTTTCTTCTTTATCAAGCTCCAAATGAAGTACTTTAGCAGCATTACGAGAAATTTTGACGTTCATATGTACACATCTCCTGAAACATTAATTTTTATTTCTTATTGTAAAGAATCTAAGGCACGAAATCAACCTTTGCCCCAAGTCATCCCTTACTTCTTGCTAATTCACTAAACGAACTTTAAAATACATAGTAGTGAGCACAAAGAGCACTAATTACACGGAAGTAACTAACTTACATATAAGTTAGTTACATACATTCAATTTGAAAGGAAGCGGTCTTATGTCAACCCTAGAGAATGAAAAAGTCGCTCCACTCAGCAACTATGTTCCTAAAGTACCCAAAGAAATCGAATGCTCGGTTGAGAGAACACTTGAAGTTATTGGTGGAAAATGGGCTTTTCTCGTGCTTCGCGAATTATTTTGCGGAACGAAACGTTTCGGCGAGCTGCAGCGCCAGATAACTGGAGTCAGCCCTAAATCATTAACGGATATCCTTCGTCACCTTGAGGAACATGGGGTTTTGGAACGAATGGCTTACCCTACGGTTCCTGTTACGGTCGAGTATACTTTGACACCCAAAGGCCAGGATTTGCATCAAATAATAAAAGAAATGAAGTTATGGTCAGCAAAGTGGACATAATGAATAATTAGGGAATATCACCAGAGGAGTGGAGCAAGATGATCACAATCAAATCAAAAGAACAAATTGAAAAGATGGGCAGAGCGGGTCGCATCCTGGCTGATTGCCATAAAGAAATTGCCAAGATAATTCGACCTGGTATAACCTCCTGGGAAATCGACCAATTCGTAGAGGGCTTTCTGACTAAGCACGGGGCCACTCCTGAGCAAAAAGGGTATCACGGTTATCAATATGCCACTTGTGCATCCGTCAACGACGTGATCTGTCACGGTTTTCCTAAGAAGGAGCCTCTGAATGACGGCGATATTGTAACCATCGACATGGTTGTACGTATAGATGGTTGGTTGGCAGACTCCGCGTGGTCTTATGCGGTGGGTAACATTTCTCCAGTTGCCGAGAAATTGCTGAAAGTAACGAAAGAATCTTTATACAAAGGAATTGAGCAAGCTGTTCCCGGCAATCGTATCGGTGATGTGTCGCATGCCATCCAAGTGTACGCTGAATCGCATGGTTTTTCCGTTGTAAGAGATTTTATTGGTCACGGGATTGGCTCCGAAATGCATGAAGAGCCGCAAGTGCCTCATTATGGACCAGCAGGCAAAGGGCCGCGGATTAAAGAAGGCATGGTCTTCACGATTGAACCGATGCTTAATGTAGGTAAATACCATTCCAAAGTAGATCAAGATGGATGGACAGCAAGGACTTATGACGGCAGTTTGTCCGCTCAATATGAACATACGATTGCCATTACGAGTCAAGGGCCGATTATTTTGACCGAACAATAATGATACCGGAGGAACATGCATGATTTCTTTTTACAAGAAATATTGGAGAACAGCCTTTGACATTGCTCTCATTGTTCTAACCGTCTATTTATTCATGCTGTTATTTAGTTACCTGTATCGCATCGCTACCCCTATCTTCCTGGCTCTGATCATTTTCATGATGATCGAGCCTTTTGCTCGGTTTTTGAACCGCAAAGGGATACGCAAGTCAATCGCATCGGCGATTTCGACCTTAATTTTCGTCCTTATCATCCTTGGCGCACTAACCGGTGCCGCTGTCATTTTCACCAGCCAGATCATGAGTCTTGTCGATAAGGTGGATGAATATCAAGCGGTGTTCAACGATCAAATTGTGCAAAGAATTAGCGATTTGAATGACCGATTCCAAACGCTGCCACCTGACGTTATTGTGAAAGCCAAAGATTATGCTGGGCAATTCGCCGGCAACGCTTCCAAGTTTATCATTGCTTTCTTATCTGGATTGGTAGCCTCGCTGACATCCTTCTCAACCTTCATGTTCAACTTCATCGTTGGGATTATATTAGCCTACTTCCTTAGCATTGAAATTGATTCTTGGAAACGCCTTGCAGGTGAAAAAACACCAAAAACCTTCAAATCCGTCTTCTTTTTTCTTAAAGAAAATGTGGTGAAGGGTATCGTCTCCTACATAAAAGCGCAAGCCAAATTGATCACTTTGACGTTCATAGTTGTATTTTTCGCCTTGCTCATGCTCGGCGTTAACAATGCTTTCTCGATTGCGCTGTTGTCAGGCCTCTTCGATGTACTGCCATTGCTCGGCGTATCCACTTTGTTCATTCCATGGATCATCTACCTGTTTATTGTTGGCCAAACGACCCTAGCGATCTGGCTAAGTGCCTTACTCCTGGTCGTCATCCTCGTCAGACAAGTTATGGAGCCAAAGATTACTGGGGAATCACTTGGGGTATCGGCCTTTACGACCTTAGCCTTCATGATTGTATCCCTTTCCCTCTTTGGATTTGCAGGGGTCATCCTTTCACCTGTATTGATCATTCTGATCAAAGCTCTGTATACGCAAGGTTACCTACAACGCTGGATTCGGAAGCCTGAAGATGAGTATGTTCAAGGCAAATTACCTTATAGCGGACCTTAGTGTCCCAAATCAACGAAAAAAGGCTCCAGCTTTTCCTCAGGAAAAGTTGGTGCCTTTTTTTTATACGCGATGCCTGCTTCGGTAGATCGATGGAGCCATGCCCATTTTTTGCGTAAAAACGCGGCTCAAATAAAAACCGTTTTCGAATCCGCATTTCGCGGCAATCGCATCCAAAGTAAGCGTTGATTCCTCCAGCAAATGCCGAGCCCTTGTGAGACGCATCTCATTCAGAAACTCAGAAGGTGTTTGCCCGAACGCCCTGCGAAACTTACGGGTGAATTGTACGGGGGTTAGTCCCAGCGTTACAGCCAAATCCAATAGGGATAGGCTTGCATAAGCATATTCTGTCATGTATCTCCGGGCCTTCTCCATCAACAAGTCGACTTCTGTGGAAGGGTCATCTTTGCGATCTCGCTCCATTTTGACCAAACGTAATAAATCGTTCACCATGTGCTGTTTATGCAGCGTGCTCTCTTCATCCCAGCCGGGAAGCTGTCTCAAATATCGATAATTGGAAGATAAACGATCTGTATCGTTAATCGTCAATTTCCCTTTCCAGAAGGCTTCATCACCTAAACTAGGTTTAGACAACCATACAAACTGCAGGAAGTGAAAGGACAGGGGTTCAAGTGTTTTCCTCTGAAACACGGTATGGGGTGGACAGATGACAAAGTCTCCGAACTCCGCTTCGCCTTTCTGCTCCCCAACTCGATAGAAGAATCTGCCGTCTTCTACGGCAAATATCGTCCAACAAGGATACTCATCTTCTTCTAGCATAAACGCCACTTTACGGTGCCAATAGACATGGGAGATGAGCTTAATAGTTACATCACGAAAAGACACTTTTTCACCCCTTCCACATTGAAATAAAGTATATGTTTATTGTAACTGTCTGCATGTTAAATGAGAATAGGATATTTTACAATGAAATTAAAGATATCCTATGAACTAGTGAGGTGCTAAGTTATGAAGCATGAAATCGTTTTATCAGACATAACCGTAGTCGGCGGAGGATTAGCAGGTGTTTGCGCGGCAATCGCTGCAGCTCGGTTAGGCCAAAGCGTCTCTCTCGTCCAAAATCGTCCTGTCCTTGGCGGTAATGCCAGCAGCGAAATTCGCGTCTGGGTTTGTGGTGCTACCTCCCACGGTGTTCATCGAAATGCTAGAGAAACTGGTATCATGGGTGAACTATTTGTGGAGAACCAGTACCGCAATATTGATGGAAACCCTTATATCTGGGACCTGATCGTACTGGAAAAAGTCAAAGCAGAGAAGAATATCACGTTGTTCTTGAACACGGATGTCCATGAAGTCCACGCCGATGGTGACGAGACAAGTCGAACGATTCGTTCTGTCACAGGCTGGATGATGGGATCTGAACGACGTATTCGTTTTGACAGTCGAGTTTACCTCGATTGTACAGGCGACGGGTTAGTCGGTTTCCTCGCAGGTGCGAAGTATCGTATTGGGCGTGAAGCCCAAGAGGAGTTTAATGAGGAATGGGCACCACTTGTCGCGGACGATATTACACTTGGAAGCACCTTGCTGTTCTATACAAAAGACGCAGGCCGCCCGGTCAAATATATCGCACCAAGCTTCGCGAAAGACATCACACAAACCACTATTCCTATGAAACGCGTCATTCGCAGCGGAGATAATGGCTGCGCTTATTGGTGGATTGAATGGGGCGGTGAGCATGATGTTGTTCATGAAAATGAGCGAATCCGGGATGAGCTGTCCTCTGTCATCTATGGTATTTGGGATTATATCAAAAATTCCGGTAAATTCGAGAGTGAAAACCTGACGCTCGAATGGATCGGCTCCATTCCGGGGAAACGGGAATATCGTCGTTTCGTGGGGGACTACGTGCTCAACCAGAACGATATCATCGCCCAGGAGCTGTTTGAAGACCGTGTCGCTTTCGGTGGCTGGTCGATCGACTTACATCCACCGCAAGGGATGTATGCCACAGCCAAAGGATCTAAGCACATGCATATAGACGGCAATTATCATATCCCGTTCCGTTCCCTCTACTCCGTCAACGTGACGAATATGCTGATGGCGGGACGCAATATCAGCGCGTCCCACGTGGCCTTTGGCACGACTCGCGTCATGGCGACATGTGCCGTCATAGGCGAAGCCGCGGGCACAGGAGCCGCGCTATGCGCGGCAAAGGGCATCTCCCCCCGCGAGCTGCACATCAGCCACTTGAGCGAGCTTCAGCAGACGCTGCTTCGACAAGACGCAGCGGTCCTCGGTCTGAAGAACGCGGATGCGGCCGACCTCGTGCTCCGCGCTGAGATGACCGCGTCCAGCACCATGACGCGACTTGCACTCGAGCAATCTGCGTCGGTGCTGCCGCTGATCGCGCATGTGGCGCTGCTCGTGCCCGTAGATCCGTTCATTGACGGCATCGAGCTGCTGCTGGATGCTTCGGAGGCTACGGAGCTGACAGTCGAGCTCTGGAGCACTGGGAAGCCGCAGAACTACGTCCCACACACACAGGTGACGTCTATTCAAGTGGCAGTGGCTGAGGGTTCTCAGCAGTGGGTAAAGGCAGCCCTTTCTTGGCGTCCTGAAACCGCTCAGAATGCTTTTATCATTCTCAGAAGCAACCCGGTGCTTTCCGTTCATCTATCCGCCAAGCCTCAGACAGGCGTGCTGTCCTTCAAACATGATGCTGCATCAGAAGACACCGTAGATTTCGGTGATATGCATCATCATCAGCCGGTCATTGATTGGAGCGCTAAAGCATTCAATCGGAAGCCAATCTGCTTCCGTCTGCTCTCTCCTACATCCGCATTCACAGCCGATAAAGCCGCCGATGGGTATAAGCGTCCTTACGGAGGCCCACATCTGTGGTCGTCGGCTGGCTTGGATGCCTCCCAGCCAGAATGGCTTGAAGTCAGTTGGCCGGAGGCTGTGCGGATTCAGAGCGTACATCTCACTTTCAATGATGACGTGAACGAAGATTTAATTAATTTGCATCATCATCGGACGGAATTCGAGATCATTCCTGAACTGGTCAAAGACTACAAACTTCAGGCCTTCATCGGCGGTGACTGGACTACAGTGGCTGAAGGGCTCGATAATCATACGCGCAAACATGTTCATCTTTTACCGGAAGCTGTGACGACGGATCGACTTCGTGTGGTCGTTGAAGCGACGAATGGGACGGAACGGGCAGAGATTGTTGAAATTCGTTGTTATGGTTAATCGAAGGCAATCAACAACAGCCATAAATCATTCTAAGAGTTGCATATTCTATAACCTGCAATTATGATAAGATCAATTAAAAGTTGATGTGTGACTGGCGAAGCATGGATACCCATGAGGAAGCACATTGATGTTACAGCCGTACGCCTGGGCAGAGGTAAGGGGATTCATCCCCTTGCCTCTTTGTGTTTTTACAAACAAATGAAGGGTTGAGGGTAAAATGAATTCAGAAAAATTGATTTTGGATGGTACACGCGTTGCGAAAAGCATCAAAGAAACGTTAGTCGAAAAAATCAACCAACTGTCTGTAAGAGGTATCCAGCCATGTTTAGCTGCGATACTTGTTGGCGATGACCCTTCTTCCGAAACCTATGTACGTATGAAAAGCAGTGCATGCAAGCAGCTAGGCATTGATTCCAGACGAATCCACCTAAATAAAGCAACGACAACAGAGGAGCTTGTTGCCGTTATCCAACAATTAAACGCGGACCCTCAGATCCATGGTATTTTATTGCAGCATCCGGTTCCACACCATATTGACGAAAGAGCCGCGTTTGAAGCTATTCAGATCGAAAAAGATGTGGATGGTGTTACCATGCAGGGCTTTGCTCAAAATGCTTTTGGAATGGCCAGCTTTCCATCCTGTACCCCAGCCGCCATTCTAGCTATTCTTGATTATTATCAGATTCCAATTGAAGGCAAGCACGCGGTAATCGTTGGTCGGAGTCCTATTCTAGGTAAACCCGTATCACTTATGCTGCTGAATAGAGACGCAACCGTAACCATTTGCCATTCAAAAACATGTAATCTCCCCCTCATCATCGGATTAGCTGATATTGTCGTTGCAGCCGTTGGTAAACCTGCATTTATTCAAGGAGCATGGATAAAGGAAGGTGCTGTCGTTTTAGATGCTGGATATAATGCTGGTAATATTGGCGATGTCGATTTCGATGCTTGTCACAAAAAGGCCAGCGCAATTACCCCTGTCCCTGCTGGAATAGGCCCGGTGACCATCGCAATGCTGCTCAAACACACCGTCCTTGCTGCCGAAAAAAGTAAAATGATTACTTGAGTTTCCGACATTCTTTTTTCTAAAATAGGTCTTAATAACCCTTGCTTAACCTTACATGGTATGTTATATTAAAAGTGCATCAAATCAAGGTTTCCACTTCAAAAAGTTGACATAGGAGTGATACAAATGGGCAACAATTCCGTACAAATCCCGCAAGGTGAAGAATTGATTCGTGTAGAAATGACGGTTAAGGAAGCGCTTGCATTGACAGGCACTAAATTTAACCAAAACCACAAATTAGAGACAGATGCGATCAAGAAGGTTAAACAATCCTTAGAAGATAAATTGCTGACACCGAACCATTAATCCATACTCAACTCACCGCATATAGCCCTGACGAGCGATTTCAAATCGCTCGCAGGGCTTTTTTCATTAGATCCCTCATCCCTCAATGGCCTTGGTCGAGGATTTCTCGTTTTTATCGTATCAAATTCAGCTGAATGCTTATAATAATCACGCACCGCTCAAAATCCTACATCATAAGGAGTGAACAACCAAATGTCAGAAGATCATAAGCAGCAAGGGCACGCCAGACAAAACACAACGACACGAACACAAGATCAAAGCAGTAACAAGAAAGGTAAGAAATAACGCTATTCCACATCAGGAGGCCGATATATGCTCGATCAGTTAGAAAGCAATTATGACTGTGCGAATGCGGGCTCTGACCTGCATAGTTTAAAACAAGAACTTGAACAATTCCAAGGGCAAGCAGCCTCTTCAGACAAAGAACAAGAAGAGCATCGGAATCGACTTGAGAATCAAATACGTTTTATTGAAAATAAGTGTTCCATCCCAAGCGAACATATCCCGAAATGAAGAAAGTCCACGCCTTTTGAGGGGCGTGGACTTTTGCATTAGTTGACTTTCCTTCTTGTCAAAATACACGGAACACCTTTACCGACGGCTCCTGGTTCAGACATCATGGCCAAATACCGAAGTCCTCTTGTGCACGGTGTCTTACAAACCGCACACGTGGACGATTCCACAAGCCTCATCGTGTATTGCACTCTGGATGAAAGTTCTTTCTTCTTGGATGCCTTGCCCTTCCCTTTAGGTGGTGCCATATCCACGCCTCCCAACTGTTTCCTTACTTCAGTATATGAAGTCTGGGCGGAACGGTTCTTGGGAAGCATGCTCAAGTTCGTTATACTTGTCTATGACAAATTTTTAAAATTCCATCGCCGTCAATAGGATCGGAACCAATTCCTCATAGAGTGCAGCGAAAGATTCCACGGGCAATGGGTTTACCCCAAATCCTACTTCAACGGTAAAGCCGGGTCTACGAAATTGTTGGATGAACCAGTCTTTGTAACCCGCGTCACTGTCCGTCAGTTTAACAGCCTGATAGCTGCTGACCAGGGCTAATCGCTCGGCAAATGCCTCAGATTCCGATGGCTCATAGTCGCGATAATTCCAATAAATCTCCCTACCCTGGGTATGCAGCGCCACCACAAGCTCAAAATCATGTCTTTCTGTAAATTGAGCTAAAGCTGCTGCCTCCGGTTCCGTTAACGGTGCCTCTCCACTGTAATCGCGCTCACCAGGTCCAGCCTTCTCTCTACGCATTGCCTCTTCTTCCCAATGTGCAGGGAACTGGTCATTGAGATCAACACCGCGAATATTGGCCTTCCAATTTCTGAAATCCAGCGATCCTCCATTCCAATTCAACAGCGGATCTCGGAAAGGATGTTCTTCGGTAACGCCAGACAGTACAAGTTCCACGCCATCAGGATTCACCATGGGTACAACCCAAAGTGAATACTCCGATAGTAGACGTCTAATGTTGCTGCCATGCCATGCCGTCCCTCTTGCGTAGGAGCAAGCAAGGTCTTCCACGAATTGCATGAGTAACGGTGTCGTTATCCATTCATTCGCATGCAGCGCTGCATTGAAATGAATCTCTTTCGTACCTTGACCAATTCGCAAAGCTGGTATGCTTTTCCCCATCACACTTTCGCCTATCTCTTCTACATGAAGAAAAGGATATATCTTGCAGAGCCGATTCAGTTCTTCACAAAGTGTCCAATACCCGTATCCTAACACACGACCACCTCACAGCCCATTTACTTAGTTCGTATGGCTATGATTATGCCCGCAGGCTTCGAATCATGCGGATTCATGCGGAGATACCTTTAGCACGCTATACAACTTAGCTTCCTCTAAAAATGCAAATAGACCCTCATCAGGGTCTATTCGCATTCACTCATAAAATATTAGGCACCTGCCAAACGACAGGCGTTATTGAAATTTGCTCTTTCAGCCAATTCTGCGCAATTTGTTTAAATAATTCGGGCTCACCGCTGCAAAAAAATTGATGGATAGGAAGCTGCCCCGATGAGGCCAGCATGTCGCGGTGATAAAGGATCGTGCTGATCTCTCTTGCCGTTTCGTCTGCCGAAGAAATCAACGTCACATCCGGTCCCATGACACGAGAAATGGCCTCTACAAGGAAAGGGTAATGGGTGCAGCCTAGGATTAAGCAATCTATCGGTTTGCCGATTAGCTGTCTAAGCGATTGCTCGACAACCTCATTTGCACTCTCCGCACCGAAAAGCCCTTTTTCTACGAACGGCGCTAACAGTGGGCAAGCTTCGCTATATACTTGAATGTTCGGTGAAATCAACCTTAACGCATGGTCATATGCATGGCTGCGAATCGTTCCATCCGTACCGATAACTCCAATAATACCACTTCGCGTAGTTTTGATCGCGGCTCTCGCTCCAGGCGAAATAACGCCAATCACGGGAATGGACACCCGTTCACGAATATCTTCTATGGCCACTGCCGTTGCTGTATTACAAGCGATAATAATCATTTTAGGATTAAATTGAATTAAGTACTCGACAATTTGCCGAGTGAAGGTTCTTACTTCTCCAGCAGAGCGGGGACCATACGGACTTCGCGCTGTATCTCCGAAATAAATCACTTTTTCCTGCGGAAGCTGTCTCATTAGTTCTTTTACTACAGTTAATCCTCCGACTCCGGAGTCCAGTACGGCTATCGCTTGCTGCACACCTATCCGCTTCCTTTGCCGGTTAATGAATTACGTAACCACATGGATAGGATATGAGCGTACAAGCTGAAAGGTACCTAGGTGAAAGTATCAGATTTCTGGTCTGACACCTATTCTTTAGGAATGGAGTTCACTCACAATTCCGAATTCATAGCCTTTTTTCTTGATCTCTTTGCAAATACGGGCCAGTGCCTGCATATTTTCTAAAGATCCTTGATGCATCAAAATCACATTACCATCATGCAAATTATTCATAATGTCATTGTATGGATCCTCTGCCCCGTTGGCTCTCGGTTCCCAATCTCGCATAGCTGTAGACCAGAATACAGAAGTATAGCCCATGCTGGAAACTAAGTTCAAATTATGTAAATTGTAATGTCCATAAGGAAAGCGGAAATATTTCGCGACTTCTTTACCTGTAAGTTTTTTATATAACGCTTCGAAATCCGTAATTTCTTTGCGAATCTGATCATCCGTCATCTCATTAAAGTCGTTATGCGTCATCGTATGGTTGGCAACGAAATGACCATCCGCTACAACCTTTTTCAAATACTCAGGATTTTTCTTAATGTTATTGCCCGAAATAAAGAAATTCGCTTTCACATTGTTTTCTTTTAGTGATTTAAGCATGAGATCGACTTCTATTAAAGGACCTCCAGCATCGATCGTTAAATAAACCTTTTTGCCGGTCCCGATCCAAACTGCTTTCTGGTCCTCCGTTAAGGATTTTGTTTCTTTTGGAAAATCAGGAACTTGCCCCGTTTTCTTTTTCATGTAATACCAGGAATAAGGCACGCGATCGCCAGTCACTGACTTGGTTTTGGAATAATTACCTACCACTGCTGGCTTTGGTGTTGCGGTTGGTTCTGGGGCTGTTGTTGGCTTCGGTGTCTTACTGGGAACGGGTGTGGATTGAGGTTTAGGTATGGGTTTAACTGTTGATTTAGGCGTTGGAGTTGGAGTCGCCGCTGCAGTTGTTGTTGCTTGTGGCGTAGAGTTTTGGGCTTGACTCATGTCTGGGGATAATAGGCTTATGTCTGCACAACCGATCAATGTTGCGCTTAGAACGATCAGTAGTGCAGCACTTTTGGTAATTGGCTTCATCGTAGCACCTCGTTGTTAGAATGAATACTTACGTACTCATTTCGACAGCGCTAGACAATTTCCCTGCCTATTTTAGGTAAACGGTGTTTATTTCGTAGCTCGATACGTCATAAATTGAAGAATTGTGATGAGAATAAAAGCTGTGCCAGCAAGCATAGGAATCGTGATGAAGCCCAGCCAGTTCAAGTAATCGACATCACATGGAATAGGGCCGCAGCCTGTTGCTGATTCGTGAAATACACCCGATTGCAGCAGAACATGATAGATGGAAATACAAGCTCCCCAGATGGTCAGCGGCAGCACATAGATGGTTAATTTGTAGTCTCTGCGCACGGCTGCAATGCCTAATAGGATAACTAATGGATACATAAGAATACGTTGATACCAACATAATTTACAAGGAATAAAGTTCATTATCTCTGAGAAATACAGGCTTCCCAATGTGGCTATTAATGCAAGTAGCCATGATAGGTGCATCCCATTATCTCGCAACCATTTATTTGACATCAATGCTCGTCCTCCCCTTCCTTCTCATTATAAAAAAATTGTGAAAGGAAGTCTAACAAGAGCGAAAATGGCCAAGCAGTTATCAACAAGCCTGCTTGGCCATTTCCATTAAACGGAGAAGCTATATATAACTTCATTCGTTTGTTTCACGAGATCATCCCACTGTTCCACAGGTACAATATCCACAACAGCTTTGATCGGTATGTTGTTAAAATCCAGCTTTGGCACGTCTTCCAAAGTCATCCGATTCGTAACCAAGCGGTCGAGCCAGCCTGGAAACTGCTTCTCCATTTGCTGTAAACGGTAAATGGCAGTCTCAAAATCTTTGCGTGAAGCGTTAACCGAACCGATCACGCATTTATTCTCCAGCACCATGCTCTGATTGAGCATGTCAGATGAGATCTCCAGCTTACGGTCCGCTGGCGTGACACCCAGCAGCGCCAATACACCGTTCGGTGCCAGAACAGACATAGCCTCGAAAGCTAGAGGGCTGTAGCCTGTGCATTCGAGGATCAGATCTATCGGCTTGCCGAGACCATCGGCATAAGCCGTCATAGTTGCCGCGCTGCCGCTGTCAGCGCCGGCCTCCTTGTACACACCTCCGCTATCCTTCACAAGCTGCGCTTGTAGACTATCCTGCGGAGATCTGGACCAGACATACACATCTAGCCCCAGCAGGCGGCAGGTCATCGCAGCGAGCAAACCAAGCGGTCCAGATCCGAGTATGAGCGCAGTTCTCGGCTCCCAGATTAACCGCTGTTGGACACGCAGAACTTGGTCCCACACTTTCTCAACGATGCTCTGCGGCTCAACTAGTACCCCATGCTTCAGCAGTTCCTTCGGCACCTGAACCAAATATCGACCTTCCTCTAAATAATACTCGGAGAGGAAGCCGTGAGCCCCTTTAATGCCCCGTTCTACAAACTCACCGGTCTGACAAAAATCCGAATGACCATTGCGACAATTGACGCAGCTTTGATTTCTACAAGGCCGCCTTACAATGGCAGTTACGAGATCCCCAAGCTGGAATCCACTTTCCGCCCCAACTTCAGCCACAACCCCTAGCGACTCATGCCCCGTGGTCAAATCATCTTCACCTTCGGGAGGAACGCCGTATTTCTCCTGTAGAATTTCCTTGTCCGTGCCGTCAAGTCCAACTGCTAGCACCTTTACAATGACTTCCTGAGGGTGGGAAATCACGGGGTTCTTCACATCTTCAAGCTGAATAGTCGGGTTCCCCTGTCGAAGTTGCTTGACGCGAATAGCCTTCATTGCTTCCTCTCCTTCCAACTAATGAACGACGGGTTCCAGTACTTTATCCTCACTCGCATCAGCGGCTTGCTTCGTTCCCTTCGAGGTCAATAATTTTAATTTCGACAAATATTCTTGCGTCACCTTAATAAAGGAAGCATGTGACCATGTCAGTGGTGAAACAGACATAGGCTCTCCTGTGAAAGGATGCACTTGCTCAGCCATCACCCCTGAAGGCGAAGCATGTAGAATAGCCCAACGCATCAATTTTTCCGCTTCCAACAAGTCCTGAACGGTTTTGGCAGATGCCACCAGCCATTCTGCGTACCAAAGGGTACATATGAACCAAGGATTGCCAGGTACCTTAGCTACGTCATTGGTGACTTGATGATAATAGTCGTTCTCATAACGGGCGATACCGCCGATATCCGTATGTACCCACAATTTTTCCTTCAGAATCTTCATCGTTGCCACAATCCGCGGATCTTCAAGCTCAAACAAGCCGAAATCAAATAGTGCGTACATACTCATATCCAGCGTGTAATCCGGCACATACGTATTTTGTTCATAATTCCAATATAAAGCCCGTAAAAAACGATTCTGATCGGGTGCATACAGATGCTGATCAGCAGCCTTCTTCACTTGTCCTGCGATATCGGCATAGTAGATGGAGCGTACTTTATCCTGATGATATTCGGCAAAACGTGCTGCTGCTATAAGACCGGCATACACCGATGATACCGTGAAGGCTAGTACGCCATAACGCTCTTCCCAGAGATCGTAGGAAGGCAAAGGAAGTCCGGATGCATCGCGGTAACGAACAAGAAAGTCAGCTGCGGGCTTCACAAATTTCTCATAATCCTCACGTGAGTTCTCTATGGTTCCAGCCAGCTTGTGGTGATGCCATAACGTATACAGCACGAGAGCTGTCTCATCTTCTTGAATCGCAAGCTGCTTGTTCCCTCGACTATCCACCCAGGGATGCCAGCTCGAGCCTACCGAACTATCAGGGTTATACTTGTGCATGAGATAGCCCTCAGGAGTAAGCACCTTCTTACAGAAATCAAAAAATTTCCTAGATAATTCATAATAACCCGCCCGGTCTAGCGCATGTGACACCAAAGCGCCATCACGCGGCCACATGTACGAGTAGGTATCCTTGGCAAATTTCAAAATATCCGAATCATTCGCCGCAATGATGGCGCCTCGATTATCGACATTTGTTCTGGTAATCAACAAGCATCGCTTATAAAATGATTCCAAATCAGGCTTCAGCAGTGATAGCTGATGGGCATCTTGATTCACCCATTTCACCCAATGATCGTGAGTTCGTTGCAATAATGCTTGCGGGGTCGCTGTGCGAAGTAATCGCTCTAAACGCTCTACCTCCTGCTTCGTACGCCCAAAACAGATCCAGAACCAGGCTTCTTTCACGCTTTTTGGCGGTAGTTTCAACGTCAATTCAATCACACCATCAACGGATCCCTGGGCGATCGCATTTCCCCCTAAATGACCATCCTCCGCATCTCGCCATGTTCCTTCCAAACCGTGAATCCCTTTTTGTCCTGTTGCATAGCCGCTTGGCATTGCTTTCTCTGCGTCAGGAGACAAGCAAGATAGTGACATATAACGATGACCCTTATAAAATAAAAGGGAATTCAACTCAGGATCATAATAAATCGTGTCTCCGACGCCATTTCCATAGATTTGGAGATCCAAATGAAAATACAGTTTAATTTCTCTTTCCACATCAAAGCGGTTTTCTACCTTCACCTTGCGTAAAAAAACATTCTGCTGAACATCGACCCCATCACGAATAACGAAGCCGAGACCTAACCTTTCATGGGCGCAATCCGCGTTAGTAACAAGCGAATCTTCCAGATAATTGAGCTTTTTTGAAACCTCAGGATCGTCTATCCAGAAGAATCCTTCCGGACACCAAATGCCAAAATGTGAAAGATGATCGCTAGATTGATTCTCTTGACCTACTAAAGGGTAATACATGTCACGAATATTATAAGCAGCGTCGAAATTAATGAGTACATTCCCGTTTCCTATGGGTAAATCTCTTGCCATTCCATCAGCCTCTTTCCAAGATATTGCTACTAATTTACCAATTTGAGTGCTTAAATATGCACGCGGCTGTTCTTGGCTGGATTTTGAGGTAATTGGCACCAATTCGCGCCTTAAATATGTTCTTTTCAATCGAATTCATTTACAATTAAAACATATGGAGGGATACGTTATTATGAAACAATTAGAAGGATTCGGTAAATTTTTGGAAAGCTTGCGGGGCAAGATGTCTTTGCGTGAAGCGGCTCATAAAAGCGGACTTTCGCATGCCTACATCAGAGACCTTGAACTAGAGCGGAATCGTTCGACCAATGAGAAAATCAAACCCTCTCCTGTCACGCTGAAAAAGCTGTCGGATGCCTACAACTTTTCATATACAGAACTCATGGAGAAAGCAGGGTATCTCGAAAAAGAGGACGTCCATGCAACCAATGAGCAGGAGCTAGTCCCTATGTCGGATACCCTGTTTATTGAAGTCAGTACAAAGGAAATTACTTACCATACACGAATTGGCAAAGTTAGCCGAAGTGTGAATTCTTTACTGGATTTCAGTCATTTTCTAGATAAGCTTGAAGAACAAGGATTTAAGAAGATGGATACAGACTTATTCGTCAACCTAAATCATGTACAGAAATACATCGAAAAAGAAGGAAAACTCTATTTCGATCCTCTAGGAGTCAGCAAATTTGTCGTTATCGCTGCAATTCGTCAGAAGAAATACCATGATTTAATCGTCCGCAGCATAGCACGCAACACAGGAATGGGATTGGAGTTTCAATATGACCGTAACTCCGCAACGGATTCACTTTTCCAGTCTTTAAAGCGGCCTATTTAGGGAACAACTTACAAAAAAAGGAGAAAAGTTCATTCATTTATGAAACTTTTTCTCCTTTCTTTTCGTTTATTTATATGGATGGTTAGATTGATTTTTTGGCAGAGAGGATAGGTAAAGAATAAATGGCTGTACAACAAACCACCTCCCAGCAGTCTTCTCGTGTAACGAGAGTTAAACGCAAAAGATCGGCGGGAATGAGCTTTATCGTGTATGGGGTACTTGGGTTTACCTTACTTTCTGTAATGTCCTTATGTTGGTTTTTCCTTACTTCCTCAGGTTCAAATGTAAGATTAATGATGGCTGACACCTTGATTACAACCCAACACCGGGAGTGGGCCAAGTATTTGATAGGTTCTACAGAGTTACAGAAACGCGTGGAAGCCTATTGGAAACAATTCGACGAAATGGGCGATGAGAAAGATAAAGGATTCGTTGAAATTGATCATAACACCCCTCTTACCCCCGTTGTTGCCAAGAAAGATTTGGTCACAATTGAGCCGATTTCGGGATCAAATTTCAAAGGACAGCTCGTCACGATTTCGGATCCTAAGAAGCTTCGAATTGCTGTACCTGAGAAAGTAGGTAAAGGGGAGAAAGTCTCCTCTATGGTCAAAAGAACCGGAGCTATTCTCGGTATTAATGGCGGAGGATTCATCGATCCCAATTGGGAAGGAAACGGCTTCCAGCCTGAAGGAATTGTCATCTCCGGGGGCAAAATCTTTTATAATGACAAAGGCATGAACGGCACAGTGCAAGTCGTTGGTATTGATAAGGAAGGCCGCATGATTGCAGGCAAATACAAGGTTTCCGAACTTGTGGATATGGGCGTTCAGGAAGCTGTTTCGTTCAGTCCTCGCTTCATCGTGAATGGCGTTGGGCAGATCAAGAGCCAAGCCGATGGCTGGGGAATCGCTCCGCGGACCAGCATGGCGCAGACGAAGGACGGCTCCATTCTATTCGCTATCATCGATGGCAGGCAGAAACATAGCATAGGAGCGACACTGTATGATATACAGCAGATTTTTCTAGAGCATGGCGCTATAACGGCTGCGAATTTAGATGGCGGCGCCTCAACGGTACTTGTTCATAAGAATGAGATCATCAACAAGCCATCAAGTGAATACGGGGAACGTTACCTCCCTACAGCGTGGCTTCTCTTCGATCATCCGGAAACAGCGAACATCAAGAACGTTTGGGAAGGTTTAGATATTCGCAAAATTGATCCTTCCAAGTGGTAAAAGAAAAAGCAGAAAGCTCTATTCTCAGAGCTTCCTGCTTTTTTTGTTTTAACGATTTCCTAGAATAACCAAATCTTCCGCCGCCTCGCTTACTTCTTCAACCGGGGAGTCCAGTTCTTCGTCACTTTTGGTCTCTTTCCAGGAACGAACGGTATCCACTACATTAACGGCTGTGTCTTTTGCTTTTTCATATAGATCAGAAGTTGTTGTGCTCACTGTTTTCGCGACTTCTTGCGTTTTTTGACTTACGTTGTTTGCGATTTGCGCGGTTTTGTCGCTAACCACTTGGGCTTGCTCCGCAATATTACTTCTTAATTCACGGCCGGACTTCGGTGCAAACAGAAGCGCTGTTGCCGCTCCGAGTAAGCCTCCAACAACCGCACCGATGAGAAGATCTTTACCTTTTTTTTCATTGGACATGAGAAATCCACTCCTTAATTGTCTGATTTGGCACGTAGATAGGCTTGCCATCTTTGCCACAGCTCAAAACCCGTCGTTGCCCACTCCATGGCGTCTTGGATTCGCTTCTGGTGCGTATGTACAACCTTTTCCGCACCATGAATCGAGTCGTTCATCACACGTGAGGCTTTGCGAAGTGCAGAAGCGACATCCCCTATAGCAGCTCCAGCCTTCTCCACTGATTGGATACTCGGCTCTAATGTAAGTATCTGCATATGCACCTCTTCGGTGAGCAGCCCTACCTTCTTCATCAATTGCTCCGCTTGCTCTGCTGTCTCAGCTATGTTCATCTTAGCTTGAGCAGCAGTCTCGCCCAACTTGCCTAGTATCTGCACAATGGCAACCAACATGCGAATGGCAAAGCCGACGAGCACGATAAAAGCAACTGCTGAACTGAAGATACTTATCTCTATCCATGTCATGACGGGCACCTCCTGGGAGCTAAGCTGTGAGGTTGGATAACGGCTTCTAGACGAATGCCTATGATTTACTACAGTATAGGTAGGAGCAGCTTGTTTTGACACAAAAAAGCTGGAAAAATTTCTGAGACCTGTCATAATAAACTTAAACTAGAACACTTGGAGGATTAAGATGAACAGAGAGCAAGGACTTAAAGAAATCGAACGCACCCGTATCATTGCCATCGTTCGAGGTATACAAGAAACCCATATTCTCTCTTTAGCTGACGCACTTCTTAAAGGTGGCATTACCGTCATGGAGGTCACACTCAATACACCAGGGGCTCTGCGTATGATTAGTGAGCTGCAGGACAAATCGGGTCAGCACATGTTTATTGGTGCTGGTACTGTACTAGATCTAGAAGATGCTAAGAAAGCAGTCCAAGCTGGTGCTTCGTTCTTGGTAACTCCGAATATGGATGAGGAAGTTATCCGCCACGCTAGTACGGAGGGGATTCCGATTTTCCCAGGCGCAATGACACCAACAGAAATCGTTAAAGCATGGAAGGCTGGCGCTACGGCCGTTAAAGTATTTCCGAGTGCGAGCTTAGGTCTCACTTATATCAAAGAATTGATGGGTCCTTTAGACCAAATTCCACTGATTGCCGTCGGTGGGGTTACTGAAGAGAATATCAAACAATTCCTAAACATTGGTTGTTACGGATTAGGAATCGGTGGCTCCTTAATTAATCTCAAAGAAATCGAAGCCGGCCGCTTCGAGTGGATTACAGATAAAGCTGCCAGTCTTCTTGCTGCTTCGCGTTAGGACATACAAAAAAACCATCTCCCTCTGCATGTGAGGTTGATGGTTATTTATTTTGACTTATCATATAGACGCACTTGCTGGCACCCTTCGCTAAACACTCGGTTCGCTCCACGTTCGCGTCAAGTAAATTCCGAAACAAGGCTAATTCACACTGACAAGCTTGTGTAAATGTATTCGCCACCTGCGTAATCGGACAGTTATGTTCACTAAACATATACGTGTCCTCACCAAGCTGTGACCAGTCTACCATGTATCCATTCTCGTTCTGAATAAGCGCTAACTCAGCCACCCGTTCTTCCAAGCTTTTCTCGCTCATACGCGGTTGATACCGGGCTTCAAGCTTAGCTTGCCTGCCTTCAAAAAGACGTTCGATCTTCTCTTGACCTTCGCCTTCTAATAATTCATCTAGCAAATCGAGCGTCAATTGCATGTATTTCTTGGGAAATAATTCATCTGCTTGCGGAGCTAGTGTGTACACGTTAGACGGTCTTCCCATGGCTTGCCTAACCAGCTTCGTTTCAAGCAGATCATCCTTCTCCAAGGAATGGATATGACGCCTGACAGCCATTTCCGTAATTCCGAGCTGTTTGGAAATATCATGGACACTTAGCGGTCCCTGAGTTTTGAGCATAGAAAGAATCACTTTACGCGTGGATGTCTCAAGTGCATGATTCACTCTCTCACCTACCTCGGACCTGTCATTTAAGTCTCATTTTACAGCATTGTTAACAATAAGTAAATTAAGAAACAACTATGTATGTTATTCCAATTCGCTCTTAATAAAAGCTCGAACACTCCCTGCAAATTCCTCGAAAGCAGCTGGAAGTTTCGGAATTAACGGATTCAATTCCTGGCGGTTCCAGTCAACATAATCCTGGACAAGAGGCTTCCTGAGCTTCACGAGCTGAAGCAGCGTCACTGTCAATGTTTCTGAATAAGCGCCTTCTCCGTGTACAATTTCCACGATATCCTCATAGCTGCTAGCATCTCTTAGTATAAAAGCATCGATCAGCAAGCTGCCTATATCTGTCACTGTTTCAATCGCTAAATGCAGCACACGTTCCTGCGCAAGCTGCCATACAAGATCATTAGTGCCTTCCGCCCACTGTGCTTCTAATTGCTTGCTAGCATCAGCTAAAGCGGCTAGAAACTGAATTCTTTGATTGATCTGTTCATGATTAATAAAATACATGGGGCTATCTCCGTCCTCTTTTTCGCCATTTCGTCCAAATCATCATTGCAAAAAAAGTAATAATAACCAGAAAAACTAACAATACAGCCTGCATGACGTATTCATAACTCACGTTCATTCACCCTCTTGACTCTCACTTGGTTCATTCTACTCTCAGTTTATCGCGGGTGCGGGGGAGCGTCAAGCCGAGTAAGATTCTCTTGGAAACCGTATTGTTCTCTCATTTCTTTCATGATAGAGTGAAAAAAGTGAAAAAAGGAGAGTCATAGATTATGTTATCCAGGCCCAAGCTTACCGAAATCGACATCTTACGCGCTATTGCGATCATCGCAGTCCTCATCATTCATAGTACTTCAAGCGCGACTCAGCTACCGTTAGGAACTGGGTCTCATACTGTATTTTTCATCCTCAACAAGGCCAGTTTATTCACCGTTCCATTGTTTATTTGGATCAGTGGTGTTGTCTTATTTTATACGTACTACGACCGCTGGGAGCCTGGAATGGCGCGGGTTTTCTGGACAAAACGGTTGCGAAAAATTTTGATTCCCTATGTCCTATGGTCACTTTTTTATTACCTATTCAATCAATTCCTATTTCATGGCAAGATTAGTTTTGACGTCGTACACGTAATCAAACTGCTTATCTCGGGAAATGCCAGCTATCATCTCTATTATATGGTCATTATTGTTCAGTTCTATCTCTTATTCCCCCTACTGATGACGGCTATTAGACGGTCTCATTGGTTTCGTCACGGTCAGATACCTATTGGTATCGGGGTTCAAGCAGCTGCCTACAGCTTTCATCATTGGGTGTATCCTCTTCCAGAATACGCCTCACTTTTTCTAAGCTATTCAGCCCTATTTGCTTTCGGCGCTTTCGTGGGCATTCATTATGCGGCGATTGTTGCTTGGTCAATCAGGTTTAAAAGTTGGATTTGGAGCATCATGCTTCTTGCAGGTGCCGCTTTTGTCGGGATGCTATTGCTCCATGAATACGGGCTCGCAGCTATCGAAAATTCATGGTTCGAGCTAGCACTTCTCCTATATTGTATGGCGATCCCGCTATGCTGTATCCATTGGGGTCGTAAGAGGCTGGAAAGCGGTTCACCGTACGGCACCGCGTTATCTGCCTTAGGCGGAGCTTCTTTCGGCATCTATCTCGTGCATCCCGCGCTACTGACGCTTTGGGATCGCATCGCGCCAGCGCAGGAGCAGCTCTGGCTGTACGATCTACACACGGTCGCGTCGATTCTCATCGGACTGTTTGGCTCTTGGCTGCTCGTGCGGCTGTATGCGAGCGCACGAAGAAAAGGTTCCGCCAACTGAGCGGAACCTTCTTTCATTTAAAGCGAGCTAATAGCGCCCATCGCCGCTGCTGTCTGCGGCTGTAACGCGGCAAGCCGCGGTAAATATCCAGCGCTTCGCGGTAAGCGCGCTTGGCGTCCTCAGCGCGGCCCAGCTGCTGGTACAGCTGGCCAAGACGGTAGTAAGCTTCAACCGACGAAGAATGCAGGTCTCGGAATTGCTCGATGAATTGCGCCGCTCTCTCTGGGGATGATGGAGCCAAAGCTTCACCAAGTCGTAAATAAGCCTCCCCAAATTTGACCCTTGGATTTAATTCTACCGCTTTGAGCATATAGCTTTCGCCTTTGATGAGATTCCCAAGCTTAAGGTGGCAAAGGCCAATCTCATAGTGGACGTCAGCGGATTCTTCCATAATAGGCAGGATTTGTTCCAAGTAGGGCAGCGCTTCGCTGAACTTTTTGCGCTCGATTAGAATCCTTGCCAACTCCAGCTTCGCAGACGTATTATGCGGATTAGCGTGCAAGTCAGTTCGCAGCCTAGATGATCTGCGGCCTAATTGAAATGGCTTGAATATATTTGGCGTTAACCCGATAAATCTTCTGTCCAGCACGTACAGGATAACTAATAAAATAAGAAGTGCAACAAACGGATTGCCAACAAGACGCCATAATAAACCAAAGGCAAGTATTTTGAGAAGCACGATAAACCCTCCTTCCGACTTCCTTATCCTACCATAATCTTCCTTGTCTGGTCATCCCTATTCAAAGAAAAAAGCACTCAGCACTCAGCTAAGCACTTCCACTATTTACTAATTATCACCTTACAAAACTCGCTGAACAGCTGCAATCATCTAAAAGGTGGATCACTCATTCGAGATTTTTTTGAAGCGGTGCTATAATGAAAAGAAAAAGGGAGTTTATCTATGAACGATCCACGTAAAGAAGTTTGGCATAAAAGAAAACAACTGGGAAGATCCAAGTATTTAATTCTGTTCGGCCTGCTCCCTTGGGGCATCGGACTCACGTTATTGTTTAGTGTCATCGAATTTCTTAGGCTTCAAGAGATCAATTGGGTCTGGGTACCGATTCGTCTACTCGTCTTCGTCTTCATTGGTTTCTTCGTGGCTAACGCACGCTGGCACGCCATGGAAAGCCGCTACGAACCATATTCTAGACGACCATAACGGTCGTTTATTTTTTTATTAATGTAAAAAGGTCTGATCTTCCACATCGTGTGTATAAAAAAGCGAAGCGGTATGAGTACGTCGAAAATGCTCTTCCAGCTCTTTACGAATCGAACCAAACGATAGGATCTCTTTTATGAACGCCTCGCGCTCGCCCCACTCTTTATCATGCTCGTTGTTATTAAACAATTCCTCAGAAACATCTTTAAACGCCTCATGTAAATTGTTATCATACCAGTCGATTTCATTCGATGCGTCTTTGCGATACACATGTCTCATGTCAATATCGTTATCTTTCGTCGGTGTGAATTCAACTAGTAAAATCTCTTTTAAGCCTTCGGCTTTAACTTCGATATCAGCGCACCGAACATCATTACGTTCCGTGAAGCGAACAATGTTCGCCTGTTTAATTTCCCTCATGTCATACCCTCCTAATGTTACCTTTCATAAGGAAGAGTATTTCCAGTTTTATAAGATTTATCAAACGCTTGGAGTGAACCATATTTTCCGAAAATCAACCCAACCCAAATCGTTAATGCTCACTCCCTTGATCGAGTCATGATACGTGGTTTGCTGAGAACGATGGAGCACGAACAGAAATGATTTCTCCTCCTGAAGTAATTCAATCAATTCGTTTAGCTTGCATATGCGCGCTTCTTGACTTGGATTTTGGAGAATTTGCTCGATTTCCGCATCAACCCAAGCCATTTGATCGCTATTTAAATGGGCGCGGACGTAGCTATTGCTTTGCTTAAGCGTCTGAATAATATGAAGATCATAATCGCTTTCCATACAAATGTGATAGAAGATGAGATCCGCTTCCTGAATCGTGTCCAGCCCCATCATATCTGACTTACTCCGGGTCGACAGTTCAATCCTAACTCCAATTTTGGAACACTGCTCACAGATCCATAACGCATCTTCGTTGTTGTTACTATAAATGTACATGTGAAGGGGCTCGCCGTTATAACCCATTTCATCAAGAAGACGCTTAGCCTCAACGAAATCAGTACGATAATCGGAGACCGCTCCTTTGGGATCCAACGTCGGTAGAAAACTGCTGGCAGGCGCTTCTCTGAAGCCTCCAAGCTCCTGAATCATTCGATCACGATCCATTATTAGGTCAATAGCTTTGCGGAAACGAGTATCCTGCTGAGGCCCTTTTTTATTCCGATTAAAAGTAAGCAAGCTGCAGCCGAGAATCGACTGCTCAATCTGATGCCATTCCGTATCTTTACCGACCGCACCAACAGGTTTACGGGAATTCGTATGGTCGCAAAGTACTTGCACCATATCCCAACTAGGGCCAACCTCAGATAATTCCTGCGGCAAAAGCCAAATTTCCACTTGATCCAGATGAGGCCTAACCCCAAAATATCCATCGAAAGCACGAAGTTTACAGATATAATCATCATTTCGTTCAAGCCTAAATGGTCCTGTCCCAATGGGCATACGTCCGAAGATTCCCTCGTTATCCCGACAAATATCCTCCGGCAGGATAGCCATCGAGGAATGAGATAACTGCTGCAAAAAGAGCACATTCGGCTGCATCAACTCGATAGCAATCGCGCTTCGATTCAGTACCGTCATATTCTCAATACTCTCGGTCATCCAACCTTGACATGCCGAAGGGCCAAGCTCCTTTAATCTCGAAAATGTGTAAAAAACATCATGCGCCGTCATCTCTCTGCCATGATGAAACAGCACGCCTTTTCGCAAATAGAACGTGTAATGTAAGCCATCCTCGCTAACTTCCCAATAATGCGCCAAATGAGGCTCGAAGATCGTTGTTTGCGGATTGTACACAACCAGCGTGTCAAAGATTTGATTAATGAGATGGCAGTCGAATGCATAAAAAGAGTGCGCCGGATCCAATGTTACCAACCATTTGTAGACCGGAAACCGTAGTGTGTCCTTATAACGCTCCTCAAGTTCGACTGCACGATAACCAAAAAAACTGAACAACCAATCGATGAAAGAGTCCTGCAGCGCCTCTCCTCTACCCAATTGATGTATCAGTTCAATCGTTCCTTTATAATCGCCTCGGCCCGCCAACTCCATCGCCTGCTTCGAAATCATATCCTCCGAGGAGACAAGAAACGTAATTTCGGAGACATTACCTCTTCCTCTTCCAGGCTTCCAATATACCCAGCCTTGCTCCATCATTTTTTTAAGCAAAATCTTAACATTACGCGTTGTACAATATAATCTATCTGCCAATTCATCTAACGTTATAGGCTGTGGTTCATGTTCTACCCCATGTTCAAAACTAGCTCGAAGCTCTAAGAAATGGGTCAAAAGCTGCATACTCAACATCCTTTCCATAAAAGGGGAAATAGTTAAAGAGAATTATACTCTTTTTGTTCCCCTTATTCTAGATGTAAACTAGATCTAACAGGAAAAGAAAGGAAGGTGAACCGTATGCAACCTACAGATCTATACGTATCCGAGAAGCTGATGCAATGGCAGCAGCAAGATTTGGAAAGCGAAGCTCGCGAGCATTGGAAATGGAAATCAGTTAAAAAAAGAAAAGTCTACATGCTTCTGACTAACTTATTCTTCTTCGTTTAATCCTAGTTCTTATCCAAAGAACCACTAGGACGAGGAGAACCGCCAGAAGTATACCCACGGCATCGACCGCAACATCAACCCCATGCCCCGTTCGACCCTTTACAAAAGTTTGATGCCATTCATCGGAAGCCGCATAAACGAATGAAATGATGGAGGAGGTGAGCAGTGCCATGATGACTTTTACACGCTTCGCCAGCAGTGCTAAGGACCAAAGCAGGGCAAGGATAGCGAACTCGCTAACATGCCCTGCTTTTCTTATGAAAAACTCGATCGCACCGATGGGGTCTTGCCACGAGATCTTTTGGTCGTCATAGAAGAACTCCCAATGTGGGAATATGTTCATTAGTTCAACGCCCGCAAGTTTGGATTCCAATAACGGCCGCAAGCTCTGCTGCTGATACGATTCTGCCGACTTCAAAAAGATAAACGCCATCCAAAGGACGGCTGCAGATAAGAAAAAATAATAATAAAATTTCGAATATGGTTTCGACATGAGTGAATCATTCCCCTTAAGGATTCAATTTCTTACGAATGCTGAATAGAGCAAAAAATTCAATAACCATCAGATTTACTGCGGATACCCCATAAAAGGCCATCCCAAACATCATGCGGAACGGATCATCTGTCACCGACTTCCACCAAAACGCAGCAGCCAATGTCATAACAATATTCAAAGCTGTCGTTATCCAGAAAGAGAACCCCAATCGATTCGTTTTCCGCATTAACCACACACCGATAACAAACGGAATTACAAAAGCTGCACCTAAGAAAACCCAATACAACACCGCATTCGACACTCTCCGTCACTCCCACACGATCAACTAGTATATTCTAATAGGTTAGCATGAATAACCGGCTGAAAACAACGTTTGCCACTCTTTGCAACAGAAACGTCAAATGGCTATGCATGGAAGAAAAACTATAGTAAAATTCTCCGACACAGGACTTGCTTGAGCTGAATAATTCATGTATAATACGAAAAGTCGACATTAATTGAACGACATTGAGGGGTCATAGCTCAGCTGGGAGAGCGCTTCGCTGGCAGCGAAGAGGTCAGGGGTTCGATCCCCCTTGATTCCATACTAGAAAAAACGCGGTCCTTCGGGATCGCGTTTTTTGTATGGAATTGGGGGTGAGAACCCCCGAGGGTTCGCCCGCGCGGACGGAGCGTATGCGTAGGAGCACGGCGTTTGAATCTACTGCTAAGTTCGTCTGCGTCGAGTCTTCTTCGTCAGCCATTTAAATCAAGATTCATACATCCCCCTTGATTCCATACTAGAAAAAACGCGGTCCTTCGGGATCGCGTTTTTTTATGTGGAATCGGGGGTGAGAACCCCCGAGGGTTCGCCCGCGCGGACGGCTCTTTAAGATCTTTGCCCTTCTGCGAAATTCGAATCGGTTCTCAGAACGAAAATCATACTTCATTGGATTTTTCCAATGGAATCTACTTTCAGTCTCTGAAATTCGTGCTTCTATTAGAATAATCCAATGGAATTGACTTTTTGGCTGCCAAATCCCTACTTTCACTGGATTAATCCAATGGAAGCAGCAGGCAGACTTCGAAATTCACAAGTGGGAGCTGATATATGTATCTTCACCCACATCAATACCCTATGTCGGGCAAATTTCCCGTGCGGCTCTGGTCTACATCCATACTAATACTTTTAAAAAAACCATGAGACAATTTACATAAATGAAAGAGCTTTTCAAAGATTGTAAGTAACGCCATGTCGCTCAACATTTCAGTTCATTAATGTCTATCTACTACTTCTGAATTAAAGATTAAAACTCTTCACTTTTGACGATAATTCAAGTATTAAAATAACGGGACTGATAATTATGGATATGGTCATTCTATATTTAGCTTGGATTATTACTGTTCTTCTTCTTGTGATATTTATTAAACCGGAAAATTCCGATCCAAGCACAAGTAAGCTTTTTATTCATGCAAATTCCCAGTTGGTTATTTGGTGCTTGGGTTGTCCAAAAAGGATTCATCGAATACCCTGTAGGATTTCTTAAGATGATTTACAAATCAAGTTTTACTTTTGAATATTTCGTTTTCCCTGCCGTAAGTGCCATTTTTAATGTTCATTTTCCTAAAGACAGATCATGGTTTGTTAAATCTATTTACATCCTTAGTTTTCCAACCGTTATTACAATAATTGAAGTCAATCTAGAAAAGTATACTCAACTGATTAAATACTTAAATTGGGCTTGGTATTGGAGCTTCATAAGCATAACCTTCACTCTATTAATTTCATACGGATACTATCTGTGGTTTTTCAAAAAAATAAAGAACATGTATGGTAATTCATAGATATAAAAAAATTCCTATTCACCTCTAATCAATTGTGATAGATTGATTTTATAACCAGTTGGAGGTATCTCATTTTGAATCCTGTCACCGAGAATTTCGTTAAGAAACATCATAAATATTTGTCCGATAACCCCAACGAATTAGAGAGTTTCGGCTCGATCTATGATCACATGCTATATTACTTAACCAGTATTCTGGGTATTGATGAGCAGCAAGCCTTGCAATGTATCCTTGATCTCAAAGCGGATATATCTTGTGATCTTCTTCCTCACATAGTTAAAAGTGAAATCATTTGAAAGCGGTTTAATTACCGATTCAATTGGATCCGATCCTAGTTACGAGCTTTTCACCAACCAACCAGATTAATCCGTACCTTTTAAGGTTGCTCTAGTATTAACGATAAGAGCTCAGAAATAATCACTTCTACATATAAAGGAGAAATGACAATGACCAAAGAATTTTGGCTCAATCTTCGGTGAGGGACCTACATAAGTCAAAAGAGTTTTTCACCAAGCTTGGATTTTCTTTTCATCCGAGACATCACAATAGTGATGATGCCGCTGGCTTACTAATCGGAGATAGCCATGTTATTGTGATGCTCTTCCCGGAGTCCACTTTCAAAAGCTTCACGAAAAATGATATTACAGATACCAAGCAAGGCACCGAAGTATTGCTTTCCATTGATGCTGAGAGCAAAGAAGAAGTAGATGAAATGTTAGAGAAAGCAGTAAAGGCTGGCGGCACTATCTACAGTGAGCCCCATGATCAGGGTTGGATGTACGGCGCCGGATTCACTGATTTGGATGGTCATCGCTGGAATCTGCTGTATATGGATATGAGTAAGATGCCGAAGGAGTGAGAGGCAATTCCTAATCAGCCTCATCGGTGTAACATGAAAATAGGATGTATAAAAGAAGAACACTGCAACCATTAAGGTTACAGTGTTCTTCTTTTCATAGAGCTTCATAAGAGAGCCATTTCCCTGGCTGATTCATCCCATCATTCCTTGACAGCACCGATAGAAATCCCTTTCACAAAGAACCTTTGCAGGAAGGCGTAGACCACCAATATTGGCAGGGCGCCGATAAAAATTTGAGATGCCCGAATTGTACGTTGAGATTGACTAGCAACTGCTGATAAATCAATCTTCGACATATCCGCTTGAACAATTATGGTTTGCATGAAACTTGCAAGCGGCAAATGTTCAGCATCTTTCATATAGATCAAGCCGTCAAAATAAGCGTTCCAATGTCCAACCATCGTAAACAATGTAATCGTGGCCATGGCCGGTAATGAGATCGGTAAGTAAATCATGACGAAAGTTCGAAAATGACCGGCTCCGTCAATGAAAGCAGCTTCCTCGAGATCTTTGGGAACGTTACGGAAGAAGTTAAGAAGTAGAATGAGGTTATAGACCGCTACCATTCCTGGCAGGATAAGCGCCATCATCGTGTTCATCAAACCGAGCTTATAGATAAGGATATAGTTTGGAATCAGGCCCCCATTGAACAGCATGGTTATGACAAAATACCAGAGATAGCCGGTGCGAGCGCGAAAGACGCGAGTGTCTTTCGAGAGCGCGTAAGCTGCAATTGCGTTAACGAACATCGCAAGCACCGTTCCAAGGACAGTCCGTTTTATAGATACTCCAAGTGATGTAAGAAATTGGGCATTGTTAAACGTTTTTTCGTAGGCTTCAAGTGTAAAACCAATCGGTCAAAACGTAACCAACCCGGCGTTGGCAGGGGCATTTGAGCTTAAAGACACCATCAGTAAGTGGAACAACGGCAGTAGGCAAAGAATAGAGATTATAATTAACAGCGCATTGTTAAACATGGTAAATATGCGATAAGATAATGTTTTGTGGTACATATGTTGTCCTCCCTAGAGTTTTCGTAAGAAAACTGGCTTCGTAAGCGTTACTTAGTTTTCATAAGCATTCACTTAGAAAATTCGATACCCAGCGAATCTATAAGCAAGACGATAGGATATGATGATTAGAATTAAGCTGATCAATGATTTGAATAGACCGACTGCTGTTGCGAAGCTGAATTGCCCACTAAGAAGTCCTTCCCGGTACACAAACGTGTCGATAATATCCCCCTGCTGATAGATCAGAGGACTATATAAATTAAACACTTGGTCGAAGTTCGCATTCAGTACATTGCCCAGAGCCAAAGTTGCAACTACGATTGCGATCGGTATTAGTGATGGAATGGTAACATGCAACGTTTGCTTTAAGCGGCTCGCTCCGTCGACTTCAGCTGCTTCGTACAACGCTGGATTAATGGCAGTAAGCGCTGCTAGGAAGAAAATCGTATTGAATCCAAATTCTTTCCAGACATCACTGAAAATAATGTTAAATCGGAACCAATTGCCGTCGCCTAGAAAGAAAATCGGCTTAATACCGAACACACTGGAAAGGAACTGGTTGACAAGCCCCGTCTGGGCGAGCAAATCAATCAAAATTCCTGCGAGTGTGACCCAAGAAAGAAAATGGGGAAAGTAGACAAGTGTTTGAATAGACCTTTTGAGCCCCATGTTCCTTACCTCATTCAATAACAAGGCGAAAATAAATGGAATGATTAAGTTCATCACGATCTTCGTACAAGCAAAGAACAGGGTATTCCACGTAATTTTCAAAAAATAATCATTCTCCAACATATAACGAAAATGCTTCAAGCCGACCCACGGGGAGCCGATTATTCCCAATCCTGATTTATAATCCTGAAACGCCATAACGATCCCCGTCATTGGAAGATAAGAAAAAATGAAAACCAATATGACAGCCGGCAGCACCATGAGATGAAGCATCCATGGTTGTTTGTAGCTGTTTTTCCTTTTAACGCCTTCGGTAGCCTTGTGGGTCACTTGATGTACTGTATTTGCATCCATAGCTCTCTACCCCGTTCCCTAAAACTCATTTGTGTATTTTGAGAAACCCTGATATATATAGTATCAACAAACGCTGCCCTTAAACTATAAGACAATGTTAGGATGGATAGGGTTTTGTTAGGGATATCTTCTGGGGGGATCAGTTATGGAGCTGCAAAGAGGTATTGCGTTTGTCAAAAGAAGGGTCGGTCCCAGGTTTAGTCTGTTTGCCAAAATGAACGGTCTTATTATCATTTTGTTCATCCCGATCGGCTTCGAGCTGCTAGTTGTTGCCACAGCCGAGGTAGCGCAAGATAGCAAGAGGTAAACGGTAGTAAATGGTCGAAAATAGATATCATGCTTTGAATGACAGCTTATTTAAAGGCCATGATTTGAGGAGATGAACATATGTTACTGTTGAAAGGACAAAAAATTGATATCACAAAAGGAACAGGTCTATCTAACCTTATCCTGCAATTCGGGTGGACATCGTCAGTTGCCGCAATGAACATTGATGCTGCCTGTTTTATGTTGTCGGAAAATAGCCGATGCGAACGGGATGAGGATTTTATATTTTACGGCAATCCATCTGCGCATAGCGGAGCAGTGAATCATAAACAAATAAATGGCATAGACAAGGAAGCATTCAGCATCTCTTTGTCCAAGCTCCCGAAGAGCGTTGCGAAAATGGCTTTTACCCTAACGATTCACGAGGGCGAGAAGCATGGACATATGATGAAGGATATATCGAATTCCTATTTACGACTCGGTAATGTCGATAATGGTGAAGAAATATTCCGGTTTGAATATGGTTCAGATCTTTCCAAGGAGACAGCAATTGTAGTCGGCGAGTTATACAGTCACAATGGGGAATGGAGATTCAACGCAATTGGAAGCGGATTTTATGGAGGATTAGCGGCATTGTGCACGAATTTCGGACTTGAGATCGCTGAGGAAGATGAGCAAGAAGTGGCTGCAGCAGCGGAGAAAACGATCTTATCGTCTATCGATTTACGTAAGAAAATCGTTCAGATCACATTGGAAAAGAAAAAGTTGACCAACTTTACCGCCAGAGTAGGCTTAGTTCTCGATATCTCAGGATCAATGCAGACGTTGTACAAGAACGGAACGGTTCAGGAAGTGGTGGAGCGCATACTGGCTGTCGCTTGTAAGTTTGATGATAATGGGACACTAGACGTCTGGATCTACGACAACGAATTCAGCAGATTGCCTTCCGCTACGGAGGATGATTTCGAGCACTATGTACAGAAGCATATTATGAATAACAAGACGATACATAAGTTTGGCCGGAATAATGAGCCGCCCGTCATGCAGGACGTGATTCGTAAATATACCGTTGAAGAAGACTCCTCTATACCCGTATTTATGGTATTCATCAATGACGGCGGTGTCGTAAAACCCATCAAGAAAGTCATCACCGAATCTTCCGTACAACCGATTTTTTGGCAATTCGTAGGCATTGGCGATTCTGATTTTGATGTGCTGAAGCAGTTGGACACGATGGAAGGACGAATCGTAGATAACGCTAATTTTATTCACATTGAAGATATTGCTTCGATTTCTGATGAAACGCTATATAATCTTCTATTGAATGAATTCCCTTTATGGCTTAAAGAGGCAACGGCCAAAAGAATTATTCGGAATTAAAAATATTTAACAAGGACAACCCATTAAAGGTTGTCCTTGTTTTGTGTTATGTTTAAATTTTTCATTTATCTCTTGAAGCTCAATAGCCATATTAGATAATGACTCTGAGGACGCTGCGATTTCTTCCACAGATGCCAACTGCTCTTGTGCCGCTGCGGAGACATTATGAGTAGCGGAGGGCAAGAATCATTCAGGACTATAACTGTGAACCTTCTTCCCCACCCTAAAACTGAGGAAGGCTGCCGCCAACCCGAGCGCCACTATCATGCTTGCCATCCATGGATGATAGAAGACTGTCGAAGTCGCGTTCGCCATCACTCCCCCCGCTCCAGCTCCCACCGCTAATCCCAAATGAATGATGGATGTATTCAAACTGAGAACGAGATTGGATGACAGCGGCGCTTGTTGAATAAAATACGTTTGGATTGCTGGACCGGTCACGAACATGGAGAACACCATAAGAGCGATTAACATTAGACTGATAACTAATGATTCTACAAAAAAAGGCAGTAGAGCTAGAGCTGCTACATGAACGATAATACTTAGCGTAATGACGCGAGCCGCTCCCCATCTATCAACACCATAACCGCCTAAACGAGAACCGATAGCTCCAAAAATACCGAAAACAAGCATAATGATGCTTATATTGGAGGCCTTCAAATGTAGAACGTCTTGTATAAATGGCGTCAGATACGTAAATAAAATCGAATTACCCGATTCCCTAAAAAAGGTGAGGAACAAACCGCTTACGATGACGAGACTTCCCAACACTTTAAATTGCTGCCCGAACGGAACCGGAGCGTCCCCTTCGATCTCTGGAAGAAGGCGGAAGATTATAAATGTAATTAACAGGCTGAATAAGCCTAAAATAATGAAAATGGCTTGCCAACTCCACCAATTGGTGATGGCAATTCCAATCGGGACCCCTAATATCATAGCGCTGCTAAACCCAAGCACGATCGTGCCGATCGCACTTCCTAGTTTCTCAGCAGGCACTAATTTGGCAACCGCACCAAACACTACGACAAGGTAAACGCCTGCGCTTACCCCAAGAATAATACGAGAAACCATCAAGACCGAAATCTCCGAACTCCCAAAAGAAACCAAGCAACCCAAGATAAATACAGCCAATGAGCCTAGCAGCACTTTCCTACGCCCCATCCGGGAAGTAAGGGACACAATGATGGGGGTTCCAATCGCAAACGCAAGAGAATAGGCTGTGATTAGCTGCCCCGCTAGAGCGATAGAAATGTTTAAGTCTTCAGCAATGACATGAAGAATTCCGGCAACAACCAATTCGGAGGTCGCCGTTAGAAATACCCCTAGGGCAAGGATGTAGATAGACAGTCGATTCATTCGATTCATTCCTTTCTGCTATTCCGTGATCGTTTTATTGAAGTATAATAAGGTTACGATAATAATGTAAGAAGGCAAAATATTTGGACATTATCCAAGTATTTTGACTAACTAACTATAAGTAAGAAGGTGAAGCCACATGGAACCATTACAAGAAGATGTGCATGACTTCTCTAACATCTGTTCCGTATTGACTATACTTGGTGCCAAATGGGCCTTCCTAGTGATCGCGGAGCTATCTAAAGGCCCCAAACGATTTAAACAGCTTCATAGAGATTTAGCGATCGTCAAGACACAATCCTTAACGGATGTGCTGCGGCATTTAGAGCAAAACGGGATTGTTCTCCGTCAAGTAACTCCAACTGTACCCATAATGGTCGAATATTCATTGACGGAAAAAGGAATTGATTTTCAGACCGCTCTGAAAGAGATGGATAAATGGGCCAAGAGATGGGAAAGCAATAACCCCTAACGAAGATTCGGTCAAATCAAATGAAAGTGAAAGGTGTGTTAGATTTGAACGTCCTTCTTTTCGGAGCTACGGGTATGGTCGGACAAAGCGTGCTGCGCGAATGCCTCCTCGATCCTCAAGTTCAAAGTGTACTAGCTGTAGGTAGAAACACCACCGGTCAGAAACATCCCAAATTGCACGAACAGGTACAAGCTAATCTTCTGGATCTATCTGACATTGAGCATAAACTGTCGGGCTTCGATGCCTGTTTTTTCTGTCTTGGTGTCTCTTCCGCGGGTATGACCGAAGACCGCTATCGGGCAATAACCTATGATATTACCATGCATGTTGCTGAGACATTAGTGAGATTGAACCCTAACATGTCGTTCTTCTATGTAACTGGAATGGGAACCGATAGTACGGAAAATGGCCGCAGTATGTGGGCACGGGTGAAGGGAAAAACGGAGAATGATTTGCTAAAGCTTCCTTTTAAGGCGGCTTACATGTTCCGTCCAGGAGGTATTCTTCCATTGCACGGCGTCAAGTCCAAGACTAAACTATACCAAAGCATTTACACCATAACGAAACCTCTCTACCCTTTGTTAGAAAAATGGTTCCCGAATTCGGTTACGACTTCAGAAAAGATCGGACGCGCAATGATCAAAATTGCCAAGCAAGGTTATCCAAAATCAATTATTGAGGGCAGGGATATCAATCTCATTTGAGAATCGAGGGAAGATCATGGTTACTGCTGATGAAATTAGAAGCTTCGCGCTGTCATTACCGGAAACGGAAGAACATGACCATTGGGAAAAACCTTCCTTTCGTGTACGCAGCAAAATTTTTGCGGTTATCCAACCAGATGGTGTGTCACTCGTGATTAAAACGACCAAAGAAGATCGACCGGCTTACACCATGATGGATCCTGATGTTTATCAGATGCCAGACAGCTTCCAAAACTTAGCCTTTATGATTATTCGATTGGATCGTATCCATCCTCAGGAATGTCGTAATATGCTTACGCTAGCCTGGAGCCTTGTAGCTCCTAAGAAAGTCGTAAAAGCTTTTAATGGTGCGATAAGCTCATAGCAAAGTTGCTTGAAGCTCATATCGCATGAAATATTGACATTGAAAATTAGGAGTGTTATAAAGATAGGGATGGCACTCGAAGACTGAGAGTGCTAATAATCATCTCTGACTAATTTCTACATATTTGAAAGGAGATCTCCCATTGGAAAAGAAACAGTTTCAAGCTGAATCCAAGCGCTTATTGGAAATGATGATCAATTCGATTTATACGCAAAGAGAGATATTTCTAAGAGAGCTTATCTCCAATGCTAGCGATGCTATCGACAAAATTTACTACAAAGCTTTAACCGATGACACGTTAGTTTTTGACAAAGATAGTTATTTCATTAAAGTGATGGCCGACAAAACGAATCGCACACTTACACTGCGTGATACGGGTATTGGTATGACGAAGGAAGATTTGGAGAATAACCTGGGGATCATTGCGAAGAGCGGATCTTTGGCCTTTAAGAAAGAAAATGAAGCAAAAGACGGTCACAATATCATCGGCCAGTTCGGTGTTGGCTTCTATTCAGCGTTTATGGTTGCAGATGTCGTAACCGTAATTAGTAGAGCTTTAGGCAGCGATGTTGCTTACAAGTGGGAGTCCACTGGCGCTGATGGCTACACGATCGAAACGGCGGAGAAAGACGAAGTGGGCACAGAGATCATCCTGAAAATTAAGGATAATACAGAAGATGAGAACTTCGATGAGTTTTTAGACGAGTATCGTTTAAAAGCAATCATCAAAAAGTATTCCGATTTCATTCGTTACCCGATTAAAATGGACATTACCGGAAAAAGGCTGAAAGAAGGCAGCGAAAGCGACTTCGAGGATTACCAAGAAGAGCAGCATGTCAACAGCATGGTTCCAATCTGGAGAAAAAACAAAAGTGAACTGACTCCGGAAGATTACGAGAAGTTCTATCACGAGAAACATTACGGCTTCGACAAGCCGCTCAAACATATTCACGTTAGCGCAGATGGTGCTGTAGTCTATCAAGCTATCCTCTTTATCCCGGAAAATATTCCTTTTGACTATTATTCTAAAGAGTATGAAAAGGGCTTAGAGCTCTACGCCAATGGCGTATTGATCATGAACAAATGTGCGGACCTGCTTCCTGACTACTTCAGCTTCGTTAAAGGAATGGTTGATTCAGAAAGTCTATCGCTTAATATTTCCAGAGAAATGCTGCAGCATGACCGTCAGTTGAAGCTAATTGCCAAAAACATTTCGAGCAAGATCAAAGGCCAGCTGCAAAGCCTGCTGAAGGACGAAAGAGAGAAGTATGAGCAATTCTACAAATCCTTCGGCCGACAGCTTAAATTCGGTGTCTACAGCGACTACGGAAGCCATAAGGACCTCTTGCAGGATCTATTGATGTTCCATTCCTCTAAGGAGAAAAAGCTGGTTACGCTGGACGAATATGTGGCAAGAATGCCGGAAGATCAGAAGTATATTTACTACGCTTCTGGAGAATCGATGGAAAGAATTGATAAGCTTCCACAAACAGAGCTCGTCACGGATAAAGGCTATGAAATTTTGTACTTCACCGATGATATCGATGAGTTCGCGATCAAAATGATCATGACCTACAAAGAGAAAGAATTTAAATCCGTTTCAAGCGGCGATCTTGGTATTGAAGTGGATGACAACCAAACGGAAACAGAAGCTGACAAAAATGACAACAAAGAGCTTTTCGATTATATGAAAGACCTATTGTCAGGCAAAGTTACAAATGTAAAAGCATCCAAACGTCTTAAAAAGCATCCTGTGTGCTTATCGACGGACGGCGATGTGACGATCGAAATGGAAAAAATCTTAAATGCCATGCCGAATAATCCTAACGTTAAGGCTGAGAAGGTACTGGAAATCAACGTCAATCACGAAGTTTTCGTATCCTTAAAAGACGCTTTTGACAAAGACAAAGAAAAGCTGAATCTTTATACGGCTTTGTTGTACAATCAAGCGCTCTTAATCGAAGGATTGCCTCTTCAAGATCCGGTTGAATTCACGAACGATATCTGCAAAATCATGGTTTAATACGATTAAAGGGGCTGTCTCAAAAGTAACATTATAGATGTGTGGGACAGATCCAATTGTTTAAAAATAGTGAATATTTGAATGAAAAAGGAGCTAAGCGGCTTGTATGTGCTTAGCTCCTTTGTTTTTGGTGTCCACCGCCACAGTGAATGTGGGCAAGCGAAGCCACCCGACCTCCAGACTTACTTTGGTAAGCCTCGAAGCAGGAACCTTTTCGAACCGCTAGCCTTCTTCGCTGCGGGGCTTCTCACGTGGCTGGTTTTTAAACACAAATACTTCATGCTCACTTTGACTTCACGCTGGCCTGCAGCTTTCGTGCACTGCGGTTTCAACGGACATCCTTCACAACTTACACATCGGTAATGACGTTCCATACTTCTGGACGGCTATACCCCAAACAAAGGTATACCGATTGGCATTGGCTTCAATTTTGGTGCCGTCGACAAAGTAGTGCTCAAGTTGCACGTATTTATCGTCAGCAAGAAATTGAAGAACCGCGGGCCTATCTCACAGTCAGCTTCGGCGACTTTTTGCACAGCAACTTTTGCTGCAATGATGTATTTCATCGTTAGATTCAAGTTGAGGTCGCATTACGATTGCTGCAACGATGTTTTATATCGTTACGAGGGCGATTGGGCGAATAACTTTTCATAAAAGGTTGATGGAACGATGTTTTACATCGTTGCAAGGGAGCTCAATCATCATTTTAATGCTGTAACGATACTTTTCATCATTGCGTCACAGGTCGGTAAACTCTGCGTGGACTGTTTATCTCTCAGACATATTCGACTACTTTTTGAAAAGTTCAGCTCCCACTTTAAGTATTCGCAATCTGTCTGCTACTTCCATTGGAAAAATCCAATGGAAGTATGAATTTCGTTCTGAATACCGCTTAGAGCAAATGTCCCAGAAAGTAAGTATGCCTTTTTTTATATGATCAACCACTCTTATAATCGGGAAAGGTTTCCTTTACCTCATATTGTTTCTTCGAATCCGAGTTTGCATACACATAAGCCAATAAGCGATCTTGATCAATTCCGAGAGAGTTAGCAACTTTTACGATATCTAATTCATAAGAAATGCTTGGAATTTGATTGGACTTGACGGACATATGCTTCAACCATCCTTCGAATAATGTAATTAATGGAAACTCAATCGGTAAATATGATATAGTTTTCTTACAAACATAAATCGGTACGATAAAGGCAAAACCACTGAAAAGTGGTGACGCAAAGCTACAGGGACTAAAATGGCATTCTGTGAATGTCCAAAATGTCAGCCAGCTACCGCCTCCGTCCGATTCATGTAGAAAGACTAGGAGGGAACAAAGATGATGGGAAAAATTTCGGTGGATGGTAGAATGAGTATGGATGTACAGCAATTAATTGATAACTTGCACCTTCCAGAAAGTGATCTTTTGAATATGTTCTCCTTTAAGTTTGATAACAACGTTTTAACCCAAGATGAAGCTATTCGGTTTATTCATTTTCTCCGAAGTGAACTGGACAAACGCACTCAATAAAGGAATTATGCACGAAAGCACACAAAAATACAGTCGGTTGATGTCTAAAGATTTATTTTTTTCAAATATATTTTAATCGCACAATTGTTGATTTCACGGGAAAAAATGAGAAAAGACAACGGGAATCCCGCTGTCTTTTTCTTATTTTTTGTCATATTTAGCGATTATTTATCCCGGAGAAGTCCGGTGTCATGCTTTCCCAATATTTGCGTTAACTCCTTCAGGAACATATTAATGTCCTTAAACTGCCGGTATACGGAGGCAAAGCGAATGTACGCCACTTCATCGACGGGGTACAGCTGTTCCATGACGATTTCTCCAATGCTTAAACTATCCACTTCAGCATGAGCCGTGGTGCGAAGCTGCATTTCCACTTCAGAAACCATCATCTCAAGCCTCTCCATCGATACAGGTCGCTTTTCACAAGCTCGAATCAAGCCTCTTAATATTTTCTCTCGACTAAATTCTTCCCTACTTCCATCTTTCTTAATCACGATTAACGGAGTTTCTTCCACCATCTCAAATGTGGTGAATCTTCTCGCGCATTTCTCACATTCTCGACGACGACGAATCGATTTGTTTTCATTGGCTGAACGTGAATCAAGAACTTTCGTACCGGAATAGTCACAGAACGGACACTTCATTCGCTATCTCTCCTTTCTCTCTTCTCTTCTTTGATCTATTACCATATGTTACATGTCATGAACTTAGGAGATATGCACACAATACTATTACCAAACGACAAGGAGGTGAACAGACATGGGCGCAGGACAAAACCGTAACAGCAATACTTTAGTTGTTCCTCAAGCTAACGCAGCCTTGGATCAGTTAAAATACGAAGTAGCGCAAGAACTTGGTATCGCCATCCCACAAGATGGTTATATGGGTAATATGGCTACTCGTGATGCTGGTGCCATTGGTGGTAACATCACTCGTCGCTTAGTACAAATCGCAGAGCAATCCTTGGCTGGTCAATTCAAGTAATCTTGAATCCTAGCTATTGAGCTCTAAAACAGGAAGTATTGGACTCTAAGCCCCCAAAAGGAGCTAGTCCAATGCTTCTTTGTTTATGTAGAGACGGAATCCTAATCCTTCTTTCCCCACTGCTGAGAATAAAGCTTCGTGTATTTCTCGTAATAATAGAGTACCCGCTGTACATAGTGACGTGTTTCTCCGAATGGAATCTGATTAATATGCTCTTCTGAACCATCCCAAACGTCATTTTGCTTCCATTTATTCACATTACCTTGACCTGCATTATAAGCCGCAATCGCATAAATTAAATTACCATTATAATGCTTCTTAAGCCAGCTCAAATACCAAGAACCAAGATTAATATTTACGTCCACTTTTAATAAATCTTCCTGCACATGAGGCCCTAAATTCGTGGATTCTACAATCCACTCTGCCGTATCAGGCATCAACTGCATGAGGCCTAAAGCACCCTTGCTTGACTCCAAATGATATTTATAATTCGTCTCCACCCTAATAATCGCAGCAATTAGAAATGGATCTATATTGTGTTTCGCCGCGCTCTGCCTAATTTCCTGCTCAAAATAGATCGGGTACAGCTTTCTTCCGATAAAATCACTATTCATAAAGAGAACCAGAACAAAACAAACAAGAAGCAGGGCAAAAACTCGTTTTTTACGTAAAAAGGTCATGAAAGCCCCTTTCCTAACCAAAACCGCTCCACTTCAGCGTTAGTTTCTTCCCATGTACCGCTGTTGTCAATGACAACATCCGCGAATTTACGTTTCTCCTCAATGGACATCTGAGCATCAATGCGATTATTCGCCGCACTTTCTGACAGTCCATCTCGCTGCATTAGCCGCTCCAACTGGACTGGACGGGGTACATAAACAACCATAACTTCTTGAAACATGAAGGATAAATTAGATTCGATTAATAAAGGGACATCGACCACAACAAGCTTGTCTGGAAATTGCCGTTCATAGGCCTCCATCTGTTCACGTATTTGTGCACGAATTGGCGGATGCAGAATACTTTCCAGCTGCTTGCGTGCCTCCGTATTACCAAAAATGATCTCGCCAAGCTTCTTGCGATGAAGTGAGCCATCTACCTGAAGAACAGCTTGTCCAAAATGTGCAGCAACCTGTTCAAGAACAGGGCTGCCGGGCTCGACGACATCGCGGGCTATCATATCCGCATCTACTAATAGGGCGCCGCGGCTAACCAGCATGGCGCTAACCGTGCTTTTGCCGCAAGCGATACCTCCTGTTAACCCGATATTCATGGGCAAATCTCTCCTAATCGTTTTCCACTCGGAAAACTTTCTCATATCCCAAAGATTTACGAAATACAGTAAAAGGACGTGCTACAACAATTTAAATAGACCCATGATAATAAGTACACATCCCGGAAGTACAGACAGTTTCTTCATCCAATTCATCTCCGCATACCGTAAACCAAACCGCAAACCTAATGCAATAAATAAACCACTTGATATCGAAATGACGGAAGCTGTTAACAGTGGAACGAAACCAATTAAAGCGGCGCCAATGCCTGCACCGAACGCATCCAAAGATAGCGCCAAACCAAGCAATGTTGCCTCTGAAGCCGAAATATTACCCGATTTGTCAACGTCTGCAATGGATGGCGTTCGCAAAATTTGAATAACCAGTCCGAAGCGTTTCAGCTCGATATTCAATATTTCCTTCGTTCTCTGCAACGTATCAAACGTGAGAATTTCTCCAGAACCCGGATGCTTACCCTCTGGTAAAGGAAGAACACCGCTTATCGATGCTTGATCTAAAGATGCGACTCTCCCCCGTTCCTGATGCTCTTGAGGCTTTTGTTGTCTCATTTGTGCCAATGCCCAGATGCCAATTCCGATTAATATAAGAGCACCGATTCGCTTAGCTACCAAGAGAGACATGAAGGACGACATCAGTACACCGATCTGCATCGAGCTGTAGATAATGATACCAGACCAAAGCGATATAATCCCAATGGAGAGGAGTGGAATTCGTATTTTACGTAATCCATACATCACACCGACGCCGAAGCCGTCCAAGGAAACTGCGAAAGCAAGAATAAGTAGTGAAACTACAGGAAGCATAATACCCCTCCTAAGAGTTATACCTAGAAACTAGCTTGTAAGCCGTTTATCTAGGCTAATTACTCCATATCATATGGGGAGGGGGGGCTTCAGGTGCCTATTTCTCTGACTTCTTTCGGTTTCTAGTCCGCTTTAACGGTTGGCAGGTTGGGCAAATATGCGTTCCTCTGCCGCCAACAACGGTTTTGTAGATCTCACTCCCGCATGTTTTACAGGGCTCGGACTGTCTGCCATAAATGTTCAGTTGATGCTGGAACAAGCCAATTTCGCCTTGTCCATTCACATACGATTTGATGGAGGACCCACCAACTTCAACTGATTCACGAAGGGTACGTATGATAGCTGAGTGAAGGAGTACGAGTTCCTTCTTGCTCAACGAGGAGGCTTCGCGCTCTGGATGAATGCCAGCCAAGAAAAGGGACTCGTCTACATAAATATTCCCGATACCCACGATATATTCTTGATTCAGCAGCAGCGGTTTTATCTTCGTCGAACGATGAGCGATCCGGTCTCGAAAAACCTCGAAGGTGAAGCCTTCATCAAGCGGTTCAAGTCCAAGCTTATGCAGCGGAGGCTGCGTGAGATCTTCCCCTTTGGGAAACAGATGCATCGTTCCAAATTGTCTAACATCCTTATAGCGGAGCTCGCTGCCATCGGTGAAGCGGAACAACACATGGGTGTGAAGCTCCAACGGATCTTCACCAGCATACAGACCGTACCGTCCTTCCATCCGCAGATGAGAAACCATGACGTAATCAGTAAGTATGAAGCGCAGAAATTTCCCTCTGCGTTCTATCGTCTCAACCGTCTGACCTTGCAGAAGAACCTCAAACATATGAATATCGTCCGGCTTTTGGATGATGCGAGGCAGTCTGACCTGAACTTGCTCAATCGTTTTTCCGGTGATTAAATTGTTCAGCGTACGTCTGACCGTTTCGACTTCGGGTAGTTCAGGCACGGATGTTCACCTCTTTTGTGTTGTTGATTGGCCAAGCGGGCGAGAAGGCGAGGCCGAGAGTGCCGGATTGGCTCGCTCAGGGGCTACGTCCTCCGGGTTGACCGATTTCAGTACTAGTGCAACTTACTTGGCATCGTACCAAGTAAGGCCGAAGTCGACGTCCGCGCTAAGCGGGACATCCAGTTTAAGGGCTGCAGCCATGACTTCCGGTACTACCCGGCGCATGGTCTCAAGCTCCTCTTCGGGGACTTCAAAGACGAGCTCATCGTGTACTTGAAGCAGCATGCGGCTCTTGAGTCCGTCTTGTTTCAAACGGTCGGCCATCTGGACCATGGCTAGTTTAATGATATCAGCAGCCGTCCCTTGTATCGGCGTATTCATCGCTGTTCGTTCAGCGAAGGAACGCAGATTAAAGTTCGATGCCGTGATCTCGGGAAGATAGCGGCGACGCTGCAGCAAGGTCGTGACATAACCGTCCCTGCGAGCATCCTTCACGATATCGTCCATATATTTGCGAACCCCTTGAAATACAGCAAAATACTGTTCAATGAACTGGGCTGCATCCCTGCGGGTAATGTCTAAGTTCTGGGACAAGCCGTAGTCGCTGATGCCGTAAACGATCCCGAAGTTGACGGCTTTGGCCTGACGGCGCATGTTCGCGTCGACAGCGCTCTCTTCTACCCCGAAGACGTCCATGGCTGTCTTCGTGTGGATGTCCATATTCTGAAGGAACGCTTCCTTCAGATTCTCATCCTGCGAGATGTGCGCAAGCACGCGCAGCTCGATCTGCGAGTAATCCGCAGCAAGAATGTACCATCCAGGCTCGGATGGAACGAATACCTTGCGGATCTTACGGCCTTCCTCCAGACGAATAGGAATATTCTGGAGGTTCGGGAATTGGCTGCTGAGCCGGCCCGTGGCGGCAATCGTCTGCCGGTAATAGGTATGCACCTTACCGGTCTCCGGCCGCACCTCTTTAAGCAGCCCTTCGACGTACGTCGATTGCAGCTTCGCAAGCGAACGGTAGTTCAAAATCTCCCCTACGACTTCGTGGTAGGGCGCAAGGCGCTCAAGCACCTCGGCATCCGTCGAGTAGCCGGTTTTGGTCTTCTTCCAAGCTGGCAGCCCCAGCTTCTCGAACAAGATCTCGCCAAGCTGCTTCGGCGAGTTGATGTTGAACTCTACGCCGGCGAGCGTGTAGATGCGGGTCATGATCGCATCCAGCTTGCCTGCAAGCTCCACGCCGAATGCTTTGAGCCCCTCGGCATCCAGCGCTATGCCGCGCAGCTCCATCTCCGCGAGAACGCCTGCTAGCGGCAGCTCTAGCTCGTAGAAGAGGCTATGCATCTCACTCTTCTCCAGTTCTTCGCGCAGCACGGGCACGATGCGCGCAATGGCCATCGCTTTGCGGCCCAAGTGGTCGCTAAGCGCAGCAAGCTCAGGCAAGCGAAACTTCGCTCCCTTGCCGAACACTTCCTCGTCGGTCTTAACGCCCGGCAGGCTGTACTTGCCCGTCAAGCCGCTCAAGCTAAGATTCGACTCTGTCGGATCGAGTAAGTAAGCGGCCAGCAGAGCATCGAAGTCCACCCCTTTGAGGTGGATGCCTTGCCAAGCCATCACCAGCTGGGCACGGTGCTGGTCGAAGAGCTGCTTCTTCTTGGAATCATCGCCTAGCCAAGTGCGCAGCGGCTCGCCCGCTTCGCTCTTCAGCAGCGCTAAAGGCACGAAGTAAGATGTATTCGTTTCCCCATCATACGTAAACCAGACAACGCCAACCCCCACAGCTTGATGCGGATTTTCCCCAACAGCCTCAACATGGATGGCAGCGTTATCGCCTATTTTACCAATCAACTCATCCATGTTGTCTTTGGTTACAACAACTGCAACCAAACTCTCGACAACTTGATCTTCCGACACGCTGCTTGGCCCGAAATCCATCTTTTCCAGGAGGGATTTGAATTCCAGCTTGCGGAACATACTGGATAAAGCTTGTCCATCAAAGCCATCGTAGCGGAAAACATCCCACTCGGTTTCCATCGGCACTTCGCGGAAAATCGTCGCAAGTTCCTTACTCATGATGGCGTCCTTGGCATGCTCTTCCACTTTTTCTTTCATCTTGCCTTTGAGGCTAGCCGAATTGGCCAGAACTTCTTCCACGGAACCAAACTCATGTAACATCTTGAGTGCCGTTTTTTCCCCGACACCCGGAATGCCTGGAATATTATCCGACGTATCGCCCATCAACCCTTTGAGGTCGATAATTTGAGCAGGCGTGAGGCCGTATCTCTCTTTTATTTCTGCAGGATTATAAAGATCAACTTCACTAATTCCTTTACGTGTGATCGCAACGGTCACATGCTCAGAAGCCAGCTGCAGCATATCCTTATCCCCCGAAACGAGAAGCACCTTCTCGCCTCTTTCATCAGCTGCCTTGGTCAAGGTTCCAATGATATCGTCAGCCTCATAGCCTGTCAGCTCAAACTGTGGAATCTTGAAAGCTTGAAGCAGCTCTTTGATCAGCGGAAACTGCTCGGAGAGCTCAGACGGCGTTTTGGCACGTCCACCTTTATATTCCGTGTATTCTTTGTGTCTAAACGTTATTTTCCCAGCGTCGAACGCAACGAGAAAATGCGTAGGTTTTTCTTCTTCTATTAATTTCAGCAGCATCGTTGTAAATCCATAAACCGCATTCGTGTGTAAACCATTAGAATTACTGAGCAGAGGTAAAGCATAAAAAGCTCGATTCGCGATAGAGTTACCATCAATAATAATAAGCTTATCCATAAGTTCGCACCCCGATTTTTGACATACTTCCTTCATCATAGCATACGAAATAAAAATAAAAAAACAGTTCCGCACATAAACATGTATGGAATCCATTATTCAATGGGCCGGTCTTCAGAAGGAGGTTCTCCATATGAGCCCTTTTTTCTCACCAATACGCAAAAAGGTTATTTTTTTCGATATGAATAATACGATCCTGGATCGCAGACAATGCTTTGATTCGGCATTCCTTGAAGTCATGAACGACTTTACAGCAAGATGGGATCCGGGCGAAATGCTTTTTACAGCCCAAGAAGCCCTACAAAGCTATAAGATGGAGTGGAGCCGTCACCGAAAGGCACCGATTAGGAGTCCCATATCCCCTGATGAGCTGCGCCACATTTGTTTGCGTAAAGCTCTTCAGCCTATGCCGGTGAACGTAAGTCCTGCTTTTACACGGTCTTTTTTCGAACAGGTAGAAGAACAGGAAGATAACTTCGTTGCCCTCTTTCCCGGTGTTGAAGACACACTTGAGGCGTTATCACATAACTATAAACTGGCTATCATTAGTAATGGAAATCGGAAGAGGTTGCAGAGCAATTTGGAGAAAATGAAACTTACCAGGTGGATCGATCAAGATCGTTTATTTAGTTCGGAGAAGGATGGACCGCGAAAGCCGCACCCCGCTATCTTTGAGAGAGCCCTAAAGACGATGAGCACGGCTTCAAACCAAAGTGTTATGGTTGGAAATTCGTGGCGTAATGATGTGGTGGGGGCCGCGTCAAGCGGCATGGATGCGATCTGGATCCATCCGGGGAATATTAAGAAAATATCGGAGCGCCGAATCGGCAAACAGAAGGTCATCATAATCCGTTCTTTTAAACAATTGTTATACACATTCTAATTCAATGAAATAATAAATACTTCCTTGATGCGCTTTTGCTTTCTTTTTGAGTAAAGCCGCTGTTTGGGAAATGTGTTCGAGTGAAATGGGAGATTCGCAGACACAGACGACTAAAGATAGCGAAAGCGTAACTCCCTCGCTCTTTACCTTGTTGCCGCTCCGATCCCATACATACTCCCACTCCTCATCCTCATAGAACATCTGCACACCTTGTTCGAAGCGGCGAATGATTTCCTGACACAGTTGTTTTGGAGATAACGTGGCTGAGATCGCGATAAAATCATCGCCTCCCACATGCCCGACAAAATCATGCGGAGTCCCACAAACCGCAATGGATTGCTGCATAACATCCGCTGTATATTGAATCAGTTGGTCCCCTTTTTGAAATCCAAACCGATCATTGAACCACTTGAAGTAATCCAAATCCGCATATACCACATGAAACGGTTTGTTCTCACTTATCCTCTTGTTCAATTCGCGCTTGATTTGCAAATTGCCTGGCAGTCCTGTTAGTGGATTGGCCACACGCGCAGACTCCATACGTACATTCGTTATACTCTCAAGAATCGTTCGGATGGATGCTACTCCTCCCATCTTCCCATTACTTGTAACGATGACAAGGTCGTATAAGTGGTTGATTGCGCGTGAGGTAGCCATTTGTGATACTTCCTCAACAGGCATGAGCTCGTCCACAATCAGCGGCGATTCATCCATAATGCTGTCAATGGTTCGATTCCAGACAAAGAGAAGGCGTATTGCCCGGTTAATTGCTGAAATAAACGGTCTTTCATCATGAGGCCAGCCGGCACTTCTTCATCCACGATGACAACACCCACAGCCTCTTGATTTTTTTTGAAGTATTCAGCCACTTCCGAAATCAGTTTTTTCTTGTCAAACACTTTCACAGGAGTTTTCAGGTCGCCAATGTTCCAAGTCATATTGCCTCCTTGTACTTTGCGATGCTGCCAAATCAGCATTTTATGGGTGTCCTGTACCTTCGCGGGAGATTCATTTGGCTTTCCAAGTAAAAAGCCTTGGGCATAATGCACGCCGAGTCGTGTTAATTTGGTTAGTTCGTCCGCATGTTCAATGCCTTCAGCAATAAGGGAAATGTTCATTTTATGGGCAAAAGTAACGAACGTTTCAAGGATATACTCTTTTACTTTGTTTTTATGTATATTTTCAATGAGGGAACGATCAATCTTAATAAAATCCGGTTGAAGTTCCGCAATCGCTTGTAGGGAGGAATATCCCGCACCAGCATCATCTATGGCAATTCGATAGCCTTGTTTACGGTAATGCTCCAGAATCTTTTGAGCTAAGGAGAAATCCTCAATCGAACTTCTTTCCGTAATTTCAAAAACGACATTGCTGGGGCGCAGACCGTATTTCTGTAAAATCTCAAGCGTTTTACCAGGAACAAACCCGGGATCATAAAGCACTTGTGATGAAATATTGATAAAAAGCAATTGCTGCGGATGCTCCAAAATGGATCCTTGAATCGCTTTTTCACGCGCAATCTGCTCAAGCATATAGAGCTCACCTTGCTGTTCTGCGAATTGAAACATGGATAAAGGTGAATGAAAGGGACTATCTTTGGGACCTCGTATTAACGCTTCATACCCCATGACTTGACTATCCTGCAGGGAGATAATAGGTTGATAAACGGAATAAATGTGCTCTTTATTTATCATATTATAAAATTGTTCCAGCATTTCTGACTGAGTATTCATGTCCATCATTCCTTACCTGAATATACTTATTTCTCTAGTCTATCAAACCAAATGACTGGCTTTATTATCCATATGTAAAATGTATGTAAAGACTTTACGAAAAAAAGAGGGAATTCAAACTTTTCCCCGAAAAAGAGAGGGATGGATTGTTAGGTGCGTACAAGCTTGTACAAGCACGGAAAGGATTTGAAATGGAACAACAAGTAAAAATCTTGGCGGTAGATGACCGTTACGAGAACTTGCTGGCTCTGAATAGCATTCTGGCCTCTTCCAACTATGACGTTATTTCGCTGCAATCAGGCGAGGAAGTTCTGAGATATTTATTAAAAGAACCCGCTGATCATATCGCTGTCATCTTGATGGATGTGCAAATGCCTGGACTTAGCGGCTTTGAGACGGCCGAACTGATCAAGCAGCGGAAAGCTTGTCAGGATATTCCCATCATCTTCCTAACGGCTCTAAGTACCTCTATTGAGCATGTGTTGAAGGGCTATCATGTGGGCTCTATTGATTATTTATTCAAACCTATTCATCCTAAAATGCTGCGCATGAAAGTCGATGGCTTCGTTAACATGCACCTCAATCATCAAAAAATCAAATATCAAAGTGAACTGCTGCATAAGCGAACGCTAGATCTCGAAGAGACCAATCGTAAGTTGGCTGAAGCGGAAGAGAAATTAAAGCAGCAAAATTTTCTTTTGGAACAATGGGTGGAAGAGCGAACAGCCGAATTAGTAGATGCTCATGAAAAGCTGATAAAATCACAAGAACACTTCAAGAAAATGTTCATGCTCTCTCCATCTTTGATGGCTATCCGCCGTCTACCTGACCTCACCTATCTCGAAATTAATGAAAGCTGGAAACAATATACAGGCTATGGCGATGAAATCATTGGAACAACACTAGATCTTTTACGAGCTGAAGTGGGTGATACAAGGAATTTTAATGATGTCATCCATAATTGCAAGGTCAAGTATGAAACCAAGTCTAAGGAAATTCGAACAGCCCTGCTTTCAACGGAAATCATCGATATTGAAAATGAAAGCTGCTTGCTAGAAGTTGCCGTCGATATCACGGAAAGCTTGCGATTTGAATCGGAAATGGCTCGTCTAGCCCAACTCAATCTAGTTGGGGAAATGGCCGCCGGTATTGCCCACGAGATTCGCAACCCGATGACGACCATTCGTGGCTTCCTCCAATTATTTCGCGAGAACGATCGTCATATGCAAAAAGAATACATCCCCATCATGCTAGAAGAGTTGGATCGAGCGAACGAAATTATTACCGAATATTTATCCCTAGCCAAAAATAAGCAGTCCCACCAACAGCCCGAAAATATCAACCGTATTATCGAAATGCTCCTCCCCCTCATCCAAGCAGAAGCCGTCATGTCCGGCAAGCATGTTCATTTCCAATTCATGGATTGTCCCGTCATTCAACTCGACGATAAGGAAATGCGTCAACTCATATTGAATATGTGTATGAATGGTCTGGAAGCCATGAGCCTCGGCGGTAAGCTGAGAATTGAAACATATACCGAGACCGAACATGTCGTCCTGCTTATCGCTGATGAAGGTATAGGAATTAATGAGGAACATCTGGAGAAGCTAGGAAGACCTTTCTTCACGACCAAAGACGAAGGTACAGGGCTTGGTTTAGCTATTTGCTACAGCATCGCAGCCAGGCACCATGCATCGATTGAAGTTCAGTCAAGTGAAAAAGGAACTACCTTTCTCATTCGCTTTCCGATTACAGCCTCACGCACATGAAAAAGGGACGCTCACAAGTCTTAATGACTTAGGAGCGCGTCCCTTCTATACTGGATTTTATTACACATTCAAATCCTTGCGTTTCCCTGTGACCATATAAATAACACCTTCACCGATATTTGTTGTGTGATCGGCTACACGCTCTAAGAAATGAGCAACAAACAATAAATGGGTTAATTGACGGTTACGATTGTAATCCGAACCCATCATCCCCATCAATTCCTGCATCACCGAGCTGTATAGCTTATCCACGCGGTCATCCATCTCGGCAAGCGATGCAGCTCTATGAACATCTCGCTCCGTATAAGAAACGAGGCTCTCATGAAGCATCTCAATGGCAATATCGGCCATTTCAGGAATGATTTCGAGCGGCTTAACAAGCTCTTCTCCAGCGAGACGGATCGTAATCTTTGCAATATCTACGGCATGATCAGCAATTCGTTCCAAGTCTGTAGCGATTTTCAAAGCCGTTCCAATGATTCGCAGATCACTTGCCATTGGTTGTTGTAAAGCAATTAATCGAAGGCTAAGCTCGTCTATCGTCATTAAATAATCATCAATGCGGTCATCATTTTTAATAACTTGCTGCGCAGCATTCTCATCGAACTTAGCTAATGACTCCACCGACTTGAGAATCAAATCCTTAACGCTTTCCCCCATATCCTGTAATTCTTTTTGCAAAAGTGACAATGATTGATGAAACCCAGGTCTTGCATCCATTTTGTGTCTCTCCCCTCAGTTGTAGTTTGCTGTTGTCCCCGGACAGGCCTAGAGCATACGGTTCAAGGTGCTCATGTAGGTGGATTCCCCACACGAATAATAAATTTAATTTGTCCGCTTTAATCTTATGCTTGGTCGCCACGATTTATTTCCCCAAGAGAAGTCTTCTTGTAAAATTTAAATAATACTAACGTTAAAATCCCTCTACTCTTCCCTATCGGAAGCTTAGAGGGATTTTAAATTTTCGAGTAATACGATAAAAGCGTATCTAATGTAATCTAAGACAGGCAACCTATAATTACTGCCTAATGCACAAACCGACCTTCCTCAGGAATCGCTATTTTCTCGAAATCCTCCGCCAGACGGCCTAGTTCGCGGCTTAGTTCTTCACCGTTCATTGGTTTTCCATGTCCCGTTATCGCTAGAGTTGGATGTAACGCTTGAAGCTTTCTTACCGAATCCCCGGCTGCTTGCCAGTCTGTCGTGAAATACTTGGGAGGTCCGCTTATTTCTTGTTCTTGTGTGAACACCTTGTAAAGTGATTCTTGTTTAACGGTAACGAAGGCATCACCAGCAATTAATGAACCATCTTTGGCTCGAAAAAGAGAAATGTGTCCTGGTGTGTGTCCCGGTGTATGAATCCACTGCCATCCCTTCAGTCCAGGAACGATGCCATTAGCAGGTAAAGGATGTACATGATTACCGATGTCAATACCGTGGTTTGGAAACAGGGGCGACAGCTCGCTTACAAGCCCGCCATCTACCGTTGAATCCCCTTTAGGATAATTAGATTTTCCTGTCAAATAAGGGATTTCCAACTCATGCGCATATACCGGAACATCCCAGTATTCCAAAAGACTTTCTATAGCCCCGACATGGTCGAAATGTCCATGCGTCAAAATAATCGCCGTAGGCTTCTTATGGGCTCCAAAACGCTCCTCAGCGACACGAATGATCTCATCTGCCGATTGCGGCATGCCAGCGTCAACTAAAAACCATTCTTTATCCCTGCTTGTTGGGTTGCCAATGAAACAAATATTCACGATCTGAATGCAGTAACCATATATATCAATGGCTATTTCCTTGCCTTCACCGCTGGATAATGTTGTCAGCGGGATATACGTATGCTCATATGTATGCTCCATATAAACCTCTCCTCATCATTGCAAATTCCACATTACTATCCCCATTTTGCTATTAAATTACTCCATATTTCTCAATATGAAATGTGTTATTGAACAAAAAAAAAGGCCAGAGTCTAGCGACTCTTAGCCTATCTTTTCATAATAAGTCTTAGGGGTAATTGCGCTTATTTCGCAATCTCATCCGTCGCTTTAATGTTACGCAAGATGCTCACTTCAACTCGGCGGTTCTTCGCTCTACCTTCTGTTGTATTATTTTCTGTGATCGGCCGGTATTCGCCAAATCCGACCGAAGAGTAGGAAGCAGGTTCAATTTTACTGTTATTCAGAAGTATTTTCATAAAATTGACTGCACGCTTGGCGCTTAGATCCCAGTTCGTTTCAAAATCTGCTCGATGAATCGGGATATTATCCGTATGACCTGCTACTTCAACCTCATATCCAGGATAATTCCCCAACAAATTAGACATGGAAACAGCTAGTTTTTGTGATTCTTGTTTAATCGTAGCCGAACCTGAATCAAACAGTGCACGGTCACTAATCGTAATGGTCAGCTTCTCATTATCCAGCTTCGTGGTTAGCTGCTCACTCATGTTGTTTTCTTTAATGTACGCATCCATGCTTTGCTTTAACTCTTTGAGATCCTTCTCTTCCTTCTGCAGCTTGGCAGCCAGCTGACTGTCGGTTTTACTCTCTTCCTTCGGCGGAGGGTTCTGGTTCTTATTATTATTTTTGGTAGAATTCGCCGCATCATCAATCGGAATCAAATTCGACATCGCGAAGGGCGCTTCCCCCCCCGAGAAGGCATTGTTCAAGGACCGCATTATCGAATCGTATTTCTTAGAATCCACCTGACTAGATGCAAACAAAATGATAAAGAGGGCTAGAAGCAAGGTAAGCAAATCCGCATAGGGAATGAGCCAGGTTTCATCAATATGTTCTTCATGATCCTCATGCTTCTTCTTTTTACTCACTGCGAAGCGGCCCCCTTCGAATCTTCGTCATATGACGCTCGTTCACTATTGGCAACGAAGATCATCATTTTTTGCTTCACGGAATTGGCAGATACACCGGATTGAATGGAAAGTAGTCCTTCCACGACCATAAGTTTAATTTCTACTTCTTTCTTAGACTTTTGCTTCAGCTTATTGGCAAAAGGGTGAAAAATAACGTACCCAAGGAAAATCCCGAACATCGTTGCAACAAAGGCTGCTGAAATCAGATGACCTAATTTCTCTACTTCACTCAAATTACCAAGCGCAGCAATGAGCCCAACAACGGCGCCAAGTACCCCAAGTGTAGGTGCATATGTACCTGCTTGCGTAAAAATACTTGCATATTTCTTATGTCTTGTTTCCATCTCCGCAATATCTTCGAGCAATACGTCACGTACGAAATCTGCGTCATTTCCATCAATAATGAGGCGCATGCCGCTTTTCATAAAAGGGTCTGACAGCTCTTCTGCTTGCTTTTCCAAGGAAAGTAATCCTTCACGACGTGTAATGGATACCCATTCGATGAATGTTTCGATCAGTTCTTTTTTAGGCATTAATTTCTGTTCGGTAAAAATAATTTTCAATAAGGTCGGAATCTTCTTTATTTCTTCCATTGAAAAAGCGATAAATAAGGCCGATGCTGTACCACCAAAAATAATTAAGGCAGCCGCAGGATTCAGCAGTGCAGCCAGGCTTGCCCCTTTCAATACCATACCCACACCAATGGATATAAAGGCTAAAACAATTCCGATTAGTGATGACTTCTCCATATTCAAGGCACCTCTCCCTATGATCTAATTTTCATGAGTTGTCATGCTTCCTAAAGATCTCAACAAGCTTGCCAACGTTTCCTGTTCTTGCCCCAGTTTAGAAAAAAAACGGCGATCGGCTTGCTCGACTATGTCTATTGCCTTGGATATCAACCTCTCTCCAGCTGGAGTTAAAGAGATTGATTTGGCCCGCGTGTCCGTCGGATGTTCCTTGCGAATGAGGAAACCTTTCTTTTCTAAGTTACGAAGTACTTGTGATGCCATCATGGGATCCATATGCGAATGCATGGCAATTTGAACCTGTGTCACATCCTCGAGAGGAGATTGAGAATTTAACCACTCTGTGGTTGCCAGCAAAATAAATTGAACATGCGTGAGATCCAAATCATGCAGGGCATAGCGAAGATTTTTTTGCCATAGATTCGTAACCTGCCAAAGATGAAATCCTGGACTATCATAGGGCTTTCCGTGTTCCGTTGTCATTGACCCTCCGATAATTCAACAAAAAATGGTATATGTACATATAATAAGTTTATTTATTATTTAATACAATCATTTTTTGTCGAAAAATAGGACTAAAGTCATGTTTTTTTTGTGAATAAGCAAACAATTTGACGAATGTTAGCGTCCTTCTCCTACTTATTTTATACTTGAGAAGAGTCAATTCCTGCTTGAACCGATCTCAGTGTGAAGAAAACCTGTTTTATATTAAAATTTGGTATGACCAGGTATCTCTTTTGGAAACGATAGGAAAGATTGAAAGTCGCAATCTTACATACGAGGAGTGAATTATGTGGAGAAACGTTCGTTTGGTTCGACCGGGCAGCAATTTCCTATTCTGAGCTTTGGTGCTCAGCGCATTGTCGATGAACACCAGTGTACAGAAGATGAGGCGATTCAAATTGTAAATCGGGCAATTGACGAAGGAATCACCTATTTCGATACAGCACCAAGCTATTCGGATGGACAATCTGAGGAACGACTTGGCAAAGCGTTGGCACGCGATGGTCGAAGGAAAGATGTATGGATTGCTACCAAAACGCATGATCGAACAAGAGACGGTTCCCTGAAGCTGCTGGAAGCAAGTCTGAAGCGCCTGCAAACGGATCATGTCGAAGAATGGCGATTGCATAATATCATGACGATGGAGGAACTTGATCAGTGCTTCGCCAAAGGCGGAGCGCTAGAAGCGCTTCTTGAAGCCAAGGAACAAGGGATGATCAAGCATATCTCGATCAGCGGTCACACGAATCCTAGAGTTCAGTTGAAAGCGATTGAACTCTGTGACTCGTTCGACAGCGCGCTTGTTGCCTTATCCGCAGCAGATCATCTCATCTACAGCTTCGCTCATGAGTTTTTGCCTAAAGCGGTTGAGAAAGGTGTCGCTATCATCGGCATGAAGGTTATGGCGCTCGGTAAGCTGGCTCCTTGGTACGAGAAAGCACTCCAATATACGTTCTCGCTGCCGATATCTACCGCAATTGTCGGTATGGAATCCATGGCGCAGCTGGAACAAAATCTAGCCATCGCTAAGAGCTTCAAGCCGATGACTGAGCTGGAGCAGCTCGAATTTCTCAAAGAAATTGCCCATCTTGCTACCCCCGATGTGCTGCGTTGGAAATCAACCGATTGGGTGTCCGGTGAATGGTACGTACGTAATTAATAATAGAAGCCAGCAAGTTAACGCCTTGATCGCAGGCATTAACTTGCTGGCTTTTCAATTGAAATAGATTCGGTTTGCCACTCGCTTATTCTTCGAAGATGTAAGTCAGCAGCGCCCCTAGCTCTTTGATTGCCTGCTCCTCTTGCTCGCCGTCCACTTCCAATGTTACTTCGTCATTCTGTTGAATGCCGAGTGTCAGCATACTAAGCGAGCTTTTGCCGTTGACCTTCTTTTCGCCTTTGATCACATTCACTTTGCAAGGGAATGTGCCAACCTTCTGAACGAATACTTTCGTCGGACGGGCATGAAAGCCGGATGGATTTAGGACAGTAAATGTTTGAGATATCATTTCAAGTCACTCCTTGTCTTCTGTTCTACGAATTGTTTAATCTGGGATTGGCTGCTCAAGGATAAAATCTGCTCCGTGTAGCCTGCCCAATCCCTATGTGAAGTTTGTTTAATTAAGGCTCTTGCCGGCAAAATCGAGCTGGCACTCATACTAAATTCATGGAGTCCCATGCCGAGAAGAATCGGTATGGCGGTTTCGTCACCGGCCATTTCTCCACACATGCCAACCCATTTCCCTTCTTTTGCAGCTGCCTGTATAACCATTTGAATTAATCGCAAAATAGCGGGATGGCAAGGTTGGTATAAGTAAGAAACGGTCTCGTTCATCCGATCTGCCGCCATTGTGTACTGGATAAGATCATTCGTTCCAATACTGAAGAAATCGGACTCTTTCGCCAAGAAATCCGCTGCTAGCGCTGCAGCCGGCACTTCAATCATAATACCGACCTCTATGGTTTCAGAGACGGCAATTCCTTCTAGAACAAGCTTCTCTTTCTCTTCTTGAAGCAATTGCTTAGCAGCCAGCAGCTCATCCACAACGGCAATCATCGGGAACATGATTTTCAATTGTCCATAGCTGCTTGCTCTCAGAAGCGCCCTTAGCTGTGTACGAAACAGATCCTGCTTGCTCAGACATAAACGAACCGCTCGCAAGCCAAGGAATGGATTACTTTCAACAGGGAGCTTCATGTACGGGAGTTCTTTATCTCCACCTATATCGAGTGTACGTATAACGACAGGTTTATTGTCCATGCGTTCCAACACGTGCTTATAGACCTGGAACTGCTCCTCTTCACTCGGTAGAGCGTTGCGTCCCATATAAAGGAATTCCGTCCGAAACAAACCGATACCTTCCGCCCCGTTAGCTAATACCTTCTGTAAATCTTCAACACTGCCTATGTTGGCAGCCAGTTCTACACGGTGACCATCTGCTGAGATCGTAGGTCGATCAAGCAGCTTGCGCAGTTCGACTCTACGCTGATCATATGCCGCTTTGCGGGCTTGGTAGCTCTCTACCTCTTCATCGCTTGGAGCGATGAGTACGGCGCCCTCTACGGCATCCATAATAATCATGGTGCCCGTTTTGATTTCCACTGCCGCTGCTCCTGCTCCAACAATAGCTGGCACCTCAAGCGAGCGAGCCATGATCGCCGAATGAGAAGTACGGCTGCCGATCTCCGTTACAAAGCCAAGCACATAATCTAGATTTAACTGTGCGGTATCAGATGGCGTCAAGTCTTCGGCTATCAAAATACAAGGCTCGTTAATAGCCGAGATCGCTGCATAAGAGACACCACGAAGTCGGCTCATAATCCGGCCAGTGACGTCACGCACATCACTAGCGCGTTCCCGGAGCAGCTCGTTATCCATGGAGCTAAGCACTTCGATGAAGCTCCTTGCTACTTCATGCAGCTTATATTCAGCATTCAAGCCTTCGCCTTCAATCCCTTCGATAATAGCATCGATATAATCCGGATCTTCCAAAAGCATCAAATGTGCCTCAAAAATTTCAGCTTTTGCTGCACCCATACGCTGCTCGGTCAAATCTTTAATCTCTTCTAACTCTAGTTTTGCTTCTTCGATAGCTTTGCGGAAACGTTCTACTTCTATAAGAGCGTCTGCCACTTTCTCTGGGGCAGTTTCGTAATGATCATTGTTCAGCCGAAAAGCTTTCGCTATCGCAATGCCGGGGGAAGCAGCAATGCCGGTTAGTCGTTTTGTCATCATTTTAGCCACTAGGGAACTCCCCTTTCTCATGAAAGATCTGATTGTTGTAATTGTTCATATTGGGTTTTAATCATCTCATGTATCAGATGGTCTTCAGTGATAGTCGTATACTTCGTTATCGTTTGAGCAACTCCGAGCTTTCGCAAATCAGCTTGAATCTGGGCGGCTTCAGGATCTTCCTGATCCTTAAATAAGAAAGCGGCGGCCATTGCCATAGCTGAATAGGTCGGTTTCATCCCAAGCTCAAAGGCCTGCAAAGCAGGACGAACAAGACGATCATTGCTGGATAACTTGCGAATCGGTGATCTTCCTACCCGCGTAACCTCGTCAATCAAATGGGGGTTTATGAATCTGTTCAATATTTTATCGATATACTGCTCATGCTGAGCAGGATCGAAGCCGTGCTTTTTGATAAGCAAGGCGCCGGTCTCATGCATCACATGGCGCACTAACGAGGCAATTTGTGAATTCGCCATCGCATCTTGAATCGTCTTAAAGCCATGTAAATAGCCAAGATAAGCAGCGCTGCAGTGTCCTGTATTCACGGTAAACAGCTTGCGCTCAATGTACGGCTCCAAATGTTTCACAAAATGGATACCATCAATGCGATGGAAGCCCTCCAACATTTGGGACTCGTCAACAACCCATTCGTAGAAGGGCTCAACCGTAACTTGCAGCGGGTCTTCATTATGTTGGATTGGAACAATCCGATCGACAGCAGCATCAGGAAATACGATGCTTGCGTCTACTTTATTACGTAGATCTTCACGAAGATGAGTGTACATGTGTTCTTTGAGCTGCGTACTACCGCCAATCGCATTCTCACACGCAATAATGTGAAGCGGCGCCGCGCCGCGTTCGATTCGCATTTCAATGCCTTTGGCGATGCCGGGCGCAATATGCTTCAGAATGCTGACACCCACTGCTGTTGTAACCAAATCAGCCTCAGCAACGGCTCTAGCTACATCATCTAAGTTCTTACCATTAATCGCTGTAACATTAGAAACGGTCAACGTTTCTTTATTTTCATTAGCTAAGCGTACAGTATATGACTTCCTCTCCTTCAGTAGCTCTACCAAGCTATCATTCACATCGGAGAAGATCACCTCATAACCGGCTTGGGACAAAATTAATCCAATGAACCCCCTGCCGATGTTTCCTGCACCAAAATGGACAGCCTTCATGACGCCATCCCGCTTTCGAAAATTTTCACCATTTCTTCAGGCGTCGCCGCTTTCATGATCAGCTCTATGTTCTCATCTTCGGAACAAATCATCGCAACATTCGTTAAGATATCCAGATGATCACTACCCGCGGCTGCAATACCGATGACTAGGTTGGCTTTTTCGCCTTCACCGAAATCCACACCCTCCGGAATTTGCACGATCGACAATCCTGTCGATAAAATCAATGATTTGGAATCCTGCGTACCGTGCGGGATGGCCAGACCATTTCCCATATAGGTGGACAAAGTTTGTTCTCGTTCCAGCATTTTATCGATATATGCAGCTGACGCATGACCTGCATCTACTAGTAGTTGGCCTGCCATCCGAATGGCCTCGAATTTATCCTTGGGCTTAGCGTTTAGTTTAATTTTATTCGTTGATAAGATCGTCATGGTAATCTCTCCCTATATCCGATTTATTTTTTATTTTCTAAAAAGGCGGCGAGTTCCTGGGATAAAAAATGCTTGATCTCAGACTGCGTCCCCGATTTCAACAGTTCGATCATTTCTGGAATCAATAGAAAAGAACTTATTTCACTGAGCACTTCTAGGCTTTCTTTCGAAAGCTCCTTCGGACCGAGCATGAGCAGGAGCTGCTTTACGTCTGACGCCATACCTTGGTCTAACTGCAGGTCGTCCTTTAATCGAAACAATGTGAAAGAAGGCTTCCTAACCTGCTCGCTTCGAATGTGAAAGAGGGCTAGCCCCGTGTCTGGGATAACTTGACTGCTTAAACATTCTCTTTCAAGCAGCAGGTTAACGATTAGTTCTACTTCATCGATCACACCTGAGTGTCTAACATATTCACAAATGACCTCCAGAGTTTCTCTCAGGCTGTCAAAGGATTGCTCGATGTGATATACCGTGAATTGATCTATGATGCTGACAATTTCGTTAATATAGTGTTGAATACGATGCAATCTGTTCGTTGAATCAGTGTCTTGAGGCGATTCACCACGTTCTCCAGCTTCTTTTTGCAGCGTAACATTTTGAATAAATAGCCTTAATCGCTCGGCTTCTTCTTTAGTTAACAGTGGGCTTAGCTTCAAGTACTGATCTTCGTCCAAAGGCAAATCTACTGTTGATATAATCAAATCGTATTCCTTTTCAGGGATGCGCGCTGCTTCAAACCAAGAAGCATGACCGATAATATCAATTTGCGGAAGTTCCTTCGTAAGTCGTACGGCCAACATTTTGGAAGTCCCGATCCCACTTGTGCATACGAGAATCGCTTTTACGTTACGCCTGAATTGCTTTTGCCTCTCGATAGAAGCTCCGAAATGCATGACCAGAAATCCTATTTCTTCATCAGGTACGGCAATTTCGGTTATTGTTTTATCTACAGCTCTCCGTATAGCATCAAATAGAGCTTCATAATCTTTCTTGATTTGCGATAAAAGCGGATTGCGTATGATCGCTCCTGCTTGAAGTCGCCTCAAAGCGGACTCCAAATGGCTAAGCAGCCCCTCTCGTAATGAACGATCATCGCTGAAACGGACCGCGATGCTGTTCTCCATGTTCCGGATGAGCTTCCATACGATTTCCATATAGCTTAGTTCTTCCAAAGAAAGCAGCTGATTCGGATGTTTGATTGACTTGGGCTCCAGTAATTCAGCTAAATAAAAAATTTCTGGTGTTGTTAATTCAATTGGAATTACCTTCGATAGCTGCTCAATCGTATGCGTAAGCAGCTTATTTAGGCGAAGTGAGTAAGGTTCAGGGTGAAGTTCAATCTGTCTACCCTGCTGAATTCTAGCGATAGTTATCGAAATATGAATAAGCAAATTGGTGTAATCCTGCTCGGATAGCTCACTTAAACCTTCATCTTCAGCAAGCCAAAGAGCGGCCTCCACCTTAGTAAAGTTTTCTTTCCCAATGAGTTCCAACAATCTTTGTGTAACTGGCGAATGCGAATTCACATTCTTACCAAATAGATCGGCTTCATCGAGACCGTCTTTGGCAAGCTGTGCAATCATCCTGCGTTTATTCGCCTCGGAACCGCTCAAACCAACACCATACCCTCTTTTACGTACAAGGATGAGGTCAGACTTCTGAATCCAGCTATCCAACTCATCGAGATCGTGCGTGATGGTTGGGACTGTTACGCCTAAGTCATGAGACAAAGTGAATAGCTTGACAGGCTCATCTTCTTGCAGTAAGGTGCAAAGAATCATAGTTTTACGATCTTCGGCAGAAAATTCAATGTCCATCATCCCATATAACATTCGCCGGAACGCCTCTAGTTTTTCCGGTTCTGCTTGTAGATGTATCCCTTTCCCTGATTTTTTTTGCAAAGTTAATCCATAAGCTGCCAAAATCGTCTCCAACTCGGACAGCTCCCTATGAACCGTTCTTGTGCTTACATTGATTTCTGCAGCGATTTCTCCTGCTGTAATATCCTCTGTTCGATTCATTAACAGCTCTAGGATTTGACGATTCCTGTTAGACAGGCTCATGATATTTCTCCTCACGAACAAAATGGAGATAACGCCGGCAAATAGCCAGCGTTAGAAAGGGTATTAACTTAATCGTTTCACAAGTTCATCGTATTCTGGACTTTTCATGAAATTTTCGATAGAAATGTGTTCAGCCTCCGGAGCCTTATTACGTGCTCGATCGGTTAATGATTTATGTGTGATAACGATATCTGCATCAGGTGGAATCTCGCTAATTGCTGTGTTGACCACAATGACATCGATAGCAGCTTCTTTCATTTTCTTTCTTAAAATGGAAGCTCCCATTGCGCTTGACCCCATGCCTGCATCACAGGAGAACACAATTTTTTGTACCTCGGAAGCTGGCGTCAATGTTGAGCCGCTGACTTTTTCAGCTGCAGCGGCAGCGGGAGCTTGTTTCATTTCTTTCATTTTCGCTGTTGCCTGCTCCAAATCTTCTTCATTCTCGGTTTGTTTCGTCGTTTTCAACAACAATGCACCGACTGCAAAAGTGACAATCGTAGATGTGATAACCCCGGTGAAAATCGGCAGCATACCGCCTTTAGGAGCCATGGCAATGTAAGCGAAAATGCTTCCTGGTGATGGCGGAGCAACTAGACCTGCATTGAACAGGGAGAATGTGAACGTACCCGTTACGCCACCTGCAATCACAGCCAGGATCAGTCGCGGATTCATGAGAATGTACGGGAAGTAAATTTCATGGATACCGCCAAAGAAGTGAATAATAGCTGAGCCAGGAGCCGAAAGTCTCGCTGCTCCACGTCCAACAAACCAATACGCGAGAAGGATACCAAGTCCTGGACCGGGATTGGACTCCAGCATGAACAAAATCGACTTGCCTGTTTTGGAGGCTTGATCCAAAGCAATCGGACTTAGCACACCATGATTAATCGCATTATTTAAGAACAATATTTTACCTGGTTCAATCAGAACGTTCGCTAGTGGGAGCAGACCTGCATTCACAAGTGCTTGAACCCCGGAAGCAAGAGCTTTACTCACGACCTGAACAGCAGGACCAACTACCGTGTAAGCAAGAACGGCAAGTATAGCGCCGATGATGCCTGAGGAGAAGTTATTAACGAGCATTTCAAAGCCGGATTTAATTTTACCTTCAATCGATTTATCGAACTTCTTGAGTACCCACGCAGCGAACGGACCTACGATCATCGCCCCAAGAAACATAGGGATATCCGTTCCGATGACAACCCCCATCGTGGTTACAGCGCCGATGACGCCGCCGCGTGTTCCGTGTATCATCGTACCTCCCGTATAACCAATTAGAACAGGGAGTAGATAAGTAATCATGGGGCCGACGAGCTTAGCCAAATATTCATTTGGAATCCAACCTGTCGGAATAAATAAAGCCGTAATTAATCCCCAAGCGATAAATGCACCAATATTAGGCATCACCATACCGCTCAAGAAACGACCGAAACTTTGTACTTTCACCCGGAATCCTCCGGAAGATGCTTTCTTTTGTGCAGCAGTTGCACTCATTAGGTTAACCTCCCTTTGTCTCTTTCATGTTCTTATCGTAATGCAAAAGCGCTTACATATTCAATCAAATCAAAATCCCTTTTCGTCATGAACAATGTTGACAACATTTTAACCAACAGGTCATCTCAGCTTATGTCATCCTTGGACGAGCGTGTTTGTCATTGTTAATTGCACAGTAAGTTACGCCGAAGATAATTCTCAAATACATGCGAATGAGTACGTTGTAGTACCGCCGCATGGTGGTAGTCAACACTTGTTTAAATATTCGTTTTATTCGATGGTTCTATCCGTGTATTCTATAGCAGAAAGAAATCGAAGAAATTGTTGTACGTAGTACGTAGTACAACTTGTCTTCCAACTTGTTCTCTTACTTCTTTTACTACTACTATTACCACTACTCTCTTACCCTCACACTCTTCCATATCTCCCATCATTCCAACACTCCCATCACTTCTACTACTTCCAAACTTCCAACATTTCCATCAACTCCACACTTTCACTACTCCCGACACTTTAAGCACTTTCACCATTTCCACCACTTTTACCACCTCAAACATTTCAAACGCTTCCACCGCACAATCCAACAAACAATGAATCACGAAAACATCATCACTTTCCAAGTGATAATGCATGTATCCACAATCTCAATTTAGTAATATTCGCAGCTAACTATGTATGACAGGTGTATACCTTCACTTGATAAATATAAAAAGAGCCGCAAGAGAAAATATTCCCTTACAGCTCTTTGTCTTTGGTTACTCAATGATAAGTGCATAAACGATGCCGGGTCCATGTACACCAATGGTCAAATCATTCTCGATGTCGGCTGACCGGCTCGGACCCGAGATGAAATGAATACCTGCCGGTCTGTCTTCGGCAGCAAGGTCATCGAATGGGCGCAATACTTCGCCCAGCTTTGTTTTTATTCGATCCACCGGGATGATGGCAATGAAGGTGGTTGGCAGCAAGCTGACACTTCTTCCCCTGGTCGCAGCGGAAGTGACCACTAGTGAACCTGTGTACGCGACAGCGTGTTCGACGGCCACGATGCCGATGTCCGCTCCAGCGGCCTTCGCGACAAGCTCATCTTTGGCAGCAGGATCAGCACCTTCTGCGTTCCACACAGTGATGTCGGTTTCCGTGTCAGCAAGCGCAGCACGAAGGGGCTCTAGCTCAGCTTGATCCTGAATGATCAAGTGCTTCGCTTGTGTCTTGCCGATAAAGTCGGCAATGAAGGCTTGCGCCTCTTCCATCCCCTTCAAACGCTGGGTATGACCTCCGGCCTTCTGCCAGTTCGCCATGAACAAATGAATACGCTCTTCAAGTGGGAGATCCACCTGCCCCCAGAATTCAGGAGCCCCCTTCATAGGGTGCGCGGGGGCTGTTTGCATTGGCTTTGCTCTGCCTAGCCGATTCGAAATATTAGCAAAGAAGGCCTCCTGATCCTTAAGGGCTTCTTGTTGAAGCTTCTGGAGAAATGCTGCATCTGATTTAGCCATGATGATGTCCTCCTCCGCCGTCTTTACGATCTGCCACAAGCTTCTCCATGCGGGCTTTCATCACAGAATCAAGTTCAGGGAAGGTGCCTTCTAATCCCTGCTCGATGTCTTTCCACGATTCACGGAATGTCTTCTTCGCCATGCTTGGCGCATAACGGTAGGAATTCCAACCTTTCAACGGACCTATCTTCGCTTTGATATGACCATCTCGAACTAACAATTTCTGCCCAATACGGCCGAGTTTAATTAACGCTTTAACCCGCTTTGCGTCGGACATCAAGAAATTAAAGCCTTTCATGCCGACCTTCTCAACAAAATCCGTCGCCCCGCGTTCCACTTTGCGTTGACGGAGATAAATGAGCATATCATGCAGCGGTATCTTCACTGGGCATGCCTCATAACAGGCACCGCACAGGCTTGAAGCACTTGCAATATCGTCCCATTGGTCGACATTTTTATTAAGTGCCGGCGTAAGCACAGCGCCGATCGGACCACTATATACACCGCCGTAGGCGTGACCGCCGATATGGCGGTAAACTGGGCAAGCATTTAAGCATGCCCCACAGCGAATACAGTTCAGCAATTCCTGGAATTGCGGATCTCCTAGCTGCAAGGAACGTCCATTATCCAAAATGATGACGTGCATTTCTTCGGGTCCATCGCCATCCTGTTGTCGCTGCGGTCCAGAAATCACAGACATGTACACAGTTAGTTTCTGTCCTGTAGCCGATCGCGGCAGCAGGGTCGCCATGACTTCGAGATCGTCCAATGTAGGAATGATTCGCTCCATGCCCATGAATGTGATTTGTGTCTTAGGGATGGTACTAACCATCCGCGCATTGCCTTCATTTTCAAAAAGAACGATAGATCCCGTATCCGCAATAGCAAAATTACAGCCCGTCATCCCAATGTCAGCTTCAAGAAACTTCTCACGCAGTTTTCTTCGAACATAGCCAGCCAATATCCCTGTGTCCGGCTCAAGTTTCTCGCCAGCATCCTCAGAAAGCAGATCGGCGATCTGATAGCGATTTTTGTGAATCGCCGGAATAATAATATGCGAAGGCGTCTCGCCTGCCAGCTGAATAATATATTCGCCAAGGTCCGTTTCAATCGCCTCGACACCGATTTGCTCAAGCGCATGGTTGATATGCAATTCTTCGGAAACCATCGACTTGGACTTAACTACACTTTTCGCCTTCTTGTGCTCGGCGATTTGCATCGTCAAACGAACAGCGTCTGCGCTATCTGCTGCGAAGTGAACATGCACGCCCTGCGCTCTCGCATTTTCAACGAATTTGCCAAGATAATAGTCCAAGTGTGCAATCGTATGCAGCCTAATTTGCCTGCCTCGCTCACGCCATTCTTCCCAGTTCCCAAGCTCTTCGGAGGCGCCTAGTTTACCGTTTTTAAGCCGTTCGGTCGTGAACTTAACCGCATTGCGAAGAAAGTCATTGTTCAGTGCGACTTTGGATCTTTCCTTGACGGTCCCACTAGGTTTATGATCGCTCATGCGCCAGCTTCACTCCCTCTGCCAATAATTCCGCTAGATGCATGACCTTCACGGGTTTTCCACGATAGGATAAATTACCTGCTATATTCATTAAACATCCCATATCGAGTCCAACTAACACTTCTGCTTCTGTTTCCAGCACGTGATCCGACTTCTCAGATACCATAGCACCTGAAATATCACACATTTTCACCGCAAAAGTCCCGCCAAATCCACAGCAATCCTCCGCATGAGGAAGGGGTACAAGCTCCAAATCACGGATATTTTGCATCAGCTGCATCGGTTCCTCTTTAACACCTAACAGTCGACTGCCGTGGCAGGACGGATGATAGGTCACTTTGTGAGGGAACACGGCCCCCAAATCAGTAACACCCAATACTTGCACGAGGAACTGCGTGAATTCATATGTTTTTTCGACTAAGTGATTAGCTCTTGCTAGATTGATAGGATCATTTTCAAACAGCTTCGGATAATAATGATGAATCATACTTGTGCATGAACCCGAAGGTGATATCACAAAATCACTGTCTTCAAATGCTTGAAGCAGTGTCATCGCGGAACCTCGCGCCTCATCCCAATAGCCACTATTGAAGGCAGGTTGACCGCAGCATGTTTGAGTCGCAGGGAAGTCCAGCTTGACTCCGTATTTTGCAAGTAAGTGAACCATAGATTCGCCAACCTTGGGATACACAAGGTCGCTTAAGCACGTAATAAACAAGGATACTTTCATGATTGCAGCTAACTCCCTTCCTTAATCGTTCCCTCCTCAGAGGCATTTGGTTATACAAAAAACCATCCTCAGTACGAGAGAGAACATACTGGTGATGGAAGGAACAATGATTTTAACTTTTATCTAATTGAAGGACATGCACGCCAAGTTCGCGAATCCGTTCCACGTCTTCCTTATTGGTTTGCCCATCTGTAATGACATGCTTGATTTCAGGCCATCCTGCGACCTGCGTCAAAGATTGCATGCCGAATTTACTATGATCAGCAAGTAGGTAAGTTTCATCAGCAATACTGATCATTTTGCGTTTAATAAGCGCTTGCAGCTCGTTAGATTCGCTAATTCCACGCTGGATATGAACCCCTTTGCAAGATAAGAATAGCTTATGAACATGGTACATATCCAAGGACCTTTCCGCTAGTGGCCCTACATAGGACAACGACTTAGGAGAAAGAAGTCCTCCAGTGGAAATGACTTGGATTTTCTCCTTACCACTAACCTCAAGGGCTACCTTCATCGAATTCGTGATGATCGTCAGCGGCATATCGGGAATAATTTTGGCCATATACCAAGCCGTTGTACTTGCATCTAGAATGATCCGATCATGCTCTCGAATATGCGATACCGCTTCCTTCGCGATGCTGTTCTTGAAATCCGCATGCGCCGTTTCCCTTTCCATGAAGGGAACTTCCGACTGCGCTTCCTTCACACTGACAGCGCCGCCATGGCTGCGCATCAGCTTGCCTTCGCTTTCTAACCGATCCAGATCACGTCGTATCGTTTCTTCCGTTACTTGGCACAGCTCGCTGAGCTCCGTTACGCGAATACTTCCTCTTTCATTCACCAACTGAACGATTCTCTGCCATCTTTCCGCTACCAGCATCGTATTCCCTCATTTCACCGTCGATCGGGACGCCACCTGACAAAATGCTGCATACGCTGCCTGCCAACCCGCTCCATCCTGAGGGAGGTACGTTTTGACCGGAAACGAATTCCGAATCAGCTTTCTGGCTTCGCGCAAATTCGCAATATACCCTAGTGATATCCATTGTACTACAAGGTTACCTAAGGCACTACCCTCAACAGGACCCGCCCAAACCTCGCGCAGTGTAGCATTTGACGTGAATTGACAAAGCAGCTCGTTCTGGATGCCGCCACCAACGATGTGAAGACCTTGATACTTCTTCCCCGATAGCTGTTCTGTTCTTTCTAGAATAAACCGATACTTCAAAGCCAGGCTTTCCAACATGCAACGAACAATTTCACCTTCCGTTTGCGGTACAACCTGTTCCGTTTCCCGGCAGTATTGCTGAATTTGCTTCGGCATATGCTCAGGATTCAAGAACATGTCGTCATCCGGATCGATGAAGCATTGGAAAGGCTTCACCTGCTCGGCAAGCTTGACTAACTCAGCAAAGCTGATATTCTTGCCTTCCTTGTCCCATGTACGCTTGCATTCCTGAACTAACCATAAGCCCATGATATTCTTAAGCAATCGGTTCGTACCATAAACGCCGCCTTCATTGGTGAAATTCCAAGCTAATGCCTGTTCACTTAGTACCGGCGCCAACGTCTCCGTTCCGAGAAGTGACCATGTACCGCAGCTTAAGAAAGCGAAATCTTCTTCTAAAGCAGGAACCGCGACTACAGCAGATGCTGTATCATGTTCGCCTACGGCAATGACAGGAATCGAAGGAACATCAAGTTCATCACAAATCTCTTTGGTTAACGCGCCGACTCTAGTCCCTGACGAAACCGGTTTCAGTAGTAGTTCACCAGGAAGGCCAAGCTGATCTATGAGCTCCGTGTCCCACGTCTGCGTTGTCGCATTAAAAAGTTGCGTCGTTGTGGAATTAGTGTACTCGCTATGTTTTTCTCCGGTTAAGAAGTATCTGAGCAAATCAGGAATCATCAAGAACGTATCTGCCCGCTGCAGAAGCTCTGGATTTCTTTCTTTTAACGCATATAGTTGAAAAATCGAATTAAATTGAAGGAACTGAAGACCTGTTTTGGCATACAGCTTTTCACGACCAACAAGGTCAATAACCTTATCCATGACATGATCCGTTTGATGGTCCCGATAGTGGTAGGGATTACCGAGAAGCTCACCATTTGCTGCAAGCAGCCCGAAATCTACCGCCCATGAATCTATCGCCAGGCTTTCGATGTCCGTATAACCCAGATGCTTCATTTGTAAAATACCTTGTTTCAATTCATGAAACAATCTCAAAATGTCCCAATGAAGGTGGTTTCCCACCTTCACCGGATCATTCGAGAAGCGGTGAATTTCCTCGATCGTAACGATGCCCGCTTCGGAATCAAGTCGTCCGACGATCGCTCTGCCGCTGCTTGCTCCCAAATCAAAGGCCAGTACGCAGGAGGGCTTACTCACCAGCTGGCACCGCCTTTGCCACGAGCATTAATGCTTTCGTCGTAGCCGCTTTCTAGGTAAGCTTTCATCGGATCTACAGGTACACCGATCTCTTCACGGACGGCTTGCAGAAGCGGAGTAACATCGAATTCGAATGCTTTACGAACAGCATCTTCTGCGCCAAGAACGTCTTGGCGTTCTTGAGCGTCTCTAACTTCATCGAGGTTGATCAGCAAAGCTTTTGCATACTGTGTTTGCACGTTAAGTACAGAACGCAGCATCGCTGGAATTTTACGCTCGATATTATGGCTTTGATCAATCATATAGGCAATATTGTCAGCAGCCTGACGGATTTGTGGATTTTTATCGTTCGCTGCATCAATGATTTGGTAGAAAATCAGGAACAACTCATACGGATTGACTGACCCCACGATCAGATCATCATCCCCATATTTGCGGGAGTTGAAGTGGAAGCCGCCCAGTTTATTTTCATCTAACAAGTAAGTCACGATATGCTCAATGTTCGTTCCTTGCGGGTGATGCCCTGTATCAACAAGCACTTCAGCTTGAGGCCCCAATTTGTTCGCCAAATTGAATGCCATCCCCCAGTCCGCAAGATCCGTGTGATAAAACGCAGGCTCATAGAACTTATATTCAATCAGCATACGCATGGTAGGCGTCATGGCTCCGTACATTTCTTTAAGCGCTTCATACATCCATGTTTTACGAGCTCGAATATCGACTTGCCCAGGGTAGTTGGAACCGTCAGCGAACCAAAGGCTCAACACATCAGAACCTACTGTCTTAGCAATGTCTACACACTCTAGCAAGTGATCCGTCGCTTTGCGGCGAATAGCTTCGTTAGAATTCGTCACACTGCCAAAGATGTAATCATCCTCTTGAAAAAGGTTAGGGTTTACAGCTCCGATTGAAACACCGAGATCACTTGCGTGCTGTCTCAGCTTTGCGTAATCGTCCACTTTGTCCCAAGGAATATGGATAGCAACCGACGGGCAAACACCCGTCAGTTTATGGACCTGCGCAGCGTCTTCGAATTTCTCGAAGGGATTGCGCGGAACACCGTTTTGCTTATAGACTTTGAAGCGAGTTCCAGAATCCCCGTAGCCCCATGAAGGGGTTTCTACTTTGAGGGCTTTTAGCTTAGCTTTAACAGCTGCTAGATCAATGCCTCTATTTGTTTGTAGCTCTTCGAACAAGGCGTATGCTTTATCGCTCATCGGATTATATCTCCTTTTGGTTATGGAAGTAATTAGCGAGTGAAGGCAGCCGGAACGCCACCGTCAACTGTGATCATACAACCTGTCGTTTTGTCTGCTTTGGAAGAAGCGAAGTATACGATAGCTTCCGCAACATCTTTCGGGAAAATGTTAACGAGCAGCGTTGTTCTTTTGCGGTAGTGCTCTTCCAGTTGATCCGGTTCAATACCGTAAGCTGCAGCCCGTTCATTGCGCCAGCCGGAATTCCAAATCGCGGAGCCTTGAAGAATCGCATCTGGCAATACCGAGTTCACGCGAATGCCGAACTCTCCGCCCTCAGCAGCGATACAGCGTGCTAAGTGAATTTCAGCCGCTTTGGCTGTCGAGTAGGCAGAGGCATTTTTGCCTGCGAATACCGAGTTTTTGGAGCCGACGAATACCATGCTGCCGCCGATGCTTTGTTTTTTCATAATTTTAAAAGCTTCTCTAGCTACGAGGAAGTAACCCGTACTGAGCACGTTCATGTTCAGGTTCCACTCTTTAAGTGATGTTTCGTCAAAAGGACTAGAAGTCGCAAGGCCTGCGTTATTCACGATAATATCGATACCGCCATAGCTGAGAATCGATTCGCGGTAAGCGGCTTCCACTTCCTCTTCTTTCGTTACATCCATTTTAACGGCAATGGCTCTGTTTTCGCCATACTGCCCGTTCAGTTCGTCTGCTAATTTTTGTGCGCCTTCCAGATTCAGGTCAGCTAGAACGACATGTGCGCCTTCTTTTAAAAATTGACGAGCCGTTACGCTTCCGATTCCACCTGCGCCGCCTGTGATGAAAGCAATTTTACGAGAGAATTCCGCTTCAGCCGGAGCCAAAGTTAGTTTATAAAGTTCAAGAGGCCAGTACTCCACATTAAAAGATTCATTTTCGCTTAAGGAAACGAACGTTCCGAGAGCTGTTGCGCCTCTCATTACGGCAATCGCACGGTGATAGAGAGCTCCGCTTACTTGTGCATTGGACCAGCTTTTACCTGTGTTGATCATCCCGATACCTGGTATCAGGATAACGCGAGGTGCCGCTTCGTTCATGACGTCGCCTTCATTTTTGTTGCGGTCAAAATAAGCTTTGTACTCTTCTTTATAAGCCGCGATTCCAGCGTTCAAAGCTTCAATTAAGGAAGTCACATCACGGGAATTGGGATTCCAATCAATATAAAGAGGCTTCATTTTCGTATGAACCAAGTGATCCGGGCAAGCCGCACCTACTTGGGATAACACAGCTGCATCTTTACTATTAACGAACTTCAGAACATCATCCGCGCTGTCAGTAGTCAGGATCATTTTCTTCTCATTGCTCACTGCTCCGCGAACGATAGGCAGGACTTGTGCCAAAATATCTTTTTGCTCGGACTCGGAAAGGGACTCGTACTTCGCTCCGCCATAAAGGCTGCTCTCGTTCACACGAGCTTCAATGAAACTTTCTGCTTCTTGAATGATAGCCAAAGTCTTGAGGTAGCTCTCTTCCGACGTTTCGCCCCAAGTAACCAGACCATGCTTCTCCATCAATACAAGCTCAGCCTTTGGATTGTTTCTAACGCCTTCCGCGATCATTTTGGATAGTGTAAAACCAGGACGAACATAAGGTACCCATACAAAACGGTCACCGTAAATTTCTTTCGCCAACTCACGTCCGTTATGTGCACAGCAGAGACCGATAATCGCATCAGGATGCGTATGGTCAACGTTTTTGAAAGGCAAAAATGCATGTAAAAGCGTCTCAATAGAAGCACGCGGATGTTTGCTGTCGATCATACAATTCACAAGGTAAGCAACCATTTCTTCGTCGGACATTTCATCTCTCTCGAACAACGGACGAATGTCTTCCATTCGAAGACCTGTGAAATTCTTTGCTTTCATTGTAGCAAGGTCTGAACCGCTGCCCTTTACCCACATCACTTCTACATCACGACCGCGGAAATCCTTCTCGATTGTTTTGTACGATGTGTTACCGCCGCCCCAGTTGGCAACTGCACGATCTGTCCCTAATAAATTGGAACGGTACACCAGTTCCTCTACGCCTTTTGATACTGCATTCGCTTTTTCCGCTTCCCACAAATTCGCAACCATAAATACCCTCCTAATATAGGGATCTTTGAGCGTAGCTCAAAGTCTCTCCTCTTTACATCCCATGAGTATGTGTTTGTTCTTGATGGATTCATCGTATCACATCTTTGTTTATTTTTGAATACTTATTTTTATTTTTGTTTCAAAGAAAAACCAAAGCATAACGGACTTTAAAACTAACATATGAACAAAAGCAAAAAACCACAGGTCTGTCATTTCGAGACTGTAGGGATAAAATTCTCTATTCTGCCTCTCTGGCATAAATGAAGGAAAGCAAAAAATCCCCTTGCAAGCAGAAGTGCCTGAGTTCATAAATCTATGAACTTAGACACTTCCTGCCGTAAGGGGATGTAACCATTCTATCTATATTTAATGTTTGATTGATTTCTTCTAGGCTGTTGCTTCGACTTCCTCATGCACGGTTTTAATTTGAATCATAACCGTATTCGGATCCGTCAACACTTCAATGCCATCTTTGAAAATCAGGTCGGAAACGAGAAGCTTGTCGCCAGCATCAAGACCACTAATATCCACTTCCATTGAAGTCGGCAAATCACCAGGCATACAACGAACTTCTACTTCATAGATTTCGATTTGCAGTACCCCGCCAGATTTAATGCCAATTGCCTCTCCAGAAAACTGAATAGTCACTTTGCTGTCCATGATTTCAGTCATGTTTACATGATGAAAGTCGATATGCAGCAGATTGCCAGACATGGCATCTTTTTGAACGCTCTGAACAACGACCGGAATTACCTTTTCATCGGCTGTATTGCCTTGTAGAATAGCTCGAGGATTTTTTTTCAAAATATCCAGCATTTCTTTTTCATTTACTTCTAATGATAAAGTATCTTTACCAATCCCATATAACACAGCCGGGATGCGTCCCTGTTTTCTTGCTTGATTCATGTGGGACTTTGTTTCACCAGTGCGCTTGTTCAATTGAATAAATTTACTCATTTGTTTGTTTCCCGCTCTCTTTGACCATAAATTCTTGTCAAAATGAGTATAACATGACCATAAAATCTAGTCAAACTTTGATGAAAACCCACTCGTTTCTATTCATATTCCATAAATGGATCAGGGATCTCAATCTGATAAGCCTCAGCATCACTAACGCCAACAGAAAGTACGGCTCGCCCATTGCCTAACCGTATAAGCCCACCGCTAAAAATAACATCTTCAAGATCAGGCCGTTTGCCAGGGCCTCTTGGAAAATCACTTCTTGCCGCAATAATTTTCATGGGTGTTTTTTCACAGGTCTCAGGGTTTATCGAAAAGACCATGGAATAATAGTGCTTGTTTCCTACGGTATCAAAGCAAGCTATATGTCCCAGAACGCCTATATGACCATTCCCCAGTAAATGCGCTTCGTTCGCACCGCCCCATTCTTCGGAGACAAATTGTTCTCTAAGAATTTCCGCATTTATGAAGGTTTGCTCATTGAGCTCTTCCAGCGAGTTGATGATTGTAAATCCGATTTGCCCTCTTCCACCTCTTGCTCCTTGCGGTCTAGTAAAGACACCTACTCTACCATCGTTAAGCTCAATTAGACGAATATCCTTCATCGTACCGGGTCCAGACGAGAAGTGACATAATGAATCTATTTGAAACCCACGATAAAATTGGGTAACCCACGATACAATCTTATTCGGATTATCGACAGCCGTGATGACTTCAACTCCGCCAACTATTAATTCACCTTTGATGATGGTCATACATGGATCTTGCAAGTTATAAGTGTGTGTATGTATTCGGGGACTCCAAACCTGATTTTTGCATGTAAAAAAGAAGACTTGAGAGAACTCACTATCCCGTTCCTCAACTCTTCCTAAGATGAATTCCTCCCCGTCGTACTGAAACGGGGCCGTTATATTGTATACATCGCGATTTCCAACCCCAGAGAACACTAGTTTTTGCACTTTTGTTAATCTGGGGTTTGCATAAAAGGTTTCCAGAAGCTGTTTACAGCTATCTGTTGTTATCGATTTCCTTGTCATTGACGTCCTCCTGATAATGCATCGATGCATCTATCGTCCAATCACTTTCCACATCCATTTCGATGCCAATGAGCTGCCCAGGCTGGACATTAAAATACAGACAAAGCTTCAGCAATAAATCCCTAGGATACTGTACCATCTCATCCTTATACATACGCCGAACGGAGTCAAAGTGATAGTTAATCTCTTTAGCGAGCTTACGTATAGATAATTTGGGGTCGTGATTTTCCATGACTTCTTTTAGTTTACTGCGTATGACTGACACACATACACCTCCTCCATAAATATATAGGGTATGCAAGGGTGAGTCAATAAATTGACAAGAAAAAATGGTCATGTTATAGTGAAAACAGGAAATAATTTGGAATTTTCTGAAAATAAAATACCCCTCCCCCCCAAAGAATTAAAGACCTATCTTTAGATTCTTTTTTTTGTGTTCCAAAAATCGCAAACCAACATGGAGGCTCATTATATGAAGTATACAAGCAGCAATCGGAATATCGTTTTTCTTGGCACCAGCCTGCCGAGAGAATGCGGCATAGCTACATTTACTCAAGATTTATTAGATGAACTACAGCACATCAAAGGCTTTAACAAGCCTCGTATCATTGCAATCAATAACAACGAAACTTATGACTATCATGAGCAAGTGATGAGGGAAATTGACCAACATAAGCTATCAGATTATATAGAAACAGCCGATTATCTTAACTCGTCAGACGTTGATCTTCTCGTTATCCAGCATGAATTCGGTATATACGGCGGAGAAAGTGGAGAATACTTGATTCCATTCGTCGAGAGGCTGACTATACCGTTTGTCGTCATTTTTCATACCGTGTTAACGAAACCTTCTGCCAAGCAGCGTCACATCATGAATCGAGTTGCAGAGCTAAGTGTTAAAGTTGTCACGATGGCGCAATCTACAGTAACCGATTTAATCTCCATTTATGGCGTTGATGCCGCCAAAATCGCTTTCATTCACCATGGCGTCCCCCATGTCCAAACCGGTTCAAGATCAGAACTCAAAGAGCAATATGGCTTTGCAGATCGGAAAATTTTATCCACCTTTGGCTTTTTAAGCCCTGGTAAAGGAATTGAATACAGCATTGAGGCCATGCGCGGAGTGGTCAAACAGCACCCGGATTCTCTCTATATCATTTGGGGGAAAACACATCCGGTCGTTAAACAAGAAACAGGCGAGGTATACAGACAAAAGCTGATGTGTCTTGTGGAAGAATTTGATTTAACGCGTAACGTTCGCTTCGTCGACAAGCTACTAACGCAGGATGAAGTCATTCAATCCCTGGTCATGTCAGATATTTATATGACTCCTTATTTAGGAAAGGATCAAGCTGTTAGCGGAACATTGGCATACGGAGTTGGTTATGGAAGGGTTATTGTCTCCACACCATACCGTTATGCCGAGGAAATGCTGGCAGAGGGCAGGGGCTTACTGGCCAACTTCCGCGATTCAGCCTCCTTGGAAGCTTGCATCCTTCAATTACTGAATGATCCTACTAGAATAACGGAAATGGAAAATCGTACGCTCGAACTCGGAAAAACCATGCTGTGGAACGAAATTGCCAAAACCTATGCCGCTATCTTCCAAGAAAAAACACTAGATTCAGGGTCAACTAAAGTAAATCCTTACGATGCCAGCTTTGCTAAAGTAAAACACTTAGGAGTGATTTAATGCAAGTACAAACGATACTGCAGTTTAAGTCCGATTACATGCGCAGGATAACGGATGATACAGGCATTTTTCAACATACCAAGTTTGGAGTACCTGACCGGTCGAAAGGTTATACGACGGATGATAACGCACGAGCATTAATCGCAGCCGTTTTATTGTATAGCAGCCAAAAAGACTCCAGCACGTTAGACCTCATTCATACTTATGTTTCCTTCATTCACCACGCACAGAATACAGATGGAAATTTTAGAAACTTCATGGATTATAACCGTTCATTCATGGAGGATAGCGGCTCTGAGGATTGTCAAGGACGCACACTATGGGCATTAGGATTCGCGCTCGCCCATTCCTCCTTTCTGCCTGATAATGTACTTAATACCTGCCGTTATTTAATCAATCAGGCATTACCGCATATTGAGAAGCTAGGTTCTCCTCGTGCTGGAGCCTATGCGATAATCGGTCTAAGTTATTTAATAGAAACCCCTGATGCTTTAACTTACTCCTTCCCCTATCTCCACACCCCAAGCACCGCAGAAGAAAAGGCTTTTCTACCAAGAGCATTCATCATCAATGTGATCGAAAAAATAGCGGTCCGACTGCACAATCAATATATTCACAATAAGGGTAACGGTTGGAATTGGTTTGAAGACAGCCTTACCTACGGAAACTCCATGCTGCCATGGGCACTTTTAAAAGCATCACATATCTCGGAAAACATTAGTTTGAAGGAAACTGCTAAGGAAAGCCTGGATTTTCTAGTATCCAAAACCTTTGCTAAAGAAGGTTATTATAAGCCGATTGGCAGCCATGGCTGGCAGTTGCGAGGTGAAAAGGCCGCTCTCTACGACGAACAGCCGATTGAGGCCTGTGAAATGCTTCTTGCTTGTAAAGAAGCCGCGATCGTGCTCCATGACCCAGCTTATCTGAAGATAGCAGCCTTATGCTATGAATGGTATTTAGGCCATAATTCATTAAAAATCTCTCTCATTGACCCTCAAACTGGAGCTTGTTACGATGGCATCCATGCCACAGGGCTGAACCTTAATCAAGGCTCTGAGAGCATCATTTCCTTCTCCATTGCCCATTTGGTGATGCATCATGAATAAATTTGCTACCATCCTTGCTGGCGGGGGCGGAACTCGCTTCTGGCCGCTGTCTAGACAAGAGATTCCGAAGCAGCTTCTAAACATAAGCGGAAATGATATTATGCTAAACGATACAATCGAACGATTCAAAGGCATTATCCCACAAGAAAATACCGTTATTGTTACGAATCGTTCTCAAGCGGTTCTGCTGGAGAGCATCATGCATAGCAGTGTTTCGAAAAGCAACATTTTGATCGAGCCCGTTGCCAGAAACACGGCTGCAAGCATACTTTTCGCGGCGTTATCTATAGAAAAATCATACGGTGATTCCTTAATGGTCGTCTTGCCTTCCGATCATTATATAACCGATGAAGAACAATTTCGGCTTACGTTAGACGAAGCCTGTACGGTTGCGATGAAGACGGACAAAATCGTTACCATCGGAATTAAACCGACATTTCCATCGACTGGGTACGGTTATATCGCCTTTGATAAAGAACCTATCTCTTCAAATCCTGTTGCCGTATACGAAGTAGCTGAATTTGTAGAAAAACCGAACTTTCAGAAAGCGCAAGGCTATCTGTCATCAGGTAATTATTTATGGAATAGCGGCATTTTCATTTGGAAAACTTCCGTCATTATTGATAATTTCAAACGTTACCTGCCTCGGCTCTATAAGACAATGCTTCCAATCAGCGATTATCTGGGCACGGATCAGGCAGAGGAAATCATTAATAACATCTATCCGACGCTTCAAAACATTTCGATTGATTACGGGATCCTTGAGCGCTCTGATGAAGTCGTTGTTCTGTCTGGTCAATTTGGCTGGAATGATATCGGCAGCTGGGATGCGCTCGGCGCGATCTTCCCACCGGATCCATCGGGAAACATTATTAAAGCAAATCATATGGGCATAGATACACGAAATTCGATCATATACGGAAATGGCAGACTAATCACGACAATTGGCGTAGACGGCTTCATTATAGCGGATACTGGGGATGCACTTTTGATATGTCCCAAAGACAAAGCACAATCTGTTAAAGATATCGTTGACCTGCTGAAGGAAAAAGGAATGACTGAGTATATTTAGCCTGCCCTTACTCTGGTGAAGATGATGGAACGGCCACCACTTTGGGACCGCGATATTTGAAGAAGAAGGCCACACAGATAAGCGCCAAACCGTTGATGGCAAAAACAAGCGGAATACCGAACCAGCCGCCCAAAAAGCCACCGATAATCGGACCGCTCATGGTTCCAAGCTGTGTAGCGGATTGATTTAAGCTAAACGCTCGGCCTCTAAAGCTGGAATCCGTAAATTTCACAATAAGTGCGTTTAATGCCGGGTAGACGGCAGCAAAAAATAACCCATAGCTAAACCTCAGAATACCAAAGGCCAGCAAATGGTGAGTGCCCAACTGAAGTAGATTCCCTATTCCTCCGCCAATTAGGCCGATGAACAATGTTTTGGAGTAGGTGATTTTCTGTCCGAGTTTCCCCCATCTCGGTGCTGCAATGACGGTTGCGACTCCCACCGCTGAGAAAATAATGCCTGAACTCAGCGAAGCTGAGCTTTGGCTGCCGCCCATTTGCAGCACATAGATGGTAAGCAGCGGCTCGACAATCATGACCGAAGTTGCCACCAACATGGTGACACCTAGAATCATCATGAATGGGCGGTTATGAGCAGCTGACTTCAAATCATCCATAACACTCGATCTCGCAGCCGAGCGGTTAAAGTTCGTTTCCTTAGCCCCAAACAGCCCGATGAAGGCTGCAATTAAGACGACACACCCCGAGACTAGGAACGATTCTCGGTTTCCCACCCAGTGGCTGACGAATCCGCCTACCAGCGGACCGATGACACTTCCGGCGGCTCCTGCCGTTGACATAACCCCCAGCGCATAACCAACTTCTTTTTCAGGCGTGTTCGTGGCTATTAAGGCAATGGAAGCAGGTACAAAACCGGCAAGCAACCCCTGAAGAATCCGAACGACCAGAAATACGTAAGGATCATGGACGAAAAAGGTCGCAAAATAAAGAACGCTTAGGCTGAAGCCTGAGCGAATCAGCATCGGTTTGCGGCCATACTTATCCGCCAAAGAGCCCCAAAAAGGCGCGATTAGCGCGCTAGCCAAAAAGGTGATGCCAAACGTAATACCCGACCATGCTTCCAGCCCTTTATCAATGCCAAGCTCCGTGTGCAGAAAGATAGGTAAGAAAGGAACAGAGATCGTATACGCCATTCCGCAGAAAAATACACCAATCCATAAAGTGATGAGATTACGTTTCCAGGAAAATGCCAAGTGTTTTACCCCCTGATGCTTGATGACTGAACGACCACATACAAAGTTCTCCCGATAACCATGCTACATTATGTATATTTTATCATATTGTTTGAAGATTAGAAATTACAACATGTGATGCCCTGAGTCAAATATCAATAGCCGTCTCACAAGGTCTATAACCTTTTGAACGGCTATTTATTGTTTATATTTCTTCAAAATCCGTAGGGTTGCCGGCGTCGGCGAAATCGAAGTCTCCAGCCAGATCTCCCGACTGGTCACCCTGTTCATCTTCGGCGATATTTTGCAAATCATAGGCATTAATTGTGATAATCGGGTAAGCATGATTCGTCGCTATCTGTACTGCCTGTTGTTTCATGAATTTTGGAGAGCCCTCTGTATCTTCATCATAAACAAGAATGATGCCGTCCGAATTACGGAGCAGAAACTTATCTCGTTCCTTGAACTGCCAAGGTCCTTCATATTTGGTTTTTGTCACGCTGTTCACGTAATTCGCGCGTTCCATGACACTGTTATAGCTATTTTTCTTATCATCGCTCCATTTTTCTTCTTGCTCAAGAAAAGGGGTAACGACAGCTAATTTCAGCTCTGGGTAGGCTCCTCCTCGGAGTTCAAGCACAGCCTCAGCCGCCCACAATTCGACCCCCCATTGTCCACTCACAACGACCCATTCTAATCCTTCATCCATAAGTGCGATGAGTCTCTTTTTGATCGCTTTTTTGATAATCGGAATGCCTGGGTGCTTTAAAGAAAAAATGCCCAGCTCAGATGCTTTATAACCCGTTATTAAGACTCGTTTCAAAAGAGGTACACCACCTTGTTGACTCTACCTATCAGGTTAGCATAGTTACGCCTCGATATAAAGAAAGCTTTAATGTACAAATACAGCAAAAGGAAGAGCCGCAGCTCTTCTTTTTCTATATCATTAAGATCCCAAAGCCTCAACCAGCCAAGGGTAGGCCTGACTCCCATTCACTTCATGAACACCTTCAAAGAGATGAACCCCTAACTTTTCACCCGCACCCGCTTCAGCGTACACTTGACGCAAATACTGAATCGCCACTTCCACTGTTTTTATCGGAAAAATAGGATCCTGCTGGCCAGATTCAATGAACAGCGGACGAGGAACAAGTAACCCGAGTAATTCGGGGAGCTCCGAATATTCCAAAACACCTGGCAAGTAATTGTCGATGCAGTGGCGGATCTGCATAATGCTTCCTTTGAATGTATTCACAAAGGCGCACAGTACCGTGGCTTTGATTCGTTCATCTATCGCTGCTGTATATGCGGCGACAAGTCCGCCACCCGAGAAACCGAAGCATCCCACACTTGCTGGATCCACATCCTCGCGTGACAACACATAATCGAGCGCCCGCCGCGCCTCTTGCACACGCAATCCTGCCAACGATATGCCATATAAAAGCAGATGTGACGCAAGTGTTTGACAGGAAGAATTTCCGACTTGCCCATCATTCTGATCCGCAGCGAGTCTTCGATCTCCGAATCCGATGATCTCAGGTACGACCACTATGAATCCGCGCTTCACCAATTCCAAGGCATAATTGCCGTGAAGATCCGGCTTACCTGTGTTTTCAGTCCCATCCGGATGGAGTCCAACAATCTGCCGACTACCGTAGCCATGTCCGTGCAAAGCCAGCACCGCTGCTGTTCGTTTGGTCATCCTTTTTGGTAACAGCACATAGGCGGGAACTCGAAACCCCCAGACCGTACCGAACTCGATACGCTCACGAATATGATCTTCAAGCTCGGTGCGCTCTAGGAGAACAGGACGAAGCTCATCTTGTTCTTCCAAAGCTATATCTAGAGACTTGACCAGGCGCCGCTTCAATCTAATCTTGGTCTGTTCGGCGTTCTCGGCCCGTTTCTGCTGCAGACGTTTATTCTCATAGGAGAGATAGAGATTTTCCATGATTGAATCTGGATTCCACAAGTAATTCCCACCTCCGTCTACCTTTTAAAAAGTAACCAATTTATCCACTGCAACCGGTTGCCCCGTACGCAGAGAAATATTCCCGGCAATACCGGTCAAAATCGACATCGCCCCATCCACGTGAGAAGCCGCTCGCTCGAAGCGATCCTCTGATGGTTTATCAAAAATATCCTTTAGGAGAACAGGGTCACCGCCGCCATGTCCGCCAACACCTTCTTCTATTTGCACTCTGTAAGGAGCCTCGAACATCGGAAATACCCTGATCGTCTTTTCTTTCAAAGCACCTTCTTCGTCTTTCCGACCACCGGAATTGACGTACGATTTCTCGACAACTCTCATCTCGATACGACCCTTGCTGCCATTGATTTGCACATTAAAGCCTTCCCAAGGCATATAAGCATTAAGCGAGTAGGTGAGAATGGCTTTGTTTTTATATCGGACCATAACGCCCATTGTATCTTCAATACTAATTCCATCGCCGAAAACGCTCTGATCGCGTTGGTAGCCATCTTCGTGTTCCGCATCTAAATATAGACCCTTGAGGTTTTTATTTTTATCTAAATGAAGCGCAAAAGGATCACCTATCGCGTTTTCATTCCCTGTCGCACGTTGATAAAATTTGGTCACACCGCGCTTTTCGGCATTTTCCCTGCCATAAAACATCAAGCCGCCCATCGCAAAAACCGTCTCCGGACGCGTCCCTAACCAGAAGTTCACAAGATCAAAATGATGCGTTGATTTGTGTACAAGCAAGCCCCCGCCATTGCGCTTATCTCTATGCCATCTACGGAAATAATCCGCGCCATGCTCAGTATTCAGCAACCACTCAAAATGTACGGAATGAACATCTCCAATCGTCCCATCCATGATTAACTCACGAATTTTCGTATTATGCGGAGCGTAACGGTAATTGAATGTCACACGAAGCTGCCGCCCTGTACGTTTAATCGTATCGAGAATTTCTTGACATTTCTCTTCATCCACAGTCATCGGTTTTTCCGAAATAACATCGCAACCAAGCTCCATCGCCTTGATAATATACGTATGATGCGTACGATCAACGGAGGTAACAATGACATAATCAGGCTTTTCTTTACGAATCATTTCCTCGAACTGATCCGCTTTATACGTGGGAACAGCGTTATATTCATATTTATTGACGAGTAAGCCATTTGTAAAATTCATTCTCGTTTGATTTATATCGCAAATCGCAACTAGCTCTGACGTTTCTTGAAAATCCTTTACAATGGCGCCATAGAAAAATTCCGCTCTTCCTCCGGTACCGACTAGTGCATAACGTTTTTTCATAAAAGTGAACCCCTCTCGAGTATGAATATGTCTTTAGTTTCAAATGTCCTACCTCAAGATTAATACAATATTTGTTGTGTTTCTAATCAAATCTTGCTTATTGACTTTTATTCCTTGCATATCTTGCTATATAATAGTTATAAAAGAACGAACGAAGAGGTGTCCACTTATGGTACTCTACGAAATTGAAAGACTGCGCAGAGATCGCCCCTACTCTATGACAGTGAATCATTTTCATGATCACTATGAAATTTATTATTTACTCAGCGGGAAACGCTACTATTTCGTACAGGACCGTTCCTACCTGATTCAAGAAGGCGACCTCGTCTTTATCGATAAAAACGAGCTTCATAAAACACGAAACACGGATACCCTTCATCACGAGCGCATTCTGCTTAGCTTTGATGATAGTTGGATACGTTCTATTGATGAGGATGCATCTACACATTTACTCGTTCCTTTTCAACAGAAACAGCATATCTTTTCCCTAACAGGTACGAATCGCACTTTTGTTGAGAACCTTCTATTCAGCTTATTGCGCGAGCAGCAGCAGACCCTAAGCGGCTGGCAGCTGAACAGCAAAGCCCTGCTCACGCAACTACTCATCTTCTGCTCGCGTCTCACAGATAAGTTAAGCTCTGCTCAGGAACTCCCGCAAACACACAATCCCAAAATATTCGAAATCGTCGCTTATATCAACGAACAATATAGAAACCGTTTGACGTTAGCTTCGATCTCCGAAAGCTTTTATATTAGCCCAAGCTACTTTTGCCGTTCTTTCAAAGAAACGACCGGCTTTTCGTTCATCGAATACTTGAACAATGTTCGAATCCGAGAGGCTCAGCGGCTGCTGCGAGAAACGAAGTTAAAAGTCATCCACATTGCCGAGCAATCCGGCTTCGATAGCGTCGCTCACTTCGGCCGTGTGTTCAAACAAGTGACTACACAGACGCCGCTTGAATGCCGCAAATTGATGCGCCATAATATATGACCCTTACACCCACTACCCTCAGCAACTAACGCTAGGCTGCTTCATAAAGAAAAAAACCTTCGCGCAGGCAACAACCCCACACGAAAGTTTTCTATTTTAGAAGCCGAAATATTGCTTAGCATTATTATACGAAATCCCTTGAACCAGCTGTTTCAACAGCTGTTCATCGTAAGGGAATTCTCCCGCTTCGACCCATTCGCCTAACATGTTACAGAGGATTCTGCGGAAGTAGTCATGTCTTGTGTAGGACAAGAAGCTTCTGGAATCTGTCAACATCCCTACGAATCGGCCAAGCAGTCCAAAATTCGCTAGCGATTTCATCTGCGAAACCATACCATCTTTGGTATCATTGAACCACCAAGCGGATCCTAATTGAATTTTGCCGGGAATACCATCGCCTTGGAAGCTGCCCATGAGGGAAGCGAGAATTTCATTATCACGTGCATTTAAGGAGTACAGAATCGTCCTAGGCAGCGAATCAGCAACAGCAAGAGAGGATAACAAACCTGTTAAAGCGCTCGCTACCGGGCTATCATTAACAGAGTCGAATCCGGTGTCCGGGCCCAGCTTCGCGAAAGCTCGTCCGTTATTATTACGGGAAGCATTAATATGATACTGCATCGCCCAATCCAGCTTCTTGTACACGCCCCCTAAGAACAGCAAGGTGTGCGCTTTATATTTTTTTTCTTCTTCCAAACTAACCGCGTTGCCAGCTAGAGCCGTTTTAAAAATCTGATCCACTTCTTCTTTGGTTGCTGCAGCGTACGGCACATAATCCAAAGCATGATCAGACACTTTACAACCAACTGAATCAAAAAACTGCGCTCTGCTCTCTAATCCTGCCAGCAGGTCATCGTAGGAGCTGATCATAATGCCAGCGGATTGCTCCAATTGGGCGATCCATGGCAGGAAAGTGGCGCGATTGATTTCAAGCGCTTTGTCAGGCCGGTATGAAGGCAGGACTTGCGTATTAAAATCTTTGATCTCTTTAATTTTGATGTGATATTCCAGTGAATCCACCGGATCGTCTGTTGTGCAAATGACCGTTACTTTCGAATTCGTAATGAGATCTCTAGCGCGGGAACCGCCTTCTGCGAGCTTTGCGTTCACTTTTTCCCAGATGGCAGGCGCGTTCTGCTCGTTAATAATGTCATGAACCCCGAAATATGTTCGAAGCTCCATATGAGACCAGTGGTACAGCGGGTTGCCAATAGCCATAGGAACCGTTCCAGCCCATGCTAAGAAGCGATCGTAATCACTAGCTTCACCGGTGACTTTTGCTTCCTCCACACCGTTGGCACGCATCATTCTCCACTTATAATGGTCGCCATACAGCCAAGCTTCCGTTATGTTATTGAATTGTTTATTTTCATAAATTTCCTTAGGACTTAGGTGGCAGTGATAATCAATAATCGGCAGATCTTTGGCAAATTCGTGGAATAGATGAACTGCGGTATCGTTGGTAAGCATAAAATTCTCATCTAAAAATGTTTTCATAAAGCTAAATTCCACCCTTCTCAAGCTGAATGATCTGCCCTCTATTCTAGCGAAAGGTGACCCGAAAATCTTGTGATTTTTTGCTTTCATTTTGTAAAATATGCATATATTGACCTCATCTCCGGCATGACTCTGCCTCTGACAAACAAAAAGCCCCATACACCAACCATCACGTTGGAACGGAGCTTATCATTTACGGAACAGGCTGACCTACATTTGTTCCCGCTTGTATTTCATCTGGCAGATCATCGGATGCACTCGGAACATGCCGCGGCTTATAATTAATGACATCGGAAGACGAAATACTAACGTAGACACGGCCAGGTAAAGCCTGAGCCCTTATCAAAATAGGCTGATTGTAGTTGTTTTTAAAGGTGAAGTCAGGACCTCCCCAATTCACTGTAGCATCCCTACCTGACGGAACATAGGGGACAGATCTGCTGTGCGAATATCTTTCTACAATTTTGAGACCAGCACGATCTACCGCGTTAAACAAAGTAGAAGAAATTTGGCAAATACCTCCGCCAATCCCTTCAGAGAATTCTCCCCTTACAATGATCTTTGCCGGCATATACCCCTTCCCTCGCGTCCGAACGCCAACAACACGATTGAAGGAAAATGTTTCATTTGGTTGAACGACATAATTATTAATAGCTTGAGCTGCAAGCTTGATGTTCGTATAACGATATTTATTATTCGAATTAAAATAGGTAACATAATAACCAATGGGACGCACACGAATACTCGCTAGCAGTTCGCTGTCTACTTTGGGATAAACAGATAACAGAGGCACTTCAAATTTCATCGGACCCTCTCGATAGTAATGCTCATAAAATTGCTCAACAAAAGCCTGACGATTCAGTCTTGCGCCTGCAATCTCCTTCACGATTCTTCCCTCATCATTAATGGTTGCATTAATCGGCTTACGATATATATTCTTATCGATCACGTCCGTAAGCCGGTCTACTCGTTCCTTATCAACGATCGGCATATCAAGAAGATTGACTGTATACGATTCCCGCTGCACATTTGCTATGCTATGACCCATATTGTCATTCGTTATTCGAAAGGGCACTTCACTCTGCTGCGCAAGAAGCAACAAACCCAGTATCCAACTATAACTCATAAACGCTATCACCCCCTCCTCTAGTGTAAACAATTGAAAAGATTCCATACTATGTAAAATGGGATACCTGTTTCGTTCGAAAGTTCAGGAGTCCACAGCATCAAAAAAAAGAACCGGCCAACATCCATAGATGTCAGACCGATCCCTTATGGCAATATGAAAGATTAGTGCGGATACACGGCTTGGAATTCTTCGCCGCACGGTCCCCCATTAGGGTTAACCTCTAAATCAACGGTCGTTCCATTCTGCCGATGCAATGGTCGATAGTGGTTGCTAATATGGGTTGCCGATTCGTTTACATAATGACAAATGAACGCCCGACGGAATCGATCCTTCGTTTTATTTCGGTAAGAGCCATGGATGAGATTCCCGTTAAAAAAGAGAACGTCGCCTCGCTGCATGATAACTGGCATCGCTTTTTCATCTTTCGGCGGCTTCACATAGTGAGTCGTAAATGATTCTTTGTCATCAGCGATGTCCGGACAGGCAATTTCGAATGTATTCGTTTTGGGCACAACGAGTAAGCCGCCATTTTCATCATCTGCAGCATCAATGGCCGTCCACGCTGCTATGCAATTACCAGGTTCGACCTGCAGATAGAAATTATCCTGATGAAGCGCTTGGCCGCGAGAGCCCGGCGGCTTGTAATAAAACATGCTTTGCGCGGCTAGCGCCTCTTCGTCATACAAATCTGCTAATACATCCATAACCGGCTGGTGCAGCATATATTTCTTTGCTGTCTCACTAAAGCGATGTGGATGCATAACTCGCGGAAATCTTTTTAACGGATCAGATCCATCCGCTTGTAAATCCGGTTCAAATAATCCTGGTACCGTATGGTGGCTAATCTCCTCAAAGGTATCATCAATTTCAGCCAAATTTTGATCAGTAAACAATCCTTTTACGATTAAATAACCTTCTGATTCGAATTGCTGTTTTTGTTCATTTGAAAGCTTAAGCAGTGTCCGTGACATGTCGGTCCCCTCCATGAGTAAGTTTAAGATCGTACTTCCTTATGACATAATCATATCGAAAGCTCCACAGACATTGAAGTAAGAATGATGCTAATTACTCATACAATCCTGCTATTTCCTGATATACTTGTAGTAAATTGCTGCAGATGATGAAAGGAACTACATGACCATGATATTCGATGACTTCACCTTTTTAGCCGGGCATTTTATAGAGCAAGATACGTATGTAACCAAGCGGCCGCAGGGACGAAACGATTGGCTCCTTACTTTCACACTTGAAGGTGAAGGCTTCTTTAATAACTCAGGCAATGAACGAAGCTGCAAACCTGGTGATCTCACCCTGCTGAAACCAGGAATACCGCAGCACTACGGTACGAAGAAAGATCATACTTGGCATTTTGACTGGGTACACTTCCCCTCGATCTTCACAGAAACCAATCTGCTGCCGGATGAAGATCAGCTTATCCTTACCATCGAAAGTGAGTCGATTCGCGAACGCATCCACCGAGCTTTCACACGCATACTGGAGGATTCCCGAGAGCGCGGTGAATATTGGTTCGAACTGTGCTGCAGCTCTTTGCGGGAAATCCTCCTTATCATGGCTCAGAAAACAAACAAAAAAGTCGATGCGCGAATTGAGGAGGTTCTCCACCTGCTCTCCCAACAGATGCGTCAACCTATTCGGATTGAGGATTTGGCTCAGACTGTCGGGCTCTCCCCTTCGAGACTGTCCCATCTTTTCAAAGCCAGCACAGGATATTCCATTATCGATACGCTCAATCGGATGCGGATACAACAAGCCGTGCTAATGCTAGAGCATACCGGACGGAGCGCTTCGGAGGTTTGTTATGATGTAGGCTTTCAAAACTATAATCACTTCACCAATCAGTTCCGCAAATGGTATGGCATGAACCCAAGTACATTCATGAAAGAACGACGGTAAAATTTATTTGACAGTTGACTGTCGGCAGGATAAACTGCAAGCAAGATTAGAAAAAAAGAGGAGGATTCCTATGTCTTTTGAAAGTAATCTTGATAAATATGCGGAGCTAACCGTCCGCGTCGCTCTGAACATTCAATCCGGCCAATCGCTTTGGATTCATGCACCCATTCATCATCCCGAAATCGTTCGACTTATTGCCCGTAAAGCTTATCAAGCTGGAGCCAAACACGTACATATTGAATGGCAGGATGAAATCTGCACACAAATCAAATATACCTACGCGCCTGATGAAGCATTCCATGAGTATCCATCTTGGAGAGCGCAAGCGCTGGAAGAGTTAGCTGATCATAACGGCGCCTATTTATGGATTGATGCCGATGATCCTGAATTGCTGAAGGATATTGACCCAAGCCGCATTTCCGCAAACTCCAAAGCCGCAGGCGCTAAATTAGTTAAGTGGAGAGAAAGCATGTCCTCCTATCAGATGACATGGTCGATCATCGCCGCGCCTTCTTCTGCTTGGGCGAAGAAAGTGTTTCCTCATATGGAAGAGGAAGCCGCAATCAGCGCTCTATGGGACGCCATTTTTCAAGCCACACGCGTAGATCAAGAAGATCCAATCCAGACTTGGATCGATCACAACGCGACACTTCGGAGTAAAAGATTGCAGCTTAACGAGAAGCAATTCCGTAGAATCCATTACCGCGCCCCAGGCACAGAACTAACTGTCGAGCTGCCTGCTAATCATATTTGGCGAGGCGGTTCCGCCACCAACGGAACGGGAGGCTTCGATTTCAACCCGAATATCCCGACGGAAGAAGTCTTTATTTCTCCTCATCGAATGGGTACTCAAGGTATAGTGCGCAGCACGAAACCATTGAGCTATCATGGTAATTTGATCAACAATTTCACGATCACCTTCGATAACGGACGTGTTGTTGACTACACGGCAGAACAAGGCTTTGAGTCGCTACAAGCGATGATCGATATGGATGAAGGAGCACATTATCTGGGTGAAATCGCACTCGTTCCGCACGTATCGCCAATTTCGAACTCCAACTTGATCTTCTTTAATACGCTGTATGATGAGAATGCCTCTAATCATTTGGCCCTTGGAAGAGCCTTCCCTACATGCATCGAAGGCGGGACTTCGATGTCCAAGGAAGACCAAGAGAAAGCGGGCCTTAACAACAGTCTGATTCATGTTGACTTTATGATCGGCTCTGCCGAGATGGATATTGACGGCGAACATGCAGATGGCACGATAGAACCCATTTTCCGCAAGGGGAATTGGGCATTCTAGAAATTAAAAAGGGTAGTACCGAGAGTCATGATAACCATGCCTCTAGGTGCTGCCCTTTTTTCAGTTACTCTATAAGCAAGCGGAGATTGTTGTCCCCAATTAAGATGGATTCCATGTTTTCTTCAATAGCGTATCTTACACTGGAAAGCAGGACGTTCTCTTGCAGAACATGATCAAAACGCTCCAACGCCTCTTTCAACACCAGATTGACATCGAGAACAAGATCAACTCGTTTATCAATAGGCAGCTCCAGCTTTTTACGATAATCCTGAATGGCACGTATGATTTCTCGTACAAGACCTTCCTGTTCCAATTCTTCCGTTATGGATGTATTTAAAGCTGCCGTGATCTGGTTACTGGAAGCTGAAGCAAACCCTTCTTTCGCTTGTTTTTCCACAAGCAACTCATCCAGTGTGAGATGGAGTTCCTCTCCCTCGATCGTTACTTCGAGAAAACCGTTATCGACCGCTTGTTTGGTTTCTGAAGTAGACAATTGCTTCAAATGGTTTTGCAGGGGGCCAACGAATTTACCGTACTTTTTCCCAGCTACCTTAAGATTCAGCTTCACATTGAAGTCAACAAACCCGCTGTCGCTTTGTTCTACACGGATTTTTTTAATGTTTATCTCATCTTTAATGATTTCCTCAAAACGACTTAGATCGAAGTTGTTATCGAGCGAAACGATCAACTCGGAGAGAGGCTGGCGTGTCTTGATACCTGTATCATTCCGAATAGTTCGAGCCAACTCAACGATCTGCCTTGCGGTTTCCATGTCATTCTCGAGCTTTATATCGATAGCTGATTGCATCACTGTTGGGTAATCAGCCAGATGAACGCTGCCTTCTCCGCCGAGGTTACCGTAAATGTCCTCGGCAATGAGCGGCGCATATGGCGCTATCATCCGCGAGAGTGTCAGCAGCACTTCACGCAGTGTTTGATACGCTGACACTTTATCAACGGTCATTTCACTGCCCCAGAAACGATCGCGAGAACGACGGATGTACCAGTTGCTCAGCTCGTCGACAAACATTTCGATTTGCTTCGCCGGGTTTAGAAAGTCGTTAATTTCCAAGCCCTTACTGACATTTTGCAGTGTGCTGTTTAGTCTTGATAATATCCAGCGATCCAATTCGTTCGCGTGCTTTTGAACCGGATGGTCTTCGTGCTTATACTGGTCAATCGTTGCATATAACGCATAAAAAGCATGTGTGTTATTGATCGTATCGACCACTTTGGATTTCGCTTCGGCAACAATTTGCTTAGAGAACCGTTTGCTGTTCCAAGGTGCGCTGTCTGACAGCAGGGCCCATCGAAACGCATCTGTCCCAAATTCATCGATGATTTCCCATGGATCGATGCCGTTACCTTTGCTTTTAGACATTTTTTGTCCGTTCTCGTCCAGTACATGTCCGGTAGAAAGAACGGCTTTGTAAGGCGATTTGCCATTATACAACGTTGAAACAGCAAGCAGACTGAAGAACCAGCCCCTTGTTTGGTCAATCCCTTCGCAGATCATATCCGCTGGGTACTGCTCATTAAACAACGTCTCATCTCCGAATGGATGATGATACTGCGCAAAAGGCATTGAACCGCTATCGAACCAGACGTCGATCACCTCAGGGGTTCTCTCCATGATGCCTCCACAAGAGCAGCGCAGTTTCACTTCATCGATGTAGGGCTTATGCAGCTCCAAGCTTTCGTCAATTGGCTTTACTGATTTTTCTCGCAAATCTTTGTGGCTTCCCGGTGCATACTCCACTCCGCAATCCCCACATAACCAAACGTTAAGCGGGGTCCCCCAATAACGATTACGGCTGATGTTCCAATCGACAAGCTCTTCAAGGAACTTGCCGAAGCGCCCTTCACGGATGTGGGAAGGGTACCAGTCGATTTTACTGTTGTTTTCGATCAATTGCTCTTTAATTGCGGTCGTTTTGATAAACCAGCTCTCCATCGCATAATAGAGCAGCGGGGATTTACAGCGCCAGCAGAAAGGGTAACTATGCTCATAGCGCTCTTTGGAAAATAGCAGGCTGCGTTCAGACAAGTTTTTCACGATATCGACGTCACAATCTTTGACGAAGCGTCCAGCGAAGTCAGTGATCTGATCATTGTAACGTCCTGCCAAGTTCACTACATTCACAAAATCCAGTTCGTGTCGACGGGCTGTTCGGTAATCATCTTCACCATGCGCCGGAGCAATATGAACGATACCCGTACCACTCGTATCCATAACATAGTCTGCGTCTACGACGATATGTCCTTTGGTGGGGCTAATATACCCAAAAGGAGGCTCGTAGGCAGTGCCGACGAATTCCAATCCTTTATGCACAGATAAGATTTCGTAGTCTTGTTTGAATACTTTTTCCGCGAGATTTTTCGCGACGATGTAAACTTCACCTTTTTGTTTCACTTTAACATAATCGATGTCTTTATTTACGGCCAACGCTACGTTCGCAGGTAGTGTCCATGGCGTCGTCGTCCAAGCCAGAAAGATTTCCTGTCCGTTTCTACTCCTGAATTTTACTGTGGCACTTAAATCTTTCACATCTTCATAGCCTTGAGCCACTTCGTGAGAACTGAGCGTTGTTTGACAATCCGGACAATAAGGGCTTACACGGTGCCCATTGTATAATAGCCCTTTGTTATGGATTTCGGATAAAATATGCCAAACACTCTCGATATAGTCGTTATCCAACGTAACATAGGGGTTATCCATATCCGTCCAGTATGCGATTGCTTCCGTCAGTTCACGCCATTGCTTTTCATATTCAAATACGCTGCTTTTGCATTTCTCAACAAATTCGGCTACTCCGTATTTTTCAATCTCTTGCTTTCCAGAGATACCAAGCTGCTTCTGCACACCAAGCTCGACGGGCAAGCCATGTGTGTCCCAACCAGCTTTGCGGATGACTTGGTACCCAGACATTGTTTTATAGCGGCAGATGAAATCTTTCACAACACGACCAAGCACGTGTCCGATATGGGGTGATCCATTTGCCGTTGGCGGTCCTTCGTAAAAGACGAAGTTCGCTTTACCTTTGCGGCTTTCGATGGATTTGCGGAATGTATCATTCAATCTCCATTGCTCAAGAACACGCAATTCGCGGGTTCTCGCTTTTTCTTTCACATCAATTTTTCTCATGTGTCATACACACTCCTCTATTAAAATGATAGGGGCTAACCATGAAACGATTTACAGAAAACAAAAAAATCCCGTCCCGTAAGGGACGAGATTACATCTCGCGATACCACCCTAGTTCCATCATGATCATAAAGATATGATCATGATAGCTCTCGTTCTACGTACTATCATACGCGGCCCTTGTAACGGCGGGATCCCGGGTCAGCTTACTAGAATTCCTTCAGCTTTCCTTCTCAGAGGGGATTTTCGGCTAAGTCTTGAATGTTGGCTTTCAGCGCAAGGCCAACTCTCTGGAAATCAAGGGGATTAGCGTACTCGTACTCGTCAATGAATTTACATGAATTAAGAACACTCAGTTAATTCATTTTTACATCAACTTCATTGAATGTCAAGTTCACTCACCTTCGTATTGCAACGTACCTACTTTATTCTTATTTGGACACCATTTGCCAGCCTTCACAGCACTGATCCCCTTCGCTTCTTCATAGACAAGATTCCCTCTGCTCCAGGTAGCCCGCACTTTACACCCCAGTTCCTTTCCTACATAAGGACTATGCTTATGACGATACAATAAGTGTTCTGTTTGCAGCACATATGGGGCATTCAATGAAATCATGACAAGATCTGCATCGGCGCCTAGGCGGATATCTCCTTTGTTAGGAAGAAGACCGAATCGCTCAGCCGGCGCGTAGGACAGCATATGACTTAACTGACTAAGCCCGATCCCCCGCTTCAAGTGTCCTTCATCAATCATAAGTTCTAGTGAGCTTTGTGCTCCCGATATGCCACCCCATGCTTCAAAGTAATTGCTAGATTCCTTCAATGTGCTTGGACTAGGGGAATGATCCGATGAAATCATATCAATATAACCAAGGCGCAAAGCCTCCCACAACCGTTCCTTCTCATCTTCACTACGCAGTGGAGGCGCACATTTGGCCGTAGGCCCTATTCGTTCTAAGTCATCCTCCGTTAGGATTAAATAGTGCGGACAAGTCTCCAGCGTCACGTTAACCCCGCGCCTCTTCGCATCCATAATGATCTTCACAGCAGCCTCGCTGCTGATATGAACGAAATGCAGGGGACACCCTGTCTGCTCTGCATAAAAGAGTGCTCGATTCACCGCTTCGAGCTCAGCAAGAATCGGGCGTGTGGACGTATAGTCTTTCGCCGTGACTTTGCCTTCTGCCTGTTTCTCCCGTCCTAAGCGTGAAACAAGTGACTCGCTTTCAGCATGAAGCGCCAGCACTCGGTTCATTCGCGCAATGCTCTTCATCCCTTCCCACAAGGTGAGGTCATCTACCTCACGAAATGCTTCCTCTCCCGGGTCACCCGGCGAAGACATGAAAGCTTTGAAACCAATGACACCAGCTTCGCTCATGGGCTCCAAATCATCCAGATGCCCCGGCACCAGTCCACCCCATATGGCGTAATCGACCGATGATTGTTCGCGAGCAGCTTCCAGCTTCATCTCCATCGCGGAGACGGTAACTGTTGGCGGAACGCCGTTAAGCGGCATGTCGATGTATGTGGTACATCCGCCTGCGGCTAATGCGGCAGAACCCGTGGCAAATCCTTCCCAGTCCCCCATTCCGGGTTCATTCAAGTGGACATGGACATCAATCATACCAGCCATGATGACCATGCCGGAAGCATCAACAACTTGCTCTGCTTCCAGCGTAATCCGCTCATCCAATCGCGAAATCTTGCCATTCTTAATACCTATATCCAAAAAACGGACTTCATCTCGCAAAACAACGGAGCCGTTTCGAATGATCACATCTAATAATTCGCTCACCCTGTTCACCTCGACTGTACTTACATTCATAATCTTCAGGACCGAAATAAGCATGCTGTCTCGACCCTGAACATGAACTTACTTATTTGAATTCAACTTTTACAAGTGATGAATCTACAGCTTTCAACAAGCTCAAATCATGGTAAGTATCTGGTTTCGGAATGGTTTTAATATTACCTACAGCTTTTAGATATTCACCTACGGCCGCACCGTTACTGCCATTTACGTAAGTATCATCTACTTCCATCGAGTATACATTTCGGCTCATGATTTGCGTCAGCTCTTCAACACTTAAGTGAAGCTCAGGAGCAAGAATCTTGATCGCTTCATCGCGGTTCTTGTTAATATAATCCGTCGCCTTTTTGAGACCAGCAAGCACGGCTTTAATCGTATTCGGATTTTTCTTAATAAAATCGTCTGAAACCTGCATCGTTGTATGAACGCTCATCCATTTCACATCGCCTTTTTTGTCAGGCAGCTCACTCTTCGTTCCGCTGAACAAGAACTTGCCTCCACCTTGAATCGCTTTGGTAATAAACGGTTCCCAACAAGCCAGGGCATCAATATCACCTTTTTGCAAAGCAATTACCGCATCACTTGGCGCTATATTGACGTATTTTATTTTGCTTACATCCACACCAAGCTCTTTACCCATATTATCAATTGCGATCTTCACGTCTGCTCCGTTGGGGATCCCAATTGTCTTGCCTTCTAAGTCTTTGGATGTCTTCAGTTCTAATTTCTTGGAACCGACGACAGCTTGCGTACCCGCAATTTGCGCTAGGGGTGTAACAATTTTCACAGGAACGTTCGATGATTTTAGAATAATGTCCATAAAATTCGTTTGAATCGAGAGTGGCGCGCTGCCGCCGGCAACCATCGGTCCGATATCCGGTCCGCTTTCAATCAGTTGACTGGTCACATTTAATCCAGTTTCTTTGAAATAGCCAAGCTTATCTGCAATAATTTGTTGAGAGGAAATCTGTGCATCACGTACGCCGACTAACGTAATATCTTTCATTTCCGGAACTGCCGCCGCGGCAGCCGTAGCTGCAGGTGTTGTTGTTGTCGCTGCAACAGCTGTTGTTGCTGCGGGAGCCGTTGTACTTGTCGTCGTTTGTTTGGAACTACATGCTGTCACTACCATAGCTGCCGTTACGAATACCAAGAAAGATTGAGCCCATATTCTTTTGTTTTTCATGTGTTTCCCTCCACTTTTCTTTCTCTTTTTTCGGGTCATCATTTGCTTCTATTTCTCAACAGCATCTCTCATGCCACCCTTACGCCACGCCAAGACCCTCCTTTCCAAAATTTTCACTAAGCCTGAAAACAAACTGTATGACAAGCCAATTAAAATAATGGCGACAAACATGTTGGAAATTTTGAAATAATTTCTGGCATCCACGATGATATAACCAAGCCCTGATTTCGCGCCCATCATTTCAGAGACAATTAAAGCCGAGAAAGACAGACCCAGACTGACCCGCGCACCTACAATAAAATTTGGAATCGCCGATGGAATCATAACCCGGGTAAAGATTTGCCGCTCTGAAGCGCCTAAACTAAGGGCAGATCGAATGAGTGTAGATGGCACTGACTTAAAACCGTCAACTGTATAAACAAGTACAGGAACGAATGTTGTCCAAGCTATTAGCAGAACTTTGGGAAACTCTCCGATACCGAACCAGATGATGAATAGCGGCAGCAAAGCCAAGGCTGGAATCGGACTTACGAGATTGAGGATTGGAGACATCCATCGTTCAAACGTTCGGAATTTGCTCATTAACACTCCGAACAATACAGCGAATAAGCAACCAATGACGAATCCCAAAGCAATACGAATTGAACTGGAAACTAAACTTTCTAACACGATCCCCGTCTTCGCCAGTACCCAGGCATCCGACACAATCAGGGTTGGTGGAGGTAGGAATATCGGATTAAACCAAGCAAATCTCTCATTTAACTGAGAAAACACTTCCCAAAGGACGAAAAAGGTAACGAACGGCATGATGTTCCATCTCTGCATAAAACTTTCTTTGTACCCTTTGCGCTTCTTCAGCTGCTCTACACGCTTAGTCCCAGTTGGAAGCAAATCACTGTCAGCAACGACCGTTACCGATGTTTCACTCATCAGATTGCCTCCTCTGTTTCATCTTCCATCAAAATCCGCTCGATGCTGCGCATCGCTTTACTAAATCCAGGAGATTCAAACGTGCGTGGATGCTCAATTTCGATGGAAAACGTCTCTGCAATTTCGCCATCCTTCATCACAACCACCCGATCAGCTAGATAGACTGCTTCGCTAATACTGTGAGTAACGAATAGGATAGTCGGTCTAAGCTTTGCACATATGCGCCTAAGCTCTCTACGCATCATGTCCCTGGTCAAAATATCGAGAGCACCGAATGGTTCATCCATCAACAAAATTTCTGGTGAGCTCGCAAGTGCTCTAGCAATTCCTACTCGCTGCTTCATACCGCCAGATAATTCGGCTGGATAATGATTCGCATAGGCTTCAAGTCCAACCAGACTCAGGAATTCCTTGCCGATTTCTTTGGCTTTCGCCTTGGACGCGCCTTGTACTTCAGGCCCAAATGAAATGTTTTCGAGAACATTGTACCAAGGGAACAAAGCATGATCCTGAAAGACCATTCCCCTTGATTTCGATGGGCCTTTTATCATCTCACCATCGACCTTTATTTCACCTTCATCAGGGAGCAAATATCCGGCCACCATATTCAGAAGTGTTGATTTACCGCAACCGCTATGCCCTAAGATACAAATAAATTCATGAGAATTCACCGTTAAGTCAACTTGTTTAAGCACGACGCGATCTCCAAAGCTCTTCCCCACTTGCTTCGCCGTTAATTTCATTCCCTCGCCCCTTCCATAGCTCTCAACTTTGTTCGAAGCATTTGCATGTTGTATGCAATTAACGCTCAACATCACACACAAGATTGTATACAATCTCTCGTAAAAAAATGGGCACAACTCATTTATCTTTTGACGGTTGCATAACTTCTGGACTTAAAAATATCTGTAAGTGAATGCGGCTTCACACCATGTTCTTCGAAATCCAAAGATGCTTCAATCTCGCTTAAATGTTCAACCATCAATCGTTCAGCTAAATCCGCATCCCCTAACTTAATGGCCGCTAAAATTTGCTCATGATCATGGCAATACCTATTTTTCTTCATCCCATAAAAGGCGATAATCACATAAGTGAGTGCAATCAATTCTTCCAAATAATGATAGTAGTAATAATTGCTCGCTAATTCAGCAATGCGGAGGTGGAAATCACCCGTAATTCGTAGAGCTCCCAGTAGATCACCCTGCTTATGCGCTTCATGCTCATCATCCAGCATTATTTTTAATTGTTGAAACTGATCGTCTGTCAACGTACCACACACTTTACGGATCGCCGCCGCTTCAATCACTCTGCGCATTTCGAACACTTCTTTAGCCTCATGTGTGGATGGGCAAGCAACAAAAGTACCTTTGTAAGGAATGACGGTTACTAACTTCTCACTCGCCAGTCGGCGGAGTACATTGCGTACAGGTGTGCGGCTCACTCCAAAAGATTCTGCCAGCACTTCTTCGACTAACTGCATATTGGGACGAAGCTTTTGTTCGATAATGGCATCCTTAATTGCGGTATACATGTCTAGTTCATTTGCTTGTAACATAAGGACCTGTTCTCCAATCCCCTGATGAATTGTTTAATTCACCATGATCGTAATGAAAATAAGATTTCATGTCAATATACATAACACTAAAAGCCTCATCTTTTAGAATAACAAACAATATATCACGTTAACTTTGTTTTCGATGATAAAAAATGGCTATTTACACTTGCATTTATTATATTTTTGTTCATACGATGTTATATTTTCTTACATACCCTCTTATAAAAGAGTTAAGCTGTTGCTTACGGCAGCAATTGCCACAGGAACCAAATTAAAATCTCCAATTATGAGCTGGGTTATGATAATCTAATTACAAACGAAGCTTTATCTGAAGCCCAAACAAGAGGAGCTGATCGCATGAGTACCAAACCGACTATTGCTGCGATTACTGTGCCATTTGATCTTGGAGCAGGTCGACGCGGAGCCAGCAAAGGACCGAAAGCCATTTTACAAGCAGGTCTAATTCGAGGTCTACAGCAAATGGATATCACAATCGATCATATTGCTGATATTCGTCTACCGGACGATAAAGCAACTCCCTTGGCAGCTGAAGTTGATCAAACCAACCTCAAGTATTTGGCTGAGGCTATCGAGGTAAATACACTACTGGCTAAGCAAGTCTCTCAGGTCGTGGAACAAGGACGCTTTCCTCTCGTCATTGGCGGCGATCATAGCATAGCTATCGGTACATTAGCTGGATTATCCGGCCATTATCAAAACTTAGGTATCATTTGGATCGATGCTCATTCGGACCTAAATTCAGCAGATACAAGTCCATCCGGTAATATTCATGGGATGTCATTGGCCGTCAGTCTAGGGATGGGGCATCCCTTATTGACAAGCATTATGGGCAGTCATGACAAAGTGAAAGCGGAGAATATCGTCCTTATTGCAGCACGCTCCCTCGATGAGGGCGAGAAGAAACTCATTCGTTCTTTGGGAATCAAATGCTATACCATGTATGATATAGATCGCAAAGGAATGGCTTACATTATGCAAGATGCCATTGACTATATAAGCAGTAAAACGGACGGCGTGCATGTTAGTTTTGACGTCGATTCTCTGGATCCGATTGAAGCACCTGGAACTGGCACGATTGTAAAAGGTGGACTTCATTACCGCGAAGCTCACTTAGCTGTTGAGATGCTGCATGAAGCAGGCATTGTGACCTCAGCCGAATTCGTTGAGGTGAATCCTCTTCTTGACGACAATAACAAAACATCCCACTTAGTCGTTGGCTTAATTAGCTCCTTGCTGGGCAAACAAATTTTATAGAATGAAAACAAAAACAAGACATTGATCCTCGTGAGTTCACTTAGGATCAATGTCTTGTTTACTGCACACTGCATCTGTAACCGTGCAGCCAAAGCTTAATCGACAGTTCGATATCTTCGAATCCCCAAACATTAAATCCTCGATCAAAGCCGTCCACATCAAAAAAAAGTACTCCTCTCCAGCGCCAAACAAGCACCAGGCAAGATCGGGGCTGGAAATACGGTCTCCCGCCACCTCCTCCATTTAACTGCCATATGCTTATTCAGTGTCTGGCCATAACCAATGAGCAAAGGCGCATGTGAACATACGATTCCCCGCGATACGGCATCCGAATGTCCGGATAAGATCGGTTTAAGCAAGCGGTCTATCCATAGATCTCCAAAGAATAGATGGGCATCGCAGAATAGAAATACTTGCCTATAGCCTGATCTGCCCCCTTATTTCTTGCCATCGCCGCACCTATACCATCGGTTTGGATCACTCTTACTTGCCCGCCATACAGATTAGATGCGATAAAATCACAGCAACCGTCAGAAGAGCCGTCATCCACTACGATGATTTCGAATGGGTATGCCGTTTTTACACGCAGTGCGGATTCGATTGTATTTTTGACATGGACGCCTTCATTTTCCGCGTCCAACTTTTGTCTGCTCCTTGTTTGTCCGTTTCAGGATAAGCCTTTTACTCATACGATATCGAAAGTTACCATAACGGATTGGGAGGGAAAACCTATTGCAAAAAGGTGTTACTGTTTGGTTTACAGGGCTTTCAGGTGCTGGGAAAACAACAATCAGCGGCTTAGTAGAAGCGGAGCTTAGGCAATCGGGCAAAAAGGTGGAAGCACTGGACGGCGATGTTGTGCGAAGGAACTTAACGGCTGATCTTGGTTTTTCTAAAGAGGATCGATTTACAAACATACAAAGAGTGGCCTATGTGGCGACGCTGCTTACCAGAAACGATATTATTGTTCTTGCGTCCTTTATATCCCCGTATCAGGAGATGAGGGATTATTGTCGGAAGGAGATCGGTTCTTTCATTGAGGTGTTTGTTAAATGCCCCTTAGAGGAATGTATCAGTAGGGATGTGAAAGGACTCTATAAAAAGGCACTGAAAGGGGAAATTTCGCATTTCACCGGAATTACGGATCACTTTGAAGAACCGATGAACCCCGATGTTGTCGTTGAAACAGGGGTTGAAACCCCGCAAGAGAGCGCTGCGATCATCATGGCTTATTTGGCGCGTAATCACTATGTATAAAGGCAATAGCCCTAGTCCTAAATTCAAAAGGACTAAGGCTGTATAAATCAGATTCTTACTCGGCAGCTCATGCTGAATTTATGTCTGCGCCCGCCAATAGTTCAATAAATCTTTCATTGTTTGTTCAAATGGAATTTCTGGTTTCCAACCGGTTTGTTGATGAAATACGCTGTAGTCACCTAGCAGAATCTCTACATCCGAAGGGCACAAACGGGCAGAGTCCTCCCGGATCTCAATATTAACCGTGCTAAATGATAATAATTGGTTCAACATTTCCTTGATGGTATAACAGGTTCCGGAAGCGATATTGTAACACTCTCCTGCTTCTCCTTTTTCAAGAGCATCCCAATAGGCTCGCACGACATCCCTGACATCCGTAAAGTCTCTCTTAGCCGTAAGATTGCCTACACGTAAGATTGGCTCTTGTTTACCCTTTTCAATATCGGCAATTTGCTTGGCAAAATTAGATGTGACGAAGTTCTCACCTCTGCGGGGTCCCGTATGATTGAAGGTTCGGGTTCTAACGACATGTATGGACGACAGTTCTAAAACACATATAGGAATTTATCTTGGATATTCTGGAAGAGTGAGCATGGATGGAGAAGGTATCGGAAGGTTTACTATTGAGAAGTAATGATACGGCTATTTATGTGACGGCAATACAGGAAAATTCTTTAGAGGTTGAGCGAATATTTGAACGACTATTAATTAAGTATCCGAGTTCACTAATCATAAAAATATCGGATGATATGGTCTGGATTAATGAGAATATTCCAGTACACGTATGGATCGTCCCTTATGTCGGCTTAGAATCAGCCATCCAATTCCAGACGCCCTATATTCTATGCTTACATGATTTGGTATATCTACACTTTAAGGAGCTTTATTATGCATTGTATCCAGACTTTTGTTATAGATTGGATGGTATCGTTCATAATGTTGTGGGAAACGCAGCTGCAGTCGTCTTCCCTTCCAACCATATTCGCAATACCGATGGACTGAACCATCTTACATTAAATATGAAAAAGACAAAGGTTATTCGCTTAACTGCTCCTGTTGAAGAGTATGCGTCATACTTTAGTATTTACAGCTCCGTATCTGCATAGCCCTAAATCAGCAGAAATTTCCGGAATACTAAACGGATGTAACGATATAGAGGCCCGTAACAGTGTTATTTTTCTAGATAGACTACCATCAAGTGATCTTCCGTCACTCTATAAATATGCTATAGCCACGATTGTGCCTACGCTCTTTGAGGGGAGCTGTCCCTTCCCCATATTGGAGTCTTTGGCAATGGATACCTCGGTTGCAATAGGTAGAATTGAGGTTACTGAAGAAGTTATTGCAGAAATGGATGCCTTTATAACTTTCGACCCTTATTCTGTGTGTGAAATCGAAAAAGCAATCCACGACCTCTGGATGCACAAAACAACCTTATTGCCTAGGCAAAAGCTCGCTATAAGTAATGTACTACAACGGAAATGGTCCGAGGTTGCGGGCGAGTATTACTCATTAATCCATCAAATAATGGATTCAAACTGATGGAGCACATGTACAACACTACAGCCCATGAAATTTATGATAGGCCTGACGAAACACTCACGCTGGATTAAACCAGACTACATCGGCACTTATGATTGGCCAAATGTTCAAGCATAACCGGAATATTTTATCATATAGATTCCGTACACGATTTTCTGGCAGCTGCAAATACCCCAACTTCATTTCCACAATATAAGGATAAATATAATCGTCGTATTCAACGCCTCTTAAATTGTATGGAAACGAATGAGTGGATTCTTTTTGTTCGCTCTGTTGCAACCTATGAGGAAGCTAACGAGCTTGAAAAGATATTATCAGGTCTCGTTAAACATCATTTTTGTATACTTCTGATTTTAAATCGGAGATTCTAATAAAGTTACGGAGAATAGCAGTAAATCTCAAAGCCGTCTTCCCATCCAATCCCCTCATGCTACAGTTTTTGCTTGTTGTAGTTTGCAAATAAAGGTAAAATGGAGACACAATCTTGGACAGGCATCACTACCAAAATACAAACCAAACGTGGAGAATACAATGAAAACCTTAAATCATTGGTACCTGAATCTCTTCCTGATCCTACTCTCTTCTTCCACAGTTGGGGTCTATTTTTTGTTCAAAAACCAAACCTATTTTGAGTTTCTTCTTTGGAACTTATTCCTCGCATGGATTCCGTACATCCTTGCTGCGGCAGCCTATTTTATACATACCCGAAAATCTACGATCTTCAGAAAGTTCATTTTAATCGTGGTCGGTTTAGCCTGGTTGTTATTCCTGCCAAACTCTCCGTATGTCATAACCGATTTTATACATTTAACGATTTTGAAGGACTCATATGTCCAAAAAGGAGCATTCTCCTTTGCCTATTGGTATGATTTTTTCATCATCTTCTTATTTGCATGGAACGGTCTATTGCTAGGGTGCAGCTCCATGTACATGATTCAAAAGATTTGGAAAGAGCGATTCAATCATGTTGTTTCATGGCTGATCATCGCAATGACCGCGCTTCTATCCGGGTACGGCATACTTTTGGGAAGAGAATATCGCTTAAACAGTTGGGACGCTTTACGCAATAACGGCATACTGGAAATCCTACGAGAAACTCTGCATCAAGATGCCATCATTTTCTGCTTATTAGTCGGATTTGTTATCATGACGGTTTACGTAACCTTTTATGTACTCGTAAATGGCTTAGGCAGTTCAAGAAACTCAAGTACATACATAAACGATAAAACAAGGAGATGATTGTTATTACAACCATTAAAGGTGTCACGCCCATTTTCAGAATGTTCGATGAGAGGAAGGCAAAGGAATTCTACATAGATTACTTGGGTTTTTCGTTAGGGTGGGAGCATCGTTTTGAGAGTGATATGCCCCTTTATATGGAGGTCAGTTTAGGTGAATGTAAATTACACTTATCTGAGCATTATGGGGATTGCAGCCCGGGTGCAGCGGTTCGAATAGAAATCGTGGACATAGAAGCATTTCATTCTAGCTTGATAAATAAAAAATATAGATATTCTCGCCCCGGTATAGAAACCAGCCCGTGGCATACCAAAGAAGTCTGCGTCACGGATCCGTTCGGGAATAAGCTGACTTTTTATGAACCGTTAAAAGACCATATGGATTAAGACCTCGCAGGCTGTAGTCCAGGAAGATGATGTAAAAAATGCCCCCAACTCATCTACCGATGGGTCGGGGGCGCTCGTTTTATGAGCAGGCTTTAGCCAGATGTCGTAGACTGCAAAGCTTCCTTCACCCAGATGCCCTAATCGGCAGGTTGCAGCAATCTATCACCAGCGATGCCCGGCGTGGTCATCTGTATGGGATTGAGGATTTCTTCAATCTCCTCAGGTGTAAGCAGCCCACGCTCTAGGATGAGCTCTTTGAGCGTCATACCAGTGCGAACAGCTTCTTTCACTAATTGCGCGGCGACTTCGTAGCCGAGATGCGGGTTCAAGGCTGTGACGATGCCAAAACTTTGCTCGACATAAGTCGCGCAGCGCTCGCGGTCGGCTTCCAAGCCCTCAATCGCAAAGCGCTCGAACACGTCAGCCGCGTTCCGCAGTATTTTCAGCGATTGTAGAAGGTTGAACGCAAGTACGGGGCCCATTACGTTAAGTTCGAATTGACCTGCTTCGCAGGCCAAGCAGATGGTATGGTCGTTGCCAATGACTTGGAACGCCACTTGATTCACAACCTCCGGCATAACAGGGTTTACTTTACCCGGCATAATGGAAGATCCTGGTTGTCTCGGCGGCAGTTTCAGTTCCCCTAAGCCTACGCGAGGACCTGAAGCCATTAATCGAATATCATTGCATATTTTTGAAAGGTTCACGGCGCATACTTTCAGGGAAGCGGATAGCTCCGTGTAGGCATCCATGTTTTGGGTGCCGTCGACCAAATGCTCGGCTAGTTCAATGGGTATGCCTACCTGCCCTTTTAGATGAAACATAACGCGTTCCACATACTCAGGTTTCGCATTAAGCCCTGTTCCTACAGCAGTAGCCCCCATATTAACGGTCAAAAGCCCCTTAGAAGCATGACGGATACGATTGATATCACGCTGGAGGACACGTGCATAAGCGCCGAATTCTTGGCCCATACGAATAGGAACTGCATCCTGGAGATGCGTTCGTCCCATTTTAATAACATCATCAAATTCCGTTTCCTTACGTGCAAAAGCACTCTGGAGTGAAATCATCGTCTCTATCAATTGTTCAGATAAACGGTACGCGGCAATTTTGATGGCGGTAGGGATAACGTCGTTTGTGGATTGCGACATGTTGACATGATTATTCGGATTACAATGGAAATAATTGCCCTTTTCCTCGCCAAGCAGCTCCAACGTCCGGTTAGCAAGCACTTCGTTCATGTTCATATTGATGGAGGTTCCCGCTCCGCCTTGAATAGAATCAACAATAAACTCCTCAAGCAACTGACCTTGTCTTACTTCTTCAGCGGCTTTGACTAATTGTTCACCGATTTTTTTGGGCAGCATGTGTGTTTCCATATTCGCTAATGCAGCCGCCCTTTTTACTTCTGCCAGAGCTGTAATGAGTTCTGCGTGAATTTTAACTCCCGTAATTGGAAAATTCTCTAATGCGCGCATCGTTTGAATGCCGTAATATGCTTGGGATGGAACTTGTTTTTCACCTATAAAGTCTTTTTCAATGCGATGAGTCATCGTACACACCATTCCTTTTTCTACAAAGTATATTGCTCGATGTTGCGAAGTAGGTGTTCCGAAAATCCTTCTATCTCAGTGCCGCTAGACCTATGTCTTTCATTTCCCCCATTAAGCTCTCGACAAGAAGCCGCGATTTCCTTAGCATCATCTTTCGATTGATGAGATACTTGCTGAACGCCGTGCATGGCATTCATAAGCGCTCATCTGAAGAATTCGCGACCGCTTTCAAGAATCCTGCACATATCTGACACGTCCTGTAATAAATTTTTGACCACTGATCAATTTAGCCCGCTTCTAATAATATTTCCTATTTTGACATTTCAAGTCTTCACATGTTGCAACATTACATAAGGATTTGCACATAATGATTGAACTTGGCCAATTTCGTGAAGACTTGTATCACTGTCTAAAGCAATGTATTTATATATGCTAGGAGAAGCACAACCGCATAGGGGATTTACCTCATAGGATTTATATTGCCACGTTCATGAGTTGATGAATACAATGGATTAAACAAGCTCGCTTTGTGAGACCTTCAGAAAGTTACAGAGAATGCCGGCGAGCTTGGCTTACAAGCTGCACGTCAGGGAGGAATTGTTATGGATACGACAAGTTCGATGATTATTGAAAAAACGGAAAAATACGGGGCTCGCAATTACCATCCGCTGCCAATCGTAATATCGAGAGCGGAAGGCGTATGGGTCGAGGATCCGGAAGGCAACCGCTACATGGATATGCTTAGCGCTTACTCCGCCTTAAATCAAGGACATCGTCATCCTCACATTCTGAGAGCGCTTCATGAGCAAGCCGAGAAGGTTACATTAACATCTAGAGCTTTCCATAGCGAGACGTTAGGTTCGTTTTATGAAAAATTAGCGAATTACACCGGTAAGCCGATGATTTTACCGATGAATACCGGTGCCGAAGCGGTCGAAACCGCAGTTAAGGCTGTTCGTCGTTGGGGCTATGAAGTGAAAGGGATCCCCGCCGATCAAGCTGAAATTATTGTCTGTGAAGGGAATTTCCACGGACGGACAGTCACGATCACTTCCTTCTCATCGTCGCCGGAATATCAACGCGGCTTCGGGCCTTTTACGCCGGGATTCCGCATCATTCCCTACGGGGATGCGGCGGCGCTTCGTGAAGCCATCGGGCCGAACACGGCGGGGTTCCTGTTCGAGCCTATTCAAGGCGAGGCTGGTATTGTGATTCCGCAGGCCGGTTACCTGCGGGAATGTTATGAGCTATGTCAGGCGAATAAGGTATTGTTCGTCGCGGACGAAATCCAGACGGGATTCGGCCGTACGGGTCGCCGCTTCGCTTGCGACTGGGAAGATGTAACGCCGAACCTGTACATCATGGGCAAGGCCCTCGGCGGCGGCGTGTTCCCGATCTCGGCGGTCGCCGGAGATCGAGAGGTTCTTGATGTTTTCGAGCCGGGTTCCCACGGCTCGACGTTCGGGGGTAATCCGCTCGGCTGCGCCGTCGCGATCGCGGCGCTGGAGGTCACCCTGAACGAGCGCCTCGCAGAGCGCTCGGATGAGCTTGGCGCTTATTTCCTGAAGCGGCTTCAGGAAATCCAATCTCCGCAGATTACGGAGATTCGCGGTCGTGGGCTGTTCATCGGCATTGACCTTAAGGTTTCAGCGCGTCCGTTCTGTGAAGAGCTGAAAGCGAAAGGTCTACTGTGCAAGGAGACACACGAGCACATCATTCGCTTGGCTCCGCCCCTTACGATTACGAAGGAAGAGCTCGATTGGGCTTGGCAGCAAGTAAATGACGTGCTGAATGAGGCTTAGCTCATCAAGAATAATAAGCAAAAATAAGCCCTCTAGCTTTTGTTGAAGCTGGAGGGCTTTGCTTTAAGAATGTTTTTCATCGTTAGCGAGTCACCCTTTGCGCACCTCTGCCACTTTAGCGATGAAAAACATCGTTACAGACCACATTCGCGCGCCACCACCACTTTAACAATGATAAACATCGTTACAGCACCCCCACTATTCTATACCCCTTCCCGCCAACCGATTCCGCAGGATTCTGTTTCTATTCTTTCACAAAAACAAGGGTCCCGAATCGATGCGGCATATGGAAATCGACTTTCCCTGTGGGGGACCAAGCCCAGTAATGTCGATTTCCTTCTATATCATCATCAATTCTATATAAATTCCAACGCCATTCAGCGCCATGCTGAGGTGTCCGGTTTCCCCCATGCTCTTGCTCTTGCTTTTGCTCCTGCTCTTGCTCCAGCTTTTGCTCCTGCCCCCGCTCCCGATCCAAATCTGCAAAAGGAATTCGCAGATCATAAGTCTTCCACCCATCAGCCCCGTCCAAAACCTCGGTATGCATTCCCTTCGCATCCCATGCAACATCTATCTCTTTATCCCCACCGTTATAATGGATCAAAGCATCGAATACGACGTTGCGCGGACTCACTTCGAACTCGTAATAAACCGCTCCGGTACCGCTTTTATCAATAAAAACCTCAACCACATCTTCCAAATAAATAGGATCATCTCGTCGCTCCATCGTTGCCACGACGTGATCATCCTCGCATTCGAATCGTATATGCAAAGCATCAGTTGTCCAACACGCGCGAAAGCGAGTCTTGAGCCGCGGCTTCTCTCCCGTTACAACTTCCCTTAAATAAGGGGCCTCAACCTCAATATCTTCCCACTTCCGTATCCCGTTCTCTGCATCGATATAGCGACATTCATATCTCATCCGTTCCGTCATCCTCGCTCCCTATTAACTCTTGTACACAATATTAATATCATACTCGTTATGTAGAAAGCTAGAAATTTGATCCCGAGATTCCGACTTCACGTCCTTTAACCAGGATGCGTCCAACTTATCGATGACTTCCATTCTTAAATTCTCGTATTTCGACTTCGCTTTTTCAATTCTAGTCACACGATTTCTTGTAAATAGGAACAAAGAGATACAAGCAAGGAGCGAACCCGATAGAAGCCTATTAGAAATAAGCAAATCTAGGATGGCTAATGCATTGCCGCCTGAAACTAATAAAACCTTTCGATAGAAAGAGATAATGAAATAAAGAATCAGGCCACCTGTTAGAATGGCGAATAAAGGTTGCGTATCTTTGAGCTTGTCCCATTCCTGCTTCCTATCCCGAAGTTTGTAGAGTATCTTGATCGCATCGTCACTTAGATTAAGTTCAGGCCATTGCATAACGCATTCCCCCTCTCTAGCATCTTATGCTTGGTCACTGCTATTCTTTCCAAAAAAAAAGACCAGCAGCATCTCTCTTCACGCTAGGGCGAAGATGCTATTGATCTTTTAAATTTTACTAGAAACGTTTTTTCCCAACTAAAAACTTTTTATTTCCTTTTTTAACTGTCACAGGCACATGCTTATAGCTGCGCACCATCTGATTTTTACATAATGGACAAGTCGGTAAAGCTTCCGTAACGAATTCTTTGCGAACCCACGCTTTACAATCTGTCTCTTTACATTTCCAAATTTCAATCTGTTCGACTTCTGGCTTTTGTTCTTCCGTCACGGTACTTGTTGGTGTTGACATTCAGTTATGTGCTCCCTGCTTCGTAGATTAGACTACTTATTATTATACAGATCAGATCGAATATCAAGTCTTTCTCGTGTTCAAACTTATTTACCGATGGTAGAATAGAAAAGGCGGTTGCAATTTAGACACAGAATACAAAGGTAGGAATTTTAAATGACAAACTTACTACGTGAATGGAAGTCACAATTTCATGGTTACAGCCGAAATATTCTACTATTCTTTTGGTTTAATTTTGTATGGAACTTAGGTTTAGGTATGTTTGGTCTCGTTTATAACCTTTATGTTAGAAGTCTCGGCTATGACCAAACGACTGTTGGCAGCATGGTTGGCATGGCGTCTCTGGCCGCGGCCATTATTCTTATTCCCGCGGGCCTAATGAATGATCGTTTCGGGCCTAAGCGTGTCATTACATTTGGACTCATTTTTACCATCATAACATTGACTGCTCGTTCCCTTATTGAAGCCAATGAGGGGATGCTCATATCGTCATTCTTAGGCGGTATGGCTCTTGCTGTTGTTTCTGCAACCATTCTTCCGTTTATGGCCAACAACTCTACCCCACAACAGCGCGTTCACCTGTTCAGCTTTAACATGGCTCTTGTCATGCTAGCGAATGTAGTTGGTATTGCACTGGGGGGCGTTCTCTGTGACCTTTTTCAATTCATTATCGGTTTAGACGAAATTCAAAGCTTGAGATTTACATTATTAATTGGAGTCGGTATCGCAGCACTTGGCTTTATACCTATGGCTTTTTTCGAGAAAAGTGAGCAAGAAATACAGCCGCGCAGCGAATCACTAAAATGGAAACAAGTGTGGAGCGTACATAAACCATCCATACAGGTTATTGGTATTTTTTGTTTATTAGGCTTGTTGTCATCCATGGGTGGGGGCATGATTGTCCCCTATTTAAATGTGTATTTTGAAGATCGCTTTGACGCTTCCAAATCCGCAATTGGCATCGTCGTAGCTTTAGGTCAAGCCGCAACCGCGATTGCTTTTCTCATTGGACCCATGATTGTAAAAAGATTTGGAGAAGTTAAATCTGTCGTATACCTGCAGTTATGTTCAATTCCATTTCTCCTCCTAACCGCTTTTTCTGCTAACTTTTACTTATCATCGGGTGGATACTTGTTCCGACAAGCCTTAATGAACGCCGCTAATCCTTTTTATAATTCGATCAAAATGAGCTACGTCAACCGATCACTCCGGGGATTAGCATCCAGCTCAGGGGAAGCGGTTTTTCATCTAGGTTGGTTCCTTGCTTCTCCCCTAAGTACAGGCCTTGTTTTCCACTATGGCTCTTACTACGGATACGCGTATGCTTTCTGCATCACAGCTGTAGTCTATACAGTAATCTCCTATTTATTCTACTTCTTTTTCGGAAAAAATCGGTTTAAACCCGTTGATGAATCCGCATAAAAAATTGCTTCTTTCTATCGTTGACTTGAACGATGGAAAGGAAATACAATACTTGAGAGCGCATTCATTTCTATATCCTAGTGCTCATTATCGATGATCGATTGTGAGGGGATTTGCTTATGCGGAATAAAATCTTCTTTAATGGACAAAGTATCGTCTTAACGTGGATGATTTCCTATATCGTCATTCTACTTTTACCTGTGGCGATCGGCTTATTATTGTACATGGAATCCAGTAAAACACTGAAGGAAGAAATTCAGCAAGCCAATGATTCTCTTTTAAAACAAGTTCGGGAAATTATGGACAATCAGTTTAAAGCCATGGAACAACTGAACTTCGAGATTACGTGGAATGTAGGCGTCCAGGAGCTGCTCTATTCGAATAAATATGAAGCATTTCCCAAAGAATATAGATATGATGCTTATCAAATCTCACGTGTCCTTTCCATGTACAAAACCTCCTACCCGCTAATTGATTCTTTCTATATTTATTTGAATAAAGATCAATCCGCTATTCTTCCTACCACCGTTAGAACAAAAAACTTTGCCTATGAAACTTTACATATGAGCGATGCTTTCTCTTTCTCTTCCTGGCAAGATATTGTGACCCGAAGCAATTTCAAAGGCTTTATTCCCATGTACCGGATTGGTGACGATAACAAGCTGCAAAAAACGGTAGCTTACATCAGCACATACCCACAAGAGCATAATAAACCACTGGCTACCAATGTCATTATGGTCGATCAGTCACGTATTATTGGCGCCATTCAAAATATGGAAATTTTCAACAAAGGTCACGTACTTATCCTAAATAATGAAAATCAAATTTTAGCTTCCAACTCCACAGATTCACTTCCTGCCGATTTTCCTTTTGATAAATTAGAGAGCTCGTCTAACTTCTATTACACCGATTCTAGTGGCGAGAAATATGAAGTTTTCAATATTCAGTCACCTCGTTCCAAACTAAAATATGTGTCTATGATGCCCAGCACTGTGTATTGGAAAAAAGCCTCTCACATCCGCAACCTGACTTATACGAGCATGGCGATCAGTTTGCTTGGTGGGGGTATCCTGACCTACGTATTTCTAAGAAGGAATTACAATCCAGTACGTCGGTTGGTTCAAGCATTTTCCAAAAAACAGACCCTACAATCCCGTCGAAGATATAATGAATTTCATTTCATACAAGAAGCCGTGGACAATACATTAATCGAAATTGCCGATTTCAAGAGTAAAATGGAGCAGCAGCGGCATATTGTCCGCTCCCACTTTATCGAAAAGCTGCTGAAAGGAAAACTAGACAGCCAAATTCCTATCGATGAGGCCTTAACAACCTTTGAAATGAAACTAGACCGGCAGGATTTTGCCGTCATGCTATTTGTTGTCGATAAGAGTGAACCCTTTTTTGAACGAATTAACCATACGCCCGAAGGGGACAAATGGAAACTTCTTCAATTTATTATTATGAATGTCGTGGAGGAGCTGTTATCGGAGCGGCACCGCGGTTATGCAGCCGAAATTGACGATACCCTTGCTTGTTTAGTCAATTTAACCATGGAGGATGGATATAGCTCCAAGCTGGAGTTACTTAGAATCGCAGACAAAGCGCAAACTTTCCTCTCATCGACCTATGACATTCATCTTACAATTTCAATTAGTAGTATCCACGAACGCATCGCTAATGTACCTCAAGCTTTCTTAGAAGCCCTAGATTCCATGGCCTTCAAGCTTGTTATGGGTGGACCAGAGATTCTATCATATGATGATTTGCAAGCAAATGTCACTTGCGAGTCTAATACTGGCTATTATTATCCAACGCAGATTGAGCAGCAATTCATGTATGCCGTGAAGCTGGGGGAGCTTGAAGAAGCACAGCTGATTCTTACCGAGATTATGAATAAAAACTTTGATAATCCTGGCATTTCGGTCTCCCTAACGAAGTGCCTCATGCTCAACTTAGTAACCACCATGATGAAAAGTATTAGCGAAACCGGAGATATTCAGGAAAGCTTTTTTATCCGCAACCCTAAACTGCTCGACCGACTTCTATGCAGTAAAACCGTTCAAGACATGCAGCTCCAGCTCAGTGAGATGCTCGAGCAAGTATGTGCTTACACGTCCGCTAAACGGCAGCATACGATTTCACATACACGACAGAAAGCACTGCAGCAATTAGTAAATGAAGTAACGGCCTACATCGAACATAATTATACAGATGCCAATCTGAATGTCACGATGATTGGCATCCACTTTAACCGCAAAGCCACCTACCTATCGAAGCTATTCAAGGATTATGTGGGAGAGGGGCTGCTCGATCGCATTAATAAGGTCAGAATCGAAAAGTCCAAGCAGCTGCTGGGGCAGCAAGAACAATCGGTAGGCGATGCAGCTTACGGGGTAGGCTTCAATGATATTAATGCTTTTATTCGGGTTTTCAAAAAGGTGGAGGGCATCACACCAGGGAAATACAAAGAGCTGATCGAAAAATAAATGATATGACGTAATTACTGTTAGTTAAGACAGCCGCGGTGCCCCTTTTTTCACATATAAGGTAGTTGCAACGTTCCTGCCCCTGACCAGCTGCGATATTCTGCCGTTCCTCAAGCAAATATTGGCTATTTTGATGAAGCAATTGGATATTTTGTAGATTCTACACGCAGAATTCGAGAAGCAATTGGATATATTGCAGATAGTTGAAATGGAAGCGTTATCATATACTTAGGTCAGACATACGGCTCCTAGGCTAACATAAGCTTAAACCGTTTTCCAGGGAAACTCATTATCGCTTCGCGACCCGTTTTCTTAATTCGGCAATGCTTACACTGCCAGTTTTTCTGGCGAAAAACTCAGTAACGCTTTCGATGCCAGTTTTTCTGGCGAAAAACTCTTAGGAGGTCAACCTATGAAAAAGAACAGAAAAAAAATGTTCACCATGCTGGTTGCAACATCATTGATGGGGAGCTTAACTGTCGCATGTACATCCAACACCCCGACTGCAGTTGATACGGCAAGTCCTAAAGCAACTACTGGGGGAACGACGGCTCCGAACACAACTGCTGTCACTTATCCGCTCAAATCGGACAAAACATTAACTTACTGGGGCGAGCTTCCCGGTAACCTAACTGGCGTAAAAGCAGCCCATGCAGATGTTCCCTTCTTCCAAGATTGGCAGAAGAAAACAGGCGTTCCATTGAAATTCCTAGCTCCACCTACGAACCAAGGCGCTCAAGCTCTGAACGTTATGTTAGCATCAGGTGATCTGCCCGATATGATTGAGTTTGATTGGCAGGGAGCATTCCCCGGGGGGCCTGAAAAAGCGATCAAAGACGGATACATTCTGAAACTGAACGATACGATTGATAAATTTGCTCCAAATTTAAAGAAATACCTCAAAGAGCATCCTGATGTTGATAAACAAGTAAAAACCGATAATGGCAGCTATTATTCCTTCCCTTTTATCCGCGGCGATGATTATCTGCGTGTGTACCAAGGTCCTATCATTCGGAAAGATTGGCTTGATGATCTAGGTCTGCCTGTTCCTCAAACCATTGATGAGTGGTACACAACACTTAAAGCCTTCAAGGAGAAAAAAGGCGCTACAGCCGCTTTCTCTGTCGTAAGTGTTCCCAGACCTTTCAACGAGCTAGGAAACGGCGCTTTCGCCGGTGCCTTCGGTGTGACACGTGATTTCTACATCGATAATGGAACAATTAAATTTGGTCCAGCTGAGAAAGGCTACAAAGACTTCCTTGCTACTTTTCACAAATGGTATGAAGAAGGACTCATCGATAAAAACTTCGCAACGGCGGATGGTAAGGCTTTAGACGCTAACATGGCCTCAGGCGCAACAGGTGTTACCGTACAAAATGCAGGTGGCGGAATCGGTAAATGGCAGCCGCTAATAACGGCTAAAGATCCTAAAGGAGTTCTCATCGGAGCTCCATATCCGGTTCTCAAAAAAGGTGACATCGCAATGTATGGTCAGAAGGATCCAGCGAATTCGCCTGGAGGTATGGTTGCTATTACAGCTTCTTCCAAAAATATTGAGACCGCAGCGAAGCTTCTTGACTATGGTTACTCCGAAGAGGGCCATAATTACTTCAACTTTGGAACCGAAGGTGTTTCGTATAAAATGGAAAACGGATATCCGAAATATACGGACCTTGTCATGAAAAATCCTGATAAATTGGCACCTGCGCAAGCGCTGTCTCTCTATGTCCGCGGTAACTATAATGGTCCATTCGTCCAGGATAAACGCTATATCGAGCAATATCTGGCTTTGCAAACACAACGTGATGCCGTTTCTACTTGGCAGAAAACGGACGTTGATAAACACAAATTGCCTCCTATTACAGCTACACCAGAAGAAAGCACAGAGCTTGCCAAAATCATGACTGACCTCAATACACTAGTCGACGAAATGACGCTCAAAATTATTTTAGGAACAGAGCCCGTCGATAGCTTTGATAAATACCTGGAGAAATTCAAATCCGTTAAGCTAAGTCGTGCTATTGAAATCAAAAAGGCATCCTTAGATCGTTTTAACAAAAGATAGATAACAAGCCAAGGGGAGGGCTGCGGCTCTCCCTACTTTACTAGAATCCCATGGCGAAAGGAGAGATATCATGCGTAAAGCAGGGGAAACAACCTTTCAAATACGCTTCAAGCGCGATTTTCTGCTGAATAAATATTTATACCTGATGATGGTTCCCGTTCTGGCTTACTACTTTGTTTTCCATTATGCGCCGATGTATGGAGCCTTGATTGCGTTCAAAGAGTATACCCCTAATAAAGGTATTCTAGGTAGTTCGTGGGTTGGCTTCCAACACTTTAATGATTTCTTCAGCAGCTATTATTTCTGGCGAATTCTCAAGAATACCGTCATCATTTCACTGTACTCCTTATGCTTTGAATTCCCTGCTCCCATTATTTTGGCGATTCTTATTAATGAACTAACGAATAAAAGGTTTCAACGCTTCGTGCAGACGGTCACGTACATGCCGTATTTTATTTCGCTGATCGTAATAGCCGGAATGATCAAGGATTTTACGAACAACGGCGGTTTAATTAATAACTTTCTGACTTACTTTGGCTTCAATGATACGGCTATGCTGCAGAAACCAGAATTGTTCCGAACGATCTATATCTTATCTGAAATTTGGCAAAAAATCGGATGGGAATCGATTATTTATTTAGCTGCACTCATGGGCATTGATCAGGAGCAGTACGAAGCGGCGAAAATGGACGGGGCCAACAGAATCAAACAAATTTGGCATATTACCCTACCCGGTATCCTCCCAACCATTGCGATCATGTTCATTTTACGCATGGGAAATTTATTGAACGTTGGCTTTGAGAAAATTATTTTGCTCTATAACCCCAGCACCTACGATACGGCAGACGTCATCTCTTCTTTCGTGTATCGCAAAGGGCTTATAGAATTTGGTTGGAGCTACAGCTCAGCGGTTGGTTTGTTCAATTCTGTGATTAATCTAGCCTTACTCATTGCAGCAAACAAAATAAGTAAAAGGATAAGTGAAAACAGCTTATGGTGAGAAAGGAGGTGCTGAAGTGAATACTAGCTATTCGGACAAAGTGTTTGTCACGATCATCCACGTCCTCTTGCTCATGCTTGTCGTCGTTACCTTATATCCACTTCTCTATGTTACCTTTGCTTCGTTTAGTGACGCCGGCCAATTGATCACGCATAAAGGGTTCCTGATTAAGCCTCTGGGCTTCAGCATTGAAGCTTATAAAAGCGTTTTTAATAACCCTGCTATTCTAAACGGTTACAAAAATACGATATTCATCCTCTTTTTCGGTGTCATTACGAATCTAGTTGTAACCGCTTTGGGCGCATATGTTCTCTCTCGTAAAAATGTCATGTGGAACCGTGTATTCATCTTCGTTGTCGTATTAACGATGTTTTTCAGCGGTGGACTTATTCCTCTTTATCTCGTTGTAAAAGGCGTTGGATTAATCGACTCGCTTTGGGCGACCATTTTACCCTTTGCTGTCAACACATTTAATCTGATCATCATGCGAACAGCTTTCATGGCAGTCCCAGAAAGCTTGGAGGAATCTGCTAAAATGGATGGGGCCAATCATTTTGTGATTCTTTTTCGCATCATCATTCCACTCTCCATGCCTGTTATTGCCGTAATGATCTTGTACTATGCCGTTGAGAAATGGAATGGTTGGTTCTATGCCTCCATCTTCCTAAAGGATCGTGATCTCTACCCGCTCCAGCTTACCTTACGGGAAATATTAATTGCGAATAACACCGATTCCATGTCATCAGGTGCTAATGCTGCAGAGCAATTCCAGATTGGGGAGACGATTAAATATGCAACCATCATGGTAGCTTCGGTCCCAATTCTTATCTTGTATCCCTTCGTGCAAAAGTACTTCGTCAAAGGCGTCATGATTGGCGCTGTCAAAGGGTAAAACAAATCGCCGTTCGCCTCTTAAACGAGGTGACGGCGATTTGTTTATTCTAAACCGGGAGCTGCGGCTATGTTGGGAATCCAGGAGGACCTTGCCGAAGTGTCGTTCTTTTTCTTCTTTTATACATCCATACACCGGCAAGTGCTGTTAAGACAATGGCGATGATTCCTTCCGGACTGGGCATAGCCAAATAACTAAATTCTGCTTTCACAAGAACGAACTTTTTCAGAATCAATGTATCAATGAAGGCATTTCCAGCCATGTGCATGAAGACGGCTGGCCAAACGCTTCGAGTCATCAGCAGAATCTCACCGTACAGAACCGCCATGACGATCATGCCAAGCATCATGCGAGGGATAAAGGTGATCATGCTTTCCGTGGTCTCCACGAATAGAAATAAATAAGGGAAGTGCCACACGCCCCAAATGAACCCCACAGCAATATGAACGATAAAACGATGATAACCTAGCGTATAAAGCTTTGGAGCCAAATAGCCTCTCCATGCAAATTCCTCAAAAATGTTTTTGATGAGGCTTGGTACAAGAGCTAAACCGACTGCTGTTAAATAGTGCGAAGACATTGGGGACATATCCGTCCACCCCAAGCTTGAACTGATTCCGACAATCACTATTGTCATTAGAGGAAAGAATAACAGGCTCAATATATAAAGAAATACGTTTCCTTTGACCCGAGGTCTGATGCCGAAATCTTTCCACCCATCTCCCATCCAACTGCGCAAAATGACCATCGTCAGAAGCGGAGACACAATCCAAATCAATTGTCCCAGACTGCCATTCTCATCCGTACCGGCCTGCAAATCAACTAGCCGTCCGATCCAGCCGCAGCTTAACGCAACAAGCGAAAAAATAATCACATTCCGCAGCGTTTTGTTATCCGTCATTTTCAAGGTCTCAGCTCCTCTTTTATTTTGTGTACATATTTCTCGTACCACGCCTTCAAGAAATCATAATAATCACTTCCGAATTCCAAAGTATCCAGCCTGCTTCTCACCTTCGGGTTGTTGAGTAACTCTTGGTTTTTCCCTAGTTGTTCCCGATTCATTTGCTGAAACATCTTCAAAGTGGACCGGACCGTTTCGATCTCATTCAAGTACGCTTCGATGATATCGAGTTTTCTAGATTCTTCGACGTAGTTGAAGAAGAACATTTTGACGAGTGCGGGATCCCTTGGTTTGTCTAATGCGATCGGCTCACCAGCCCAACTCAGGAATTCCTTTTCTCCTTTCTCTGTGATCGAGTAAACCTTCTTGTTCCTCCCCCCCTGACGTACCTCCGTTAAATGAACATGCCCATTCTGAACGAGTTTCTTTAAGGCAGGCTGTATGCTCCCTTGGCTGGAATTATAGAAAAATCCGGTGCTTGCCTCCATGCTTTTCTTAAGATCATACGACGATTTATCCCCGTCCAGCAGCAAACCCAGAATAATTTTGTCCTGCATGATGGATACCTCCTTTTATTTCTAATAGACATGTCTACTAGACATATTTAATTTAACTTAATGTTATTCCCTTTATTTGCTTCTGTCAACATGATTACACATTGCAGCCAGCAGATCGTCACAAGCAAAAAGGGAACCCCGAAGGACAATGTCATTAAGTTAGGCCCAAAGACAAGACCGTGAATAAAAATAGAATCCAAAACGGCATGGGAAAAGCCCTGTGCCGTTTGTTTTCTTGCGCCAGCAAGGAAAAAGCGTACAGCAAACAAAGCGGATGAACTTTCCGCTTAAAAAAATGTTCATGTGAAACGAATTATGCTACTCTGTAGACGAAGCTAACAACGGATTTGTAGCGGATTTTGCGCGTATTCTGCTGTCCTGGGCGGATGGGTCGAATCGGCAAAATGTTTTTGCGAATCAGTGCTTCAACATCGGGCGGGGGTTCATCGTCCCTTGAGCGCAGGAAATGTCTACAAACGTGAACGGCAACTGTGAAGTTGACTTGGTATTGGTGCCGTTTATCCATTTGGGAAATGACTACGTGCGAGGTAATCATTTCAGCGAAATTGTACATGATCATTCTTGCGAAAATCTCTTGGGTGATGGACTCTTGTCTCTTTGCGTGAAAATTCGTCAGACCTACCGTGTATTTTAATGCCCTGAAAGAGGTTTCGATGCCCCATCGCATGTTGTAAATGGACTTGATTTCATCGGATGGGAAATCAGCGGCAGAAAGATTCGTAATGACGGTTTCATAAGCGCCATTTGGCAAGACGAAACGAACAACCCGAAAGGAAATCGGGTAAAACAAGTTCTCATGCAAATCCAAAAAATCAAAGGTAGACGTGGAAGGGACGAACTTGTAAATCTCGGGATGAGCCCTGACCTCTTTGGTTTGTTTTTTGGTGAGTGTCAGATGAACGTCCAGATCAAACGCTCCGCCAGAGGGCAAACGCAAGCCCGAAAGAATACCACTGGAATCCAAATCCTTTACCCGTATGACATAATTCCACCCTTTTCGTTCAATATGAGCGAAATTGTTGTAACTTTCATAACCTCTATCGGCAGTAACAATGGTTTTGCCCTTGATGGGGGAACGGTCAACCATAGCAGCCAGCGCCCTTCCCTCATTGCTCAACCTTCGTGGCTGAATAATCGCATCCACATAAAGTCTATTGCACAAGTCATAGGCTGTGTTCAAATGCAGAAGGTTATAGCCTTTTGTGTTCGGTTGACTTTGAAAATAGGTGTCCGTGTCCGCAGAGTCAGTTGCGATATGCAAATCCGAACCGTCAACGGCAAGTAATCGATACCCACGGTAGTCCTTGATATCGGTATACGATTGCGTAAATTCGTGAAACAAGAATTCCACAGCAGATGGCAGGATTTTATTCCTCTGTTGGACAAATGCAGAGGTGGTTGCGGTATTTACGTCATAGCCCTGCGATTTCAAGAGTTCCTTATATAAGCTGTTGCCCCCCATTGAGATCAGGAGTTGCATAACCGTTTCAAAGGGAAGCTTTTTCTTTCGGGTAAAATCTTTTTCGGGGTTTTTGACAAAAGGTGCTGGTGCAGCTGACATTTCTCGTATGAGGGATGTCAGTGTTTCTTTTAGCGAATTCGAGTACTCATCCATTGGCGTAACCTCCTCGTTTTTTCAAGGGGCTTCGCCACACATTTCCAACTGCTTGTCAAGTTCTTTTTTCTTTTGGACGTAAAAAAAGAGCGGGTTATCTTTTCGATAACCTGCTCTTTTTCTTGATTTTGGCCTTTCGCCTTAACTTAATGACATTGCCCCGAAGGATTCCCTTTCATCTTAATCTGTGTAAGCCAGATTACTTGCGATCATTAATAGCTTTAATGATTTCTACAGGAATTTTCGGCTTTCTATCATAGGTTAGAAGGCCGTTAATTTCCTGCTCAACGTCGGTTAACTGCGTGTAACAGTATCCCTGTACAACGCCTGAGTTTAACAGAGGACGTATGACAGCGCGCAGCTTTTTCTCATAATCCTCGTCATTATCCGCCCCGGAATATCCCCAACCTTCCCATTCGCTTTTCTTGTAAGCAATACCGCCAAATTCGGTAACAAGAATCGGCTGATCTTCATAAGGGAAGCCTTCAACAAATAAGCGGCGATTCGCTGGCATCGCATGAACAGCTTTATCGATAGAACTGTAGCGCTCTTCCAGCACACCTTCACGCCACTCATAGTCATGAATGGTGAACAGATCCGTTTTCACTAGCTCCCAACCATCGTTAGACACAACCGGACGCATCGGATCAAGCGATTTAGTCAAATGATACATGGTCAAGGCATGCTGCTGCTGCAATTTATCGATTTGAATATTAGGCACTCCCCAGCTCTCATTCAGGGGCACCCAGGCAATAATGGAAGGATGATTGTAATCGCGCTCGATAGAGCCAATCCACTCATTCGTAAATCGACTAACATACTTCTCTGTATATTCGTACGCATTAGCAGCCTCGCTCCAGACGACTAATCCGAGTTTATCGCACCAATATAGAAATCTTGGATCCTCCAGCTTTTGATGTTTCCTCGCACCGTTAAAGCCCATTGCCTTCGTTAATTCGACATCTTGCTTGATCGCTTCATCACTAGGCGGCGTCAAATTGCCATCTGGAAAATATCCCTGATCCAGAACCATTTTCAAAAAATAAGGGCGGTTGTTCAAGCATAATTTACCGTCTTCGATGGATACCTTACGCATGCCGAAATAACTCGTTACCACATCTACAGCTTGATTATCAACCAGCAGCGTGAATGTGACGTCATATAAATTCGGATGATCAGGTGTCCACCAAGCTCCGAGCCCATGATCGTTGAAATCATTCAGGCGAATTTTTCTCGCCCCGGAGCTGCTTCTCATCCCATACGTATCTTCCGAAACGAGTTCTCCATTAAATGAAATCTCTACTTTGAGCTGTAGCTTGGCACTTGAGTCAGAACCCTGGATAAAGAATTGGAATTCCACTTGTTTCTCATCGATATCCGGGGTAATTTTCACTTTGTCCAAGTAGCCGTCGGCAGATACCGCTTCCATCCACACGGTTTGCCAAATGCCTGTCGTCCTTGTATAGAAAATACTTGCGGAATCCGTATGCCAATATTGCTTTCCTCTCGGCAGCGTAACATCTTTGCTATAATCCACCGCTTTGACAACCAGTTTATTCGTCCCAGCCTGAAGCGCATCCGTGATGTCAGCATGGAAAGGGGTATGCCCACCTTCGTGCTTAGCAACTAGCACCCCATTCACCCAAACCGAAGCTTCGTAATCCACCGCTCCAAAGTGAAGAAGAATCCGCTTATTCTGAAAAGCTTCGGGTAAAGTTAGGTCTCGGCGGTACCAGACAACATCGTGAAACTCATTACTCCCAATGCCGCTCAATTTACTTTGAAAAGCGAATGGCACTTGAATGGTCTTGGATAACTTTCTATTCCCTAAATGCCACTTCTCTTTACTGCCCACACGATCATCATCGAATTCAAATTCCCATTCGCCATTCAGGTTGATCCAGCTATCTCTTACAAATTGAGGTCTAGGGTACTCAGCTCTTGGTTGGTTGGTCATCGGTCATCATTGCCTCCATATAATTAATTTAAAAGTTAACTAAATAACATAAATAACTCTTAAATTATTATCATATCAAGCTCCCATAATGTCAATATGCGTTATTTAATTAACTTTTAAGTAATGCAAAAAGAACACCTCTTTCGAAGGTGTCCGTTCTTTTTTACCATATATTCAATCGATGTATCCGGCAAACCCCTTTTTCATTAAATAGTCCATCTCAGCTTCCAAAATGGTATCTACCGTCAGTTCTGTCAATTTCACATCGGGTCTGCCCAGAATATGATCGATCAGTTCATCGCTATCAATATCCACTTCCCCTTTGGCATTTTCTTCTGCTTTACTAATAAAAGCTTTCTCATATTGCAACACTAGCTGAATTTGCTGAGTATCAGCCTTCGTTTTTTCTACGATGAATTGTAGAAGCTCTTGCTCGTTTAATTGCTCAGTCATTTGAAGTCATCTCCTATTGGTTGTTTATGATATTGTAGCATAGTTGCTCGTGTTTTTAATTATACTCTCTTTCGTATGACGGCTGTACCAATCATACACACAGGTATCAGAAATCCAAATGTGCAAGCGTAGGTAAACCATATTTTAGAAACAAAGTTAAGAAAGTAGCTTGTATTTGGGTATGACACAATGGATAAAACGATCATAATCATCCCTAAAGGGAAGAGCAGGGGACGAATTTCTTTCATCTTCATAATTTGAGCGAGACTAAGGGCTGAAGCATAAAAACAAATCGTAAGCTTGAAGAATATTGTGATAAACCAGATTCCCGCCATAATGACTTCCAATCTTTCCAAAAATCCTCCAATACTGATCATTTTAGCCAAGTCATAGCTTGGATACATTTGCCTTGCAGTCGTGCCTGCACCAAGAACCAGAATCGATATCAGGGATATAATGATCAATATGACTCCCGCGATCATCGTTCCCATAAGAAATGCTTTATTAGCTTTTTGGGCGCAATTCACATAAGGAATAACCATCAATAATACGATAAGTTCCATAAATGGGGTTCCGATAAAGGGTAAGCTCGCTCTGATAATAGGCTTAAAGCCTCCGCCAAAATAAGGTTCAAGTTGAACGAGTCGGATCTGAGGCAGCAGAAAAATGACCATAGCACAAAAGAAAATCATAACCCAAGGGAAAAAAATTTCCCCGGCACGCGCAATGGTTTCAAGACCGTGCCAATTTGCCATAATTACAGCTGCGAGAAATATCATGATTGTAAACTGAAGCGGTGTATCTGGGAGAACCTGAGTTGTCATAAAGTCGCCAATGTTTCGCAATACAAGAGCAGCAAGGAGGAAAAAGAAGCTAAAATAAAGTAAGGTAACTATTTTCCCTATCCAAATGCCGAAAATAGCCTCGCACATCTCCACCAAAGTTTGCTTAGGAAATTGCCTTACCAATGCACTATATAAGTAGACTGTCAGTAATCCAATACTTACTCCCAGAATGGCGGCTATCCATGCATCTTGCTTTGCTTCCACGGTGAGGCCTGCTGGAGATATTAATATGGAACTTCCAACCGTAAATAGTGTGACTAGAATGGTGAATTGTCGGATACCAATAATACCATTTTCCATTTCTTTATTGTTCCCTCCTCTCGTTCTATCTAATTTATTGCAAAAGCCTTAGTATGAACTCACTAAAAGGTTGAAAAACAAAGGTGATCAAATCTAGAGGGTTGGGCAGCTTCACACGCAAACTTTGGGCAATGCTCAGGAATGTACCGAGCAATAATAAACAACAAAAAATAAAGAATTCTTTATACTGCCTTTTCTTCCTAAGCTTTGGGATCTCCAGCATCGCGATAGCCGTAGAGACCAATAGTATCATAGCGATTGTCCACATTTTTGATCATTCCTTTGAATTTTGTACCAGAGGATCACTTACGGTGCCCAGGCGACGAATCTTCACATCTGTATTCACATGTACAGGTAAATCATGGAATTCTTCCTTCCATTTGTCTTTGTTCTTATTCCAATATTTGGGGGCCGCGCGATAAATCGCTTCACCAAAGCCGAAAATATCCACATTATATTTTCTTGCTTTTTGAATCGTCGATTCGATAATGGTTTTCACCTCTTTTTCCGATAATTTCTCCAGTTCTTCAATGGTCTGAGGATCGAGAAGATCGATCTTGCATTGGACTTCACCCACATTCTGCTCAACAAAAACATCAACATTAATTTGCGGCTTGCCGTTCTCCACTTTTCCTTTCATTCTCGTTTTCGCTCGTACCACTTCTACGGCTATAATCCCGCCCGTTGGACAAGTTATATGTCCGATCGTGCTCTTAACGTTGTCTAAAATATAATTGTAGCCTTTGCTTTCTTTTTCATTAAGCCAACCGATAAGTTTGTCCTTTTTAAAAATGGCTACACCCGAATATTGCAAGAATGCAAAAGGGGCTGTTCGATTCACATTACTTTTATTTTCACTTTTACTCGGATCTCCGTTGATTTGTATGCCTGTTAATACAGGATCTTTTCCTTCTGTTTGCAGATCGGAAATTAACGTATTTAATTTTACTTTAACCGAAGGCGCCCAAAGCTGTTCGGACAACTCTAAAGTTTTAAACATTTTATTTGAGGGAATTTTCTCAATAGGTGTAAGGATATTTAATATATTCGCAGCCGTTGTTCCTCTGGCTACAACAATATTGAAATCAGCTCGCATTTCATGATTCCTTGAAATCCCATCCAGTATCGGCGTAATCCCTTCTCTAGCCAATTCTTCGCTAATCACAAGAATCCGAAGATGAGAAGAGTACACCTTTCTTGGACTCTGTGTGGTAATTTTTCTTAATGCTTCAAAAATGGTTTTGGATGTAGCTTGAAAAGTGCTGACAGGCGCAGCCAGTCCGACCCCGCCCTTACTTGAAGCCACTTCAGCAGGGTTAACAATTTGAATCGTCACCTGCACTTGATCATCTTTTTTATCAAAACCCATTCCAACCGATATGGCGATATCATTAAGCTCGCGCCGACTCCAACATCCCGTGAGTAAGCCAATCATAATAAACAAACCAATGAAAAGCATGACACATCTTCGCATGATGACTCCTTTATCTAGGGCCTGGGTTCAGGCTTATTTGAAGAAGCATTGTTCTCTCGAATGTTATTTTTTTGACTGATGAGTCGAGGCCTTTCATGTAATGCCCATTGCGGCAAACGAAAAATCGTATCTTTCTGATCCGCTAGGATAAAGGGTGCCATTGGCGACATATACGGAATTCCGAAGGACCTTAAACTGCACAAATGAAGAACAATAGCGATAAGCCCCACTGTAACGCCATATAAACCAAAAGATGCCGCGATAAGCATTAAAAGAAATCTCAAAATTCGAATCGTTATCCCCATATTGAATGAAGGAATGACAAAATTGGAAATGGCCGTGATGGCCACGATGATAACCATCGCCGGAGATACCAAACCTGCTTCTACTGCGGCTTGCCCGATGACTAGTGCTCCTACAATGGAAACAGCTTGTCCGACAGTCTTCGGCAACCTCACACCGGCTTCTCGAAGGATTTCGAAGGTGATTTCCATGACGACCGCTTCGATAAAAGCTGGGAAAGGGATTCCTTCTCTTTGAGCGGCTAAACTGATCAGAAGTGAGGAAGGCAGCAGTTCTTGGTGAAAGGTGGTTATGGCAATATATAGCGATGGAGCCAACAACGAGATGAAAAAACATACATAACGTAGTAAACGAAGGAGTGTTGCAAAATCCGCGCGTTGGTAATAATCCTCAGCAGATTGATAAAATTGAGTGAATAACGCAGGTGCCATAAGCACAAAGGGAGTGCCATCGACAAGAATAGCAATACGTCCTTCCATTAAGCCTGCGGCAATAACATCAGGGCGTTCCGTATTGTACAGAGTAGGGAATGGGGTGTATGTTTCGTCTTGGATCAACTCTTCAATATTGGCACTTTCAAAAATCGCATCAATATCAATGCGCCCAAGCCGAATTCTTGCTTCCGCCACCAACTTGTCATTCACAATGCCATTCATATACATGATGGCGACGTCCGTTTTCGTCACACGCCCGATTGTCATGGATTCCATCCATAAGTTGGGGTCTTTTATTTTACGTCTGATCAGCGCGGCGTTGGTGCTTAACAGCTCAGTAAACCCTTCCCGAGGTCCCCTTACGACTGATTGAGTCGTTGGTTCTTCAACGGAACGATGTTCCCCGCCCTGTGTATTCGCCGCTAACCCCTGTACATATCCATCCAGTAAAATAACCGTTAACCCCGATAAAATAGATTGATATAAGGTATCAAAATCAGGAATTTCGCGAACTTGACCGAGGGTGCTCACTGAACTTCTTAAAGCGTCCAGCGGGAACTCACATGAATCAACTTTTAGATTTTCGGTAAGCAGGGTTTGAATAGCGATTGGACTAATCAGTCCATTCATGTAAATGACTCCTATTTGTACCGGATCTGCGTCATTCAGATGTATGGTCTGCGTAATGAGATCGCTACTATTTCCAAAGGCTTTCTTGACTTTGTCGAAGTTAAGATCAAGGGACCCCTCGAGTAATTCCTTTGAAATTGAGAAGCCACTCTGATTGAACCGAGCATCAGTTGAGTTGTTATAATTATTCTTAAGAATTTTTTTAATAAACTCCACGAATTCGCCCCCTATTCAAGTGATCTTAGTTCTTTGTTAGTGACTTTCGAATTGCGGCAACCCCTAGTATGAGAACCGGGTATAGGAGCCCCATGGTTAGAGCGTAGGGAACCCAAATTTTGTTATCAAATTCTGCCAAATAGGCAACATTGGGATAGACCACAAGCGAATAAACAACCAGAATCATTCCTAAAGGTAAAACGAGCGGGCGATAATTTGCCATATTTAAAAATTGTGCTAGTCCTATAACAAAACCATAAAAATAGATGGTTGTCTTATAGTAAACAGTTAGAAACCATATTCCCGCTATAAGGATTTCAACACGTTCCAAAAAATTACCAATGCTGATCTGTTTGGCCAAAGCATAGCTTGGATACATATGTCTTTCTGTCATTTGAACTCCTAATACCGATATGCATAAAAAGGTGATAATGACGAAGAACACTCCACCTAGTAAGGTAGCAATCAGAAAAGCTTTTTTTGCTTTGCGATATTGATTGACATGAGCAGGGAACACCATGAATAGAACGATAAAAGGAAGTGAAGCAGTACCCGCCACCGATAAGGCTCCTTTTATCAAGGGTTTTACTCCAGTTGTGAACATGGGCTGCAGCTTTTCAATTCGAACCTCCGGTAAAAGACATAGGACCAAAATAATAAATAGCATTATGATCCACGGAAAAAAAATCTCTGCAGCACGAATTAAGGTTTCAAGTCCAAGCCGCACCCCCATCACAACAACGAGAGCATAAATAATATTGATAGCTTGAATAGGCGTATCAGGCATCACTTGCGTGTTAATAAAATTTCCTAGATCGAACAAAACTGTAGTTGCTCCGACAAAAGAAAATAAAATAAAAAATAAGGAGAGTAGTTTTCCCAGCCATTTACCAAACACTTTTTCATTATATTGAACTAACGTCATGTCGGGAAAAGAATCACTAACCCTGTTGTATAAGCAAACGACTAACAAATTTAGGACAACTCCCAATATAGCTGCGAGCCATGCATCTTGTTTGGCATCAGCAGCAAGCCCCGATGGAATAAGCAGGATTGTCGTCCCAATCGTATAGATAATCACAAGTACAGTAAATTGGCGTACTGATATTTTAACGTCTTTCAACATAAATTCCCTCACCTGGTGATTCCATTTAATGATACTATTCCCATATTCCCAAGAATCATTAACAAGATATGGATTTTCTAATTGTTTCACATCATGATTAGGATTAAAGTATAGATAAAAGGGAGGGCTTTTATGCATTTGGAGTCACGTGTTGAGGCACTGGAATTGAAGGTCAAAGAACTCGAAGAACAACTGAGTATCCTGCTTGAAAGAACGAGCAAGTCGCAAGCTCAGCAAGTACATACGACGCAACCAACATTTGATCAAACACCGCAATCCACGCAGCACCGTCAGCATGAGGTGACAATACCCATCAAACAACCTGCGCCCCCAAGAGATTGGGAGCATTTGATCGCTCGCGTGTGGCTGCCGCGGATATTCATCGTCGTCTTTCTGTTAGGTGTCCTATGGGGCTTTACAGCAGCCGTTAATGCAGGGATTATCACCGAACCAGTTCGCTGCATACTGGGTGTCATCGTCGCTGGCTTCATGTATTGGCAAGGAGAAGTCCAAATTCGCCGCAAACGCATGGCTCTTGGGCAAGTGCTGCTCGGTGGATCCAGCGGGGTCCTTATTTTATCGCTTTTCGCAGCACATATGCTATTCGCGTTGATTCCATCCACACTTGCGTTCGTTCTATACATCGTATCTATCGCTGCTAGTGTATTTACTGCGGTCCGTCACCGCTCCCAGGCACTCATGATCATTACCTTACTCGCTGGTTACCTAGTGCCTTTCCTAGTCGATTCAGCCAAACCAAATATTTGGGTATTTGCAGGCTATGAAGGGTTATTTTCAATGGTCATGATTGTGTTATCATTGCGCTATTCCTTTCGTGGCGCTTATTTTACTGCGTTTGGAGTTCTACATCTTCCTTTACTCTTTTCAACTCTATTCGCAAATGAAATGGGCAACCGACCTGCTATCCTTACCGTCGTTATTTTGCAGCATTTGCTCCTCTTTGCGATATCTATCCTACGTTCTAAAGACAACCAGATTGGGCAGCGAATCACTTTATTCTTTAGCTTTGGCCTGCTCGCGGCGTGGACGTACGGCCTATATGGCGATTCCAAAGATCGTGTCTTCTATGAATGGATGCTAGCGATATGGTCGCTTCTCTATAGCGGTACTTCTTTTTGGCTGTATCGTCAAAAGAGAGCTTTCTCCGTTCCGCTATCTATTGCAACGTTCAGCGTTTTCCTTTGGCTCATCTACGTGCTGCACGCGGATCAAGCCGGCTCCGCCATTCTTGTAGAAGGTGCAATCGCGCTATGTTTAGGTGCTAAATTCAAAAGCAAACTTCAGCAAATCAGCGGGGCTATCACTTATTTCATTGGGATGTTGTTCGTCCTCACTCACCCAATACGTGATCTATTGTCAGCCGAATCCTTTGCGTGGCTTGTACTCGTGGCAACCATTGGCAGTCTATATGCTTTCTACCGTGCCACACTTGAAGAAGGCCGTGCTCGAACTGAAATTAGTCTCCTCCTGTTATGGATGGAGTTAATACTCTTACTTGTCTATCTCACACAGCTGACTAATTCCCTGACACGAACGATAACCTATGATTACCAGCATTTGATACTTTCAGCAGTCTGGGTTGTTTACGCCATTCTACTCATCGTCTTTGGACTCATTGTCCAAAAGCCTAAAGCAAGGCTAGTGGGTATCATCTTCTTATTCGTCACCCTACTCAAAATTATTTTCATTGATTTACCTGACGTATCAACAACTGTTCGCGCTATCCTGTTCATAGGACTTGGAGCCATTGGTGTAGGTATTTCTAGATTATTTTATAAACGGAAGGAATAGATTTCTCACGCGAAAAGACCGCCCCGAGCCAATAAAAAAAAAGAGACCCACAGCAACGGGCCGTGGGTCTTAAGGTATATATATTTTAAAGGGGGTCGAGTTTTATTATAAGCCTGTTTCATTAAGCCGAGATGAATAACACATTTCTTTTTGATTACAAATTATATTTTTATGATAAAAGGGACAATGAACACTTCATTACGATGCTGAAATTGACCCCAGATTTTGTAGATGCCACTTTTGGGAAAGTGGATGGTGAAAGCTGCATCAGGTCCGGAAGCTTTCGAATCATTCGGATGCACATGAACGAACTCCTTGGCATCTGAGCTTATAGCCACCACATGACCTAGACTGCCTAGATAAGGCTGCAAATCAGTTACAGGTTTTTTCGTTTCAGCACTTCTAATGGCAAAGTTCATTTTTAAATCCATACCCGCCATCAAATGGTCGAAGGAAAGATTTACTTCTTTGTCGCCGACTCTTTTCGTAAGATTCGTAACAGGTAGAAGTTTTTCTTCTTTCTTTTGCTGCCCATTAATCGTTACCCAATGGGTTTGAATCGTCTCACCCATGCCCTGCGGCGTAAAATCGGCGATCAGCTGATAGTGGCCACCAGCCGGGAACTTTGTCTTAATTTCAAATCGACCTCCACCGACATATTCGGGATGAAGATGGTCAAAATAGGTAAGATCCTTACTGACAACGATCAAGTGCAGCAGCTTTTCATGCATGATATCGAATTTATCAATCGGTTTATTCCATTTATTTTGGATGAGAATCGTCACAGATGCATCCTCATTAGGCAAATATTGCTTCGACACGACTGAAAAATGAGCAATCGCGTCACTTTGGTGGACATGTGTTGAAGAAGATGTAGTCGTAATCGGCATCCCCATCATGTCATGTTTTGTGGGCCGCGTACCGCAAGCGGTGAGAAGGAGTGTCATACCTATAAGGACAATTACCGTTGTTCTCATCAGCTTTTTCTATGCACAATTGGAGCCGCTAGAATGCTTAACCCCATTGAACAGAGCCCACAGATGAACATCGTTCCTCCCCAAAGCTCCGGCGCCCAATCCAATGTATGAAAAATACTCAAATCCGCAAAATATAAGCCCCAGATTAAAACAGGAATCAAAAAGAAAGCAACCTTATATCGCCAATCGCTCGCTTCCAACTGTTTAATGGATCTAAATATCAAATCAGCAGCAATCCCGCTAATCAATAAAATCACAATAGATCCGTAATGAGAAAAGCCATCCAATATCGCCATTAGTACCGCTTGGAAAACAAAGAAATAAGTGACGGTACCGAATGGGAGCTTCCATCTTCTTATAACCAGCATGACAGGTAAGACTAACAGCATCGTTGTAACTAGGAAATCCACGACAGCTCTTGCAACCGCATCTTCTTCCCTTGCCATCCATAGATTTTGACGAAATGACCAAGCATACATGAGAAAGAAAGCCATGACAGCAAAGGTTAATGCAACCGAGGTCAAAGCAGGCAGCAATTGGCGAAAGGTAGGTGAAACCTCATCTTCAGCGCAACTTATCGCACGGTATGGACTGGTCAGGATCATAAGTGCACCTGTCAGTAAAATCAAATGTGTTGGGCTCAACAACGCTGCTATATTCTCCTCAATTCCAAACACCGTATGCCAGTACATATCACCAAGACCACCTAAGAAAAAGATGATCACTCCTGCCACGCCAAGCTTGTAACCTGTCGGGATTGCCTGCACCCAAGTTGCATGACTGACCCTAGACTTGTTCTGATAAGTCAAATAGAAAATCCACACGGCACATGCCAGATACCCCGAATACAAAATGGCATGCCAAGGCGTAAAAAAGGTTTCAACGACACCGTGGTTATGAGCAAAGCCGTCAATAAATAAACCAACGATAAGCCACATCCCCATCAACATCGTGATCGTATGCTTGAAATTACCGATATTCGTTTTCGATTGCTGCATAGGTACCAGGACTGACAAACCCATCATCTCCTCAAATTTGTCTTCATACCCATATTATATGTCATAGCCTATGACATAGACAGGATAATGGAGATGACATCCTGCAATGCAGGATCTACGGCATCAATTTTTTTAAATGATTTCCCCTTACTTTACGGTTGACTTCCTTTTATTTATGGAGCAAATTAATTATAGGACGTAGGGGAGGATTGTTTACAATGAAACCTATCAAAGCGATTATTTTCGATTTAGACAATACGTTACTATGGGATGAAAAAAGTATAAATGAAGCCTTTCAAGAAACATGCCGTATCGCTTCCGAGTCCGTCAACGTGGATCCTTCAGCACTTGAAAGTGCGGTACGTGATTCAGCTGAGCATCTATTTCGTACAATGGACTGTTATGCATTTGCTAAAATGATTGAGGTTACTCACTTGGAAGCACTCTGGGGACGCTTCGATTCGAAAGAGCATCCTTCCTTTCTGGAGCTAGAACAATTCGCCCCTATCTACCAGAAGGAAACTTGGAATCAAGGCTTACTTAAACTGGGCATCGATGATCCCCAATTGGGCCAAGTGCTTGCCGAGCGATTTGCTCGTGAGCGAAGAGAGCGCCCCTTGGTTTATGAGACAACTTTCGAGGTATTGAATGCTTTGAATCACAATTATCAACTACTGCTAATGACGAACGGCGCTCCCGACTTGCAGCAGGAAAAAGTAGACAGCATTCCTGGTTTAGCGGCTTACTTTGATCATATTCTTATATCCGGCTCCTTCGGCAAAGGGAAACCTGATCCGACTATTTTTGAGCATGCTCTGAATCTGCTTGGTACCACTGTGCAAGAAACCATCATGGTTGGCGATAATTTAGATACGGATATTAGAGGGGCGTTAGGAGTTGGCATGCGGAATGTGTGGATCAATCATCATAACCGCACGGCGCCGATTCACAATCGCCCTAGTTATGAAATAGCCACATTACCTGAATTGCTGGGGATTTTAAAGCCTGAATAGCGTTCACGAAATAAAAGGAATATGCGGCTTCCATGACTATTAGATGTCCGAATAGATTCCGTTGCACAATATCCAATGGAATGATATATTCACGAATAACATGTTGAATTTCATTGTATTTGCTCATTAGCTGCTCGATAATAAAAAAAAGGGCCAATCGACGTCATCGATTAGCCCTTTTTGCTACAAACTGCCCTCTTTCACAAGAGTCCATTATTTAAAAAACAAATTCAACTCCGCGCTGCTGCTTATCCCATCATGTAACGCTTGTTGACGAAGGACCAAGTAAAGCTCCGCTTTGGTTGAGTTATAGTAAGGCAGTACGAATAAAACACCTATTCCCAGTGCCAACGTACCTAGAATAAACCAACCAATAAAGGAAAGATCCAACACAAACATTTTCCACTTCTGCCCACTTGTCATTTGATTGCTTAGATCAACAGCTCTCTTCATCCCAATTCCAGGATTATCCCCCAAAATATAAGGCGTCATGCTGTATGCATACGACTTCACGATACCTGGAATAATGAGCAGCAAAAACCATAAGAAGTTAAGTAGGCCGCTCCAAAACATACCCTTAACAATTGCTAAGTAATTGTCTTTCGTAAATGAATAAACGAGATAGTTCATGTTTACATCATCTTGTGCAGCTTGTTTAAAATATTGTTGTACGCTCACTTTTAGCGGAGCCACAACGAAGATATTAAAAGCTAACGCCACTAGACCAATCACGGCTGCCAAGAAGACAATGATAAGGATAATAGCGAGACCTGCTCCGTCGGAGATATCGCCCATTCCGCCGCTAAACCCGGGAAGACTCATCGATGTACTTCCACCCGAATTAAATGAGCAGCTTGATACCCCGCCACTCACCACCGCAAATACCAAACTAACCAGAAAAGCTTTCCAATACGATGTCCGCAGAACGTTCTTTGCTCTGATCTTTAATTCCCTGCGCGTCCAATACAAATTATCTCCCCCTTTATTTCAACAGCTTTTGGGCGACAATATAACCCGATCCTCCATTGATCCCGTGCCCTGGCCAAGTTGCCGCACCTAGCATATACAAGTTTGGAATCTCTGTTTGATGGCTTGGCTGCCCCGGCAGTGGCCGAAACAGATAGCTTTGCGCCAAATCATGGGCTCCGCCATATGGATCACCTGGACCAGAATTTGGATTGAATCTGGCAATCATGTCTGGCGTAACAACGGCATGACCAATAATTGCACTCGGGATATTAGGGATATGCTTGCCTACAATCGTAAGTACTCGCTCAGCGAAACGCTCTGTAAGCTCCGGTGTCCAACTGCCATCACCGATATCGATAAGGCCAGCGGCATCGCCGCGAGGGCGGCAAGGTACCTCCAGTACCTGAATACGCATGATGGCCTTCCCTTCAGGCGCACGAGACGGATCCAGATTCGTGGAACAATCCACCGTGAAAGTCGGTTTTGCTGGAAGCAAATCCGCCATTCCTTGCGCAATGGCCTGTGTGAATCCATCAAGTCCATCCGTTAAATGCGGCTGACCGACCTTAGTAAAGCGAGCATCTGGCCACTGCGGCGGTTCACTCAGAGCGAGATGGATCTGTACACAGCCCCTACCGTAGCGGAACCGCTTCGCTTGTTCGATCAGCGGGGGACTAATTTCAGCATCAGCCAAAAGGGAGAGATAGAGTCGATCTGGACTTGTTGACGCAACGACTGCTTGCTTCGCCCGATACTCCTCTCCCTTCGAAGTCCGCACACCAACTGCACGTCCGTTCTTCACGACAATTCGCTCCGCTTCCTGTTCTGTGAGGATGACACCACCTTGGTCCTGAATAAGCTGGGCAAGTGCTTGGGCAAGCTTTTCGCTTCCACCTTCGGGAATTGGCATTCCCCCTCCCATTAATGCCATTGCTGTGAGAGGCACCCAAATGCCGCTGCCGACTTCATCAGGCGTACGCCCAAGATGAGATACCCACGGCGCCAACATTGATCGGAGTACAGGAGATTGAAAAGAACTTACGGTATTACGAGCGGTTGAGAAGATGGAGGCCGCAAATTCGGAGTATCCTTTACTTCCCTTATTATGTAATAGTTTCTCGATGATAGTTGAGGCTTTGGAACGTGATAGATCCAAATTAAATAAAGCAAAAACATCCGCAGCATAAGGATTGAATGCCTTGAACATGGCCGCTAAAGCAGCTCCATCGCCAGGGGCAAGTCGTTCGGCCTCTGCAAGTAACGCCTCGAACGATCGTGAGAATACCGCCGTTCGCCCGTCCTCCATAGAGACTCCAGTTGGCAGGTCCGTGTTTAAGTAGCGTAATCCGCGAGCCTCAAGTGCTTCACCAAGATCGGCATAGGCCGGACCTGTCAATAGTAGAGGGTGAGCCGCAGCATAGACATCATGCTTGAACCCCGGTAAAGTAAGCTCCTCCGTACGCAGGAAACCGCCTGGACGATCATTTTTCTCCAGAACGAGTACGCTCCTCCCAGCGCGTGTTAAATAGGCAGCCGTAATCAAAGCATTGTGGCCGCTCCCAATTAGGATGACATCGAAAGTTTTCAACTCCCATTCCCTCCTCACAGTGACTTCCATCATGGATAATACTAACCTAATGGCTGTGAGAGGTTTGCCTCTTCTTGTCGACAGATCCAATCCTATTTTCTATTCATCATTTTAATAGGTTATAATAGATTTATCTTAAAATAAGAGGGACAGATATGACAGAATCACAACGTATTAACTGCATGAAATGCCAACATTTCTACATTACATGGGATGCCAATTTCCCAAGAGGCTGCAAAGCATATGGCTTCAAAACACAGACAATGCCCAGTCTTCGTGTACTTTCGTCTTCTGGCAAGCCCTGTATGAACTTTGAACCGAAAGCAGATTCCAAACAGAAGTAATGAAAAAAAAGAGGCCACCCTAAGGCGCCTCCTACTTCCTTCTACTAGATGATTTTAAAATCAGGTTTCACCTTCGTGAAATTCGGATTCTTCCCGCTAACCATAAGACCCATACCCCAATCAAAATGCGTATTTTCGGTCGGAAAATCACTGGCGTCGCGGTATTGGAACAATACATTCCTTCTTGTTCTAGAGCTCTTATTCGATTCTGATCCGTGAATTGTCAAGTAATTGAAGAACAGAACATCACCCGCTTCAGCTACGCAAGGCGTCCCCTCTTTAATCGGATACTCCTTATGATTCAAATAATAAGAGCCCACATGTGGCAAGGAGCCAGTGCGATGCGAACCTGGAATGACACGCAGGCAGCCGTTCTCCTCATCTGCATGATCCAGATGCACACTGGCAGCTAGCATGGAATGCTTTTCGTGCGGAAAATAAGGGTAATCCTGATGCATCGGGAAAGCTGCGCCATTCTCTGGCGGTTTAACGAGCATTTTGGAATGATGCAGCTGCACGTTAGGACCAATAATCTGCGTCAGTACAGCAGCCATATTCGGATGAATCACGGCTCGCATAAAAGCGGCATCGTGATAATGCACATCATGAAAGCCTTTTAAGACTAGCTTTTTCAGCTCCTCTGCCGGAAGAAAGTCGCCCTGCCATTGTGAATTATGATCAGCCTTTGATTGTGCAGCACGGCTAATGATCCCCTCTACGCCTTGTCTCATTTCTTCAACTTCCTGTTGATTGAAAACTCCCTTAACGAGTAAATACCCATTTTCTTTATAAAAATCTACATCTTTTTGTTCGATCACAGGCCATTCCTCCATTTATCCGGTTGATATTTATTCGCTTTCTTATTTATAATTATAGGAAAATGAATGAATTCTGTCTTTTTCTCCAAAGGACACTTTTTTGCAGAATAAGGACATTTCAATATAAAGGATGAAGCCTATGTATCTATGTAAAGAAACCGATTCTATGCTTAATGAAGTCCTTAACGTCATTCATGGACCCGCTGCTTGCTTCAAAATTCAATATTGGGGAGTTAACCCTTGCCTGTTTGACAATCAGCCCCATAAGCATTCTTTCTTTGAGGTTTGTTATGTCATGGACGGTGAGGGAGAGTATACGGAAAATGATATTGTCTATCCACTTAGAGCAGGTACACACTTTTGCTCGCGACCGGGAATTAATCATCAAATCCGCACAAAAGAAGGCTTATTTATTGCTTATGTCGCATTCGAATTAGATGAAACACAAAGCGATGATACTATGCGTGAAGCCTTCAGCGATCTAGCTGAGCATGCCGAGGTTTGCATCCATGAAGCAGATCATCACCCAACTGCCCACTTGTGGAAGTCACTCTTGATTCGAGAAGGGAACGGGAGCTTGCCGCCTGCTGCGATTCCCTCGCTTGCCTACGCACTTCTAGTATCCTTTCTTTCATTATTCGGAAAAGACATGACTAAACCTTACTTTCACCGTAAAAATACACATATTCTGCTGCAGCGCGCCAAGCTTTATATCCGTGATAACTTATCCCAGCCGCTTCATCTTGGACATGTTGCTGGTTATCTCAACGTCTCAGAACGTCATCTATCACGCTTATTCTCTGAGGGCATACATGAAACTTTTACCGACTTCATTCGAAGTGAACGCATACGCCAAGCGGCCCACCTGCTTCTGACAAGCGAGCTTTCAATTAAGGAAATTGCCGAAGTCACAGGCTTTTCTTCTGTCCATTATTTTTCTCGTACCTTTATGGAAGAGAAGAAGCTGCCACCAGGCAAATTCCGACAGCAGGAAAAGATTCGTATGTAAGATAGTAACTCTTTTCATAAAAAAGCTCGCCCCCTCTTCAAAAAATGAGGGGGCGAGCTTTGTTTAATTAGCTTCACGGCTGTAAACCAATGGATTTAACGCAGTTGCCGCCAAATCGCCTGGTTGAATGCCGGGAAACCAAGCTTTCAAATCATTCTCACGCGCTTTACTATCCGGCTCGGCTACTCTTATTCCGTCGGCGTAATAAATCACGGTCATCACTTTACGCATGGTGTCCGTAGGGTTTCCAGGCGCGCTGTGCAGTGTCCACCCGGAGTGGAATGTTGCATCGCCTGCCTCCATGGCGCCGTGAGACATCGTTTCGAAGCCTTTGCCTTCAATGTACCCGGCAAGCGTTCGATGGGATTCGTCGGAAATAACCATTTTATTAATGTAGCCCATAAGATGGGACTCCGATGCAAAGGTCATAGATCCCACCTCTTGGGAAATGGGAACTAACGGCATCCACATGGTAATCGTCTTGTCTGTATCGAGCGGCCAATAGATTTGATCTTGATGCCACGGCGTATGACCTCCGTGAGGTTCTTTAAACAGGGCTTGATCATGATAAATTCGCACCCCATTCACCCCCATTAAATCAGCCGCGATTTTGGCAAACCGTTTAGCTAGAACGAATCTCTGGATCGCTTCACTTTTCTCCCACAGATTTGAGATTTGAATAAAGGCCTTTCCATACGTATCTCGCTGCTCTAGTGGCTTGTCATGCTTGTTCAACTCTTTCACCAAGTGACTAATAACAGGCTCATAGGCAGCGATTTCTGACTTGCTTGCCACCTGTCTAAGAGCAATATGTCCATTTTTCTGATAGCTTTCTTTCTGCTGTGCAGACAATTCATAGTTGTCTTCCAAAGAGGGTAACTCATTTCTTTTATTTGTTTCCGGAATGCTCATCCTCTGCTCACCTCTTTGTATAATTATAGCTTTATTATAGAAGGCATATAGTTCGAAATCTTTGTCAAACAAGGTTTTATTATTGTCAAAAACAACTGGATTATATGTACAATGAAGGACTACAATAAGATAAGAAAAGAATGATTGGTACGAGAAAGGGATCTGCATGCTCAACGTATTATTGAAACAACATTCGATTGTTCCATTTGTTAGGCAAAGTGAATTTGCTGTTCGAAAACCGTGGATATATCCGGAGCGCAGGTTGCTTGATTACTTATTCGTTTATATTCAAGAGGGCACTTGCTGTTTTTGGGTAGATCATAAGAAGTATATGTTTCAAGCGGGTCAATTCTGCCTCGTACAGCCTGGAAGCTTACTAACGCTCGAAGGGCTGACTAACACAGTTACGCCTTATATTCATTTTGATTTATGTTATAATTCCGAACGCGAAAACAGCTTCCCCACCCGACCCGGTCAGATTGATTTATCGGCTTATATGAACCTGATGCAGCCAACAATCAATGATCTATTTGGGATTCAAATGCCAGTTCATGTCCATCCCTCCAACCCATCTAAATTGAAAGAAACGCTTTTTCAGGTTATTGAGTATGCGCAGCAACAGGACCCGCTCATTCAACTTAAAACCCAACATTTCGTTACGGAAATTATCATTTCTCTACTAGAAACTTACTATCAGGCGACACAGACACCTACACATTCGTTCAACTGGATTACTTCTTACTTTTCCAATCATCTAAGCGAACCCATTTCATTAGAGGACATGGCGAATCGAGCTAGCCTATCTGTTTCCAGATTTAGTTTCATGTTCAAGCAGCGATATGGGATCTCGCCTCACCAGTATTTAATCAACATGCGGGTTAATCACGCCAAGGAACTGCTCACAAACACAGATCTTAGTCTCGAATCTATAGCGCTCTATTGCGGTTTTGCTGATTTACACCATTTCTCCAAAATGTTCAAGAAAAGAACGGGGTCTACACCTGGTGAACATCGAAAAGCTAACAAAAGCATTTTATGGGAAAACCTCTAGGCCATTCAAAGATGAGCGACCTAATAGGAAAGCCGTTTTCTGGAACAGGAAACTTATACTTTCCTATGTGGTAGCACAAATAATCCCCTTCCTCAATAACATATCGAGGAAGGGGATTTTTCATTTCCCAGGAAATAGTCGAAACTAGTCGAAATAAACGGCTTTCCCTGTTTTTGCTGATTCATAAATAGCTTCTAAGATTTCGGATACGACACATGCTTGCTCAGGGGTTACAACCGGATCTGTATCATTTTCGATCGCTTGAATCCATAGGCGCATTTCTAAATCCGGCGCACTTTCTGTTTCACCATCGTAGAAGGCTACTCCGCCAGCTTTCAATTCAACTTCGGTCGTGTATAAGCGGCTGTGCTTTTCACCATTAATTCGAAGACCGCCTTTCATATCAGCGCCGCCTTCTGTTCCGCTTAGTGTACATTTCGCTTCATCCACTTCAAGTGTATTAAGCGCCCAGCTTGATTCAAGAATAATCGTAGCACCATTTTTCATTGTAATCATACCAAATGCGGAATCCTCAACTGTGAACTTGGAAGGATCCCAAGGTCCCCAAGCATTTGCTGCATTTTCTCGTTGGGATAATTTATGATAAGAAGTACCCAATACAACCTTCGGCTCATAGTTGTTCATCATCCACATTGTTAAATCAAGTGCATGCGTACCGATATCGATCAGCGGGCCTCCGCCTTGCTTTTCCTCATCAAGGAAAACGCCCCAAGTAGGTACCGCGCGGCGACGAATCGCATGAGCCTTAGCGAAATAAATCTCACCTAGCTCGCCTTCCGAGCACAACTGGCGTAAATGTTGGCTATCGCCGCGGAAGCGATTGTTGTAACCAACTGTGAGCTTCTTGCCTGTGCGCTTAGCTGCTTCCACCATACGGCGTGCATCTGAAGCTGTTTTGGCCATCGGCTTCTCTGACATGACGTGCTTGCCTGCTTCTAATGCAGCAATCGTGATTTCCGCATGTGAATCATTTGGCGTACAGACATGAACGATGTCAATGGTACTGTCCTTCAGAACCTCGCGGTAATCTTCATATACACGAGCGTCTTCTTTGCCATACTTAGCAGCAGCTTCTTGCGCTTTTTCAGAAATAATGTCACAGAAAGCAACCATTTCTACATTCTTTAATTTGTTCAAACTTGGCATGTGCTTGCCATTGGCAATACCTCCACAACCAATAATTGCTATACGATACGTTTTTGACATGATGATCCTCCTTAGAGTCTTACTTTAGTAAAACTTCATTCGTAAAATAAGCCTTAGCATGTATAACCGTTAGGCTTCTCACAATTGCTCATAGCTAGTACTATATAAGAGTATAACAAAAACCTACAAAAATAAAATTTCTGATCTGGCGAAAATTGTATGCAATTGTGCCATGATGGAGGACCATACATGCTTATTAACGAAATTTCCCGCAAACTTGGCATCACAGCCAGAGCCATTCGCTTCTATGAGCAGAAAGGACTGTTAAAACCTGCAAAGCAGAAAGACAATGGCTATCGAACCTATACGGAGCAAGATGCGTGGAGACTACAAACCATTATCTCATTACGGGAAGTCGGAATGACACTGGAAGATATTCGTCAAACCTTAGCCCAAACCGATTTAAATCAACAAGAGGAAGTGCTAAGCGCCCTGCAGATGCAGCGTTCGATGCTGTTTGAACAGTGGACAGAAATGAAACAAATCATTGGAACAATGGATCAGATGATCCAAGCCGCTCAAGGAAGCAGCATACTGCCGACTGAACTGCTTTACGAGCTAGCTCAGCAAAGCAAGGAGCTGCGTGACCTACGGGGAAGCTGGCGTGACCATTGGGATTTCGACCGAAAGGCCCAACTGTTTGATGAGCTGCTGCAGCCTGCTACTTCGTTTGTAGATACCACAGAAAACGGCACCCTGAACGACATCGAAACGAGCAGCGCTCCCGTATATACTAGCTACGAAACAGCATTAGACAAAATCGCCCAGCTTATCTCTCCTGCTCAGGGCCTTAAGGGGCTTGATGTAGGTACAGGCACCGGCAACTTAGCCGGCAAGCTGCAGCAAATCGGCCTAACCATGTCAGCCATTGACCAATCCAAGCAAATGCTCAAGCTTTGTGCTGCCAAATATGGTGACATCGAACTCAAGCTCGGCAATGTACTGGCCATTCCGTTCATGGATGGAACGTTTGATTATGTTGTCAGTTCGTTTGCCCTTCATCATCTGACAGAAGCGCAGAGGGAGCTCGCCTGGGGTGAAATGCTGCGGGTATTGAAACCGGGCGGAGTCGTATGCATAGCCGATTATATGATGCAAGACCGAAATGAGGCAGATGCATTTCTAGCCAACCTCATCTCGACTAAAGCTACTAAGCTGCCTATGATGCATGAGCAAGTCGATCTCTACATGACGCATACTCATCTAACAGAGTGGTTACTCTCTCATACTCGCCAAGTTAAATCGGAGCCATTGGGAAACAGCATTTACGTTGTTTACGCACAAAAATGAGCCTGGGCCGCTGTTAACCAGCACCCAAGGCTCATTATTTTTTGACCATACTTGCTACCAGCTTATAACCAACGCCACGGATTGAATCGATTTGAACAGACTGTTGATTCATTTCCAGCTTCTTACGAAGCGAGCTCACATGAACATCTACGGTTCGTTGGCCGCCAATATAGTCAAAACCCCAAACGATATTCATTAGATCGTCTCTTGTTACGACGACGCCCGGGCGCTGCACGAGATAAAGCAAGACCTCAAACTCCTTCGGTCTTAACGGAATGGATTCCCCGTTCAGAACGACTTCATATTTCTCCGGATAAATGAACAATTCACCCGCCTGAATCACTTTCTCATTGCTCTTAAGTTTGTCCGCTGCCACGTCCTCCGATTGTGTTCTTCGCAGAACGGCAGAGACGCGGGCAAGCAATTCCGCCACCCCAAAGGGCTTCGTTATATAATCATCAGCACCGTGCTTAAGACCTTGCACCACTTCATCCTCAGCATTACGTGCCGTTAAAATAATAACAGGTGTGCTGTTTCCTTTCTGCCTAAGCTTCGCCAATACTTCGAATCCATTCAGTCCAGGCAGCATAATATCCAGAATAATTAAGTCGTAAGTCTGCTGCAACGCCTCTTGAAGCCCATCGCCACCATGATCGACAACCTTCGTATCATACCCGTCCTGAGATAGGTTGTACGATAGCAATCGAGCTAGAGTTGGCTCGTCTTCAATAACTAGTATTTTTTGTGCCATGGGATCCCCCCGCGTTTACAGTATATTTACATTGCACAACCTCATCTTACCACATGATTGTAAAAACAATGTAAATGTTTCATCATCGCTGTGTAAATTAGTGTATAACAGGCAATTCAATCGTAAACCGCGTACCGACGCCAACATCACTATCGACCCGAATCGTTCCTTTATGCAGCTCAACTAAGTGCTTCACAATCGATAATCCTAATCCCGTTCCGCCTGAGCTTCTGGAGCGCGCTTTATCTACACGATAGAATCTCTCGAAAATTCGCGGTAAATCCTTCTTAGGAATGCCCATACCCGTATCCGAAACAATTAACCGCAGGCGTTCATAATCCCCATCAACATTCTTATCGAGTGGTTCTACACGCACTTTTACTTTGCCGCCATCATGTGTATATGCAATACCATTAGAAAGCAGATTGATGATAATTTGCCGTAACCGATCTTCATCCGCCTCGATATAAATATCGTCATCGACCAGCATACTTAGTTCTATATGCTTCTTCTCCGCTTCTTTTCGTAACACACTTAACGATCTCTCAAGAAATTCAGGCAAGTAAATCGGCGAAAAATTCATCGGAATCCGCTTCGATTCAATTTTGGACAACTCCAGAATATCCCCAATCAATCGATTCAACCGCTCACTCTCGTCAAAAATGATCTGTAAGAACGACACGGCCGTTTCCTTATCGTTTAGCGCACCAGCCAGCAGTGTTTCGGCAAAGCCTTTAACGGCGGCAATTGGCGTCTTTAATTCATGCGATACATTCGCGACGAATTCACTGCGCATCCGCTCAAGTCTGCGTACAGCTGTAATATCGTGAATAACGATAAGAACACCCGACCATTCCTCATCTTCATGGGCAATTGGACTCAAATGAATATCGAGAATTCGCTCTGCCGGATAATAGAAAACCATCTCATCGCGAATTGAATCTTGTGTCTCTATGCATTCTTGAATCAACTTTGTAAATTCATATTGCTGCTTGGCTTCATTATATTTCTTCCCCAGAAGCTCCTGCGAGGAGAAACCTAAAATGTATTCCGCAGAAGGATTTAAAAGCATAATCCGCTCTTCACGGTCAATCATCATGATTCCGCTCATCATATTTTCCATAACACCTTGAAGCCTGCGTTCATTTTCCTGAATCCGTGCCATTTGCTGCTGCAAACTTTCGGACATGCGATTAATCGCCTGACCCAGCTGTCCAACCTCATCATTACTGTAAGCAGGAACACGTGATTGGTAGTTCATATTCGTAATTTGCTGGGCTACTTTTGTCATCTTCTCGATGGGGTGAGTAATCCCCTTCGCAATCCGATAACTAACGATTCCTGCGATCAGGAACAAAATGATCAACCCGGAAATCAGGAAGTACCATAAGCTGCGGATCGACTTCCCTACTTGTTCCAAGCTCATAGAAATACGTAAAAATCCTGTTATCTCCTGCGCTTCATTCTTTACTGGAATAGCGGCATACAGCATATTTTCCTTCAGTGTATCGCTATAACGCGTAACATAGCCGACTCCATTCGCTGCTGCTGAAGCAATCTCCGGTCGATTCAAGTGATTGTCCATCTGTTCGGGTCTTTGATCGGAGTCACCTAGTACTTTTCCATCTGCTCGAACATACGTCAATCTCTCATTCGTTGCTTCTTTAAGGTTTCTGGCTTGTTCAGAATAGTAAGAAATCAACTCCGCATCGGTACCTTTTCGGTTCCAATCCCCAGTTACCATAATTACTTGCAGCTCGCGTTCCATATTGTCTTGAAATGACTTTATGTGAGAATTCTCAAGCACCTTTGCCATGAAAATGCCCGCAATCAGCATCGAACAACCAATCAATAAAATCAAAATAAAAGTGAGTCTGGCACGGAATTTGGTCATCTGATTCTAAGCCTCCGATGGTTTCAGTCTGTCCATTTTCATGAGTAAAAACAAAAAGAAAAGGGCTACTCTACATAGTATCCCTTTCTTCCGTGCCTAATCCAGTATTTTTTTTGTAAAGATGAAGGATAAGTGCATGACTTAGAAAATTATTTGAAAACAGGTTCTTTCAGTGCTGCCAGCTTCTCAAGTGAATTCTTCTCTACGTCAGCATGCAGGCTGTTACCGTGTGAATCCATCGTTACAATAGCAGCGAATCCTTCAGTTTCTAAGTGCCACATCGCTTCCGGTATACCGAATTCCATGTAGTCAACGCCTTCAACCTTCTTAAAGCACTGTGCGTAGTATTGCGCAGCACCACCGATAGCGTTTAAATAGACGCCGCCATGATCTTTCAAAGCTGCTAACGTTTTCGGTCCCATTCCGCCTTTACCGATGACTGCGCGAATACCGAATTTCTTGATAATATCACCTTGGTAAGGCTCCTCACGAATACTTGTCGTCGGTCCAGCCGCTTTTACGTGCCATTCGCCAGCTTCATCCTTACTCATCACCGGTCCGCAATGATAAATCGCAGCCCCATTCAGATCTACCGGCGCATCATGATCCATCAAATATTTATGCAGCGCATCGCGTCCTGTATGCATCGTACCATTAATGACTACGACATCACCGACTTTCAGGCTGCGGATTTGCTCTTCAGATATTGGCGTTGTCAATACGATCTCACGACGTTCTTCTTTTGGCGTATTCTTAGCTTCTTCTGCACTCGCTTCGAAAGCCTCTTGGAAAGAAACCTCTGTCCCTCTTGGGTAGGACCAGCCATTGATTTCGCCTGTTTCCGCATTCAAGACGACGCCTTGACGACGGAACGCCCAACAGTTGTAAGCAACGGAAACGAAGAAGCTTGCTGGCAATCGGTTCATTACGCCAACTTTACAGCCAAGTAATGTCACTTGACCGCCGAAGCCCATTGTTCCAATACCAAGCGTATTGGCATGCTCCATGACGTACTCTTCTACCTTGCGCAGCTCCGGATGTGGATTCACATCATCAACATGACGGAATAATTGGTGCTTAGCCAGCTCGTATCCGCTAGTACGGTCGCCTCCAATACCTACGCCGATGAAACCCGCGCTGCATCCTTGACCTTGCGCTTGGTAAACCGCATGCATCACACATTTGCGAATGCCGTCAAGATCACGTCCCGCTTTACCTACACCTTCAAGATCGGCAGGCAAGCTGTATTGAATATTTTTGTTCTCACAGCCGCCGCCTTTTAGAATCAACTTCACTTCGATATCATCACGTTCCCATTGCTCGAAATGAACAACCGGCGTACCAGGCCCAAGATTATCTCCGCTGTTTGCACCTGTAAGGGAGTCTACGGAGTTCGTGCGCAGCTTACTGGCTTTGGTTGCATTCGCAACCGCTTCTAAGATTTGCTTCTTCATGATAATTTGGTTTGCCCCAACCGGACAGTGTATAATAAACGTTGGCATACCCGTATCCTGGCAAATTGGGGATACATTGCATTCCGCCATATGGATGTTATCCGCAATGCGGGATAGAGATAGTGCAGAACGCGTGCCTTTGTCCTCATTTTCCTGAGCGGCTTGTACCGCACGGCGCACATCACCGGGAAGGTTTGTGGAAGTTTCGACAATCAAATCGTAGACGCTTTGATAAAAATGCTGCATGACTAGGTCTGGCTCCTCTCTCAAATACACACATAATAATAATTACAAACTATTATAACATACCTCCCATGAAGAGTTCGATGGTTCTTGTGAGGAAAACAAGGAGATTCGCTGACATGTACAAAAGAATCGCAATTTCGATTCTAGTTAGCCTGATTGGGCTCACCCTTTTGCTTACGCCGCTGCAGGCTAAGCGCTCCGGGGATATTTACTACCAGGACCAAGTAGCCGTTCTTATGTATCATCATGTGCATGAAAAAGACACTAGCTCTAGCACAATTACAAGCTCGCTGTTTCAAAATCAGCTTCAGTCCCTACTTAGCAAAGGCTATCATTTCATTTCCTTAGAAGAGTTCAAACAGTTCATGGAAGGCGCTACCGTTCCATCCAATGCCGTGCTGGTTACATTCGATGATGGCTATCAAAGCTTCTACACAGCGGCCTATCCGATTTTGAAAAGCTTTCGAATTCCCGCTGTAAACTTCGTTATTACGAATGACTTAACGAATCCGCTTGGCTCCTACATCCCTTCTATGTCGAAGGAACAAATCAATGAGATGACGCATGCCACGAACTTTATCGATATTGGCTGCCATACGGACAAACTACACCACAAGCTTCCAAGTGGTAAAGCTGCTCTAGTTGGAAGATTGGATGCTGAAAGCGATGATGCCTATAAGCAGCGTGTGTTCAAAGATACGCAAGCTTGCATCGGCAAGCTTGCTGGGTTGACAGATGTGCCGCTTGACACGATGGCGTACCCATTCGGCATCACATCGCCAGCGGCGACAGAGCAGGCTGCGGAGGCGGGCATCCGCTACGCCTTCACGATTTCGCCGGAGATGGCGACGCGAAGCGCCGATCGCCTGTTGATCCCGCGGATCAATGCGGGCAGCCCCGGCATCACGCCGGAGCTGCTGCATCGGCAGATACAGCGCCGGGTCATGGCGCAGCCGGGCAGTGCCCCACTGCGCGTGGATGCGGCCGCTGCCGCAGCGCAGCTTGGCGGCAGCGCTGACCTAGAAGGCGGAGTGCTTCGCCTCCGCCTCGGGCAAGAGGCATTCACCCTGCAGGTGAATGCGAAGGTAGCGACGCGCGAGAAAGCGCGCGTCACGCTGCGGCAGCCTGTGCTGCGCGAGCACGGACTGGTCACGATCGCGCTAGATGATCTTGGCGCGCTGATCGGGCAACCGCTCGTCTACACCCCTGCCACCGGAAAGGTGGCTGCTAGGGTGACGCCGAGCGTCAAATAGGCCATTAGATAGATTAGAACGAGAGGAGTTAACCGATGAATCATCATTTTTTCGCTTACTTATATCGACTAAAATATATAGATCGCTGGAGTCTCATGTGGAACATGCGCAGAGAAAACGTAGCAGAGCATTCCTTCTATGTCTCGACGATTGCACATATGTTATGCACCATTGCCAACGAAGTATATGGACGGAATGTTCCGACCGACCGCGTGGTATCCATTGCTTTGTTCCACGACGCTTCGGAAGTACTAACGGGGGATATCCCCCAACCTGTGAAGCATAACAATGAGCAAATACGGCGGAACTTCCGTGAAATCGAAGATGTTGCAGTCGAACGGCTTATTCAAACCATTCCACCGGAAATCAGCAGCATCTACCGTAAGTTAATTCAAGATCCTGACCCTGAGCTCTACCGCTGGGTGAAAGCCGCCGACTTGCTCGAAGCTTATATCAAATGCTTAACTGAGCTCTCTACTGGCAATCGTGAATTCGTCGTCGCGAAGCAGCAAGTTCTGGAAAGTTTACAGAAAATGAACATGCCTGAAGTTGATTATTTCCTCGAACATATGAGCGCATCATTTGAGAAAACATTAGATGAAATAACATTGGATTAATCGACACACCTGAGAAACTCTCTAACCTGTTTCAGGCCCCGAAAAATGCAGAAAGAGCATGTCATCCAGAAGATGAACATGCTCTTTCTTTTCTGTTTCGTTAAACTTACGACAACAGCTGCGGATTCGTCATAATCAGTACAGCCACGATAACAGCGACGGCTGCAATCCAGCTGAATGTTTTAATTTTAGCGGCATCAGAAGCTGTGCTTTTACCTGCTTTGCTATTTGCAATCAGCTTTTTGATTCTACCACCGATCATACCTGTTATTGCTCCTACAATCAGAAGAAGAACAATGGAAGAGATCATCCATAGGACGGACGGCATCGGATCTACTTGACTGACCATTGCGCCACCTGTAAGGAAGGTAACAATCAGTGAAAATTGACCGATGCGATTGATCTTAGCTATTACGCCGACAAAACTCTCTTGGGCAGCACCAGACAAAGTTGCAGCGCGCCCCACTAAGAATGGGAACATGACATACGCACCAAGCAATAACGCACTAACGACATGTAAAAAAATCATAACTGGATACATTTGGACAACCTCCGCAATTTTATGTAATGGTTTTCTTAAGTATAACCGAACTTGAACAGTCCCGACAAGAAAGCGATCCCATGAATACCACTAATTCACTATATCTACACATAACTGTGACTAATTCTAGTAATCCCCTCATGAAAAGAAAAAATAACCCAACGAACTCGTCATGATAATGAGCGCGCAGGGTTATTTTCACTTTCTATTGAATCCATCAGATGGCCTGTTAGCTTAACTTTTTAAGGCAGTGGCTCAGCTGGAACGTTGGCAATGGTAACTGCCTTTGTAAATTTAGCAGTCGTGTTTTGCCTCAATCGCATATTAGCAGAACCCGTAACGCTCGGGTTAATTTGAATACTCACAATCTTCTCCGCATGACCGGTTGCGTCAGCTGTTAATGAGAAGCTCGTGCTGTAACCGTAGGTGGAAGGCCATGTCCCATTGCTATTTTGAACCTTAGCGACCTGGGTGCCTGAACTATTATAAATACCAATATTATAGCCGGATGTTGTTGAATTTGCTGCTAGCCCATTTAGAATAATCTTCACTTGAAAAACAGCCTGATTAGGCAATTGCGCTTGATGGACAAAAGCAAATGGATCTGTCGTATTCGTGGCGGAACTATATCCGTAAGATCCTACCTTAAATGTTGAAGGATCCCACCACTTATAACCAGCTGCAGGTGCTGCCCAAGGCTCGGCCTGCGGCTCAGTCGTATTAGCCGGCTGCTCCCATGAATAAAGTGTAGTTGCTGAATCCAATGTAAGGCCTGGCACTTGCGTTAAACTTGTATAACTTTCTTTGGTTGCCAACCAGTTCACCATATTTACTAAAAGAGCAGCATCATTCTGCTCTTGGAATCCCGCATACGTAGTTTTCGTACCGCCTGTCTCTTCCCTCTTATACTTTGGCGTTACATCTTCAACTGGTGAGGAATCGCCAATGAAACCGGCTTTGCCTGCACTCACTTTGGAAACTGCGACATAAGGACCTTCTGCTACACCTCCACCGTTGTATACCCCTTGATCCACAGCATTAGCCCACTTCGTCGTCGTTGCTGGCAGGTAAACAATACCTTTGGCTTTGTTCGGGTCTGTAACCGCCAAAGTCGAGCCTGCATGCATAGCGACCGTGGAGACACCACTCGTAATGTTAAAAGCCTGAGATGGGCTCACGATGTTATTCGCTGTAATATCACCTAAGGCGTTATAACGGAACTTCACACCGAAATTGGCCGACAACCAATCAGAGCTTGCAACACCCTGCATGGCTGCCGAAGCTGCTTCTGCTGTGCTCATACCCGCAGCTGGATTGGTCCACGCGCCGCGGCGAAAGCCATTGAATACTTCCGAAGCGTCCCAACGATTTTTATTACGATCTGCATTGTAATGATCACCAATGAAGAAGATGCTGCCGCCGCCTTGCACATACTGCAGCATGGCACTTTGTTCAGATGTCTTGTATGGAATGTTAGCCTCACCAACAACGAACACATCATACGCTGATAAATCAGTGAGTGTAATGGCTGTACTCTTACGCAGTTCTTTTACAAAATAGCCTGCATTTCCTAAAGCGTTAGCAAAATCAGAGAAAGCGCCGTCAATAACCCAATCAGCTGCACCTGCCGTTTGACCGTGCGTATTGTCGAACAGCACCTTTTTGCCATTCGCCGTTGTCGGCGTTATCGATGGCGCGGGGTCATTCGGACCTTCCGCAAAAGCTTGTGGAACAATGCCTAGTAATGATACGGATAATGCTGCGGTTAAACAGAGTCTTCTCCAATTTCTTGTTCCTAGCAAGCTTTTCTTCAACATCAAATCCCACCATCCCATGGATTTTTTAGCCAATTATGCTGGCCTATGCCTATCGTAGCATAGACCATTAGGCGGGAATAGTAGTTGGAAAACAATTTACAAAATTAACAAAAAATTGTGCATCGCCACAATAAAATGAACAAAAAAAGAACCAACCACCTATTCGCATAGGTAATTGATCCTTCATCCAAAGCTTATTAACCTGTTACAACTTTGATTACGTTGCGAACAGAGTTTGCCGTTTTGTCCAAAGCTGTTTTCTCTTCCTCAGTCAGCTCGATGTCAAGAATTTTCTCGATACCGTTAGCACCAAGTACAGTTAGAACGCCCATGAACAGGTTGTCATAACCATATTCGCCTTCAAGAAGAGCGATGGTTGGGATGATACGTTTTTTATCTTTAAGGATTGCTTCTGTCATTTGCACAAGGGAAGCCGCTGGTGCGTAGTATGCACTACCGTTACCAAGTAGGTTAACGATTTCGCCGCCGCCAGTACGTGTACGTTGAACGATCGCTTCAATACGATCAGCTGGGATCAGCTTCTCGATTGGCACGCCGCCAGCGTATGTGTAACGAACGAGTGGAACCATGTCATCGCCGTGGCCACCGATAACAACCCCTTTAACATCCTCAACGGATACATTCAACTCTTGAGAGATGAACGTCAGATAACGAGCTGTATCGAGTACGCCGGATTGACCGATTACGCGGTTTTTCGGGAAGCCAAGTGCTTGGAATGCTACGTAAGTCATCGCATCAACTGGGTTACTTAAGATGATAACGATGGAATTAGGAGCTACTTCTCTCACGTTCTCACAAACGGATTTCACAATTCCTGCATTCGTGTTTACCAAATCGTCGCGGCTCATACCCGGTTTACGAGCGATACCTGCAGTGATGATGACGATATCGGAATTAGCAGCATCCGCATAGTTAGAAGTACCCGTGATTTGGCTATCGTATCCTTGTACCGGTCCTGCTTCGAGCATGTCGAGCGCTTTCCCTTTTGTAGGGTTTTCCAGTTGCGGGATGTCGAGAAGAACAACGTCACCTAGTTCTTTTTGAGCTAACATAAGAGCAGTTGTTGCTCCCGTGAAACCTGCGCCGACAACGGTAATTTTATTACGACGAATTGCCATTTGAGATGTACCTCCTAATAGTTTTTAGTAGATCAACTTTTCTCAAAAAAAATTAAGCCATGTTTTTGATGATTTCGTTCGCGAACTCGGAACATTTGATTTCTTTCGCGCCTTCCATCAAACGAGCAAAGTCATAAGTTACGGTTTTGTTATTGATGGATGTTTCCAAACCTTTGTAGATCAAGTCAGCCGCTTCCAACCAGCCAAGGTGCTCAAGCAGCATAACGCCAGATAGGATTACGGAACCTGGGTTAACTACGTCAAGACCAGCGTATTTAGGAGCTGTACCATGTGTTGCTTCGAAGATCGCGTGACCAGTCAAGTAGTTGATGTTTGCTCCTGGAGCGATACCGATACCGCCAACTTGTGCAGCAAGTGCATCAGACAGGTAGTCACCGTTCAAGTTCAATGTTGCGATTACGTCGAAGTCAGTTGGGCGAGTCAATACTTGTTGCAACGCGATGTCAGCAATTGCATCTTTTACGATGATTTTGCCAGCTGCTTCTGCATCTTTTTGAGCTTTGTTAGCTGCTTCTGCGCCTTCTGCTTCTTTAATGCGATCGTATTGTGCCCATGTAAATGTTTTGTCCGCATATTCACGCTCAGCAAGCTCATAACCCCAGTTTTTGAACGCGCCTTCTGTGAACTTCATGATGTTGCCTTTGTGTACCAAAGTTAGCGTTTTACGGCCATGTTTGATCGCGTACTCGATTGCAGCGCGTACCAAACGCTCAGTACCTTCGGAGGATACTGGCTTAACGCCGATTCCTGAAGTTTCTGGGAAGCGAATTTTGTTAACGCCCATTTCGTCTTGAAGGAACTTGATAACTTTCTTAACAGCGTCGGAACCAGCTTCCCACTCGATACCAGCGTAGATATCCTCTGTGTTTTCACGGAAGATCACCATGTCAACCAACTCAGGACGCTTAACTGGGGATGGAACACCATTGAAGTAACGAACTGGACGGGAACATACGTAAAGATCTAATTCTTGACGAAGTGCAACGTTCAGGGAACGAATACCGCCGCCGATTGGCGTTGTCAAAGGTCCTTTGATGGACACGATGTATTCGCGCATAGCTGTTAATGTATCGTTAGGTAACCAGCTGTTGTATTTGTTAAAAGCTTTCTCGCCGGCAAAAACTTCGTACCAAGCGATTTTTTTCTCGCCTTTGTATGCTTTCTCAACTGCAGCATCCAGAACGCGTACGGAAGCAGCCCAGATATCAGGACCTGTACCGTCACCTTCGATGTAAGGGATGATTGGGTTGTTAGGTACTTGCAGAACACCATTCTCGATGGTAATTTTTTGACCTTCTTTTGGTAGTTCGTAGGATTCGAATTGTGGCATGATAAGTTCCTCCTTAGATTTGTATAAAATTATTCGTGAACATGTGGCGCATTACGTTGCGTGCTTTTGGCAATGCCTTCCGACCGCTGTTATCATCCTGTCCAATTGAATTTCTTTTATGGTATGGACAGGATTCTAAAGGCGGACACTACGTTTCTTCAGGCACTGCCAAGCACTCCACTTAGCTACTAGGTGTAACGAGGCACTTTTAAAGCAAGTTTAACTCGTCACCGTAGAAGTATGTAGGTAAACACACAAAAAGTGACGGGAGTTGCGGTACGCCCAGGAAAGTCGAAGTCCCTGAAGCTGGGTACCGAACTGCCCGCACCTTGAGCCTGCATGTATGCCGATTAGCGAGCGCTAATTGGAATGTATTTTTGGTTAACCGGACCTGTGTACTCAGCACGAGGACGGATCAAACGGTTGTTTTCGTACTGCTCCAAGATGTGGGCAGCCCAACCTGATGTACGGCTGATCGCGAAGATCGGCGTGAACAAGTCGCGTGGGATTTCCAACGTCGTGTATACGGAAGCTGAGTAGAAATCAACGTTTGGTTTCAAGCCTTTGAGGCTGGTAACCAATTCGTCTGCTTTAATGGACATTTCGTACCATTTGAGATTGCCAGTTAGTTTACCAAGCTCATAGGACATTTTTTGCAAGTGTTTCGCACGCGGATCTCCATTTTTGTAAACACGGTGTCCAAAGCCCATGATTTTGTCTTTACGCTCTAATTTATCGTTGATGTAAGGAACTACGTTCTCTACAGTACCGATCTCTTCCAGCATCGCCATAACAGCTTCGTTCGCACCGCCGTGAAGAGGTCCTTTGAGCGTGCCGATCGCTGAAGTAATACCGGAGTAGATGTCTGTTAATGTAGCAACAGTAACGCGTGCAGCGAATGTTGAAGCATTCAGCTCATGGTCAGCGTGTAAAACTAATGCTTTGTCCAAAGCTTCGATAGCGATTTTATCTGGTTCGCTACCTGTTAGTTGGTACAAGAAGTTAGCAGCAACAGAAGCATATCCTGGGGAAGCTAAAGGTTCTTTACCTTCACGGATACGAGCGAAAGCTGCGATAATGCCAGGAATTTGTGCTTGCAGCTTGATCGCTTTACGCACATTGGATTCAGGGCTCAAATCGTTTGCTTCATCATCATACAGAGCAAGAGCCGATACTGCTGTACGAAGAGCAGCCATGGAATTAACATCTTTCGGGAATGCTTTGATCTGGTTGATTACCGCATCAGGCACCTTGCTGTAAGCGTTCAGGTCGCTTTGCAGTTTCTCAAGCTCAGTTTGGTTAGGCAATTTGCCGAACCAAAGCAAATAAATAACTTCTTCAAATGTCGCATTTTCTGCGAGGTCATCAATATCAATCCCGCGATACGTTAACACACCATCTACAATGGAGCTGATCGACGAGGTCGTGGCTACAATTCCTTCTAAACCTTTGGTTGCAGACATGGGAATCTCTCCTTAGCTACTCTATTAGCAAAAAATTGCTTTTTTCCTAACTTAATAATAAAGTATTTTGCTTAGTAAGTGAACAAAAGCAGACATAAAACTTCATTATCACTATCATAAAGAATCTTTTTGGCGGAAACCACCACTGTTATTGAGCCATTTCTTCAAAATACACGATACAAGTTTTTGTTAATTTCATCGAATTATGCAACCCTAGCAGCAAAAGTTTGTCGAGACGTGTTGTGATTGATACAATGTAGGCAAAGTAAAAGTGATTTTTCTCTGAAAAAGGAGCAAATACATGAGCAGCAGCACAAGTATCGGCATCATTGATATCGGATCCAACTCGATTCGACTCGTTATCTACGAAATTAATGCCTTTGGGGCATACCGTGTTGTCAGTGAGCATAAGGATTCGGCTAGACTCAGCGAGCGCATCGGTTCCGATGGCATTTTACATAGCAAAGATATTATTTCTATTGTCCCCATTCTATCCCACTACGCTCTGCTATGCAAAGTTCATGAAGTTCAGACCATAAGGGCTGTAGCAACGGCAGCCATACGTAACGCGGCCAATTCAGCTGAAATTGTGCGAATTCTCCAGGAACAGACCGGACTTCAAATTGAAGTATTGAGTGGAACTGAGGAAGCTCGATATGGCTATTTAGGCGTAATCAATACCATCGATATACGGGACGGCTTGATCATTGATATTGGCGGAGGAAGCACGGAAGTCACATTGCTTCGTAACCGGAAACTGCTGCACAGCGTTTCCTTTCCTTTCGGTGCGGTGAACACAACACGCCAATTTACGAAAAATGGGAATCTGGCCGAGCAGGAAATGGGCAATATTCGTCGGATGGTTGAAGATGCGATTTCGGCTCATCCTTGGATTGCCGGTTCTCCCAATCTGCCTATGATTGGTCTAGGCGGAACAATTCGAACCCTTGGCAAAATAAGCCAAAAACGCAGCAAATACTCGCTTCAGCTTGCCCACAATTATACGCTGAAACCAGGGGAGCTTCGTGATTTCCTCCTATTGTTAGCCGGCATGCCTTTGGAAAAACGAAAAAAAATAGATGGTCTCTCCAAAGAGCGTGCAGATATTATGGTTCCGGGACTAATCATCATGGACACCATATTCGAAGCAGCAGGTTCATCAGCGTGCATTATCAGCGGATCAGGACTTCGTGATGGCCTCTTCTATGAAACATTCGATCCTAAGCACCCAATCAAGGAGGATGTTCTAGAAGCAAGTATCAATAATTTACTTTTGCTCCATCCGAACGCCGCTGTGAAGCATGCCTCTCACGTAGATAAATTCGCCATGCAGCTTTATCATACGCTCACTGCTTCGCCCGAATCGGAAGATCGAAGCCAAAGATACTTGCATACCGCTGCCCTCTTGCATCGAATTGGAGCCAGCGTCCATTATTATCATTACCTCAAACATACACAATACATGATGACTGGGGTTCAAATCGACGGTCTCAGTCATCGAGAAATTATCATTTGCTCTTTCATTGCAACTTACAAAACAAAAAGCCGGACCCACCAACAAGTCCTAGCTTACAAGGATCTTTTGATGGAATCCGACGCGGCATTAATTGTAAAGTTAGGTACACTGCTTAAATTAGCAATGGCTTTGGATCAAAGTGAGACGCAGCCCGTTCAAGAGCTGCAAATAACGAAAACCGAATCGACCTTAACACTCAAGCTGTTATGTATCCACAACCCCATTATGGAGCTAAAGGAACTCGCGGCTATCAGCAAAGATTTCGAAAAAATCTGGGGGCTGAGGATTAAGACCCAAGCCGGAGTTTTTTCCAAGAAGTAATTTTCATCGCCTCGAACTGGCTCCGATAAGGGGTCAGTTCATTTTTTATGCGACTATACATCCCGTTAGGCATCAGCTCTCTAGCTTTGACGTTATCATGCAGGGTGACATTCAGAATTTGAATCATCACTTTCTTCATTTCCGGATCAAGAACCGGGCACATCAACTCAATACGACGTGTCAAATTACGTGTCATCCAGTCGGCTGAGGATAAATAAACATCAACTAATCCGCCATTTTCGAAATAATAAATGCGGGAATGCTCCAAGAAACGATCTACAATACTCCGAACCGTAATATTCTCGCTAATCCCAGGCACCCCTGGACGTAAGCAGCATACGCCGCGAATAATTAATTCAATCTTCACACCTGCTTGCGACGCCGCATACAAGGCATCTACCATCTCTTGATTGGATAATGAGTTCATTTTTGCAATAATTCGGGCTGGTCTGCCCGCTCTAGCGTGCTCAGCTTCACGTTCGATAAGCTCGAAGAGCTTATCCTTCAAATCCGTAGGAGCCACTGCGAATGACTGCCAATCATGAGGCGCAGAGTAGCCAGTAATTTCATTGAAAAGCGCGGAGGCATCCTCTCCAATCACACTATTTGAAGTGAATAGCCCTACGTCTGTGTAAAGACGGGCTGTGCTGTCGTTATAATTACCCGTTCCCACATGGACATATCGGCGGAGAGTCTGCTCTTCTTGTCTAACGACGAGTGTGATCTTGGCATGCGTTTTGAGCCCAACAAGTCCATAAACCACATGACAGCCTGACTTTTCAAGCATTCTTGCCCATGCAATATTCCGCTCTTCGTCGAATCTGGCTTTCAGCTCGACAACTACCGTAACCTGCTTCCCGGACTCCGCGGCTCGGGCTAACGCTTGAATAATCGGCGAGTTTCCACTCGCTCTATACAATGTCATTTTGATCGCGAGCACTTTCGGATCGTAGGCTGCATGGATGATGAAGTCCGTTACTGCGTCGAACGTTTCATAGGGATGATGTACCAATACATCCTTTTGCTTTAGAACCTCGAAGAAGTCAGTCGTATCCTCAAATTCCATGGGGTATTTGGCTGTAATACGCGGATAGCGAAGATTTTCATAGCCATTCAACGTACCGGCCAGCTTCATGAAGTAGGTGATGTCCAGCGGACCGTCAATTTCAAAAATTTGTTCTTCAATCTCGAACTCTTCCTGAAGCTGTGCTAGTGCATAAGGATGAATGCCCTCTTGTACTTCAAGTCGAACAGGAGAGCCCCAGCGTCTGCGCCTAAGCTCCTTCTCGATCTCCTCAAGCAGATCTTCCGCCCCTTCTTCATTCAGCGTTAAATCGGCGTTTCGGGTCACCCTGAACCCATGAACGGAAATCGGAATGTATCCACTGAAAAGCGATTCTATATGATGCTCGATCAATTCTTCAATAAGAATAAATTCTGTTTTTTTGCTATTTGGCCGTGTTGGCACGGGAATATAACGGGATAAATTGCTCGGTACTTGAACGATGGCAAAATAAGGCTCATCATCCGGATCATCCCCTTCTCGCACAAGCAAGACGGCTAAATAGACAGATTGATTATGTACAAGTGGAAATGGACGACTTTGATCCACAGCCATCGGCGTTAATACTGGAAAAATAATATCATGATAGTAAGCATCCATGGCTTTTTTCTGTGTCGTATTCAAATCTTCAAATTCCGTAAACACAATGCCTTCTTTGGTTAACAGTCTCGTTACTTCACGATACGTTTTGTACTGTTCTGTTACCATTTTGGCAGTACGCTTCATAATTCGTTTAATAAGGCCGGCAGGGGTGTAGCCTGTAAAGTCTTTCTTGGTATACCCAGCCTTGATTTGATCCTTCAGTCCTGCGACACGAACACTCATGAACTCATCAAGATTACTGGATACGATTGCCAGAAATTTCACACGCTCAAGCAGTGGAGTGCTCGCATCCTGTGCTTCCTCCAGAACACGCCAATTGAACTCGATCCAGCTTAAATCCCGATTTAAGTACTTGGTCGAAATCTCTTTGACTTCCTTGACTTCTTTGAGCTCTTTAACTTCCTTCAAATCAGGTTCGCGCGCAATACTCATAAAGCCTCCACTTATATTTTCATATGTTTTCTATCTGTGCCATTTATATCTTCATTGTACTATGCGTGCTCTACACCGACAATGCAGAATCCCCTGTTTTAATATATGAAGATTTTGTAAAGGTGATGTTATTTCCGTATTTATCCATGATCATGTTACAATGAAAAGACTTGAAACAAGGAGAGAAAAAAATCATGGGTATCCTGAATCCACGTTTAGTTCACCAGATTTTCAGGGGCATTTGGGTGGCACTAATTATTGTTCTAATTGGACTCGCTTTCTACTATGTAATCCCACTGATTTACCCATTTATTTTCGGCTGGATTCTAGCTCTTATGCTTAATCCCCTTGTGAACTTCTTCCAATTCAAGGTAAAATTGCCGCGCTGGCTTGCCGTGACCTTATCCATGTTGTTATTTCTTGGTGTCATGGTTACAGCCATAACCTTACTTGTCGCGAATATAGTCGTAGAATTAGGTTCACTTGCGGATACCTTGCAGATTCAGATTAACCGCTGGGTGGAGCAATTCAATGTTTTCATTAATTCTACAGCTTTCCAGGATTGGATTGAACGTATTAATGATTTTTTTGAAAATAACCCGAAATATCAAGAAACTGTCAACAACAATTTATCTTCGACAGCAGGCTCCATTGCCGACGTGAGTAAGTTCATTATTGGCTATGTATTTGATACTTTGAAAAGATTTCTAACTTCTTTGCCGAATATCGCAACCATCACCATTATTGTTATGCTCGCTACCTTTTTCATTAGTAAAGATTGGTATCAGCTTATCAAACGGTATAAAGGGATCTTCTCCGACATGATCGTGAAGACTACCCAATTGATTCGGACCGATTTGCAAAAAGCACTGTTCGGCTACATGCGCGCCCAACTGATTCTTGTTTCGCTAACCGCTCTTGTGGTCATCATTGGCTTGTTGGTCTTGCGCGTTGACTATGCCATTACCATCGGCTTATTAACAGGCTTAGCAGACCTGATGCCTTATTTGGGGACAGGTGCGGTCATGGTGCCCTGGATCTTGTATGTATTCTTTGCGCAAGGAGACTTTTTTCTCGGAATCGGCCTCAGTGTGCTGTATGGCGTCATCGTGATTGCCAGACAGATTATGGAACCTAAGGTGCTCGCCTCCTCAGTCGGATTAGACCCTCTGGCTACGTTAATCGCCATGTTCGTTGGATTGAAACTATTCGGACTCCTCGGGCTTATTGTGGGACCTGTGACTCTCATTCTGATAGCTGCGTTCTATCGCGCAAGAATCTTTCATGATTTGGCGGCTTACATACAAAAAGGCTCGGTTCCTCCCAAATAGGCGGGGTGACCGAGCCTTTCTTCTTTATCTACGCTTTATGATATTGATTCCGCCTCTGCCGATTTGCTTTTGAATCAGTGCAAGCAGCATAACCTTGAAGATCGGTCTCGTGTAAGGAAAAACAAGTAGAAATCCTAAAATATCCGTGATAAATCCCGGTGTAATTAACAAAATGCCTCCGATGAAAATACAGATTCCATCTAACAAATGCTGTGCCGGCAGTTGGCCCTGAGACCACTCAAACTTGGCATACTCCAGCACCTTGCGTCCTTCCCGCTTGGCGAAATAGGCACCAAGGAAGCCGCTTATAATAATTAGCGCGAATGTTGTCCAGCCGCCTACAAAATGCCCAAGAGTAAGTAGAAGCGTAATTTCTATGGCAGGCACTAGAATAAAAATGGCAAGAATAATACGAAACATAAGCTCAGCCCCTTTTATGAATACTTAGCTAACAGCTGCCATAATTCTGGCGCTTCCTTCTCTATACGTACTGGCTTCCAAGAAGGATTCACCCAAACGTGATGAGTTGCACCCGTCACAAGTAATTCCCCGGTAGGTTGTGCAGCCGAATCTACGGTTAGCGTCATCATTTCTTCCGAAACTTTACGAATTTCATAGGCAAAATGGAGCCGAACACTGCTCATGTCAATCACTCGCGTGTTCACGCAAACCATATCATCATAACGAGCAGGCTTCTTGAACTTAATCTCCGCTTCAACAAGCGGCAGCAACAGCCCCTTCTCCTCAATTCGCCGGTATGGGTAACCAAGCTCCCTGATAAGCTCGGTCCGCCCAATCTCGAACCACGTCAAATAGTTGGCATGGTACGCAACCCCCATTTGATCCGTTTCTTCATATCTCACACGAAACTGATGCTGATGCCAGCGCTCCTGAGTCATGATGATGTATTCCTCCAATAACAAGTCTTAGAACAATTATAACACAGCTAGGACTAGGGATGGGTAATGCCGAATGTGTACTCGTTTTGTTTTAGAAGTGCTATTAAAATAAAAAAAGAGTGAAGCCTAATAATCGCTTCACTCTTTGCTATACCTACAGAACGCTCGCTTGACCAGAGTAGATGACGCCAACTTCTGGATAGATAGAAACTTCTGTGCCATCTTTGATTAATTCCACTGCGTTCTCAACGCCTACAATTACAGGAATTCCAAGGCTTAAAGCGACTACTGCCGCATGGGAAGTGATTCCGCCCACTTCGGTAATCAACGCTGAAGCTCTTTGTACAGCTGGCATATATTCTTTGTCCGTCGATACCGTTACAAGTACTGCACCGTCTACCATTTTCGCATTCGCTTCTTCTGGTGTACGAGCCGTTACAACGATACCTGTAGCTGTTTGCATGCCGATACCTGTTCCTTTGGCAATCATCTCACCTACGTGATGAACCTTGATCAAGTTCGTTGTTCCGGAGCGACCAACAGGTACACCTGCCGTAATAACAACGATATCACCTAGAGATACGATCCCCGTTTTAATGCTGCTTTCTACCGCAAGGTTGAACAGCTCGTCCGTCGTTTTTGCTTGCACGCCCATCACCGGAATTACACCCCATACAAGGGATAAGCGGCGAATGACTTGCTCGCTAGGCGTAACTGCGATGATTGGTGATTTCGGACGGTATTTGGATACCATTCTAGCTGTATATCCACTTTCCGTAGCTGTTAAGATCGCTTTCGCACCCAACTCCAAAGCTGAGTTAGCTACCGCTTGAGAAATCGCTTCAGTTACAGTAACTTGCTGCGCTTGCGCTTGACGAAGGAAAATTTCTTTATATTCCAAAGCCGCTTCCGCACGCTCAGCGATACGAGCCATCGTTTGCACGGACTCAACTGGATATTTACCAGCAGCGGTTTCACCGGACAACATAACAGCATCCGTTCCGTCAAACACCGCATTGGCTACGTCACTTGCTTCAGCACGCGTTGGACGCGGGTTACGCTGCATCGAGTCGAGCATCATCGTTGCTGTAATAACCGGCTTACCTACGATGTTACATTTTTTGATCATTTGTTTTTGAACAACAGGAACATCTTCAGCTGGAATTTCAACCCCAAGATCCCCGCGAGCAACCATCAGACCATCGGATACTTCAAGGATTTCGTCTAAGTTGTCAACGCCCTCTTGGTTTTCGATTTTACTTATGATTTGGATGTGTGAAGCATTGTGTCTTTCCAACAATTCACGAATTTCCATAACGTCACTTGCTTTACGAACGAACGAAGCCGCGATGAAATCTACGCCTTGCTCGATACCGAAGACGATATCATTAGCATCTTTCTCCGTGATACCCGGAAGGCTGATTTTCACACCTGGTACGTTAACGCCTTTTTTACTTTTAATCGTTCCGCCATTAACAATGCGGCACTCGATTTCGGTTCCACGAATATCAACAACCGAAAGGCCAATCAAACCATCATCGATTAGAATGGTAGATCCAACAGCAACGTCCCGCGGCAGATTCGAATATGTAACTGAGATACGATCTGCATCACCCAAGATTTCTTCTGTTGTCAAAATGATGTGCTTGTCCTGAACAAGCTCAATAGGCTCTTCTTTCAATTTTCCCGTACGAATTTCCGGTCCTTTGGTATCAAGCAAAATAGCTGCTACTTTGCCTGTCTCAGCGGATGCAGCGCGTAGGTTGCGGATACGTGCGCCGTGCTCCTCAAAATCTCCGTGGGAGAAGTTAAGACGGGCAACATTCATTCCCGCTTCTAGTAGTTTTTTCAAATTCTCTTGTGATTCGCTTGCAGGTCCAATGGTACAGACAATTTTCGTTTTACGCATGGTTTCCCTCCTGAGTGAATGTGAACCGGCCGATCTCTCTAAATTTGCGGTAACGGTCCTCGAGCAGCTCCTGTTCGTTCATACTTAGCAAATGCTGAAGCTGTTCCCAGATAGCTGTTTTGATCAATTCTGCTTGTGCTGCTAAATCCCGGTGAGCGCCACCTTTAGGCTCTGGAATAATACCGTCGATCACTTTAAGCTCCAAGATATGATCCGCAGTAATTTTCATGGCTTCTGCCGCGTGTAAAGCTTTGGAAGCATCTTTATATAAGATGGAAGCCGCGCCTTCGGGACTAATAACCGAATAGATAGCATTCTCCAACATTAATACCTTGTTACCTACACCTAACGCGAGTGCGCCACCACTGCCGCCTTCCCCAATAACAATACAGATGATCGGCACACGAAAAGAGGCCATTTCCAGTAAATTTCTGGCAATCGCTTCTCCTTGGCCGCGCTCTTCTGCAGCATTCCCAGGGAATGCCCCCTTGGTATCAATAAACGTCACAATAGGACGCTTAAACTTGTTCGCTTGACGCATCAAACGCAGCGCTTTACGGAACCCTTCCGGATGCGGACAACCGAAGTTACGAGCAATATTGTCCTTCGTATCTTTCCCTTTTTGATGACCGACAACCGTAACCGGAATGCCGTTCAATTTAGCTAGTCCACCTACAATCGCAAGGTCATCCCCATAAAGGCGATCGCCATGAAACTCTATGAAATCCGTGAAAATGGTTCCAATATAATCAATCGTTGTTGGCCTTTGCGGATGGCGAGCCAACTGCATTTTCTCAGCAGAAGACATATTCGCATAAAGCTCATCTTCGAGTTCAACATATCTTTCTTCCAAACGGCGGATTTCCTCTGAAAAGTCAATTTGCTTCTCTGCGCCAAAAGTACGCAGTTCCGCAATCTTCTTCTTTAGTTCCGCCAGCGGCTGTTCAAACGGCATTTCACCCGCCATAAGTCGCCTCCCCCTTCACTCCGTGCATGTCTAACAGCTTGATTAACGTAGGACGCATATCCTTACGGCTCACGACCTTGTCGAGCTGACCATGCTCGAGATTGAATTCAGATGTCTGGAAATTGTCCGGCAGCTTCTGTTTAATCGTTTGCTCAATAACACGACGGCCTGTAAATCCAAATGGTGCAGCCGGTTCAGCAATAATAATATCGCCTAGCATAGCAAAACTCGCAGATACGCCGCCGAAAGTCGGATCTGTAATAATAGAAATAAATAATCCGCCTTCCGCGCCGAGCTTGGACAAAGCAGCGCTTGTCTTCGCCATTTGCATCAAGCTTAGAATGCTTTCTTGCATACGAGCTCCACCTGATGTGGAGTAAATGATAATTGGAACTTTCTTTTGAGTTGCAGCTTCAACCGCTCTGGTTATTTTTTCCCCAACAACGGAGCCTAGTGATCCACCCATGAAGTCAAAACTCATAGCCGCAACAATAACCGGATAGCCACCAATCGTACCTTCACCGGTCATAATTGCATCTTGTAATTTCGTTGTGCTCTTCGCTTTATCTAATTTATCTACGTAGTCAGGGAACTCCAAAGGATCCTCGGAGATCATGTCAGCGTCGTATTCCAAAAACTGACCTTCATCGAGCGTTAATTGGATACGTTCGGGCGCGCTTAACCGATAATGATAGCCACAAGCTGTACAGACTTTTAGATTCTTCTCAAGCTCTTTGCTCGTTTGGATCGTACCGCATTTCGGGCATTTATTCATTAAACCTTCGGGAATATCCCGTTTTGTTTTCTCGGAAGGAATCGTTGCATATTTACGCTTTTGAAATAAATCCTTTAGCACATTTCCACCTCTACTTGGCTATTATCTTGAACTTCTGACAAGCCACGTTACTTACTTCTACTTTTCATTATCTATGTAAAATAGAATTAAGCACTTCCTGTACTTCCTCTAATTCGCCTTCAGGTACGACGATTTCGAACTGATTTTTGGATAAAGAGATACCCCGAACTTGTACGAGAAATCCTTCTTCCGTCAGCCTCTGTTTAATCCGCTCTGCAATCTTCGCGGTAGGAGCTATGTATATCACCGTCCACATGAAAAAAAAACCTCCTATGACGTGCAACTACATGGATTAGGGCAAGTTAGCAACGATGATAATTAACATCCTACATAAGCATAGGCACACACAATGGAATAATGATATCATAATTTCTCTTTTTCCCGCAACAGAGCACGTTCATGAAAAAAAGTGAAGTCTGAACTATTTGAGCTAGTCCAGACGTAATTTACTGCTATAATCAGGCGCATGCTCATTCTGATGAGCGATTCTGGCTGAAGCGGCTGCCGCCAAACCACAGATCAAATCATCCAGAAAAACATGTACAGAACTTCGATCATCATTCAATGTTCGAATAATACCCATTTTTTCCTTATCTAAATAGCCAAAGCTAGTCAAGCCAATCATACCATATACATGAACAATGCCTAGGGCCAGAGTTTCATCGACGCCGAACAGGGGTTCATCCGCTTCAAGAATCGATTGCAACGGTTCGGGCAGTAGTTTTTTCTCAGCCAATTCATCAAGAGCAATGCCCGTATACAGCGTATACTGCACTTCCCGCTTGGCGAGAACAGCCAGCACACTCTCGATACACTCTTCTTGCGATAGTTGATCATTATAGGGCCTCTGCAGCTTGAACACAATTTCAGAGATTTGCTCTACCGTTACACCGCGTTTTTGCAGTAACTGGATCATATGTTGTTCAGTCATAAGTCTCCTCCTACGCATGTATTAAGCCCCTGAAATGCCGGGTTCCTATTCATATGCGAAGGATGCACTCTTTATTTCACTCTGACCGAATCTTTACCCATGATGGTCTCAATCATACGGAACAAATCCTTCGAAGGATCGACCAAATATTGGTCGCTCAGGGCCAAGAGCTTGTTGCTGCTTTCGTAGAAAAGCGCAACCGCGAGCCCACCCTTGTGCAGCTTCAGCAGCGCTTTCAGCTGCAGCAGCTTATCCGGCTGCTCGCAGTCAGCCGAGATCTTGACGAACACCCGCTGCGCCTTCGGCTCCGCAGCGTTCGTGCGCGCCGGCTGCGCCGCAGCGCGGGACTCCTGGCGGCCCGCCGCAGGGGCCGCCTGTGTGACAGCGGCGGGGCTGCGTGCGCCGCCTGAGATGGCAGCCGTGCGCGCTGACGGATCGCTGACTACGTCAGCTGATCGCCTATGCGCCCCTGGCTGCCGGCGGAGCCGCTGGACGCCCGCAGGGTCGTCCAGCGCGACAAGCTGCTCCGCGAGCAGCTTGGGCGGGTCCTCGTCCTGAAGCTGCAGCTTCGCCCGGACGAGGACGAGTCTGCCCTTCTGCACGAGCGGAGCCGCATTCTTCCAGGTCTCGGGGAACAACACCACCTCTATCCTTTCGATACGATCCTCCAGCTCCATGAACGCCATAGGCTGCCCCTTCTTCGTGACGATCGTCTTATTCGCGAGGATCATCCCCGCTACAAGAACCTCGCTGTTATCAGGCAGCTCGCCTAGCTGATGAAGCATAACCGCTTCGATCTCCCCAAGCTGCTCCGCATAGGCATCAAGCGGATGTCCGGATATATACATGCCGAGAAGTTCCTTCTCGAGCTCCAACTGTTTGCTCTGCGGCATCGGAGGTATGTTCGGAACTTCCACCTCCCAATTCGGTTCTTCAACGAAGCCGAAGAGGTGAAGCTGCAGATCATCCCGTTCCTTGCGCCATTTGGTTGCGGAGGCGATGGTTTCATCGAGAATAGCCATCAGCTGGGCGCGATGCCCGCCTAGCGTGTCAAAGGCTCCACCTTGAATGAGCGATTCAATTACTCGCTTATTACATACGCGTAAATCAACACGTCTGCAGAAATCAAGCAAGCTCTCGAACTGTGACTGTTTCCGTTCATTAAGAATAGCATCGATGGCTTGAGTGCCTACATTTTTGATCGCAGCAAGTCCGAAGCGGATCGCCCCGGCCGCAGGATCCGGTGTAAATACGGTTCCGCTGCCATTGACATCAGGCGGCAGCACAGCCAATTTCACCCGTCGGCATTCATCCACATATTCGGCTACCTTCCGATGATTCCCCATGACAGCCGTTAACATAGAAGCCATAAAATAGATCGGATAGTGCGCTTTTAAATAAGCTGTTTGAAATGCCAGCACCCCATATGCCGTTGCATGCGCACGCGGGAAACCATAATCAGCAAAACGCACGATCATATCATAGACATGATTAGCCTCATCGGCGTTAAAACCTTGACGCAAGCTGCCCGAAACGAAATGTGCCCGTTCTTCATCCAGCACTTCCCGCTTCTTCTTTGACACTGCTCGTCTTAACAAATCTGCTTCGCCTAAGCTAAAACCGGCCATTGATGAGGCAATTTGCATAATTTGCTCTTGGTAGACGATAATGCCGTACGTATCCCGAAGGATAGGTTCTAACGTAGGATGCGGGTAAACAACCTCCATCTGTCCGTGCTTCCCAAAAATGTACTTAGGTATAAACTCCATCGGACCTGGACGGTACAAGGCCACAACGGAAATAATATCTTCAAACACTGAGGGCTTCAAGTCCTTCAACACCTTGCGTACCCCAGATGACTCTAATTGGAAGACACCCGTCGTTTCTCCCTTACTAAGCATACCGTAGGTTACAGCATCCTCATCCATATCCAGCACATCAAAGTTGAGTCGAACATCTTCCATCTGTGCAATCCAATCAACCGTTCGTTCTATAATAGACAGCGTCCGCAAGCCGAGAAAGTCCATCTTTAACAGTCCGATGGCTTCCAAATGCTCCATCGTATACTGGGTAAGAGCTGTCTGTGCCGTCCCTTCTTGGAGAGGGACATACTGCGTTAACGGTTCTCTGGAAATGACAACCCCTGCAGCATGCGTTGAAGCATGGCGCGGCATTCCTTCAACACGCATCGCCATTTCAAGCAACTCTGCTGTCTTGGGCTGTCTGGCGACCAGCCCCTTTAAATCAGAACTAACCTGCAGCGCTTCCGATAAGGTCATTCCTAGTTGATTCGGAATTGCCTTAGCCGCACGGTCAACATCCCCATAGGGTACATTTAACACACGCCCGACGTCCCTTACCGCAGCTTTAGCCGCCATCGTTCCGAAGGTAATAATTTGCGCGACATGCTCGTGCCCATATTTGGCAACCACGTAGTCAATCACTTCATCCCGGCGTTCATCGCTAAAATCGATATCAATATCCGGCATTGTAATCCGCTCTGGGTTAAGAAAACGTTCAAACAGCAGCTTATATTTAAGTGGATCCACATTCGTAATGCGCAGTACATACGCAACTAGACTTCCGGCAGAAGATCCCCTGCCCGGCCCTGTCATGATACTCTTTTCGTGCGCAAAACGAATAAAATCCCATACGATCAAGAAGTAATCGGAGAAACCCATTTTCTCAATAACGCCTAACTCATACGTAAGACGTTCTTCTGCTTGTTTCCGCAGCGGTGAATCCGCTGTATGCCACTCTGATTTAGCAGAATAACGCTGTTCCAGCCCCTGCACACAGAGCTTTTGCAAATATTCACCTGCTGTAAGGTGATCTGGAATCGGACGAAAGCTAGGCAAAATCGATTTACCGAACGTAAGTTCGAGTTCACAGCGTGAAGCTACAACACTCGTATTCGTAAGCGCTTCGGGGACATGGACGAATAAACGTTTCATCTCCTCTTCGCTTTTCAAATACATCTGACTTGTCCCCATCTTAAGCCGATCTGTATCCTCCACTGTTTTGCCTGTTCCAATACAGATGAGAATGTCCTGCATCACATGATCCGGTTCAGTCACATAATGCACATCATTCGTGGCAATTAGCGGGATTCCGGTTTCTTTACTCAGCTCGATCATTGAGATCATCACTTTTTTCTGTTCAATCATCCCATGATCTTGAATTTCCAGAAAGAAGTCATCGCCGAAAATGTCACGATAACGCTCCGCCGCTTTTTTGGCTTCGTCGTGACGATTGTGAAGCAAATGCTGGGAAACCTCGCTGCCTAAGCAGGAGCTTAGACAAATAAGTCCCTCTGAATGCTTGGCTAAATGTTCCAAATCGATGCGCGGTTTATAGTGAAAGCCCTGTAAGTGCCCGATTGAGCAGAGCTTCATTAAATTTTGATAGCCTTGAAAATTTTTGGCGAGCAGAATGAGGTGATAGATCGGCTGTTCCTGTCTAGTTCCTTTATCGCGAATAGATCCCGCTGTGAAATAGACTTCACAACCAATAATTGGTTTAATGCCTCGCTGTTTGCAGGCTTTGTAGAAGGCAATGGCGCCATACATGACACCGTGATCCGTCAATGCCAGAGAGGTCATGCCAAGATCAGCCGCTCGGGAAACAAGCTCCTCCATACGTGCTGCACCGTCTAATAAACTGTATTCACTATGAACATGCAAGTGTACAAACGAACTCATCAGCATGTCCTCCCTTCTTTCATTTTATTCCTTGTATTTTATCATATTGGTGCTAGGCATTCCCATACATTAAGTATAGAGAGTTTGTCCTCTTTAACTTAGCCGGAAAGGAAGCGATAAGGACATGTATGTCTTTTGGGCAAATATTATCGTGTATTTCTGTATTGCATTCGGGGTCGTATTTGGAGGCAGCATGTTAAGTGGAATAGCAGCCGTGCTCACGCTTCAATCACCGACGGAAAAAATGCTGACCATTGCAGAAAACATTAAAATCTGGGCCATGGTAGCTGCTGTTGGCGGCACGATTGATCCTATACGCTATATTGAAAGCCATGTAGCTATAGGGCATTTGAATCCCGCTATTAAGCAAATCGTTCTGATTATTGTTGCCTTTATTGGCGCGCAGATGGGCACTTCACTCATTCAAATGATCTGTAAAGGGGGCAATCAGCCTTGAGGATCCCTCCTTTTGCCCGATATCAACGTCTGCTTTCGAGCTTAGGACTGATGCTTTCGGGAGCTATCATAGGGAGCGCAATCTATATGAGCATTCATCAGTATAACTACACGCAACTATATGTGGAGATGCATAAATATTTGCAAGAAAATCGTGATTTGCGTGCCGATATTGACAGCTTAAACAAGACAAAAAATAAGCAATCCTTAATTAATGTCGTCAACGTACACTTGGTTCAGAAAAATCAGGAAGAACTCATTAGTGAAGATATTCAGAAAGAAATTGAGAGCGATATTAAAAGCGAGCTCAAGCTCGTTATTGGCCAAAAGGCCGCGTTCGTGCGGGACTCACAGCCCCTTTATGAAAGAATTATTACCCAGCGGACCTATATATTGCATGATAAAAAATACGTCGTTGAGGTCAAATCCATCATATTGATTCAAACCGAGCTGACTGTCTGGATTACGGCCCAAGAGAAACGAACATAACCGCCTTGAGGACTTTTTAGGTGATAGAGGTAATAGAATATTGCAATCTTTCATTAAAATCGCTAAAGTAAACAGTAAACTCGCCTAAAGGACGGATTAACCAGATGTTCGCCATTCAAATCGCTTTATTCTCCCTTATTTGCATACTGCTGGCGCTATCCTTGTATTTCAGCTTCCGGTCTCGACGTGAAACGGATGCGGCCAGACGCGGTTTATTCTCGGCCCGCATGAATATTTGTATGGGTTTGATGCTCGTTCTGATTGCCATCACCCAACTCTTCTTCTTTAGTGAATCCAGCTTTCGCCGTATCTTTGGCACCGTGCTGGTCTTGCTAGGTCTGTTCAACTTATTCGCCGGCATTCGCAATCACGGGCACTTCGATCGCATGCTGCGTTAAATGACTTGAGCGGTTAGCATCGCTTTGGAAACCAAAGTCCCAGCGTGATAAATTTCTACATCTATTTTGCCAAACTTACGGCTCACCTCAATGATGGTGGGCCGTATTTCTATTTTGGAGTCAATTTGCAGCGGTTTTAAGAAATAGGTCGACATATTGTCCATGACAAGATCCCCCTTCTTATGTTCTTGCACGATGCGATAGGCTGCTTGGGTCATCAATGTTGTAAGAACACCTTCCGATACCGTACCCAAATGATTCGTCATCTGTGGGGTGATAACGCCATGAAACTGCAGTGTCCCCTTCTCGTCCCTAACTTCTTCCAGTCCAGACCAGATTAAATCCTCGAACGTTTCACCATTCTGCGGCTGCTTCTGAATATACTGCATGGCTTTCAGCACATCGCTGCGATTAAGCACGCCAAGTATTTTGCGGTTTGTATCCACGACTGGCAGCAGTTCAATGCCTTCCCACACCATCATGTGAGCCGCTGATGCTACCGAAGTTTGTGGCGTTACAGTAAGCGGACTGCGCGTCATAAGCTTATCTACCGTTTGTAGAGAATTAGCACCCACCATATCCTTCGAGGTCACAACACCGATAATTCGGTTCCACTCGTCTACGACAGGAAAACGGCTGTACCCTGTATCCTCAGACATGCGCTGCCAATCCTTCAGTGTACTATTTGCCTTAAGGGCATATAGGGAAGCACCTGATGCCAGGATGTCCTCCACAAGCATTATCTTCTTCTTGATCAAACGATCGTATATGGCTCTATTAATCATGGAGGCAACTGTAAATGTATCGTAGCTGCTCGAAATAATGGGTAGTTCCAGTTCATCTGCAAGGACTTTCACCTCTGTACTGGTGTTAAATCCCCCCGTGATGAGCACACCTGCGCTTTGTTCCAAAGCACAGATATGGGCACGGTTGCGGTTACCAACGATAAGAAGGCTGCCTGCCTCAATGTAGCGCATCATGGCATCTTGTTCCATCGCGCCGATAACGAACTTGTGCAGCGTCTTATGGAGTCCCTTTGAGCCACCGAGCACTTGCCCATCGACCATGTTTACGACTTCAGCAAAAGTGAGCTTATCAATGTTCTGCCGCAGTTTTTTCTCGACTCTAACAGTTCCGATTCGCTCTTTGGTCGAGACCAGACCTTGATTCTCGGCCTCCTTAATAGCTCGGTAAGCCGTTCCTTCACTGACTTCCATGTTCTTGGCAATTTTGCGAACGGAGATCCGGCTGCCCAGCTTTAAGCTTTCAATATAGCGTAAAATTTGTTCATGCTTCGTTAACGTATCCACGGATTGTGTATCCAACTGTTACACCTCATTCGCTTCTTCCTGTATTACTCTGTACTACTAGTATAATCGTTACAGAGCGCAAGAACAATGAGATCAGCTTTTCCTAAATAAAAAATCCAACCCTATTGGATTGGATGCTTTATTTGTATTATAGCAAACATACGTTCGTTGTCAAAATGGAAATCTCTTCTTCGCTACTTCTTGAACTGCAGAAGTTTCCGACGACCTTGAACAAGCTGCTCCAACTGCCATTTCTTCATCCGATTGATGCGGTTTAGCTCTTTGCGCTTCTCTTCATCCACACCAAGTATTTGATGCAAATGAGAGGCTGTCACAAGCAGGGCCATCACGACCCAGATGACACTAAATACCATAGGCAGCGACCCTACGTCTCGAAACTCCAATTGGGGAACGGAGTAAAATAGCATGCCTAATGCTAAGCTCATGTAGACGACATTTTTAAAGCCTTTCAAAATGACCACTCCTTTCGCTTTAGATAAAAAAGAACCTATCTCATCCTATTTTCATTGTATGAGACAAGTTCTTTTTATATGTTCAAAGCGAAAGATTAAGGCTTACTCAACCTCGAAACCCTGGGAGCTTAGGAAGGGTTTCATGTGCTCTCTCGGCCGCTGCGCTTTGGCGGCCATATCCTTGGACCAGGTCGTATCGACCTTGCCATCGGTACGAACCTTCATATAGTCGCGGATGCTCTCGTCGTAGACGTCGACCGCTCTTTCGTTATCCGTATACCGATCCTCATGGTATACGGCTTCTCGCGGGAGCCGCGGCCTCAGCAGCGGCTCTTGGTCCGGCATACCGATGCACATGCCGAAGACCGGGTATACCAGCTGCGGCAAGCCTAGCAGCTGGGACACCTCAGCGGGCTTATTGCGCAGCCCGCCAATATACACCACGCCGAGTCCAAGTGACTCGGCGGCAATGGCTGCATTTTGCGCAGCTAATGCAGCGTCTACCGTGGCAACGATGAAATTCTCAGCGTTGCCAGTAACCGGGGTGTCCCCATGACGGTGGACAGCCTGCGCGTATCGATGCAAATCCGCGCACCACACTAGGAACAGCGGACACTCGCTGACATAAGCTTGATTGCCGGCTAGCGCGGCAAGCTGGTTCTTCAGCCCGTCATCCGTAACGTGGATAACGCTATAGGCTTGCATATTGCTGGATGTAGATGCCGCTTGAGCGGCTGTCAGAATAGCGTCCAGCTGTTCCGAGCTTACTGGCTCATTCGTAAACTTACGAATGGAGCGATGATTTTGCAATAAAGAAATGATTTCGTTCATCCATCAACAACCTTTCTTCTATATGTAGCATATATTTAGAAAGTCTCCACCGATATGGTCGACAAACTGTCATGAGCTGAGCAACCTCGACTTCATTAAACCAGACTGTCCAACAATCCGTCTCTGCAATTATCCGATACCCGAGAGGAATTTTCAAACACATAACGTAAACAAACAAACAAAAAAAGACCCACCATCTGGGTCTTTTTCCCTTCATATTGACAACACTTTTCTTACTTTTCTATATAGCAGCGTGAGTACCCACGGTATCGCAACAATCAGCACAAAAACGATCCCATTATACACGTTAAAAAGTAAAATCGAGCCAGGCATAGTTACTTTGTATTTCCATAGGGATAACAACGCTGGATGCATCAGGTAGACACCAAATGATACCGAACCTAGCGAGACGAAGAAGCTTGCCACTCTGGTTGATTTTTGGAGAAGCCATTTCGCGATCCAGATAAAGCTTACACCGATGCTAATGCTATAGAGCAGCCATAAAATTTCGTACCACGTATTTTCAAACTTATATCCTTTTAATCCCAATTGGTAAAGCATCACATAGGCCAAACCACTGAGGCATGCAGCTGGCAGCACCCAGCCTTTGTTCCGCTCCATCCAAGAACGAAAGGCACCGTAGTTCATGCCAATTGCACCGCCCACGAGGAAATACCCGAAGTACGTGATGCAAAGCTCTGGTTTATGACTAATCGTACCGAACCAGTGGCTGTAAATGTAAACGCCTGCTTGAATGGCTAGTCCCCAAAGCGCCAGCGTTCGGCGAAACCATGGCGCATTTCTAACAGCCCAAACTAGCAGCGGAAACAGCAGGTAAAACTGTACAATAATAATCATGAAATACAAATGATAGCCGGAATCAGCCCATTTTAACTGTTCCAGAAAAACACGTAGATCAATTTTAATCGGGTGCCCCGGCGTCCAAAGCCAAGGATTATATATATAGTAGAAGAAGGACCAAACGATATAAGGAACTAACACTTGGCGGACACGTTTCCAGTAGAAAATGCCAGCCTGTTTCGCGCTCCACTTATCCGTATAAATGTAGAACAATACAATGCCACTCAAAAAAATAAAAACCGGAACTGCGAAATAGCTTATTTTGTTAAAAAATAAAATGATTAGTTCGGTGCTGCTCCCCTTCAAAGCCGGATCCACTGTCCAGTCAGCAGTAACATGAATCAGAACGACTGCAAGGATGGCGAAGGCTCTAACGATATCGAGCTCCGTGATTTTTGCTTTTGCCATAACGGTTTCAAGTCCTCTTTTCCTAATAAATACCCTTTTACTATAGACAGTTTCGAGTTATTTCGCAACAGCGAGCCTAGCATAAAGGTATCCTTCTCTTAGATTGTTTACTAAAAAAAGAGTGCAGCCCAAGAGTAGACTTCTAGACGAATAGACCGCTAGACTTCTCTACGAGGGATACACTCTTTTTTATTTCAACATTGCTTCTAACGGCTCAGCAATAATCCGCTGCACATCTTCCAGTACGATAGACAGTCGGCGCTCTGCGTCGAATAATTGGTTAATACGTGGATTGAGAGCAAGCTCCTCATAGAGTTTCTGCAATTGTTCCATATCTTCTTGCGGCGGCATGTCGCCCCCAGCCATTTTCTGCTGCAGCTCATTTTGACGATTGCGGAAATCTTCCAACAAGCTCTTACTGGATGCATCGCCGTTAATGATGGAGCGGAACTCCTTCATATCCTTGTATTCACGGCTCTCCTTAATTGCTTTTGCCAATTCATAAGCCTTATCATGTACATTCATTTTATTTCCTCCTCATTTTTCATTTGTTACGGCCTAAGTACTTTCTCAACGAATAAAAGGGCACTTTCGGACAGATGCCTAGGCACCAAGGGAAATATGTCCTCATATGATGGAGTAGTTTACTTTGCTTAAGCAGCAATGCCATTTTTGATGCTGGAAGGAGTGTTCGCTATTGACCCGGACGAAAGTTGGAATATCCATTCAAGGCACCAGCATCTATTTGGATGATCGGACCGTTGTTCTAAGTGAAGCCATTGCAAAAAAATGGAAAGTTCCGTCCAATCAAACGATTACTATGCGATTTGGCTCTGCCAAGCAGGATGTCAAAATTGTCACTGCCTCAACGACCAACAGTTTACGTGTAAACCCTGCTCTCGCTTCCAAAATTGGTCTTCATCATGGGGCTCAACTCAATCTCCATTATAGGCAAAACACAAGCACCTTGTCGATCGGACCCTTGATTGGCGTAATGATTAGCCGGGTTTATGCTAGCTCAAATGATCGTCCATTCGGTGCTATCACCGCTTTTTGTAAAGAAATGACGGACGCATGTGACCTTTTTGGGGCTATTGTGTGCTTTTTTCCGCCTGATGAAATGCGTGCCAATGCCCAAACTCTAACCGCGTATTCGTATTCCAATGGTTCCTGGAGCAAAAAAACGTTTCCGATTCCCAATGTTATCTATAATCGACTTACCTCGCGCAAATATGAAAACATGACCAATGTTCAACAATTCATGAAAGACGTCAAAGCTCGCCATGCCACTGACATCTTTAATGAGAAATATTTGAACAAAACGGAAGTATTCGAGGCCTTGCGCAAAGATAACACCCTCCATGGATATTTACCCGAATCCTATCTCTTCAAAAACTATCAGATGTTGAAATCCATGGCCGCACGCCATCCGGTCTTATTCCTTAAACCGATTACCGGAAGTTTAGGTAAAGGAATCATTCGCATTCGCAAGGAAGCAGGAGATGGCTTTACCTGTCACTTCACGAACCTCGCTGGGGCTCGCAAACAATCTTTCTCCTCGCTAACCGCTGTGTTTCAGGCCTTATCCGGCAAGCTCAAAACACAACGTTATCAGCTACAACAAGGACTCGATCTCATCACTTCCGACGGTAATCCTGTTGATTTCCGAGCTCTTGTACAGAGGGGAGCCCTAGGGCAATGGGCCATAACGTCGATTGTTGGCCGAATTGCAGGAACGCAGCATTTTGTCTCTAACCTGGCTCGTGGCGGCAGTCTTACGACCGTGCCTGGAGCACTTGCTAAGTCATCGTTTTCGTCAGCTACACGTGTCTCAGTCTTGGGACGATTGCGCAAGGCTTCCCTAGACATCGCCAAAGGGATTGAAACACAAATTCCCAATCATTTTGGTGAGCTAGGAATCGACCTTGCTGTAGATAAAACGGGGAAAGTTTGGTTGCTCGAAGTGAACTCCAAGCCGTCCAAGGATGATAATACCCCTCTTAACAATGAACGGAAAATTAGGCCGTCTGTTAAACAAATCGTGCAGTATGCGCGTTTTTTAGCGAAGTTCTGAGGTGAAAACATGCGGTTAAGCTCAACTCGTCCCTTGTTAGGGATCATGGTGACGGAACAGAATCGAAAGCTGCCTTTTGCAAGTTCAGACTTTTATGAGCATCTCACTTCTTATGGTGATAGCGAGGGTCTCGACGTGTTCGTTTTCTCACCGAATCGTATCGATTGGAAGCAAGAAATGGTGAGAGGTTACACCTACCTGAGGGAAACACAAGAGTGGATCATGAAACTCTTCCCTCTACCTTCTCTTATCTATGATCGATGCTTCTTTAGCAGCAAAAACAGCTATAGGCAGTACCGTTACCATGTTGGCAAGCTGCGTGCGAAACCCCATATTCGTTTTCTCGGTTATGGTTTGAGCGGAAAGTGGGAAGTGGGTCAGATCCTACAGAAAGACAACGCATTGCAGCTCTACTTACCTCAAACGAGCATGCTGTCAAGTGGCACCCAGCTAAGAAAATGGCTTCGTACAAGGAGCGACGTTTTCCTCAAACCACAGGGTGGCAGCCAAGGCAGAGGTGCATTGCACATTCACAAAATAAGCACAATGGACGATAACAGCTCTTTTTATATAAAAGGGCGCGATGCCCATAATCACCCCATAGAGCGTGATTTTAAAGACTTTGATTCGTGCTGGTTTTGGCTTCGCAACCTAATTGGTATGCGACCCTATCTGATACAAGAATACCTAACTCTCCATTCAACAGAGGGAATGGCTTACGATGTACGTTCCCTTGTGCAAAAAAACGGCCGTGGGCAATGGGAAAGTACCGGCATGGCCGTACGTATTGGCAAACCTGGAAGCATCACCTCCAATCTACATGGCGGAGGCACAGCTGAAGATGTGACCTCGTTCCTTACCAAGGAGTTCGGTGTCTCGAAGGCACATGAGCTTATTGCCACACTCGATATGCTTTCAAGCCGAATTCCCCCTTTTCTGGAAGCTCATCATGGGCGACTGGCTGAGCTTGGTATTGATCTAGGGATTGATATCTGTGGTCGCGTGTGGATTCTTGAAGTGAACTCGAAGCCGGGCAGGACGATTTTCAAACGAATGCGTAACGAGAAAGCAAGCAAGAAATCCATTGCAAACCCTATACATTATGCTGGATTCTTACTCCACAAAAAGCTGAGTTGAGTTTGGCTTTGCTGGTATGTGCCAAAGTAGGCAGAGGTCATATCTGCCTGTTTTGACACGGAAAGCCCCGTAGGGCAACAAGTTTAGGAGGGTAACCTAATGAGTTTGACAACGTGTATGCTCCACGCCGTACAACGAACAGATAGATCGGTCTACTTAACAAGTGAACTCGTCAAAGCTTTACGGTTAACCGGCAATAAATCGATAACTGTAAAGGTTGGCAGTAAAAAAGCGACCCTACCGATCCGTCTGATCAAAAAAAGTGGTCAGCATATGTACATTCCGCTTTCCCTGATGGCCTCCTTACGCATTCCTCGAACAGGAAGTGTGTTCGTAGCCAGTAACAATAATAAAGAACTTCGCATCGGTCCAGTCATTGGTATCTTAACCAACGTAATGAGCGGTACATCACCATTCGGTTCAAAAACAGGATTCATTCGCCAAGTCATGAGTACAGCCTCATCGAAGTCCTTCGCTTTCGCTTTCAGCCCCAGCAGCGTAAACTGGACTCAAGAAACCGTTACAGGCATTATTCCGAAAGAAGGCGGAGGTTGGATACGCAAAACATTCCCATTGCCCGATGTTGTCTATAATCGGCTGTCTAGCCGCAAAGCGGAGAAATCAGCAGGGATGGAGGGCTTTAAGGACCGATTTGTTCGAAGAGGGATTCCCCTCTTTAATTGGAGCTTCTTTGATAAATGGGACGTTTACAAGATGTTAGATGGCGATGATGCTTTCCGCTTCGTCCCAGAATCCCGGATCAATCCTTCTGCGGATCAAATTAAGGAAATGCTGGATAAACACAAGTTCATTTACTTGAAACCAACGGCTGGATCTTTAGGCATAGGTATTTTCCGTGTGACTTATAACCCTAAGCGAGGTTACTTCGTTCGCTATCGCAAAGCTGGTAAAAATGTTCTCATTCGTTATGGAAAATTCGATGGTTTGATGCAAATGCTTGGAACTGGACGTGGTCGGCTAACGAACTACGTGGCACAGCAAGGGATCCGTCTCATTGAAATCGATAGCTGTCCGATAGATTTCCGCTTCCATTTGACGAAGAACGGCAATAACAATTGGGTGGTAGCAGCGATCGGGGCGAAGAAATCAGGCAAAGGCAGTGTTACCACCCATATCCGCAATGGCGGTCAATTGATGACGCCCGAACAGGTACTGCGTCAAATCTACGGCACTCGGGCGGAGCAAGTGCTTACCAATGCCAAAGAAACGGCTATTAAGCTCGCCGAGGGCATCGAGAATAACTATAACCATTTGCTTGGAGAGCTCGGATTCGATATCGGGATTGATCAAAGTGAGAAAATCTGGATGTTCGAAGCCAATGCCAAACCGGGGAGATCCATTTTCAAGCATCCCTCTTTGAAAGAAGGGGACGTCGCTACCTTACAAAATATTTACGAGCACTGCCTCTTTTTGAGCCGCTTCCGCTCAAGGAGGGAAAACTAATGGGATTCTTCCTGCATGAGATAAGACAAAAGCCTACTCTTGCCATTCTTACCATTAAGGATAGTAAGCGTGTATTTCGCGGCAATTTGGACAATTTCCGGGATTTAATTCAAACTGGTGAACGACTTGGTGTTGATGTATACATTGTGACTACGAAGGACTTCACCTTATCCAGCCCCGAAATATATGGCTATCGCTTTAATGACGAAACCAGAAAATGGAGCAGGGAACTCGTTCCCGCTCCACAAGTCGTATACAATCGTATTCCCTATCGCAAGATGGAAATGAAGCCTGAGGTCCAGCAAACCATTCAAGCATGCAATCGCAGCTCCAGCATCCATTTATTCAATCCTTCCTTCTTCAACAAATGGACCTTGTTCGGATGGTTAAATAGTGCCAAAGAAAGCAAACCTTATATGCCCGATACGCAGCAATTGAACTCGGCTAATGATCTGACTCAGCTACTGCGTAAGCATGCCGTTCTCTACTTAAAACCGGTAAAAGGTAAAGCAGGGAGAGGTATTATGCGCATTGATCGATTAACTGCTGCTAAGGGCCGCAGTAATTACCGGCTGAGCCGTCAAGATGATAAGAAGATGGCTTATAGTTACCACAACTCCACGGATGAGCTCTGGAATGAATGGAATAAACACCGTGGTAACCATGACTACATTGTGCAGCAAGGTATCGCATTAACAAGATACAAAGATCGTGCTTACGATTTACGCGCATTGATCCAGAAGACGTCCAAAGGTGCCTGGAGTGTGTCTGGTATTGGAGCCCGTGTAGCAGGTAGAGCCAGCATCACGACACATGTACCTCGCGGCGGGTCAATCGACGAGCCACGCAAACTGCTTACGAGTGTATTTGGTGCCACGGAAGCCAAAAATATTTTGACGCGAGTTCGCAAAGCCGCTGTTACACTCGCTGCGCAAATTGAAAGGTCATCCGGCAATCAACTTGGCGAAATGTCTATGGATATTGGTGTCGATACCGCAGGACATATCTGGTTCTTCGAAGCTAATTCGAAACCAATGAAATTCGATGAACCCAAAATTCGTCAAAAATCACTTGAACGCATTATCCGTTACAGCCTTTACTTGATCAATCATGGGAGAAGAAGGTGATTATGCTTGTCTTCGAAACGACTGGGCGTACTCGCTATTTATTTAAGTAAAACACGGCTCGAAGAGCTATCTTACTTTCAGCGGCTAAGTAGGGAAGGAAAGAAACTTGGTGTTCAAGTTGAGGTATTTACCCCGGATGACGTGGAAGGTGACAACGCTGTTCGTACGCTGACGTATGATTTCGGTCTGGGGAAATGGATTCGCAGGCGTACTTCTTTTCCCCCTATTATTTATGATCGCTGCCGGTATAAAGCGGCGGCAAATTATCAGATGCTCAAAGCATTTCGTAATCGGCATGCCAAGCTTACCTATTTAAGTAAACCTTTAGCTAACAAATGGTCGATGCATCAAACCCTATCAGAGAATGAGAGCATCCGCCCCTATTTACCTGCTACTGTCCGATATAGCTCCGTGCAGGAGCTGCTGAAGTTTCTAAAGAAGCATAAGCTAATCTATGTAAAACCGAAGAATGGCACGGGTGGAAGAGGCATATTACGAATTGAACAGCTCGGTTCTGATCTTTATTTATTACAAGGAAGGAATCAGCAGCGAATCATCATCGCTCCATTCCGCGCTACGGAAAAACAGCTTGCGATCAAACTGCATACCCTGAAATTGAGCCCCGATTATGTGGTTCAGCAAGGAATCCAGCTAACACTGAGGGATGGCCGTGTGCATGATTATCGTTTGCTAATTCAGAAAAATGGCCGTGGCGAGTGGGAAGTGACCGGTTGTGCGGGCCGTATTGGTCCTCATCGCAGCATCACTTCGAATCTTCATGGCGGCGGAAGTGCAGTAACCCAGGATAAATTGTTAGCCTACCGTTTTTCTTCGGAAGAAAAAATAGATGCAATTAAGAAAGAGATGAACAGCTTTGCGCGTAAGCTCGCTGACTATTTGGAAAGTAAATTCGGTAAGTTGTGCGAGTTAGGTATGGATATTGCCGTAGATCCCAAAGGAAATGTTTGGCTGCTTGAGGTCAATCCTAAGCCATCACGAGAAGTATTTCGCAAAATTGGTCAACATTCGATCTATCAGAAGGCGGTTACAAGGCCACTTGAATATGCTGTCTGGATGATGAAACAAAAGAACGTAAAAATAGAAGAACAAAAATCGGAAGAAAAAAAGGCCGAATCATAATGCAAGCAATCGGAAGCGTCAGCTAAAGACTAGCAGCTTCCGGCCTACATATGCTGAAGATGCCCCAAAGTTTGAACAAAAATTTGTTCAATATGGTCATCGTCTAGCGAATAAAAGACCGTTTTCCCCACTTTACGTCTTTTCACAATGTGCAAATCCCGCAAGTAGCGAAGCTGATGTGAAACAGCCGACTGCCCCATCGCAAGAAGCGTTGCAAGATCATGCACGCATAGCTCCCTTTGCTGCAGGTAATAGATCATTTTAACCCTTGTCGGATCTCCTAACGCTTTGAATACCTCCGCAATCCCTACCGCTTGCTCCTCCGTTATTTGAGGTTCCTGCCTAAGCTGTACCGAGCCAACACCTGTACAAGTACATGTGTCCTCACCTTCACTTGCTTCTATCCATATTTTTTCCAAGATCATCCCTCCTTAGCGATTTACTTTAGCTATACTTTTAATTCCGGATGGGCGTTAGTCGAGTTTTCGATTTGAATAGTAGCATGAGTGATTTGAAATCGTTCCTCTATTTGATGAATAGCTTTCTGGAGGACTACCTGACTATCATGATCATCCGCAATAAGTAAATGGCAGCTCAGAGAATCAAGACCTGAAGTAATCGTCCAAATATGTAAATCATGTACATTAATAACACCATCAATGCTCTCCAGCACCCGTTTGACATCCACATATGATACAGTGGTCGGAGTTCCCTCCATCAATATATGAATCGTCGATTTCAGGACGGTCCAAGCACCCTTAAGAATAAGTAGAGACACAATGATACTAATGATTGGATCAGCCGCATACCAACCGAAGATCAGCATAGCTCCACCGGCTATAATAGCTCCCACAGAACCTAAAGCATCACCTAGAACATGCAGGTAAGCGCTGCGCAGATTGAGATTGCCATGCACATCCCCTTTACGCATAAGTGCCCAAGCACTAAGTAAATTCGCCATTAATCCGACGCATGCAATGAGCATCATTGAACCACTGGCAACAGTAGGAGGATCCATAAATCGCCCAATTGCTTCCCAGATAATGAGCCCTGCTATTAGAAATAGTGTGACAGCGTTGAATAGAGCCGCTAAGATTTCAATTCTATGAAAGCCATAGGATTTATGAGCTGATGATGGCTTGGCTGCGAACCAAAGGGCGGTGAGACTTAATAGAAGAGAGCCCGCATCACTTAACATATGGCCTGAATCCGAAAGCAGCGCCAAACTATTGGTCCATAAACCGCCTGCAAACTCTAAAATCATGATACTCGCTGTTATACATAGCGCAATAAGGAGTCCCTGTTTATTTCCGCTGTGCCCATGGTGGTGATGACCATGATGATGTCCATGGTGAGCGTGATCGTGTCCTTGATGACCATCATGACCGCTGCAATTAGAGTGATCTTTGTGTTGATGTGATTGTACGTCAGACTCATAATGCTGCATGGAATTCCCTCCCTGTCTCTCAACCCTTTAGAATGGAATGATGCTATTGGATTTATTCATGGCATCACAATATATGAGCATTTACTCATATATCCATAATAGTAAGTTAAACAGGCTAATGTCAATATCGTTTCTTCAAAAAAAAAGATCGATTCATTTGCTCAATATTACGTGAGCTTGAATCGATCTAACAAATCTAACTGCTATGTCCCTGTTGCGGCTTTGTTCGCTCCAGCCTCTATCCCATCCGGGTCAAACGTGATCGTCGCACTAAACAGCGTATTGGATACCCCGAAATCTCCTGTTATCGCACCGCCGCTGCCGGCATACGATTTGGATGCACTTGTCGGAGCAATTACGCAAGTATCGCCGTTTACCAGACTTCCTTCATTCCTAATAACGTTGAATACTCCTATAAAAGAAGGCATTTCTGATCAGCACCCTTTATCTATCAAAGTTCTACAGTGTATGCCCATCTAGCCCTATTTGCGACAGCCTACTCTTAATTACAAATATTCAAGCAGTTCGGCGAAGCTGCGGATTCGTATATGCGCACCCTCTAGCTCTCCTGGCTCTCGAAAACCTGCATAATCGCAAGCGACTACGGTAAGGTTATTCTGAAGTCCTGCCTCCACATCGGAGGAGCGATCGCCAACCATCCAAGCTGATTGGATATGATGTGTTTCCAGCAGTATTTTTACTAAGTCTACTTTGGATCTCGTTCGATATTGCCCTGCACTGTACAATCCTTCGAATAAATGCGCAATACCTCTGGCTTCAATAACATGCCGCACATAATCTTCGAGTCCATTGCTTGCGACAAATAAACGAATTCCTTTATTATGTAAAGCCTGTAACGTCTCAGCTACTCCTTTATAAAATTCGCCTTGCCCCTGCTGCAGTCCCTCCACTTGATACTTGATCAGCAGTTTATCAGCTTCCTGACGAGTTCTCATCTGTGCATCCGGTAATACCCGCTCCCAAATGTGCTCAAGAAGCATGCCTAGCGCCCCCAGTATTCGCTCCTCTGGTGGAGTCTCACCGACAAATAGACCTTTAGCTCTAAGCTCATCAAACGTCTTATGGTAAGCAGGCAGAAGTAAGGTCTCCGTCTGAAATAATGTTCCGTCCAAGTCAAATAGCATCGCTTCAGGTTGTTTTCTCTGATTACTCATTATCAAGCTCCTTCTATGCTCAGTATCGAAAAATAATGTAATGATCTTAGATAAGAATGGCAAACATACCCATGTAAGTCAATATTCATATTTAGGAAAAAGCCTGTTGCCGATAAGAAAAAATTCAGTTATGATTGAAATGAGAGTAATTTGTTTTTAAAATGATATTTTTATGCAAAATACCATCATAATTAATCAAAATAGGTATCATATCTTGCAAACATCCTATTCGATAACTTATCTTTTGAAAGTGAGGAAGACGATCATGAATCTTCATATTTTTCAAAATCAACAAGAGCTGAATGAAGCAGGGGCTGGTATTATTACCTCGCTTGTCCAAATGCAGCCTAAAGCGGTATTGGGTCTAGCCACTGGTGGAACACCTGTAGGTATTTATGTGGAGCTTGTTAAGGCTTACAATAAAGGACGTGTTAGCTTTAAATCTGTCACTACCTTTAATTTAGATGAATATGTCGGCTTACCCGTAGATCACCCAGAGAGCTATCACGCATATATGCAGCAGCATTTGTTTGCACATATTGACTTACCTGCTGCTGCAGCCCATATCCCCAACGGAAATTCAGCAGATCTAGATGCGGAATGTGAGCGTTACAACCAACTTTTGGAAGAAGCGAAACAAATCGATTTGCAAATTCTCGGCCTAGGACATAACGGGCATATTGGTTTTAATGAACCCGATCATTCCTTGATCAGCGGTACACACCGTGTAGAATTAAAAGCGGAGACTCGCGAAGCGAATGCACGTTACTTTAACTCCATCGATGAAGTACCGACTCATGCTTTAACCATGGGTGTAGGCACCATTTTGAAAGCCAAAACGATCCTGCTGATCGTTCGCGGAGCGGATAAAGCCGAGATCGTACATCGCGCACTTACAGGTCCGATTACAACGAAAATTCCGGCAACCCTTTTGCAAACTCACCCACACCTTGTCGTTCTTCTTGATGCTGAGGCGGGGAGGCTTTTTGAATGAGTGAACTTGTAATTTCGGGGGCTAAGATCGTTACGGAGCAGGGAATCATCGAGCGAGGCATCCTTCATTTGAAGGATGGCTTTATTGCTTTTGTCGGCGATAGGTCCCAGTGGGATCCTTCAGCTGCAGGTTCTGCCGCTAGATCAGTCAATGCTCATGGAAGCTGGTTGTTACCAGGATTCATCGATGTTCACGTTCATGGTGGTTACGGCGCTGATTTCATGGATGCGAATCCAGAGACACTTGACATTATCACTCGGTTTCATGCCTTACACGGCACCACCGCCATGCTGGCTACGACGATGACAGCGACTCGAGATGCGATTGATCGGGTACTTGGCGAAGTAGACCGCTATAAGAGCCAAGAGATGCCATACGCTCAGCTGCTTGGCGTACATCTAGAGGGTCCTTTCATCTCACCCAAATGGGCAGGCGCGCAGGATCCGAACCTCATGGTACCGCCTCAGCTCTCATGGATTGAAGACTGGCACGAGCGCTTTCCGCAGCTCATGAAGCAGTTGACCTTGGCCCCCGAACGCGAGGGGGGCCTTGAGATGATCGCGTGGCTGCGCGATCATGGCATCGTTGCCGCCTGCGGCCACACCGATGCGACCTATGCCGACATTCAGTCGGCGGTTCGCGAGGGGCTTACGCATGCGGTGCACACCTACAACGCGATGAAGCCGCTGCATCATCGCGAACCTGGAACCGTCGGTGCGATACTCACCGACCAACGCATCAGCGGCGAAGTGATCGCTGATGGGCACCACGTGCACCCAGCAGCGATTCGCCTGCTGGCCATGGTGAAGCAGCCGCATGGCTTGCTGCTGATCACAGACGCCATGTCAGCCGCGGGACTCGGCGACGGGCAGTACGACCTTGGCGGGCAAGCCGTGACCGTACAGTCGGGCGTAGCCCGGCTGACGGAAGGCGGCGCGCTCGCCGGCAGTACGCTGACGATGATCGAGGCGCTCCGGTTTATGGTGCGCGAGGTCGGTGTCAGCGTTGAAGACGCGAGCCGCTTCGCAAGCGGCAACCCTGCGAGGCTTCTGCGCCTCGAGGCGTCGCACGGCTCGATTGCGCAGGGCAAGCAGGCTGACTTGCTGCTCGTCAGCCCTGAATTAGAGATCGAACATGTATGGGTTCGCGGCAAAGAAATGACAGATTAAGTTGGCTTGACGCACATATTCGTTGATACTAGCCCCGACTTCGTTAATCGCGAAGCCGTGGCTTTTTGCATTTCGCTATTTTGAAGCTCTTGTAAATTTGCAGGAAAGTACCAACTTTTGTCGAAAACCCCTAACATCATGCTTGAGTATACACAAGAAAGGGTTTGACGCCTGATATGATTTATTTGATAAAAATTGCTTACACCCTATTATTCCCTCCTGGAATTATCATACTTCTTCTCGTGGCTATAGCTTTATGGCTGAAACAAAAAAAGGAGTACCTCGGTACACTTCTTGTGGGTCTTGCCGCACTTCTTCTAGGCGTATCCTCCATGCCTTATTTCGGCAATACATTACTGAATTCCATTGAAAGAAGGTATACACCACCTGTTCAAGTGTCCGGCGACGTGCTAGTTCTACTAACAGGAGGTGCAACCTTGGATAATCCAGACCCTCTCACCAAAGGGGAAGGATATCTGACAGGGAACACGGCCGCGCGTGTATTAACGGTTGCTGAACTATATCGAAGCACAAAGCTGCCCATCCTCTTGTCTGGCGGTCAAGTGTTTCGTGACTCGGGCAATGAATCTCAGATTGCCAAACGGCACCTTCTCGCGCTTGGTGTTCCCGAATCATCCATTTCCATGGACGATAAGAGTCGCAATACCGAGGAAAATGCCTTGAATACACAAGCTATTCTCACAGAAAAAGGCTGGAAAGCGCCAATTCTCATCACATCTGCCTTCCACATGGCCCGATCCGTTAAGCAATTCCAAAAACTCAAAATTGACGTAGTCCCCTACCCTACCGACTATATTTCCCAACAGAAGCAATACCTCAGTATCAGTAAATTCATTCCATCTTCCAGTGGTTTATCCACCACAACAATTGCGCTGAAGGAATTCTTAGGCTTGTTTGCAGCAAGGAACAATTAGACGGATAGCCACTTATTACGCTCGTACATGCTATACTCTTCCCCACTCAATCTTGTGCCTTTACCCCTACTGTCCTTTCCGGATGAGGATGAATTGCAGAATTGGCAAATAGGCTCGGAAACCGCGCTTTCCACTAGTGGTGCTTGAGATAAGCGCGGTTTCCGAGCCTAAAGTAAGTGAGAGCAGCGATGAAGTTAGGGGATGTCGGCTGAGAAATCGTTTTTGGTACTTACAGATGAGGACGAAACGTAGAGTTGGCGAATAGGCTCCAATACCGCGCTTTCAACTGGTGGTGATTGAGATAAGCGCGTTTTCCGAGCCTAAAGTAAGCGAGAGTAGCGATGAGGTTAGGGGACGTCGGCTGAGACGTCGGTTTTGGCACTTACAGATGAGGATGATACGTAGAATTGGCGAATAGGCTCCGATACCGCGCTCTCAACTAGTGGTACTTGAGATAAGCGCGCTTTCCACTAATCGGCCTTGAAGTAAGCTCGGTTTCCACGCTTAAGTCTGGAGTTCACTGAGATAAGCTCAAAATCCGAGCTTATCTCTACTGTCGACTAAGATAGTATCCGTCAGCAATGATAAACATCATCTGATTAAAAGCAAAAAGCAGGCCTCTCGGCCAATGTCATTAAGTTAAGGCGAAAGGCCAAAATCAAGAAAAAGAGCAGGTTATCGAAAAGATAACCCGCTCTTTTTTTACGTCCAAAAGAAAAAAGAACTTGACAAGCAGTTGGAAATGTGTGGCGAAGCCCCTTGAAAAAACGAGGAGGTTACGCCAATGGATGAGTACTCGAATTCGCTAAAAGAAACACTGACATCCCTCATACGAGAAATGTCAGCTGCACCAGCACCTTTTGTCAAAAACCCCGAAAAAGATTTTACCCGAAAGAAAAAGCTTCCCTTTGAAACGGTTATGCAACTCCTGATCTCAATGGGGGGCAACAGCTTATATAAGGAACTCTTGGAATCGCAGGGCTATGACGTAAATACCGCAACCACCTCTGCATTTGTCCAACAGAGGAATAAAATCCTGCCATCTGCTGTGGAATTCTTGTTTCACGAATTTACGCAATCGTATACCGATATCAAGGACTACCGTGGGTATCGATTACTTGCCGTTGACGGTTCGGATTTGCATATCGCAACTGACTCTGCGGACACGGACACCTATTTTCAAAGTCAACCGAACACAAAAGGCTATAACCTTCTGCATTTGAACACAGCCTATGACTTGTGCAATAGACTTTACGTGGATGCGATTATTCAGCCACGAAGGTTGAGCAATGAGGGAAGGGCGCTGGCTGCTATGGTTGACCGTTCCCCCATCAAGGGCAAAACCATTGTTACTGCCGATAGAGGTTATGAAAGTTACAACAATTTCGCTCATATTGAACGAAAAGGGTGGAATTATGTCATACGGGTAAAGGATTTGGATTCCAGTGGTATTCTTTCGGGTTTGTGTTTGCCCTCTGGCGGAGCGTTTGATCTGGACGTTCATCTGACACTCACCAAAAAACAAACCAAAGAGGTCAGGGCTCATCCCGAGATTTACAAGTTCGTCCCTTCCACGTCTACCTTTGATTTTTTGGATTTGCATGAGAACTTGTTTTACCCGATTTCCTTTCGGGTTGTTCGTTTCGTCTTGCCAAATGGCGCTTATGAAACCGTCATTACGAATCTTTCTGCCGCTGATTTCCCACCCGATGAAATCAAGTCCATTTACAACATGCGATGGGGCATCGAAACCTCTTTCAGGGCATTAAAATACACGGTAGGTCTGACGAATTTTCACGCAAAGAGACAAGAGTCCATCACCCAAGAGATTTTCGCAAGAATGATCATGTACAATTTCGCTGAAATGATTACCTCGCACGTAGTCATTTCCCAAATGGATAAACGGCACCAATACCAAGTCAACTTCACAGTTGCCGTTCACGTTTGTAGACATTTCCTGCGCTCAAGGGACGATGAACCCCCGCCCGATGTTGAAGCACTGATTCGCAAAAACATTTTGCCGATTCGACCCATCCGCCCAGGACAGCAGAATACGCGCAAAATCCGCTACAAATCCGTTGTTAGCTTCGTCTACAGAGTAGCATAATTCGTTTCACATGAACATTTTTTTAAGCGGAAAGTTCATCCGCTTTGTTTGCTGTACGCTTTTTCCTTGCTGGCGCAAGAAAACAAACGGCACAGGGCTTTTCCCATGCCGTTTTGGATTCTATTTTTATTCACGGTCTTGTCTTTGAGCCTAACTTAATGACATTGGCCTCTCGGCCCGCTTTTTGTTCCTACATCTATCTACATCTACCTAATTCTAACTCCCAGACCTCACTCCTGCTTAAAAAACCTTCTGCGCTTCTCGATCATCCTTCAAAATTTCAACAGCTTCTCTAAATCGCAGGGAATGCACAATCTCCCTTTCACGGAGAAACTTTAGACTGTCCTGCAGATCAACATCATCGGTTACATCAATCAACCATTGATAGGTTGCTCTTGCTTTCTCCTCTGCGGCAATATCCTCATAGAGGTCCGCGATGGGGTCTCCTTTGGCTTGTATGTAGGCAGCCGTCCAAGGTACACCGGATGCATTCTGATAGAAGAGCGCTTTGTCGTGGCTCACATAGTGATCGTCCAGACCAGCCGCTTTCAGTTGCTCGATGGTTGCATCTTTTGTAAGCTTATACACCATTGTCGCAATCATTTCTAAATGGGCGAACTCTTCTGTCCCAATGTCCGTTAGCAGCCCCACCACCTTATCTGGGATCGAATAGCGTTGATTCAGGTATCGTAGTGCCGCAGCAAGCTCCCCATCAGCGCCACCATATTGCTCGAGCAGAAGTTTAGCCATCCTAGGGTCGCATTTACTGACCCTGACCGGATACTGAAGCTTCTTTTCATAAATCCACATACGGTTTCCTCCTCCTCAGACTTGCCATGGCCATGGGGGTTCACACCACTGCCAAGGATGTTTCGTATAACTTTGACCGTACGGCATCAAAGGGCCAAATTCCATCTCAAATTGCTCGACGATTTGTTTTCTTTTCTGCGCAAACTGATTGTATTGTTGAATGGCCCCTAGGTCATCCGGATGCGTATCCAAATATAAAGTCAGCTCAATTAATACGAAATCTACAGCTTGCAGATCGTGAAGCTGTTTGTAATAAGACTCTGGTAACATGGGTTCACTCATGTCAATGGGCCCCCTTCTACCGCTTTGGACTCATAAGGCCCGTAAAGTGCCGGCCAGAGCGTTCCTTTTTTCAGTGCTTCATAGGGGCTAAACTGTGACAAGCCTGGCGGTTGAAAGTGGATATATAATTGTGGCGGTGTGTTGTAAAACTTCACTCGAATGGGCGGACAAGGATCAAATGGACCAATGAATGGGAAATATTTTTTAAATTGTGAATGCGAATGCATATGCATATCTCTCCTCCTCTTCTGTCTTGGGAGTAAATGAAATCAGGCGTAGCAACAAAGGCCTATATGCTCGTTATATGCGGCATGACTTGGCCAAAATCACATGTTTTCCAACATTTCCATATTGTATGGGTTAATCGTAGACGGCTACAATGAAATCAATCGTTATAAATAACGATTGATAAAGAACCTACATACACCATGGGAGGAAACTACGATGACTAATCCAAAGCTGATTCTCGCAACTGCTGCAATACTCGTGACAACCTCCGTAAGCAGCTTATTCCCCCAATCTCCTGTTTCTGCCGCTACCTCAACAACAAGCAATACAGCTTTGACGCAAGGAATGACGAGTTCCTCTGTATCAGAGCTGCAGAGAAACTTGAAAAGCCTCAGTTTTTTTACATATCCAACTGTAACCGGTTACTTTGGAACAATAACTACACAAGCCGTTAAAGACTACCAGAAAGCTTATCTCCTTCCTTCCACAGGGATCGTAGACGCTGCAACGAGGCTCAGTATCGCCCATGCCGTAACCAAACGTACGATGTTGGTAGATGCCATGAACTTCGTTCGAGTACCTTATCTTTGGGGAGGTGTGACACCTCAAGGCTTTGATTGCTCTGGCTTTGTCTATTACATGTTCAACAAACATGGGATACCCGCTGTACGGACGACGTCTAAAGGCCTTTTTGATTCAGGAATCTCAGTGAGTCTACCTAATTTGCAGCCAGGCGACTTGGTTTTCTTTGCAATTGCAGCTCCTGGAGTGGTAGACCATGTAGGCTTCTACATAGGGAATGGGCAGTTCTTATCCGCTACGAGGTCTGCTGGCATTTATCCTCAGAGTATGATGAATTCGTATTGGGGACCCAAATATGTAGGATCCAAGCGCGTATATTGAAAAAAAGTCCCTGCTGCGTTGCCATATGGCAACTAAGCAGGGACTTCTGTTTTATGAAGCAGCTTTCGAGGGCGTACTAATTTAGATAAGGAATAAGTTCATGAAGCTGACTAACGATTGCGAGCGGTTTCTTATCGGAGTCGGAAGCAGGAGGAGTTTTACCATATTTATTGAGCCAAACTGCCTTCATGCCGATTTGCAGCGGACCAGCTACATCCGCTTCCCATGAGTCACCTACGAATAAGGTATCCTCTGGCAGCACTTTGAAATAATCAAGGGCTAGTTGATAAAATTAACTTCATACCCTACCACCCTGTTCCTATACTGTGGCTCAATCCAGCTTGATATTTAAGTTCAACAGACCAGCTTTACGCATAGCTTGATAAATAATAACAACCAACGGCCCTAGAAAGAGTCCTGTTATTCCTAATAACTCAAAACCAACGTACAAACTGATCAAAGCAGCGAGTGCATTAATTCCAACAGCATCACTTAGCACTTTAGGCTCTACAATGCGGCGGAATATCGTCAAAACAAGGAAAAGGATTAACAATCCTACACCCATTCCCGTGTGTCCAATCAGCAGTTGATAGACGAGCCAAGGAATAAACACAAGCCCGGTACCAATCACAGGAACGAATTCCATAACCATCACTAATAAGGAAATGGCTAGCGGATATTCAGCTCGTAAAACAAGTAAGCCTATAAACGTGACCAAATAGGTTAATACGGCCATGATGAGTTGAGCTCGAATGAAGCCAAAGATAGCTTCCCGCAGGTAAGTCAGCACGTTTTCCATCTTTCCTTTGGATTGCTCCTCAAACATCGACAGAAACGCCATCCTCAGCTTGGGTAAACTAAACATAAACAAATATAAGGCGATGACGTACATAAGCATTAAAATAAATAAATTCGGAATTTTTCCAGCCATATTTAAAAAGAATCCAGAAATACCGCTTAAAGCATCTGTTAACGCCCCTGTTAAGGTTTCTGTACTGCGTTCCAGCCAAGTTTGCACTTGTGCCGCCATGTCTGGTGACAAGGAATCATAGAACACCTGAGTACGGTTGACAGCTTGATCTACATACTTATTCACTTCATTCATATAATTTGGCGCTTTGCGGCCAAGGTCAATGAGCTCAGTGACGACATTTAACCCTATGAAATAAAATAAGGTCAGCGTCAACAGCGTAAAGACGGTACAAATGATCGAAGCAGCAATCAACCGATTCACCCTCATGGCACGCATGAAAACCACGGTTAGAGGGTCCAAGAAAATAGCTGTCACAAGCGCGAGTAGGAATGGCAGCCCTATGGTGAACAATCCGTACAATAGCAGTAATCCAAGTACCATGATTAGGATGGTCTTAGGCGACATTAGGACTCCTCCGCTTATTCATCTACAGGTCTGACAGCGTTGATTTTGGTTATGTGAACGCGTACGATACGTAATCGATCCACTTCGGACACCTCAAACACATGGTTGCCGAAAGCCACTCTTTTGCCTTTTATAGGAATACCTTCAAGCTTCTTAAACAGCCAGCCACCGATAGAGTCCACATCATCGTCGTCGATATCCAGATCCAGCATATCGTTCAAGTCTTCAATCAGGACACGGCCGTCAACGGACGTATACTTATCTTTCACCTCAACACCTGGCCGCTCATCGATATCGAACTCATCGTGCATTTCACCAACAATCTCTTCCAGAATATCTCCAAGTGCTAGAAGTCCTGCGGTACCGCCGTATTCATCAATAACGATAGCAAGTTGGGAATGTTTTTTTTGCATTAATTTTAATACTCGACTTATTTCCATCGACTCTGGAACATTGAGAATTGGACGAATAAAGTTTTTAATTTCCTGCTCTTCATCCGGATCAGCTGTCAGCAAATCAGCAATGTGTACGAAACCGACAATGTTGTCCTTATCTTGGTCAGCTACAGGGTAACGTGTATGCTTCGTCTCATGGACCATACGCAAATTATCGATGAAGCTTAGCTCTAGGTATAAACAATCCATATCCGTCCGCGGCAGCATAACCTCACGGGCAATACGTTCTGAGAATTCAAAAATATTATCGAAAAGCACCATTTCATCCTGATCGATATGACCGCTTTTGACACTTTCATCCATCAGGATACGAATCTCTTCCTCCGTATGGGCAGCCTCATGCTCGCTTGCCGGCTCTACACCAATCCATGACAAAAATTTATTTGCCGTACCATTCAGCAGCCAGATAATCGGGCGAAACAGCCTGTAGAAGAATAACAGAGGTGCTGCAAGCCATAGCGAGGTTAATTCCGCTTTTTGAATCGCGAACGATTTCGGGGCTAGCTCACCAAGCACAATGTGAAGGAACGTAATAAAGCCAAATGAAACAATGAAAGACAATGTCGTCGTATAAACCGAAGTCTCCACTTGAAGCTTATGTAAGAGGGGTTCCATAATCAACTCCGAGATGGCAGGCTCACCGACCCAGCCTAGTCCCAGAGAGGCAAGTGTAATCCCCAATTGTGTTGCTGATAAATAAGTATCTAACTTCGACGTTACCTTGATGGCGTACTTCGCTTTGCCGCTGCCTTCATTGACTAACTGTTGAATGCGTGATTGTCTAACCTTCACAAGCGCAAATTCAGCAGCAACAAAGAAACCATTGAGCAGGACTAATATAATAACTACTATCAGGTTAAGTACAATGGATCCGAAATCAAACGAAGTATGTGGCAAGCGTATATCTCCTTCAGTAATATGATTAGATGATAGCTTTGCGGCTTTTGAAATCAACAGAACGGTAATACGAATCAGCTACCAGCAGGTTAGGGCCACAACAAGAAGCGCTGCTGCAGAAGCAGTTTACACGCTGATTCAGCGGATTATTCTCCCAACGGGCAAAAATGGTATCTAACTGATCATCATGGATATTACCTAGAGGTGGTTCATTTGCAAAATCCGTGACGAACACTTCTCCTGTAAAAGTGCTCACATTCAACCGATTGCGCCCATCCGGATCATTACGCACGGTTACATTCGGCTCCTCGCGAAGCCTTTTAACCAATATTCTGTCCTCTTGAAGATCGTTGCAAGCAAAGAATGGCAGTGTGCCAAACAGCATCCACATGTCACGATTCCGGCTGTCTAACAACCGATGAATGCTCGATCTTAACTCGTCCAGTGATACCATAGGAAGATGAGAAGCAAAGGAACTGGCATACATCGGATGAATTTCATGGCGCTTGCAGCCCATTTCATCAATCAGCTTATGAATCTGAGGTAATTTCTCATGCGTGCGTGTATTAATCATCGATTCCGCTGAAACATAAAGTCCACCTTTGCTAAGCGCAATTGTATTTTCAACCATGCGTTCATACATGCGCGCCGCGGTATCATGACCAACAGGATGTCCACTATTCACAAAGCCGACTTGATGGAAATCGTCAGCATTCAAGTAATTGAAAGAAATATGCATGACATCCAGATAAGGAGCGAGAAGTTCATACCTGGCTAAGTCAAGCGTTAAATTGGAATTGATTTGCGTACGAATACCGCGCTCCCGTGCATATTTAAGGATTGGCAGCATATAGTCTTTGACGATCTTGATGTGATAGGAAGGCTCTCCACCGGTTAAGCTGATCGTTTCTAAATGCTCAACCTGGTCCAGCTGCTTCAAAATGATCGGCAAGGGAATACGTGGTCCTTCCGACATGGTTAACGAATCCCCAACTGCGCAATGCTCACATCGCATATTGCACAAATTCGTTATTGTAAGCTCTATACTTGTTAGTACGTGTTTCCCGTATTTGCGATAAGACCGAATAGGGTCCCATGGATCGTAAGCGGGGGTTAGCTCCGGTAGGATGGAGCTTGTTCCATTCATATTCATGCTGTTACACCTGACCTATCATTTCCTATTCACTTGCTAATTGTTCCTATCATGCCTATACCTATGCCCTTTATTGTAACTTATGATTCGTAAAAAAGGAAACGGCGGCATCGGAATTTGAACTTCCGCTACTGCTTCTCTGCTTTCGACTGCGTACTCATTCGCAGCCACTTAGGTGCCCACCAGTTCGCATCCCCAAGCAGTTTCATGAGTGCCGGAACGAGCATCACTCGAACTATGGTCGCATCGATCAGAACAGCGAGACCTAAACCGAGCCCCAACGCCTTCATGATTTCGATATCTGTAAAAATAAATGATCCTACAACGACAACTAAAATAAAAGCAGCGCTTGTTATTAAGCTTCCCGTTTTCTTAAGCCCTTCAGCCGTACTCTTATCATTGTCACCGCTTGCTTCATACTCCTCCATAATGCGAGAAATCAGGAATACTTCATAATCCATGGATATGCCAAACACTACACAAAAAATGATAACTGGCAGTGTTGCACTGACGTAACCAATGGACGTTATGTGCAGTAAATCCGCCATGTAGCCATGCTGGAACACTAAAACAACAACACCGAGACTCGCGCCAAGACTCAGCATGTTCATTAATACAGCCTTGAGCGGAAGCAAAACGGACCTAAAGGCAAGCAATAGTACGATGTAGGTAATCCCCATCACAAAGGTTAATACTTCAGGAATTTCATTCTGAATGCGATCTATAATATCCAGCCTATAGGCCGGTCCGCCTGTGACTGCAATATCAAGTCCGTCCTTACTTAAGCTGCGAAGTTTTCGGACAAGACCATCCGTCGCTGGATCATCGGTATCTTTCTCAGGCACTACAACCATCAGAGCTGTGTGTCCTTTTGCAAATTTATTGCCTTCTATTTGTGCTTTGACGCTTGAATCCCTTAGCATAGCTGCTAATTCATCATCCGAATGTTGACCTAGTGTACTGATAAAACTCTGCACTTCCTTTACACCAGATACCCCTTTAACCTGTTCACTATAAAACCGAATTCGACGAATCGATGCCTCTTCCCATACTTCTCCTTGTGTATGAATAACAATTTGGATGGGTCCCATCATACGCGGATCATAGGCCGCCTTCAATAATTCCGAGCCATATCGGGATTCGTAGCTGGGAGGCAGCACCTCAGCGTTCGGTACATTTAACTTCATATTCCCTATCGGGGTCATGGTGTAGATTAGAGCACCGCCGACGATAACAACCAATAGAACGGGCCGTTTTATCACAGCATAAGCGATTCGTTCCCAAAAGCGGGACGTTTCTTGCTTGCGAAAGCGTTTAGGAACAACCTGCAAAGAGTTAATCCGTTCACCAAGTATACCGAGAAGCGACAGCAGCATCGTATTCGCGACTATAACAGATATCGATACGACAATTACGCCGCCCAAACACAAGGAGCGGAAAAAAGTGAGATCTACGAACAGCATGCCAAGCAGCCCAATCAGCACCGCTATACCGGAAAAAAAGATCGATTTCCCAGCCGTCTGACAAGTCATTGCCACAGCTTCAGCCACATTCTTCTGTACCTTGAGTTCCTCCCGAAAGCGACTGACAAGAAACAAAGCATAATCAATTCCTACGGCAAGACCGAGCATCGTCACCATATTCGGAAGAAAGTTCGATAAAGATTGGTGCTGTGCGATAAAATAGGTGATCCCTAACGTAAGGGTAACGCTCATAAGCCCAACAATCATAGGTAATAGCGCCGCGACTAGCGTGCCAAACACGATTAATAATACAATCAGCGCAATCGGTAGACCAATCGCTTCTGATTTGGCAATATCGTGCTTACTCGCTTCCTGCATATCATGCAAAATAGCAGGTCCGCCAGTCACATATACATTCATACCATTTGGCGGATGCACGTGTTCCTTAAGCTCTGGATATTTCTCCAGAGCAGGGTCGGTATCTAGATTTAGCGATACGGTTACTGCCATCACATCTAGGTGACCTTCGTTACGAGGTGTCGCTACGAATTTCACACTTTCTACATACGGCAGCTTCGTAAGTTCGTTCAGCGAATCCATAATGGCTTCTTGATGGACTTTGTCCGTCATGTTGAGCCCATCCCCCGTATAAACCAGGTTCAACATCGTAAGCGGGACACCAAGCTCATCCCGCAGTTGAATTAGGCCACGATCGGATTCACTACCTTTAGGCGTAAAGCCGTTGTCTTTGAGCATACCTGGTGCTTTCTGTGCAAATATAGCAAAGCTGAGAAACAGAAGCACGCCAATAACTAGTACGAGCCATCGGAAACGATGCATGGCATATCCCCATCTCCAAAACTTCCCTTTCACAGCTGTTTCTCTCACATGCATCCCCCTAATTTGCAAAAAGAACCTGGATTCCCAGGTTCTTCATACTTGTTATCTATATTTTATCTTAAAATATGGTCGGCATACTTTCTGGATCAAATTCGCCTACTTTAATTTCCCCAATTTCTGAAATTAATGTAGAAAGCTTCGTTGACAGGTCAATTTCATACGGTTCTTTGAGCACTTGACCGGATTGATCCTCCAGCACACGAACGATCGGCCTGTGTGGCACGGTTACGTTTAACTTAGAAACAATGCCAAACTCCCCGGTATTCAATCGAACGGTTATGCCTAAGGGGTAAATCGCGATTTTATCACGAAATAAGGCAATCTGACTTTGATCATACATCGTGCCAGAGCCCGCGAACAATTGTTCCATAGCTTCATGCGGCAGTAAAGGTCTTCTATATACTCTTGTAGTGGTCATAGCATCATAAGAATCGACTAAACCAATCCATTTGGCAAATTCATTAATTTCTGTACCTTGAATCCTACGCGGATAACCGCTTCCGTTAATTCGCTCATGGTGCTGAAGAGCACAATGCGCCGACAGAAGAGGAATGTTTGGTTCGTCTTTCAAAATGTTAAAACCGTATGTCGTATGATTCTTCATCTCAGTAAACTCTTGTTCGGTCAATTGCGAAGGCTTGCGAAGAATACCAAGCGGTACTTTCGTCTTACCAATATCGTGAAGCAAAGCTCCCAATCCGAGTGTTTCAAGGTTCTCACGACTGTACCCATAGCTAATTCCCAGCATGATGGCATAAATACTTACATTCACAGAATGCTGAAATAAATAATTATCTTTCACATTCATATTATTGAGCATAACCATAGCCCCTTGATGAGCGCTTAGATCGTCAATAATCATTTTCATCACATCTTTGAAATTACGACCGATGTCATAATAACTAACGGCACCGCGTTTGTTTGAATCTTCCATGACCTTCTTAAAGGTATTGCGGATTTCGAGAACAGCTTTCGTTCTCGTTTCATCTTGAATAATATCCTCTTGAATGATGTCATTGGTCCGAGAATCTTGAATATATATGTAGTCGATTCCGTATGTAAAAAGTCGATCAATGAGTCTCTGAGAAAGCTCAACATTAACGGCCAGCAGGACCATACCATCGTCGTTGTAAATATTCTTGGCCAACCTCATTCCAGGGTGACACATGTTGATCGGCATTAACAGCATTTCAGGACCCCCGCATAGGTGAGCGTTACTTTCTATTTAAATGTAATAGATTTCACAATAAAGTTCAATAAAAAAAACCGCATCATTCGACGCGGTTCGATAAATAAAAGAGTTATTGTTACTTTAAGTACATATAAAGAGCGAAAATGATGGCTAATGCAAACCGGTAGTAAGCAAAATACGTTAATTTCATATTTTGAACAAACTTGATGAAAGAGAAGACAGCCAACAACGCTACGATAAATGCAACGACAAAGCCTACTGCGAAAAAGGGTAGATCATTCAAGGAGAGTGCGTCGTAGTTTTTGAGAATATATACGCCAGAAGCTCCAAACATAATGGGAATCGCCATAATGAAGGTGAAGTCTGCAGAAGCGGCTCGGCTTACGCCGGAGAGCATCCCACCGGCAATCGTCGATCCAGACCGAGAGAACCCAGGCCAAATGGAAACCAATTGCCACAAACCGATAAAGAATGCTTGACGATACGTTAAATCATCCAAAACCTCAACACTTGGCTTTTCCTTCTTCTTCTCCGCGATGATCAACAAGATGCCCCCAAGGACAAGCCCGATCAATACCGTTGTTGCGTTAAAAAGCTTCTCATCGACGATATCATTAAACATGATGCCGATAATCCCTGCTGGTAGGATACCGATGAGAATGTGCAGTAAATTCAGTTTATTCCCAGCTCTACTCTCGCTTTTCCTTTTAACTAATCCGAATAAGGATAAAATCCGTTTCCAATAAATGAGCACGACGGCCAGAATAGCACCTAGTTGGATGAAAAAATTAAAAGTTTGCATCACTTCATCATTTTTGGTGTTTAATAGGCTTTGTGCTAGAATCATATGCCCTGTAGAAGAAACCGGTAAAAACTCAGTCAATCCCTCTACGATCCCTATGATGATCGCTTCAAAAATAGTATGCATGGTTTCCCCCTATGAGTTGAGAGTTTATAGATGTACTCCTGTCCAATTATCTATTCTACCTGTAACTTGGTAGATCTGACAACTCCTTCGACAAAGGTCGTGGTTGTTCGACTTATTCGTTATTTGCATTAGGTCTTCTATCCGTAAATCTTAGGAAATGACTGCTTACTATCGCGTCTTCGTCGCGAAGCTCAAAAGCTAGTACATCACGGATAAATTCAGGCAGCATATACGTCACCTGTTTGCCGCGACCGAGCGATAAATAACCTGAGCCGAAAGTAAACATGTCGATCGTGCCAACGACATAGTCACGACTAAGGTCTAAAGGCTCATCGCCCACGTTCACCGCGATGATGCGTTCGTAAGGTGCACGTGTGCTGTCGGTCATGACGGTCAATCCGTCGACACACAGCACGCCCAGCACCTCGCCACGGAAGCCGAAGCCGCGAATCGGCTTCTCCATGAACTCGCCAAGCAGCGACTCTTCGAGTGCTTGCATCAGGTCCGCCCCGCTGAGCAGCAGCCGGCAGGGGTTGATCGGACCTGGGCAGATTTCCAGCAATCTGCCGCGTGTCAGGCGCCCCTCCTTCAGTCCCTGAAGGAGCTGGCCGCTATTGACCAGCCCGATTTCGGCGCTGGTCCAGCGGCGAATCCCTGCGGCAAGCAAGTTGCCGAGCGGGGATTCGCCGTACCAATCGAGGCGCAGCGGTTCCCGCAGCTGCGCCACCTCCGCATTCAGCGCCGCTGCGCTGGCGATGCGGTAGTGCTCCAGCAGCTCGGTAACGCTGCTGTCTTCTTCACTTGCGTCCGTCATAGGGACGACGCGGCCTTGGAGCTCCACGATCCGGCGCTGCGCCGGATCGTAGGCAAGTTCAATATGGCCGGCATACTGACCGAACTTGCCGGCCGCGCAAATATAGGTGCCGCTGAGCAGGAGCGGCTCCTCCAGTACATGATGCGTATGGCCGCCGAGGATGATATCGATGCCTTCCAGCTCCTCAGCCATACGTTGATCCGAACGCAATCCCAAGTGGGACATGACAACAATGATATCCACCCTTGGGCGAAGAAGCCTAGCATAGGCCTTTACAGCTTCGAGTGGGTCCGTTACATGCCATCCAAGCAGTTCATAGTACGCTTGATAAGCCGCTGTTACCCCGATGATTCCAATGGTGAGACCCGATTTCTCAATCGTAAGTGTAGGAAGCATCCAATCCGGCGTCTTATTCGTCGCCACTTCTATAATATTGCTGCCGATAATTGGGAATTTGGCATGCTCCTTCACAACCGTTCTTAACAATTCCGGTGTGAACGTCAGCCCTTCATTATTACCCATGACCATCGCTTCATAGCCGGTCACGTTCATAATTTCCAAGTTGGCAGAAGCATTCGTGCCTTCCGTTTCAGGGCGCATCCGGTCCATATGATCGCCAATATCAAGTGTCAACACCTGATCAGCCGGCCACAGTCGACGCACACGATCAAAGTACGCGCTAATTTTGGGCATCTGTTCAAAATGACTATGAATGTCATTCGTATGTAATATAACGAGTCGTTGCAAGGGCTCAGACACACCGTTCACCTCTTTTCTTTGTAAGTCAGATCCGAAGCATGTCTAATCTTATGCACTAGAATGGCCTCTCATTTCTTGAATTTTAGCTCATCAAGTGCCACTCTGTTTTTGAATCCGAAAGTCGCTTCTTCCCCGAGCGCCTGATCATGAAGAAACCACACTTTGATAACACTTTTGACATTGAGACATTCACTGCTGCCATCCGGCACGTAAAGACGAATCGGATAACCTTTCTTGAGCGCTTGTCCATCTTGAGCATATAGAAATAAGGCGGAATCTAATTGTGACCAAGGCATTAGTGCTTCAAATTCGTCTACTGCCTCCACTTTCAGATGCGTAGGTTCTTCAGCATGCCCTCCATTACGGCTTCTCTTCCAGCTCCGATACCACGATTTCAAATCAAAGGCATCTCCCTGCACATTCGGTACACGCTCCTGAAGCGATAACTGCTGCTCAGCAAGTGCAACCATCTCGGATATCGTGAATGCTTCATTTTTTATATGTAGGTCTGACACTTGTATGCGCAAATCTTCTTGCATGAATACATTTCCCCTCTCATCATTAAGCGCCATTTATTATCCAATTGCTCTACCCATTATACCATTTTCAGGTCAAAATATGATATGCTGTAAGGGATTCCAACAACTAAGCCATTAGGAGCAGAGCCGTGAACATACACATCCAACTCTTTGCAGGTTTGGTAGACCTATTCGGGACTTCCATCCTAATTATAGATATCGAACAAGAATCTATTTCTATTGAGCAGCTCAAAAAGCAGATCACAGCAGCCTATCCGGCAGCTTCCTCTCAACTTGCGACCTGTTTTTTTGCTAAAAATCAAGCTTATGCCGGAGATCAGGAAATCGTCACAGCTGCCGATGAAATTGCACTGATTCCCCCTGTGTCAGGCGGTCAACCATCTAAGTATGAAATCACCCACGATACGATTGATCCATCCAAGGTAGCTTCTAAAGTCAACCACCCCAATCACGGCGCTTCGCTTGCTTTCATAGGGACAACAAGAGAGATGACCTATGGGCAGCGGACCGTCCTTTTGGAGTATGAAGCCTACATCCCGATGGCACTCAAAACCATGGAAACCATCGGTGAAGAGATAGAAAATCAGTGGCCAGGCACGCTTTGTGCAATTACTCACCGTTTGGGCAAGGTCGCTATTGCCGAAGCTAGCGTCGTTATTGCCGTTTCATCCCCGCATCGCGTCCATTGCTATGAAGCGAGTCGGTATGCGATTGAACGCCTAAAACAAATCGTACCCATTTGGAAAAAAGAGATATGGGAAGATGGCTCGGAGTGGAAAGGCAGCCAAACAGGTCCCTGGAACCCGCTCCAAACGCCACAATTCGAATAAACCAGACAGGAGATGACCACACTTGGACACTCATTTACGTAGAGATCAGAATGAAGACGTTGATACGCGCTATTCCAGACAAGTCCTGTTTTCCCCCATTGGTAAAGAAGGACAGCGCAAACTCGGAGGAAGTCGAGTTGCTATCGTAGGAATGGGTGCTCTAGGCACCGTTCTTGCCAACCATATGGTTCGTGCAGGGGTCGGTTATGTACGACTGATTGATCGTGATTTTGTCGATACTAGCAACTTACAACGACAAATGCTCTACGATGAAGAAGATGCAGCTTCCACCACACCCAAAGCGATTGCAGCAGCAAAACGGTTACAACTCGTAAATTCGCAGGTAACGATTGAGCCTCATGTAACCGATCTGAATTCCTTGAATGCTGTAAAGTTATTAAGCGATGTAGATTTAATTCTTGATGGAACCGATAACTTTTCGGTTCGCTTCCTGATTAACGATGTAAGTATCAAACTAGGGATTCCTTGGATTTATGGAGGTGCTGTCGCCTCTAGAGGAGTCTCTTTGACGATCCTTCCGGGACAAACACCATGCCTTCGCTGCCTTTTCACACAAGCTCCCGCCGCAGGCACGACTGAAACCTGTGATACTGCTGGCGTTATTGGCGGAATCATTCATGTTGTAGCTTCCTTTCAAGCAACGGAAGCTCTTAAATTGCTTGTTGGCGCGAACGAACAGCTTAATCTTAGAATGCAGCAATGGGACTTATGGTTCAATCAGAATTCAGCGATTAGTGTCGCAGGTGCGCTTAAATCAGACTGTCCCGCCTGCGCAATGAAGCAGTTCGATTACTTAGAAGTCGGTGTGGAAAGTGACACGATTCAATCCTTATGCGGTCGTAATTCCGTCCAGATTCATCCGGTAATTCCTTCCGACAAACCCCTTGAATATTGGGAAGAACGATTAAAACCACTTGGACCGGTAGAGAAAAATCGCTTCCTTTTAAAGTTCGAAGCAGCCCCGGATTTGCACATGATCATCTTTCCAGATGGCCGTGTCCTTATCCAAGGAACCGAAGATTTAATTCAGGCTAAAAGTCTTTACAGCCGATATATTGGGATGTAGTATAACCATATACCTACGGAAAACCGATGGATTATAGGACTAGGAGAGGAGCTTCTATGCGTATACATGTGCTTCAACTTATTGTGGGTGATAAGCTTATTTCTGATTCCTATAATATGGTAGGACTTCATCTTCTTTCATCAGGCACTGTCGTTGATAGCGGAGATATTTTGATGCTCAATCGCCACAATGTAGAATATGTCGATATACACCCTAGAGGGAATGAAGCCGTTAATGAGTTTGAAGAGCCTACAGTCCGACAAGCAAATAGCAAGCAATTACACTCTTTTAACGATGCAATCACCGGTATAAAAGATATATTTGCTGCCGTACAAAACGGAGAATCTATTCATATTGAACTTATAGAATCCGCTTTCAATCCGATGATAGAAGGCTTTCAGGAGGAGAAAGACGTTGTTTCGTTACTGCTTTCTTTGAACAGCAATGATGATTATACGTACCAACACAGTGTGCAAGTAGGTATGTTATCCTACTTTATTGCTAAGTGGATGAATAAAAGTGAGAAAGAAGCCCTTCATATTGGAAAGGCAGGCTATCTACACGATATCGGCAAAAGTAAAATCCATTCAGACATTCTACATAAACCCGCAAAGCTAACCAACGATGAGTACAATGAAATTCAGAAACATACGATATATGGCTATGAAATCATCAAAAAATCCTTAAATGACAATCCCCTTGCTCTCGTTGCTCTAGAGCACCATGAACGTATGGATGGTACAGGCTATCCTTTACGCAAAAAGAGTACAGAAATCCATTCATACTCGCTTATAATTTCGGTTGCAGACGTTTACAGTGCTATGATCTGCAACCGGGTTTACCAGCAAAAACGTGATCTACTGATCGTTCTGAAGGAACTGTACCGCATGAGTTTTGGCCAGCTTGATCCAAAAATAACTCAAGTATTTATCCGCAACATGATTCCTAATTTTATCGGTAAGAAAGTATTACTAAGTGACGGACGCGTCGGTACGATCGTCATGATAAATCCAACTGATTTCTTCCGACCGCTCATTAACATTAATAATCAATTCTTGGATCTATCACAACTTGGCGACGTAGAAATAACGAAAATCGCCATCTAATTAAATAATAAGACTGCTGACTGCAATTGCGATTCCAATATAGACGGCAGCTAGCAGCGTGCCAACCGCTACATTCCCTTGCTTTAGTTGATCAGATAGCTTCACACCTGGTGTAAGCCAATCAAAGATCCAATACGTAGCAAGCAAACATACATACCCTACCGCGAACCATAGGCTCATATGCCAGATCGAAGAATTCGTGTAAGCCGCAATGCCTAATACAATCGCTGTAGCTATAAATTTACCACCCATGGTGATGCCGACGGCTACATTGCCATTGTTTATTTCCTCCATATCGCGGTAGGGCGTCATTAAACTAAACACGTACATACCTGCGAATTGCAGCAGGACAATCACAAATAAACTAATTACTATATCCAAAACTATCATTCTGCCCACCCCCGAAATTTCGCCATAGCTTGATCAAAATTACTGTAATCGTGTACTTCCTCTAGAATAACCTGTACTTCCTTCTTGTTTTTAAAGCTTATATAACGTTCCTCTGGAATGGGCTGCTTCACTTTCTGTCCTGTTGGTAGATCAGCTACCGCGAAATAGCGAAATTTTCCATCCTGCTCCGTTTTGTAAACCCCTACTAATTTCACATCCGTCTTAATTTCTATTTTTAACTCCGCTAAATCTTTTTCAGCTTCTTCCTTCGTTTTAAATGTCTTAATTGGCTTCCATTGCGAAAGTGTAACATCGTTCTTCCCTTGATCATCTGTTTTCATTGTTGCCTGCATATAGCTCAGTACCCACACTTGGTCCCCTGTAGCAAAATTCTGATCGTTCGAAATCCGTTCATTATTCGGCAGCAGGACCATATCCCCATCCAATAAATCCCCGACTTTTACCTGCTGTACTTGATAATCCCACGGTACTTCACCACTCATACTACTTGTGATTGGGGGACTTCCAACTGTAGTCTTACTCAAAACGGATGGTTTCTTATGAAGTGCACTGCTAATGGCCCAAATGATTAGGATGCATACAACGAAGCCCGCTGCCATTAGCCAAAATCGTCCTTTTTTCAAGGTGCTTTCACTCCTATCGCTACAAATTGACTAGCATTTCCTGTAATCATCCCACCTGCTCTCCCTAATAGCCCGCACGGTGTTCCGTTAAGGACAAAGAGACCTGTTAATAAATGTTTATTTCCATGAGCAAAAGATAGCTCGGGTAAATCGGCTCGCTGCTGATAAACACGCTTGAAAAACACACTCGTATCAAAGCCAACTTCATCTTTGACCTCTAATTCACCCTGCGTGTTATACAACTCAACCGAGCCGCCTTCTCTACCGAACATGGATTTGGACACGTAATCACCTGTAAGATCAGGCGTCATATAAGTAGGCAGCATATAGGTCCTTATTGCCTCATGCTCATCTGAGGTGAACAATTCTGCGCCTTCCTCATGCAAGCCCCATATGATGGCTTGCAAGCCTTTTGACTGCAAGATGACCGCATGTAATGGATTGAAAACTTGTATGAATCGTTCTTCAATCGCATAAGAGAAGGCCTCTCCTCCATCATCAATGCCCATCCATTCCTTTGGGTATAGCGCAAACATTTTGTTGATGATTTGGTTCTCTCCGACCTTAACGACGCCTTCGTCAATCCATAAATCCAAACAATCGAAACAGGTTACCTTTCTTCCGCTATGCGCTACAAGAGCATCTATGGTTCCCGTATCTTCAACATGCTTTCCATATGCAATGCAGGTAGCAAAGTCAGGCGCTTCGATCTCCCACGCTGAGCGGATTAGTTCTTTCATAGCATGGTTTGGTGATTCTATTCCCATTTGATCACATAACCAGGGTGTAGCGATCGCTGCTTCTACATACCCTGTAGGTGTATCTGCATTCAGCTCTAAAAGCTTAATACCGCCTTCCTGATTCACGGTAAAATCAAACCTTGCATATCGACTAATGAAGCCCGCGGCACCCGGCTCGAGTCGATCTAACCCATCCCACAGCACTTCAGGAATAGACAAGAGCTCATATAATTCCCTCTTCCCTTTCACATAACGAACCGTCTTATCAAACACGCGCCACAAACCTCCAGCCGCATGGATAAGTTCTTCGTATGCATGTCGCTGCATAACCACTAGTTGGTCAATCCAGTACGCTTCCTCTTCCATATCTGCCCATGTAAAACCAAGGCCTGCCAGCTGCAGCACCCTATGATCTCTGTTGGGAGAAGGCGTCCCGATGACTTCATATATCACAGAAATTAACCTCCCGAACTGGAGCTTGACGAAGAGCTGAAACCACTTGATTTACCGCCAATACTACTGGAAGAGGTTGAGGTCGATTTGGAGCTTGATGTTGTTCCGCCGCTCGCACTGTTTGACGATGACTTATTAGTTGTAAACGAGCCTGTTCCACTCGAGGTTGTTGGTGTCTTCGTTGTGGATCGATTTGAGAACGAATTCGGTTGATAGGTTTTCGTCACATATGGCGTATTTGAACGATAATGATAGGAACGGTGATTGCTGCCCCAACTGCTTGATGAGTAAGGACTTACCGTATTAAAGATCAAATGGTATAGTAATAAATCATCCCAACCAAAACCACCGCCACCGGTTATCTGGTTCATTCCTCCAAAGCCCGTTGAGCTCCCCCCTGCTTCAGGCGTAGGAGATGGAGAAGGCGACGTCGTTTTATTATCCGATAGCACGGGCACGGGCAAACTCCAGTCAACCGAAGGGTCGTAATAAGCTTTGACGTCTTCAGAAGACCATTCAACCAGCTTAGATACAGCACTCGGATTTGGAGACTCTGCGGCATGCGCTGATAGCAGCAGCATATGACTTACAAGCATGATGCCTATAGAGGTGGAAAGTACTTTAAGCGGTCGTTTCACTGCCTGTTCCCTCCCCCTCCTGAGCTTACCGTAACCAACAGAAGCTCAAAAACATTAAGATCTAAGTTCAATCTTCCTTCAATCATTTCATATTCCTTACCGCCAATAAGAACAAAGTTAGCTACATTTAAGGCTTGAATGAGTTGCTCATCCCATGGGCGTTCACTAATTTTTTGTAGCTGTCCGTCCACCAATTTTTCGAAGAGCGCAATATTCATCGATTCAACTTCCTCCATTCAAATCTTTATACTAGATAAAACGCGCGAACAGACCTTTTGTTTCAATTTATTGAAAAATAAAAGAAGTCTATCCCGAAGGATAGACTTTAACGAATTAATATGCGATGCGTTTTGCTCTTAGAAACGTTGATTTCCAATACGCTTTATTAATATTAGTGATCTGAACACCATTCTTTGGTTTAGGTGAAGCATGGAGCATTTGCATGTTGCCTATATAAATACCAACGTGTCCAACTGTTTTATTGGTTTTGAATCGACCTGGTACATAGAAAAACATCAAATCACCTTTGCGTAAGGATTTTCGGCTAACCAAATTCCCATGCGCCGCTTGTTGACGAGCAATCCTCGGTAGCTTTATACCATATTTTCCAAATACATATTGGGTAAACGTCGAGCAATCAAATTTTCCTGTTTGCGGATAAGGTCCTGTACCGAACTTATATTTCACACCTAAGTATTGTTTGCCTTTGTTAATCATTGCATTAATATTAATGTTCTTAAGAACTGGCATTATTTCTTCCTGATTAGTGGATGCCCACACTTCAAGGTCATCCCCATCTTGTGGCATAGAAGCCGGGTTCGCTCCCGAACCTTCACCTTTGAAAGGATCCGTCGGATCATCGCCAAACTCAAGCTCCACTGTATTACCGCGGGGGTCGTTATCATCTTCACGCTCAATTGGAGCAACCGGAGCAGCATGAATCAACAATTGACCATTCTGCACTTCATAAGACATATCTTCTTGAAATAAGTCTGCCAAAGCAGAGACTGGTAAATAAGCCGTATCCCCCTCCTTGATAAAGGGTTGGCTAACTCGGATTTCTGAACCATCCTTCATCGCTTTCGTCGAATTCATTGTCACTTCGTAGTTTGCGTCATAATCGCCAATTAACAGCTTCTGATTGCCTTCCTCCCAGTTTGACTGGAAATTTAAGGTTTCGATAAGTTCACGTGCAGCTACATAATTTACATTGTTAATCGCTTTAATGGGTACAACAGCGTCACCATTACCTAATGTCGTTCCTTGTCCTGGTTGTGACAAGCTCTGAGACTGCATATTACCTGTACCTGATTGTGCTGTAGGATTCTGCGTTGGTGCCGCATTATCAGGGCTGACATTATCCCTCCCACAAGCGGTTGTAGTTGCCATCATGACTACTATGCTACCAATTGCTGCTACTTTAAGCCTTTTCCACATCGCTTCTATTCTCCTTTAGGGACACATAATTATCCTCTATAGAGTGAGACAAGTGGCTTGCAAATATGCATAAAAGGCCATTTGAACTGCTTGGATCATCTTGGAAGCTTTGCCAGACAAATATTAACTAAAAAAAGCGTGCCCGAGAAACTCGGGCACGCTTTAAGTTGTGTATATCAATTAACCGATGGAACCTTCCATCTCAAATTTAATGAGACGATTCATTTCTACGGCATATTCCATTGGAAGTTCTTTCGTGAACGGCTCAATGAAGCCCATAACGATCATTTGCGTTGCTTCAGCCTCAGTAAGACCGCGGCTCATGAGGTAGAACAATTGGTCCTCAGATACCTTGGATACTGTTGCTTCATGCTCTAGCGTAATGTTGTCGTTCATGATTTCATTATATGGAATCGTATCTGACGTTGACTCGTTATCTAGAATCAACGTATCACATTTGATGTTTGCTTTGGAACCTTGGGAGTTGCGTCCGAAGGAAGCCAGACCACGGTACGTAACTTTACCACCGTGTTTGGAGATCGATTTGGATACGATCGTCGAAGTTGTGTCAGGCGCCAGATGCGTCATTTTCGCGCCAGCGTCTTGGTGCTGCCCTTTACCAGCTACAGCGATGGAAAGAACCATCCCTTTAGCGCCGCGGCCTTTCAGCACAACAGCTGGGTACTTCATCGTCAGCTTGGAACCAATGTTACCATCGACCCATTCCATTGTAGCGCCTTCTTCTGCAACCGCACGTTTTGTAACGAGGTTGTAGATGTTCGGTGCCCAGTTTTGAATCGTTGTGTAACGTGCACGGGAGTTTTTGAGACATACGATTTCTACTACTGCGCTATGAAGGGAGTTTGTGCTGTAAATAGGAGCAGTACAGCCCTCTACGTAGTGCACGAAGCTTTCCTCATCGGTGATGATCAATGTACGCTCGAATTGTCCCATGTTCTCGGAGTTAATACGGAAGTAAGCCTGCAATGGAACTTCACATTTTACGCCTTTAGGGACATAGATGAAGGAACCACCGGACCATACCGCACTATTCAACGCAGCGAATTTATTATCGCTGGGCGGAATAATAGTTCCGAAATATTGTCTAAACAGCTCAGGATATTCACGAAGAGCCGAATCCGTATCTGTAAAGATAACGCCTTGGTCTTCAAGTTCCTTTTGCATGCTGTGGTAAACAACTTCAGATTCATACTGAGCCGATACACCAGCTAAGAATTTTTGTTCCGCTTCAGGAATACCAAGTTTGTCGAATGTTTCTTTAATTTCTGTAGGAACTTCTTCCCACGTTTTGCCTTGCTTCTCAGACGGTCTTACATAGTACTGGATATCATCGAAATCCAGATCATCCATGTTTCCGCCCCAACGTGGCATTGGCATTTTGAAAAATTGCTCCAAGGATTTCAAACGAAACTCAAGCATCCACTCAGGTTCGCCTTTAATTCTGGAGATTTCTTCAACGATTTCACGAGTTAAGCCTTTACCCGATTGAAAAATCGATTTGTGCTCATCTCTAAAACCATATTTATAATCCTCGAGATCTGGCATTTGTTTAGCCATGGTTGATTCCTCCTTAGAATTTTTGTGCAGTAACCCAAAAACAGCTTTTCTATTCTATGCATCGCTTTTGCGTTAGTTATCGGTTTTTTGAGAATGTTCAATCCCTTTGCGAAGTGCGTTCCATGCCAGGGTTGCACATTTAATACGTGCTGGGAATTTATTTACACCAGATAACGCCTCAATATCTTCATATTCAAACTCAACAGGTTCGCCCTTCATCAAGCCAGAAAAGCCATCAGCCATCTTCAGAGCTTCTTCGATGGTCTTACCTTTGACCGCATCCGTCATCATAGATGCAGAGGATAAGCTAATCGAACAGCCTTCACCTGTGAATTTGGCCATCTTCACGACACCATCTTCTACCTGCATCTGCAGGGAAATTTTATCGCCACAAGTTGGGTTATTAAGATCAATGGTAACTGCTTCGCCAGACTCAAACTTCCCACGGTTGCGCGGTGTTTTATAGTGATCCATAATCACTCTACGGTATAAATCATCCAATTGCATGGCCGAAGTACTCCTTTGTTTTTTGTAAGGCCAACACAAGTCGGTCAATATCAGCTTCTGTATTGTATAGATAGAAGCTTGCACGAGCCGTAGAACTCACCTCAAGCCATCTCATTAAAGGCTGACAGCAATGGTGACCGGCACGCACAGCAACTCCTTCCGCATCCAGAACGGTTGCGACATCATGAGGATGCACATCGCCTAGATTAAACGTTACGAGTCCTGCACGGTTCGCAGTAGGGCCATAGACAACCAGATCCTCGATCTGAGTCATACGCTCCATTGCATAATTCGTGAGCTGAATATCGTGTTTGTAAATATTGTCCATACCGACTTCTTGAAGAAAATCGATTGCCGCGCTGAGGCCAACAGCTCCTGCGATAATTGGTGTTCCACCTTCAAACTTCCAAGGCAGTTCTTTCCATGTTGACTCATAGAGATCCACATGATCAATCATCTCGCCACCAAATTCAACGGGCTCCATATTCTCTAGCAAGGCCTTCTTTCCATACAATGCCCCGATTCCGGTAGGGCCACACATCTTGTGACCGGAAAGCGCGTAGAAGTCGCAATCCAAATCTTGTACATCCACCTTCATATGTGGTGTGCTTTGTGCGCCATCGACCATCATCTTCGCACCATGCTTATGGGCGATTTGGGCGATTTCTTTGATTGGATTAACGACACCCAGAACGTTGGAAATATACACAACCGAAACGATTTTCGTACGATTAGTTATCGTATTTTCAACATCTGCAAGCGAAATCGAACCATCAGGCTGTAAAGGAATATATTTTAAAGTAGCGCCTGATGCCTTGGCAGCTTGCTGCCATGGAATCAGGTTGCTGTGATGCTCCATCGGTGTAAGGACGATTTCATCTCCTTCACGCAATACGGATTTCGCATAACTGCTTGCTACAATGTTGATAGCCGTTGTCGTACCTCTAGTGAAAATGATTTCCTGCTCACTGGATGCACCAATGAACTTAGCCACTTTGGCTCTGGCTCCTTCGTATGCATCCGTTGCACGGGAACCTAGGGTATGAACCCCGCGGTGAACGTTCGCATTGTCCCACTCATAATAGTGCTTCAGTGCTTCAATCACCTGAATAGGCTTCTGGGAAGTAGCAGCACTGTCCAAGTACACCAGCGGATGACCGTTCACTTCTTGCTTCAGAATGGGAAAAAGTTCACGTATCTCCGAGGTATTCATTGTCCCAGCTTCCTCTCCACTAAGCTTTGCAGCTGTTCTTCAACGCTCTTAATTGGAATTTCAGAAACAACTGGTGCCAAGAATCCGTAGATAATTAAGCGCTGAGCTTCTTCCTTCGTAATCCCACGAGACATCAAGTAGTGAACTTGTTCCGCATTCACTTGACCAACGCTCGCTGCGTGACCGGCTTTTACATCGTCCTCATCAATAAGAAGAATCGGATTCGCATCGCCGCGTGCTTTCGGGCTAAGCATCAACACTTTCTCTGTTTGTTGACCGTTACAGCCTTGTGCGCCTTTTTCGATCTTCGTAATCCCGTTGATGATCGCTGTTGAGCTATCTCTCATAACGGCACGAGTAATCATGTCGCTTGTCGAAGCTTTGCCCCAATGAACAGCGCGTGTTGTCAGGTTCAACTTCTGCTCATGAGTTCCTACACAGATCACTTTAGCATCGGAGTCGGAACCTTTGCCCTTGAGGATAGATGTTGTATCAGAAAGTGTGTTACCGTAGTTCATTTCACCAACTACCCACTGAATGCTCGCATCGTTATCGATGATCGCACGGCGGTAAGTCAAGTCCGTAACGGATTCTTCCAAGTTATGAACGGATGCATAGTTAACGCGCGCACCTGGTTTCACGAATACTTCAACGATTCCGTTTTGTACCATCGGAACACCGGATACGGAAGATACAAAATTATCTACATAAGTAACTGAACTAAACTGTTCAGCAACAATCAAAACATGCGGTGTGAACGTAGCTTCGGCATCATCGGTTACAAATAATGCTTGCAGCGGAAGTTCCACACGAACGTCTTTCGGTACATAAATGAAAATACCACCGTTCCATAGAGCAGCATGCAAAGCTGTTAATTGATTTTCGTTAGCTTCTACAGCTTTCATGAAGTATGGCTTCACCAAATCCGCATGATCGCGAATGGCTGTTTCCAAATCTGTGAAAATAACGCCTTGCTGGTTCAATTCTGCCGATACTTTGTTGAACACGATACCGGAGTTGCGTTGAACGATCAAGTTATCGGAATTGGCTAATCCTTTGGCAACTTCAGGTAAAGCATCGATCGAAGTCAAAGGGGCTTGTGATTTATGGGAACCATAGGAGGAGATGCTCCAACGGTCAATTCTCGTCTTTTCTAGCGCAGGTAATTCCAAAGAATTCGCTAACGCTAACCCTTCTGTACGAAGGGCAGTCATCCACTCCGGCTCTTGTTTGCTGCGAGAGAGCTCGATGATAGCATTAGTATCTATGGAAAGTGTTGTTTGAATGCTCATGGTTTCCTCCATTTATAGGGATCTTTGATCGAAGATCAAAGTCTCTCCTTTCTGGGACCTTGGGTCGTAGACCAAAGTCCCTCCTCCTTTAGTACTTCGGTCCAGGCGTGTTCATTGGAACTTTGAATTCTTCCGTGTCTTGACCAACGGTTTCATCCACGATGCCGAGCTCTTCTTTGATCCAATCGTAACCTTCCGATTCCAAACGCTCTGCAAGCTCAGGACCACCGGATTTTACAATACGACCTTGCATCATAACATGTACAAAATCAGGTTTAACGTAGTTGAGCAAACGTTGGTAATGCGTAATGATTAAGAAGCCACGATCTTCGCTGCGCATAGCATTAACACCTTCAGCTACGATACGTAAAGCGTCGATATCGAGTCCGGAGTCAATTTCATCTAGAATAACAAACTTTGGCTCAAGCAAAAGCATTTGTAGAATCTCGTTACGTTTCTTCTCCCCACCGGAGAAGCCTTCGTTCAGGTAACGGTGCATAAATTCTGGGTTCATTTCTAGCTGCTTCATCTTTGCTTCCATTTGGCGAATGAACTTGATCAACGAAATTTCGTTGCCTTCACCGCGGCGTACGTTCATCGCACTGCGCAAGAAGTCAGCATTCGTTACGCCTGTGATTTCACTTGGATATTGCATGGCTAAGAACAAACCAGCGCGTGCTCTTTCGTCCACAGCCATTTCAAGAACATCTTCACCATCTAATGTTACAGAACCCTCTGTTACTTCATATTTCGGGTGACCCATCAGAGCAGCCGCCAATGTACTTTTACCTGTACCGTTTGGTCCCATGATAGCATGAATTTCGCCGCCTTTAACTTCTAGGCTGAGACCCTTTAAAATTTCCTTTCCTTCGACGTTCGCTTTTAGACCGTCTATTGTAAATGTTGATGAATTCGCCATTTCTTAAGCCTCCATAATGTGTTTGAATGTACAAGATAATGACAACCATTTCAATTGATTATCATTGATTCTCATTAGAATAATTCTATTATAACTTACTATGTTAAATCAAGAAAGGGCATTTGCATGAAAAAGATGGTCATTTTCTGAAAATGCTACCTTTTTAATTACGCCAAAGTATGTTTAATTTCAGCAACCATCGCTGCAAACTCCCCATCGCTCAAGACGGGAACCAAAGAAGACTCTTCTGGTACATCAGTCCCAAGCTCAATCCATGATTTGCAGCCTATATAGGCTTGCTCGATCGGAATACGCAAAGGTTGTACCAATATATATACCCTTAACAACATGATATGAATCGGATTTTTGCGTTTCCACTTTAATCTTTCTTCTGTGAAATTTTCGGTCCAAATGTGATAGGGATATAGTTTATTCAACTGTTCTTGATCACTTACCTCTATATCTTCAACCATTCGAGCATAGCTGTTAATGGTTACATGCGTATCCTCTGCACGCCAACCTATTAGAGATTCATCGATAACCCCTCGGTAATCTTCCTTCAATAGTTCTTTTCTCTGATGTTCATACGTTGGATAGAGAAAGAAATCAGCGGATTCCACTTGAAAATCTTTTGTTTCCTCAACAATTCCTCCCTTACGCATAATAAAAATTTGCGTACCATCTTCCAATGCTTTAACAGCCGATGCCCATTCTTTCAGGGCCTTTGGTTTCCCCATGACGCAAACACCTCGTTCTCCTCATTAATCTTATTTATTATAAGGAATCTGAGGCCACAAAACAATGTGACGCAACTTGGCATACACAAGATACGACCACTATTGACAAACTATAATAAAGGGATGGCCAAATGGGGCCACCCCTTTACTCTCATTTATTTCGAAGTTTCGGCGTAATACGTTGGTTGTATGCGGGTAAACTGATCTTGATTTTGTTTCATGGGATTTGGGTCAGCAGCCGCGCTAGGAGCATCAGCATCGAAAGCGATCAGGAGCAAGAAGAAGCACGCAGCCACAACAAGCAGCAGATTCAGGATTTTCATCACAATGACATCCTCCAGAACTGTTTTGCTCCCAAGTATAGCCAAGATTCATCATCCACATGTTTGTTCTGGTTAAAGATTTTGTAAACTTGGACTAGCCTAGGAACGACTGTAGCATCCAGCGATGCTTTTCCAAGGAAGTTTGAATAGCTAAAAGTATATCGGCCGTCGTCTCATCTTGAACCTCTTCACAAGCCTGCATGCCGGCTTTTAATTCTTGCGTAAGGATCGTGAAATCTTCTATAACAGCTTCGACCATTTTCGTGGGGGTTTCTGTACCCGAAGCCTCTTTAAGGGACGATAATTCCATAAAAGCTTTCATTGTAGCCGCCGGCTGACCACCGATAGAAAGCAACCGTTCAGCCAGCTCGTCCACGTGAAGGGCAGCTTCATTATATAGCTCTTCAAATTTAACATGCAGCGTGAAAAACTGATTACCTTTCACATACCAATGAAAGTTGTGCAGCTTGACATAAAGTAAACCCCAATTTGCAATTTGCTTATTCAGAACAACTTGGATAGATTGAGTTAAGGACGTTGTCACCATAGTAAACCTCCTGATCTTTTATTTATCGGTTATATTCTGTTCATGTACACGTTAATTTACGTTAGAAGCGCTTATTTTATGTAATTTGTGCAACATTTCCAAAGTTAGTATTTCAAGCAGCTACATTTTGTCTTATACTAGGAAAAGACAATTAAAACATAGTAAGTTAGTTGGAATTAAATCCAATGAATCATAGGAGGTTACTACATGTCCACTTATCATCCTTTAAGTGAAGTCCAAGCGATTGAATACGCACGTCAAATTCCAAATCTGTTTCAACCGAGCTCAGACTTAACTAGTCATGAAATCGGCGACGGCAACTTAAATCTCGTTTTTCGCATATCGGAAACAGCTACAGGAAAAAGTATTATTTTAAAACAAGCCCTTCCTTATGCCAAAGTTGTCGGCGAATCCTGGCCGTTAACACTGGACCGCGCACGAATTGAAAGTGAAGCGCTCTTAATTGAAGAAGGCTTGAATCCAGACCTCGTACCTCATGTTTATGCCTATGATGCTGATTTGGCGCTTACCGTGATGGAAGATCTTAGTGACCATGTCATTATGCGCAGAGGGTTAATTGAAGGTAATCAGTACCCACTCTTTGCTGAGCATATCGGTCGCTTTCTAGCAAATACGTTATTTTTCACATCGGATCTAGGCAAAAACCAACAAGAAAAGAAAATCCAACAAGGTCGATTCATCAATCCCGAGCTTTGTAAAATTACAGAGGATTTGATCTTCGATGATCCATATCGCGATGCAGAAACGAACAATTTCGAAGCTCACATCCGCGATGCGGCAGAACAGCTTTGGGCGGACAGCGAGCTTCACTTTGAAGTAGCTATTCTTCGCAACAAATTCCTTACAAGTGCACAAGCGCTCCTTCATGGCGATCTGCACACGGGAAGTATCTTTATTAAACCTGATTCTACGAAGGTGATTGATCCAGAGTTCGCTTACTATGGGCCGATGGGTTTCGATATTGGCGCTGTACTCGCGAACCTACTCCTCAATTTCGCTGCTCAAGAGGGATGGAGTAAGGATAGTGAGAGCCGTGCTTCCTATCGTGCATACTTACTACAAACCGTGAAGGACGTATGGACCCATTTCGAAACGAAATTCCGCACTTTATGGAATGAGCATGGTGTAGATCGTGTATTTCAAACACCTGGCTATCAAAACTATTTTCTAGCCAATCTGCTCCAAGACACAGTCGGTTTCGCCGGAGCTAAAATGGTGCGCCGTATTGTTGGCCTTGCACATGTGGCTGATATTGATAAAATCGAAGATGCAGCTGCAAGAGAGCGTGCACAGCGCTTGTCGTTAGCAATTGGCACTTCATTCATTCGTACCCATCGTCAAGTGAAATCCATCGATGAGCTTATTGCCATCGCCACCCAAGAAACTGCTGCAGAAAGAGGATCAGTCCAATGACGAACACGAACAACAAAGATTTAGAAGTGCAAAACCTCGAGAACCAAGGTGCCTTGCAATCCTTGCGTTGGAATGGCAAGCAGCTTGATCTGCTCGATCAACGACTGCTGCCGGAAGAGATTGTGTATTTGCCGCTGGAGACACCGATAGAGGTGTGGGAAGCGATCCGGCATTTGAAAGTTCGCGGCGCACCAGCGATAGGAATCGCCGCCGCGTATGGGGTTTACCTAGGCATCCGTGAAGTGGATGCTCAGTTGGACGGGCTTCTGGCGGAAGTCCAGAAGCAGGCGGACTACCTGGCGACATCGCGTCCGACAGCGGTGAACTTGTTCTGGGCGCTCGATCGCATGCGAGCGCAGGCAGTGACTTTGGCAGGAGCAGGCGTAAGTCCGGCTGCCTTCAAGGAAGCTCTCCTGGACGAAGCGCAGAAGATTCAAGCAGAGGACGAGGAGACGAACCGCCTTATTGGCGAACATGCGCTAACGCTGTTCGAGGATGGATTCGGCGTGTTGACGCACTGTAACGCCGGGGGCTTAGCGACAGCCAAGTACGGCACGGCGCTAGCGCCGTTCTACTTGGCCAAGGAAAAAGGCATGAACATCAAAGTGTTCGCGGATGAGACCAGACCAGTGCTTCAAGGCGCACGGTTGACCGCCTTTGAACTGCAGCAAGCAGGCGTTGACGTAACGCTGATCTGTGACAACATGGCCGGCGCGGTCATGTCGAAGGGCTGGATCCAGGCTGTCATCGTAGGAACAGACCGTGTAGCGGCTAACGGTGACGTTGCCAACAAAATCGGCACCTACAGTGTAGCCGTACTGGCGAAAGCGCACGGCATACCGTTCTATGTGGCGAGCCCTCTCTCCACGATCGATCTGAATACGCCTACGGGCGGAGACATCCCCATTGAAGAACGTCATGAGGATGAAATTACACAAGGCTTTGGTAAACGCACAGCTCCTCTAGGAGTGAAAGTATTTAATCCAGCCTTTGACGTAACACCTAACGAGTATGTGACAGCAATTATTACCGAAAAAGGCATAATACAAGCCCCTTATACGGAAAACTTGCGGAAGCTGTTCGACTAAAAAAAAGCTGTTCCCTGACGTAGTAGATCATTCTACGAGGGAACAGCCTTTTTCTTTTTATACATGATTCAATAGTTGATCACGATATTGATTCGGAGTAACACCATGCGCTTTCTTAAAGACATAGTGCAAATAATTACTAGATGCAAAGCCATTGCTTTCCGCAATTTTGTCAAGGGTCAACGAGGTTTGCTGCAGCTCGCTGCATACATGTTTCAAACGTACCTGTTCCAAGTATTCGCTGAACGAGATGTTCGCCTGCTCCTTGAAGATGCGCTGAAGCTGCCTTGAACTGATCTGCAAGCGTTCTGCTACTCCTTCAAGTGTTAGTGGACGACGGAAGTTATCTTCAATAAATTGAATGGCTAGCTGATACCGATAGCTCTTCATATCACGCGCAGGCAGGTTCACCCCTTGCTGGTCCGCCTTATAGGCCCCCACTGTCCTTAACAACATTTGCACAATGGATTGCTTAATGATCGTGTACTGCCCCAGCTGATTGCTTCTCCAAGCTTCATAAGCGATAAGAAAGCACTTCATGGCTTCCTGACGGTCTAAAGCAGGGACATGAGGAAGCTCGCTCAGCTGCCTTAAGCATGCATCTGCCTCAGCAATCTCCCATGCTTCTCCCCATGCTTCTGGGACAGGCATAGAACCTCGCTCATCCTCACCTTGATCCAGCTTTACGATATCCACATGCAGACATAGTTCACCCATTGCTTCCCGCTCATCGGCCTCTTGGCGATGACTGACGCCTGGTGCCGTAACATAAAGCATACCTTCTTGAAGGGGATGCGAGACGCCGTCCAGAATCACCCTGCCTTTGCCATAGGGGATGTAATGAATTTCATACTCGGAATGTTGATGAAAGTCTATAACCATGCCCGCAGGAAAGGAAGTCAGATGACAGCGCAATACTCGAAGTCCATAAGAACCCCATCGGAAGCTTAACTCCAAGCGATCCAATGCCATTGGATTCTCGAGCATGGGTTCAAAGTAAAATGGCTGACTCATCCGTAGTCCCTCCTTTTTTACCTGCAAAAATTACTTAACTAGTGAATCAATTCGCACCTGCTGCTTGGCTGCAACGGAACGATTAGAAGCCTCCATCAGCTTCGTTAAATCCACAGCGAGCCCAATATTTTCAACCGCTTTTGTCCCATTTTGAATATGAGCTACCCACTGATCGAATGCAGACGGATTCGCTTCTGGACCGTTCTCATACGCCACCCATTGCGTGCTTGCATCTGCAAGCTTTTTCGTACGAAGTAAGACTCTTCCATCATGGTCGGAATAAAGCACACTGCCATCGGTACCGTGAACTTCAATCACAAACGGTGAAAATGCGTTCACAAAACCAGCTTCAACGATGCCAAGAGCACCATTTGCATACTGGAGGGTTGCTACAGCATTATCTTCAACTTCTCTGCCTGTTACATAGCCATAAGAAGCGCTTACAGCTTCAGGAAGCCCTAACAATAATCGAGTTAAATACATAGGATGACAACCGAGATCAATTAGGGCGCCTCCGCCACATTGCTCTGCATTGTAGAAATGCTCAGGCAACCACCCGTTCGGATTGGCATCCGTAGAAATGCCGCCATTGTGTGATAAGCGTGTTCGAACGAGTGTAATCTGGCCCAATAATTCTTTCTGGACTATTTCTTGAATCGCTAACGTATAAGCTGGATTCAAACGAGGCAATGAGACTGTCAATGTCACACCCGCTTCATTAACAGCATTCAGAATCTCATTAACTTCATGTAAGGTTGGTGCAATGACTTTTTCTGTGAAAATATGTTTACCTGCCTTCGCAGCAGCGATCATTACGTCTCGGTGTAGGTTGGTCGGTGTATCCACAACAACAGCGTCAATTTCCTTATTGGCTAATAACTCCGCTAGATCTGTGTAAAAGGCCACACCGCGCTTCGCGGCTTCCGCTTGCCCACGTTCTGGAAGCTCATCCCAAACGGCAACAATCTGGGTATCTGGATGCTCCTCTACTTGTTTTGCATAGTCTTTTGCATGCACGTGCCAAAAACTTAACATCGCTACTTTAATCATGTTAACCTCCAAATAAGTGACTTGGATTCATTGTAACATGCCATAACATCTTGATAAATTTCGAATTAGCGACAGAATAAGGTGCAAAATAGTGACACCTTTTGCTACTTGGTTACAGGCACCGCATTGTAGTACTCTTCCAATGTCAAGCTTTTGGCTGCCATTTCTTTCGAAACATCTACGCCCACATAACGTATATGCCATGGCTCGTATTGATAACCGGTAATCGTTGTTTTACCTTTGGGATAACGAACAATAAACCCGTACTCCGCAACATGTGTTTCAAGCCATTTCGCTTCCTTAGTTCCAGCAAAGCAATCTTCCGCTGCACACTTCCCGTCCCTGCCCGTTACATCTATGGCTAGCCCAGTTTCATGCTCACTCGTCCCAGGAACAGCACTGTACATTTTGGCTTTCTCTTCGCCGTCTCTAAGCACATAACGCTGGAAAAGAGCTTTCTGCGTCGCATAAGAGCGATAAGCCGAAACGCCAGATAGGTGGATACCGTCCTTCTCAGCTCCAACAAAGAGTTTTTCAATTGCACCGGCAGCGGCTTTACGCATTTTACGTTTTTCACTTTTCTCAGCAAAAATAAATGGAATGTCAGGATATACTAAATCAGTCGGCTCGTAGCTCGACGGCAGTGAATATTGCTTATTTACTAAAACAGTTATACTCTCCGGTTTCGCAACAACTTGGATAGCACCGCTCTTTGGCGGAACGGCTGAGGGTGATGGGGAAGCCGAAGGAACTTTTGTCGGTGTTATTGTAGGCGAAGGAGAAGGGGATGCAGAGGGTGCAGGACTTCCCAAACTAACCGGCGGAGTAGCCGTTGCAGTGGGACTACCTGAAGGAGCTACTTCCCCCTTGCTGCATCCTGTTACTATGGTTAACGCCAATAGTGTGGCGAGCGTATATTTCAACTTGTTGTTCATGATCTTCTTCTGGTTGCCTCCTCAAATAAGTTAAACTTACACATGAATAGACTTCTGATCTCGTGTAAAAGTTGCAACGCAAATGAGAAAACCTCTTCGAGGCCAATCAAGGATGTGCGACCGCGTTTAGAGGTAGGTTTATCGCCAATAAGAAAGCGGTTTTCGGGATCCGAAAACTTATACTTTCTTATGTGGACAAAAAGACTGCAATTTTAGGTTTTAGCCTAGATCACAGCCTTCTTATTTTATGCGTATTCGTGTAAGGTTACAAGTTTAGAACTCGTAAAATAATTCCTTTTGTTCTTCTAGCCTTGACTTGATGCAATCGCTTGTTCCAAATCATAGATAATATCTTCGATCGCTTCCGTACCCACCGACAATCGAATAAGTCCCGGTGACACACCGGCAGATACTTGTTCCTGCTCATTCAATTGTGCATGCGTCGTGCTTGCAGGATGAATAATCAATGACTTCGAATCTCCGACATTCGCCAAATGCGAGAATAGTTTAACGGAATGTATCAGCTTCTTGCCTGATTCCATACCGCCTTTGATACCAAAGCTCAAAATAGCGCCTTGCCCCTTCGGCAAATACTTCTGAGCAAGTTTATAGGAAGGATGGCTTTCTAAGCCTGCATAACTAACCCATTCTACGGATTCATGTGACTCTAAAAATTGAGCAACCTTAAGGGCATTGGAACTGTGGCGTTCCAAACGCAAATGCAGTGTCTCAAGTCCTTGCAATAAAAGGAACGAACTATTAGGAGAAAGCGAAGCCCCTAAATCTCGAAGCAGCTGAACCCGCGCTTTAATGATGTAGGCAATAGGACCGACAGCCTCGGTATAGACGACGCCGTTATAACTTGGATCAGGCTTCGTCAAACCAGGAAATTTACCGCTTGCAGCCCAATCAAATTTACCACTATCTACAATAACACCGCCAATCGTTGTTCCATGTCCGCCAATGAACTTGGTTGCGGAGTGAACAACAATATCGGCCCCATGCTCAATCGGTCTAAGCAAGTAAGGACTTGGGAATGTATTATCAATAATCAAAGGAATTCCGTTTTCATGTGCGATAGCCGCTACAGCCTCAATATCGAGAATATCCCCCTTGGGATTACCGATCGATTCCGCGTAAATGGCTTTGGTCTTGTCCGTAATCGCACCTCGGAAATTTTCCGGATTGCTCGGATCAACGAATTTCACTGTAATGCCTAGTTTAGGCAAAGTATTGGAGAATAAATTATATGTACCTCCGTACAAAGAAGAAGCTGAAACGATTTCATCTCCTACCTCAGCAATGTTCAGTATGGAGAAGGTAATGGCTGCCTGACCGGATGCCACAGCCAGAGCGGCAGGGGCACCTTCCAACGCGGCAATCCGTTTCTCAAATACATCAGACGTAGGGTTCATAATACGTGTATAAATATTGCCAAATTCCTTGAGTGCAAATAAATTTGCAGCATGGTCCGTATCGTTAAACACATAGGACGTCGTTTGATAAATCGGTACAGCCCTGGAATTGGTCGTCGGATCTACCTGTTGACCTGCATGAATCGCTAAAGTTTCCGGTAAGTACTGGCGTTCTGAATCTGACATTACACATGCCTCCTAGGATAAATATAAATGGAAATAAAAGTAGTCATTCCTTCTAAATCTGATAATTCCCACTGGAATAGTATACATTCATTCTAATGGAAATATCTAGGTAAAGTCAATATAACATATTGGAATTTTTTTCTATACCAAAATGTACATGCAAGAGCGGGCCTTTCTCAAGATTGGTCTGGTGGAAGAAGAACAATTCGTCCATCCTCCATCGCAACGCGAACTTTATTCGTATGGGAAGCACCAATCGATTCGAGGAAGTTAGCAGGAATTTGCAGTCTGCCCGCCTTGTCAACAACCGCGTATTCGACATGAGAATCACCTTCTGCAGCAACGATTCCTTGCTCCAGTTCCAGCAATTCCTCCTGATACGATTTGCGCCGCAGTATCTCCGAGGAGGTTTTACCGTCACGAATGGCAACGACGCGGTCTACTTTCTTAGCTAGAAGAGGATCGTGTGTTACGATAACAACCGTTAAACCGAAGCTCCGGTTTAGCTCACGGAACAGATCGAGAATTTGATTCGCCATCTTCGTATCGACAGACCCTGTAGGTTCATCAGCGAGCAAGAGCCTAGGCTGATTAGCAAGAGCAATAGCAATTGCCACACGCTGCTGTTCTCCACCAGAAAGCTCATTTAGCTTATTATTTCTTCGGTGGCTCAAACCTACAGCCTCCAGTAAATCTAATGCTCGATGGCGCTTGCGTCGTCCCTGCAGCAGGATAGGCAGCTCTACATTTTCCAAAGCTGTCAAATAGGGGATCAGGTTGCGTGCATTATTTTGCCAGACGAAGCCAACGGTTTGCCTTTTATACTTCACCAGATCCGATTCCTTAAATTTCAACAAATCCTTCCCGTCTACGTGCAGAATACCTGCCGAAGGTCGATCTAACCCTCCCAACATATTCAACAACGTCGATTTGCCACTGCCACTGTTGCCGATAATCGCCATCAGCTCTCCCTCCTCAATATGGAGATCAAGCCCTTGTAAAGCGACAACTTCAATGTCAGCCGATTTATAAATTTTAACTAGGTTTTCACAGTGAATCATCCTTAATCCTCCCCAAGCTTAACGGCTTGATGAATCTTAATTCTGGACAGCATCGTGCCGAGTAATAGTAGACCCGTCCCTATCATCACAGTGACAATGACGTACAAATGCAGCTGATCATTCGGATCAAAGCTCACTTGAAAAGGCGGTACTTGACTTGATGAATCGAAAGTTAATTGAAATAACGGAACAAACAATCGGCTGGCCGTATTTCCCGTAATCATGCCGATTAGAACAGCTGCGCCAGAAGTTAATAATTGTTCGGCTATTAGCATTCCAATCAACTGCGCAAAGGAAATTCCCATCGCCCGAAGCACACCGAATTGTAAGATCCGTCCGGACAACGAAAGCACCCAGTACAGAAGAAACCCAATAAAGCTTATGCCAATAGCAATCAGGAAGCCAAGCGTCATAACGCCATTCACAGCCAATTGGAATGGATCATTCTTGGAGAGAACCAACATTTGCTTCGTATCCATTAAATTTGTGAGGGGTATATGTTTAAGCTCTAGCTCCTCATACAAAGCTTGACTGGTCATATCCGGTTTTAGCTTTAGCCAAACATCATACGGCTCTACAGCCATATTATTTTGAATGTAGGCTAGATGCCCAATAACTAACTTCGGTGCATCCACTTTACTTTGCTTTGTCGTGTCAGAGCTGCTTCCTGTTTTAGTTCCAGCGGTTAAGATCGGATTGGGATTCCAGCTCGGCCAGTAATCAATAATCCCATACACAACACAAGTGGCTCCCTCTACATCTCCCCATCCTAAATGCACCACATCGCCCACTTTGGCTCCAGTTTCTTCGGCAATAGACTTGGAAATAAGTACGGCTTTGGAATCAGTTGCCAGTAGGTTTAAATACTCATAAAAGTGATGATCGAGCAAATGGTCGCGGAGCCAGGCTGTTTGACCGAATTCATCGGTATCAATGCCCATAAACGCTATTTTTTTCGTTTCCTTGCCAAAGGCGAAATAAGCATCTTTTTTATAAAATACTCGAGCTGCTGATTCCACACCTGCCAACTGTGTAAAGGGCAAGAATGGAGGTTCCGTATATTGGACTCGCTTCTTAACAAGAGGGATAGAACTCGCTTCTTCCTGATTGCCAGACGGTCCTGACTCTGGAGGCGGAGCATCATTGTCCCATTTGGTTTGCAGAACAATATCCGCCCCATTCTTATAACGGATCTTCTCTTCAATATTTTTGTTCATTGTCCTTGCTGCGCTGGCACTAAACAACCCTGTTGCAAGTGTCATGATGATAAACAGCATGATGAATTGATATTGTGTGGTTGATCTGCCCACTTGAAGCAGCGTTGAATATAAATAGGGAGGCCACCATTTTCGTCCGATGAGATAGAACAGTTGAATGACCCATGGATATATCCGCAGTAAGAACAGGCCCATGGCAAATATGAATAAAGCCGGCACTACGAAAAGGAGTGGATCTACTTTCATGTCCATAGAGTCCAGCCCTAAGGCTACGAGATCATTCATCCGTCGGTTAAAGCTTTGTAATAAATAGATAGAAACTGCCAATAAGACAACATCGAGAAACATTTTATGTACAAAAGAGAGCTTGTTCTTCCTCGCCATGGTTTGTTTATGACTAACAATTGTAGCGCGAGTGGCGAGTACAGCGGGAACTAGAGTCATACAAACCGATGCGGTTACGGCAATTAAAGCGTATTGATAGGCCTCCTTATTAAGCTTGACTTCCATCGCTGCTCGCTGGACAAACGTTAGGAATCCACTCGATGCACCTAGTATTTTCGTTAATTGCAGGCCAATTAAAGGACCAACTAAAAGTGCAACTCCCCCTAATAAAATACCTTCCAGCACATAACCTAGCAGAATCTGAGTCCGGCTTGCTCCTCTGCTGCGCAGCACGGCAATCTCTGTTTTCTGTCGTTCTGTAATCAAATTCGCAACCATGAATAAATAGAAGGCTAGCAAAATACTAATCGGCACATTAAGCGACCACAGCATAATTCTGAGTTTTTTCTCTTTTTCACCATACATTTTCAATGTGGTAATCGCTGGATTTTTGACCGTATGTGTGTTGAAATGACTGTTTAAATAGCTGGTTACCCTTTCATGTGTGCTGGTGTAGGCTTCAAGCCCCTCCAACTTCAATTGATGATAATCCAGTATGTAATTCCAATAGGAAAATGTGTTGGGAAAACTTTTGTTTTTCATAAAATCTTTTTCAAATAAGGCAAAGGGGATGAAAAATTTTGTACGCGAGTCGCTCATATTATTCGTCCAATACAGATCGGCAAAATCAGTTCGATCGATAACTGCAACCGGCTTTATTCGGATGTTTTGTTTCAAATCTTTGTTAACGATGGTTAATTCATTGCCCAGTACGATCTTTAATTGCGTCAGCAGTTCTGGGAATACCCACGCTTCATACACACCATCCACAGGTTCTGCTGAAGGCATGACACCGTCAACAATTCGAATATGCTTTTCCAACTCCGACATCGCTGTTAATTCAGCTGAACGGTTCACTTTAGGGTCTACTTTACTTGGATCGCTAGGTGTAAGCTCGAAATTTACTGTGCTGCGCGTTATCGTAGATAGGAGAATCGGCAAGCCGAATTGCTGGCTTTGTTCTGCCATAAAGGCATCCGTTTCCGCTAAAAGCTGATCTCCGCTTTCTTCCATTAAGTAAGCAGAATGATAGGCATGCCCAGGATATTGCTGTGTGTTGGTTTGTAGAACTTCCAAATCTTTGATCAGCATACGCTGTAAAATGGCGTGTGTATAAATGGGCATTGAGCTGGCCAGTGCGACCGAAATAATTAGCCCCACCAGTAAACTAAGCTCTAACCAGCGGTTTTTGACCATTTTACGGAGAATCATCAGAAATAAAGCCATTGCTATCCTCCTAAAGATGCTAGTTATTTAAAATAACATTCTGACCTTCCTTAAGTCCGGTTCGGATTTCCACTTCTGTCGGGGTTACAAGCCCTTTCTCTACATCGATTTCCTTCCGACTTTCTCCCATCAACACTTGAACGTAATCTCTGCCTAGGTAACTCCGAAGACCTGTTCTTGGTATGACAATGACATTTTCTCGTTTCTCAACAATGATCGTTATGTCTCCGGATGCACCGATCGTTGCTCCCTCCGTTCCATCGGGAACCCCAACAATAATCGTTTTAGCATTTCTTTCGGCTTGCGCTTTGTTGTCTGATGGAGGTGAGCTTGAGGGCGTTCGCATCACTTTGCCTTGTATCTTATTTCCAGAGGAACCGATCTTCACTTCAACATCCATGCCAACTTCAATACCGGAAAGAGCACTCGTATCTGAAGATTCGTAAGATAGCTGTAACTTTGTAGGATCAGCGATGACCACAAGCGTACTGAAGGCATCCACGACATTTCCCTGCTGTGCATCGGTTAAGTAAGTTACCACTCCCGCGGAATCGGCCGTCAGCCTCGTCTTGTCTAGCTGGGATTGAAGGGATGCCAACTGAAGCTGCGCGGCTTCGACATCTATGGCCTTCAAACGATTGGAAAGCACTTGATCAGGGTCAACCTGCCTCGTTTGCACACTAGCAATCTGGGCTTTCTCCAGATTCAGTTTTTGAAGGGCAATCCGAGTTTCTAAGTCGCCTTTTTCCAGTTCAGCAAGCACATCCCCCGGCTTTACGGTATCGCCTAGTTTAACGCGCAATCCAGCTAACCGATGACCTGACTCTTTAAAATAATAGTTGGTCGTTTGACTAGACTTAAAGGTTCCAACAACACTGACCTTCCTCGTTAAACTGCCTCTTTTCACTTCGTAAAGGTCGAAATTTTCTTTCACGGGTTTGATTAAAGGCGGTTTAAGTGCTTCCTCTTCTTTGGGCAGCAGAGAGCATCCTGCTAGTAAAAGCACAGCACTTGTTATTAAAACGAGCTGAGAAGCAAATTTATTAACCTTCATCGACAATGGTACCATCCTCCAATGCATACACTTCATCTACAATTTCCATAATAGCGAGATCATGCGTGGTCAAAATAATTGTCATTCCTTCTTGCACCAAATCCTTGAATAGTTTAAGCACTTGGAGGCCCATTCTGCTATCTAACTCAGCTGTAGGTTCATCTGCCAATATCAACTTAGGCTTGTGTGCAATGGCCCTGGCAATGGCAACCCTCTGTTGTTCTCCCCCGGAAAGTTCGTAGGGACGATGCTTCATTCTCGGCTTCAATCCAACGAAATCTAGCGCTTCTTCAGCCAAACTCTTATATTGATTGGGGTGAATACCCGAAATGCGCAATCCAAACTCTACATTCTCGTAGGCGGACATATAAGGAACCAAGGCAAAAGATTGAAAAATAAGTCCGATCTGCTTCCGTCTGACTTCATTGCGCTTCGCCTCAGATAAACGGCTGATTTCCATGCCTTCTAAATATACGGTACCCTCCGACGGATGATCGAGTGCCCCTAATATATTGAGCAGCGTTGTTTTACCAGATCCTGATCTTCCCCGCAAAGCTACCAGCCTGCCTCTGGGAATACTTAAATGAGCACCCCGCAATGCGTGAACGGCTCCCGGTCCTTTCCCGAAAACACGTGTAACGCCAATTGCTTGCACCATGGGCACTTGATCTTCATACGTTTTCAAAGTTAGCACCTCTTCAGAAATGGAATCAAAATGACAAGCATAGAAATATAGAGAAACATGCTTTTTGGAAGCGCTTAAACAAATGAGTAAAGCTATGTAATAAATCACCCTTTATTTTCAATATACGATAGTTACCTTCATTATAAATCTATCTTTTACCAAAAAGATACAAATAAAAAAGAGGATCGGCATACGATCCTCCCTTCTTACTTCTATTCTTTTAAAAAGTGCTAGAGCACTTTAGACAGAAATGATTTCGTTCGTTCCTGCTTGGCGTTTTCAAAGATTTGCTCTGGCTTTCCTTCTTCGATAATAACGCCTTGTTCCATAAACATAACGCGGTCACCGACTTCGCGAGCGAAGCCCATTTCATGCGTTACGACAACCATAGTCATCCCTTCTTTGGCCAGTTGTTTCATTACACCAAGCACTTCCCCGACCATTTCAGGATCCAGAGCCGATGTAGGCTCATCGAACAGCATGATCTTTGGCTCCATAGCCAGTGCTCTTGCAATAGCTACACGCTGTGCCTGACCGCCCGAAAGCGAGTCTGGAAGGGCATTGGCCTTATCTGCAAGCCCAACTTTATCTAGAAGCTCTAGCGCTTTCTTACGCGCTTTATCCTCTGGCCATTTTCTCACTTGAAGAGGTGCTAACATAATATTATCAATGACTTTCATATGCGGGAACAAATGAAACCGCTGAAAAACCATCCCGAGTTCCATACGGATCTCATTGATCTTATTCATCGGATCCATAATCGATTTGCCTTCAATCAAGATACTGCCGCTATCCGGCTGTTCTAACAGGTTCAGACAACGCAAAAATGTCGATTTCCCTGATCCGGATGGTCCTATCACCACAAGAACCTCTTGGTTCTGAATATCTGCACTAATATCTCGCAGGACGATATTATCCCCGAACGATTTTTTAAGATTTCTAACTTCGATCATAGCCGTCATATTTCTACACTTTCCTTTCCAGATAAGCAAGCAGCTTGCTTAAAGAGTAAGTGAGAATGAAATAAATAAGAGCAGCTGTCAAATATGGTTCCCAGACTTTGAAGTATTGGCTGCGCATCGCATTAGACCAATACATCAATTCTGGTGCAGCAATAACAGCGAATAGGGAAGAGTCTTTAATCAGCACGATAAACTCATTGCCAAATGGAGGAATCATTCGTTTAATCGCTTGAGGCAAAATAACCGATTTCATCGTTTGGAAGTGGGTCATTCCTAGCGAGTGCGCGGCTTCTGTTTGTCCTTTATCGATGGATTGAATACCAGCCCTGAAAATTTCGGCCATGTAGCCTGCTGAATTCAAAGATAAGGCAACAATGGAAGCGATGATCGCATTCGTTGTTCCTATGAATAATGGAACGATTCCAAAGTGGACAAGCAATATCTGAACAAGCAGCGGTGTGCCGCGGAAAAAATTGACGTACATACTAGTCGGCCATCTTAAGTAGGCACGGTGAGACATTTTACCTAATCCAACAGCTAGCCCTAGTACAGAGCCGAACAGGATGGAAAGAATGGATATGCCAATAGTCCAAAGCGTACCCTTGAGCAATAAAGGTAAATATTCAACAATGATGTCAAAACGAAAATCCATTCCACACTTCCTTTCTTTCATTATTTTGCTATTTACAGAAGAAAAGCATGCGCAAGGTTGAAGTCACGCATGCTGTTGACCTATTATTTTTGTTCAAGAAGTTTCTTTGTATCAGGCTCTTGACCGAACCATTTTTTGTACACTGTTGCATAAGCACCGTTCTCAATAACTTTCTTGATCGCCGGGTCTAGCTTTGCTTTAAGCTCACTGCCTTTAGGCAACAGAATACCGTAGTATTCGGACTCAAAGTTTTTCGGATCAGAAATCGTGGTGAATTTCTTATTCGGATTATTTTTCACATATTCACGAACAATCGCTATGTCGGCAACAACTGCGTCAACACCGTTATTTTCAAGCTCCATTAAAGCTAATGTATTATTATCCAGACGTTTCAAGGATGTGTTCTTCTCACCCATAATCTTGCTCATTAGCGTGTCAGCCGTTGTAGAAATTTGAACAGCCACTTTCTTGTCTTTCAAGTCTGTCGCGCTTTTGATCGGGCTGCCTTCTTTAACAAGAATCATGTTCGTAGATTCGAAGTAAGGGATGGAGTAATCGTAAGTTTGTTTACGCTCATCTGTAATTGATACGCTGGAAATTCCTGCTTGAAACTCTTTCCCTTGCTTCACACTTGTTAGCATAGTATCCCAGCCTGTGTTCGTGACCTCGTAGGAAAGACCTGCTTCCTTCATCACTTCAGCAAGAAAATCGATATCAAAGCCTGTCATCTTATCTTTATCCATATATTCCATTGGTGCATAGGCAGCATCAGTCGCAAATTTATACTTCGTACCACCACTTTCCTTAGAACCACAACCTGCTAGTGCTACAACTAAAACTGCAGTTAGTACAAAAAACAATAATTTTTTCAAAATAATTCCCCCCGTTCTATGTAATGACGAATCATATTTTAACACTTGGTCAATAAAATAACAACGCCTTCATTAAGGAATTTTGCTAGAAATATATTGAAGATGGCTATTTTTTCACATTTTTAGATTTGTGCACAATGGAAAGAATGCTGGTTGGTCATCGTGCTCAAACAAATAAAACGCCGAGATCCTAAGATCCCAAGCGTTCTAATTTTGGCATTCAACTTTACATCATTTTCAAAATGGCTTCCCGTCCCGTCATCCCAGCTACAATACCCAAATCTTCTGCAGTGAGCGTCACCGATTCAAGCGGCGCTTTCAGAAGTTCCTCAATCGTCCGAACCCCCGTTGCCCGTGCAGCTACAATATTCCTGTCCCTCAAGCGTTCATTGAGCAGCGCAACATCGAGAGCGCCACACATAATGTAACCTTTGTCCGTAGTCACAATCAGCAGCGTTGTTTTCGGCAGCTTAACCTCTATAGCGATTGCTGTATGTCCTTCAAGGAGAATGGGTTCTACGCGCATCATGCTCTGCACAGCTCCTCTTCGCAGTCTTACGGTAGTATATGCGCGATCGGCTAGTACGGTGTGAGAAAGGTTTGAAAAGTTTCGGCAATGTTTTCGGTCACTGAATCAGCCTGCATCTTTTGCTGCATCTTTTGCTGCATCTTTTCCTGTATCTACGTCTATTATGTCTAACAAAAAAATAAAGATAGGAATTCCCACGATCAAGCCCCATGTACCCAGATAATGCTCTGAGAAAATCAGAATAATGAACGTGTAGAACATCGGAAGATTCATTTTGGAAGACATTAGCTTGGGGTTTAAAAAATACCCTTCTAGGAAATGAAGCACCATGATCACTGAGATTACGTAGATCACCATTAGATGTCCGCCTAAATTATAGCCAATAATACCTAAAGGAAGTAATGAAATAAGAAAGCCCGCTACAGGAATTAAACTAAGCAGGAAAATCATAATGGCTAGCGCGAAAAGATATGGGAAACCCAATACCCAAAGTCCAATTACAGTAAATACCGTATTAAAAAGGGCTATAAGGAGTTGTGCCTCGATAACTTTCCCGAAAGATAAGACGAATTTCTTACCGAAATACTCTAATTCTTCATACAGCCAAGAAATTTTGCTTTCTCTCAATCGAGAAGTAAAGGCAATGATTCTTTTCCTCTCGAAGATAAAGAAGAAACTCAAGATCGTTGCTAAAATAAAGGTGGTCCCCCAATTGCTGATTCTAAGAATATATTCAAATCCTTGTTTCACATAAGCTTGTAAATTTAAATCCTTTAATGTTTTATACATATACCGAGAGATTTCATCTTGAGGTGCTGGTAAATTCGTTAATCCGACTAGAATTTCTTTTAATTGCAGGATTTGCACAAAAACCTTCGGCAAATAATTAATAATTGCAACGACAAACCCAGTAATCATGATTAGATAAAGTAAGATGAGGATAACTTTACTATTCACCGTAATGTATCTACTAAGCTTTCTGGTCACCAAGTTTTGAATACTGCTCATAAGGAAGGCCATTAAAAAGGTTAAGAGAACTAGGTTAAGCATGTCTCTTATGGTAATCAATAATAGACCTATAATGACAAGGATTGAAAACCTCCGAACTGTTAAATTTAGAAACATCTTCCTAAATTGCTCCATCATTTCGCGTCTCCATTTCAAATAATCAAACATTATCTTGTTCTTTCCCTTATTAGTTTACAGAAATAAAGTTGCTATAGCAATTTAAACCATCCAGATTCATGTAAAAAGCAAGCTATTTTTAGGTATGATATCATGATATAGTAAGTGCAAGAGCAATATCTGGGCAGCAAGGAGGCTATATGAGTCAAGGAAAAGCAAACACAAGTCCGAATGGACATTTATTTACCGTAGAAATTCTGATTGAAGATGCCACAAATGGCCTTGCTATGGAAAAACTCTTTCATCTTCTGAATGTGGATACAGTCAAGGATTACAACATTATTAATGGCATTCAACTTGGCAAGTTGATTGAACTTAACACAATAAAAGAGAGCACCTCTCCGTTATTACCAAGCAAAAAAAAGGCTGCTGTCCCACCTTCAACTGTAACAGACACAGCGAAAGCCACCTCCAACAGTGGAGCTTCAGATAAAATAATTGAACAATTGGAAAGTTTCAAAGTGAATAATACGTTAATCCGTTTAACGGTTATCAAAGGTCAGGGAATCAAACTTAATCTTCCATGCCGTATTTTGAATTTTGATAGCAGTAATCAAAATGTATCCGTATATCATGTAGATGAGAAGCAGGTCTACTTATTCAAATTGAATGAAATTGATGATTATGTCGCATTCTAGTTAAAAAGGAAGAGGGTATCCCAGAATAAGGATACCCTCTTCCTTTTATTTGGCATGAACGGACACTGCCGAAGCATTCGGGATACCTGTTTTTAGCATTTTCTCCAGTTCATCCGCACTTACAGGTGGACTAAACCAATAGCCCTGCACCTCATTACAGCGATTCTGATGCAGGAAATGCAGTTGATCTTCGGTTTCTACACCTTCAGCAATAACCTTCAAGTTCAGATGGTGCGTCATTGCAATAATCGTGGCCACGATGGCCGCGTCATTCGGATCCACCATGATATCTCGAACAAAGGAACGATCGATCTTCAGCTTATCAATCGGAAATTTCTTTAAGTAGTACAGCGAACTGTAGCCTGTCCCAAAATCATCAATGCTTACATTCACACCTAGCTCCTTAAGCTCAAGCAAGGACTGAATAGCATGATCAACATCCATCGTCATGCTTTCGGTGATTTCAAGTTCCAAATACTGTGGATCAAGTCCTGTTTGTTCTAAAACATGTCTGATCTTGCCTTTGAGATTGTGCTGAAAAAACTGCCGCATGGACAGATTCACAGATATCGGCATCATCGTATACCCTTGGTTCTGCCATGCTTTATTTTGCTTACATGCAGCGCGCAGTACCCATTCACCGATCGGCACGATCAATCCGGACTCCTCCGCAAAAGGAATGAAATAGTTTGGTGAGATGAAGCCTTTCTCTGGATGATCCCAGCGAATTAAGGCTTCGACACCGACAATGCTTCCCGTCTCAATGTCGACCTGGGGCTGATAATATAAGACAAACTCATCCCCGACTATCGCCCTGCGAAGCTCACTCTCCAGCTTAAGTCGATTGATTGAAACCGATTTCATGTCCGTATTGAAGATCTGAAAGTCGTTGCGCCCCTTCTCTTTCGCTCTGGCTAATGCAATGTCAGCATATTTCATAAGTATATCCGCATCGTCGGCATCATCCGAGGATATCGCAACGCCGATACTAGCTGTAATATGTAGTTCATATTGTTCCAAAAGAAACGGCTTTTCGAGGACACGATTAATCTCTGCTATAACCGCAATTACGTCATTAGAATCAGCTACATTCGTATAGAAAAAGGCAAATTCATCGCCTTCCGTACGAGCCAAATAATCATTGTCCGTTACACATCTCGTGAAACGCTCTGCTAGCTGCAGCAGCAGCATGTTTCCGTAATCATATCCAAAGCTGTCATTGACCAGCTTGAAGCGATCGATGTCCAAATAGAAGACGGCTACCTTTTGTCCAATTGATTTGGTAATACTGAGCCGCTCATTCAAGTTATCTCTGAACATGCGCCGGTTCGGCAGCCCTGTCATATCATCATAATAAGCCATATAGCGAACTTGCTCATCGCCGCGCTTACGCTCTGTGATATCCTGGCAAATAAGAATATTGCCTTTGGAATTAGGCTGCAAATCAACAGGAACAGCCGTAACGTGCAAATCCACCCGGTAGCCGCTTTTATGTATAACAGCTGTTTCAAAGGTAACTGGCGTCCCGTATTTCACTTGTTCAATCTGGCTACCTGTCCGCTCCAGCTGCTCTTTTGTAACAAAGCTGATAAACGGTTGATTGAGCAGCTCTGACACGGAGTAGCCAAGGATGGTTTCTGCCGCTAAATTAATCCGAATAAATTTACCCTCTTGATCAAAAATACCAATCGCATTCGGATTGTGCTCAAATAGGGAATCAAGTACATTTAAATACGTGTGATCCCGCGGCATTTCGTTTATTAAGGATTGTGTACTTCCACCCTTTCTAAGCAGCACAATAAGCAGCACTAGTGAGGCAAGCAAACAAATCCATGCAGCATACGGCTTTACGTAAAGGCTTACGAATATGGCGACTAACAGATATCCGCCAATATATAGCCGGTTTTTCACAAATTAGCCTCCTCTTACTGCTCACTATAGGTAATAGGAAGCGTCACACTGACAACCGTTCCTTCTCCCACTTTACTTTCAACCATAAACTGGCCATGATGATCCTCAATGATTTTATTCGTAATCATGATGCCAAGCCCAGTCCCACTTTCCTTTGTTGTAAAGAAGGGCTCTCCAAGTCTAGCCAGCGCATCATGCGGTATCCCATGCCCTCTATCTTGAAACAAAACACGCACGGCTTTGTCCTCAACTGAAAACAGGTGAATATTGATTTGTCCGCCATCTGGCATTGCTTCCATCGCATTTTTGATCAGATTTATGAAGGATTGCTTCAGTTGGTTTTCCTCACAAAGAACAAGCGGCAAATGATGCTCCATAGCAACAACGAACTGAATGTCGTTAATAATGGCCTGTGTTTCAAGCAGGGTAATGACACTTTTGACAATATTCTCGATACTTTTGGGCTGGTAGTGTATGAATTGCGGCTTAGCGAGAACGAGCATTTCTGTAGTAATCAGTTCGATCCGCTCTAATTCGGACATCATAATATCGTAATATTCTTTCTTATTTGGAGCACCTTGGTGCAGAAATTGCATGAATCCTTTGAGTGTAGTCAATGGATTACGAATTTCGTGGGCAACCCCAGCAGCAAGCTGCCCGATAAGGGACATCTTGTCTGACCTACGGAGCATTTCTTCCGCACGCTGCCGCTTAGTAATATCCTTGAATGATAGAACAACACCAATAATTTGATCTTGATCCAAAATCGGCGAAGTCATGTATTCAACCGGAAACGAGTCTCCATTTTTTTTATAAAAGATCTCGTTTGAACAAAAACAAACCCCTTCAAGCATCGTTCGATATAAAACAGTTTCATTCTTGTTTTTCAAATCTTTATCGGTTCCACATGCACGTGTCAAAACGAGATAAGGATTCTTCCCTACCAGTTCTTCATAGGTGTAACCCGTTAAGCACTCCGCCGCTTTATTCAAAAACGTAGTGCCAAAATGCTCATCGATGCCAAACATACCATCTGAAACCGCATTTAGAATGAGTTGATTGTGCTTATGATTCAGCAGGGATTGATAATCACGCCTGCTTTCCTCAAGCTTGTGTTCCAAATTCTTTCTTTCTGATACATCTTTAATCTGAACCACTGCAAGATGGGGATTGGGATCCTTATCACGAACATAGGAAACTTGAACAATTCCCCATATCATGGAGCCATCTTTATGGATAAAGCGATTCTCTCTTTGAGAAGATTCACACTCACTACGAAGGGTCTCTTCACATAGTTCTGCATAGGTAGCTACATCATCAAGATGCGAAAACTCTTGAATATGCAGACCAATCAGTTCTTCTTCTGTGTAACCTAAGAGGCGGCATAACGATGTATTTACCTTTAGTAACCTGCCGTCCAGACTAACGATTGCCATTGCAATGATTGTGCAACCAAACAATTGATGATATAACTCATGGCTTGTGAGTAGCTTTAGTTCCGAAGCAATTGGCTTACCCGTTTCTGATTGGTTCCCTATGAAATCAGCCATGCGCCACATCCTTTTAATTAAGGAAGAATGATCAAATCCATCATGGATATCTTTCTACATGATCTGCGCTTTTTCCTGCTAAGATGACACAAAACAATGAAAAAAGAGTCAGATTCTCTGACTCTTTCCATTTTTTTATTTGTAAGCGGCCACGGCCAGAAGTATCCATCCAACCAAGAAACTCAGCCCGCCTAGCGGAGTAATGGGTCCAAAAAATTTGAGTCCAGTCAAACTCAGCGCATATAAACTACCTGAGAACAAGATAATCCCAATAAAAATAGCCCACCCCGATGCATTCACCATAGAGCTATTTGCCAACTTATCCGACAAAAGAGCAATAAGGATGAGAGCTATCGCATGAATCATGTGATATTGTACGCCGGTTTGAAACACATCTATCTTATCTGGAATCCTTTGTTTCAAATAATGAGCCCCAAAAGCGCCTAGAGCGACTGAAAGAAACGCATTCGCACTGCCTAACAGTAAAAAAAGTTTCATCATTCTCGTCTTCTTTCCTTTCCGTAACGATTTAATTTATTCCACTTCACCAATATCATGCTGACCGACAATTAACCGCACGGGCTCCAAAAACACACGAGTTACCGAAGGCTTTTTGATAAGATCGAGTTCAATGTCTACAACCTTGTTACGAGCGGTTTTGCCTTCTCTTTTGTCATAAACAACATCAAATTGTTTCAGACCAAGCTGATAAATCACAACAGAAGAACCAATCGTTAATGCATTCGATTCGAATTCGCCGTGGTCAAATAATACCTCTGACAAAATCTCTTCATTCATATCCACAAGCGTAACATACTGACAAAATTGGTAAAGCATTAAGGAAGTCCTCCTTTATAGATAAGTATGGTTACCCATTCGCCGAAAAATGTCGAAATTCCTGCTAACTTCATGATTCCCATCCATGTTCATATAAAATCCAAACAAAAGATAACAACTGGAATTGTAAACATACTAAATAAAGTTGAAGTAAAGACAGCCTGTGAAGAAAACTCCGGTTCATTCTCATATTCAATGGCCAGCAGCACACTGCTTAGAGAGGTGGGCACAGCACATGAGAGAATCAATGCTTTGGCTGTAATGCCTTCAATCCCAAGCAGCCAAACAACGAAAAATCCGAGCAGCGGTCCTGCAGCAAGTCTTAGTATATTTGATACGAGCACATTAGAAAAATGAAATTCCCATTTCATACCGCCAAGCTGCACACCTAGGGTCAGTAAGGCCGTCGCCATAAAAGCGTTTGAAATATACTCCAGCGGTATATGAATCGGTCCTGGAACAGGTAAATGGAAATATCGCAGCAGCAAAGCAATCGGAATCGCATAAATGACCGGTAAGGAAAGAATGGTTTTCATCGTTGCTTTCCAGGTTGATTTATGTGCATTTAAGGTATAGATACCATATGTATTGGGAATTAACGTTTGCATAATCATGATCACGATTTGGATAGATAAGGTATAGGCATTCCCGCCAAAAACAGTTTGATTCAGCGGTAGTGCGTAGTTAGCACTATTATAGAAAATAACACTATTCCGCATGGCAATACGCATACCGCGCTGCATCTTTTTCAACCGAATAATAACCTCTATGCTAGCAAAAAGGAGACTAAAGAAAAGGACAAAAAACAAGAGAACCTGCATTAAAATAGGCAAGTTCATTTCGGACTCATACAGCTTAACAAAAACGAGCGCGGGTGAAAACACATAGAAATTAAGCTTCGATAATGTCTTAATATCAATGTGGAAAGCGCGGTACATTGCCGCGCCGATCGCAATCATAATGCTAATAGGTACAATGTTATTCACTAAAATGTATATGAAATAACTCATTCCAGATCCTCACTTCAAAACCTATAGTCGTTCCTTAATCGAACGCATTTACGCTGCTTATAATACGTTTTAACTGTTCATTGAACTTGTATATTTCTTCAGGAGACAGCCCGCTTGACGCAAGCAGCGACTGTGGAATACAAAGCGCCTTATCGTAAAGGGCAAGACCCGCTTCTGTGATTTGAATATTCACGACACGTTCATCTTCAGAAGACCGTTTCCTTTGAACCAATTGCTGACTTTCCATCCGCTTAAGCATAGGTGTCAAAGTACCCGAATCAAGATCGAGCTTCTCGCTAAGCTCTTTGACTGTGCTTTCCTTTTGATCCCAGAGAACCAACAGCACCAAATATTGCGGATAGGTAATCCCCAAGCCTTCAAGAAATGGGCGATACATGCGAGTAATGGCTCTGGAACTTGCATATAGACTAAAGCACAGTTGATTTTCAAGCTTTAAAAATTCATTGCTGCTCATCCTCTTCATTTCCTTTCATTCTCGTCATATTGTGAACAATCATTTTGCTTCCAATGTATATAAAATTGACGCTACTGTCAATGTGAATAGTTAGATCCTATAGATGAAAACGAGAAAGGGACTCGCAGCAACTGCCATCCATGATGACAATACACTGCGAATCCCCTCAACTTACTTACCTATTTAATCCCTGCACTTTTCACATATTCCAGCCATTGCTTCTTATATTCTGCTTGAACTTTCTCCAGCCCGGCTGTTTTGGCTTTTTCCATAAATGTTTTGAGTCCGCCTTCCACATCGGCTACGAGACCCGCTTCAAGTGGAAATAGATATTGCTTTTCAACTTGCTCCAAAGCGGCTTTCTCGGCTTGATAGCTCGTATAGTCTTCAGCAAAGCCTGTAAACTTGTCTGGTGATGCTATTTTATCAAGATCTGCGAAAATTTTCTTCACACCGTCATAACCTTTATCGAACAGCATGAATTCAGGATTTCTCCAAGCCCAACTTTGCATACCTTCTCTAGGGAAGCCATTGCTGTTGGTATCGCCAATCATCGTATAGTATCCGTTCTCAACCTTATAGTTCTTGCCTTCAATTCCATACTGGGACAACAGATTGTAGCCTTTGTCCGTAACTAATTTCTCATAAAATGCAAGAGCTCTTTCTGGGTTTTTACTGCTCTTTGGAATAGCAAATCCATTATGAATCGGATGAACAGGCTCAGCATGCCCTTTAATCAGCGGAGCCGGATAGTAATCGAGCTTCCAGTCCGGATGTGCACCAGCGATTTTGATCTTCTGATCGTTATAACGGCTTGGGTTATCGCCTAAGTTAGCCGCAGCTTTACCGTTTACAATCAAATCTGTCAACGAGTCCTTAACATTCAGAACGTTTTTTGTCAGGTAGCCTTTATCCTGCCATCTTTTGTAGGTTTGCAGCTCTTTCAAATGCTCAGCGGAGCCCCAGTAAGAAGTGACTTCCGAGGGATTTTTATAGGAAATGTCCATTCCGTAAGGAAGTGCCCCAACCGGATCAATGGTTAAATTTTTATAAAGATCGGAAAGATTCGTTTTCACATCGCTGTTAGCCGCTAATGGAATCATATCCGGTACATTCTTTTTGATTCCATCCAGATAAGCTTCGAAGTTGGCAAGCGAATCCGGCTTAGGCAAATTGAATTTCTCCCTTAGATCTTCACGCCAGATAAAGCCAGTTGTCACATACTCTTTATAAGTAGCAGGAACAGTATAGATTTTCCCGTCAATTTTAACGGCATCCCACATATCTTTCGGCACAAAGCTGTTTAATTTAGGAGCTGCTTTCGGGAGCAAATCATCCAGCGGCAGGAACGCTCCTTTTTTCGCGTAGGCTTGATACTGCGTCCAATCCGCTGTAAAAATCAAATCGACCGGCTGTCCTGACGAGAGAAGCAGCTTGTATTTCTGGTCCCAATCTGTCCATGTTGTGAAATTAAATTTTACTGTCGCATTCAGATCTTTGAGTGCCATCTTATTGATTTCTTCTTCAATTACGGGAAGATCCTTAGGCGCAGGGCCTAACATATAAAATTGCAACTCTACTTTCTTGGATGTATCGAGACCTGGGGGCTTGCTGGCAGCGGAAGCCTCAGGTACTTTCGTTGCTTGCGCTCCTGCTGTAGGACTGGCTGCAGGTGTTGTTGAACTGCTGCACCCGGCAACTACGGAACCTGCTAGCGCAAGTACCATAGACACGCTGTACATCTTTTTTGCATTACTTTTCATATAAATCCTCCCTTTTTATGATTGAATCATATATGTTAGCTGACGGAATGTATCCGTTTCAGTTCTAACCTTTGACAGCGCCAATCGTTAATCCTTTGACGAAAAACCTTTGTACGAACGGATATAGAAGGAGAATTGGACCCGTAACAATCATGGCCATAGCCAGTTTGGTGGATTCCGTTGGGATATCCTGTCCAAATGATACCCCCGTACTCACGCCTAGCTGCGAAACGGCTGCAGCTGTATTAATAATGTTATACAGAAAATACTGCAGTTCGTATTTATCCTGGTCGTTGATAAACAGCGACGTAGAGAACCAACTATTCCAATAATGCAATGCCAGAAATAACCCTACTGTTGCAATACCTGGCATCGCTAAAGGAAGAACCACACGATAATAAATCGTAAAATCGTTGGCACCATCAATCTTCGAAGACTCTGTAAGCTCCTCCGGTATGGAGGATTTAATGAAGCTTCTCATTAATATAATTAGGAAAGGAGTCATGAGCCCTGGAAAAATAAGCGCTGCATACGTATCCGTCAATTGCAAATATTTGGTGATCATAATGTACCAAGGCACCAAGCCTCCGCCAAACAGCGTAGTAAAATAAATGTAAAAGGAAAGTTTATTACGGTACTTGAAATCTTTTCTTTGCAAGACATATCCGGCCATCGTCATCATGAATAATCCAAGCGTCGTACCAACGACGGTAACGAAGATCGTTACCCCGTAAGCCCTAAGTACTTTTCCTGGGAAAGTTAGAACGGCTTCATAGGCTGCAAGGGAAAATACTTTCGGAATCAAATGGTAACCGTCACGAACAATCGATTCATTATCCGTAAATGACCCAGATATCAACAGTAAAAAAGGGAAAATACAGATCACGGAAATCGTTATGATAATTAGATAAGCAATAATATTAAACGCGACAGAATCAATACTGTTAGATTTCACTGGAACCCTCCTAGAAAAGCGCATACTCTTCATTTGATTTTTTAATGAAATAGTTCACTGTCATTATCAAGACAAAACCGAAGAAGGACTGAAACAATCCGGCTGAAGTCGCCATCCCGATATCGAATGTTACTTTTAGTGAACGAAATACGTAAGTATCCAGAATATCCGTTGTATTGTACAAGATCCCGTTGTTTCCAATGAGCTGATAAAAGAGATCGAATTGACCTTTCATAATACTTCCCAATGAAAACAGGAGTAATATGATAAAGGTTGGCTTTAGCATTGGCACCGTAATGTACCAAATCCGTTGAAATATATTCGCGCCATCGATTTTCGCGGCTTCGTAATATTCATCGCTAATGCCTGTAATGGTAGCGAGGTAGATGACCATCGTATAGCCCAAGTTTTTCCACACATAGAAAATGACCAAAAGGAAAATCCAGGCTGTCGGCGTGTTATAAATATCCATCGGATTCGAACCCAATGACTTTAGCGTGGTATTCACAAAGCCCGTGTCAAAATTAAACAAGTTATATGCAATAGCATTCAATAAAACAAACGATATGAAGTAAGGTAAAAACATGACGGATTGCGTGATCTTCTTAAATGCCTTCCCTTTCATTTCACTTAACATAATCGCACAAAAGATTGCTGCGCCATTGACAAATAAAATAAAAGCAAGGTTATAAGCTACCGTATTTCTCGTCAGTCCCCATAGCGCTCCCGACTTCCATAGGAATTTAAAGTTTTCTAATCCCACAAATGGACTTCCGAATAACCCGCCATTAAAATCGAATCTGGTAAAAGCGAAGTAGATCCCAACCATCGGCACATAAGAATTAATGAAAAAGAATACTAATGTTGGCGCTATCATGAGAAACAAAATTTTGTTTTTGTTTAACTCGTACAAGAATCCATTCTTTCGTAACATGCTGCGAAGCCTCCCTGCCTATTTTTGAATGTTGATCTGTTTGATGTCATGCTCGAATTATATACACTTCAAAAACTTCCGCGCTAGTGAAGATGTGATACCAAATATGAATAATTTGCAGTAAAAGCCCCTTATTTACGTATGTACATTTTAAACATTCATGGATTTTCCGGATTTTTCAGTGCTTTTTCCGCCTTCCGGCTCATCTGGTTCCATTGCAAGTGTAAAATAGGTACGATATACTTTTCCTACGAACAAGGGGGTATTGTCTCATGATGCAGCGCACTCAGGACAACAAAAACGTATATCGAAATATACTACTGAGTATCATTTTATCTATTGTCATCACTCTGCTTGTATCCTCTACCATTCTTTATTTTAATTTCGATAATATTGCGCTAAAGCAAGTGTATGAATCCGACTCAAATAGCCTGATGCAGACAAGCCAGGAAATTCTCAAAGTAACAGAGACTGCAACCTCCTTCTCCTTTCAAATTTACAGGGATTTTGTCATCTCCAAGCTGTTGTTTTACGATAAACCTGATATTTATGATATAACCAACGCCATGCAACAGTTGAACAATTATCGCTTCGCGATGCCATTTATTGATTCCATCTATGTGTATAACGGCAAATCAGATCTTTTCTACGTCAGCGCCAACAATTTTCAAAGTGGTATTCAAACTAAATCCACACTAGGCGATCAAGGCATGGTCGATATTTTGGACCATTTTCAGGATTACATGCCTTTTCTACCTGTTCCCAGAACATTTAATCCAGTTGGCAACGATCAACTTACGGTCTCTAAAGTCGGTATTTATTCTTATCTGTGCTATGATGCGATTAATATAAATAAATCCTTAAACTCCGCAGTAATTGTAAACATCTCGGAATCGTTCATTAACAAATCCCTAAAAAACGTAGCAAACAGCCGTTCCAGCAGCGAATTTATTATTAACAAGGACGGCATTCTTCTTTCGACAGATGGTTCTAATCCCGTATTAAGCGATTACTCGAACAAAAATTATATTAAAGACATCATTGCCAATGCTTCTTCTCCTGGGTACCTAGTAGACACTGTTGAAAACACCAAGTCGTTGATTTCATACACTGCGCCGGATTCATTAGGTTGGCGATATGTGCGTACGACACCTTATTCCATCATCACGAAAGAAATTAAGAGCATGAGAACGAAAACAATTTATATCAGCTTGAGCTTACTTCTTGCGGGTTTACTTGTTTCGTTCTTCACATCGCGTAAACTTTTCGATCCCATCGATAAAGTCATACGCAACTTAAAAACATTAGAAATCGAGAAAAGAGACAATCTACAAATCTTGCGTCAAGATTTCCTGAGAAATATTATTATGGGAAGAGAGGCCTATCACCCGATTGCCTTGCAAGCAAAATTGCGTTATTTTGGATCAAAAATAACCATTCAGCATTCTTCTTTGCTAATCATGGTGAAAATTGACCACTTTACAGAAAACGTTAATAAATATCAAGATCAGTTTAAATTGTTAAGATATGCAGTAATGAATATATGCACAGAGATTAGCTCCCCCCTATTTCAAGCCGAAGCCATTGACATGGGCGATGACCATATTTTGCTGCTGCTTACCGCACAGGAGTCCGATTTCGAATGGGATCATGATGCATTCATGGCTATACTCCACAAGATGCAAACATCCATTGCCGACTATATTAAACTATCCGTCTCCATCACCATAAGTCCCTTACAAGATAATGCGGGGCCATGCATTCACCTCTATAAGCAGCTGTTGGAAGCTTCTTACCACCGATTGTTTAGAGGTCATGGATGCATCATTTGGTCTGAAGAGATCATGGGGTATAGAGCTAAGGAGTATAAATTTCCAACACAAAAGGAAAAACAACTGGTTGATTGTCTAATGACCGGAGATTCAGCCGAAGCGGAAACCATTTACACTGATATCATTAATGAAACCGCCGAATACCCTTATTCTGTTGTTCATTTGGCTATATCCCATTTAACACTTAGGGTTAATAACGTTCTCAATACGATCAATAAGAATAATGCCCTAGCCCTTCCGCTTTATTTGGATACAACAATAGCTTCCCTGAATCAAGTCGAAACCATTGAAGAAATTAATTTTCAGTTTTACCAACTGTTTGAGCACCTTCACAAAAAGATAGATGAAAAAAGAAGCTCTAAGCATGTGGATTTAATCAAAAAAATGAATGACATTATCGAGAGAGATTATGGGAACCAAAATTTATCTATAAATTCCATCGCCGATGAACTAGATATGTCTCCTATTTATATTAGTAGGTTATATAAACAACATACGATGGTAGCGCTTATAGATTTGATCCAGGACGTACGTATGAATAAGTCGAAAGAGCTGCTCATACACTCTTCCCTCTCTGTGGCAGAAATTGCGGAAAAGACCGGATTCACCAGCGACTCTTATTTTTATAGGAAGTTTAAGAAGTATAACAGTATTACACCAAACGATTTCCGAAAACAATATAATCGAAATTCAGAAGTTCTGACGAATGATTAAATAGCGGAGGGTACCTCCTATTCAGAAAGGGATTGATGATAGATGAACTGGTTCCTTGCTCATGAGAAAGATCTTGATGACGTATTTGCCGAGGCAGAACGCATCGTTAGCGCATTTCCAGCACCGCTAGATCATCTCGGACTTGCCTATCTAGCTACCTTTGACGGGAGAAAAGAAGAAAGCACTAAAAATTATATCTGTTACCTTCTGCCGTATTGGATGAAAGACATTAGTGAACTGCCACCAGCGTCGATGAATAAACTCTCATTAGCGAATGTATTCGTAATGCTCTACTATTTTATACAAGACGATATCATGGATTCAGCCAAAGGTGATCATAAGGACAAGCTGCCTCTCGCCAATTTATTTCATATGCAGTTCCTCTCCATTTATAGAGAATTGTTCCCTGCTGGATCGCCTTTCTGGGGTTATTATGAGACGTATATCATGGAATGGTCTGAAGCTGTTACCAATGAGCAGCAATCCGATTACTTCCATCACGACATTGGCAAAGTCGCTAAGAAAGCAAGTCCGGTCAAAAATGCCAGCACAGGGGCACTACTTTTAGCAAATCAAGCTCACCTTATCCCTGTCGTCACAGCGGCTGTTGAACAAACGCTTATCACTTTACAAATGCTGGATGATTGGGCTGACTGGGAAGAAGATTTGGAAGAAGGTTCTTACAACTGCTTATTAGCTTCACTGCGTAAGCGTATACAGCTTTCAACGGATAGTCCGGTATCTCCGGAAATGGTGAAGCAGCAGTTGTATGTTCATGACTTTTTGGAGTTCTATGGACAAATCGCCATTACTCATCATGAGCAATTACTAGGTTTACAAATATCCATGACACAAATGATCAATTTCCATGACTCGCTTGTGCAAAACATTCAAAAAGTAGCCCTTGAAATCAAAGAAAATAGAAAAATGTTAACATTAGGTGGATTCTATTATTTTTTGTCGAAAACTAGTTAATTTTGATAGATTATTCTGAATTCTCATGCTATAATTTTTTTGTAGGAAAAATTACCCAATTGACAAGGAGTGATTTGTAATGTCGAACAATGGAATTTTAAAAGAAAAAATTATTCAAAAAGCTTGGGAAGATGAAGCTTTCAAGAACCAACTTATCGCTAATCCCAAAGCCGCGCTAAAACAAGCATTTAACATCACTCTTCCTGATGACATCACAGTTAAAGCGGTTGAAGAAACCTCAACTGAGTTTGTTCTCGTCATCCCTACGAATCCCGCTAAAGTATTAGTTACTACGGATGCTGTTGCAAGCGTCTGGTAATTACAAATAACAAAAAGAGGTGCCACGCAATTTTGCGCAGCACCTCTTCTTTATTTTACAGCTATGGAAGGAAACCTTAGGACTACCTCAGTACCTATGTATTTTTGACTTTTAAATTCAATGTGCCCCTTCATAATTTCAATAATTCGGAAAGTAACCATGAGTCCAAGTCCGGTCCCCTTCGTTTTGGTCGAATAGTAAGGCTCCCCTAATTTGGTTAACTGCGCAGGTTCAATACCTTCTCCATTGTCTTTAATATGAATGTAAACTTCTCCAGCTTTCTCATAGGACCATATATGAATCTGGCCATCCACCTGAAAGGCCTCAATACTATTTTTGATAATATTAATAAGCACTTGTTTTAATTTGGATGAGTTCCCTTTTATAAACAAATCATTAGGTATACTAACGGTTATCCGCCCACCGTGTAATGTGGCTAATGGCACAATAATACCTTCAATTTGGGTGATTTCTTTGGAAACATTTAAGTCAACGAATTCATCAAGCTGTGGCTTTGCAAAAGTCAAAAAGTCAGTAATGATTAACGAAGCTCGGTCTAATTCCTCAATGGCTATTCCCATGTATTCTTTGTTCTTATCATCTGTTCTAGCTGCGACAAGCTGTAAGAATCCTCTTGTTACTTGCAAAGGGTTTCTTACCTCATGAGCCACAGATGCCGCTAACGAGCTTATCATCTCCATCTTATCCGAGAGCTGAAGCTGATGATTGTAAAATTCTAATTCCTTGGAGTAGTTGATCATATGCTCTTGGTTGATTGCAAAACGTCTACCTAATATTACGATAAGGGCAATAATAAATCCTACTACTCCCCATTTCCACAAGAAAAACTGATATTTTTGAGAACTGGCATAGTAGCATATAAGATCAAGCGTACCCATGAGAGCTAATAAAGCAAAGCCAGATGAGAAAATACCCGCTTCCTTATTTCCTCTTTTCACGAATACAATGGATAAGCCAATAATTAAAATGAATTGAATGATCATAATAGACCCCAAAATGGTAACAGATGCAAAGAAATACGCTTTGATAAATCGATAATCATTGAGTTGATTAATAAACATAAAGGTGATTGAAATAGCGGAATAAATAATCTGGAATTTTCTAAACGCTCTAATCCACTTGAAATTCCCATTATCAAATATTTTTTCAAAGAAATAGGTGAGTGTTGGTAAAAAAACAGCTAGTGAAATATCAAATAAATCAAGAAATAGATCGCCATACTTCGTGAAATTTGCGTACATGAAAGGGGAATACGTAATAAAAATTGTCCCTAGAGTTAAGATAAGTAAACTAAGTGAAATCCAACTCGCTAGTTGAATTTGCTTCAAAAAGAAAGAACATATCAGCATAATCGCTGCAATAAAAAGAAATGCACACCCTAGAATGATGTTCTGCAAATCCCGAAAAATAAATGCTCGAGTTAAAGCTGAATAATGATCCAGTTTAATTTCTGAATGTAAACCCAAGCGGTCCATTGAAGTCCCCAACCTTAAATATACGAATTCCCCCCCATCTTCACTACTAATTGGAAACAAACTTCTCTGTTCGTCGTATGGAAAATCAAAGTTGATTTCTCGAACTAATCGATCTCCAATATATACCCATAGATGCTGGGCATAAATTTGTTCAATGTAAATGCCATAGTCTTTGGGTACATCTGGCGGAAGCTGGAATCGAACCCATGCCGAGGAAATATCTTTCGGTTTCTCGGGAGGCAAGTCGCCATTCCTGACTGTTATCCATTTATTTGAAGGTGAAGGAATCACGACATTATCAATTCCTTCGGCGGAATCACTCCACAATATATTCCACGCTGGAATCGGTTTCAAATCCGCTTGCTCATCGGCATAAGCATGTGAAGACATGAATCCATAACAAATAATCATAACCAACATCGTTTTCCAGAGTACAAGAGATATCCGTTTCATTCATTTTCCTCCCTCGAAGAAAACTGTAAGTAATTAACAATGTTATAAATTCGACAGGTTCTAAAAGCTTTCCTTCTTATTTACTGGTAAACATAAGAAAAACAAAACTTAAACAACCCCCTGCGAAATAACAGGGGGTGCCGCTTATTGTATACATATTTACATATTATACTATTGTGAACAATTGGCTCCTTGCAGGCACAGTTTCAGCAACAATGCGGCCTTGGCTCACAACATAACGACAACTTGGCTGCTCACGAACAAGATCCATAGCATCATCCCCTGGCAGCAGGATAAAGCTGGCAGGATGACCAATCTCGAGCCCGTATTCCTGAAGCTGCAGGGTGTTCGCTGCACGTGTCGTGATCATACGCACAAGCTCCGCCACTTCCTCGCGCCCCGTCATATGTGCTAAATGAGCAGCGATGTGAGCTGCTTGCAGCATATTACCAGTACCCAGCGGATAGAAAGGGGTCTGAATATCATCATGCGCGATGCTTACGTTAACGCCAGCCGTCCATAATTCCTTGATCCGGGTGATCCCTCGGCCTTTGGGATAGCCGTCGTATCTGCCCTGCATAGCACTATTGATGAGCGGACAGCAAACGATATTCATGCCTGAGCGCACCAGCATCCCCTGCACCTTCTGGTAATAAGCTTCCCCATAATAGGCTGCAGCATTCGCATGTGCAGCTGTTACTCGCTCGCGTAGTCCAGAACGAATCGCCAGATGGGCCACGCTTTCTAGGAATGTGGAGTGAGCATCGTCCATTTCATCGCAAAAAACATGGACAAAGCAGCCATGCTTCTCTGCTAAATTAAAGCAAATTTCAAGCGATAATAGTCCTTCCTCACGCGTAGGCTCTAGATGGGGAATCGCCCCAATGCCATCTGCGCCAAGCTCCAAAGCCTGTTCCAGACGGTGTTCATTATCGGGACAGGCGCGAATACCATCTTGAGGAAACGCGATAACTTGCAGGTTCATATAAGGTTTTACGCGCTCGCGCAAGGCAAGAAGTGCACGTAGAGCAGTCAGATTCGGGTCTGAGATATCTGCTTGTGTTCGCACATGCAGGATACCGGCAGCCATCTGCATCCGAAGCACCTTCTCTGCTCGTTCCGTGACATCTTCGTAGGTGAGCGCTTGTTTCCGCTTTTGCCATAAACCGATACCTTCGTAAAGGGTCCCGCTCTCATTCCAGGCGGGCTCTCCCGCCGTTAGGACGGTATCCAAATGAATATGGGACTCCACAAAAGGGGGGAGCAGCAGGTGACCAATCCCATCGATTTCACGTTCCCCTTGTTCGCCAATACTTCCAAGCACGGCGATTTTACCGTGTTTTACACCGATATCTATAAGACCTCGGTCCTCCAAATGTCCAAGCATACGCACATTACGAAATACAATATCCAGCAGTTAACTCACCCTCTTTACCTTGGTGCCATTTAGTTATCCTTTTTCATCTCGGATTCATGCCACGAACTAAGCAGCCATTTAGCGAAAGTGTTGACTAATAAGAAGAAAATAATGCCCAGTGCTGATGCTGAAAGTCCACAAGCGAATAAATAAGGTGTTTTTAAACGAGCAGCGGCATACGTAATCGCATAACCAAGTCCGCCTTGCCCTCCGCCGATACCGGCAATGTATTCACCGACAATAGCCCCGACGACGGATAATGTACAGGAAATTTTCAGACCGGCTACAATATAAGGCAGGGCAGCTGGTATGCGCAGCCTCCACATCGTTTGAATCGCATTCGCATTGTATAAGTAAAACAGGTTACTCATATTTTGATCCGTGGAATTTAGACCAATTAACGTATTCGAAAGCATCGGGAAAAATCCGATTAAGAATGTAATAATGACAATCGCATTCACACCCGCATCGAACCAGATCACAATGAGAGGGGCAATGGCGACAATCGGAATGGTCTGTAAAATAATCGCATAAGGATAAACACTCTTCTCAATCCATTTGGAGCTTGCCAATAGAATGGCACCTGTAACTCCTAAAATAATACTGAGGAAAAATCCGAGCACAGCTTCCAGCGTCGTTGTCCTTACAGATACCCATAGTGCATGTCTGTTTTCTATGGCTGCCGCTACGATATCGGAAGGCTTAGGTACAAGATAAACAGGAGCTTTCACTAAATAAGCAATGAGTTCCCAGCCTCCGATGAACACAACAAAAGCAACCAAGGGTGGCAAAAGATTCTTAAGCAGCATCAGGAGTCGAAGCCCTGGCGAGGCCCCGTCTTCCAATCGATTAGTCCAAGCCGCCCGTTCACGGGCAGGGAATATTTCATCCGGTAGTATTTGCAGGTATTTAGAATCTACAGCCATTGTACGTCCCCCTTCATTTACATCTCATAAATGATTTTTCCTGGATTCAGCAGCCCTCTTGGGTCATTCTCACGTTTCTTACGCTCCATGCTGCCAACTTCACCGCGTCCGCCATGATCCAACACCCAGGTATGTGGATCAAATATTTTCACGCCGATGGATTCGCAATATTGAATGATCTCGTATAAACGGTCTTCGCTTTCAAAGCGTACAACCGGAAGCGAATTTGGCGATATTTCTCCACCGCTGCGCACCCATTCAAAATGTAGGTAAACTTCGTCCCCATATTTGTCTTTAATCTTCTGAATTTGTTCTATATAGCTATCCAGCTTAAAGCCAGCTTGCAGATACGTCATGGAAGAGTCCGTTTTCATTGCCCATAACGTCGTATGATTCCATGTAAAATCCGATACCCCGATCGTTTTCCGATAATTCTTAGCCTCAATCAGATGACCGATGTGCCCGCCATAACTTTGGGCAAGAGCTTCGACTAACGGCAGCGTATCCTCATCAAATTCAAGCATAACAGCGGCCATGCCAGACTTAATCACTTTGGCAAACGGAACGAAATACGAGGGAATTGGCCACTCCATGGGAGCAATGAGTCGTTTCAGAATGGCTTCCTCTCTGGCAAGAGCTTCTCCAAATCGCATCGACTGCTCGAAGGTGTCGAAATTAGCAATAGCCTGAGCCCACTCTGTGCGAGGAGAAAGCGGGATGGTCACCTCGGTCAAAATACCGGTCGTCCCATAATTATGAATATAATCAAATAAATCACGGCCTTGGATAACCAAACGCTGCGGAGATTCTTCCATCGTATAAATGACAGCTTCCAGCACATTGCCATCCCATAGGTTCCCGTGGGTAATCGAGCCGATTCCACCGGAACCACCGCTCACAAAGCCGCCCACCGTCGCTTTTACATAAGTACTGGGGTAAATGCGAATTTCTTGTCCGACTTCGCGAGCCTTTTTATCAATGACACCTAAACGAACTCCACATTGTAAACGAGCAAACCCATGTCCGATTTCAAGAATTTCATCCATTCGGCTTAGATCCAAGACAATACCGCCCTCCAGGGGGACCGCCTGACCATAGTTACCTGTACCCGCTCCACGAACGGTAACGGGAATGTTATGACGGTAACCGAAGGCCAATACTTCTGCCACCTCGGCTTCATTGCGCGGTATGGCAACGACATCGGCCGCCTTCCTATTCTGCAATTGGCGATTAAGTACAGGGGAGTACCAGTAATAATCTTTAGAGAGCTTTTCTCTCGTTTCGCCATCGACAAACACGATTTCTTTTGCAAGCTGCTCCTGTATCTCTTTCTCCCAGCTTATATGCATGGCCATGAGCTTATTCACCCTTTCGTATCAATGATCCAAAGCGGCAGATACTTCACGAACTAAATCACTGAACTGCGTCGTTGTACGGAAGCTTTCATCTCGGGGAAAAGGGACAGGGATATCAATCCTCGCTGATATTTTACCAGGACGCGGTGTCATCACAACAACACTTGTGGATAAGAAGACCGATTCGAATACGTTATGAGTAACGAATAGCACGGTCATGGATTTATCCTGCTGCCAAATATGGAGCAGCTCCATTTGCAAGGTTTGACGCGTAATTTCGTCTAAAGCGCCGAAGGGCTCATCCATGAGAAGCAGCTTAGGTCTCGAAATGAGTGCACGCGCGATGGAAACACGCATCTTCATTCCCCCGGAGAGCTGTCTAGGCAGCACCTTCATATAGTCCTTCAAGCCGACCAGCTCCAACACGCGCTGAGCCTCTTCTTTCTGTGTTTTCTTATCTACACCGCGCAATTCAAGCGGCAATCTTACGTTAGCTTCTACCGTAGACCAGGGCAGCAGTGTATGATCTTGGAAAACAAAGGCGATATCACTTTGCTTGCGAGCTTCTTTAGGTGTCGTTCCAAACACATCTAACGTCCCTTTACTCGGCTTGGCCAGACCTGTAATCATCTTGAATATCGTTGATTTCCCACACCCAGATGGTCCAACAAAACAAAGGAACTCCCCTTCTTGTATCGTCAGATTCACATCCTGCAAGGCAATTGTACCGTTTGGGTACGTCTTAGAGAGATTCTCCATACTCACGAATTTTGGATCTTGTACATGTGAATTGGATGTATGGATCAGAGAAGCATTCATAGCCATTTACTTCATCTCCTGTATTTGATTTTTGGAACTTCCGTCCGTTATTGTTCCTTTTTCAATGACGCCATCTCAAAAGTTTGAAAGGTGAGCAACGCCTCGGCGATGTGTGCTCCGTACTTTTCAGCCATCGCATGGCCTTTCGTTATCGTTGCTTGTGTGGCATCACCAGAAATGCCTGAATGGGATAAATCATCCATGACCCAAGCAAAAGCACGATTGCGAAGGCCCAAATAACGCGAATCCGGGTAATTCGGATATTCCGTAGGAGCAAGCTCCATATGAACCCAATCGGGTTTAGCAGACATCACTAAGGAAGTTTCCATGTCACCCGCATGAATACCAGCCTGCTTCTCCAGCGGCGTTATCCACTCATCAGCGGCACCGAGTCCGCCAGGATCTAATCGAAATACAGCCAACCCCGTTTCTATACGGATTTCCCGGCCCATCATATTCAACAAATCCGTGTTGCCCCCGTGCGTATTCACCAGCACTAATTTCTGAAATCCGCTCTTACTCAAGCTTTTCGCTATATCCATCACGACAGCCATTAATGTAGTAGCTGATAGCGTTATGGTTCCTGGATGGCCAAGGTGCTCCGTACTTTTCCCATACGGAATGGCCGGCAGCAGCCATATATTCGCATCATCGGGAAGCTGTTCGAAAGCCTCGGTCAAGAGCACTTCGGAAATTAACGTATCGGTAAACACTGGCATATGCGGACCATGCTGCTCAATCGCGCCAACCGGCAGAACGATAAGCGCATCATCTTTGGTAACTTGAGCAACCTCGTGCTTACTTAAGCGGGGAAAAAAGCAGCGATCCCACGCCTTACCTTGATAACGACTGAATGACAAGCTGAGCACCTCCAAGTGAGTGGACATTATAGTACGCATAAGCTTTTATAAAAAAAGACCCAGACTCAGAGTGAGGAGCGGATCTTAAGCTTTCAAATTAGCATTGTTCAACATTAAGCTTATCTTGCTTGGAATAGCTGTAAAGCGGCGGCTACATCCGCAACCCTCTTACCTAATCGAGCTGCCATCAGAAGCTCTCTTGGATCCGGTAGGTTAGCCATTAGAACGCTCACCCTTTCGCGAATTTACGTTTATGGAAGGATACATTCTCGATTGCCTCTTGCCAATAATGAGCTAACGTCTTATCCTGCCACTCTGCTTTATTGGCAGCTATTCGAACAAAGCTTCCTTGACTATATACCCAACGGCGTTCAGGCAGCATGGTAAAGAGTTCTTCCGGCGTACTTCCCTCTATGATAATAAAATTCGCATGATTACCAGCCTTTACCTCATGAGAAGTTAGACCGAGCACCTTGGCGGGCACATCCGTGATCATGCGCAGCAGTGTGCGAAGATCATCCGGTCGTCCCATATGAGCGGCATAAGAGCCAATAAGAGCAATCTGTAATAAATCGCCTCTGCCAAAAGGGTGAAAGGGATCATGAATATTATCAGAAGCCACCGCAATAGGAATGCCTGCTTCCCAGATTTCCTTCAAACGAGTTACTCCTCGTCTAACCGGGAATCCATCATGCCTTCCTTGCAAGTACAAATTGACTGCAGGTAATGAGACTGCTTTGAGCCTAGCTTCAGCCATCCGCTCAATGATGCCGTGAGCATCCTGATTCGTCATCGAAGCTAATGCACATAAATGATCGACGGTAACTCTTCCTGAATAGCCCTCTGATTTCGTTCGCAAAGTGATATGATCGATTGTGCGCATAGCTGGATTGTCTGTTTCATCACAATGCAGATCAATCGGCACATCATATTTCTCTGCTAATTTGAATATATAATCGATATCTTCCTTAGGGGTTAATGATAAATGCGGTGCTCCGCCAATCCCATCGACGCCCATTTTTAGAGCTTCCTCTACGGCATCCACATCGAGTGACATGAAATTGTAGGGACACATCGGAAACAGCTGCAAGCTAATATAAGGCGCTAATGCTTCTTTGGCTTCCAAAGCGGCCTCAACTGTACGTAACGCAACTTCACGTGAGGCTCTTAAATTAAATTCAAGATGTGTACGAATGTGCGTTGTACCAGATGACAAAGCTTGCAAAGCCGAACGCATTATTCTTGATTTAATCTCATTTTTGGTAAAAGACGGTGATGCACTTGAATAATTGCGCACGGCCTCTTCTAACGTACCACTCCGATTCTCAACAGAAGTTAGTGAGAAAGATTTGTCTAAGTGCATATGGGCATCTACGAAGCCCGGCAATACGATTTTCCCTTCGAGGTCAATTAGCGAGACACCCGATTCACACGTACTAAGCTGCGGTTTCCAATATTCCAAAGATATTGCACCAGAATGGGCAGCATTAGCTTCTTGCTTCTGAATCTGAGTCCAAAGGCCATCACGAATCGAGAGTCGAAACAAATGCCCCTCATCCTCCATTGGCAATCGAACGTTAACTAAATCCATATTCTTGTTAGAAGCCAATGCCGCCACCCCCTGATTATTCTTATTCTTTATCCCTTACTTCTTAGGTAAAAATTGCGTTGTGAACACTTTGTCGATGTTCTCTGCTGTTTTCAAAACACCTACATCAACAAGCTGCTTTTGAACTTCTGTCCAGCGCTCTTTCGTCATAATGCCCGTACCCTTGGTTGCAGCATCTCCGCCGAATACAAAGTCCATTTCTTTAGCAGCGCTATATTTCATCATATCTAAGCCCATATCTGGATTCTTCACTTGAATGGCAGGATTGATCTCATCGGAATGATCCTTGTAATAGTCCCAGCCTTTGACCGTAGCTTCGACGAAAGCTTTCACTTGGTCAGGATGTTCAGCAATCATTTTCTCCGTAGTGAAGTATACGCCAGCGTAAATGTTATAACCGGAATCTGCATTAAGTAATGTGCCATACTCTACTTTTTGCTGATCTAGTGTGAATGGTTCGGATGTAACATACCCTTGTGTAAGCGAAGTTTTATCATTGACGAAGTTGACTAATTGACCTGTATATTTCATTTCTTGGGCTGTGTCTAATTTATATTTCTTTTTCATGAATTGCCAAAAGCTAGCTGTAGAGGCCACATACACCTTATGACCATTTAAATCTGAGAAATCTTTAATACCTGAACTTTTATGATAAAACAAGGCTTGTGGACTCTTTTGCATAGAAGTAGCGATGGCTACAACCGGAATACCCTCTTGTCTGGCTACCAAAATATCATCACCATTCGCCATACCGAATTGTGCTTTGCCTGAAGCAACAATTTGTGTTGACGAAACCTGCGGACCACCCGGCATGAGCGTCATATCAAATCCTGCGTCTTTATAATACCCTTTGGCTGAAGCTGCAAAGTTCCCACCATGCTCTGGCTCGGCGAACCAGTTCAGAACAACCGTTGCAGGTACAAGAGCCTTCGGTGCAGTTGAAGCTGTTGTTGCTGCTGGAGCAGCGGAAGCCGTCGTTGCAGCCGATGGTACTGTAGATGGCGCTGACGTTGAAACCGAGGAGCCCGTGTTGCCGCATGCGGCGAGCATACTTGTGATCATAGCTAAGCTAATGGACAAAACAACTGGGCGTTTCGCTGCAAGCGGATTAGTAAGATTAAATGGTTTCATATTAAACTTCCCCTCCATATTTGGTTTTCTCTACAAAAGAACTTATCAATCTTTAGTCAAATATAGGGTTGATGGCCTGTTCAAGTCAACGAATAGACTAACGTTTTGTATTTTCACACAATAAAAGTACGCCTTTTTATTACTTTTCCAAGGATTACTTTAGAAAAACACACTCATATATCACAAAAGACGAACATTCTCTTATATCGTGCCAATTACCACGCCTAATTCTTTCAACCAGCGACGATACGCAATGGAGAAACGATCCACCTTATGGTTGAGTTCGACCTGCAGATCCAGTGGCAGCAGCTCAGGCTTCTGAGTCTCGATTACCCTCGCATCTTGTTCAAACACGATATCCTGGAAGCGAATAAAATTCGCATCATCTACGTCATAGGCATAATTCCGCGATACCATCATGAATACAACACATTCTTCTGCGGCTACAGGCAATACCGTCAACATAATCCACAAGGTTTGACCATTGCTCGGATCTGCTTTGGACAATCGAGCGGATAAAGGCCGATAAACTTCCTTCATATATACGTAAGTCGTTCCTTCACTCTTATCCGAGCCGGAATGGGCAACGGGTTGAAAGATCGGAATATTTTCGATATAAATGCGTTCCTTCTCCTTGATAACCTGAAAGTCAGGCAGCTCCGCATAGTCGGGATGTCCGAGCAGATTCTGATGAACGAACATCAAATGAGCGAAGTCTGTAAAATTCTCAATCACCCTCGTTCCAGCCGCTTCAACTTTGTAAGGGCCACAAGGTAATGGACGAAACTCCGGATTAGCAAACTCTTCGAAATGAGGCAAAGGCGCCACGGGTTCACCTATACATACCCAGATAAAGCCGTATTTCTCTTCACATGCATAGGTTTGTGCCTTAGCTCTGAGAGGAATCTTCTCCCCCTTAGGCTGCGCCGGAATACAGACGCATTGCCCAGATGAATCATACTGCCAGCCATGGTATGGACAGACTAGGACATCCTCTTGTACCCACCCTTTGGAAAGCATGGCTCCACGGTGAACGCATAGATCTTGCAGAGCATGAACCCCTTTGCTAGAGCGATAAATGGCTACTCTTTCACCCAAAATGATGACACCCACAGGTTGGTCTTTCAGCTCAGACGCGAGGTACACAGCATGCCAATCATTTTCAAGTACAGGATCATGTAGACGTTGTAAAGCCATTGAAATCATCCTCCTTAGCGTTTCTGAAAATTATTTGTTTGGCGCAAGCCTTAAGAGAATTACTCTATATTTGAAAAAATAGGATATTGCCCAGCTAACTTAGTACGCAGAGCATCAACCCTTGCTTGGGCTCTTTGCAGAATTTCTTGCTCATCGATCCACGTGCTTATCCCCTTCTCTACAACAACCTGACCGCCAACAATAACGAGATCGACATCATTGCCGTTCGCATTATAAACCAGCGCTGAAGAAGCGCGATGCACAGGACTAATGTGCGCTTTGAGCATATCTACGGTCACTAGATCTGCCTTCTTGCCTGGTTCAAGACTGCCTAAATCAGCACTCCTTCCAACGGCCTTTGCACCATTCACTGTAGCCATTCGCAGCACATCCATCGGCGGTAATAAGGTAGCATCCAGCTCATTAACCTTATGCAAGCATGCCGTGAACTTCAGCACTTCTAAGTTATCTTGGCAATTATTGCTGCCAGGACCATCCGTACCTAGGGCAACGTTAATACCCATACGCAGCATTTCAGGTACTCTGGCAACACCTGAAGCTAAGTACATATTGGATACTGGACAATGAATGACAGAAGCTTGCACTGCACGAATCATTTCTAGTTCTCCATCATCAAGCCAGACACCATGAACAACCTGTGTTTGCTCGCCCAACAGTCCAACTTCATTTAGCAATTCCAAGTTTCGCAGGCCATAGCGAGCCATCGTTGTGTCGATCTGTTCACTCGTCTCGGCGACATGTACATGAGAAATCAGCTTTCGCTCCCGGCTAAAGGTGGCAGCCCGCTCTAAATACCCTCGGGAGCATCCATATAAATTAAGCGGCCCAAGTGCAATTCGAATCCGGCCGGAAGCAGCGCCATCCCATTCATCGAGTAAACGATCTGTGCTGTTAAATATCTGCTCCTCTGTCTCCCTTAATCGGACTTCTCCGGCCAAATCCGAGCCGCCTCTGGCCAAATGTCCGCGAATCCCTGAATCGACCATCGCTTGCAGTACACTTGCATCATTCTCTGGATACGTGTGGATATAATGGTGATCCATCATATAGGTCGCGCCCGATTTTAAATTTTCGATACACCCAATTAAAGCAGCTAAATAAAAATCTTCAGGCTCCATCGCGAGACTCATCGGCCAAATAATTTCCTTCAGCCACTGTGTGAGCGGGGAGTGATCCGACACCCCTCTCATGAACGTTTGAAACAAATGGGTATGGCCATTGATAATCCCGGGAATGACGACTTTACCCGAAGCATTGTACGTATACGCAGATTGCGAGATTAAATGGTCCAAACTCCCGTCGGATCTCCATTCCCCCACTTCACGGATCACATCATGTTCCATATACACATAGCCAGGTTTGAAAATCTGATTGGTGGCATTCATGGTCAACACGGTACCGTTGTAAATTAATTTGTTTGACATTTTACCACCTCCTTATATGTCAAATAATATGACATTGATTTGTTATTATTGATTGTGTGTTATGTTAATTAACATCATTATAGGAATGAACCTTTTTACCGTCAACTCCATTTGTAAATAAATATACTAGATATAGTTACGTTTTTATAAAAATACTAACTATTTTGATTAACATAGTTTTATTTTGGACGTTAAATTTGTTCTTTTCATGAGAATACTATGATAATATTAACAACTGTATATATTTTACGATAAAGGAGTCTTGCCTATGTTGGAGCTTCCTCACCTCGATCAAGTAGATCAAGAAATCATCAAGTTACTACATGAGAACGGCCGGATATCCTATGCAAAAATCGGGGAAACACTTAATCTCTCACGTGTTGCGATTCAAAAACGAGTCGAAAACCTCATCGAGAAAGAAGTCATCGAAAACTTTACCATTCGCTTGAACGCCACGAAATTAGGTAAAGTCGTCAGCGCTTTTTTCGAAGTCGAAGTGGAGCCGCGTTATGCTGAAGAAGTAGGTAATCTACTCTCCGCTGACCCCAACGTTATCAGTATTTATCAAATGACAGGGAGCAGCTCTCTGCATATGCATGCCTTGCTCAAAGACGATGCTGCGCTCGAAGACTTCCTCTACCAAAATATTTACAAATTGAAAGGCGTCGTACGCGTTAACACGCAAGTCGTCATTAAACGGTTTAAACAAGGGACTGGATTGGAACTGTGAGAAAAGACAAAAAAACTGCGCGAGCATCTGTGCTCACGCAGTTATCGTTGTTTAGATATGGATTATAAGTTCAAACGATACATCGCCTTATTTTCTAGTCCGCGGATCATCGGCGTCCATGCTTCTGTCTCCGGCGTTGTCATAAGAGTATCCTCCACCATCTGGAGCTTCGCATCCATCGAATCAATGTAATGCAAAGCAACAGCTTCTGGAATTTGAGGCAGTACCGGACTCCCCCATTCAGGCAAGTTGTGGTGGGACAGCACAATATGCTGTAAACCAATGACAACATCTGATTGGAGATCAATCTCATGATGTAAGGCAGCTTCCGTAATCCAGTTCGACGCCATCGAGATGTGTCCGAGCAGCTTTCCTTGCACACTGTAATCAGAAACGATCCCTAGCTGCGCGATCATTTCCTCCGGTTTGGCGATATCGTGCAGGATGATGCCCGCTTTAATTAAATCGGGATTGAGAAACGGCCGCTGTTTACAAATAAATTCACCAATCTCCAGCATCCGTACAATGTGATAAGCAAGGCCGGCGAAATAGGCATGATGATGCGTTTTGGCAGCAGGGTAATGATTGAGCTTCTCTTCGACTTTGGTCACACAAAACGAAACAATCGACTTGATGGCCGGATTCGTAATACTTTCCAAAACTTGATTTATCGTATGAATAAGATCGATTGGACTAATCGGTGCGGAACGAATGAAATCCGTAATTTGTATGCCATCCTCTGGCAGCGCCTTGCGTAATCTACCGATTTTCACCTGTAACTTATCGCGGTAGGTTTGAACTAAGCCTTGAACTTTGACCAACGTCATCGGGAAAAATGTTTCTTTATCGGTCACGCTAACATCCCATAGTTTTGCTGAGATCTGCCCACTAGCATCGCATAGAACAATGTCCATAAAATCTTTGGCAGGCGTGGTATTCGTTTGTTTGACTTCTAATTCTTTAATGAGGTAGTAGCCTACAAACTCTTCTGGTGCTTGCAATTGCTTAATTAACGTCATTTTAGTTCCTCCATATGTCATTAGGAACATTATACTACGAATTGGATAAAATTTATTACTAGAAGATAGTAGAAATTGAGAGAGACGAATAAGCCTGTCAACAACCATTCGTAAAATCATAAATGGGCCAACCGATTTCGATGATGAAATCAGCTGGCCCATACAGTTGCAGCCGGAACTACCGCTGCTCATTCTTCTACGCCATTCCCTTCCTGAAGCAAACTCATCAGCGTCTGCCCCAACATCTCGGGTTCATTAGCGTAATTGTAGATGCCAAGAAAAGCATGACACGCATCGGGATTGCTGCCGATTAATCGATTCGCAACCATTTGCTCCATAGTAACTGGTGTATTTTTTGTTATTTGGCAGGCCATTTGATAACGGGACATCATTTTCGACTCCATGGCGGTCTGGTACTTATCAGCCATCAGCTCCCAGTTTGTTTCCCAGTCGCCCGTTTCGGATAAAATGGCAGTCAATAAGCGCGCACCGTAGATCGCATCATGCATGCCTTGCCCAACCGCAGGATCCTTGAAAGAAACAGCATCTCCGACAAGTGCCCATCCCTTTCCCATTCCTTGAAACCAATCGTTATCGTAGCCCAGCAGTCCTTTAATCGGTTCGACTAAAGAAGATTCTCGCAGACGTTCAGGGAAAGTAGTTGTGTCGGAGAAGCCGACATCGACTAGCTCGCGAAATCCCGCTTCCGGATTGTTCCTAAATTTCTCAATCCATTCCTTTTTATCCAATGGGAACATAACCCCTACGACGAACAAGTCGTCACTCGTCGGAAAAACAATGGCTAAGTTATCTTTCATTATATAAAATTCTACACAGCGCTCGCCTACTTGGCGATAATTAGCGAAGTACCCCACATACGATGCAAAATCAGTAGGGACAGCCATTTTCCGCTCGCTTTTAACCAAATCGCGCAGCGTTGAATGACGGCCATCCGCTCCAACAACTAGCCTCGCATTAAACTCCTCTCGTTTGCCATCGCGGCTCAACCCTACAATTCCGGTCACCTTATCGTTATGCATGAGGACATCCGTGACTCGAAAGCCTTCCTTGGCGGTCACCTGCCTTTGAGCAGCTGCATGATCGAACAAGATTCGGTCTAGATACTTACGTCGAATACACAAACAGTGAGTTTCACCGTTTACTTCGGGATAAATCCCATCGATGACCACGCCATCCATTTGAATGAAAGCCCGTTTGTACACCGGCGTACCCGTTTGAAGCAGCTGCTCCAATACCCCCATCTCCCGGAGCATGGCTACCGAATTGTTGAAAAAGTTATGCGTGGACAGGATATCACTTGGAAACGAACTGCGATCAACGAGAAGTACCTCATAGCCGGCTTTCGACAGCTCATAAGCGAGTGATGAACCCGCAACCCGCGCTCCGATGATAATAACATCGTAATCTTTTATTGACATTTCTTCCCTCCTCACTTTCTGACTGCTATCAGCTTATCAGAAGGAAAGGAGGGTGCCATCCAACGAACGATATATACGATGGTTATATCTTTTTCAAAGTAATCGGTACTGATTTGCTTTCTGTATAGCTTGGATTCTCCCGTTAACTTGCAGCTTGCTGTAAATCCGGTGCAAGTGAAGCTTCACCGTGCCTTCAGCCAGCACTAATTTTTCTGCAATGGCTTTGTTGGACAATCCGGCAGCAATGAGCTGAAGTACTTCTTGTTCCCGAACAGTCAGCATATGCACCGAGGATTCCTTGTAATTGTTATTTCGTTCCGTATTCCGTTTGACTGAGGAAAGGGATAAAACGACTTGAAGATAGTGAAGGGAAACTCCTTCCGTTTGTAATTCCGCCATGTACTTGTTCTTCCGTACATCCGCATATTCGCGGAGCAGCGGCTCTAGTTCCGTATTGGCAAAAATACGAAGGTATCCTTCCCTCTCACCTAGGAGAAGAGCTTGATGCAGGTGGAGCATACAGGTATGGGGGTTGTTCATTTTTCCGTGTATACGCGAGAGGAACAACAGTACTTCAAGCTCCGTCATGATTCTGCCAGATGATATCCTAGCTTTCTTAAGTTGTTCGCACCAAGAGAGAGCTTCATGTGTGTTTTCTTTTGCGATTAAGGCCCCAATAAATGTCAGAAGCTCGAAATCCTGTCCGCCAATGATCTCACTTTGCCTGCTCCATGGGGACATTTCCATCCAGTGATCTACGGCCCCCATCTCTCCTATCTCTAATTGGCACCTAATCAGATAAGTGTTCAGCAAATCGTGCCAATGTGAGCTATGATGATGGGTAAGCTTTACATGTTCCATCGCTTCGTAAATGTTGGCAATCGCTTCTTCTTTAGCTTCTCTTAGCCAAAGAATTCTTGACCGGATGATCTCAGCTGGAACATACGCCCCAATTACATGACTCCGCTTAGCGATGCGGATGGCATCCTCAGCGAATCGTAATGACTCCGTTAATTGATTTCTTTCATAACAGATCTCGCTCATGGCTGTCCGTTGATAAGCCGTAAAAGGAAAATGGTAGAACTCATTCTTTTCAATAAAGGAATCGTATAATCGGTGATAACGCTCCGCCTGTTTGATTCGTCCGCAGAAGCCATAATAACTGCGAATAAATGGAATTTCTCCGTCATTCAACTCCATGCCCATGCCGAACAGCATAGGCAGCCCTTCGATATCTGGGAGATTGTCATCTTCATGCAAAGCCTGCAATTGGGAGAAACAGAGCTGGTAATTGCCGAGTAACATCGCCTGAAAGTTTTTTGCGACCTTCATATCTTCCCGAATTCCAACATAAAGCGAAGTTTCTAAGCTATTAGGTGAATCAAGCGCCTTTTGCAAGGTTGCAATATGCTCGTCCATCCGCTCCTTACGTCCCATTAATATTTCTGTCCATACTTGAATGATTAGTAAAGCGGGGCGCTCTCGGTTTGCAACAGGCAGCTGCAGCAACCAGCGATGCAGCGTGGTCAGTTCCCTTCTTTTCAAAAGCTCCGTTGCAACGCTTAGGATGAGGGTGCATGCTTGATCGTACGCCCTAGCAGCCAGAGCATGCTCAATCGCTTCCCCCAAATAACCTTGCCTTTCGAACCATTCGCTGGCCGTTATGTACAAAGAGACCGTTTCATCCCGGTGTTCTTGCTTACTACGTAAGAAATCGGCAAATAAGTGATGATATCGGTACCAGTTGCCCTCGGCGTCCAAAGAAATCACAAACAAATTGGATCTCTCCATTTCTTGCAACCGTTCCTTCTCAACCGACTGACCCGTCAGCACGGCGCAAAGCTCAGCATTCATTCTTTCCAGTATCGATGTTTTCAGTAAAAAAGTACGAATTGACTCTGGCAAATGAACAAAAACTTCTTCCATTAAATAGTCAACAACATAACGATTGTTCCCCTTAAATTGGTGCAGCGCATCTTGTTGACCCGACAAATGGGATAATACGGCCAGTTGTATGCCAGCAACCCAACCTTCCGTACGGTCGGATAACAGCTTAAGCGATAACTCGTTTGGCAAAACGCCCGTTTGACGAAGCCAAAAAGTCGATATTTCCTGCTCCGTAAATCTCAAATCAGAGAGGCCGATTTCGTTGAGTTGACCTTTGACGCGTAGTAAACCAACAGCAATCAAAGGTTGTTTACGACTGAGTATACAAAGGTGTACCTGCGGCGGCATACGATCAATAAAAAAAGCAAGCAAGCGATGAATTTCATCAGATTCAATCATATGGTAATCATCCAAAACCAGTAAGACGGAATCGGGGATCTCAAACAAATCGTTCAATAACCATGAAATCATCTGCTCGGACGAAAATGATAAAGTCTGTAGTAAAGAAAGCGACTTATGTCCAACGCTGGGATAAAGTCGATTAAAAGCAGCAATCACATAAGTCCAAAACCTGAGCAAGTCGTTCTCGCCTTGATCCAAAGAAACCCATGCCGCGGGTATTTGTTGGTTAATTGTCCAATGGCTTACCATCGTCGTCTTTCCGAATCCTGGAGGGGAAGTAACCAGCGTCACTTTGCACGTCATCGCCCTAGACATCTTCTCCATCAAATGTTGTTCTCTGGCTACATGATACGATGGTTGTTGTGGAATATATAATTTTGTGTTCAGTAAGGGATATTCATTAAAAAGAGATTTACTGAATACATCATTTGGTTTCTGACTCATTTCACAATGGTCCTCCTTTATTTGGAGGACTCCCTCCCAGACATCGTTATTCTACTTTAATCATACAAGGTACTCCTATTTTCATTCAAATTTTTTTACAGTCAGTATCCTGTTACGAGGTATATGTCTCATCGGCTCTCCTAATTTCACCCCAACTTGTTCGCGAAATGAAGCATCACTCTCGATTTTTCGAAGGAGTTCATAAGACACCAACATCCGAATGTCCTGCTTATCCATTCTCAAATAAAATTGTAGCCCGTATTTTCGATATCCAAGTTCTTCTTTTAACATTTCCGCAAAAGGAACCGTTTCTGGCTTAACTTCAATACCTTTCGAAAGATGTCCGTGGTAAGCCCGATAAGTGATCTCATTCGCTGTTAACCGCTCTATTTCAAGGCTGCCTTCCAACCCGATTTTATTCCTATATCTCATGGACAAAGTTTTGGGCCCACTCTGCTGTTCAAGGGGGAGGTGGAGAATGAGAGAAGAAGAACTGTCTACCCATTCGACTTCATAACCAAGCTTTTCCGCGATCGCGCGTAAAGGAACAAAGATTTCATCGCCAGAAACAAAAGCTTCCGGATGTTCCTGTAGGGTTTCACTTTTCACTTTGATTTTAATCTCATTGTACGCTGCGCTAATTTCTTTAGGTGCCCCTCTATGGGGAGCTAGGAGGGCATCGGGAGCTGGCTCTTCGAATTCTAAACGGTTCGTTGTATCGATGACAATTTCATTCTTATCCCTATTCCAGTCCGCCGAATACCAAAGTGTATCGCTGAAAAAGGAGAGAGGAACATACATGGAGTTGTTCGTTATGAACGACTTTTTCGAGAACCCTCTATCATGATGTTCAAAAAACACCCGGATCTCTCCCTGTCTGTGGGTAAGTATAGTCTCTGTCCGTGGAGGCAAAGGTTGTTGTTTCTCAGTCCTATCTGAGAGCCACTGAGTCAGCTTTTCTGTTCTTTCCGTACCACGAAGATGCGTGTCAAATACACTAACATAGGGTAAATCCCAGCCGTGGGAATAAAATAGATAAGTTTCCCCAACTTCGATACCGGCCCCGCATTGGTCTGAGTCATCATTGGTCAAAACAAAGGCCGAAGAATGCCCCTTGAATACTTTATCCGGTTCCACCACTGCCGCTTTCTGCGACGGATACACGGCATCCACGCTCGTGACTTTCGCCGTAAAGATCGCACTCGCTTCCAGAAAATCTTCCTCCAACGTTGTCGGCCCGCGGGAACAAGCATAAGCCGTAGGCGTTATAAAACCGATAAACAGACCCAGCAAACAAATAAAACACAACAATCCGTGAATCCTACCTTTCAAGAGCACACTCCCTCTACATCCCCTTACCATGCTTCACCCTCTCCGCAAGCACCGCAAGATCATGCCCTTTTAATGCACCTTCCATCAATTCCGGGAGCTTCTCGGGAGAACATCCGAAACAAGGGATACCGTATTGCGCCAGTTTTTTAGCAACTGCATCGTCATAAGAAGGCACGCCCTGATCAGATAAAGCGAGTAAGCAGATCGTCTTCACGCCGGCCTGATGCATGTCGACAAGCCTTTGAATCATCTCTGTCCGATTGCCGCCCTCATATAAGTCCGAGACCAAGATAAACAGCGTTTTCTTCGGCTCCGTGATAAAAGGCTCGCAATAAGCGATGGATTTGTTAATATCCGTCCCACCGCCAAGCTGAATCCCAAACAGCATATCAACGGGATCTTCTGCACACTGCTCACTTAAATCGACGACCTCGGTGTCAAAAGCAACCACTCGCGTGTCCAGAGCCGGCATACTGGCGAAAATAGAACCAATAATGGACGCGTAAATGACGGAACCCGCCATCGAACCGCTTTGGTCAATATCGAGGATGACCGTCCACTCTTTGCTGCGACGTGCTCGGTCAAAGAAGTAGACTTTTTCCGGCAGCAGGAGACCGCGCTCCTTGTCGTAGTGCTTAAGATTGTTGCGGATGGTTGTGTTCCAGTCCAGTCCCGTGGTCGACGGCAGCGGCGAATGCTGCCTGCGATTCAAGGCACCAGTAACAGCTCGGCGCAAATCCTGCGAAAGCCGCTTCACGATTTCATCTACAACGGCTTTCACTAATTGCCTTGCTGTTTCTTTCGTTTTCTCCGGAATTTTCCCTTTGAGCGCCATTAATGTGGCTACCATTTGGATATCCGGCTTCACTTGGGAAAGAAGCTCTGGCTCGAAGAGCAGCTGTTTCAAGCCTTTGCGCTCAATGGCATCGGACTGAATGACGGAGACCACGTCCGGCGGGAAAAAGGTGCGGATATCGCCCAGCCACTTGGCTAGCTTCGGGGACGAAGGCCCAAGCCCCGCTTTGCGGGAGCCACCCACGTTCGAACCGTCATCAGCACTAATGCCGGATGTCTCATCATAGATCGCGGCAAGCGCCTCATCCATGAGTTTCGACTCCTCGTCGAGCATTCCGTCTCCAGCGCCAAAAGACTGCAGCTTCTCTTCAGAAGCTGCACCCAGAATTAACCGCCAACGCTTTAATTGTTCTTGATCTATTATGGTCATAGGCTACAAATCCCCAAAATCAAAATCGTTGAGCTCATCCAGCTTCTCCTTCTCTTCCTCGCTTAACGGCTGCTGCAAAGCAGTTCCGGCGTTATCTGCTTCAACACCCCAAATATCGCCCATCATCTCGGCCACCGATGCTTTCTCCCTCGGTTCGAATGAACCGAAAGCTCGTCGCAGAAACACAAGTGAACGTTGGAATGCCTCTTTATCCAGCGATCCGATATAGGCATCGAGCTGCTGCCACAACGAAATCCTAGACAGCAGTGCGTATCGGTTGCGCATCGACATGCCTTCAAACCATCCCGCTCCCAGATCAACGGGAATCCCCGGTGAGAGGCGACGCGAAACTTCCATCGCAACACGTTCATCCGGTATTTCATTTCGCTCAAGCAATATAGCGAAGGCGAAGCCCGACAGCTTTGCATTTCGATCATCCCGAGAAGCCAGCTCTTGCAGTTTATTCAACCACAAACCGTCGTCTACCGCTTCAAAATGGTCTTGGGCAATGGTGTGCAGCGACTGAATCGCTCGAACCATGCCCTGAGCGGCATCATCGTTGCAGCCCGCGCTATCTACGAGAAGCAAGGTTCCCCGCAGGAACAACTGCTGGAGCAGCGGAACAAGGGTATCCGTTTCGATTCGGCGAATCGATCCATAACGGATCAACACCGACAGCTCGTAGGCCGCCCCTGCGACCTGCTCGAAGTTGCCTGCATCCACCGCAAGACCTTGCAGCGTAGATTTGGCCTGCTCCATTAGCTCCGTCAACGTGCAATCGCAGGCGACCCGAATGATGCGCGAAGCTTCCGCGATATCGCTGCAAACATCAAGCCGCTCCTTCAGCACGAAAGCCGCGGCCAGCTCAATCGTCTCCCCCTTCAATGTCGACTCCACCGTCTGGATCTCAGCTTCTGGCGTCCACTGCAGCACCCAGTTCTCCGCCCATGATGCGGAGTCTTGAATTACTCTTTGCTTCTTGGCAAAGTTAATGCCTAGCAATTCCAGACGGTGAAGGAGAACAGACCGCTTCAAATCCAGAAATGCCGCTTCCTCCGACTTCACCCTACGGTTTTCGCGCAAATCCAACTCTAAGGTTATAGCAACCGTAGATTTGAATTTCTCCAGCTTGAGTCGCTTGAGTTCTCTGTTCAAATCATCTTGAATTGGTGTCTGACTGACTCCTTCTGGCAATCTGCCGATGGCCGTTCCCACGTCTGTCCTTGCCAAAGCTTCTGCAATTGTCGAAAGCTCCCCATGACCAAGGCATACCGTTGCTGCATCCCGCAGGTCTTTCCACGTAGGTTGATTACCGTCGTGCAAAGCAGCAAGCGCCTCTGCTAACCTCACACCTTCGATGAGCGAGGCTGTGGATCTATAAGTGCCATGTTCCCTGAGATGAGCAGCTACCTGAGAAAAATACAAAGAAGGCAGCCTGCTCAGATCACCTTTTTGAAGGCACTGCCAGAACAACTCGAAATAAGCGGGTGCTTGGTTCCCTGCCCCATAGCCCGAGTGCGATGACAACTTATAGTAAGAATAAGGCATCAGCGTAAGCTTGGTTGTCGTCTTGGGCAGCCCCTTCATCACTTCATCCGTCATTACAGGAAAGCGGAAATCTAATGCGGAGGCATGATGTGCGCCAGTTACGATTACTATTTTCTCAGGAGCGTGCCCAGCGTTAATAGCATCCTGAATTTTGCGCCTCATGTAAGCTTCCCGAATCTCATTGTAAGCCGCCTCCTGTGGCGCAAATTGCCACTCCTGCTGAGCAGTCAGCTCCCGCATTTGAGCCGAGAATTGATAAATGCCATGGCGGTAGGCGTCTTTTTGCAAATTATGTTCAAAATGACGCTCCCAGTAAGCCTCGTAGTCTGGTTCTTCCGAAAGATCGGCAAGCTGCTGATACAGTGTCCTCTGTCCATGGACATAAGCCTGAAAATCATCGTTCTCAGTTTGATTACTCTCGCCTTTGGCAGAAGATGACCTCCGTTTCCTTTGCTCGTATAGAGCCAAGGCATGTTCGGAAGGCAGATCGATAAATTCAGCCTGTGCCCCGTTGCGGCTAGCCCACTGAAACGCCTGATACTCTGGCGAATAATCCGCATACGGGTACAACAGGGTCCTTATGGGCAGTTGATCCGTATACGCTAAAATGGCAATCGGCGGGACAACACCATGCGAGGTCAGTTCAGCAATAAACCCGCTTGCGTCGCTGGGTCCTTCAACGAGCACTGCCGTAGGCTTCACTTCATCTAAGAAAGCAAGCAGGTGAAAAGCACCTGCAGGAGATAAATGACGTATACCAAAAACATGAAACCCCTGACTGCGATCTAGTTGTTCATCTCCGAGCACGCGAAGTACAGATTTCTCCATGTCGATCCCCGCTTTTTCATCACATTTTCTAGATATTCCTTCCATACGAGGCGATCCTTCTCTTCGTCTTTCACAATAGCTCCCTGCAGCCCGGCAGCTATATCCTCTTCACTGATCTGCCCGCTGCCAAAGCTTCCTGCAAGCGCCATGCTGCCCGTTAACAGTGAGATTGCTTCAGCCGTCGAAATCACACCGCTCGGCCCTTTCACCTTCTCTTTGCCGTCGAGTGTCATCCCGCTGCGCAGCTCGCGGAAAATCGTCACAACCTTGCGCACCGCTTCCTCCTCTGGGAGCGACGCTCTCAATTCATAGCTCGTCGAAATCTCTCTGACACGTTTGCGAACAATCTCCACTTCGGTATCAATATCCGAAGGGGATGGAAGCACGATGATGTTAAATCGCCGCTTCAAGGCAGCTGACATCTCATTCACTCCACGATCGCGCGTGTTGGCCGTTGCGATGAGTGAGAATCCCCTTGCAGCGAACACTTCTCTGCCCAGCTCCGGAATCGAGATTGTCTTCTCCGACAGGATGGAGATCAAAGCATCCTGTACTTCGGACGCACAGCGCGAAATCTCTTCGAATCTGGCAATCCCTCCTGTTTCCATTGCGCGGAAAACCGGGCTTTTGATAATCGCTTGATCAGAGGGTCCTTGCGCAAGCAGCATGGCATAGTTCCATGAATAACGAATATGCTCCTCGCTCGTGCCTGCCGTTCCTTGAATGACCTTGCCAGAATCCCCATGGATGGCTGCCGTCAGATTTTCCGAAAGCCAGGATTTAGCCGTTCCCGGCTCCCCGATCAACATGAGAGCACGGTCTGTCAGCAGCGTGGCTATCGCCATTTCTACCAGCCGCTTATTGCCAATATATTTCGGAGTAATCGCGACCCCTTTTACATGTCCACCAATCAGAAACGTCAGTACCGCCTTCGGAGAAAGCTGCCACCCGGCTGGCTTCACATCCTGATCCAATTTCTTCAAAGCTTCCAATTCGTGGGTATATAAACGTTCAGAGGGTAACCTTACGACATCTTGCTTTTGATCCATCCCCATAATCCCTGTCCCTTCTCTTCGTTATCTGAGAGCTCGGTTTGTTCCGGCCTCGTTGCTATCGTTTCTGCGATTTCTAGCAGTTGATTTTTCATGCCTTGATAGGATAGCCCTTCTGCAAATTGCTGCAATCTCTCTGCATAAGTCCTTGGCAGTAAAGAAAGCAATGTAAGCTGCGCACGATCCAAGTAATAGAACTGCTTGGCTCCGCCTTTTTCCAATATATCCATGAGCAGCTTTGGCGCATCCGGATAGGTTTGGCTGAATAGGATCAACAACATATTAGCTGTTTTACTTCGGTTAAAATTAGGCAGTTCTTTGCATTTTTTGACTAGATAAGCTGTGACTTTCGGGTCAGAGTCCTGAGCAAATCTACATACGAGCTCTTCCTCATCCAATTTTACAAACAGATGCACCCATCTTGGATCCCATGTTGTAAAATCGGATGAAGCAGCCACCACTGGCTCATCTAATTGGTCTAACAGCGGAGGTGTCACTTCATACAATACTCGCAGCAAATCCTTTGCTGTCGACTGCTTTTTATCCCTAAGATCATGGCAAAAGCGTTCGTAGACGTCCTCTGGAGGAAGAATCTTGATGGCCGCTCTAAAGCTGTAAGCAATAAATTTGCGATTGTATACCTCATGTAAAGTCACTGCAAAACGGTCTGCCTCCGGCAGATCTAATTGCAGCAGAAGATCGGCAGCGGCTTCCTGTATGGTTTCCGTTTCCGGAACAATAAAACTAGGCGTAGACAGCAATTTTTCTATGAAATCTACGACTTCAGGTACACGTTTACCTTGTAAGCTACGGATGTCCGCCATTAACTGCTGTGCGGAATCTTCCACATTTGTACGTTGAACGATTCGCTGGAGCGCACTTTCTGCATGCCCGATGACACTGAGAGTCAAATCGTTGGCCTTGCATAATTGAATCGGCTCTATGGCAAGATCCTGATCCTTCGAACCCAGTGCCTTGAAAAGGCGAGCAATGGCTTGCTCCGTCCCAAGACGAGATAAGGCGAATAAGGCGGCTCGGCGTATCTCTTTTTTCTTATCATCAGCTTGCTCTAGAATAAAATCCTCTTGATCAGGATAATCGCCCAGAAGCTCAATTGCCGTGGAACGGACTTCCGTTGAACCCTGTTTGGCAGCTTGAAGAAGGAGGTCTAAGGCAGATAGTCGAAGCAAATCATGGATCAGTTCCAATCTGCGGGCGTCACCTTTCCCGCCATCCGGCCGGAATTGCTGCTGAAGCGCGGGGAGTGCCTCCATTCCGAGTGTGGGCAGCACTTTTCGATGAAGAAAATCGGGTATTTCTACATAACTGTCATCTAACGCAGAAACAGCGGCAGGTATGACGCGGAAATCATGAAACAACCCATCGTCGTACCCTTGACGAAGCTGCTCCATTCGACCCTGACCTTTTTGCGTCAATGCCTCAACAAGTGGGTGCAGCTTGCGGTAAGCGATTGTCGTCGAAAGCTTCGCTTCCGTTCCTTCCATAGAAACGAGGTCCTCTTTCGTCTCCGTTTTTCCTTGCGTGTACAGTACGGAATTCAACAGAGTACCTAACTCTAACAGCTTACTTGCCGAACCGCTCGTTTCTGCCTCCAGAACTTGACTAACCGCTTGCGCCATCCGGTTAAACACCGGCGCTGACTCGCCCAGCTTCTGCAGCTGGGGAAGCATTTTCTGCAAACGCAAATCGCCTGCCGCCATCCCGCTACCTGCAATAAACAAACGCCGCACCTCATGCTGCAGCTCAAACAATAGATCTATACTCATGAGTTCGTCTCCTAATTCTATTCGTCAATAAAGCACTACTCAAATATCAGTTCTTGAACACCTTGCTGCAAAATCATATCGAGATCTTTATAGCTGGATTGGATTATCAGGAAATTCTCCATCTAATCTGCGCCACGCTAGCGCTTGAGTCGTTCTAGCAGGAAAAACTCCTGCTAAATTAGCGTTTATTTGAAGATTGGCCGAAATTCGAATATATTAGCAGGGGAATTTCCAGTTAGGAGTCTCAGAATAACGAAGTTTGAAGCAATTTACAGGAGTTTTTCCTGTTAACATTAACATTCTCTCGAAAACATCAATAAAGCAATCGAACGACTTCATTTGCCGTAACGATGCTTAATGGCTGCGCCTCAAGTCTGTTATGCTTCCAATTGTGCTCGAACATAACCAGAAGCGCTTGATTCTGTAGGAACGCCTTATTTAGCATAGACAGCAAATGTATCGTAGGCTCACTGAGATATGGGATGTCAGAAAGGGGAAGCAGCTTGCCTTGTTCATCTAACAGCACAAAGGAAGTTTCTGTCTTCATGATCTTGGCAAATTGCAGCAATACGACAGGGCGCTTGTCCGAAAGTGGATTTTTAATCTGATTCTTCACTTGTTTAATGACTTCAGGGAATGATTTGTGAGCTGAAGCAAGGATCTTTTGAAAATCCTGTAAGTCGGCTTCGCGGAACGTCGCTTCCTCCCAGCGCACCCTTGTGTTAAGCTCCCCTGGGTATTGCGCAAGTTCTTTCGCTTCGACAACTTGAAATACGGAATCGTCTTCACGTATGTATTTCGCTGCACGGAATGGACGATACGTTCGTGTGAAATGGATCTGTCCATTTTGTAGTTCCGACCAATATCCTTCATCTATGAACTCGCCCCTTGCCTGATCCGTATAGGATCGGAACGACAACTGCATGAGTTCCGAGGACTCGCTGCGAACACGACCATACTCCCTCAGTTCTGCGATTTGCCAGGCATGCCCAATCCATTCTTCCAATGTTGATTCCGTATCCATAGGATGATCTGGATTTTCCAATCTACTGTTGAGGTAGTCCCTGCTTTTCTTGATCAACGCTTGCAATGTAGTGAGCTGTTCAATAACGTTGGTATACACGGTTTCCCGATCTTCCTCCTCGCGGAACGGCAGCATCCATTCACGAAGGGCCGTTTGGATCCCCGGGATATAATAGTTACCAAGCTGTTTGGCTTGCTCTTCAGCAGTTTTCAGCGACTTTTTGTCCAGACTTCCGAGCCCTGACTGAACAAGCTGCAGAATAAGCTTCTCAGCAATACTGATGCCCTCAAGCTGTGCAGCTATTTTCTTCATTAATGCTGACTTGTTCGTCTTGCGCTTAACAACTGGAGTATCTGGGTTGGATGCTTCTTTCTTCTTCTCTTCCCGCTTCTCCGCCTTTTCCCTTTTATCCGCAATATCTTGTGGAACAGGTGCAGTGATGAACGTCTTGCCTGATGTAAAGGCATACATCAAACCGAGATTGTGTTTGCACGGAAACTGACGGCTCGGGCATGAGCAGCGGAATACGGGATTCCCCTCTTTCGCCACATCGACCGAACACCGATACGGGTCCTTTCCGCTTCCTTTGCACTCCCCAAAAATGATCGTCCCATCTTCCGACTGACAGAGCAGCGGAAAACTATTTTTCTTCACCAAATCCTTGCCATTCTTGATGGCACTGCTGTTAAGCGCTAAACTGTCTACATACGATTCCGTTAAATAATTCATCTAGTACTCCTCATAACTTGGTTATACAAACAGTTTCCACACTGTTCCTAATTTTCCTTTTTCATGGGTATGGAATTTCCGTCGCGAATAGAACGAAGAAATAGAAAAACTAGAAAAACAAAAAAAGAGCTGCTTAATGCAGCTCCTTCTTGTGCAGGGTGCGGTATTCATTTGGTGTGATGCCTTCCACTTTCTTGAATACTCTTAGAAATGTAGTACGACTGTGGATCCCGACATTCTCGGCAATTTCGTTAACGCGCAGTTCCGTTTGTACCAGCATTTCCTTCGCTTTTTCAATACGTACCTGATTGATATAGTCTGTTAAATATTCATCTTTTTTATCTTTAAACACCCTGGATACATACTTGACGGAAACGCCCATCTCTTCGGCAATTTGTTCGAGCCCGAGATCCTGCGTGTAATGATCATGGATATATTGTTCAATCAACGATACGAGATTGCCCGACTTTGAGCCGCCTCTCTGGGCTTTCGTCATTTCGATGATTCGCGTGAAAAATTCACAAATCGTAGGCTCCAGCTCTTTCGTGCCGAAAAACGACTCTTCGAACGCACTGCCGCTATAGGGGAGCTCCCGCTCCATATTCAGTTGTGCGGCATTTTGCCCTCTTTCCGCTAAAAACCGGACACCAGTCACGTACATTTCCTTATACAGCTGAAGTGTATGCTCATAAGAAATACTGCGCTGCTCATTGCTTTCTACGATTCCCGCAACGACATCCCGCACGGCCTGCACATCGCCGAGCTTTAAGTAGTTTACTATTTTTTGCTCGTCGTGGAGCGAATACCTATAGCTGTTCTCAATCGACATTTGGTTGGAATCGACAATTTGAAATCGCTGATCTTTATTGCGCTTGCTGACCGCCGTCATCGCCTCGTTATAGGAAGCTCCAATATCATTTGCATTCGCATAAAATGTGCCAATCCCAATCGTAATATCATAATACATACGAATATCGTACTCAAAAATATTAAGCATGCGTAGGAAAGCGGGATGCAGCAGCTCCGTCTCCTGCGGACCATCCATATTAATTAAGCATACAAACATATTTTGCCGGTGATCCAATACGTAGCACGGAATTTGACTGCCTAGCAGATTCCATACAATCTTTTTTATGCCGTTTATAATAAAGATTCGTTCCGTATCCTGAATATCATCATAAAAGGCAGCCTTGAAATCAAAAAACACGGTGCAGCATATAAATCCGGAACGGGTGAAGCCGAAACCTGCCTTCAATGTTTCGCGTAAAATTTCTTCTTGGTTGATCGTATGTCCTTTTAACAAAAACAGCAGCGAATACTCCACATACTCGTGAGTCTGCTTATCATATTTCACTTTATAAAGCTGGTGGCTGTCGGACATCCGATTGATTCCCTGTTGTATGAGCTCGAACTCGTCGGCCGCTGCACTGACCTCATGCTCTCCGTTCACGGTCACGTTTTTCTGGGCAATAATGTCCCGGATATTACGGATCGGATTGTAAATGCGCAGGCTGAACACGAACGAAAATGCGATTCCCATGACCATCAGCACCAAGCACAGCAGCAGCGTCATTTGCAAAATACCGACCGTATAATGATTGAATTCATCAAGAGGCGTGAACGAATAGTAATTCCATCCGTACAAATCGGATTTCACATAGGCCACTAGGTAACGTTTACCACCGACCTCCAACTTATTCGAAGTGCTGTTTTCATCAAAAGAAGCTTTTAAGTTTTGCGCGGTTAACGTATCGTTCAAGTACCCTTTGGCATCGTACATAAGCTCCTGGTTGCCGTCGAAGACGACAAAGCTGGTTGAACCAAACACGGCTCCCCCCTTCAATGTCCTTTCTATGGTATCCACGGCGATATTGACGACCATAACAGCACTGTGGTTGCGGATCCGGTTGCTCATCACGATGGGGATCACTTGTTTGACGTTCACTTTTTCCTGAATGACTTGCGAAACCGGAAGCAGCTCCACGCTTTTATTCGAGCTCATCTTGCTCATCCAGTAGCTGGCGTCATATTTTTCATACTTGTATATGTTGCTAAAAAAGGATTCGAAATAATTGACGCCGCCGCTGACATAAACGTCCTGGTTATCGATATAAACGAACATCGAATCGGCAAAATGGCTGACGATGTTCTCGTTGCGCTGCAAAATGCGCGGCAATCGCCACAGCTCGGATTTGACCTCCAAGCTTTGCGCATTTTTGGGCATGAGCAGCGTCTGTACCGTATCATCATACAAAAAGCTGACGCTGGTTTCCTGTGCCGTTTTGATATAGGAATCCACCGCATTGGCCGAAGATTTCAGGTTCGTCGAAATACGCTGGTTAAACTCATTTTTCATGATGCTGACGGAATACCAATATTCAGAAACGCCGATAATAATAATCGGGATTAAAAGAGACAGGAAATAGCATAAAATAGTTAGGAACAGCCGGTTCTGCTTGCCTTGCATGCCGCTAAGTTGCTTAAGCCCTGGTATTTTCACTGCTTTCCCGCCCTCTTTCCGCCTCCGATGTTACGACAATAAGTTACGCTTCTTTCGACCTGATTATTTTTATTTGCTCCATTAAACCGTACGGCTGCACGATATAATCAGGAGTGAAGTCCTTACCCGTTGTACGGAAGGAGCTCCAGTCCGTAGTCGCGGTCCGTCCGCGCGCTTCATGAAACGGGCCGAACATATTGCGCGGACTGCCCATCACTTCTATTTCCAATTTGTTGGGGCCGTCGTTCAAGTATGGGGTCAGATCGATACCGTCCGCCGCTTTCCATGGCACATGTCCTGCTGTTAGGCCGTTGACCCGGATTTCTATTGTCACCGCCGAGCAATCTCCGAGCAGCAGCAACGCTTTTCTATTCGCCTCATGCTGATGATGATAATCCGCGTAATAAATGATGCTGCCGTTGTAGTGATAGTAACCCTGCAGACACCAGTCTCCTGTGTGAAGCGTGTCCGGCTCGGCCGTTATGCATCGCGCCGCGCTCACTCCGAAATCGCCTGTGATGTAGCAATCTTCCATTTCCATCGCTTGATTGTAGGCGCATGACAATTCTAATTCATTGATCCCTTGGCGGATCCCGGTTAGCAGCACTCGGTCCATGGAACGGTCCACGAACCATCCGTCGGCTGCAGAGGTCACCGATTGTCCGTTCAGGCTAATCCTGAACAGACGTGCGCCCTCAATGACAAGGTGCACAAGGGCAGCCGGCGCTTCCATGACCTGAAAGATCAGCTTCCAACTAACTGGTGTGCCATCCTGCGGATGAGCCTCATGAATCCACTTGTAACGCTGGGTAATCCCATTATAATACACCTGGCGCATGCCCAGCTTTTCTCGAATTTCACGCTGGGCCACCCAAATTTCCTTCTCTTCCGACCAGTCCGCATCCCCTATACGGTAAGCACACAGGTCCAATGTCAGCACATTGGGCATCGTTCGGCTGAACTGGAACACAGGTCCAATGGCCGCGTACAAATCATCGTCAGTCAGAGGCGCCGGCGGTTTGAAGTTGGAAGGCTCGTTCGCGATGCTGTCAGGCTGTTCCGGAATGATGACATACAGTTTGGAATCCGTCGGACCAAATCGAGCATAAAAGCGCAACTCGCCGGCCTCGGTCCAGGAAGGAACCTGTTCAATGCTGCCGGTTAGCGCGTTCCATTCTTCAACGCGGCCTGCCGCCTTTGTTTGAATACAAACATCAAACGCTTGATGCCTGTCATTATTTACGATAAATAAGGTATGTCCGTCACCGGTTTCTTTCAACAAATACAGCAATTCAGGCACCTCCGCCGCATAGCGGTTTTGAATGCTGACGGCTCTTGGCTGCAGTTGTTCAAGAGCTGCGATTAACCGGCCAGGCTTATCGACGACCGTTACTCCCGGATGGGCGTAGAGCCTTGCCGGTTCCCCCGACATTCTGCCCTCGATCATTGTCGCAGCGGGCAGAATAGCAATTACTCGGCCTCCGGCTTCCAGGAAAGCCAAGAGCAGGTCGAGTGTACTCCGCAGCATGGTGCGGACCGGAGGGATAACGACGGTCTGATAGCCCGCCAGATGGACGAACAGCTTACGGTCTTGAACCCGGCCGGCTTCGGCCATAATCGTCTCATCCCCGAGATCGAAATCGTAATGCGCTCCGAGCAGCACGCGCAGCAGATCATTAAATTCATCCCCGTAAAGGTCAATACTGGGAATATCCCGGTCCAAACCGCGTCTTGCGGCCCCGTACGGATCCGTGCCAAGCATCGACCAAGCGGATGAGGACGGGTGTAGGACGAGCATGTCCCTGACTGGCGTGCCTTCGGTAATGACCGCACCGATCCGGGCAAAATAGTCCTCAATAATACGGTTATATTTCCACCAAGAAGTCTGGTAATTGAAAACGGGCGGATAATCCCTTTTGCGGCAGCCTTTCATTGAATATAACGCAAGATGCTGCGATCTTACATTCACGCCAAGCACATACTGCCAATCACCCATCCATTTTTGCCCTTCAAATGTAAATTCCCAGCCGGTACACCCATACGTTTCAGAAATAACGAATTTCCTGCCATACTGGTTCGCCACACTCGTACATTGCTTTACCGTCATATACTCATCCGTCTGCTCGCAGAGCATATCAATGCCAGGCACATGCTGGTAACGGTAATGAGGCATCACGGCTCCACCCACTCTTGTCGCTACGCCCAAGGCGCTTTCCCACAAATAGTGCCCGGTAAAAGCCAGGCCGTTCTCTTCGCACCAATCCCCTAATTGTTTGGTATAGGACTCGCAAAATTTGTCCGATACGGTACGCCAGAAATCATGTCGGACCATCGGTGATAGGCTGCCGTTAAAATAAAGATAAGGAAGTACATCCAGAATATCATAACCACGCTTCTCTGAGAAATAATCGGGCAGCGAGTACGTCCACGGCACCCAGCCGCGGCCGGCTGTAAATGCGCAGTTGCGGTCATGGACGCCCGGCTCATCCGTGAAAATGCCAGTGATGGTACGTCCAAATTGGTCGCCCACTTCCGCTTTGTATACTTCGTAAGTAGCGTTGATGAACTGACGGACCGTATCCGCATTCATGCTGTCTGGCGGTGCTTCATCGTTAAACCATTCACTTGGGGCGGAAACCTCGATACGGAAGACGAGAAGCACTTCCTCGCCAGTAAACAAAGGAGAACGCGCCGATGCTGCAGAGTCCGCTTGGGCTGCTGCTGTCGATGAAACTGCACTTGAATCGACGGCAGCCAATTCTGACGAGGCTTCCATCGTTCCCAATGAAAGCCTCTCACAGCTGTGAACTTCATTCCCCTCGATGACCGCTTTAAACACGGCAGCCACCCGGCCGTCGTCCTCAAATGAGCCATTCCCGCGTACAACTTCTATCGTCAAACCTTTGGATCGGTATTCGTCACCATGGGCCTGTACGCTGCCGCCTGCAGAGCCAGACGGCCAACGGTCTTCATCGTACAGCCATGCCTGCATGCCAAGCTCTTCTGCTTTTGCAACCGATTCTTTTACGGCATCCATCCAAGCTTCACTTAAGTAAGGCGTCTCCAAACCGTCCCGGGAATGCATGAAAAAGCCGCCCATTCCTTGCTCTTTCATATCTTCAATCTGACGACGCAGCTCTTCCTTCTTCAAATCGTCATTCCATGCCCAAAATGGAACGGCCCGGTAAGCAGCAGGGGGCTGCTCAAATTGCTTCTTCAGTTGCGATGGCCATGTCATAACGAACCTCCTCTTTGATTCCATTGAAACATTGACTGAAGTCCAGGCTGCCGCTGTTTGGAATGCGATACCTATGCATTAAGCCATTTCGACTTCAAGACTCCAGCATACAATCCGTTCCCGCTTCCATGTGTACGTCACATTGATACGGTTCCCTCGGGCGATGACCGCCGGATACGAGTACTCTCCCGGCTCAATGGGAATCGTGAACGAACGGTATTCTGCCTCCAGAACCATGAATTCTTCCCAATACTCTCCGTTGTCTTTGGAAACGCTTAACAGAAGAGGCATGCGCGGCCCTTTATACATGCCGACCGGATTGTAAGCCAGTACGAGCGTCCCGTCATCCATTTTAGCCAAGTCGAACCCGCTGTTGTTGTTTGGCAGATACGTTCTATAGGCCGGCGACCATGTTCTTCCCGAATTGGACGAATCGCTGCGGTATATAAATCCTGCCGTGCTCCGCATGAGCATATGCACATGACCCGGCTTCGATTCCCAAAGTGTCGGCTGAATGAGCCCTTTGCCCCGCACCAGCTGCATGTCTCCCCTTGATCCCATCTGCTCCTCATTCCCATGGTTGACCGGCACCAGCTCGCTGCGTGACCAAGTTACGCCTTGATCATTAGAAATATCGGCAAAACAATCCCAAACATCACCTTCGATCGATGCAGGGGCTAACCATGTGCCGTCCTTCAGGACGATCAGCTTGTTCTTGACCGGCCCTCTACCGCCTATGTCTCCCGGCAACCAGATCGACAGGCTGGCTCCATGTCGCACCGTCATCATCCGATATAACTACCCTTGTATACCATTTCGGAATCGGGGACCCGACTTTATAGTGAAGCACAATTTGGCCGTTGTCTTTGCGGAACAGCACCGGATTCCAATGAACGAGCCCTTCTTCGTCGGCAACCTTGTACGGCTTCGACCAGTCGCCATTCGTTCTCTTGGAGCACCAGATAGCGACATCCGGGTTGCCTTCCTTGCTTCCGGCAAAATACGCTGCCAGCAGATCCCCGTTAGGGAATTCAATAACCGTCGAAGCGTGGCAGCTGTTGAATGGACGGTCTTCCTCGAACACAAATTGTTTGATTTGCTTGATCAGCTTCATTGCTTCTCACTCCTCTACAATGGGTACTTCTCTCTATATTGGCGGGTTAACGCAAACAGCTGCTCGACCTCGCGCCGGTTCGAATAGGTCATTTGCCGGTGGTCTTTGGTCCTTGTATGCAGCCCGACCGGCAGTCCTTCCAGACTTAAATAATATTTCGCATTGACCGGATAAAACTGGCTTTCGATGACGGAGGACATGCCCAGAAAATCCTGCAGCTTCTCCGCTTGTTCCTGCCGTTCCATATAATGGCGAGTTAGCCAGACGTACAGATCCGGATGAAAGTTGCCCATAATGCCACTATATCCTTGTATGCCTAAGTGCAGAGTTTCCAGCAATGTTGCTGTATTGGCGTTATATATATTTAAGCCTCCACCACGCACGGCATTCAGCTTTTGTTGAATGTGTTCGGTATGACAGCACGTATCTTTTAAAAAGGTGAATCGGCCGGTAGACTCGCACCATGCTAATAATTCCGGCGAGATTAGCCGCTTGTGAGGATAAGGACATTCATAAATGCCAAAAGGAATATCCGGTACAGCACCCAGCAGCGTTTCCGCATTGCGTTTCCATACATCTTCGGATTCATTCTGCTGAGCCAGCCTGTTACTGACCAGCACAACCGCCTGTACACCGGCTGCCGCTATCGCTTGCAGCTCAATAATTTGGTTTTCGATCGAATCTGAAATGTGTCCAGAAGCTATAACCTGGACGCGTCCCTGTGCTTTTTCCACGACAAAACGGGCAATATCCTCGCGCTCCTCAAGTGTTAAAAAAAACATTTCACTCGACTGGCAGACTGCAAAAAGTCCGGCAACCCCATGCCCAATATACCACTCGATCATTTGCTCCAACGCCTTGTAATCCACTTGATTCGAGTCGGTGAAAGGAGTCACCATAGTAGGCCAAACGCCTTTGGCGATCGGTTGAATATGCATGTGCTTATGCCACCTCCGTTTTAGGCTCCGCTTATTTTTTCTGAGACAATCTTGCCAATGCGCCATTGTAAATTTTTTCTAACTCGGTACCGCCCGTATCACGAGTTTTTTTCATAATAGCGTCGTATTCGTCGATTTTCTTAACGCCCATAATAAACTTATCGTATTCCTGCTCCAACATCGTGTTAAGCGGTGCCAAAATTTCCTTCACGCGGGCAGTTTCTTCTTTCGTAAGCGGCGGATCGATGTATGGATCGTGGTATGCTTTATCTGCTGCGACCGTTTTCCAGTATGTCTCATGCTCCGCACTCCAGCTGCCTGTCAACTTTTCAACCTGCACTTGCGGATCCATATTGGCGAACCAAGGCGTGAAGCTCAGTTTACCGGAGCCAAGATCCGAGTACATGGCATAGAAAGCGGTCGGCTGGCCGTCTTTAAACTTCATGACATAATCGGATTTCAGCTGTGGTTGGCCTTTATCATCCAATGTATGGTGAACGCCTTCTACGCCGTAGCTCATCAGGTTGGACGCTTTCTCCGTGTACATCCAGTCGATCAGTTTAATAAGCGTTTCCGGATCTTTCGCTTTCGAGCTGATCGCGTACATTTTATCCGTCAGTGTCGTTGCATAATATTCCGCTCTCGCTTTCCCGCTTGCGTTAGCCGGGATCGGAATGATCTGGAAATTGCCGTCCGGAACCGCTTTCTGCAGCTGCTTAGTATAATCCAGGGCGAAACCGCTGTTATCAAAGAAGAAGAATGACTTGCCGCTGGTCAGCTTTTCGGTCCATTGCTGCTGAGTAGCCACCGCGTAATCCTTATCCAGCACACCCGATGTAAATGCTTTATTGAAAAATGCAAGTACCTCTTTAAATTGTGCTGTAGCAGGACCGTACACATATTGTCCGCCGCCCACATCTTTGTCAAAGTAAATACCGGTACCTGAGCCCACGCCTGAGCCTAACGGATAAGCCATCGTTTTAAACAGTTGGTGGATAGGTCCGCTTCCTTTGCGAACAGAGAAAGGCGTCGAGTCCGGATAAATCTTCTTCAGCTCTGCAAGCACGGTCAACAGCTCATCGAATGTTTTCGGTGTCGGCAGGTTGTGCTTTTTCAGCAGGTCCGTACGAATAACCGGGCCAAAACCGTTCTTCAACTCATTGCGGCCGACTGCCGGGAATCCATACAGTTCACCGTCAGCCGTCAGCTTCGACATGTCCGGATTCTGATCCCAAAATTTCTTGAAATTCGGCATTAGCCCCTTATTCATGTATTGAAGCAGTGGAACAAATACGCCGGTTGAAGCAAAATTATTGACATCCGACATATTGATCTCAATAATATCAGGCAGGTTGTTGGTCGCTAATAGCGTTTTCTTTTTATCGTTATAATTACTGTTCGGAACATTTTCGAACTTTAATTTTATATTCGTCTGTCTAAAAATTTCCTGTTGTACGAGCGCGAAGTTTTTGACCGGCTGGTTCGGATGCTCCGGGAAGGTTACTTTCACTTCCCGTTCTTTCTCTGAAATTTTGCCTGACCCTGCAGCTATGGCCGGTGTGTTCGTGGTATCGGATTTTGCGGATGGCGCAGCTTCATTCCCGCTGGTACAAGCGGCTAAACCGGATGCAACCATAACAGTACATAGCGATAATGATAACCTTCTTACCCATGTTTTTTTCATGCAAAAACCTCCCTTTGAGTATAGATCATGTTACACATACCTATTTAAGTATTCACTGAGTTCCTGCAGATAAGCTGGCATCATCATCGATGCTCGGGCATCCCCCCTTTCTTTTGCTTCATGGTTACCCCTTCAACGCGCCGATCATCGCGCCTTTAACAAAATACTTTTGCAAATACGGGTAGACGACCAAAATTGGCAGTATGGTTATAATAATGACCGCAAACTTGTAATTGGCCGCAACGACCCGGAAGTTCGATGAAGCACTGCCTATATCTGCAGTCTGGTCGGCAAATTCGCCGGCAATGACGATATTTCGAAGCAGCACCTGAACCGGAAACTTATCACTGTCATTCAAGTAAATCAACGCCGGAAAAAAACTGTTCCAATGATGAACCGAGTAAAACAGCACCATCGTAGCCATAACCGGCAGCGACAATGGAATAATGATTTTGAACAGCACCTGGATTTCATTAGCCCCGTCCAAGTAAGCGGATTCCTGCAGTGCCATCGGAATGCCTTCGAAATACGTTTTCATAATAATCATATTGAACGTGCTGATAGCTGGAGGAAGCACAAGTGCCCACATCGTATCGACTAGCCCGAGCTTTTGTACCACCAGATACGTCGGAATCAGTCCCCCGCTAATAAACATCGTTAACGCGACCATAAAAATAAAAATGCCTCGGCCGTAAAAATCTTTTCTGGATAGCGGGTAGGCGCAAAGCGCCGTCATGATGACATTGATCGTGGTGCCTACTGTGGTATAAAGCAGCGTGTTGCCGTAAGTCCGCCATATATCCGGATTACTTAGAACAATCTTATACGCATCGAACGTAATATCCATCGGTACCCATTTGATCAGGCCTCTTGTTACCAAATTACCGTCGCTGATCGATACGATAAGGATATAATAGATGGGATACAAGGTGGCAAACACCAGTAACAGAAGGAACAGTATATTGAAATTGTCAAAAATTTTCGAGCCGATCGACGTATGTTTGTTCATATCTACCTCCCCTTTCGTCTACCACAAGCCGGTTTCACTGATTTTTTTGGAAAGACGGTTAGCCGTTATAAGCAAAATCAACCCAACAACCGCTTGGAACAGTTCAACAGCGGTAGCATAACTGAAATCGCTGCCCAGCAAACCTCTCCGGTAGACATAAGTGGAGATGACATCCGCAGTTTCATAAGTCGATCCGTTATAAAGCAAAATGACTTTTTCATAACCGATAGCCATTAGCCTGCCGACATTGAGAATCAGCATAATGGATATCGTTGGCGCAATTCCCGGCAGCGTAATATTCAGCAGCTGCTTCCAGCGATTGGCACCGTCGATATTAGCGGCATCATATAATTCCTCGTCCACTGAAGTCAGTGCGGCCAAGTAAATAATCGAACCCCAGCCGATGCTCTGCCAAATGCCCGAGGAGATAAAAATCGTACGGAACCATTCCGGCTTCATCAGGAAGTGAATCGGCGTACCTCCAAACCACGCAACGATCTGGTTAATCAGGCCGTCCGTAGTCAGGAAGTTGACGAGCATCCCGCACACCACAACGGTAGATATAAAATGAGGCAGGTAGCTGACGCTTTGCGCGAATTTTTTCAATCGCTGGCTTTTTAATTCGTTCAACAGCAGAGCCAAAATGATCGGGGCCGGAAACGCCCAAAACAGTTCATATACATTAATCAGCAGCGTATTACGTACCAGCTTCCAGAAGTACGGGTCGATCAAAAACTTTTTAAAGTGAACGAAGCCCACCCAAGGACTGGCCGTGATGCCTTTAACAATGTTGTAATCCTTGAATGCAATGATGATTCCGTATATCGGCCAATAATGAAACAATACATAGTAGCAAAAGGGCAAGAAAAAAATCATATACAAGTATCGGCTTCGTTTCATATTACGCAGGACAGGATGAGTCTTCATTCGTGAAACGCCAACCTCCTGCTGAACATTTGACTGATGGATAGGAATCCCTCCCAGATGTCTAGAGTTACGTATCGATTTCTCCAATACTTTCAGTACTTGGTAACCGCTTCCGTGATTTTCATTATAGGGAATGGTTTTCACTCTTGAAAGAACCGATGCAGAATTCCATGATGCACTTTTCGCACAAAACAGGCCGTGATTCAAATTTCCCAGAAGGTGCAAATATCGCACGAAAGGCTGAAATCGCAGGCGGGGCGCTGGTTTATATCGCCATACAATGGAAGAAGAGGGGCTAATCGCCCCTCCTCCGTTAGATGTTGATACTATTATGATAAGCCCTAAAGTCTGCGCTCAACATTTTCGTTTTAAAAAATTGCCCCTCAAACAGTCTCCATCGTGAGGTCATAGTTGGAACCCGTTATTCGCGATTGGCCTGTATTTAGGTAAGGCTGTGGGTTATCAAGATGACCTGCCGGAAGCGACCTCGTTGCCCCTTTGCGATGGACAAAATAGGACTGCCCTTCATGCTCTTCCTCCCACGCATAGTTATGCATAAGATCGTACAAGGTGGTCATTTCAAACTTCGACCCGAACTGTTCCTCTCTACGAACCCCAAACCTCCCTCAACGCATCTCGGAATAAAGTATCTAATGCTGCTTCTTGCTTTTCTCCAGATGCAGGGGTATGTTTGGCAGTTTCTTCAAAATAAGCGATTTGTCGATCTAAATAATCGTTAATTACCGTGATTTTCGGCTCTAAGTCGAATTCGACACCAGCCTTCTTTCGCGTCAACAACGTATATACTTCTTGCTTTAATTTCGATTCCGGCAGTATTTGCTCCACTAGGTCTTCAAATTCCATAGGTGGCATGCTGCCATGTTCTTCAATCCACTGGCAAGCTAGTATTGGGCGTAACACATAAAAATACTTTTTGATTTTCACATAATCACCTTGCAAATATTCCCGAAAGTTCCCTTTGGCCATATGCAAATAGTGATACATACTGGACCGCGGTGAAAAGGTAAATGGTGACAGCTGGCGAATTTGCTCCGTTACACCGTATTGCTCCATATATTGAATCGGCGACTGGTGCCATTCGAGTAAAGGCGGGTTCGATTTGCGAAATAAGTTCAGCGCCTTCTTCAAGTCCCAACCATTGATGTCGAGTTGATCATTGATCGGACGCTCGATGACATCTCGTTTCTCGAATAGGGATAAGTACCATTCCACAGGTCTTACGTAGATAAACCTCACATCATAATCACTGTCTTTCGATGGAAATCCCCAGGCTCTACTACCCGATTCACAGGCATAGAGGATCCGCACGCCTTCCTCTTGTTCAATTCGTTTAAGCTCACTATCTATTTTTCCTATATCAAATGTCATGGGACTCACCCTTTCTTTCGTAATTTGAGGACGCAAAAAGCCATAGACCAACTTCGTCTACGGCTTTATCATGTCAAATTTGAACTAGGCCTACTCTAAGAGTACCTACGTATTCGTCACAAGTCCGGTTGAGACCGATGGTATGAATTGCTTTATGAAAGTCCCCGTTCCCACCCTCACCATTTTGTCTGAATCAGCACTTGGTTGTAACAATAAACATAACGTGTACGATTGTAACTGTAATGGGCATTAGTTGTTTAGGCAGGATTCGAACCTACATGATATGGCCCCTCACATCAACCATCAGTTCCAACTTACCCAGTTGGCGGGCTATGCTCACCTTCAGACAAAAGGCTACCAACTTCATAATGAAAAAACTTATAACGAATAACTTACAACAACTCTGTTTTCCAATTGGCTTCTTGAATGGTCGTGTCTAGTTCGCGAAAAGCTTTGGAGTACTGATCAACCTGCTTCTGTAAATCCACAATAGATACAGTCGAATAAAACTTCACTTCTGATTTGCTAAATCTGTCTTGCCTAATAGCAGCAGCATTTATAACGTCTTGAATGATAGATCTCCGCATAGATAATGTATCTCTTTGCGCCAAAGCTTCCGCAATAGTTCCTCCGGAACCAAGTGAGACTTGCGAATTCGTCCGATTGATAGCGGTCACTAAGGATTCAAATTCATTCAAAGTGTCGTTCAACTCTTGAAATAGGTCAACAGGATTCTCAGGCGGTTGCTCGCCTTCTTGGACTTTAGCGCTACGTGTTAATCGAGCTTTCAATTGTTCCACACGCTTTTGGCAATCCGCTCTATTCATTAAAGCTTCAGCTAATTTCATTATTGTTTTCACCTCGACTATTATTTTCTAAACTCCTTTAATCGCAACCATCGGCTTGCAAGTAGCAACCACATCGGCTAGCGATGCGCCCACTACACTATCGATAATTTGATCCACATCCTTATAGGCTTGCGGACATTCATCAAGAATCGTTTGCAGGGAGCGATGATTAACGAGAATCTCATCATCCGTCCCAACTTTCATCGATTGCGCGAACTGATCGACGGTGACCAGCTCTTTTGTTGCTTTCCGCGATCTCGCTCTACCTGCACCATGACAAATGGAGTAGAAGTTTTTCAGTCCTTCCTCTTTCCCAACCATAATGTACGATGAAGTCCCCATAGAACCAGGGATTAATGCCGGATGACCCGTTTCTTTATAGGCAGCTGTATTCAGGAAATGACCTGGCGGCAGCGCTCTTGTCGCTCCCTTCCGATGGACGAGCATCGGCTGATTGCGATGAAATTCCTTTAATGCATAATTATGCATGAGATCATACAGTACGGGCATTTCCATATCTTCACCAAACACTTCTCGGAAAGCTTCTTGAACACCGAAGGCAATCATATGCCGATTACTTACCGCAAAGTTTAAGGCGGAATACATCAGATTTAAGTAGGTTTGCCCTTCATGACTTGCAATTGGCGCATATAAGAGATTCCGGTCTGGATTTTCAATTCCCCAACTTTGCATGGCTTCTCTGATAACCTTCGTGAATTCTTGACCCAACATAGCTCCCCAAGCACGTGATCCGGAGTGAATCATGACGATAACTTGACCGTCGAACAAGCCCCATTTTGCCGCCAAATCCTCATGAGCTTCTGACACTTCTAGATATTGAATCTCAATAAAATGATTCCCACCACCTAGCGTCCCAAGCTGCCCGTGGGCATACTTACGGATTTTTGCCGGCAAATTCTCAAGGTAGGCGTGGTCGAACTTGAACGTAGATTCTTCTACATGTGTAAGCCACTGTTCATTTGGAACGTATTTCTCAGGAAGTCCTTTTAATCCGTTCTGAACGACATTCATGATATCGATATCGGAATAATTCGTATTTGTACGCTCATTGGTTGGAACATATTTCTCGATCGCTTTGATTAGCGCCCTGCGAATACCCTTGTCTTGAATATCACGTTTATGCAGGGATGTCGTATGCACGCGCATGCCACAGCCGATATCCACACCAACGATGGAAGGGGAAACGAACCCGTCTTTCATGCTCCAGACTGCCGTTGTCCCAATGCAAGTACCAATACCAACATGGGCATCCGGGGTGTAGCTCATATGCACATTCCGCGGAATCCGCAGGTTATTATCTGCCATTTCGAATACTTTATTTTCAAAAGATTGAAACACATCCGGGTTAGCAAACACGTGAAGATTGCCATGCTCAAGTTCCATTTCGTAATGATTACCGCCGTGTACGATTGTTTTCATATCCATTTGGTTAACCTCCGTTTTTCTTCTAAAGCTATCTTCGCTTATTTACATGTGAACGAACATGGTGAAAGTATGACGACAGGTGAAAAGTTTTCCATGTTCTCCATATCTCTCCCCTGTTACAATAAGGAAAGGTTGAAATGAAGAGCGAGGGATTCAAATGGCTAAGGAAAGCTTTGATAAAGAAATTCAATTTCTGCGTATGCTTGTCCTCACAAGCGGGGCGTACAGTCGTCAGCAATTTGCGGAGAGGCTGGGTATCTCAGTTCATACCTTTGATAAAACTTTACGCCGACTAAAAGAAATCGTAGCCACCATGTATCAACAGGCACCGGATGTGCAAAGGAAAGAATTCGCCGAGATGCTGCGCTACAGTTATTTCGATTCAACTGATCCTATGCTGCTGTTCTTATTTCGAGCAAAGTCATTGAAAGAATCCGAAAGTCAGCGAATTTCTACGCTGCTTACGGCTTTGAATGAGCAGGCACTTACCGCTATTGAGCTGCTGGATGTATGTTGTAAAGATATCCAAACGGATTCCTCACTTCCTGATGAGAAAACAGTTCGGAACGACTTGAAATATCTCGAAGAAGTCGGGGTCATTAAAAAAGTGCCAGGACCGCGCCCCTATCGATATCGCATACATAATGATTTAATCCATGAACTTAGCCAGGATGAGCTACTTGATCTCTATGATTTCATTGATGTGATGTCGAATACGCAGGTGCCGTCGGTTCAAGGCTATTTACTGCGAGACGGGCTAAAAAAACACATGAATCGGACCTCATCGGAACCAGCATCCATTGAGCCATTCCTTTATAAATATCACTACCACTCACGTATTTTGGATGAAGCGCATCTATCCATCCTTCTATCAGCGATCCAAAATCGCCGTAAGATCGATTTCCTATACTTTTCGCCTAAAAATTCGCAATCCTATTCCTCGAAAAACACAAACCCTTTGTTTGAACGTGAATTGGAAGGGAAGCTGCAGAAAACATTACCGCTCAAAATTGTCTACGATCACCAATATGGACGATGGTACCTTCTTGCTTATGATTCCCGGCATGGCATCAAGAAATATCGGATGGAAGGCATGACTCAGATTGAGCAAGGTGAGACTGTCGACTCAAGCCTTTTTGATGAGAATAAAAGGGTATTAGAGGAGAGTATAAAATATAGTTGGGTCCTTGATACCGGAAGATCGGTTATCTTGAAAGTAAGATTTTTTAACCCAGGCGATACGGGGCCGAATTTCATTAAAGATCGTGTCTTTCTTCAAGGGCAATGGGGAGAGATTACGGAAGAAGAGATAGATTCGTTTATTTTCGAAATTCAGGTCAATGGAACCACGGAAATTAAACCATGGATTAGAAGCTTTGGATCTAGCTGCGAAGTGCTTGAACCGATCTATTTTCGGAATGAGATGATTGCGGAGTGGAAGGAGCTTGAGACGTATTATGAACCTGTTCGAGAAAATTTTTAACTATCAAATGATTACGCGGCTTGAGAAATCAGGCACTTTCATGATCACCTCACAGGAGAGGTCATGGCTGAAGACCATGCTTAACCATCCCTCTGCGTCCTATGCTTTCACACCGGAAACGCTGGAGAAGCTTGAATTTGTGTTAGTTGATGAGAAGCCCTTTGATTTTTCTAATGCCTTTATCGAGAAAGCTCGAAGTAAGGAGAAGCTAGTCTATCACCCGCTGCTGCGCGCTTTACGTCGATTCATTACGAGTCAAGCTGCTATCCAACTTACTTATAGAGTGAAGGATGATCGGACTTTTACCAATGAAATGGCTTTTCCTTATAAGCTTGAGTATTCCTTAGTGAAAAAAGAATGGTACTTGCTCTGGTATCACATCAGGCATCGGGCGATGATGAGTACGAAGCTCGAAAAAATTGAATCGATCAAAGAGTTGAGCATTTCTCCAGAACGAGTCACCCAAATTGTTTCAGACATAGTGAAACTGCTGCAGAAACGTCAGATCCACGCAACGATTACAGTTATTAAGGAGTACAATCGAGAATTGTCCCGGATTTTATATGCCTTCTCTTGTTTTGAGAAGCAAGTCGATTACGATGAAACGCAAGAAACGTATACAATCCGTTTAACTTTTCTAAATAATGAAGCCGAATATGTCCTTAGCAAACTTCGCTTCTTGGGTAAGAGGGTGCGCGTCACCCAAGGCGAGCATTTACAAAGGAGAATGCTTGAATCGGCCAAAAAAGCTCTGGCTAGGTATGGGGAATCCTAGACTATTCTCTCAATTCCACCCGTGCCAATTGGGATTGAACCACCATCTTATCGTAATGATCCGGATCATTCTTCTTCGAAGACAGTAAGGTACCCAAAATCCCTCCAAGGAATCCAAGCGGTATAGAAACAATTCCTGGATTATTCAAAGGGAACAGAGCTTCACGACGAATCCAGCCAGACGATGGATCCATCACATTGGGACTTAGAATCACGAATAAGATCGAAGCAATAAGTCCCGTTAACAGCCCGATTATGGCACCAGTTGAATTGAATCGGCGCCAGTACAGCGTTAGCAGCAATAAAGGCAAGTTCGCGGAAGCGGCAACTGCAAAAGCCAGCGAGACAAGGAATGCCACGTTTAACCGCTGCGCACCTAAAGCAAGTACAATAGACAATACGCCTACCACTACCGCCGAACATTTGGCAACCAGCATCTGCTGGGCCTCCGTGGCTTTTCCCTTTTTCAATATACTGCTGTAAATATCATGCGAAAAAGCGGACGTTGCAGCCAGCACTAACCCAGAGACAACAGCCAGAATGGTGGCAAAAGCAACCGCTGAAATGAAAGCCATCCAAAACTCGCCGCCAAGCGCCTTTGCGAGTAAAGGTGCCGCCATATTGTCCTCACCCAATAATAAAGTTCGGTCAACGAAAGCGGCAGCACCAAAACCAAGAAAGATGGTCATCACATAAAAAGCACCGATTAGCCAAGTTGCATGAATGACGGAAGACCTGACGGTCTGCGCCTCCTTGACCGTATAGAATCTGGAGATGATGTGCGGCAGCCCTGCTGTCCCTAGTACCAAAGCCAAATTAAAGGAAAGCGTATCCAAAGGTCCCGAAAAAAAATTCCCAGGCTGTACAAACTTCTCCTTTAACGGAGTTGCTTGCGAAACATACACATACAGATCAAATAAATTCCAGTTAAATCTGGAAAGTACCATCAGACTGATCATAAAAGTACTGCACACGAGTAAAATAGCCTTGATGATTTGCACCCAAGAAGTGGCAAGCATACCGCCGAAAGCCACATAAATGGTCATCAAGCTGCCGACTGCAAGGATTGCAGAGGAATATTCCACCCCAAGCAGTAAATGAATGATACCCCCTGCGCCAACCAACTGAGCAATCATATAAAAGATCGTGATCAAAATATTGTTAATCGCCATCCAACCTCTAAGATTCTTCTCTTGAAACCTCACTGCTATCGCGTCTGCCATCGTAAAACGTCCCAGATTATGCAGCGGTTCAGCAATTATATAAAGTACAATCACGTAGGATGCTAAAAAACCTATTGAATAGAAAAAACCATCAAAGCCATATATGGCAATGGTCCCCGTAATACCAAGAAAAGATGCGGCACTCATATAATCACCGGAAATAGCTAGCCCGTTTTGAAAGCCAGTGAGTCGATTTCCAGCTACGTAAAAGTCATTCGTATTCATTGTTCGTTTAGCAGAATGGTACGTAATAACCAGCGTTCCAATCACTACGGCCACGAAAAAGACAAACGCGGAAAAATTCATAATAACCCGATTCCTTCCTAGGCTGCTCTTTTTTTACTACTAAAAGAATAGCATATTTAGGCTTACAAAAAAGCAAAAACATACAGCAAGCCTTAGTAAAGGCTGACTGCATGTTTCTTGGCGTTCAAGAGAATGGGCTGCTTACATGCCCGTATTTGCTTTTACATTAATTTCTGTATATTTGACATCATCTCTTTGTGTGGAAAGCATCGTTCCGATATAGGCTCCAAGGAATCCAAGCGGAATGGAGATAATGCCGGGATTGGCCAAATTAATAAGCGGATTGCCCACCAGAATCGCCTTTCCTGCCTCTCCCCAAATATTTGGACCCACAGCAACAAGAAGGATACAGCTTAAAAGTCCACTTAACATACCGACAATCGCGCCCGTCGTATTAAACCTTTTCCAGTAGACGGTGAAGAGAATGACTGGCAAATTGGCGCTTGCCGCAACAGCGAAGGCAATGGATACCAAGAAAGCTACATTGAGCTTTTGGGCAAACAATGCCAAAATAATCGAGAGCACGGCTACTCCAATCGAAGCGAAACGGGCTATTTTCAATTCTTCCTTATCCGTCGCTTTGCCTTTACGAACGATTTGTCCGTAAAAATCATGGGAGAAAGCTGAAGCAGCAGAAAGCACCAATCCGGTAACAACCGCTAATATCGTAGCAAAAGCAACCGCGGAAATAAAAGCAAACAAGAAGTCCCCGCCTAGCGCTTTGGCCAATAGCGGTGCAGCCATGTTTCCACCTTTATCAATCGCTGTGATATCCTTAGCGCCAACAAATGCCGCAGCCCCAAAACCAAGGAATAAGGTCATGACATAGAAAATACCGATTACCCATGTTGCCGAGACGACAGAACTTCTTGCCGTAGCAGCATTTTTCACCGTATAGAAACGAGTAAGAATATGCGGTAATCCGGCAGTTCCGAGCACCAGTGCAAGGTTGAGGGAGAGCGTTTCAACCGGAATCTTATATTTGTTACCAGGATTTAAAAACGCCTCTTTCAAGGGTGTTGCTGTTTTCATTTGGGTGAACATTTCGGAAATACTGAAATTAAACTTAGCTAGAACGATAAGTGACAGGATCAACGTACCACCCATCAGAAGAACTGCTTTTGTAATTTGCACCCAACTCGTGGCCCTCATTCCGCCGAATACCACATAGATAGTCATCAGGATGCCCACAATTAATACTGAGGTATAGTAATTAAAGCCGAATAATAGTTTGATCAAAGCACCCGCACCAACAAGCTGCGCGATCATATAGAAGATGGAAATGGTGATAGTGTTTAATGCGGCAACCCCACGAACATTCTGATTAGCAAATCGTGCCGCGATCATATCCGCCATCGTATATTTCCCTAAATTCCGAAGCGGTTCCGCCACTAAATAGAGGACGACAAGATAAGCAACTAGAAAACCTAAACTGTAGAAGAATCCATCAAATCCAGTCAAGGCGATCGTCCCTGCGATTCCCAAGAACGATGCTGCCGACATATAATCTCCTGCAATCGCAAGTCCGTTCTGCCAACCTGTTAATCCACCGCCACCCGTATAAAACTCATTCGAGCTGTCTGTTTTTTTAGCTGCATAATACGTAATAATGATTGTTAATAAAATAATGCAAAGAAATAGAATGACGGCTGTTGGACTCATAACGAATTACCCCCAATTTCCGATTTTATTTCTTCAATTTGTCGGTCGAATTCCTTGGATTTCCTGGAGTAAATGATACAGAGTGCCCAAGTCATCAGAAACTGGGCAAATGCGTACACCCATGCCCACGAAATAGGACCGATTGCCGGATTATTCAATACTTTCGTGTAAGAGGTTAAGATGGGTAGAGTAAAGTAAAAAAGGAGGAAAAAGACTGTCATCGGAATAATGAATCGTTTTTTGCTGCCGATTAATTTCTTGAATTTTTCTGACTGTGCCACTTCCCCATATTGAATAGGCTTGCCGTTTGACATTTGCTTAGTCCCTCCTAATGTAAGCGTCTTCAAGTTGATTATATGCGAATTTTTGCCCTTTGTATTAAGACTGTCGCGAATCGTCATATTCCCTGCCTGAATTGCCTAAAAAGGAGCTTTAAACGGTTTCATTTTCATTTAAGCAGCCTAAACAGCTCTTTGGCCATCTCCCGTGAAACGGGTATTTGCGTTCTTGTTTCATTTTTCAAAATCAAATTAAAAGCGCCATTGAACCACGGAACTAATTCATCAATACCATTTAAATTAACCAAATAACTGCGATGAGGACGAAAAAAAGGGAGTTCCCCGAGCTTATTTTCCAATTCCTGCAGGCTCATTTTGCTCATATAAATCTGGTTGGAATACGTATAGATATGGATGCTTTTCTCTTCCCTCTCGGCATAAAGGATGGTCTCAGGATCAAGCAGGACATGCTTTTCCCCGTCTATGATCAATAATTTATTCCAGTTCCTTGCTTTGGAGGAAAATTGCATTTTGCTATGCAGTGACGTCGTCAGTGGGCTATTGGAAAGCTTACTGCGAATCCGTGCCAGTGATTCCTTTAGACGCTCAGTACTATAAGGTTTAAGTAAATAATCAACAGCATTCAACCCGAACGCCTCAACCGCATGATCATCGTGGGCCGTTGTAAATACAATTAGGGGTGCTTGTGCAGCAGTTTTCAGCATACGGGCGGCTTGCAGGCCATCTAATTCCGGCATTTGTATATCCAAAAATATAGCGTCTGGCTCCCATTCTTTTACAAGCTCCAATAACTCCTTACCGTTGGAGGCATGCGGCATCAGCTCTATATCCTCTTCCATCCCCAACAGGTAGATCAGCTCTTTACGGGCTAACCACTCATCTTCAGCAATCATGACCTTAATGGTTCTCACCTACGTATCCCCTCCTTTCGGTACTTTTCCCAGGAATGTTAAATGAAAATCTACATCCGCCATTTACATTATTTTCGATAAAAAGTCGAGATTCCTCGCCAAACAAGCCGATCAGCCGTTGATTGACATTGTAAACACCAATCCCGTTCCCCTCGCTGCTGTTTACCGGACCTTTGCCTAATTGCTCTAGCAAATCAGGGGGTATGCCGCTTCCGTTATCTTCGATTGATATTTGTAAAGTATCCTCATGGTTCAACACTGCTATTCGGATTCGCCCGCCGTGATTCCTATCTTTCAATCCATGTTTGATACAGTTCTCAACCAAGGGCTGCAGCGTAACGGGAGGAATCATAGCTATCAGCAAATCAGAGTCTAACTGAACTTCCATCGTGATCTGATCCTTGAATCGAATCTGGATAATTTCCAAATACGAGCTAAGGTGCATGATTTCTTGTTGGATCGAAATCGTATGAGACGCAATAAGCTTTATGTTGAGCCTCATATAAGTACTAAGCTGCATAGTAATATGCCTTGCCATATCAGGCTCAATTCGAATCAGGGAGATTATTGAGTTCAAAGTATTGAATAAGAAATGCGGATTGATTTGCGACTGCAGGATCCTTAGTTCGGATTCCTTCATTAATGCCTCCATACTCTCATGCAGAGCCACACTAAGTTGATAAGACAATAGTTTGCCTAATCCTTCTGCAAGTACGATCTCAACCGAACGAATTTCTTGCGGTTTTTTAAAATATAGCTTGATCAAACCTGCAACTTGTCCAGCCTGCTTGATCGGAACTATGATCGCAGCTCTAAGCAATCTATGATTCGGTTGGATATCCTCGTGGTTAAGAGCGATTTGCAGCTTTCCCGTTCCAATGGCTTGCCTCGAAAGCTCAGAGCGAATCGGCTCACCGGGTATGAGAATCCTATCACCGAGCCCAGCGTGAGCAAGAATGTTCTCCGCATCGGTAACAGCAACGGCCGCCGTCTTAAGCTCCCTTAGCAGTAACCTAGTGATCGCATCTGCTGATTGATAAGTTAATCCCTGTTTCAGATGAGGCAGCGCAGCTTCTGCAATATGCAGGGCGCGCTGAGTTTCATAAGCAACAGCGCGTTCCTCTTCTCGAAATACAACACGCAGCATGGTTGTGAAAATCGCGATGGAGATGCTGTTCGTAAGCACCATTGGAATGCCGATCAAGTCCACAAGTTCAATCGCTTTCTCGGATGGCGCTGATACAATAAGGATAATTCCCATCTGCACGATAGGTGCGAACATGCCGATAAAAATAGCTTTAGCTGGAGAAATGACCCGTTCCTGCAAGAAGAATCTCGCCACTCCTCCCGCTAATAATCCGGTCAGCGGAGCGGCGATTCCGCCCGCCAAACCAGTAAATCCACCCATCATATATAAGTGGCTTCCAGTAATTAAACCCGCGCCGACCCCCACAAGAGGTCCCCCCATTAAACCTCCGATGACAACACCAACCAGAGCGGAATGGGCTAATGCTTGATCGGACTGCAGAGGAAAGATCCAAAAGGAAGACGACACAACTCCCCCCTCGATCACCACACCTGCATAGGTACCAAGAATGCCGAACAAGCCGAATAAACAGATGAAATAAATCGTATTCATAACGGACATTTTTCTGTCCAGAAGCTGACGAACGATAGGAATTCGCGTTAAGATAAACGTTACGATCAACAGAATACCCATACGCTCAAAGAGCAGAAGTGCAAGCGCCTCCATGTTACCCCTCCTGCTGTATAACATCATAACACGATGGCTTAATCAAAATCATTCCATGTGAAGCCTTCTTTTTGCCTACGGCGTTCATCCCGACAAGAAGAACAACGTTTTGGCGGATCCCATCCACGCATACGGAAAACATCCTGTTCCTCTACCATCCATTCAAAACGTTTTCCACATTCCCAGCATTTAAGTCGTTCCACTTCGCGCGGTTGATGGAACAGATCGGAAGTAATTTCCACTTGAGGTGCTTCACCTTCTAGAACTAGGGGACTCTTACCCTTATTTTGAAGATGAGCAATCACATCCCTTATCGCTTTCTTCACCTTCTGATAATCGACAAGCTGCCACTGCTTGAGCAGTGGAATGAAGCGTTCATCCGAAGTGCCAGCAACTTTCTGTAAAAAAAGCAGAATCAAGCCTCGGTTACGATCTTTCAGATAGGTCATATCTATGTCGCCAATTCCGGCTCCAATCCACTGTCTCCACTGATGAAGCAGCAGATCAGCCATCTGATCACACTGGATCAGCCATCCTTTTTTTGTGAAAATAAGAAGGGGCATATCGCGATTGTACTGCAATTCAAGAAAATCATTCTTGATCATCCAATCGACTCGTTCTGTAATTTGCTCTAGAGTCAAGTAACCATAGAAGCCATAAGCCATATTCGTGTTCAGTTCCAGCTCCAACAGCTTTTTATCGCGTGAACCCTTTAAAATTTTAGCCAACATGTTCCTTCCTCCACTACCGATCAAACTATCTGCTGCGTGAAGGATATAACGGATTTCCTCTTCTTTTAAACTAGCTGCCAACTCCGGTTTCGTCTGCTTTTTTTTATGATTCAACGTGGCCATGAACATCTGTTCCTCCTCGCCATACAGTTTCTTTTTCAAACTCATTCTAGTATTGTATTATAATTATAGACAATATTTTAATATAGCAAAACTAAAAAGAAAGGTTGTTCTCCGTGCTCACACCTATTCAGGTTAAACCGTTTATTTTACACCCGGAGCTAGTCGTTAGCCACGCTGCGATCAATTATTTTTCTAACAGCAATTTATATTTGAATGATGCTACACTTATGCCGCTCGTCCTTCAAAGGCTGAAACAAGTTAAGAAGGGTGAGACCTTCCACCTGTTCGCAGCCCGCTTATTCACTCAATCACAGGAAACGATCTCAGAGATCATGGAGCTTCTTCAAGCAGCGAATATGGATGCCAACACCAAATTTCATTTATTTAACATTCTCATTCATAGCGATCTATCTCTGCTTGAACCTTATCTGGATGTTCTGACTAAGACTGAGGAGTTAAATAAACGGATACAAACCAGAATGAACATTGCAATTTTGGAAAATGATGCTCTCTTCGATGCATTCGAACATTTCATTAAAGAAGCTTACGGCAAATACTATAATGACATTGATACATTTTATGGCGACCAACTGATACATGAACTCGCACACCGCAAGAGTGTATCGCCTGACTACATTTTGAATGTACTTGATTCCTACGATCCGGACGATTTTAGTTACGAGACGATCTTTTACACACAATTGGCAGGTGAAATGCAGCTGGAAACGGCAATTCCATTACTATGCAGCTTTGTGGGAGCTGAAGATGATGTTCTGCCGGAAACTGCTGTGAAGGCCCTTGTTCGGATTGGCACTGAATCTGTCATTACGACATTAGCTGAAAAATACACTGCAGCATCCGAGGAATACTATCGCCTCTTTGCATCGGATGTGTTCGGAAATATTAAGCTGCCTGCTTCTGAGAAAGCACTCCTTGCGCTGCTTCCCAGCGAGAATGATATCACTTATGCAACAAAGCTGGCCGACGGACTGTGCGAGTTAGGCTCCACTATAGGTATTCCCTTGGTGCAAGAACTCGTGGAGAATGGCTATGACAGCGGACACCTGAATCTCAAAGAAACGCTTTATGCCCATTGTATAATGTCTGACACTCTGCTGCCTCAGAGGAGTCTCTGGAAGCTGGAGCTAGAAGAAGAGAATAAAAGACGCGCCAAACGAACAAATGAGATAAATCGGCACTTTACGGGTAAAAGTCCAGTAAGTCCAGTATCAACCACCTCCTACATGAAGATGGATAAAGTAGGACGTAACGACCCTTGTCATTGCGGAAGCGGTAAAAAATACAAGAAGTGCTGCAGTAACGCATAGAAAAATTTGACTCTCATAAAAAAAACCATCAAGGAACAGGAACGCCCGGACAAAGGAAAACGCGCTTTCAGCGAGAGCTCTGCGAGCCAAGACTCGTTGACAGAGTCTGAGAAGTCGAAATTCGACTTCTCAGCAGACTGTCCTGCGCGTCCGCAGTAAATAAGTGCGGAAAACGCGCTTAAACTGGAGCGCCCAAACAACTAAGCGCGAAAACCGCGCTTTCAGCGAGCGCTCTGCGAGCAGAAGCTCGTTGTCAGATTCTGAGAAGCCGAAAATCGACTTCTCAGCAGACTGTCTCGCGCGTCCGCAGTAAATAAGCACGGAAAACGCGCTTAAACTGGAGCGCCCAAACAAATAAGCATCGAAAACGCGCTTTCAGCGAGAACTCTCCGGGAAGCGTACGAATAAAAAAAGTAAGCTTTGCTTACCCCAAACCCAAAACGTATAAATTCTTCCGTCAAAAAGAGCCTGCCTGATCTCCGATGCGTAACCACAGGAGATAGGGCAGACTTTCTTAATGTCTATTTTACTTTTCACCAGGAAATAAAACAGCAGCTATATGAATAACTCCATCTGCTTAACATCCCCTAATCTTTCTAATGAAATCGGTGCGTAATCACGGAAATAGGCCTGGTTAATTTCCTTCTCTTTGGTCATGACTAGTTTACTTCCATTTGCTGCTTGTCTGAGCCTGCAGCTAAAGACGACTGGAAAATAGTCTTTAAGAAACTTGCCTTCCGCATGCGCTGTGAGCGCTATGATCTGGAAGCCGAGCTGCTCGGCTATAAAAAATACAGGACTGAGTACATGGTCACTCGACGCTTTACCGAAGGGATTATCGAGGATCACGGTACGATGTCTTTTCATATTCGCTTGAATATGTTGACGTTTTTCGGCGACATAGTTGAGTAATCCCAAGAACAAGGTCATATTCTTGCTCCATTTTTCCCCGCCAGACCAATTATTAGACTGCTCCCAAGAGAAGGACGCCTTCGTTACGTTATTCTCATTAGTTACTTTGCGGCAGGATACTTTCATCGGCCTTTCCTGTAAAACAATGTGCAGAAGCTGCTTGGTATCCAGCCATTTCTCAATCTCCTTGCGTACCGTCGATTTCACTTCTTGACCGTTGTCATCACGGTAGGAACCTTTTTCCAGTTCAGCCAAAATCCATTCCAGATGCTTGCGCAGATGGTCCTTGGCTTCCAGCTCATCCCATTCGGGAATTTGAAACGAGTAAATGTGCTTCCACTGATCCTCGACCTTGACTCTGGTTTTGTTAGGAATATCTCGAAGTTCAGAAGCGATCAGCTTGATATGGCTGTGCACATGAATAATATACTGCTCGAGCTGTTGATTATGTGTACGCATCGTTTCTTCTGCGACATGGTTGACACGTTCAATCCGGCTGTGCATTTTCTGTTGAAATTGCGTTAGCTCCTGATAGTTGTCTTTTTTCTCGACACCTTGCTCAGCCATATCTCTCATTTTGATATCTTTGATTTGTTTCCGGCAAAAATCGATAAAATGAACTCTCGCCTTTTTTACCAATGTCTCTTCTGCTTCCAGTTCTTTCATAACGCCAGACAGCAAAGTCACGGATTTTCGGACCATTTTCATCCTGTCAAACGGAAACTCTGCTTTCAGCTCTTGCGTAATAAATGAAGCCTGAATAAGTGGATTTTCAAAACCATGCATGATTTTATATTGATTCAAGTATTGGATAACATCTTCGATTTTGCCTAATTGAGCCTGAATTTGTGTATGCAGCTGCTGTAATCCCATTTTCTGCTGTTGCAGACGTGTATCTTCGCTTTGAACTTGCTCATGCACCACAGTCAGAGACTCCATGAAGGCTACAGGTAGCTCACCCGAATGCGCAGCGCCATACTGCTCAATGAGTAGTTTAATTGTCGTCGCTAGTGCATCAAATTGCTTCTCAACTCGCGTAAATTCTTCTTTGTCACGAGACAACCGAGATTCATGTTCCTTGAGCTCCGATAACAGCTGCGACATCTGTTCTTCACCGGTCGCGGTAAACGCAAGATCTTCATTTAAATCCAAGTCAGCTTGCTCCAGTCGAAGCTTGTTCATCTCCTTCTCCAGCGTTGTTCTGCTGGTCTTGGCATGATTCCACTCCGCTTCAAGCTGTTGACGCCCCTGGGATATACGATTTAACTTGAGATCTAAATCCTTCCGTTCCGTTTTCAACCACTCTAAGCTATAATTCGCTTTAATCGGCTGCACATCGACAGTCTCCATATACAGCTCTTGATTTTGTTGACTCGCTTTCTCGGTTCTCAAATAGTTCATTCTGCTTTTCACGGATTCGATCTGCAGCTTCACTTGCTCCATAGAGCGCTGCCTGCTATCCCACTTGCTTTGCTGATCTTCTGCCTGTTCAACAAGCAGATCGATGACCCCGTTCAATGCGTCGATTTCTTTCCCCAGCTCGACATATGTCCGTCCTTTTTCAATCCATTGCTGAAGCTGAATCATTTCACCTTTTTGCTCGTCCATGATGCTATTGTGCTGTTGTATCGTTTGCTCAGCCTGTCGCACCGATTTCCTGATTGAATCCTCTTGGCTCTCTAATTCACGCACTAGTTCGCGCTTAAGTCCAACTTGCCTTTCCATCTCTTGTACGATCTCAAGCGGGTATGAAGCAATGAATCGAGAGAAAGAAGTTTGTAAATCAGACGTACGCTGCAATTCACTTTCCTTTACTTTACGTGCTGTCAGGACCTCTTCGCCTTTTTGAGATATCGCTTGTTTCCAGCTCGCAAATTCAACGACATCCGCATTTTCACGCCAATGCTGCGGTTCAACCCAAGCTTTTTCTTGCACAGCTATCGGTGTATCCATATTGGCTAGACGCGATGCTTTCTGCGATGAGATGACTTGAATCGGGAACTGCATATCCTCCGCATACTGCCGCAGCTTGCTTGTTAATAACCCAACCTCTTCTTCTGTCGTAATCAAAGTCACGGACCAGAGAGGATGTGTCATTGCCCGCTCGGTTAGGTCTAAGCCCTGCAAATATTGAATGCCTGTCTCCAATAACGCGAATTGATTACGCCATTTCTCCACCAATCCTGCCACATAGACATCTGCAAAAAAAGTATGCTGGTAGCTGTAATCATCGATATAGCGAAAAGCAAGGCGCTCTTTCAACAAATATGCTTCCTTATCCAGGTGCAGCTTTTCCAAATCCTCCCTAAGCCGTTCTTCAATCGAACTCTGCTTCTCATAAACGGATGAGAGTCTCCCCCATGAAGCCCTGTACGCAGCAATTTCAGTAAGCATGGATTGGTGTTCTTTTTTAAATGCTTCGAGATTTTGCTCTGAGCTGACGCGTTGCACATAGGCGATCTTAAGGTTTTCATTAACTCGTTCAAGCTCTCTTCCGCTTTCCTCCTTACCGAATGCCAAATCCTTGTTTTTCTGCACAAGCAGCACATTGCTGTCATCCAACTTCTGATAACGCTGAATCCAATCCGACATACTGCCTTCCATGCTCTCGACCGCTGGATTTGCCAGAACATTGATCTTAAGCACGTCCCTATCTTTCTCGCGAGCCTGCACAATGGATCTATGTTCAATGAGCTGCTTGTTCAATTCCTCTAGTTCGCTCGATAGATCTCTCAGAATCGTTTCCTCTAAGGCCGTCCTATTCTGATAAGCATCTAATTCCTGCCTGAGTTTCTCTTCTTCCACCTGCCACTCTTGCTCCATCTTGCTGTAAATACTGCGAATTTGCCCGCCGTTATTGATCCATGCTTCCCGGAGAACAACCTCATCCTCGGTATTTCCGAATTGATCAAGTTCGCGCTGCAAATAATTCATGCGCTCTTCTGCAGAGGTCCACTGCTGCTTGTAGTCGGCCAAACGCAGAGAGTAGTAGTGCTGCTTAGCACTTCGTACTTGCGCCTCTTTCCGTTCAACGTCTTCCTCGACCAATCTTAGCTTTGTTTCCAAAGCGGATTGCTCCTGTTTTTGCTTTGCAATCTGAAGGGAATCTTTCTTCCGAGCCAATAACAGCAACTGCTGGTCGCATTCTGACATTTGACGGTGCCATTGTGAAAGCTTGGCGCTTTCCTCATTTTTCTGCTCATTGACTAATAACCAATAGGCCTTCGTTTCAGCCTGGGCAGCTGCATAAGCCACCTGTTTGGCATCCATTTTGGCAAAATGAAGCACATAGCCATCCAATTCAACGAGGATTTTTTTATTTTCTTCGATTTTCTCTTTTAATTCTTTATATTTTTTGAAGCTGTCCCTGTGCATTTCAAAATTATTCGCGAACTCGCCTTGTTCGTATCCTCCCATCGCATCTTCGACCGTTGGGATCAACAAGCGATCGAACAATTGGCTCGTCGTTTTACATTCATCAAAAAAGCTCTCTACACCGCCCTCTGAGCTGTTGATCTTCGCAATACGATCCCACTCTGATGCGATAATGTGATAATCATTTTCCAAAACTTTCTTGTAATCTTTTATCGTAGGCGGTAGCTTCGCGTTCATTCTTTTCGACGTCATCTGGTGGTAATAATCATGGATTTCGCCTTTATCCGCTGCTCGAAGGTTGCCTGCACTTTCCTTGACAAAAGGTATCCGATCAATGCTATCTGCATCAAGCTCCGGATAATCATAGACATACCGAAAGGAATCTATTCCTGTTGCTGTCAGAAACAAACTAACGCAAGTAACCACATATCTCCGTGGCCGTTCACTCAGAATCCACTCAATTGCGATATGCGCAGGGCCGTTTTCGAGACTTAACGTATCCTTCATTTTACGACCAGCAAGCTCCGCATGCGGCAGTATGGCTTGAATCGCAGATTGAATAAAAACCGTCTTGCCTCCTCCATTTTCCAACAGAATCGCGCCATTATGCCCATCGAAATGAAACAATTCATCGTTGTAGCGCTTATTTCCATCCTCATAGACCACATTCGTAAAACGTATTTTAGAGATGGCTGGCATGTTCGCTTCCCTCCCCCTCATTTGCATCGCTTTGATATAAAAACTCCAAAATGCCACGGTTATATTCCAGCTCCATAAAATAACGCTGAACAACTACTTTGGCCTTTTCGGTTAACGTAATTTCCTGGTTGCCAATATCGATCACTAACTCTTGGGCGACCAGAAACTTGCGGACAGAATCCATAAAGCTAACCCTGCTAATCGTATTCCCGCTTTGCCTCGCAGCTGTTTCCTTGATATCGTCCATGGCACTCCATTTTTCAATCAAGGCTGTCCAGTTATAGGAAAATTCCTTCTCCATCTCTCTTAATTCAGCTTCAGGATGCGTCTTCAATAACGCTATTCGCTCATTCACAAGCTCCGTCCACTCTTCAATTCCGATAAAGCTTCTCGTTGGCTCCATCGTTTGGTAGCTGTCATAAAAGGCCCCAATCAACACAATGATGCTGACATACATCAGATATAGATCCGCATTCACGGCATTCGCCCGCAAATAGGTACGTTTAATCACTTCGTTGTTCATATGAAAAGGCGATAGCCGTGTCTCCGGTATCATATACAGCTGTTCGCCGGCAATAACCGTCACACAATCGACTTCACGCGCGAATTGATCCACAAGCCCACGCACCACATCGTCCGCCATGTATTCTTGGAGCCATTCTTTGCTGGCAGCGTTATCGCGAGCGAGCAAGGTATAGATGCGAAAAGCTCTCATTACTGTCCCATTTTCAAGTCCAATTGTCATCCTGTTCTCCCCATGAAATCAACATATTCTGTATGCTAAACCTATCGTTTACCTTAATAATATCCTCTTGCTCTATGATGACCAGACAGCGGTTTCCCAGAAGCATATACATGTCTTCCAGCAACGTACCCTGCTCTTCATTTTGCTGTTTATCCTTATCATCCGCCTGAAGCGGACTTCTTTGATGCAGATAGATCCAGAAATCATAGAAAGCTCTCTCACCCAGCAGTCTTGCATGCTCGCTCTCTTCGAACAATTGAATAAACGGTTTCAATTCAACGTGACCCTGCTCTTCCATCCTTTGCAGCAGCTGCTCCATAAGAAGCTTATACAGCTTTTTCTGCATCGTCTGGTACCGATATTCGTCGCTGTCTCCGCCAAGTTCCAGGAACCTGTCATCCCGCTCCTGACCGCTGCCGTCTTCCAGCATATTTTGCTCAGCCCATACCGTCAAAAGCGACCACATCTTCGTCTCTTGAACCGGCAGGAACGGTGCCAGCACACCTTTCATCGTCTCCAAAGGCAGTGGCGTACTAAAGATAAGAGAAGCTATATCCTGATCAAAATTAAAGGAATCCAACCCGGTATAATATAAGGATTCTTGCGCTGCGCCTAGTGCATGTGATTTCAATACCATACTCTGATGAAATAGATTCGAATGCTCGCCATGCACTTTCTCCAGCTCATTGGATATGCGTAAAATTAACTCATAAGGCCGTTGATCTGCTTGTCTAACCGTTTGTGCCTGAACGCGATCCTTCGTCTCCTTCACGAATTGCCTCAGTTCTTCAAACTCTTCATTCTCCATCTGCAAGCGCAAATAAATATCTTCCAGCAGTCCTTTATATCGTCCGAACGTTTCTTCCGACACGATGTTTCTTTTCAACTCATGCTCCAGCTTGACCATCCGCTCCTGCAAAGCTTCTACATCAATTCGCATTTCATTAATTTGCCGCAGTGCGCCTTCGAACTCGCCCTTCTCCAATTGCTTGCGCAGCACCAGCTGATGAATCGATAATTGAAATTCTGTATAAAACTCCTTGGTCGCAAAAATAAGCTCCAACCCATCTTCGTCGAGCGTGTAGTACTGCGTATTCGTTTTTAAGTCGAAGGCATTCGCTTTCAGAATCGATATGTAAATATGCTCCGACTGACCGGTTTCCCAATTCATAAATGTAAAATCCCGCTTCTTCCCTGTCGTTGGGCGAAATACTTGCGTGATCTGCCTGGCCAGATCCTCAAATCCGGCTTCATCCAAATCGATGAAGATCCCCGTCACCTTCAATAGAAACTCGGCTAAGTCTTTGACACCCGCCTTATTGTTTCGCATCAACTTCTGTTCAAAAAAGTAAAGCAGAGTCAGCAGACCAAGCTCCATGAAATCTATCGGTTTGTTTTGTCGGTCGGTTTGCCGCTTTCTCTGAAGCTCATAAAGAGGATCAAAAAGTGCCAGCTTGGTCATACGTTCCCGAAACCCGGAAATAACCTGACCAATTTCTACGTAATCCATGCTGTATGCCTCCAAATCGTACAAAGCTCGTATGTAGGTAATATTTCTTGGGGGAAGTAACCGCCAGCTGCTATGCAGCGGGGTCCATTCACACATGCTCCTGTTTGAGAATATATGCCTATTATATCAAAATTTCAAAGGTTGAAGGATTGGTAGGCCATTGGGAAGTAGTTCCATCCAATAAAAAAAGCCTGTTTGAGCGATTAAGCCCAAACAGACTTTATCAAACTGATGTTTTCACTTCGATTTCCAACCGATCTTTTTTCGTCACTTTTAGTATAGCACCATGGGCGAATGTTTGTACGCATTTTATGCAAAAAAAGGGCTATCCCTCAGCCATTTTTCATGGCTTTTGGGGCAGCCCCTTCCTGCAATAGCAACTATATCCTGCCTTCGATTGCTCCCATACTCACCGGATTGTCAATCCTTCACCGACCCCTGCATAAGCCCGGCAATAAACTGCCGACTGAAGATTGAGAACACTATAATGAGCGGTACCGTAGCCATCAGCGTTGCGGCCATGACCATAGAGTAGTCCGTGCTGTATACGCCATTCATTGAGGCAATCAGCATCTGGATCGTGAATTTGTTCTGTACGGAGATGACGACGAGCGGCCACAAATAATCATTCCAGGAGTTCAGGAACGTAATGATGCCGAGGGTCGCCAACGCCGGGCGAAGCACCGGAAGCGCTACACGATAGTACAGGTCAAAAGAGTTACAGCCGTCAATGCGTCCTGCATTGATAAGCTCATCATGCAGCACGGAGGCCGCATACTGCCGCATCCAGAAGATACCAAATGCACTCGCCGCCCCCGGGATGATCAAGGCTTTCAGATCATTGATCCAGCCCAGCTTTTGTATAATGATGAACTGGGGAATTAGCCCCAACTGCTGCGGCACCATCATGGTCATCAACAGAAAGAAGAACAGGAACGGCTTGGCTGGAAATGAAAATTTGGCAAAGGCAAAGCCCGCCATCGAGCAAAAAAACAGAACCAGAAGTGTGTGTACACCTGCCACGATCAAGCTGTTGCCGAACGATCGGAAAAACCCGACATGATCGATAACCTTTCCGATATTAACCAACAGCTGATCACTAGGCAGAAACCTCGGGGGAAACCGGAACATATCCGAAGTCGTTGCGGTAGACATCACGAACAGCCAGTAAAAAGGAAATAGCGACAATAGAGTACCGACCAGCATCCCGATGTGAATAAGGAACGTTCCTGAAGCCCAAGAGGACTTCGCTGGGGTCTTGGTTAGGGCGACGGCATCTCTGCTTCGGCGAGTGACCGTTACTTTGGAAGATTCCGATCTCATTAGATTCCCTCCCCTCTCGAAACGAATTTCCAATTCAAGAAGGAGAAAACACCGATGATCAGGAACAGCATCCAAGCGATAGCGGAAGCATAGCCGAACAACTGATTGCCGAAGGCTTGGTTATACAGATACAGCACCAGCGTTAACCCGCCTTTGGTTGCCCCGCCGGTATTGCCGACTAGAATTAAGGGTTCTGTAAACAACTGCATGCCGCCAATCGTCGAAAGGATCACAGTGAACAGAATGATCGGCTTCAACAGCGGCAGCGTAATGCTGAAGAACTGCTGCTTCCGGTTCGCTCCGTCAATCGTAGCTGCTTCATACAAGTCATGCGGGATACTCTGCAGCCCGGCCAAGTAAATGATGGCATTGTAGCCCGTCCACCGCCAAATGACCATGAGCGACACAGCGACCTTCACCCAGAATGGATCGTTGATCCATTCAATCCGGGGCAGCCCAACGACCTGGAGCAGCCCATTAATCAGCCCGAATTGGCTGCCGAAGAACGACCCGAAAATAATGGCTACAGCCACAATCGACGTAATATTCGGCAGAAAATAGACCGCTCGGTAAAAGTCCTTGAACCGCACGAAAGCGGCGTTGAGCAGAAATGCGACGACCAGTGCCAGAAACAGCTGCGGTAAGGTCGAAAAAAACCAGATGACGAAGGTGTTGCCGACCGACTTCCAGAAATCTGGATCATCGGTCAGCAGGTTACGGAAATTGCGAAGTCCCACGAACTCCATCGGCCCGAGCCCATCCCACGAGTGGAAAGCTAGGTACAGCGAGAACAGGATCGGAAACAAGCCGAATACGATAAACAAGATATAAAATGGAGATATCATCAGGTAGGGCGCCAGATACGTCTTCAACCCTCTCATCGCAGCCACATCCCTATTTGTTTTTCAATTTGGTCTTGGCCTTCTCAATGAGGGCCGCGAATTCTTTGTCAGGATCCTTGGTCTTATCGACCGTCACGGCCTGCATGCCATCGCTAATAATATCTTCCACGGTTTGATAGAAAGGTCCTTTACGCTGTACCTTCACGTCCTTGGCTACCTCGGAGAACAAGATGCCGAGCTTCTGGTTGCCCCAGAATTCATACCCCGCCTCTGTGAACGCTTTATCGCCATAGACCGACGGAGTCGAAGGGAAATTGCCTGAAATCTTGAATACCTCTAACTGCTGCTGGGGTGAAAGCATCCAACTAATAGCTGTGTAAGCTTCCTTGGCGTTCTTCGTTTCCTTCGGAATAAGTAAGAACGAACCACCCATGTTGCCGGTGCCCTCCGGAATTTTGGCTGCACGCCATTTGCCCTTCGTATCCGGTGCGCGGGTTTCAACGTGGCCTTTGCCCCATGCGGCAGAGATGTACGTAGCGATTTTGCCGGAATTCAGAGCGGCAGAGTACTCCTGCAGCGCATTTTTCTGGTCATAAGCTCCAGCGATGCCCATTTCACGGGCTTTCTTATAATAATCCAACGCTTTCTTGATTTGCGGGTTGGAATCCATTGTCAAATTCTCGTCTTTATCAAAGTACAGTTCATTGCCCTGGTCGCGAATCGCACCATATAATTCATAAGGGTTGGATAAAATACTAGCGCCTGTTTTCTCCTTTAATGTTTTGCCAGCAGCGAGGAAGTCGTCCCAATTCTTAATCTTGGCCGCAACATCGTTAGGCTCCGAAGGGAGTCCGGCTTGTTGGAACAGATCTTGGCGGTAGTAAAGCACCATCGGACCGATGTCCGTAGGAAATCCAAGCTGCTTGCTGCCAGCGCTGCCTTGCTTCCATTTCCAATCCAGATAATCCTTGGACAGATCCTTAGCTCCATACTCGTTCAGGTCGTAAAATTTATCAGGGTACTTCAAGAATTGGTCCATCTGTGAAATATCGATCATCGCAATGTCCGGAGCCCCCGAGCCTGCCGACATCGCCGTCAAAAGCTTCTTATGGGCGTCCTCCCACTTATAGATCTGTGGAACAATCTCGATGTTCGGATGGGTGCGGTTAAACTCTGGTATTATCTTTTCAAATGATGCCCCCTGCCAAAACCACATTTGCAGTTGAACCTTTTTCCCGCTGTTTCCACCTGCTTCATTTTTTACTGCGACTTGCGTTCCTCCGCTGCTGCTGCATGCACTTAGAAGAACAAGAAGAGAAACCAAGAGCAGAAACATGGACTTGCGTTTAGGCATCCAATTCATTCGATAAACGCTCCCTTCACCATTTTCAACTGGACTTTCATATTAGTAAGTCCTTACATTTAGTATAGGCAGGACTTTACAGCTCGTATAGGTAACGAATCTTCGATTTCTTGGACTCTTCTCAGGAATGTTCCACCGTCCGATAATCCCCGGGGGCCATACCGACGAAGGTTTTGAAGATGCGACTGAAATAGGCTGGGTCCTTATACCCTACCCTTATGCATATCTCATATACTTTCAGGTTCGTCTCGCGCAGCCATCGCTTGGCCTCCGTGAGCCTGATTTGCGTCAAGTACTGGGTATAGGTGAGTCCCATCTCCTGATGAAACAAATTGCTTAAATAATTGGCATTCACTTGGAATTGCTGGGCAAAATCGGACAAATTCACCGCTTCGTTGGCATATTCATTATGTACGTATTTCAAAAGCGCCTTAATAATCGGCGGAAATGAGTCCCCTCTTTCCTTCCTTGTAATTTCATTGAAGCCCAAGCTCATCATGCTGCGCATATACATCAACCCAAGATCACTTATCTCCTTGGTGCAGCCGCCATGACCTATCTTCACTTCAATGCGGAGCTTTGCTTCCATCCACTTCGAAATCTCCTGCACCTGCTGCTCCCAGGCCTCTTTATCATCGTTCTCGATGAACAGCACCACGGTGATGAGCCGGTCCTCAACGCATACTGCTGCCGTCCCCAGTCCGCTGAACGATTCCTGGGCACATTCCCGGATGAAGTAACGTACCGAGGTCTCCCCCAGTGACCGCAAATCCTTTGTCGAGAAGGAGACGAGCCGGATGGCGGCATATTGCGGAATTAGCCCTTCATCGAAGGTTGGCACCGGCACCCCGTGGAGCAGGTCGTGCATTCGTTTCTCCAGCAAGGCTCGGCTGCGGATCACATTCACCTGCTCGGACTCCATTCGCCGGCGGTAGTTCCCATAAGCTTCGTTGTACACTTCTAGCAGCTTCTCCTTGGAAAGAGGCTTAAGCAGGTAGGCTGCCACTTGATGCTGCATCGCTTTCATGGCATAATCGAATTCCGCATGCCCCGTCAGCACATACACATCAGTTTGCGGTGAATGCTGCCTTATATATTCGGCAAGCTGCAAGCCGTCCCCAGCCGGCATGCGGATATCGGTAATAACGAGCTGCACCGTCCTCTGCTGCAGTATAGTAATCGCCTCCAACCCGCTAGAGGCATCCAACACTTCACCCACGCCTTCGAATCGGACCAGTGTTCTGCACATTGGAAGACGTACATTTGCTTCATCGTCTACAATCAGAACAGTAAACATGCGGTTAGCCTCCTCCTTCTACATGGTTTAGCGTCTCAAACTGCTGCATAATCCCTTTCCACGTTAACTCAGGATCTGCACCGTCAGATTCAACCCGCCGAAGACCGTCGCGAATCCATCTTTCAATCGTCGTATAATCGTAATCATCATAGCCTGATTTGTAGCGAAGCGCCGTGTAAGAATAAATTTGACCAACTGGCGCATCATTGAAAAAGGGATCGTTAACCTCCAGGAAATCGGAAGAGGAGTACGATTCCGGTGTGGAAGGAAAATTCCCGCTGCCAATAAAATTCGCCAGCTGCTGCTGTGGAGCCGTTAACCAGCAAGCTAGCGAATACGCCGCTTTGGGAGATGAACTTGTCTTCGGCATCGCCAAATACGTCCCTGTTAAATTGGATGGCAGACCAGGTGCCCGGGTCAGATCCCACTTGCCCGCAGTAGCAGGAGCATTCTTCTTCATCATGCCGTGAAGCCAAGAAGGAGCCAATACGAGGGCGAATTTTCGATTGACCGCTCCTTCGGCCCAAGCTGAAGTTTGCGATGGCAACCCGGCGCTGAGGCCATGCTTGTGGAAATACACCGCCCGATCCCAAGCTTCCTTAACATGAGGACTTAATTCGTGCTCCACAGGCAGCACATATTGACCGTCAAACTGGTTGAGATAGCTAAGGAAGATATTCGTTATATTATCGAATAATACGGCCCCCGTTCGCTGCTTCAATAGGACTCCTGCTTGCTCCAGCGCGTCCCAATCGGACAGATAGGCCGCCACCTTCTCCCGTTCCGTTGGTAAACCGGCCTCCTGAAATAAGTCATGGCGGTACGCAAGTGCCACAGGCCCGATATCTACAGGCATGGCATACAAGAAGCCACCATTCTTGCTTTCCGCTTGCCGCCATTTCCAGTCCAGATAATGAACTCGCTCGTCGCCGTAATCATAGAGGTTATAGAACTGGTTCTGGAAGCGCTTTAATTGATTCAGCTGCGAAGCCTCCAACAGAACAAGATCGGGGGAATCAGCCTTCGTTGCTAGCGAGGTCATGAGACTCGGCACCACATCGTCGTATTGAAAAGTAACCATTTCGACATCCATCTGAGGATATTCTGCCGCATACTTCTTAATCAGCGGCTCCAGCCCACTTCCCGGCCACAGCCAGATACGCAGTGTACTGGGCTTCGGAGAGCTTTTCACACTCGGCATGACCATTTCGGGGGAGCAGGAGCACAGCAGGCTGATCATTGCCAGTACTAGCGAAAGCCGAAGAAATAAATTAGGCAGCACCATCATCCCCTCTTTTACCCAGCATTAACAATCCTTGCTCCCTATCTAACTGAGATGGCGGGTCCAGCAGAGGAAGTGATAATACCACTTGCAGTCCTCCCAAAAGACTTGGCATCAGGCGAATTCCGTAGCCTGGACCAAAGAAAGCCTGCAGCTGCTTATGCAGATTGCTTAATCCGATACCGCCCGCCTTCTTCTCAAAGCCTTGCTCCCGATGAATCGAGTCTTCAAGCAACTGCAGGGCCGCAAGCGGCATACCTACGCCATTGTCTTCCACTGAGCACAGGATCTTGCCGTCCTGCCGGTAGATCCGGACTCGAATGAGCCAGTCCCCCTCGTCCTTGTGCTCTAAGCCATGGTGGAAGGCATTCTCGACGAGCGGCTGCAGGACGAGCCGGATCACACTTTGCTGCTGCAATCCTTCTTCTACGTCGAGACTAACGTTGAATTTCTCACCGAAGCGCGCCCGCTGGAGCAATAAATACCGGTCCAGCTGCGCCAGATCCTCCCCGAGCGTCACGAAATCGGTCGACGGATGGACGCTATAGCGAAGCAGTTCACCGAGCGCGAGTGTCATTTCCTGCGCCTTCTCTGGCCTCTCGTCCTCAATCGTCCAGTAAATCAGATTGAGTGAATTGTATAAGAAATGCGGTCGGAACTGTGCTTTCAACGCGACAAGCTCCGCCCTCTGGGCACTGATCTGCTGCTCGGAGAGCCGTTGAACGACTTCCTCCAGCTGACGCACCATGCCATTGTAGTTTGAATACAGCTGCGTAATCTCCCGGCTCGCAAAAGGCCGGTCGATCGGCTTGATGCCTTCCTTGCTCAGCTTGTTCATCCCATCGGCCAATTGACGAATTGGCTTCGTAAGCGTCCATGTGAAGTACGCTACCAGTGCGAGGGCAATCCCGATACCTGCAGCCATGGTCAGCAGCGCATTCGCCCACATCTGCGAAGCGTCACTGTACACCGCTTCAGGTTTGAAATAGGCGATGGTGGTCCAATCACTGTAATTGGACTTGGCATAGGTCACAAGCATCCGCTTGCGATCCTCCCTCGTCGTCCATTCGAAGAAAGGCTGCGCATTCCCACCGAACTTGGAAAACAGCCCTTGATCTGCCGCCGTTCCAATCTCGCGAGGCTCCGTCGAATACACAATATTCCCTATGGAATCCATGACCTGCACCTTTCGCTCGATACGCTGTCCCGTTTCACCAATCATCCGGTTCATTTTCTCCACAGGAAACACCACGAACTGATCCCCCAAAACGGTAAGGTTTCGAGAGTCCTTCAGCTTTCGGGCCCCAATAATGGCAGGAATCTCACCATCTCGCCAAGCCGGACCATACACCCACAGCATATGACCATCAAGCTCCTCCATTTTCCTGTACCAAGTGACAGCACTCACAGCGTCATCCGCTTTCGGCCAAAACAACTGGAGCGACTCGTTAGACGAGTAAGCATTGCCTTCCCGGTCAAAAAGGTGAATGAGCATTTCACCTGCGATATAGCGCGTTTTCTCCGCAAGGTAGCGGTTCAACGCAAGCTGCTCTTGCCCTCCTTGCTTTGTAATCGGCTTGTTCAAAGCGGTCTGCACCTTTTCATCGAACGCAATCATCTGGGAGGCTTGATCATATTGACGCAGCAGCACATCAATCTTAGCCGACAATTGGTCGACAGACTCCTGCGTATAGCCAGCCGTACGATTCAGCGCAAGCTGTGAGGTTAAGCGATAGTTGAACAGATTGGTAAGCGCAATAGCAAGAGCCGCAATGAGAAACATACCGGCCAGCAACTGGATGAAGATAGGAATAGGTCGTCGTCGTACCATGGTTCACCTCGCTTCCACGCATTAACACTTAACGGATATGTTCTGACACATAATTCTAGATAAGGACAATATCCCCTTCTATCGATGTGAAAATGAAGAATATGAACTAAATCATCTGAATATTCGACATTTTTCGGCTATCTCAAAATAAAGGCTATCCTCCGCTCATTTTTTATTCCATGGGTATTTTAGAAGTAACTAAAAAATCTGCCTGATTTCCAGCGTAGCCACGGGAGATTAGACAGACTTTATTTACTCTAGAAGATCACTAATGGAATATTTTTTTATTCACTTCGAGACTTACCGTGCTTCGAGGAATCGGCTGCATCTCCCATTTTATTTGAAACAAGCGGAGTAATCACCGCACACAAAATGGCAACTATCATGAGCGAAATAAAAACAGGTCCCTGGATTTTTTCAACGCTAAGGATAAGAGCAAGCATAATGATTCGAGAAATCGTAAGGGATAACTCTCGCCAAATTAAAATTTTAGATTGTTCGATAATAGAGTGCTTCGCAATGATTTTAAATTGTTTTGTATTCCATATCGTACCAAAGTAAAACATACCCATGGTCGTCAGCACGTTCGAAGCAATGAGCATCCAAGGATATTGAAAGAGTGCAAGCAAAAAACCAAAAGAAATCATAACCATTCCGAGCGATAACCACGTTGAATCTCGAACTTTCTTCTTTCTGTACAAAATCATCGCCACAATTGTAGACAGCGTATAGACAATGCTTAATAGCGCAATAACTAGTTTGTTTTCGGAAATGGAAAATGTAAATACAAGTGCGAATAACCCCTGGAACTGCAAGAAAAAACCGGCAATCATACAAGAGAGCATGATCCACTGGATCGGGCGAATTCTTAATATATTTTTAATCTCCTCTTCCTGCTTCTCATCTTTTAAAGAGATAGCGGGAATGTAAAAAGAAACAACCATAAGAAGAGCGACAAATACAAACATTAGCAAAAAAGAACCGTTAAAACCAATGAAAGAAATGACTCCGGCAAAAAGAAGCGGATTTACAATCGAAACGATTTGACCGATGATGCTTGAAAACGAAAAATAGCTTTCAAAATCTTTGCCTTTTCCGAGTTTCGTCAACGATATATTTTGAGCTACAGCATAAAAACTCCACATGATGCCTACAGGAACCGCAATACAAGCAATCCAGAACATTCGATTTTCCAGTTCTAAAAAAGACAACATGGTAAATGTTACTGCCCCGCAAAGAGCCACGACGCGTATCAATAATTGTGTGGTCCATTTTTTTATAAGCTGAGTTCCGAAAATAAAAGCAAATCCCCACGTAGTAAACATCACTAAATTAAACCAAGTTACATCAAAAATACTCTGATTTTTTTGCCAGATATAAAGATTAACAAATATCCCAATAAAGTTAAAAATAATCATAGATGACGTATTCATCAACAAAAGTTGTTTTATATCTCTATTAATTCCCATCACTGCCTCCTTTACGCTTCCTATATTAAAGAGAAATGCGGATTATTTCCATAGGGTTGAACATTTTATTTTTGGAAAAATGAACGAGCCTAATAGGCACGATTGAAGCTCTGGTGATGCTCAACCCTCAAAAAGAAAACCCTTAACTATTAGTGAGGCCACTGAAAAAGTTCCTTAATGTCGGACAACAAGAACTTGTATCCTTGTTTGACAAGAACTTATATCCTTAACCGTAACCCGTATCTTGTACGTCGTAAAAAAAAAGATGAACGAAATATCCGTTCACCGCCCTTTATTTAATATGTACGATATTGTTAGAGCAATAATTCTTTGGATAATTATGTGCTCATATTTTTGGTTGGCAGCTGACTTATTCAGCAGGTTCGATGACATTCTACAAAAGGCGATACCCATAATGATAAAAATTACCCCTATCCATCCGAATACCGTTAACTTTTCATTAAGTAAAGTTACTCCAAGAAAGTGGCACTAATAAAGGACTTGTTCCTCGCATGATGGGATAAACCTGTGATAAATCACCTAAGGACCGCATCAATGGCGTATCTTTGTGACCGGGAATTTTGGTCAACGATTAACGCCCAATATTCTTAAAATGGTTTTTAGTCTAGCTATAGCCGGCTAATAGTCCATGCTAAAATAAACAACTCACGTACACTGAACTATCTTTATAGGGAGGTGTCGTTGTTGAGTTGTCCGGATAGAAAAAAACGGTGTAAAAAGAAAACCGCAATTGTGTTATCCAAAAGAAAAAAAAAGAAACGTCGTCTTCGAGTTATTAAAAAAATAGTTATAAAAAAAGTAGTGCGGGTGCCGTGTCCCCCGCCAGAAGGACAGCAATTACTTCAAGGGCTTGCGGGAGCAATTGCAGAAGCTGGACCTGAAGGGCTTGCAGGAGCACTTGGACCACAAGGACTTGCAGGACTTGCGGGAGCAATTGGCGCTGCTGGACCAGCAGGACCACCAGGACCACCAGGACCACCAGGGCCATCAGGAGTTCCAGGACCATCAGGACCTGAATTTAGTGTTTGTGATTGTTGTGTTTCTCCGATGCAGAATGTCTTAGAACAATTAATTGGTGTGACCGTTATTCTTTCTACTGTTGCAGACGCACCTAATGTGCAACCCTTATTATTTCAAGTCACCATCAATGAAGTGAATGATTTTCTGGTTACGGTAATAGACGAAGAGACTAACACAACCTCTATAGTCAGCATTGCAGATGTGAATGCAGTCCTCTTTTTACCTGGTCCTGAAATCGAATTGGATACTCCTATCAATTTCCCGGGCGAATGTGATTGTCGTGAAAGACCTCTTAGAGAGTTATTTGATACACTTATTAATACAACAGTTAATTTTCGGAGCAGTAATGGCTCAATGGCGGAAAATTTTAACGTAGAAAGAACGGGACTTGGAATTATTTATGGACAATTGGATATAGGAGGAGGTACAGTAGTAAATGCTGCTATTTCAATATGCCAAATTACACAGGTGAATCCATAATAGTCACTAGTACCACTAAAATAAAATAGAGTTAAGTTTACAAATAGCACTCATCTTAATCACAAGGTGTGGGCTATTTGACGCTTACCACTATAGTGCATTGTAAATATAAAGGACTCTCCCAGTTGATAATTATATCCTTCGGTAAATCCCGTACAGCTGATCTAGGTGTGGAATACCGAAAGGTTCTCTCCGAACTGCATGCAGCCATTGTCACAACAGGAGAAAAGAATGACGGGAAGCAATTGCAGACATTGATAGAAAAGAGCAAGGCGACTAAAAAGAATTACCAAACAGGGCTTTACATAGGGAAAAAGACGGCGTATCCCCCCAGAATGTGGGAGTAAACGCCGTCTTTGTCTATAGAGCATTAACTTGATTTAGGAGGACACAGTTTTTCAGTGGCCTCCTATTAGTTAAGGGCTTTCTTTTCTCTTCCTACTCCCACTTAAAAGTAAAAGTAGCAATAATGAACGACACCACCAGCCAGATGCTAAGCAGCAGCGCTTCCAGCCACAGATCACCAAGTCCCGCTCCCACATTCATGACCTGCCTTAAAGCGGTGCTCAATTGGGTTATCGGGATGGATTTCACGATCGGCTGCAAAAACTCCGGCATGTTGGATACGGAGAAGAAGACGCCGCCTAAGAACAGAAGCGGAAACGATATGAACCCGGCTATTGGCCCGGCGCTTTCCGGCGTTTTGGCCACACCGGCAATGATAAAGCCGATGGACATGAACGTCAGCGTGCCCAGCACGACAAAGAGCAGTAACAGCAGCCACGAGCCGTTCACTTGCGTTCCGAAAATCAGGGAGCCCACGAGCAGCACAATCATTGCCTGCAAATTGTTCAACACGAGGCGCGCCGTAATTTGTGCAGCGATAAACGTCGATGCTTTCAGCGGAGTGCTTTGCATCCGTCTCAGCACCCCCCTCTCCCGCCAGGAAGCAATCTGTCCAGCCACCCCGTTCAGATTGTTCGACATGATCATCATAGCGAGAATTCCGGGTACGAGGAAATCGATGTATCGAAGTTGCAACGCCTGTACGCCAAGCGGTTCGATTTGGACGATAGGGACGTAATTCGTAATGCTTTTGGATACACCGTCAGCAACCCTCTCAACGGCTTGCAATCCGATCTGTGAGTTCATTTGGTTCGTCTGATCATAGTAGACCTGCAGAAAACTCGCCTTAGAACTATCCAAGCCCTTCTTCGCGACAGCACTGCCATAATTTTTCTGAATAACGACGACTAGCTTCTGATCACCATGCTTGAGCTGCTCCAGAGCAGCATTCAAATCTTCGGCAGGCTTCAGCTTCAACACCTGATTCGCCTGAAGAGCTTCTACCATAACCCGGGACTCCGCACTTTGATCTTGGTCGATGACTACTCCGTTCAAGCTGATGTCATTGCCATTGCCCAGAAAGGAGCCGAGCATAATCATGAAAAACAAAGGCATAAACAGCGTAAAAAACAGTACTTGCCGGTTCCGCGCAAATAACCGGAGCTGCGCCAGCGTTAATTGAATGTAAGCTTTCATTTTTCTTCCAGGCTCCTTCCGGTCATCGTAATAAATACATCTTCAAGTGTAGCCGTGCGGGTCTGCAAATCAGCCAGCTCAAGTACGCCGCCAGCACTTTTCTCAATAAGGTCTGTAAGCGATACCTGAAGCTTATCTGTATATAACACGAATACGTCCTTACGCAGTTCTACACCTTTCACTTCACGTACTTCGCTGAGCTCACGAAGTAAGTGTTTCTTGTTCTCCTCCGTCCTTTCGTCCAGCCCTTTGAGCCGGAACTCGATCGCGCTATCGGACTGAAGGCTCAGTACCAGATTGCGCGGCGTATCGAGCGCCACTACTTTACCTTGATCCATCAGGCAAATGCGATCGCAAAGCACATGTGCTTCTTCCATATAATGCGTCGAGAGAACGATCGTCTTGCCTCTCTCCTTCAGCTTCAGGATGATGTCCCAAAGCGTACGGCGGGCTTGTGGATCCAGCCCCGTCGTCGGTTCATCCAGGAAAATGACCTTTGGGTCATTAACAAGGGCGAGACCGATAGCAAGACGCTGCTTTTGGCCTCCGGAGAGATGCTTGACGCGGCCGCTTCTTTTGTCCGTTAAAGTCAAATCTTCCAGCAGCGGTTCAACCGGAACCGGACTAGGATAGAAGCTTGCGTACATTTTCATAATTTCCTCAACCGTCAACAGTTCAAAAAGCGAGGTCGACTGAAGTTGAACGCCGATGACTTCTTTCACTTTTGCCAAGTCCTTTTGCGTATCGTATCCGGCCACTCGGGCATAGCCCCCATCGGGCCTACGCAGGCCTTCGATCATTTCCATCGTTGTCGTTTTGCCTGCGCCGTTAGGACCAAGCAGACCAAATACTTCTCCTTGATATACCTGGAAGTTGACTCCCCGTACGGCCTGAAAGGTACCGTAGTTTTTCACTAATCCGTCCGCTTCAATAACAATCTGTGTAGACTCCAAAGTCCTAACCCCTTCCGCTTCCCATTCTTATATATGTATCGCTTTCTATAATCTACCATATGGTTTAGGCAGATGCACTTCCGTATGGAATATGAAGCGAATATTTGCCACACTCAGGAATGTGAAAGGACGCCGATAGCAGTCGGCGTCCCTGATGATATCTATGAAGTTGAAAATTATTACCTGCTACTTTTTGATATTGGCGTAAAGGTCATTGATTTCTTTCACATAGTCGTCGCCGCCACTCTTCTTCCAGAGGTCAAGCGCCGCTTTGAAGCCAGCTTCATCGATTTGACCAACAATGAATTTAACACGTGCATCGTTAATGATGTTATCCAATTGCGGACCTTTTTGTGTATATACATTCGAGATTAACGGTTCAGCTGGATTAGCGAGAACGATTTTCTCATTATCTTTTTGAACCTGATCCTGCTTTTTCCGAATCGGTGTCTGCACTACGGTCAACGCCTTACTTTCCGGAAGGAAGTTTAGTATTTGATTTAAACCTTCCAATTCTGATTCCATTAACGCTGAATCCTTACTAGGCTCGATACCGCCTTCAACTTTCTTGTAATGCTTTCCTTCAATCCCATTGCTCGCGAGGATTTGCGCTTTTTCATCATTCATTTTATCGAGGAACGAAAGTACTTGGCGAAGCTCTTTTTCCGTTTTCACGCTTGATTTGGAGATGGCGATCAAACCTGCATACCCGGAAGTTGGTAAAGCTCGCAGCCCCTTCGGACCACTTACTGAACCGATAACATCCATATATTGCTTATTCTTATCGTCCTTGCCTGCCTTCTCCATCGCTTGATGGATTTTATCCTCATTGCGCGCTGCAGAATCTGCCACGTCAACGATCACTCCAGCTTGGCTGTTAAAAATAGGATCATTATACTTGGCTGTATCAAATACAGCGAAATCTTGGTTAATCAATTTTTCATCATACAGCTTTTTCATGAATTTGACTGCATCCAAGTATTCATTAGTTAGAAAATTAGGTTGGAGCTTACCACTGGCATCCTCGCCCCATTTGTTCGGAGCGCCAAACCAAATCGCAATTTGATCAAGAGGGCCGGCCCAGCCGCCACCCCATTTAGATACAACCATCCCATAGGTGTCATTTTTCCCATTTTTGTCCGGATCGTTTAAGGTGAACGCTTTCAACATGTTATAAAAATCATCAATGGTTTGCGGCGGCTTCATACCTACGTTCTCAAGCCAATCTTTACGATATACGATTGCGTTCCTGCCCAAGGCTCTTCCACGATATAAACCGTAGATTTTGCCGTCTATTGTCGTATTATTAAGCACGATCGGATTTGCTTTACTGAGGTTCGGATAATCTTTCAAATAAGGTCCAAGCTCCCAGAAAGCTCCGGTTCTTGCCGCATTAATAAAGCTTGCTCCTTTATCTGTAGAAACAAGGATTGTCGGAAGCTTGCCTGATGCCAACGTGATGTTAAATTTGTCACCATAGGAAGAGTTTGCAGCCCATTCGAAATGAATATTAGCGTTTGTATATTTCTCAAGTTCCGCAGCTACAGGGCTGTCATCCTTCGGAAAGGTTGGTTTAAATATAGGCGCCATGATACTGATATCGATTGGAGCTTCTTTCGCCGGACTTCCAGAATTAGCTGGAGCTGAATTAGAAGGCTTCTCGTTTCCACTGCTGCCTGAGGAGCATGCTGCAACAGATAATGCCAGTGTAGTCATCACAATGCTAGACGCCCAACGTTTCATTGCTTTTTTGTTCTTATTCATGTTCATTTGCCTCCCTTAATTTTAAACTTCATTATGCTTATTTAAGCTTATAATAAATCCGCGCTGCCTTACCTATTCTTGTGGCAATGCGAAAAACTACTAAGTTAGCCCTTGATGGATCCGATTAATACCCCTTTAGCAAAATGCTTCTGCAGGAACGGATATACCATTAGAATCGGAAGTGTACCCACTACGATGACCGCCATTTTAACCGTTTGATCCGGAGGCAGAACGAAATTCGGATCCAACTGTGACATATCACCAAGCGTCCCTTGGGATAGCAGAACAATTTGCCTCAACATAACCTGCAGTGGCCATTTGGTTGGGTCGTTGATGTACAGAAGTGCAGAAAAAAAGTTATTCCAGTGACCGACTGCGTAAAAAAGGCCAAATGTAGCAAGTACCGGTTTAGATAATGGAAGAACAATTCGCCATAGGACACCGATCTCTGTGCATCCATCGATTTTGGCCGATTCCTCCAGACCCGGAGGAAGCTCTTGGAAGAAATTCTTCACGACGATCATGTTAAAAGCGCTTATTGCACCTGGGAGCATTAAAGACCAGAAGGAATCCAGCAGCCCCAAGCTTTTCACTACGAGATAGGTTGGAATCATTCCTCCGGAGAAGAGCATAGAAAACACAACCATATTTAGCACCGTATTTCTGCCCCACAGATTTCGGCGGGCTAACGGGTAAGCCATCGTGACGGTAAAGAATAGGTTAACTAAGGTCCCTACAACCGTGATGTAGATGGTTACACCAATGCTTTTAAACAACGTACCCGTTGAGAAAATAAATTTATAGCCTGCCAGAGAGAATGTTTCGGGAATCAAAAAGAACGCTCGTTCAGTAAGTTCTGCATCAGTAGCAAACGAACCCGCAATAATGTAAATGAAAGGCAATATCGTACATAATGCGAAAATTCCTAAGAATGCATAGTTAAAACCGTCGAATAGGAAGCTAGAGACGCTTTTTTTATGTCTTACCAATGGATTCAAGCCCCCTCTTATCAATAAATGCCGGATTGGCCAAATCTTCTAGCCAAATAGTTACTCGTAAATACCAGAAAGACTCCGACCAAAGATTTAAACAAACCAACCGCGGTACTGTAGCTGAAAGCTCCTTGGGTAATGCCCATTAAGTACACATAAGTATCGAATACATCTGCGACCTCACGGTTCAATGCGTTCGTCATTAAATAAATTTGCTCAAAGCCGTTTTCCAGCACATCACCCATTCTAAGAATCAACAGGATGACAATTGTGCTTTTAATAGAAGGCAGCGTGATGTGCCAAAGCTGACGCCAGCGGTTAGCACCATCTACAATCGCCGCTTCATATTGCTCCGCATCGACCCCAGCCAGTGCAGCCAAGAAAAATGATCGTTCCGAATCCGCACTCTTTCCAAATCGTTTGAAGAATAATGATCGGCCGGAACCACTCCGGATCCGCCAAAAAATTAATTTTTTGGCCCGTAAACTGCTGCAGCAGCCCGTTTACAACGCCGCCTTCCGTTGTTAAGAACACGTATGAAATACTTGCTACAATTACCATAGAAATGAAGTGTGGTATGTAGATCAACGTTTGAATAGCTTTCTTGTACAACGCAATTCGCACTTCATTTAACAACAGGGCGAGAATAATCGGAGCCGGAAAGAAGAATATCAAATTATATAAGGAAAGGAGTAATGTATTGCGCAGCAACTTCACAAAATCAGGATTTTGGAAGAAATTGCGGAAGTGTTCCATACCAACCCAATCGCTTTTCATAAAACCTAAGAAAGGCTGATAGTTCTTAAATGCTAGAACCACTCCCCACATAGGAATGTACTTAAAAACCAGAAAATACAACACTCCCGGCAAAAGAAGCAAGTACAGCCATTTATCTCTTTGCCAACGCCTTATCAAGCTGCCATTAGATGCCGCGCTCTTCATAGGGACTGTTTTACTTACGTTCGTATGCTCCATAGTTACACTCCTCATTCGTTTCGCTTCGTATCCTGATTGTGCCCCCTGCGTCGTTTTACTTCAATTAGACATTTTTGTAACTCTTCCATTTCTCAAACAACACAGATTAGGATGATCCCGACAAAAAAGTGCAAGCCGAGTAAAAAAATGCAATTGTTTATAAACGGAAGATTTATTATAGTCAATATCAAAACAACAAGGATGGAGAGAGTGAAATGGACAAAAAATTATTCCACGGGACCGCTTATTATCCTGAGCTTTGGAACGATGAACAGGTTATTGAACAAGATATCCTTTTAATGAAAGAAGCAGGAATGAATGTCGTTCGGATTGGAGAATTTGCTTGGTCAACGTTAGAAAAGGAACAAGGAAACATCGATATCCGTTTTTTTGTTGACATCATCAATAAGCTATATGAGAACGGTATTGAAACCGTCATGTGCACCCCAACTCCCACACCTCCGATTTGGTTATCACATGGCCATCCAGAGCGTATGTTTGTTGACGCTAATGGTAAAGTAATGGGCCATGGTTCCAGACAGCATGTTTGTACGAATAACGCGTTCTTTCGAGAACGTGCAGCCATTATTACAGAACATATCGCGAAAGCAGTTGGAAGTTTGCCGGGTGTCATTGGCTGGCAGATTGATAATGAATTTAAAGCACATGTAGCAGCCTGTATGTGTGAGACATGCAAAAGCTTATGGCACCAATGGTTACAAGAACGTTATGGGACAATAGATCAATTAAATGATGCGTGGGGTACGCAAATCTGGAGTGAATATTACCTTGCGTTTGAACAAGTTCCACAGCCAGGTCCAGCACCATTTTTGCATAATTCCTCATTAAGCACCATGTACCAATTATTCTCAATGGAAAAAATCGCGGAATTTTCCGATGAACAGGCTCATATCATCCGCCAGCATTCCAATGCACCGATTACACACAATAGCAGTGTCGCCTTTCATGTAGATAATGAACGATTATTTAAAAACTTGGACTTTGCTTCGTTTGACACCTATGCGAATTACGATAATACTCCCGCTTATTTAATTAACTGTGATTTGTGGAGAAATTTTAAAAAAGGCAAAGATTTTTGGATTATGGAGACAAGCCCGTCGTTTAGCGCATCACTAGAAAGCTATGCCATGCCTCACCCCAATGGCTATTTAAAGGCTGAAGCTGTAGCGGCATATGCCTTAGGAGCAGAGGCTTTTTGCTATTGGCTATGGAGGCAGCAACGAACAGGATGTGAACAACCTCATGGATCGGTCATTAGTGCATGGGGAAAACCGACCGTAGGATTTCAGAATGTAATCGAAGTTGAACAAGCGAGAAAGGAAATTGAATCCATCATCCTTTCATCGAGACCTTCTCAAGCTGAAGTAGCGATGACTTATTCGGACCGATCGAAAGCATTTTTGCAAACGGAGCCACATCGAAAATTAAATCATCGGGGTCTGGTAAGCGCCTTTTATGAGCGGATTTTATCCATGGGCATTCATCGAGATGTCATACCAGAAGGGGCGGAACTGGACGGGTATAAACTGTTATTTACACCGTTTATTCATTATTTATCATCCGATTATATAGAACGGGCACAAGCTTTCGTCCAAAATGGCGGGATCTGGGTAGTTGGTCCGCTTACAGGAGGCAGAACAGAGAACCATACGATTCATACCGATGCAGCTTTAGGAGAGTTAGAACATCTTGCAGGTATCGAAACCTTATTTAACTATCCAATGGAAGGTACAGGTACAATCGGACAAGCATTTGGCGTTAGCGCCCCTTTAGGAATGTGGAGTGCTGTATTTGAACCGAAGGAAGCCATAGCTATAGGTATCCTTGAGGAAGGGTTAACGCCAGGAAAAGCCTTTATTACGGAGCATCAGCTCGGCAAAGGAAAAATAGTTATGCTCGGTTCGATGCCCATGGGTGAAGATGGAGATGTGATGTTAAAGAAACTCATCGACCACTATGCAGTTGATGCTCATGTACGCCTTAGAACAGATGTCACTGTAGGCACTATTGTCGCTCCAAGGCAAGGTGATGGTTATCACCTATGGATCATCATTAATATGGATGGTAAAGGAGGCAGCGTCACTATTCCGCATGAGGGATATGATCTATTGGCACAAACCGAAATAAAGCCAGGGAAATTAGGAATCGGAAAATATGAATATCGCATAATCCGATTTATGTGAACGAACTGAAAAAATGAGCTGCTGCAGCAGCTCATTTTATTTGCCAGAGAAACCCTGATTCTATCCGAATAAAAGTTGACTTCCACCTTTCACTTCGCGAATGTCATTATCGACACGAAGCCAGACGGAAGACGCATTAGGGTTGAATACTAGATGACCTGATGCGGAAAATTTCAGGTTATGAAAGGCTTTCAAATAATCAACAATCTCGATATTGGTTGCATACCATATATCTTCCCTCTTGCCGATATACTCACAAAATTCCTCCATTACTCCCCAATTACCATCTAAATCAAACTCATAACTATGTCCCCATACGTACATCATGTAAAGATATTGTTTCTTTTGCAAATTCACGAAATCCTCCGCCAGTTTCATTAGATTTGCTTTGTGGTGGCAGGTGGGTTTCCACTCATATAAATCATCTGGCATGGAGAAATTACCGGTGCTTTCAACTACTCTTGCGTATTCTATGCCTAGAACAGGGAGCATCTCTTTGATTTGTTGATTAAAAGAACCGTTGGGATAAGACATTCCTCTTACTGTATAGCCTACAATTCGCTCTAAATTTATCCTGTCTTGAAATATCTCATCCACTATTTGTTCTTTGGGGCACCTTGCTAGCGTTGGATGGGTTACCGTATGAGCGGAGACCTCATGTCCTTGATATCGTTCTGCGACCTCCTTCTGTGATAACCGGTCCTCTAAGCCAATCAAGCCTGAATTAATATGAAAGGTACCTTTTACCAAATGTTTATTAAAAAGTTCAACAAGCCTAATATCTGCTGATTTACCATCATCATAACTCATGGTTAGAACTTTATGCTTTCCTTCAGGGAAAGTCATTACGATTTTGGGCATTCCCGTATACCTCCTTGAAAATAGATGACTTTACGCATTACGGCTGGTTTCACGATATTGGCTAGGCGTCACGCCCTCATATTTCTTAAATAACCGATTAAAATAACTGTGCTGATAGCCTACCTGCTCCGCGATATCATTGATTCTCCGTTCAGAATCACGAAGCAGAGCTTTTGCTTTGCTCATCCGCAGTTCCGTTAAATAATCAATAAAATTTTTCCCGGATACCTGTTTGAATGTTCTACTAAGGACGAAGACATTGGTTGTACAATGCTCTGCACAATCATCCAAGGAAATATCCTTCATGTAATGAGCGTTAATAAAAGTCATTGCTTGCTCGATCACTTTCTTCAGCTTATAATCAGAACGGTGCTCCATTTCTGTCATGAACGGATGAATGATTTTATCCACAAACCACCGCTTGATCTGCTCTGGCTCCCGAATCACCGATAATTGCTCGAACCGATTGACGGACTTAAATAGCTGATTGGGATTAAGTCCGGACTGCATAATGGTATGCTCCAGACTTCCTAATAAATTCAAAACACAGGTCTGCACATCAAGTTCCTTGGCTCGCTCCAGTACCAAGGCCTCTAGAAATGCTTGAATATGCTGCTCGGCCTCATCGAGCTTGCCTGTTCGCATGGCTTGAATGATCTCTCTTTCTAACGTAAAAGGATATTGAAACCCTGACTCTTGAACATTGCTCTTCAACGCTGCAAGATCAATGATTTGATTCTCATCGTAAATGCCCCGGAAACTAAGTGCAAGCTTGGTTTCCTCAAACAACAGAGGAATCTGCTTTACCTGCTCACTTATTCTTCCGACGGATAGCGTTACTTTCATTTCCAGAATCCGATTAATCGCTTGGATCAACGTATTGCCCAGCTCATCGATGTCGGAATAAGCATCTTCTCCACTCGGAATACTGAGCAGCAACCCCATCGTTAAATCGTGAAAGTTGATGACATGACTTTCTTCGAATTGCTCTCGCGCCATTTCCTCCACTACATTCGCCGCTGCGAACGTAACAAGCCCTTCGTCACCCAGAGAATATCTGCCCGTCTTTCCGACATGGGCCATTCCGGTTAGTTGAATATAAAGCACCCGATAGCTTCGCTTATCAACCATCCACCCGTACTGTCTCATTCTCTCACGAAGCTCTTCCTCGGAGTAGGAAGACAAATAGCCTTGCGTTAATTGATAAAGAAAACCTTGCTGCACATGGGGAAGTTGGTTTTGGAGCTTGCTTTGAAGGGCGAGGCTCTCTCGGGTTAAATTCTGCCACTCCTTTTCAATCAAAGTAAACTCATCTTCCCTCCCACCTGCAGAGGGTGGCGTTCCACTGGTCAGCAGCCTTACCAGCCGATCCAGCGGAGAATAAATTTTTCGGGAGGCGATACTTGCGAGTAAGAGCGCGAGAAGCAGTACCGTACAGCTTATCATGATAATCAACTTAGACAGAAAAACAACCGGCTTTGTAATCGCATTGATTGGAGCCGCTGATACATAGATCCACTGTGCTCCAATTCGGTCCAAACCCCCAAAGGACACTGAATAGGTTACATGATCCCATTCCATTAGAAAGGAGGTCTGGTTTTTGCCCTTAAAGGTTTTTACATTCTTCTTCATCGCTTCCATTAGAGGAGAAGTGTCGCCACTCCCGGTCGATACCAATACGGTTCCATCCTCCTGCATAAGAAAAGCTTCGCCCCCCTCATAGGGTGTTAGCGTTTTCAACAAATTAAGTACTTCATCATGGTCTATATGGACACGCAGCAGCGCAAATGGCTCTGAAGCTCCACCGGGCATTTTATGCACAATGGTTAAATCAGGGTTCCCCGAGCTCGCCAGGGAAGGCATTAAGGTCCAATAAACAGAGGAACCTTTTCTCATCAGCTCCATCGTGTGCAACCAATCCATTGAATCCGGATCCATGCGGTTAAAATTCGGGTGAAACAGAACAGGAATGGAACCGTTTACATAAAACTCTATTTTATCTATTAATGGCAATGAGCCTTGCATGATGACAAGGGTTTTGGATATATCATTGGTCACTTGAAAATTACGGTAGAAATCAACTTCCTTTAATGCGAAACCAAACTTTGGATCAAAAGCCCAATGGGACAAAAATAGTTCCAAATTATCAAACTGACTATTGATGCTTTCCGCACGGCGAACAATTTGGTTTTTATGAAGCGACACCATTTCATTCTCGATTCTTCCACCTGCAAACCAATAAATGAGCAAACCCGTTATTAAACCCGGAATGCCTGTAATAAGTAAAATAATAGCCCATATTTTTCTATAATGCATTCTACGGCTTCCGTTCATGAATGGAAAACCAGCTTTAAATCGTGTTCCTAGCCTTCTTATCACCTCATCCTCACCACCACCCATTTGATTATTGAACATTATATATGAAATCCAGCACTCCTTGCCTTTAAAATATCATTTATTTTGTTCAATAATCAGTGTATTTTCTATCATCGTCCACACCGCGCCTCAATCCCGTCCGAGGTACTTGCTTAGCTTTATTGTTTCGATACCTGCCAATAGGACAATGCCAATTCCATGGGTGTCATTCAATTGCCAAGATAACTGTTCCTTGTAATAACGACTGGAAAACGAGTAGCCTGAACCCCGGCAAACGCCAAAGATGTTTCCATGCTTATCAATGGAAATTCGTGTCAGTCCCTCCCAGCCTTTCCAAACAGCTTGAATGTAAGCTTCAGGCTGCAATAACCACCCGTATCGAATCCCACGTGCAAAAGCATAGATAAACATAGAGGTGCATGAGGTTTCTTCATAGGATTGCGGATCAGTTAGCACCTGATGCCAAAGTCCGTTGTCCCCTTGTAATTGTAAGTATCCCTCGCACAATTCACGAAATAAGTTCAGTGCCTCTTCACGAAGCTCGTGCCCCTCAGGTAAAAGAGCCAAAACTTCCGTAAGCGAGAAAAGCACCCAGCCATTACCGCGACCCCATGGAACATCATTTTGCCGATGAAACTTAAAATCATACACGTGAGACATAATCTGATGTTCAGGCATATATAAATATTGCTTGTAAAGCAAAAATTGCCGTACTGCATCGGTTATATAGAGCTCTTCCCCTGTAAGCTTAAAGTATCGGCAAAGAAACGGGGTGCTCATATACAAATCGTCGCACCACATCGTATCTTGCATGAAATCAACACTGCCTTGCACACGGTATAAGGCACCATCCTTACGCCTATCCTGAACATGGGAAATATAATGTGCGATCCGATTAGCCGCCACTTCAGCTCCTTGGAGCATTCGCTCTTCCATAGCAACCAGCATAGTTGCACCAAAGGAACCGCAATCGTCCAAACTGTCTATGCTTGTGAGCTGGTGATTAACAGCCGGTGCTCCATATTGCTCAACGTCCCATAAAGCATAAGCGTCAAGCGACGTGATTTGCTCAATATGATCCGTTACATAATTGGTATAATGTGTGATATTCAGTTCTTTGCCCGTTTGCAATAAACCATACAAGGTAACACCCAACGGGTAGTTCCAACGTCCATACATGGGATTCTCCAGATAGGGCCTAATCCAAGTATTTCGCAGATCGGCACGCCAGTAGATGCCCCCATCTTCCTTTTGGAATACCTTGTCCATGAAAGGTATATGATCTACTTGATCCGAACTCTCATACTTGAATGGACCGAGGTACAACCAGGGATCTTGAAGTCCCTCCACGGGATATGGCTTAGTCCACTTGAAGCCGCTCTGCTCGGGGATGTCCTCCCAATCCACACCCCACCGGACCCCGCTGCAAGTAGATTGAACTATAACATGCTGTGAGCCATAGGATGGGAGCAGCGAAATCTCAAAGCGCCCCTCTGTCTCGATGGTGGCAAACACCTTTGTCCCATTTACGAATATTGAGATTGGACCTTGGTGAGTACCCCTGAGCTTAAATTTCTGTTCAAGCCCATGGTTACATGCAAGCTTAGCCCACGCATAGGCATGCTGACTCACAGGAGTACCATACAGCCTCGTGAACACACCTGCGTTACGTTCTGTTTCGGACCAGCTTACGTTCGGATACCATCGAATGCCCGTGTCTACTTCTGCTATTTCTTCCCGGGGAATAGAAGGCCAAGCCTCCTGCAGCGGTTCACTGTATATCCAGCCTTCCTGCCCTGACCTGTCCGCCGATGGTGCCAAAACATGCAGGGGGAAGCCCTTTATTGAGCCAGTACCAAATTTCCCGCCGCAGCCGGTGCCCGTCTTTACAAATTCCAGAACGATATGATTCCAGCCCTTCTGAACCTTTGCTCGAAAGCCTGTTTTACGATCTGGGAACACATCATCGTTCAGATTCGATTGAAATTGTGCTTCTCCTTGGATAAAAACACGAACCGGACTATAGCAGCTTAAGCTAAACGGCACTTCCTGCTCCTGCTCGCTCCAAAGCTTGGACCAAACATAAACCAGCTGCCCCGCCTGAAGACCAGGTAGTTTCTCATCTAGGTTAATCTCATAGCGATAATCCTTCTCTCGCAAGAATCCATCCTTGCATATCGTCCGATAAACGGGCGGATGCTTCGGATGTAGACCAATAAAGCGATTGGAAATCGCAGTTAATACCGATTCCGTACGGTTGTTCCATTTGGTAAAAGCTGATTCCATATCATCAAAGTAGTTCATGGATATCCTCCTGTGCTGCATTCATTCCACTTCTCCGCCCGGGTACAGCGTCGAGCTGTAAAGGCGTTTTGGTTGCGGCATAGCTTTGCCTGCTCGCTTCGAGGCTATATCCCCAGCTTGGTTCGAAAAGATATGGGCCGTTTCATCGTCGTATATAATAACTTGTTCATTGCCAGAGCCAAACAAGTCAGCATGTACCACATAACCGTCAACGGGAAATTCGGTCACTAGGTTCATATGTCCGTCATAAAGGCTTGGATGAACACCTCCACCTCTGCGGTAAGCCAAAATATAATCCATTGGCTCTTCATCCCAACCGCGAAGCGTTTCAATAATTGTCAACCAGCCGTCCGTCTTTCGATTTTCCTTCCAAAGTTCTTCCCCTTGAGAATCAAGCAGGAACAATCCATCCTTGCCTTTATCGAAGCCTTGGTCACCCCGAACGATCCGATCCAGCCCAGCAATTTGAAGACCAGGCAGATCGTGCCGAAATTTGCCTAAAGCTACGTGCTGTGACTCTATGGAACCATCGTAACGCCAAAGCTCTGTACCCTCCCGATCGTACATGACCGTCACACTGCCACCAATGACTAACTCAGGTTGCCCGTCGCCATTGACATCGCCGATCCAAATGCAGTCCGCGTGATCCTCTAAATCCTGGCATGACCACACAATCTGGCCGTTATGATCCAACAGATCATAACCTGCCATCACCTCATCGTATCCATCCCCGTCCAAGTCGTACACCCACGGAAAATGGCCGGGATTTCCTTTAAAGGTCCATAGCAGATTAAAGTCCCGATCCATCGCCCACAATTGTGAATAGCGGTTTTTCAATATAATATCGCTAGGTCTTTCTCCACCAGTGAGATTCGCTATAATGATGCAATCGTGAGCCTCTGGATCTGGGAGCGCGTAGACCTTTTTAACTTCTCCCGTTACTCCATCGATAATCTGGAAGCTGCCATTCATAACGCACAGCACTTCCAAGCATCCATCCCCATCAATATCATACAGCTGAGCCGGATAATCAGATCCAGGTTTACCAGCCTCTGGATGAGGAGTGCCCGTTTGCCAAAGAAGGTTCCCTTCCAAATCGAACGCGGTTAAGCACTGCACCTGGTGAGGGATATACCTGACATCCTGACGATTGTCTGGCTGAACCAACACCATTTCCATTCTTCCGTCTCCGTTCAAGTCTCCTAAGAGCATCTTACTGTGAAGTCCAGCTGCCCGGATATCTACTTTTCCTAATAAATGGGGTACCTTTTGTGAAGTTCGATTGACCATGGAATGCCCTCCTATAACCGCGTATGATGCCGTTTAGCGCATCTATATTTAATTGTTACCTATCTTCTCCGGCAGCCATTGTCCGATCAGTTCTAAACAAATCATCATATTCAGTGACCACTGAGAAGCGGTATTTGTGGAGATACCCTGCAGTTCTTTAATTTCTCTGATATACTCAAGCGGCTGTACATCTGTTGTTTCTACTGGCAGGTTAATCTGCCAATGCGCTTGATCCTTAAGAAGGTAAGACCAAGCTTGCTCTGCTAGAGTCTTATCGTTATTTCTGGCAGCAGCAATCGCCATCATCGTGGTGGACAGCATTGGAATGTTCCAATCCTTGCCTTTAATTGCTCCAGAAGTTCGCTGAATCTTCTCTTCTGCGGAGAGATTATAGAATTCTCCGAACTCCGCCAACATCTCCTCCCATTCCGGATCCTTAATCATCGCAGCCAACTCCATCCAAACTTGTGGGGCTCCCATACAAATGATCAAATGATGACCATAGTTCTCATCACCCATGTAATGGAGGACACCTGTTGACGGATCGTATCCGAAGGTAGGTCCTGTGAGAAGGCGATACGGCATGTTCTTCAAGCATTCAATACCCGTCAAAATTTTATCCCGATAACATGTATCCTCATATCGCTCCCAGCGTGTAAGCCAGTTTGAACTGAAGGCTGCCCAATCTGGTCCGCTGCGTGCGTGCGTAGGAAATTCATCCTTCGGAAAATAGGAGCGCATCGGATCGATATGCACTGTTGTATAATCGGAGTCCTTCACTTCATCCATGATATCTCCGATCCGTTCATCCGCTGTCAAGTAATAATAGATTTTGTGCAGCCCAGACATCCCTATCCGTGCTTCCTTGCAGCCGCAGCCCCAATGAAGCACATTATGTCTTGAACCTAGACCTGCGTATTCGCCAATGTGGTATACATCGACCTCACTGGTATGCCTTGCCATCGCTTCAGCCATCCGGAATACATCTCTCCTGCCGGACCTTAGGAACATGTACCAGAGCCACAAATTGGGCACAAGCTCTGTATTCTGCCATGCGCAGCCTCCAATATCATAACGCCAAGTGTGACGCACTGGATCATAACTGTGCATAACATCTCCGTAATCCCAAAAGCCGTACCACCTTCGCTGCTCGATCTCATCCTGATAAAACTGAAATAACGTATCTAGTCCGTCTTCGATCATTTCTTTGACCTGAGTGCTTCGGTCTGGCAGACTCCAGACTCCCATTGCCCCAGACTCATAGTAATATGCCGGATTGCATACAAGCAACGATGGATCTTCCTTCTCCTCAAGCATCTCGTTTAGACTCTGCAAAGTGGGGGTTTCTTCCAAACACCAAAGATTGAGTTCGCTTGTGTTACCGATCCCGTAAGGCGTACTCCGCATCTCATCAGCCCCCTCGTAAGCTGACTTTAGATGAGTAACCGTATCATAATGCCGTAAGTCCATGGCCTGTACGTCGGGAGACCAGAACCAAGCCGTAAGGTCCGCTTCATCTAATGAAAGATGACTTGCTTGCAAAGATGAGGGCGCTTTCTGCCAAAAGTTCCTTACCCCTATAGCTAGACCACCGTCATCTGATCCCACATACATCAGTCCGCCTGCGCGATTCCCTACCGCTGCTTTGACCCAGCAGCATTCTTCCTTGGTTTGTTTAGAAATACTGTAAGAATCTGCCGTATACTGAACTAGTTTGAAGCTGTTCCAAACCGCTAGGTCATCCACCATTTCAACAAATTTGGCATCCTGCTCAAGGTCAAAATGGATCTTTTTGCCCTCGGTTTGCTCTTGATACAGCTCCTTATACTTCCCCGTGGTACGAAATGTTTCCAGCCCTTTGGGAGATTCACTAAAGAAGCCTGCATCTCCGGCTATCCGGACATGACGGTTATATAACTCGCCCTTCATCGGCACCTTAAAGGAAATCCCTAACCCTTTAATGAAATCATGATGCGGATCACCATCATATAGAAAGGTATGTACAGCTTTAATACCCTCCTGTTTTGCATAGAAATAAAGCCGTAGGGTGAACGGCAACCAATGACGGCCGCCCGACTCCATTTGATGTCTACCCGTAAACTTTATCACCACGCGCACAGGTCCCCGTTGCTCAACTTCCGCGTTATCCACGATGCTGTGAAAGGGTTCCTCCTTAAAGCTCTTAGCGCCATCGATCGTTAAACGCGCTTCACGGATGCCTACAAGCTTACCATCCGAGCAAAGCTGCCTTCCTCCGCGATTGATCTCTTGAATCAAGGAAGAGCCTTGACGATGAAGACGGCAATCCATAGAACCTGTATGGACATCGATATAGCCTTCCGTTTCCTCTACGCTTAGTGCGCTATTCTCTAAGTTAGACTCACCCTTTATCAAGGTATAGGACAAGTCGCTTGCTCCCTTCACCATAGCAGCCGCGTGAGCCGTCCATTTGACACTGCCGTCCGCCCAGTAAGCTGTTGGCCAGCTTTGGACAGCTACCTGCCTCGCCCGATCATCCAGTAGAATAAGATTCTCACTCCGCTGCAGAGCGCCTTCCTTCCATGGAACTCCCCAGGTCACTCCCTTTTGCAGTTCAGTCTTCTTAGTTAACCAATGCAGCTGCACAGCAATATGATTATTCATTCGTATTCACCGCCTATCCGTTTTTTTTCAAGACATCCGCTCCTATAGGTGATAGCAATTCCATTGCCTCCGTCAGAAGCAATAAAGCCAGTGATTGCCCATAAGCGGTCGGACATAGGGGAATATTCCTATAATGCTCATCATTCCAACCAATGGCGGTTCCATAAGATACCTCAAGCACAGTACCATCCTCATCGATTCGAGAATACACCGCTTGGATCGCCTTTTTTCCCGCTGTAAGATAAGTTTCTGGCAAATAACCCGCTCGAATGCCCTTCAGAATGCCATAACCAAAACCTGCAGTAGCGGAGGTCTCCGCATAAGAGGAAGGATCATTCAACAATGTATGCCACATCCCATCCTCACGTTGGAGCTCTACCAAAGCTTTCACTTGCACTTCCAAAGCCTCCAATAAGAATCGTTTTACTGCTCCCTGGACACCACTAATTTCTATAAATTCCACGACTCCAGCGGTAAACCAACAATTCCCTCTCGCCCATAAGGTTTTCCCGAAATGGTGTCTCCCGATAAAGCTCCACCCATGAAACCAAAGTCCGGTTTGTGCGTCTTGCAAATATTTGATATGCAGTAAAAACTGGTAAACCGCTTCTTCCATGTAGGCTTTCTTACCCGTGGTTGTTCCCATTTTGGCAAGAAAAAGCACCGTCATAAACAGCGTATCGTCCCATAACTGTTCCTCGTTCGCAGCCACAATCGTTATATGCTGAAGCCCGCCTTCTTCTGTTCTCGGCATCTCGTGTAGAACCCAATCGGCCCATTCTGTACACACTTCCAGATAAGTTTCCTCTTTCGTAATTTCATATAAATGAATCAAAGCCAACAAAGGGGCTACCGTATTCACATTTTTTTCCGGCAATCCATCGGCCAAATGCTTGTTAAACCAGTCCTTCATAAAAAGCAAATATGCCTCTTTGCCCGTATTCTTGTAATATTTGAAAAGCCCGTATAAGGCAACTCCCTGCGGCCATTCCCATGTATCGAAATCCATGTGATCATTCGAATTGTCCCGATTTGCGGAAATGAGCCGCTGAAATACTTTATTAAGCTGTTCTCCATACCGTGTTGCTTCCATTCCACACTCACTCTCCCTTTTGAAACAACCATAACGCCCATATCCTTTGCAAACAATCATACATTTTTGAAAAGAGGTATTTTACGTTAACACTTTCTTGACTGGAATAAGACTTTTTTGCCGCGAAAACCCCGAACCCCCAATTAGTCAAACCGTAGCCAAGTCGAAAATTCCTACTTCCCTACCACATATCCACATATTCCTTGAATATATTAGTAACAAGCTTTTTTTGTCTCTGCTGCTCAGCGTTAAGCTTGCCATAAAGCATCCAAGGAGGTGTCCTCATGACAGAACCCCTTTTTATCGTTTCCAAAGAGGATTGGTCCTTGCATCGCAAAGGATATCAGGATCAGACCAGGCACCAAGAGAAGGTGAAAGAAGCCATTAAACAGAATCTTCCCGATCTGGTTACCGACGAAAGTATTGTCATGTCCAATGGGAAGCAGGTCGTAAAGGTACCTATTAAGAGTCTGGACGAATACCGATTCCGCTATAACTTTAGTAAAGGAAAGCATGTCGGTCAGGGTGATGGTGACTCTCAAGTTGGCGATGTATTAGGAACAGATCCACAGCCTGTCCAAGGCCCTGGGAAAGGTGAGGGTGCAGGCGATCAAGCCGGTGAAGATTACTATGAAGCGGAAGTGAGCATGGAGGAACTGCAAGCCATGTTGTTCTCTGAGCTGGAGCTGCCTAATTTGCAGAAAAAAGATAAGCGCAATATGACCACGACGGAAGTGATTTTCAATGATATCCGCAAAAAAGGGATTATGTCCAACATCGATAAGAAACGGACAATTTTGGAGAATATGCGCCGTAATTCGCGCTCGAACTCCCCTGGGATTCATCATATCAGCCCCGATGACCTTCGTTTCAAAACGTGGGAAGAGATAGAGAAGCCGCACTCGAATGCGCTTATTATTGCGATGATGGATACGTCAGGAAGTATGGGATCCTTCGAAAAGTACATAGCGCGCAGCTTCTTCTTCTGGATGACGCGCTTCCTTCGCACGAAATACGAGAATGTCGAGATTGTATTTATTTCCCACCATACCGAAGCTAAAGAGGTCACGGAGGAAGAGTTTTTCACCAAAGGTGAAAGCGGAGGTACGATTTGCTCCTCGGCTTACCAAGCAGCGATTGATATTATCGACAAACGGTATCCACCGTCGCAATTTAATATTTATCCGTTTCATTTCTCCGATGGAGATAATTTGACGTCAGATAACGAACGCTGTGTGAAGCTTATTACGCAATTAATGGAGCGCTCCAACATGTTCGGTTACGGAGAAGTCAACCAGTACAATCGCAGCAGTACCCTTATGTCCGCTTTCCGCCATATTCATGATCCTAAATTTCTTCATTATGTCATTCGTGAGAAAGGTGAAGTGTACAAAGCACTGAAAACCTTTTTTACAAAGCAGGAAGGAGTGGCTGTTCAGTGAGTAAAACCGAAATCCAAAAGCTCGAATACGCCATTGATGAAATAACGGAAATTGCTAAAGGTTTTGGACTTGATTTCTTCCCGATGAGGTATGAAATCTGTCCCGCCGAAATTATATATACCTTCGGTGCTTATGGGATGCCGACGCGTTACAGTCACTGGAGTTTCGGTAAAAATTTCCACCGTATGAAAACACAATATGATTTTGGTTTAAGCAAAATTTACGAATTGGTCATCAATTCTGACCCCTGTTATGCCTTTTTGTTAGACGGGAATTCTCTCATTCAAAATAAGCTGATCGTCGCGCACGTTCTTGCCCATTGTGATTTTTTCAAAAATAACGCCCGTTTCGCAAACACGAACCGCAATATGGTAGAAAGCATGTCCGCTACCGCCGAAAGAATTCGGCAATATGAAATCGAACACGGCATTGACGAAGTCGAGCAATTCATTGACGCCGTACTAGCGATTCAGGAGCACATTGATCCTGTGCTGAAACTATCCTATAGACAGACGCGTAAGCGTCAGGAAACCCATAAAGCCTCCACACCAGCCGCACGCTCCGTAGCTACCTATGGATATGAGGATTTATGGGATCTAGATGTTAAGAACAAACCCCCTACACCTGATAAAGACGAAAACAAACGCTTTCCACCTCAACCTGAAAAAGATATTTTGCTCTTCATCGAGGAGAATGCCCCCTATATGGAAGAATGGCAGCGGGATATTCTGACGATGCTCCGCGATGAAATGCTCTATTTCTGGCCGCAGCTTGAAACGAAAATCATGAACGAAGGCTGGGCTTCGTACTGGCACCAACGCATACTGCGTGAGCTGGATTTGACTGAAGAGGAGACGATTGAGTACTCCAAACTCAACTCCTCGGTCGTGGTTCCGTCCCGTCATACCTTAAATCCTTATTATCTCGGGCTCAAAATTTATGAAGATATCGAGAAGCACTGGGACAATCCGACGGATGAAGAAATAAGAAGGCATGGGCGCAAACCCGGAAATGGTCGTGCCAAAATCTTCGAAGTCCGCGAATACGAATCAGATACCTCGTTTATCCGGAATTATTTGAATAAGCCTCTTGTGGAAGAACTTGATTTATATGTATTTGAAAAGAAAGGCCCTGAGTGGAAGATTACCGATAAAACGTGGGAAAACACCCGGGACCAGCTCATCTACTCACGTGTAAATGGCGGCTTCCCCTACATTGTTGTGGAAGATGGTGATTACCAGCGCAGTGGCGAATTGTATTTGAAGCACGCTTTCGAAGGGGTTGAACTTGATCTCAAGTATGTCGAGCGAACGCTCCCCTACATTTACAAGCTCTGGGGCAAGTCTATTCATATGCATACCATCGTCGAGGATAAGCCCGTTTTATTCACCTATGACGGTAAAAAGCATCATCGCCGTTTTCTCTAATACCGGAGAGGCCACTTGAACGCATGGGTTCAAGCGGCCTCTATTTGCACCTGTTTTTATTTTCCCGAACCTCGACAGAAATAGTGGTATTCCGACAACGACAATCGACGGACTTAGTATTTAATAGATGGTATTCTTAATTCTCAGGCTAATCATATTTATTTTTTTATAGGAGATGAGTTGAAGTGAGAATGAATATTCTATTTAACAAAACGCCGATTTCTGTCAATTTCGTTGGAACGGACCACAAATTAATTCCCTCTCTGATCAACGCTCTTCGTTATAACAAATTTACAACGATGAGCCTTGCTCAACCGTTAGAGCACGTTGATTTATTTAGTTCAGAAGCCATTTTATATGCCAAAGATGGGAATAAAGCAAGAATCCCTATTTTTTAATTACATAATGGTTACATATGCATAAAGCCCATCCGATAGTGATTAGATCACTAGTCGGATGGGCTTTTTAACTTAGCGGATTCAGTGTCATCGGTCATCCCAATGTGTCTACGCCTTAGCGTGCAGTTTGATAACGGCACGAATCGCCGTCATAATTTCACGTTCAACCGCTTGAGCGACAACATCGGTATGAGGGTTGTAGACTTCTCTCAAATCGGCATCGGCATAACCGTCCAGCGCAACAATCGCACCCGCGCGCACGCCGCGCAATGAAGCAATCACATAGAGCGCTGCGATTTCCATCTCAACGGCAAGGGCGCCGGCTTGCTTGTACTTGCGGTGTGGAAATTCCTCGACACCTTGGAAGAAGGCATCCAGGGTAACGGTAATTCCTTTGCGCACAAGACCATCCGTCTCTGATGCGGTTTCGTACAATGCCTGCACGACATCCAAGTCAGCAACTGCTGGGAAGCCATGCGGAACGAGTTGGCGGGTTAAGCCCTCTTCCCTCACGGCTGCCGTACTGACAACTAAGCTGCCTGGCGGCACTTCAGCTGAATATGAGCCTGCTGTGCCAACGCGAATCAGTGTCTTTACACCGCCTTTGATTAGTTCCTCGAAGCAAACAGCAGCACCCGGTGAGCCTACGCCATGACTTACAACCGTAATCGGAACTCCTTGGAATTCACCGACAAACGTGCGGTATTCACGGCTGAAGGCGAGTTCTTTGCTCTGATCAAGCTTGCTGGCTATGACTTCCGCGCGAAAAGGGTCACCGCATACGATTGCATAGGGTGATAAATCCTCTGAATGAACCTGTAAAATTGGCAATAGCATGTCAATCAAACTCCTTCTTTTCCCATTCATCTTCTGGAATCGGAATCGCTTCTCCTGAGAAACGCTGCTCTTGGAATGGATCGGCTACATTATGGAAGCCGTTTTGTTCCCAGAATCCTTCGCGGTCAGCTGTCATAAATTCGACGCCTCGAATCCATTTTGGACTTTTCCAAAAATACAGATGAGGTACTATCAGTCTTAGAGGCCAACCATGTTTAGGGGTCAGTGGCTTCCCATCATATTTCAAAGCCAACAAAACGTGATCGCCCATCAGATCCTCTAACGGAACGTTCGTTTCGTAATCATTGTCGGCATGCAGCATGACGAACTTGCCTTGCGGCTTAATTTCCAGCAGTTGAAGAAAATCGCGAAATAGAATCCCTTCCCAGGCTGTGTCAAGCTTAGACCAACGGGTTACGCAGTGAATGTCACAGAGAACTTGCGTTTGAGGCATCGTGAGCAATTGTTCATAAGTGACAACTTTGTCCTCTTCGACCTCGCCAAACACTCGCAACGTCCACTCCGTCATGTCGTACTCCGGTACTTCTCCTTCATGCAAAATAGGAAACCGGTCTGTCAAAACCTGTCCCGGCGGGACTCGGTTTGACATGGAGGAACCTACGGAGGGAACCTTCATTTTTCTGATTCGATCAGCTTTGGTGTCTTTTGCCATCTGTTATTATCTCCTTTTAGCAGCCTAGCGCGAGCTTCCGTTAGCTTTTTGAGCATCTGCCATATAACTGCTCTTTCTAAAAAAGAGCATCGCCAGCAGCGTCACAAGATAAGGAAGCATTTGTGTGAAATGAGTCGGCAGCGAGAAGCCCTGCAGCCTGATACTGAATGCATCCATCAGTCCGAACAGGAGGCTTGATGCCATGACGCCAAGCGGATTGGCTTGTCCTAGCATCGTTGCGACCAGCGCAATAAAGCCTCTGCCCGCCGTCATGCCTTCGGTAAACATCGTGACTTGACCGAGTGAAAGCTGAGCGCCTGCCAACCCGCAAAGCAAGCCGCAAATTAATACGGCTAGATACTGCATTCGGCCCACTTTAATGCCTATGCTTTTCGCAGCAACTGGGTTCTCACCCACGGCCAGCAAGCGGAAACCAAGGACTGATTTAAATAAAAAGTACTGCAGGCCAAGCACCAGTGCAAAGGCCAAATAAATAAGGGGGGAATGGCCCGAAATAATACCGCCAATCACTGGTATATCTTGAACAATCGGAATATTCCACTTCGGAAGCCCAACCATATTTTTATCGTAGAAGGCGCCTTTCACATGGAAAATGGCTTTTAGGCAGAACGCTGTTAAGCCAAGCGCCAGAAAATTAAATGAAATACCGACGACGATCACGTTCGCTTGCAAATGGATGCTAATATACGCAAATGCGAGTGAAAATAACATCGTCACCGCAATGGCAATCAAGACAGCTAGATACACATTGCCGGAAAAATGATTGCCTACAATAGCAGAGAACGCGCCTACAAGCACGAAGCCTTCCAATCCAACATTGAACAACCCCACTCTTGAGCAAATCGCACCGCCCAACGCAGCGAGGAGAATTGGAGCAACCATCCGAATCATAGAATTAAATAAAGAAACATCAAGAAGATGCTGCACCGCTTCCCCCTCCTTTCCTGCGTTTCCATAGGGTATAACTGAACTTGGCCGTTACGAACAAGATCAAGAGAGACTGAATGACACTTGAAATTTCGAGGGGTATGCTGGTGTTTCGTTCAACACCCATGCCACCTGTCTGCAGTGCAGCCAGAAGGACAGCGGCAACAGTCGTACCTAGCGGATGTGCACCAGAAAGGAGCGTAGCCATAATACCGGACCAAGCGAAACCCGGATTCGTTATCATACCGTCCGTATAGCGATACTGCATGCCGAGTACTTCGACTGCACCTGCCAAACCAGCAAAGCCACCACTTGCGAACATGCTCGCGAGCATTAATTTACCGCGGTTTACGCCTCCATAAGCGGCAAACAACGGATTGTACCCAAGCATACGGATTTCGTAACCGGCAGCACTGTATTTAATAAACAAAAATAAGAGAACTGCAAAAACAATGGCTATGATGAAGCCCGCATGCATGCTCATCCCTTGGAAAAGCTTGGGCAGCCATATACTTTTATCAACCATCATCGTTTGCGCTAGTGCAGCTGAACCTGTTTTATCCTTGAGCGGATAGGCTACCAAATAGCCTGCAAACAAGGCTGCAATATAATTGAGCAAGAGTGTGGTGACAATCAAATTCATTTTAAATCGCGCATCAAGCCAACCAGCAAAGGCTGACCATATACCGCCAACTGCAATGCCGCCTAGCAGTGCGGCGAATAATTTAAATACAGGAGGTCCAGGAAAGTAGAGTGCAATCATCGCGCTGGTTAAAGCACCGAGGATCATTTGACCTTCAGAACCCATGTTGAAGAATCCGGCGCGGAAGGCTATTGAAACGCCTAATCCGACTAAAATAAGAGGTGTCGCTCGCGTCAACGTATTTGTTAAAAAGTAAAAATTGCCGAAAGCGCCTTTCCACATTTGTGCGTATGTGTCCGAAATGGACCCGCCAATCAAAACGATGGCAATGGCTCCGCCAAGTAAACCGATAAATACCGCAATAAGCGGCTGCAGCAGTGCGCCAATGTTTCCTTTCCAATTAAGCATGGGAACCACCTTCACCTCCTGCCATCAACAGACTGATTTGCTCCTCAGTCGCGTGCAGCGCTGATAGCTCTCCCGCAATTCGACCTTCGTACATCACGATAATACGATCAGAAAGCTTGAGAATCTCCGTCAACTCCGAAGATACCAATAGAATGGCACCCTGCTCATCGCGTTTTTTCAGCAGCTCATCATGGATCACTTCCATCGCTCCAACATCCACACCACGCGTGGGTTCAGCTGCGATAAGAAACGGCTGTTTTTGGGCAATTTCTCTGGCTACAATCAGCTTCTGAAGATTGCCTCCAGACAGAAATTTGACTTTCGTTTCCTGGGAACCCGTTTTAATCTGGAATTGCTGAATGAATCCGTCAACCATATTTCGCAGTGACTTGCCTTGCAAAAATCCGTTACGCCGATGCGTTCTGTGATGCCCCATTATGCCGTTTTCAAGAACGCTGCCTTCTTTAGCAGCTCCCCATTGGTAACGATCCTCAGGAATATGCGAAAGCCCGCTTTCTCTGATCTCACGAACTAAACGGCCTGTAATGTCTTTGCCCATCAAACGAATGTGACCTTGATCAATCGGTAGGAGTCCTGTAATGCTTTGGATCAGCTCAGACTGTCCGTTACCGGAAATACCAGCGACGCCTAAGATCTCACCAGCCTTCACCTCAAGACTGACACGACCCAGCACAGGCTTTCCTTTCTTGCCTTGTATGGTAACCTCTTTCACTTCGAGAACCGTTTCACCAAATCTTGCGGCACTTTTGCTCGTTTGCACCAGTTCTCTTCCTACCATTAATTTAGAAAGTTCTTCTGCGTTAGTTGCCGAAGTATTTACAGTCCCTCTGATTTTACCGTCTCGAAGCACCGTAACTCGGTCTGCAACTTCCATGACCTCATGTAATTTGTGCGTGATGACAATGAAGCTTTTACCCTGGCTCGCTAAGCTCTTCATAATGACAAGCAGTTCCTTGGCTTCCAGCGGCGTCAAAACACCCGTAGGCTCGTCCAAAATAATGATATCCGCACCTTGATAGAGCACCTTCAAAATCTCAACGCGTTGTTGTAATCCTAGCGGAAGGTTAGCAACTTTCCTCAATGGATCAATGGGTAGTCGGTACATGTCACACAATGCCTTAACTTGCTGGGCAGCTTTCTTTCGGTCGAACTTCACGCCAACCTGCGGTTCATTGCCGATGACGATATTTTCAGCCACCGTAAAAGAAGGAAACAGCATGAAATGCTGATGCACCATACCGATGCCATGACGAATCGCATCCGTAGGGTTTACGAACTGGATTTTTCTTCCGCGTAAAAGAATCGTGCCCGACGTTGGCTGTTCCATTCCGTAAAGGATGCGCATCAGGGTTGTTTTACCCGCCCCATTCTCGCCGACTAGCGCATGGATTTCACCTTCGCGCAGTGAAAAATCTACGTTGGAGTTGGCTGTCAAGCTTCCATAGGCTTTGGTAATTTGGTTCATTTGAAGCAGCATAACGGGTTTCGCACTCCTTTCCTAGAAATGCGGAAACTGCCTACGTCGCCGTAAACAGTTTCCAGGGTCATATTATGGTTGTAAGGACGTACTACTATTTAAGAGGATTCGGAACCGTAACTTTGCCAGATACGATATCGTCTTTGATGGCTTTAACTTTATTCACAACGTCTTGTCCAATAAACGGACTCAGTTTGGATTTGCTTTCTTTTGTTACGAAAGTAAGACCAACGCCGTCTTCTTTCAAGCCGTAATCCATAGCGCCAAATCTGAAGGTGCCATTCACGAAATCTTTCACGGTTTGGTAAGCTACGCTGTCAGTACCTTTTAATTGAGAGAGAACGATATGCTCAGGATCCGTCACCGTACGGTCGATATCTTGACCGGATGTGTAGAAGCCTTTTTCCTTAGCCGCTTCGAACACGCCTAAATCGCCTACAGCTGATGCCGCTGCGATGAAATCTGCTCCTTGAGCGAATTGCGTCAACGCCAGTTCTTTCGCTTTGGCTGGATCCGTGAAGCTGCCTACATAGTTCACGATGAATTTTGCATTCGGATTCGTTGATTTCAAACCTTCTTGGAAACCGACTGTGTATTTTTTGATCAAAGGTATATCCATTGCAGCCACCATACCGACAACATTTTTCTTAGTCGCAAGACCCGCAGCTGCACCAAGCAAGTATGCTGCTTCATGCTCACGGAATACTACGCTTCTAACGTTCGGCAAATCAACAACTGTATCAATAATAGCAAAAGATTTCTTCGGATTTTCAGCAGCTACCTTTTTCAGAGCATCCTCGGATTCAAATGAGCTGGTAATAATAAGATCATAATTATCTGCAACAGCAGCACGCAGGTTTTGTTCAATCGCGCTGGCATCCGTAGATTCTATTGTTTTCACATCAACACCGAATTCTTTACCTGCTTTTTTAACACCCTCATCCTCTTGAGCAAAGAAAGGGTTCACACCAATTTTTTCTGGTGTTATTAGAACGATTTTTTTGGATGATTTGGTTTCAGGCGCTTTTGTTGCTTCTGCAGCTTTTGTAGCTGCTGTATCATTTTTAGCGGTGCCGCAACCAGTCAGTATTAATGTAACGGCGAAAATGGATAATAACGTTTTTTTCATGTATGGCTCTCCCCTTTTAATCTGTTTTTAGTGGACTCATTGACAGTTATCTACGAAATAACACAGATATAGTCAAAGCTTTTTTTATCCTATTCGACAAAGTGCGACTTTTCAACTAAGACTGATAGTAGTGGATTCCATAAGTCATGTCAAGAATAAAAACGACAACCATTATGATTGACACCTATAGGCTTAACTGATATATTTCAATAAACCATACTATTCCTATATGAATTAAAAAAACCGGAGGTGTTTTATTATTCTTATGAAACAATTGAAATCCCGCAAATCTATGCAAATAGCTGTTTTAACAGCTGTCCTCTTCTCCTCAGTGAGCACATTAAGCACTGCCGCTGAAGCGAGTGATTCCGTAGCCGCATATAAACAGTTTTTGAAAGACCAGTATACCATCAGCTTGTCAGACTCCTTATCAAAGGGCGATTTCGTTATCGCAGTCGACCGCATCTTGAAAGCTGAAGCGAAATCTCAGACCCATGCATTCACAGACTTGCAAAAGGACAGCCCTTATTACAAAGCAGCACTTGCTTTGCACGAAAAAGGCATTCTGTCCGAAGGCAAGCTGCAAGGGGATCAGTCCCTTACCCAACTGCAGGCGACATTCATAGCGTTAAAAGCCGCTGGCTTGAAAGAACTCGCTTATACCTATCCCAAAGAAAAAATCAAAGCCGCTCTGGCGAAAGTACATATTGACTACGATCAAAACAATCAACTGACGCTGCAAGCCGCCCAGGAGCTGGCCGCCGCTATTGATACTGGCCTTGTCTCCTCCGATTTCGAAGCGGATGCGGCGGCTGGCGAAAGCTTTGCGAACGAACTGCTTGGTAAGATTCTTACTTTCCAGGGACAATATAAGCACTATATTGGAACAACTTCCGATGATGATATTTTCCGCAAAATTAATGATGCCTGGCGTACAGAGGATCTTATTTCATCAACTGATTTGCGTGCTGTCTTCGATGAAGCCTTGAAAAAGAATCTAGTTACCGGCTACAACTTGAAGGATTCTCGTTTCGATGCGAACTTTGATTCGTTGCTTTCTCTCACCTATGGACATTCTGACATTACGCACGCGATTCAGTTAATCGGACTCTTGCGCAGCGAGAACATCCAAGCGAAAGTACAGCTGGAGCCCAAAACATCTGCTTTCATCTATTTGAAAGAATGGGGCGAGCCGACACAATCCGACGATTATCAAGTCGTCCAAATCGAGAATGGCAATTTCATAGCCTACGCCAAGGAATACGACATTCAGTTCGAATTCGATAACGCCGAGCAAAAAAACAAGTTCCAGCAGGTCATTTTCCAATATGCCAAAAAGAACAGTAAAGACGAGACAGGACTTATTTATTCTTCCTGGTGGCAACCGCTCTACTATTCATTAACCGATGTGAAAGACTATAAAGTGATTGCTAATAATAAAATCAGTAAGGGCCATTATTATGCACAGTCCTTCTCCCTCAGCGATAAATCCGACGATGTCGTTACTGGCCTAAAGAAAATCAACGCCAGCTTGACTGTCGACTCCTACAAGTTCTGGGTGGATGAACCCTTCTACAATTATTTGCTAGGCGATTTTAAATAAAAAATAAACAGTTGCACGGGATCCATATGCTCCCGCTCAACTGTTTTTTTATTTACAAGCATAATTCAAAATTTAGTTTCATAGACTCATAGAAAGGATCTGATCTAAGAGAATAGGAGTTGCCCCATGTACATGTTACGACTTGTAAAAATGAATGCAGCCCACCTACTTATCTATCTCCTTATTATGATAACTAGTTTGATATGGACCATCATCTGGGGAACTCAAATAAAGGTGAAGCCACCGCCAAGCCTCCCTGTTTCCGAATACAGCATCAAGCAAGCTAGTAATGGCGTTACGCTCCATAGCATTCGGACTCCACCACAGAACATTGGGCTGAAGGCAATTACAGGCAATGTGACAGAAAGGCAGGAAAATGGGATTAACGGCGGGTTTTTCTGGCAGGGCTATCTCCTTAGTATTGCTGTCGTTAATGATCGTCCCGTCAAAGGGGAACCTGGCGATTATGGCTCTGGCTGGTTTAATATAGACCGCAAACGGGGAACGCTCGTATGGGATGAGAAGGCTCAAACCTTCACCATTCAAGTCGTTGAACATGCGGACGAGCTGAAGGTGATGGATCGCGCTCATTATTGGGCGCAGGGAGGCGTGAGCATGGGACTTACGAATCCAGACGGATGGGCGGACCAAGCGATAGCGGAAGAGATGCCTGTCATTAACGAGAAGCGCATGCGCTCAGGTATCGTCTACGACAGGAATAACAACGTTTATCTAGTCGTGGCTCCAACGCCATGCACCGGAGAGCAGTTCCGCACAGCCCTGCAAGAGCAGGTTGGAAATGGACAGCTGGTGGATGGGCTGTTCCTTGATGGCGACGGTTCCTCCCAGCTCAAAGTTGCCAATTACTTGCTCCCCGGCGATCATCGCGAGGTGTATCAGATGATAGCGTTGTTGAATTGAACGAAAGGGGCAGAACACCTACAGTGCGATAACTACCCTTGATGCTCATGAATTAAATCCATCTTCAGCTTCCATAAAGCCGCGCTTAAATTCACACGATAAACTTCCGGATTAAGCTTACGCAAATACTGCGGCCAAACGGACTGCAACTGCTGCGCATGATAATCTCGAATTTCATCCAACGTGGGCTCCTCATAGACAAGCTTCCCTTGGAGAAAGATGGGGTGGAGCAATGGAATTGCTTTATAGTCATTAATATATTTGTAGATATAAGGGTGGATGGGATCGAACAGCTTGATTCGTTCCCCCTTCTTGATATCGACTTCATGCTGAAGTGCCAAATAGTCGGCTTCCGCTTTGCCTGTCTTCTTGTTGATGATCCGGTAAGCTTCCTTGAAGCCCGGATTGGTTACTTTCTCAGGATTGCCCGAAATCTTAATGACCGGCTCGAATTCGCCGTTCTTCTCACGGGCAACTAGCTTGTAAACCCCGCCCAGCGCAGGTTGATCGGCTGCAGTAATGAGCTGGGTGCCGACGCCCCAGACGTCGATCTTCGCATCTTGGGCTTTCAGCCCCTCGATGATGTTCTCATCCAGATCATTCGATGCGACAATCTTCACCTCGGGAAAGCCCGCTTCATCCAGCATGCGCCTAGCTTGCTGAGATAAATACGCCAAATCGCCGCTATCCAAGCGAATGGCGTTCATGCTCTTGCCGTGGCTCTGCAGCAGACGCGCGGTCTTGATTGCGTTCGGTACGCCGCTGCGCAGCGTATCGTACGTATCGACGAGCAGCGTCACTTGCTCCGGCAGCGCCTCAGCATAAGCACGGAAGGCTTCCTCTTCCGTGTCGTGCGCCTGCACCCATGCGTGAGCGTGCGTGCCTTTGGTCGGGATGCCGAACAGCATCCCGGCTCGGAGGTTGGATGTCGCATGAAACCCTGCGACATAGGCCGCTCTTGCGCCCCAGATAGCAGCGTCAGCTTCTTGGGCGCGTCTTGTGCCGAACTCCAGCAGCACATCGCGCGGAGCAACTTGTTTGATCCGCGAAGCTTTGGTCGCGACAAGTGTCTGATAGTTCACGAAGTTGAGAATCGCCGTCTCAACCAGCTGCGCTTCGAACATGCTTGCCACTACGCGTACGAGCGGCTCATTCGGGAAGACAAGGGTACCTTCCGGGACAGCCTGCAAGTCTCCACCGAATTTAAATGCGCGCAGCGCCTCCAGGAAATCTTCCCGATAATTCTCTTCCTGTGTCCGCAAGTAGGCGATCTCCTCATCGCCAAAATGTAGATTTTGAATGTAATGAATCACCCGCTCTAAACCAGCGAAGACCGCATATCCGCTCCCGAAAGGCAGCTTACGGAAGTAGGCTTCGAAAACAGCTTTCTGCTGATAAGTGCCCTGCAGCCAATGCGCGTACATCATATTAATTTGGTATTTGTCTGTGTGCAGCGTCAAATTGTCGTATTTCATAGAATTCATCCTTTCCACCAATTGTCATAGCAGTTTACTTGACCCCTGCGTTTATGTTCGGTAATGACGTAGCGCTCCTCAATCTTCTGCACAGCAGAAGCGAGCAGGGGGCTTCCTTCCAAGTAGTCATCCAACTGATCGTAAGTGAGTCCCAGTGCTTCTTCATCCGGAAGACCTGGTTTTAAATCTTCCAAATCTGCCGTAGGCTTTTTCAAATACAAATGTTCCGGGCACCCCAACTGCTCGAGCAGCAGCTTGCCTTGCCGCTTATTAAGACCATAGATCGGAGCCACATCGCATGCACCATCTCCATGTTTCGTGAAAAAACCAGTAATCGCCTCAGCCGCATGATCCGTCCCCAAAACAAGCAATTGATAGTGCGCGGCCAAGTCATACTGCACCTTCATGCGCTCACGAGCCTTCACATTCCCTTTGTGAAAATCACTCAAAACCTCACCCGTAGCTTCGGCAAATTGCCGTACAGACGCATCCACCGCGGATTGTATGTTAACCGTTACGACGCGGCTAGGCCCAATAAAACGTATTGCAGCCTGTGCATCATCTTCATCTTTCTGGATACCGTAAGGCAGCCTAACAGCCATGAATGGATAGGTTTCCGTGCTGCCTTCCGCATTCAGCTCTTGGATGGCTATTTCGGCCAGCTTGCCAGTTAATGTGGAGTCTTGACCTCCAGAAAGCCCAAGCACGTAGCCTTTAGCCCCCGTATGAATCAGATAGGCCTTAAGGAATTGTACTCGACGCTCGATTTCGTAGGCCACGTCGATGTTTCCCTGCACAAATAATGAAGCTTGAATCGTTTCCTGCATAAGATTCCGCATATTCATCATCTCCTCATTCTCCGTGATTTCTGTCTGATTCATACCTCATCTGCCATCGCAGCTACCGCCTTAACCTCGAGCGACTTTCGCCCCAAGTGTATTTTGAAAATGCTGCAAGGCCCATTCATGCCCTGTCTGATTAAAACTAGCGACTGCATCTTCATGAACAACAATGTCGAAGCCTTTGTTGTAAGCATCCATTGCTGTATGCAGCACACAAATATCTGTGCAAACCCCAACCAAATGCACCTCATGAATTCCTCTTGCCCTTAAATTAAGCTCCAACTCGGTGCCGCAGAAGGCGCTGTATCTTGTTTTGTCCATCCAATTAATCGTATTCTTATTACGCTCATGTACGGTTTTCAACCTGCCATATAAATCGCGCCCCGCTGTGCCGCGAATATTATGTGGAGGAAACAGCTTCGTCTCTGGATGGAAAGGGTCTTGTTCATCGTGGAGATCAACGGCCATGACCACAAATTCCTGCTGGGCCAAAAATTGCTCTGTAATTTCACAAATTCTCGCTTCAATCGCAACGCCCGGTTCCCCACAGTTCCCAACAACAAAATCCACCGTATAATCAATGATAATAAGAGCTTTCATCCTAAACACTCCTTCATATTGTATGATTGATAGTATTATTAAGACAATATCAAAACGAAAAAGAGAGGCCTAGCTGTAAATAGACAGCTGAGGCACATAATCCGTAAATCGGTACAACTGAGCAGCTCGCTGGGAGTAACGGTTAGACATTTTGCCCTGTCCGTTATGATCCAGCACTTCTTCGATAATCCCTTTGCGACTTTGGGTCGATGTAATTTTACGAATGAAATTCCGTTCCTTGAACGTCGGAACGACCGTTTGAATGACTTGATACAGCTCACTCATCGTGAATTCTTCGGACAGGAACTCTCTGGCAATCGTCGTCGTCAGCATCTTCTGCTGAATTTGAGCAAGAGCATCTTTCATTATGATTTCATGATCAAAAGCGAGATCCATCGCCAGTGCTTCATCGATAGGGAAGAGGCGCACATCAGCTGCATCATCCGCGGCTTGACGTTTCTCAAGATGACGTTCGTGCACGAGCGCGAAGAACGCATGTGAGATCATCCACCCCCGTGGATCGCGCTGCGGCGTACTATATACATTGAAATATTCAATGTGTACGTCCGAAACCCCCGTCTCCTCCGTTAGTTCACGCCGGGCGCTCTCTTGAATCGTTTCGGTTTCCATCGTGAAACCACCCGGAAGTGCCCAGTGACCTTCGAATGGCCATTGCTTTCTTTGAATCAATAACACTTGCAGCTCCCGAGTAGGAAGCGACTTCTTCACTGATCCTTTTCCTTCTGAGGTAATCGTAAAGATGACGATATCCGTAGGCGCGCCGTCAGGTGTGCGGTATTTACTCGCTTGGTAATTACTTTCATTCTCTATCGGCATGCTCATTAGATCACCTGCTTAGTCACATTTCTTTCCATATTGTCAATTTGATATTTTCATTATGACACAATTGAAATCCTTTTACAATAGGAATTCATCGATGGTCTGCTGCCTACTTCTCTATCACAATCAAACACGTGCTATCCGGCAGCGGAACCACGTTTCCATCTTGATCCATGATCCTTACTTTATCCGCCAACGCGTCCGTATACCCTTCCTGGAGGAAGTGCTTGCTCTCCACAATTTTGGCCCCATTACCTAATGTATCCAGAATGAAAGCAGTAAACTCGCTTGGGGTAAAGTAACCGAATTGTTCCTGCACTTCATGCACATAAGCTTCTTCCCCCCACGTATAGGTATAAAGGAATTCCATCGCATCATTCACGGGCATGATGACTTCATCCGCAGCTACGACCTCATACTGAATCGTTCGCCCTGCGAAATCCTTCGCATACCGCTGCAGCCAAGCCATCGCCCCTTCTTGCAAAAAGCGAATGGTCCGCTTCTGTTCCGCCGGTTCCGTCATAATACCATCGCGGATAACGATTCGGCCTCCGGGTGCGAGAACATCGAAAGCGCTTCGCAGCGCAGCAGCAACCGTAGCATGGTTGAATTTCTTTCCGCCAAAAGGGATGTAGGAATACAATTCATGCAGGATCGATGAGAAAATGACCGTGCCGATTGTACCCGGCTCTACATACAGCTTGAGATCAAGTGCATCCCCCTTCATAACGTCCCACCGATGCCCCTCCAGCTGTTTCTTGCGTTCCAGTGCTTCAATTACATTCGACGAAATGTCGATCCCAATCGGATGCTTGTCCGGCAAATACTGCTCAATGAGATCCAGCATAACCCCACCGCCTGGGCCTATATCGACAACCCGCTTCCCAACAACATAATCCAGCATCATCTTCTTATAGTCAGCCGTTTGGTTCATCGTGGCTAAGTATTCTTCCTCGTTATGAAACCGGTCATAAGCATCTCTTCGCAATTCGAACAGATCGAACAGTAGCAGAACAGCCTTTTCATATAGAGGAGATTTCTCTGCTTCTACACAAAATTCAATCAGCTTCTCAGCTGCAGGAGAAAAGTGGAAGGTAAAGAATAACGTGTCCGGGAGCTGCGGCTTTCGATCAATGAGGTGCTTCAGATGGGCATTGCCCCACTTCCCATCGGGGTTGAACCTTTGCGATAATTCCAACGGTTCCTTCATCAAATCATTCCAAGCAAGCTCACCCAAATATTTCTCAATCATCCTCTTCTTATACACGTTTACTTTTTTGCTGCCTTTGTAATCGTAATACATCGTATTCATCAAAGGTTCGAAGCTAATATGTTGAATGGAATCAGTTTGACTTGAAACCTGAATAATCAGGAATACTTTTACCAACTGCTCCAAAGAGAATTCTTGCAGGGCCGCTTCTACGAACCATAGAGTTGTACCATTCAAAAATGCCTTCAATGCGTCTAATGGCACTTCATCCAGCAGTTTCCCATATTCGGCATCGAAATTTTCTCCCTTTAGAATCGTGTTTCCCCGTAATCTGGCAAGGCGATCCTTTATGGCAGGCTCTTTTTCCAGAGAATCGGATACGATCTGCTCTATTAATGATTCTACTTGAGCACGAACGGATTGCCAGAGTTCTTCTGACACACCTGCAATAATGCATTGATTTAGCGGCAAGAGCAAGCCTCTTAATTCATCAGCTGAAAACAAGTTATCCTTTATCAAACGAATTAACGGTGCATGTTCTTTAAGCGGAACTTCGCCACGGATCGTTTGGCCAATTAGCCCATGGGTGTAGATTAACGTATGTATGACAGTTGACTTATCGCTTGGATTTCCAATATCAAGCTTATATAGCTGCGCGGAACCCAGGTTATGGGCATAAAGATGAATACCTGCTTCTTGCCACATGAAACGGTCTCTTGAAGTCCCCCCCTTCGCTACTTCAGACCAGATCAACACCTCTTCTAGTAAATCTTTCTTCCAAAAGGACAACGCTAGCCCGTCCAAAATATGTAATGTCCGCTCAACATAATCAAGCACAGGGTTCGCCTGTGCCAGCTCTTGGATCGACTGAATCCGCTCAAAGTTAACGATGCGCTCCTCCGCCGAAACGATATAGGTTAACCATTTAGGTTGGTCTGCGGCATTTGTGTCCCCTGCCCGATACCTTTTTATTAATTCTAATGAACTTAACATGCCGGTATTTATCCTCCCATTCCTACCTATCACTTTATGACTAGTATAAACCAACCTCATGGCAATCTCACGTTTACGCATTCGACTACTTCATTGATGATCGGCATATAGATTGGCATAATTGACAAGTATGGTCATAAAGCCAAACACGACAAATGAAAAAAAGGCCAGTAAATCCAAATGATACACGTTGGGAACGACAATGAAAACAGCGCCAATCATAAAACAAAGCCAATTTTGCCAAACTTTTTTACCGGTTTTCCCAAGGGCCATCAGAGATCCTACGAACTGCAAGCTGCCTAGCAGCGCGCAGGTATAAAGTGCATTCGTATGAGCTTCAAAGCCGAACACCCAGGGACTCACCAGAAACCAAAGGCCCATACAAGCGGACAATACGTTTTTCAAATACATCGTCTGCTTCCACCTCCTACTTTACGAGATGCAATAGTATACGCAAACGCTTTCAGTATGGTGAAATGGAAAAGCCTCCAGCTCACCCAAATAAATAGGCAGCAAGAGGCTAGTGCTTTTAAATTTCTTATTGTTCAATATGAATGGCACCTGTATCGCCCGTTTTCACATCTGCACGTAGGATGTCTGTTACGAATTTTAAAGGCACATACAGCGTGTCATTCAGAATAACTGGAGCTGTACTTAGCGTAACCGGAGCCATTTTCGCGAAGAAATAACTGTCTTGACCCACGGAAACACTCGTCCAGCCAGCACCCTTTTTCAACTCAGCAGCGTATGTCTCTTGATTCCATTTCACTTCGTAGCCAAGTCCTTCTGCTACTTTGCGTAAGGGCACCAGACTCACGCCTTCGGCATTGGCTAGGCTGTCATTTGCTACTAAATCCAGCTTCATTTTCTCCACAGGCATAGGGGCAACGGGTTTAGGTGTGATATTCAATTTCTCTGGCAAATTAAAACGGAATTCCGGCGTGCCTGTTGAGCCTGGCGCGATTGCATATTTCGGGAACACAATAACCACTTGGCCTTTTTCCACATAAAAGCTTTGCTCTTCGCTGATGCCTTTAAATCCATCTTTGAAATAATTCTCAGGTTTTTCATTGATTTTGCCCTGAATTTCGGCATTTACATGTTCCTTGAAGTTATCACCAAGTAAATCCTGCAAAGTAACACGCTGTCCTTGTGCGCCATTTAGAACATTGTACGTATCAACGCGTGGCATACCTGTACCGCCTGTAGCTGCATACGTTGTGACTTCAAGTGAGACAACACCCGCCGGGTTACTCGAACCATCCGATTTCAACACATATTGAATCGTCAACTCGTAGGGACGATATGTGAAACCATTCGTTTTTGCATCAGTAGCGGCTTCAGCAGCCTCTTTCTCCCAATTCGCCAAATCTTTGTTCGCATGAGATAAAATGATGTGATTCGTTTGCTCTTGATACTTCGTATCCAACATGCCTGAAAGCTGAGGTACTTTGATATTGGTTTTTAGATCTTGCGTTTTAGATGTGAGATCTACTTCCTTCATTTGAACTAGGGAAGTTGATTCTGGTGCAGCTGGTGAAACAATTGGAACTACGGTAACTGTTTCCGCTGATGCCATACCTGTGAATGGTAAGACTGCACCACTAACACCCACCAGCATGGCACATCCGACTACACTAAGTTTCAACATGTTAAAAGGATTTTTTTTCATTTCATGTTCACTCCTCATTCGTTATCGTGAGTAATCTTGGTTGGTTAACCTTCACGATAACTAGACGCGCCAACGTTCAAGAAAGTCTGAACGTCAACCTACTTTTATGAAATTCGAAATGAACTCACAGCTTGATGCGAATCTTGCTGGCAACTTCTTGTGAAGTCGCATATGCCAATTCCCCTCAAATAATGAATGAATGATCCAACTATGATGTATACTCAATTCATCTGCTGCAATCATCATAATATTTATTCATTAAATTTCTTGCCTTACATTCATTGTGAAACTGTTAGCTTTGCTAACCGTTAGAAATTTCACGGAGGTTACCCATGTCATCATCTTTACGTTTCAAGCTAGTCTCATTACTTGTTCTTATCACTTGTATTTCCTTAACTGTCGTAGGGATTACAAATTATTGGCTCTCGAGAGATAAACTAATTCACCAAATGAAAGAGCAATCGATCACTTCCGTTTCCAATTCCGCACAAAATTTTTACGATTTCTTATCCATTCGTTTAGCAGAAGTGGAGTTAATAAGTCGTGTGGATGTTATGAAGCATGGGACACTTGAGGAACGGCTCCAATTTTTGACCAAAGAATTAAAAGCAGGCGCTAATCGCTATCATTCCATGGGTATTATCGATCTCAATGGTTATATGACTCTCACTTCCGGACAAACGTTCTATATAACAGGTGAACGAAGATTCCAAGAAGCTCTAAAAGGGAAAACATTTATCTCTGATCCTCAGATAGGTAAATTAACCGGCAAATACATCATTTCCATTACCGCACCTGTCTTCAATGAGAGAAACGAAGTGACAAGTATCGTAAACATCTCTCTTGATGCGGAACAAACCTTTTTCGAGCATCTTCATACCCCTTTGGATAAGGGCGAAATACTTATCGTGAACCATGAGGGACTCATTCTGTATCATACCGATACACCTTTAATTCTAAACCTTAATATTTTTACCGAATACCCTTCACTTGTGCCAGCCTTTCAAAAAGCGTTGCAGTCAAATGAAGGCTTTCTGGATGAATCTTATTACGGCGGTCAAAAAGCTCGGTGGTTTTATGCGCGTGTACCTCAATTAGATTGGTACCTCGCTTACTCCATGCCACTTTCAGCTTTCGAAGCTCCTACGAGCCCCTTGCTTTGGTCGACTATCGGATTAATTATGATGACGGCCGTGGTTATTTTTATCCTCATTTACTTGACTGCTAATACACTGATTATTAAACGCATCAAGCAAATTCTCCATGTCACAGAATCAGTCGCTGCGGGTAATTTCTATATAAAACCGCTTATTTTCAAAAGCAAGGATGAGCTGGGTGCTCTTGCACATTCTGTGAATGGCATGATAGAAAACTTACGTGAACTATTCGAACCGTTCGAAGCTTTTATTCATCACAATCAATACGCCATGATCGTGACAGATCCTTCCTTCACCATTAATCATCTCAACAGTAGAGCTGTACAGCTTCTTGGCTATTCTTTAGCAGAAGTTCATAAGAAAGCGACTCCCCTCTTGTGGTTGGATCAAGAACAACTGATGGAAAGAGCCGCGCAATACTCGTCTGAGCTGGGGGAATATGTTCCAGCAGATTGTACAACTCTCGTGATCCGAACATTACGTCACCTGAAAGAAGATTCTGAGTGGATCTGGTATCACAAAGATGGCACTCGTTTCTTCGTTCAGGTTAGTGTCAGCAGCATTACACATCCGAATGGTGAGCTGAAAGGGTTCGTATTCATTGCTCGAGACATTAGCGATATTAAGGAAAGCAATGAGTCGAGGGAGAGGTTGCTAACGATTGTAGAAAGCGCACGTGATTCCATTGTCTCATTTGATGAGCAAGGCTATATCTTTTATATGAATCAAGCTGGCAAGAACATAATTGGATTAGATAAACAGCAAACCGTGGGCAATCATTTCAGTGAGTACGTAGATATCCAGAATGACATCAATTTTGAAGAGGGTCTGAACACTGCCATTCGGGTAGGATTCTGGGAATTTGAAGCTGAGGTCCTGACGAAGGATCAACGGCAAATATTCATTTCCGTTATCATCGTGCCCCATTGCCCAACAGAAAAAGGAGAGCCATATTTCTCAGCCATTACACGAGATATTACGGACCAAGTACAATCCAAAGAGGAGCTCATTCGAGCGAAGCAAGAGGCGGATGAAGCCAATCTAGCTAAAGGGATTTTTCTGGCTCGTATGAGTCATGAAATTCGGACACCTCTCAATGGTATTGTCGGACTTTCCTACTTGTTGGAGCGAACGATCATGTCACCGCTTCAGAGGGATTATATAAGCAAAATAGTGAGATCCTCGGTGTCTCTATCCAATATTATTAATGACATTCTAGACTTCTCGAAGCTCGAGGTGGACAAGCTAGCCATTGAACATCATGCATTCCAGCTGGATGAGACCATTGACCGTGTTTGCGAAACCCTTAGCGTGCTGCTCGGCCACAAACCGGTTGATTTTATTTGCGATATCCATGACAATGTGCCGCTTGGACTCATTGGGGATTCACTACGCATGTATCAAGTCTTGCTGAATCTAACTAGCAATGCGATAAAATTTACGGAGCAAGGAACAGTCACACTGCGTGTTTACGTGGAACAGCTCCGAGAGGAAGAAGTCAGAATTGGCTTTACCGTCAGCGATACAGGCATCGGAATGGATGAAGAGCACCTATCCAAGCTGTTCCAGCCGTTTGTACAGGCGGATGAAGTAACGAGCCGGAAATTCGGGGGTACGGGTCTCGGTCTTGTTATCTCAAAGAACATCATTGAGAACATGGGCGGCACCATCGAGGTGTCAAGCCAACCAGAGCTCGGCAGTGAATTCCGGATTAGCTTGCCTTTCTCGATGTCCTTGCAACCTATGAAGACTCAGGCAATCCTCCCGCTGCGCACATTAATTGTGGAAGATCACCCTGGTCTGAACCAAGTGCTTGTTCATACCCTTCAATCCATGTGTACAGAAGCAGCTGGTGTTTATTCTTGGAAAGAAGCAAGGAATGCCATTGATGTTATTCCCGTAGATGCGATTCTGCTTGATATGGAAGCTGTCGATATGTACGGAGAGGAAGTATGGCTGGGCATGCTTGAAGCCTGCAATCGAATGAACATTTTAACGATTATTTACACCACATTATCCGGAAGGGATGCCTTGGAGCAGCTGCCTACACGGTCGGCTCCGCATGCCATTTTGGTCAAACCTATCTCACGGATTGTCCTGTACCAGACGCTGCAAACACTAACAGGCTCCCCTGCCGATAAGGAGCTCTTATCTACGACAGACTTCCTGCATACAGCAGAAACAATGACATCCTTTCATCGCATTCTGCTAGTCGAAGATAATGAAATTAATCAGACTGTTGCTCGTTCGCTGCTTGAAAGCTGTATGAATTGTGACGTTCAATTGGCTTCGAACGGTTTTGAAGCATTAAATAACCTAGAGAATAATGGGTATGACTTGATTTTAATGGATATCCATATGCCCGTTCTAGACGGCATTGAGACTACCAAACGAATTCGTCTTGAGCCTAAATGGATGCACATTCCTATTATTGCATTAACCGCGGACTCTACTTTGGAGAAGCGTTTAGATTGTATTCGCGCTGGTATGAACGAAGTGATCTCCAAGCCTATCATTCCTAGCCGATTGTTTGCAGCCGTCGATGCTGTTCTTAGCGAGAAGAATAGGATGACCATTCCAGGACTGGATATGGAAGAAGCACTCGGACGGCTTGGCGGAAAAACCGAGATCTATCACGAAATGCTTCGGAAATTTCATAGTCAATCCACTCCTATTATTTCGCAATTAACCCTTGCGATTCAGAAAGGTGACTATACCGAAGCCATAAGTCAGCTGCATGCGCTGCGCGGCTCTTCTAGCAACTTGTCAGCTAATCGGGTATTCGCCGCGGCAACTGCCCTAGAAGAAATGTTAGAACATCACGCTGGGCCCGATGAAACAAATACCAGCATGATCCAGAACCAACTTCAATCGGTTGCCATTGCTCTGGAGGAAGTATTTCATTCTATCCAAAAATTGCTGTTAGATTGAAAAATACGCTGATTTATGTCACTATATGCTTATGCTTTTTTCTGTTTGAGCATGCAATTTATACGTATAGGTGGTTAAGTTAAATATGACAGTAGAAGGCGCTCCATATCGCATTTTGTTGTATTATAAATTCGTTACCGTAATAGATCACGAAGCTTTGGCTCAGGAACATTTAGCTTATTGCAAAAAGCTCGGAATTAAAGGCCGTATCCTTATCGCTCCTGAAGGCATTAACGGGACGCTTTCAGGAACGGTTGAACAAACCGAAGCTTACATGGCGATGATGCGTCAAATGCCGCTGTTCAAAGACATGATCTACAAGATAGATGAAAGTGAACAACATGCTTTCAAAAAGTTATTTGTTCGTCCGAAAAAGGAACTCGTCACTTTCCGACTTGAAGAAGACGTGAATCCGAACGAACTAACCGGTACACATCTGAAGCCAAAGGAATTCTACGAGAAGCTCCAGCACGAAGATGTCATTGTCCTTGATGGACGCAACCATTATGAGTACGATATCGGACATTTCCGAGGCGCCATTCGTCCAGAGGTTGAGACTACGAAGGAATTCCCTGAGTGGATTCGCAACAATCTCCAGGAATTTAAGGACAAACCCATTCTCACGTATTGTACCGGCGGTATCCGCTGTGAGAAGCTCTCAGGTTTCCTTTTACAGGAAGGCTTCAAAGAGGTTTACCAGCTGGATGGCGGGATTGTGAGCTATGGGAAAGATGAAGATGTTCAAGGTCGCTTATTCGATGGCAAATGCTATGTCTTCGACGAGCGGATTTCTGTCCCCATCAACCGTACAGACGAAGATATCGTCGTAGGCAAATGCTACCACTGTGGAACAGCCGAAGATCGCTACATCAACTGTGCGAACGATGCTTGCCACTTGAAGCATATCAGCTGTGAAGCCTGCGAAGAGAAGCATAATAGCTTCTGCTCGAAGGAATGCGAAGAGAAAACGATGAGCACGCTTGAGGCTTAAGCGTTACGCCAACTATTAAAAATAACCTAAGGCGCTGGCGCTGCCTTAGGTTATTTTTGTTGCAAAGCGTTTCAATAACACTTCCCCACCAACTTACTCAGCCCTTATTCTGTTCTACGCATTGGTAACCTAATTCTTACGGCGACTAGCTGAGATGTCCTTTTCAGACGTCTCGTGCCACTTTGGCTTCATTCCGGGCATCCGTGACAGCCTTTTCAGACGTCTCGCACCACTTTATCTTTCAAAAAAAGGTCCTCTACAAGCCAAATGACTTGAGAGGACCCTCTTTTTATGTACTTAGGCTAATTGTTCCACGATACGATCGGTGAGCGGATACACAAGTTCCTCTTCTAAGGTGAAATGTTTGAGCAGTATTAAGCAAGCCGTCATTAGTTCCGATGCCATCAAATGTAAAAATTCCTCATCTATCGGCACTTTCATCGCATTCACACCATCTACGAAAGCCTGCACGACTCTTTTCGCCAAGTCATGATCCTGCTCTATAACCGTCATGGAACGAGAGACAGACAGCGCTGTTGTTGGTTGTAAATAAGATTGCAGAAGAGGAAACAGTTCTTTTTCTTCCCATTCCGAATGCTGTTCCAGCTCTTCAACAAGGGAAAGAATCAAATCTTGGAGTTCAATCAGCTTGCACATTCCTATTGAGCAATCCTCGAGGGAGTACAAGGAAGCAGCCATCGTTCGGATCTCGGAGAGCTGCTCGCGCATCTGCACATGCTCCTTCTTCAGACGCTCTACGAGCATTGGAAAATAGCCGGGATCCATCATGTACTCCCTATTCGTTCGAATGCTCAAACGGTCATTCATTAGACATCCTCCTTCGAGTTTTCGTTAGAAAACTTACTCGTAAGCATAATAAAGCTAACCCATTCCGCATTATCATTGTATGCAGGATGGGTTAACTAACATGCGCAGGAAATGTCTTAGAAACAAACCGTTATCGAATACGGTTCTCCGTTAAATGAAACTGATTTACAAGCAGGAGCAGCGACTCCGTAATCGCGCCAACATCCCCCGTCGTTTGGCGCACGTGAAGCATATCCTGCAGAAGCTCTTGCACGGTACGCTCAACCTCCGCCGAGATTTGGCGATTCTCCAGGCTTACCGCCGCTACCTTCTCCATCAGCGCCACCACTTCATCCACCACCTGTGTCTTCATGGTGTCGTGCGCGTTCGCGCTGCTGAGAATCTCAGACGCCGCCGCCACAATTTGCGTTCCCTCCAGAACAACCTTGGTGCCTTCTTCCATTGAGATGAAGGCTTCATTCGCATGACGTTCAATATGCTCAATGGTGTCATTGATTTCCATTGTCGACTTCTTGGTCAACTCAGCCAGCTTACGAATCTCTCCGGCCACGACAGCGAAGCCCTTCCCGTGCTCACCTACCCTCGCTGCTTCAATAGAGGCATTCAGGGAAAGCAGATTGGTTTGAGCGGAAATCTCTTCGATGACTTTAAGCAGCTTCGGAATTTCTTGCGTCGTTTGCAAAAAAGTTTGAATGGTACGATTCGTTTCAGCTACTTTCGCCGAAATATGATTCATCTTTTCGCCAATACGGTCCACTTCATCCTGCGCTACAGCAATTTGACCCGAAGCCTTCTCTTCCAATTCGCGCAGTGTCCCGCTCATATTCTGCGTTACATCCTTCGCAACATCGATGTCCTTGAGCTGACCACGCAGCGAACGAATCATATCATGTATCTTGGTGCTCATTCGTCCAGTTGATTGTTCCGTTGAACCCGTCGATTCGTTCATACGTTCCTGGCTTAGCTGAACTTCAGCCGCGGCTTGTTTCACCTGCAGCATAATACCCTCAAGGGAATCAATCATATTATTAATCCATTTCGCTAATTCCCGCGTCTCATCGCCAGCGAACTCCTGCACTTGCAGGCGCTGTGTCAAATCACCGCTACCCTCTGCGTTAATGCGGATGAACTTATTCATTTGCGCGAGCTGCCTTACAATCGGCCTGCTGCCTTTTTGCCTTATAAGGCTTGCGCCTATTCCTCCATACACAAGGCTTACAGCAGCCATTATGACTGATCCCCACCTACTAGAAACTTGTCCATTTAGCAGCCAAAAGCCGCCTGCTGTGAGTAATATATATCCTACAATGAACCGCAGCTGCAGCTTAAGCAATTTCCAGTCGATACTGCGAATCCGGTATACTTCCTCTAGATCGCCTTCACACATCATCCCCCAAACATCCGGGCAGTGCGGAAGCTGGAAAGTAACACCTTTGCCAATGACAGAAATATGCCGATAATCGGAATAACCTGGAAACTCCACGAATAAATTATGTCCCTTTGCAATCGTTCCTGCAACCCCCGGATGCAGCTGTCCCGTTGCCGGATCCGTAAAAATGAGCTCAAGCTCCGTATGCTCCTTTACACCGACAATGCCGTAATCTGTGCGCACGCCATCTTTTAAATTGTCACCATGGGTAAAGGTAAGATCCTCAAAACGGCTTCGAGATAATGCTGTGCCTGGGGCAATCTGTTTATTTAACACAGGCTTCGCCATAAATAAATAATTATCTCCAGAGTCTGGATACACATGTCCTGATTCACGCTGGATCAGATCGCCGAGCACATCGTTCGGGACACGTCCGCAAATGGCCCCTTTCCATATTCCCTTAACCATTATAGGAGTAATAAATGCAAGTGTCATAGCATCGTGAAACGGCGAAGTGCTTGGACCTAGCTTTAATGTAAGGGGATCAGAATAAGGTCCGTATAAGCATTTCTTGCCTTTACGTGCTTCCTCTAGCCCTTTTGTAAGATCACTACCTGAATCATAAGATTTCCCAACATGAGTGGGGGACGTGGAGTATATCACTTCTGCTTTCTCATTCACTATGAAGATCTCCGAGAAATCGGCCCCGCTCTTTGACGCAGCTGCCAGGAGCCGTTGTACCATAGAACCATCTTGTGTCGTTAGTCCAGGTTCAGAATCAGTGAGCTGCTCGAGCAGTCGATCCAAATTGGACCAATATGCCTCTACCCAGCTTCGCAAAATTTCAATTCTCGTATGCGCAATCCCTTCGAAGATATGTTCCACATCTTCCTTGAGGTGACGATTCAGACGATACGACCACCACAAAGGCAGACCTTTACGAAATCCAAGCCAATCAAACATACCCCAACCCCCTATATTCACAATTATCGTGTGACATTATGTAACATTTACATATTCGACATTCTATAGCTGATTTCGACGTAAATCAAGATAAAAACAGAAAATTCTTGAAAATTTCAAACATTTGATCTATTTGCGCATTTCTTGTCAGTTAAATTATACGTCAGGTATATTGACATAATTTTCTGATAAATTTACAATATAATAAAATCCATTGTTTCTTCATCAATTCATGTCATATTTCCTAACACAAAATAAGAACTTAGATCAGAAAGGAGGCCTGGTTTCTGCTTCGGGCCCTCTAACGTAACTTCCACTCGAAGTATAGCTAAGAAACCAGGAGCTGCGATGTCCAAACCTGAGAATCTGGTCACCACCCCCTATGATCCCCGTCCTTTTTTTGATGAGATGTTTGTGAACTCGTACTCGGTAAGATCACATTATCAAAATGTTTTCCTTCAGTTCATGTCGATGAAGGCGGGAAATTTGAGCAAGCGCCAAACGGCCACCATGAAACGCATGATGGAAGAAGGAATTACGTTTACACTCTACAGCCCCGATCAAGCAGAAGCATTGGAACGAACCATCCCTTTCGATCCGATCCCACGAATCATTCCACGGGATGAATGGCTCAAGCTTGAACGAGGGCTTCAGCAGCGCGTTAAGGCGCTTAATCTATTTCTCAAGGATATTTATCATGACCAATGCATCTTAAAGGAAGGTATTATCCCTAGAAAAATGGTTCTTTCCAACTGCTATTTCCGACCTGAAATGATGCGTCTATCCATCCCGAATGATGTGTATGTAACGGTATCAGGTATCGATTTAATTCGTGATGAGCATGGCGAATATTTCGTTCTGGAGGATAATCTACGATCACCTTCAGGCTTCTCTTATTTGTACAAAAGCCGTTCCATCATGACGCACTTATTCCCTGAACTCGTTTTTAGCCATTCGATTCAAGACATTGAGCATAGTTTAAATGTGTTTCTATCCGCATTACGCAGGCTAAGCCCTTCGGGCAAATCCGATCCTGTCATTGGCCTACTGACCCCAGGTTGCTACAATTCAGCCTATTTCGAACATACGTTCCTTGCGCAGCAAATGGGCATACAGCTTGTAGAAGGACACGATCTTGTCGTCATTGATCATAAGGTTTATATTCGCGGGATCAAAGGGCTCCGCCAAATCGATGTCTTATATCGAAGAATCGACGACGATTTCTTGGATCCGCTCGCTTTTGATCCGAACTCGATGTTAGGTGTCGCAGGGATCATGAATGCCTATCGCGCGGGTAATATTAACATTGTGAATGCCCCTGGAACAGGCGTGGCCGACGATAAAGCCATTTATGCTTATGTTCCGGATATGATTCGTTACTATTTGAACGAAGAACCGATCCTGAATAATGTGCCTACTTATATCCTTTCTAGACCGGAAGAACGTGATCATGTCCTGCAGCATCTAGATGAAATGGTCGTCAAAGAGACATCGCTCTCCGGTGGCTACGGTATGCTCATCGGGCCTTCGGCCTCTGAAAGTGAATTGGCTGATTTTCGGCTTAAAATTATAGCGAATCCCGAGCGTTATATCGCTCAACCAACGATCCAGCTTTCCAGAGCCCCTGTCATGTTGGACGGCCAAATGGCTGCGCGGCATATCGATCTTCGGGCCTTCGTCATCGCTGGCGAGAGCATTCAGGTTATACCTGGCGGACTTACGCGGGTAGCGCTTAAAGAAGGTTCACTCGTAGTGAACTCCTCGCAAGGCGGGGGATGTAAGGACACTTGGGTCACTCATTCATAAAGAAACAAATATTGATTGGAGGCAAGCGTTCATGGTGATGATGGGACGTACAGCGGAAGCTTTATTCTGGATCGGCAGGTATACGGAAAGAACGGAGAATCACGCAAGACTAATCGATGTGTATTATCATATTCGCGAGGAGAAGGAGAATAGCAGCGATCAATCGTGGAGCCGTTTAATTGATACGATTGGCGATCGTGCCGCATTTACTGAGCAGTACGGGAGCTTCACCGAGCAGCATGTCCTCCACTATATTACACTCGATAAAAATAATTCGAATTCTTTGCTGGCTTGCACCAACCATGCCCGCTCCAATCTTCGTAATATCCGCGAGAAAATGCCCGCAGAGCTGTGGGATATTATGAATGGCTTGTATCTGTGGCTAAAAGAAAAAGAAGTACGAGATATCGCAAACGATTCGCCTCATTTGTTCTATCGTTTTATTCGAGACACCTTGTCTATGTTTCAAGGGGCGGCCACATCCGTCATGCCGCGTCAAAATGAATGGCACTTCGTGGAAGCCGGACGATATTTGGAGCGTGCTGAGAATTTGCTGCGCCTACTCCAATCGTTATGTCATGATTACGCCAGGGAAGAGCTTTCTTCTTACCCGCTTATGCTGTCCGTATTGAAGTCGGTTAGCGGTTATGAGTCATATCGCAGGGAACATGCAGACACAGTTAATCTAAGCAGCATTATTAAATTCCTGATGCTTCATGAAACATTTCCACGCTCGGTTAGCTTCTCTTTCCAATCCTTGGAGCGTTCCTTACAGGGCATTCAAATGGAGGACCCCGATTTAAACCTTGCTGTACACAGGCTCGCTAAGCTGGCGGGAAAAGTAAAGGCTAACCTTGCTTGCATGGACGAAGATGATATTTTATCCGGCAAACTGGAAATGACTTTAAGTGCACTGCGGGAATCCTGTAACGTGATGGGTTTAAGGATGTCAAAAGTCTTTTTTCCCTCCCGGGAAGAGGTCATCGCATGAAAAAGCTGGAGATTACGCATATCACGCGTTATTCCTACACCGGTACAGCGCAGGACAGTGTCAATGAAGTTCGTTTAACACCTCTAACTGACAATCGTCAAGCCTGTTATCACCACTCCATCACCACGGAACCTGCTTCTGCTTTCTTTACATACTCGGATTTTTTTCATAATCGCGTACATGCTTTTACAGTCAATAAGCTTCATCGCGAGCTAACCATTAAAATGGTGTCCACTGTCGTCACGAACGACAACGATAACATCCCATCAGGCGTCACTTCTCCCTTAGAGGAGAACGCGATGAGACTTAGCGATGATTTCCAGAATCAACATGCGGAGTACTTACTGCCTACCAGTTATACGGGTTTGACCCCTGAACTCAAGGCTTACTCAGACGCCATTTCTGATCAAGATATAACTTTATACGAATTACTGCGTACGATCTACACAACGATTCATCGCGACTTCACCTATGATCCCTCAGCCACTTCCGTACAGACCACCGTCGGAGAAATGCTTCAATTTAAGCGTGGCGTTTGTCAGGACTACTCTCATTTCATGATTGCCATATGCCGAGATAAAGGGATTCCTGCTAGGTATGTTAGCGGTTATCACTTTGTTGGCGATCTACAAGGAGGCAGCACGGAATTCACCCAAGCCTCCCATGCATGGGTGGAGTGCCTGATCCCGGGAACGGGTTGGTTCGGTTACGACCCTACGAACAACTGTGAGGTCAATTGGCGCTATATTAAGCTCGGACACGGCCGCGACTACAACGATATCGTTCCCGTCAAAGGCGTCTATCGCGGTGCCGGTCAGCAAGATTTGGAAGTCATTGTTGATGTAAAGCTAATTGAGTAGTTCATTCCACATGAAATTCAGCGTTGCCGCCCCGCTTCACACCCCTCTTTTTCATCCCCCTTTTGGCACGGACCATGTATTTAGTGTAGAATGGTGTGAAGCTACACTAAACTGCTAAGAGGTGTTTGAATGGCTATAAGTTTCACTTTATCTATCATAAATCGCTTAAAAAAAGAAATTGCTGAAATTCAACAAAGAAGTATCGACGAACAGAAAAAAAAGGAAAAAGCACTTTCAAAAATTAATCAATTACAAAGGGATATAAAAATAAGTACTTCACCCAGTGATTTAAGCAGCAAGATGTCTCGACTTAGTAAATTAAAGGATGAGATTAATAAAATCAACCTTTTACAAGTTGAATTATCCAAACAGTTGGTTCTTAAAAATACGGCACTTAAAGAGCAAATCGCCAAAGATCAACAACAGGAGAACAAAAACTAGATCCTTATACGTATAAAGGGCTTAAATGTGTTCAATGAAACACGTTTAAGCCCTTTTTTTGCTGTCCACTTTCATGCATTAATCAGATAATTGACTAAAATGTTTGAAGTAAATAAAAGGAATTCAAGTTTATATGTGGAATTGAATATACAACATAAATGATCGAAGTCAATGAAATAATTAGGAGGCTTTCAGATGAAATCGACGGGAATAGTGAGAAAAGTAGACGAGTTAGGCCGGATTGTTTTGCCGATTGAGCTGCGACGAACACTTCATATCGATATCGGTGACGCGATCGAGGTTTATGTCGATCCGGAGCGCATTACACTCAAGAAGTATATGCCGGCCTGTGTATTCTGCGGTAATTTCGAGAATATGACCTATTTCAAAGGCAAGCTGGTCTGCAGTTCCTGCGTAGAAGAAATTGTTTAGATCATGATTCCGGTTAAATTAGGATACCAACAAAGGCGTATAACACTCATCCCGAGGGTTATACGCCTTATATTTTATTTAGAGCTAAGCCAAGAAAGTCCAATGGATATTAGAATGCCTGCTATCGCGATCCAAAATAAGTAGGAACGCAGCACACGTCCCAAGCTTTTATCTTGCCGATCCATAACGGCCTTCTTTCTAGAACCGCTATCTTGCGTCTCCCCATCTAACTCATCTGTCACTTGTGTGCGCCAATTCACGAATTGAAAGCCAATTCCGCTAACCACAATGGAAATCATGAGTAAAATCAATGAACCCATAAACAGTTTGTCCGATATGGACTGCATCATGCATCTAACCTCTCTGTCTTCAACTATATAGTTCTTCTATTATACTTCAAAACAGACTTTGAATACACACAAAAGCCCCAATCGAGTGAGAGTCGATTGAGGCTTGTTTACTTTTGCAGCTTATAGTGTTTTATCGCCTGGTTTCCAATTCGCTGGACAAAGTCCACCAGCTTGAAGCGCTTGAAGCACACGCAGCGTCTCATCTACAGAGCGCCCAACATTCATATCCGTGACCACTTGGTAGCGCAGCACGCCTTCTGGATCGATAATGAACAATCCGCGATGCGCAGCGCCGCTTTCATCGTCTAACACGCCATATGCGCGTGCTGTTTCTTTGGAGAAATCACTGACCAGCGGAAACTTCACAGGACCGATACCGCTTTGGTCGCGCGGCGTTTGAGTCCAAGCTCTATGTGTATACACACTGTCGACAGAAGCCCCAACTATTTCACAATCCAGTTCAAGGAACTGCTCGTAATTGTCACTGAAAGCAGTGATTTCGGTTGGACACACGAATGTAAAGTCGAATGGCCAGAAGAAGAAAACAAGCCATTTTCCTCTATAATCTTCAAGCGTTATTTTCTCTTCTAAGGTTTCCATATTCTTCGTCGATAGCAATGAGAATGAAGGCGCAGGAAGCCCTATTTTAGCAAAAGAAGGTGAGGGTTGTACGGTTAATTGTGTCATGGTTAGCTCTCCTCTATCTATTTATATTGTATGGTATTAGCTTGCGATTTCGGCCAAAGCTTTTTTAAGTTTGGTAACGTTGAGACCCAAAATTTTGTGTTCGCCAATGACTGTCACAGGCAAAGACATCAAGCCTAAATCGTGAAGCTCTTGTCCGAATTGATCATTCAGATCAATGTTTCTTTCTTCGTAGGAGACATTTTGTTCCGTTAAATATTTTTTCAACTGTTGGCAGTAAGGGCAATTTGTACTTGAATAAACAATGACATTAGACATCGGAATTCATCTCCTTGTAGAGTATAAGATTATTTGTATTGCGGAATCAGCTGAGCCCGCTTATTAATAAATTTATCGACCGCCATGGCTGCGATGGCTCCATCAGCAGCTGCAACTACCGCTTGCTTCACTGGTGTGCGTCTAACTTCTCCAGCCCCGAATACACCTGCAATAGGTGATTGCATCGAGCTATCCAGAATCATAAAACCATCCGCGTCCAGCGGAACCTGATCCTGTAGGAAATCTGTGCCAGGCTTACTGCCGGATAGGAAGACAAACACACCATCCACATGGAGTACTTCCTCTGCACCAGAACTCGTACGTATTCGAAGTCCCTCTACATGCTTGTCTCCAAGCACTTCAAGCGGTTTGGCTTTGTAGAGAAAGTCAGTGCCCGGCAATACTGGAACGTGATGAACACCCTGCAGTTCAGGTCGTGGAACTATGAAATATATTTTATCGGTAAATTTACTTAACGCTTGTGCTTCTTCCAAGGCTTCCTCTGAATCACCAATGACAGCAACCGTTTTGCCATCGAAAAAGGCTCCATCACACGTTGCACATGTACTAACGCCACGGCCTAACAAGCTTTCTTCCCCAGGCAGCATACGGTTGCGTCCTTTGGAACCCGTCGCGATTACGATTGACTTACCTTCATAGATACCGTCAGCCGTAAATACATACTTCGTATCGCCTTCCACATCTACAGCTGTAATCGTTGTTTGGATGAACTCCGCCCCAAAACATTTGGCTTGCTCCCGCATCGTATCGAGCAAATCTTTACCTGATAGCTCTCCAATTACACCCGGATAATTCGCAATTTTGTGAGTGATGGCCAAAGCTCCTGTATTCGGTGCCTTGTCAATAACGAGTGTCTTCAGATTTCCTCTTGCTGTATAGATAGCAGCTGAAGCTCCCGCCGGTCCAGCTCCAATAATAATGACATCATACATCGCTGTGCACTCCTTTCAACCCATACTGACTGCTTGTCCAATGAGAATCCATATCAGATAATAATTATTATAAATAAATAATAACAAAAGTCAATCCTTTTTAATAATAATTATAAATAAGGAAAGAAGAAGTACAACGACAAGAAAATCTCCTCATTAGCGACAAAAAAATCCCGACATCATTAAAAATGATTAATATTAACGACAAGAAAATACCAATAATACAGAAAATCGGTTTTTCCACGACATAAAAATCACAAAAATAGGAAATATGAATGTATATCTAGTGCCCTAGGATGGAAATTAATATATCTAGAAACTCATTTGAGGGGATTCTAACGACACAAATGTTCCTACTTAAACGACACAAAAGTGCCTACATTACCTTCTACCTCCTCAACATAGGTCCCCTAGATCCGTAAGCGTAAACAGCCCTCACCTTTGTTGTTAAGATGAGGGCTGTCTTCTTATTTTAAGACTTAATCACCCACGCGAGATATACCAGCGGTAGTAGCGACGATGACAATAGGCTGTCCATTTTGTAGTAATTCGACTATTACAGATGTACTATAGCCTTCCAAGTTTTCGACCTTGTCGGCCCCCGGATATCTCACGAGGCTCTATCGCTTCACTTGCGTTACGGCCTGGACGTCGCTCTGTCTACGCTTAACCCGTATCGTTACCTTTACGTGTTCAAGACTCGATTCCGGGTAGGGCGGCTTTTCCCTTTGCCCGGGTGGGAATTACACCCACTGAAAGCACCCAGCTTACCTAGGCGCACCGAAGAAACCCAATATGTCGATGTCGACTACATAATGCATCGACGCTTGATTGAGAAGAAACTGGACTCTTGCCATGGCATGATGTGTAGATCGAAGGGGTCTGAACCCGTAGCTATGGTTGTAAAAATGGGCTTCTGCTATGGGCTCAAGGACTTGTTTGAAGCACTGTTGAATGATCCGGTCGAGGATACACGGGATGCCAAGTGGTCTCATTTTGCCGTTGTCTTTTTCGATAAGCTTCCGTCTGACCTTCTCAGGGTGGCAATTTTCAAGTCTGTTTTGGATTTCACTCACTAATTCGTATTCGGGTCGTTGTTCGATGTCTTTGATGGTCAATCCATCTGTTCCTGGTGTCTTTGATCCTTTATTGGACTTCATCGTACGGTATGCCAGCAATATATTTTCTCTGGATGTGACGATCTCGTAGAGATGTGAGAAAGTCTCCTTGTTTGTCGCTCTTGCGTGCAAATCCGTAAAAGATTCCGTCATGCCGTAATACTCCCAATTTCGTAAAGTTTGCACTGTGGCACCCCTCCTAAATGAAGCGATGTCCCCACGTTCCTACCTGATCGGTGCAATTCACGCATGGAAAATGATCGTTCTTTTCAATTAGACTTGGGGCTGTTCCTCCACCTCCATTACAGAGGTTTCTTCGGTCGTGCCCCTACCCTCACAAGGATAAATTCATTTCGGCAAGTGCCTTATTGCAACCGTTTCGGGTAACAGCCCTTGTAGCAACGTCCCTTGTTTTCCAAGTCCCTTACAGCCTAGCTATCTTTTCTGAACTTAGGTGCTTCCTCTGAGCCTGTGAGACCAATGCCACCATTGTTCGGCATAGCGTATTTCAGAGCAGAAAGTTTTACTTTACGCCACTCACCCCATCGTTTGATGGTACATACGTTTCCGCATGCTCTAACTTTAGACCTGTACATTCGGAAGTTCGTCAGATCGCTTCTATGCGAACATTCTCACCATATCCAGTTTTTCAGCCGCGCGACATATCCGCCCGCATACCTTTTCTATTCGAATGGCTACAGCCTTCGTTCTGTCGAATCTACCTGTACTTCACACCTCATTATTCTGTTAAACATTGACCGTGCAGGAGTATTGGCGGGATGGTTTCAGGATACATGGTTCCGTCATTCCCATCCTTGGTTGTAAAGTTAAAATTACTGCTGTAATTTCCTGCTTTTCGCACTGTTTGGTGCTTATAGCAGAACTTGTCGTACTTCTGCATTAGCTCAATACTTAATAGAACATATAGTCAAAAGAAAAACAAAAGCCCATGAACACGTGTAAGTAGGAATAGAGGATGCTCTATTAAAAAATGATAAAGAACGGTTGTCCAAAAAATTTAAAATCGGTTGGATAATTTGGACGTAGACTTGTTCATCAAATATATATTCTCCCAATATAACTACCCAATCCAAACTATAAGAATTCAATATACTATATAAGTTTAATAGGAGGGGAGTTGGAACTTAAATTGAGTATATTAACGGTAGTAGCGCTGCGAAAAGCGGCTACGAAAACGATCCCAATTTACCGTGAAATTGTTTGTAATCCGGTATATGCAACACGCTTAACCATCGCGATCCGGAACAATAATTTGGATTCACTCAATCGTTTACTCAAGGAAGTTACATCTGGTTTCAACGATTTTGGAACCAATAGTTTTGGATTTAGCATCGGCTTTAAGGCTCCGGCTCCGGCGAATCAAGTAGAAAATGCGACCAACACAAAAGGGAGAGTCCGCTTAACGGTAATCAGCTTGAGAAGCATTTCTAAGAGGATTCTGCCGTTATACCGTAAAATTGGCAGTAACAACGCATTCGCCACCCAGCTCGTCCTAGCTGCAAGAAATAGAAACAATACCATACTTCGCGCATTAATATCACCATTGCTGCCAGCCAATAGTTTGGTATCTGTACGGGGTGACCGCACAGGTATTATACTTGAGATTAAGTCAGTGACGGGCGTTGTGTTTATTACTCAATTTTTTGTATTATAAACTTTTATCCCAAAGCAAAGACCTCCAAATCAAAGAGGTTGGGTTCATTTGTTGATCTGATTAAAGGCATTAATGAAGAAACGGAACATCTCGGGTTCATTCCTCCCGTAATGCTCCGTTTCTCTTGATTTTACCGCCTTCATAACGTTCATGAAGGAGCCGACGGACAACCATCTTATTACTTCCCTGTTAACCCAGCCTGGTTTAACAGGGCAGAAGTTATAGTCGCTCCTTTACGTCATCTTGGATGGATTGTGGTTGAATGCCCTACGCTGTGGCTTTATCGGCAATCGGACGATATTCTTGGCCTGGATCCGATAAAATAAAAAAACCGCCATTTAGGCGGATACTAATTTTGTATAACTTCACTATCCTCTATTAAAACAGATATATCGTAGTCAATTACCAAGTGACTTTGACTTTGTTCATCTTTTGAACATCCAGATATAACACCAAGTAAGTGCAATAATATAATGGCAATTAAAAGAAATTTCATATAGTCACCTCCAGATGAATTAAATAAGGCCATTGAAAGGACAGCAAAGGGCTGCAATCCGCAGCCCTTCTGAAATTGAACTATAGTTTTTCGGTAGAAAAGTAGAAATACCTCTATTCTCGGTTCTAATAGAATTAACTATTTGTTATGCACTTGAGCAACAACACTGCCAAAAAGCTTCTCTTCAATGTAAGCATCTAATCTCCAAAGCCCAGAGGGTATTGACATCATAGTAACTCCTTTAGCAACTTTATCGTTATCTAGAATAGGAGGTTGAACATTAGGATTTGGTATTCCGATCCCACCCTTAAAAACACTAATTTCTTCTCCCGTTTGCTTGCTAACTCCTCTTATTTCCATTTTCTTTCCGAATAATTGTTGCGTCTCTTCTAGCGTACTACCCCAAAAGTACCACATATATTTATTAGATTTCCCTGCAATAATAGGTTGTCCTCCAGTAAGGAAACCTAACTTTCCTTCATTTCCAATCAAAATATATTCGCCTTTTGTTCCATCACCAAATGTAACTGGAATATTAAATGTTGGACTTACTTCCCATCCTTTTGGATTGATGTCTACTTTTAAAGCTGATTTATTTTCTTCTTGAACATTAATTTCTTTTTCTATCCCTGTCTGAATCGAACAACCTGTTAGGACAAATACAGATATTAAAAGGAATATTAAATAAAATGAATTCTTTTTTACCATCATACACCTCCAAAATGATTCATATTAGATTAGACGGTAATAAATTGAGAATCTATTGTAGATTCAATAGAATTATTTCGTTTCTTATGCCCGTTACTTGAATAGGCAAAAGGAGGAGCTACCGCGAAGTAAGATTCTCCACTATCGTTTCTCGTTAGCGGAATTACCAGAATCCAGCATATGGTAAACTGGGTTTACAGAAATAGTTAGTCATTTAGTTAGGAGGTTGTTAACCTTGCATATTGGAATAGATTTAGATAATACAATTCTTGATGCCACTTCAGCTTATTTGCAATATTATAATAGAGCATCTGGATTATCATTAACACCCGACGATGTTAATGATTTTTATCTCTACCGTTTATATGGGTGGGATAAGGCTGAACGAGATGCAATTTATAATAAATATGGGCATGAAATTCATTGGAACTCATCACCTTTGCCGATGGCAGTTGAAATATTACAGCAACTGTTTAATCAGCATCAATTATCAATTATTACTGCTCGACCATTACTTTTTCGCGATGTTACCATTGAATGGCTTAAACACTATAAGATTAATTATCACAATATTACACTTGTTGAAAATAAACTCCAAGAATGTATTAATTCAGAGGTAGATGTGTTGATTGATGATGGTCCTCACTATGCAGAGGAATTTGCTCTAGTAAATAAGCCAGTTATTTTGTATGAACAGCCATATAATTTATCGGTTACTCATGACTTCGTGTTTCGTGCTTCAAATTGGATTGAGGTAAAAAAGCATATCGATTACTTAGAATCTAAACCAAACTTGATATGATAGGAATTACTTTGTTAATCTGCCCGTTAACCCGGAATAGGCCACCGAATTTATCACCGGCAGCCTGCTAGATCTTGTTATGAAGCTATCGTATCTTCGTTAGCTTAACGACGATACGATTATTATTATGGTTCTCGTTCATAATAACCTAATCAATCCTTTTGTCTTTCTATCTCACCAGCTACAATTTGAGGGGGATCGGATTGCATTACAATATATTCGCCTTTGTCATTTGTTTTAGGAGTTACATTAACTTTTTCACATACCCTAAGCTCGTTGTAGAGTTGGGAATCTTCTACAATATAATAGACTAATTCGATATTACTCTTTTTGAAGGTAGCAAAGGTCTTACTTTCTGCATCCTTTTTAGAAATTTGCTTCGCCACTAAGATTCTTTGCTCTTCCTTTGCGATAATGTAATTCCCCTTTTCAGCTTCAGACGAAGCACTACAACCACTAAATGCACATACGGCAAGTGTTAAGGCTACGCCTAAAACTAACTTTTTCAATATTTTCACTCCTCCCGGTAAAAAAAGTATTTATCCTACCCACTTTATTAGACGAATCTCTGGTAATAATTTGTTGCGTTAAACTGGACGTTACCTGTACAGGCTGCCAATAATGCTGGCAGCCTGTTGTCATGGTGTTATCGTTACCCGTTAGCTTAGGGTCATTGCAATCATAAGGATATCTTGCAACTCTGAGTGCCACGTTCAAATGATTCTACATCTGGCTTTTTTCGTTTGCACTTGGAGTTGCATGGTACATTTCCGTAGTTATTTGCAATCCAAATGTTTTTCGTAAATATCAATTTGATTATGCTTATCCATGCCATAGGCACTTCCATCGACCGACTATGTGTAAAACTTTTAGCGAAATGACCACGAATCCCAACATATGGTATAAAGGCTTAGCGATTTAACAAAAATGGTTGTACATAAGCTCCGTTATGGAATACGGGAACCACTTGGCTAACATTCAGTTCACTTGCAATAATAACATCCTCTGGAAAGCCCTTTTCTATTAGCTCACGACCAGACGAACATTCCTTCAAAATCGTTTTTATGTCATGTTCTGCATGTATAAAGGCACTAACAGCAATTTTGGCTTCTGGCGAAAGACTCGATTGGTCAAACTGACTAAGAATTGCACCAGCCGCAATTAAATCCTCGATAGCTGGACGCAACATACCATTTTCCCACTGTTCACCACATGCAATTACACTTATCACATCACCTGGATAATGCCTCTTAATAAAATCTGAAACAGCAAATGCGTTCCGTAAACACCCAGCAATCGTAAACGCATTAGACTCATTAGCGACGACGGTGCACGTTGAACCATTCGGGGAAGGTAATACGATTCGTGATTGAGGTGGCAAGGATAGTAACGATTCTGGAGATAGTGATGGAGTCTTGCCACGTTTTTCAGCCAAAATAGCACTAACAGACTGAGCAAATTTTATGGCGGACTCATCTTTGTATCGATATGGATAAACCAAAGATTCTCTTGAAACTGCAACTTCAACACATGTTGTAAACGATAAAACATCAATTATGACCACAACACTTGAAATTGGAGCTAGTCGTTTTACCCCTTCTGCTCCCCATTCAAATCGAACATAGTATTGACCTTGATTAAAAACATCGTCGTTGTGGCAAGTATTATTATCCATTGATTAAACACTCCATTTTTAAGTTTTGCCGGCAACCCAATAGTAAATAATATCCATCAAAAAGTATAGACTTTTTCTTTATGAATTGTTATGATGTTGAATAAGGTCTAGAAAAAAATAGGCATACAAAAAGCCCTTGGATATTATTCCAAAGGCTTTTTTAATGAAAGTCCAGCACTCCTTGGCATACCTCTTCGCTCAACTATCCTGCCCTTTAGCTTAATGATAACAAAAAGAACGGCTACATTGTTAGCCGTTCTCGAAGTGATTACCACGTAAATTTAACTGACGATTAAAAAAACATCGGGCCCCCATCCTTATCGTATCGCCTTCGATCCGCGACTGTGGAACCCTAATGCCAGCAACTAAATCCTGCTCTGCACGACGGATAGCCACTGCCGTGCGATCAGATCGTGTCCCGCCGCCGTCGGGTGCACTCCATCCCAGAGCCAGTACGATGCATCAGCTCTCTTGCAGGCATCGTATAGTACAGCTTGTAGCGGAACAAAGACTGCTTGAAATTCGTTGGCGAGTGTCCGGACGGTGTCCTGATAATGGGCGATCCGTTCCTGCCAAGCTTCCCATTTTTCCACGGTTCCGCCGGTTTTGAGTATGAACGGCTCACACAATATGAGGCGGGCGGCTGGAAGAACCTCTTTCGTTTCCCCCAGCAGGTGACGGTAAGAACGCTCAAATCGATCAGTCGCACCGCCGGGGTCGCCATTTACGATCCTTCCTGCATCATTGACCCCGATCAGTATACTGATCACATCGGGACTAAGACTGAATGCGTCCTCATTCCAACGTGCATACAAATCCGATACCCGGTTCCCGCTGATACCCCGGTTAATAAAAAGCGGCTGTTTCTCCGCCAGTTCATTTCCAAGCTTGCTTGCGATAAGATATGGGTAACCATGCCCCAATATATGATTGAGATCATCATTGCGTCCTCTTGCCCCATCTGTAATCGAATCACCTTGAAACAATATCCTTCCTGCATTCATCTTGTAGCCTCCTTCGAATAGCAATATATTCACATTTTAGATGAGAAATTAACAAATAGAAAGCACGATCTACGGTATTGTTCAGCAGGTTCTATAGCACCTTTACATAGGGTCTCGCCAACATTCGTTAATTAACTAAACGAGCGCGTGAAAAAACCTTGAAATATAAGACTCTGCACATTTTTTACATGTATTCTATGTATTCTTGTGGGAGCATCACAAAAAGCAGTCCAAAACTGGAACAATACAGTCTTGGCCTGCTTTTCTTTCAACTATCGTATCCGTCCCTCGCGAAGTAGATGTACCATCTAAGTTTTTTTCATAATCATCGATATTACCCCTCAACAATCTCAATTTTTAAATAAATATTCCCATAAAAGCCTAACGATGGTATTCCTGATTTCTTTTCTAGAAATATGATCCGTCAGTTACTCTATATCCTTATCGAAGTTTTCGGCAGGAACGAATAGCCGACCATTTCTCTTTTGCATGGAGAGCCTCTAATCCACTACCTTCGAGATTATTCTGTTAATCTGCCCGTTACTTCAACAGACAACGGCAGCCGATCGTGTGTCGGCTGCCGTCATGTCATTCTTGAACTATCGTGTCCCGTTAGCGTAACGAAGGCATTGATTGCCAGAGTCTATCCACCGAATGAAATTCTGAACTGTGTCAAAGTTGCTACCTTCCACATGAACTTCATCTTTTATTTCTACCTGACATACTCAATAGAACAATTGCTAAAGCAATTATTGGGATTCCGAAAGTTACAAACAAAATAAAATGAGCAAGATCATTCAAGAGTATCACCTTCTCCCTTATCGAACTCTCGTTTCCCGTTAGCGTAATCATGATGGTTAAGTCCAATGCACTGACATGGTCAGTACGTAGTTGTTAATTCTAACGGTGTCATTGGGAAACAGTAATTACATCAATTCGCCTAGATCTGGCGGTCGACGGAAAAGTGTTGCCTGCTCAAAACTATAGGCGATGCTGATTAGCGTGGGCTCACTGAAGGCCCTCCCGGAAAAGACAACACCAAATGGACCCTGTGTCGAATCGCCATCCGCATCAATTGTTCCTTTTTCTGAATAACCGGCGGGCACCGTAATAAGGGGATACCCTAACCGGGCAGCAATGTACATGCCATCAATGTCACCGGGTAACATTAATGCATCTAAGCCGTGTTGATCGAGTGTATAGTCAATCCCTTGCGTTACAGCCGGATGGTTATATTCTTGACGTTTAAGTTGATAGGTTGTCTCGTTTAGCGCATTTTGTTCCGAGCGAATCAGATTGTCTTGGCCAAACTTCAATGCGGAAGCAGCGTGCTTCTGATTATAAGCAATCAGTTCTTGAAGCGAATGTACGGGTATATCCGAGTTCAACTTCGACAAATAGCGATTCAGGCCTGTTTTGAATTCGTAGCAGATAACATCATTGTTCCATGGATGCTGTTCCAAATGGAGGTTCACAGGATCGATAACTGTAGCACCTTGCTCACGCAGAACATCGATGGCGGATTCCATGATGGAAAGTCTTTCTTCATCCAATGACCGATAGTAATGTCTGGGAATCCCAACACGAGCTTTACGCAGAAAGTCTCGATCAAGATAAGTTGTGTAGTCATGAAAAGTACGATGCGGGCTAGTCCATGTTGCCTTGTCGTTTTCATCAATCCCGACGATTGCCCCGAGTAGAGTCGCTGCATCAGTGACTGTTCTGGAAATTGGTCCTGGTGTATCCTGACTTATGGAGATCGGGATAATACCGCTGCGGCTCGCAAGCCCTACAGTAGGCTTTATTCCGACAAGAAAATGTTGGCTGGCCGGCCCAATAATCGAACCTGCGGTTTCTGTTCCGAACGCTGCTGCTGCCAGGTTTGCCGCTACGGCTGCAGCCGATCCTGAACTTGACCCGCTCACGAAGAGCTTGCCAGGTCCATATGGATTCAATACATATCCGCCTCTGGAACTGTATCCAGCTGGCATACGGTTGGACATAAAATTCGACCACTCGGTCATATTTGCCTTACCTAGAAGAACTGCACCGGCAGCGCGGAGCTTTGCGGCTATGAACGAATCTTCATGAGCAAACGACTCAGCCAATGCGATTGAACCAGCGCTCGTATGCATCCGGTCGTGCGTATCGATGTTATCCTTGAGCAGGATTGGAATTCCGTGCAGCGGCCCCCTACTACCTGTTGTATTTCGCTCAAGGTCAAGATTCCTTGCGATTTCAAGCGCATCTGGATTAATCTCTAATATGGCATTAATCAAAGGATTATAACTATTAATGCGTTCGATATATGCAAGAACGAGGGCTTCAGATGTACATTCACCCGAAGTCATTGCCTTTTGCATGCTCACCAAATCGGCTTCCTGAATCCAATATTGTAAGTTGATGCTCATATATTAAGAAACCCCCGGTACTGGTAAATTTTCGGACAACAGTAATATGGTAACATGCTGCCTTACCAAGGGTATAGGGAAAGTTTTGATTAGATAAGAAAGTATCGGTTGGGCATAGCAGTAGAGCTTGTATTTTCCCGAACGTCAAAGTTGTAACTAAAGAAATCTGCCCGTTAGCGTGGAAACGGCAGCCGATCATCATGGCCGGCTGCCGCGGTGTCATTATTCAACTATCGTTCTCCGTTAGTTCAATCGTAAATTTTGCTGAGTTGAGAATAATATTGGTCAGCCACAAAAGTCATTGGGGGAATCTTTTCAAGCCAATCAACTCTCGAACCAATCCCATCACACCTCAATAGCTTAATTTCCTCATGACTCCGATCAATACCGATTTTCTTCCAAATGATACGTCCACCGGCTTTGACTACATTTGCAACAATTACAGTACAAAACAAATCGCAATCGTCTGGGCACATTAATACTGGCAAACTAACCTCTTTGCCAACTGAATTGAACCTTCCTTTAAGTAGTTCTTTTTCTTTCGGGCTATCAATCCAATCAATGATGGTTGGGATCATTCCCAGGAGAAGATCTGTAGGATATTGACTATGAAGCATTATATCCAGAGGGATACCATCAATGGCGATCGTATGATGTTCAACACTGCAATACTCACTTTTCATAGACACGACTTCAATTTTATTCACCAGCGCATCTCCCATTTATAATTCCACATCAATAGCAGCTAATCGTTCTTGCCGGCTGCCCTCGTAACATGATTGAGCTATCAATCCTGCGTTAGCGTAATAAGATTCCCAAAATAACCAATCATTCATCAGTACGCTCTTTCAGGAACCTGTCACAGCCACAATATTTCCTTCATCATCGAATGCTTTCGCAGATAATTTCCATTCCTTAGATAGTTTTATTTCAGACTCGAAAAAATCCTGTGTAGGATAACCTATAAATACATTATCTGCTACTGGCATTGTCACTTTAATCTGACTGTCAGAAGCATTTCTGTTAATAAATGTGACCTCCACAGTTGCTACCTTTTTATCGTAACCGTGATGGCTTCATCAATTCCCATAATAATTACCCCCGCTAAATAAATAGACATTAGAAAATAATATCACATTGGAGTGGACTTAAGTATTGTTTTTATAAGCTATGCTGCCAGTTACTTCAATAAAAAAAGAGGAGTTGCTGATATCTTATTATAAGTAATATATATACTGAATAAGCTTGAGCCCTTTAGAATAAAGGGCTTAAGATTTAGTATATATACTAAAACTTATACCAAAACTTTATAGTTTAAGTGCTGATACTCTTTATATCAATTAAGCTCTGTTAGATAATAATATTGGTATATGGATATGCTTAAAGGAGGGATGTAATTTTCCCTCCTTTTATATTCGCAATTGAAAACGATTGAGAATCAAAATTATCTCTACAACTTTGGAATTTATCAATTTGACTTTCATAATAGCATTTAAAGGCATATTACATTATCAATTGTTTTTTACTTTGTATTATGCTCATTTTGTTCGCTCTACAGAATACAGAAAAAATTCCATATCTATATTCCTAAAATTCTTAGTATCTTTATCAATAATATTCATACCGTTTCGAACAGCAACTTTTTGAGAGGCTATATTTGTGTCCCTAATAATAGAATAAACCCTATTTGCATTAAGAACTGAGAAAGCGTATTCCTTGCAAGCAATTGCCGCTTCTGTTGCGTAACCTTTGTGCCAATACGCTTTTTGAAACAAAAATCCTATTTCCAAAATTTCTTTTTCTCTCCAGCCTTGCATTGTCAAGCCACATTGACCAATCATTTCGTTTGTTTCTTTTAATACAACAGCCCAAAGTCCAAAACCATACTCTTCATATCTTTTAAGATGTCTGTTAAGCCAATTTTGTGCTTCTTCTAAGTTGAATGCACTTTCATAAGCAGCACGCATTACTTCCTCATCACACAATATTCCGCACAATGCATCATAATCGGACTGCACCATTTCTCTAATTATAAGACGTTTTGTTTCTATCAAAAATCTCCCACCTTTCTATTATATCAATAACCTTTCAAAAATTCCTTTCTTCTCGTTGTTCTATGAGTAAAAATGACCCGCCAGGAATAATTATTGCTTCATATTTGTGTGGTAAAGAAAGCACCTGTATATCCGACTCATATAAGGTTGTGTTTAATCCTCGTTCGTCACAACGTTTACGACAAGAAGCTAACATTTCGGGAGAATAGTCAACACCGTCTATTACAAGACCAGATTCCAGTAATGGAATTAATATTCTTCCAGAACCAACCATTGCTTCAAGAATGCGTCCCTTTGTATGTTTTAACTGATCTCGATAATACTCTACATCCCCACCAAAAGAATCACCAATTTTCTTTGTGTGGTCATATACCTCTGTACATAATGCACCATATTTACTGAAAGACATTTAGTTATTTCCCCTCCATATTTGGTATCTTAGAAAGGTGAGCGTATTTGAGCTGCTAGATTGTTTTTCAGGTGCTGGAGGGTCTTTTATGCATTAACTTTGAATAAATTTAATATTACAGGTAAGAATTCTAATAAATAGTAGTAGAAAGAGGTGACTAGAGTTGGGTGATAAAAAACGTGAGGACTCCTGGAATGACGAGCATGATCAATTATTAGCCGAAGTAGTATTATCTCATATTAGGACTGGCAGCACACAATTGGCTGCTTTTGAGGTGAGTGGAAAACCACCAATGGATGTGGATGGACTTGTTGATGAGCGGCAAAACCCATGAACCCTCAAAATGTTATATTTTAGAAAATTTTTAGAATTGCTTTCGAGGGTGTTTATACTTCTCATTTAGACTAAGGTTGTAGGCAAGAGAAACCATATAACCTTAAAGGAGAGATTAATATGAATACACAAAATAAAGCACAAAATGCACTGGAAGACATCAAAGTCAGTTCGAAACTGAAGATTGCTACGCTGTGGGCGAGTTTTATGTTTCTCTATATTTATGTTGATTATTTCGCCTTATATATGCCGGGCAAAATAGAAGGTATTCTGGCAGGAAAAATATTTATATTTGACATTTCATATGTATTTCTATTGATAGCACTGATTTCGGTAACAATTCCAGCTCTTATGATTTTCCTTTCTGTTGCCCTGCCGGCAAAAGTAAGTCGCTGGGCAAATATCATTATTGCCGCGGTGTATATTCCCTATACATTGTTTAATTTGACAGGAGAGGCTTGGGTGCACATGGTGTTTGGCGCTGTTGTAGAAGTCGCTCTTCTTTGTCTAATTATCTGGTATGCATGGAAATGGCCTTCTTCGTTACGGTAATTACGTTACTAATTATCTTTACTGCATGGAAGTGGCCTAGGCAGGATAGCTAGCAACGCGGGTTTCGGGCATTACTAAGAAGAATGATGATGACATAGTCGCAACTTTTGCATATCTTTTTATCTGTCTTTATAGCACCCCAAAACACGTTACCAACACTTTTTGTATTAAGTGACCTAAACAAGAAGGGAGTCAATCCATTGTTTGCAGTAAATGTCCACCCATCTTCCCCATCAGTAGAATAAATGTATTTATCTCCTTTTTTCTCGAAAGTGTTAAACACATATTGGTCTTGGTCTAGAAAGACTACCGTGTTTTTCTTTTTATCGCTGTAAAGAACCTTTATTGGTGATTTCCACTTACTCTGTATAGCTTCATCTAATGATTTGTAAGTGTTACAACCAGTTATAACTAATAACATAATTAAACACACTAAATTGATTTTTTGTCTCAATAGACCACCACCTCAAAAAAGAATTTCGTTATATTTTATTTGAATATCCTTTTGGAAATACCTCCTGCACTAACCTCCGATTAACTTAATGAAGGCCACCAATCATACCGGCAGCCTCGTCCTGGGTGTTCATTCCACTATCGTTTACCGTTAGCGTAACAATCGAGCGAGTAACGACTCTGCCTCATGGGTCATTCTCATTTTAAAAAGTTCATTCGCATGGCGCTCAATTATAACCTTGTTAGAAGAGAATGTATGTTGCAAGTTCCGAATCGAAGCAAGGAATAATTCTTTCTCCTGTGCTTCTGAGGGCGGAGCCATTATGCCCAGAGAATCTTCCGTCAAAGTTGTTATCTGTAAACTCCGTTCAAACCGAATCTCTTGCAGGTATTGGACAGGCTTCGGAATAGGTGTCAGGTTAAACCTTCCCTGGACTTCGTTCAACACCTTCTGTTTCTCTCGTTTCCAGCGATCATGATCAAACCATTCTGAATTCAGATCTCGAGCATCTTCCTTACGAACACTCTCAAGATACGCCTCTTCACTCGAAAATTCATTAAGTAATGCTAGTTCGTCAAATAAGTGTAACGAAAAAAAGTCATGCAGATTTCGAGCAACAAGCCGTACGCGATCTGAATCCATTGGTGAGACTCGTATCACTGGTGCTTCATCCAAGTCTTTGACAAGACCAAAATCAGTTAACAACGCGTAATGTATACCGTCTCCTCCAGTACGTGCAAACGGAAAAGAATCCACTGGCGTGCAGAAATACCCTTCCTTCTCATTAAAATCAACGCCTAGGAAAAGCCCCGTAGGAGTCTCTAAATATTCTACTTCTCGGGAAAACTCTCGTTCCCAACGAATTATTTGTTGAAGCAACGTAGGGGTCCGATACTCAATGATCATTACACGTACCTCACGATTAAATAAATTTCTCCTTATGAATTCAAGGTTACTATCACGTTATCCTGCCCGTTAACATTCCTGTAGGTGTTAGTAGATTGAACTTGCAGAAAAAAGGACGCCTCGCTAGGATGAGTATGTACTGGGTTGCAGCCCTCAGAACTCACCTTAGGAGGCGTTATCATGAAGTCTAATCCAATTAAGTCTCAAAATCAACGCGTAGAACGAATCTCCACTACCACTCTGGTCATAGGCATCGACATTGCCAAAGAGAAGCACGCTGCACAAGCCATTAATTTTCGAGGTATTGTCCTCACCAAGCGCCCTATTCTATTTTCGAATGACCTAGCTGGCTTTGAGCATCTAGAAGACAGTATTCGGAAATTACAGAAGATGCACGGCATGAATGACTTGGTTGTGGGAATGGAGAGCACCGGTCACTACTGGTTCAATCTTGCCAACTGGTTGGTGGATCAAGGAATTGATGTGGCTCTTGTCAATCCAATGACAACCAAACGCAATAAGGAAAACAGAGATAACTCACCTTCCAAGAACGACCCAAAGGATGCTCTGGTCATCGCCGATGCGGTGAGTCGTGGGTTCTACACAGCCTTCGCTCCAAAGGATGAAGCATTCCGCCGTATACGGGTTATGGTTACAAACAGAGAGCACTGGGTTGTTAAATCAGGACGGATTAAGAATAGAATCCACCGCTGGCTCGATATCCGTTTTCCAGAATACAGACAAGCATTTGATGATATTTTTAGCGATCGTTCCTTGGCCACTTTGCGCCGGTTCCCAGCCCCTTCTGACCTATTGCAGCTAACTCCGGAGCAAATGGTACAGATCTGGGGTGAGTATATGGCCAGACCTGGCGGGGTGCGAGGTACGAACAAGGCTTTGGAACTTCAATCACTCGCTAGACATAGCGTGGGAGACACTACTGCCCTTGAAGAAGACAAATGGGAGCTGAGGCACCTCATCGAAGAGTATGAAAGGATCCGCCGAATTATTGACGAAGCGGACGAGATGATTGAAAAGATACTGCCTGAAATTCCTTGTTCTGATCTCGTTCGATCTGTCGGTACTTCCGTTCCTGCAACGGCTGCCATATTGGCATTTGGCGGGGACTTACGTAAGCTGTCTCACGGAAATCAATTATTGCGCAAGGCAGGATTGAACTTAGCAGAACGAAGTTCAGGCAAGTATAAGGGGCAAATCAAGCTCACCAAACGAGGCAACTCGCTACTGCGCAAGCATCTCTACTTCACTGTGTTTCACCTGTTATCTTTCAATGAAGCGTTCCAAGCCATGCATACGCATAATACCGAAGTGAAACGAATGACGAAAATGCAGTCCATGATGAAGCTGATTGGGAAACTAGCCCGTATGCTTGTAGCCATGGCAAGAGAAGGACAATCATTCTCCATGGATAAGGCCCAGCTACCATTATCTGCATAAAAAATAAATCTTAACTCTGACACGTAAATTGGCTCATTCGCAGGAACTCATAAAGAAAGCACGGAGTACCGATATTTTTAAGCTTTAGGGCATAGACCCGTTCCGTTAACGTTGATCGGACTCCACACCTTGGAAAGATAGGACGAAGGAATGTGAGGGCAAAGACCCGTCGAGATTTGGGAGAGTGAATCCCCAAGGACCTTGTGGAGAGAAGCGTGCAGCATAACTTTTCTTATGGAAGATGTTGTAAAAATATTCAGCACCTTCTGTTCCCGCATGCGCACTAACGGAACTGCCTGTCCCACACTACCCAAACACCTGAACTCCTGTTTAACAAGCATATTGAAATCCTGCGAATGAGCGAGCATTCGTGAGATAATCCTTATTCTCTGAGGGAGTTTAACGATGCAGTTTGTAACGCCCATTTTTTTACAACATGATTGAAAGTTGGCTGAAGTGAATGAGATAATGATAATCAGTTGCTGCAGCGCACTTAATCAAAACTCTGATCCATCTGTGGTTTCTTGCCAAGATTCGAAATCCTACAATGTTGGTAGTTTTGTGTCACAATACTACAATGTAGGCACTTTTGTGCATTTTTTGCTGACACAAATCTCCCTACATAAAAAAATAAAAGCTTGATTTCTCAAGCTTTTTCAAATTGGTTTATGTAGGCACTTTTGTGTCATTGGACAAAAAAAAAAAAAAAATCGAGGACAAGAATAATGTCGGATGACAAGAACATATATCGTTCGCCGCCATCTCACAAAAAAAAGCCGTCAATTTATTGACGACGACCCCCCTCTTTAAAATCTAAGTTTTGACACATAACGATCAATTTGTTGTTGGAGTTGCTTATTTTCTTTGCTTGGGTTCCATCATTAAAATCGTACTGCGAGCAATTTGGAAGACAAGCCAATGATCGGGGTTTTTGTATACTGAAAAGAAGGTAAAAGTACGGAATTTGCATTAATTGTTCTGTTAGTCTTGATCAAATCATCGAAATTTCCATACCCAAACTCAGGTATACAAAAAAGGAGCTAACTCAGGAAGCTCCTCAACTATCGTTTCTCGTTGAACAAAGGCTGTCGACAGGATCCGCAGCCGCCCCTCCTCGTCCTTACAGAGTACGTCTGAATCTCTCTTGCATCCGTGCCGGATACTCGCTTGGCAGACTGCTGACGCTATCCAATTGCTCCCACTGCTCGGTGGTAAGCGACCAACCGACCGCACCCATGTTATCTTCGAATTGCGCGATGCTGCTGGCGCCAATGATCGGGGACGTGATGCCCTTTTTGCCCAATAACCAATTCAATGCAACCTGGGAAGACGTCTTCTCGGTTTGCTGCACCATTTCTTTAACCGCATTCACAATTTCGAAGTTTTTCGGTGTGAACTTGTTATTGTAATCGAACTCGCCCTTTAGCCCCAAGGAGAATCGGCCGAAGTCCGGCTTTTCCATATTGTTGTATTTGCCGGTTAACAAGCCTCCCCCAAGCGGTCCCCATGGGATGATGCCGACATTCTCCTCCAGACATAAAGACATGTGCTCGCGATCCGCATCACGGCTTACCAAGCTGTACTGCTGCTGAATCGCGACAAAACGGGCATAGTCCTTGGCATCGCTATAGGCCAGTGACTTCATCAGCTGCCATGCGAGAAAATTGCAACAGCCGATATAGCGGACTTTTCCGGATGAGACCAGGTCGTCAAGCGCTCTTAAGGTTTCTTCAATCGGCGTTAGATCATCCCATACATGCAGATAGAACAAGTCGATATAGTCTGTATTCAAACGGCGAAGACTGGCATCAACACCATCCATAATATGCTTTCTGGAATTGCCTCTATCATTCGGATGCGGACCAACGCTTATGCCAGCCTTCGTAGCCAAAATGACCTCCGATCTGCGCTCGCCAATCGCCTTCCCGACGATCTCCTCGGAGACCCCTTCGGTATAAATATCAGCCGTATCTATAAAATTCCCGCCGGCATCCAGAAAACGGTGCACCATTCGCGTCGATTCCTCCGCATCGGTCGAACTTCCAAACAACATCGTGCCTAAGCACAGCTCAGATACGAGTACTCCACTGTTTCCTAATTTCCGGTATTTCATATTCATTTCCTCCTCAAAATGTCAAATACGATAGTTGCATTGGTTTGGATGTGTCCCGGCTACTTAATAAATTCGGCATAGGGAGACGCGGCAGGAGAATGTTGAATCATTTGAAATACAAGCTCTCGATTAAGTGAAAATGCTTCGGCCAAAACAAGGGATTCAACGAGTCCTTGCATTATCGTATCAATGTAAAGTTTTTTTACTATCTTTGCTTCCGATCCCTTTCCGGCCTCTCCAAAGTAAATGCTGTTTTTGCCCAATATTTCAAAAATATCGATCAAGCTTTGATAGGCTCTCTGTTCTCCCCCAACCATAAAGACTAAGTTTCCTTCTCTGGCATGAAGGGTACTTCCCGAGACAGGGGCATCAAGTTTAACAATTCCTTTCTGTTCAGCCAATTCAGCTAAATATCTGGAAGTAGACGGTGAAATTGTGCTCATATCAACGACCATTGTGCCCTGCTCCACATGACGATAAACACCATTATCGTCTGTTAAAACTTGTGTAACAGCCTCATCATTCGCTAGCATCGTTATAATAATATCCTGTTCTTTTACACATTCAGCTATTGAATCAACTACTCGAACGCCCATATCAGCAAGAGGCTTTGTTCGTTCGTTATCATGATCATATGCGGTTAACTTATAGTCTGCTTTATGCAACCGGGTCGCCATGTGTATTCCCATCATTCCAATACCGATAAAGCCGATTGTCTTCATATAAATCAAATTATCCTTTCGTTATTTTTGATTCGAAATTTTGCAAATTTGCGACTTTTACGATTAGTTTGCCGATATTCTCCCCATTGAATAAGTCAATTAACGCTTGGGGTGTATTTTCGAAACCTTCGATAATATGCTCAACGTTCCGCAGCTTGCCCTCCTGTAACCACTCTAATAACCTGCTTCGTGCATGCTCGAATTGTCGCTCATAATCATGCATCATAAAACCTTTCATTTGTGCGCTTCTCTTCCACATTTCAAAAGGCAGATTGAGGCTTGGAGCAACTGAACGATCGTTATACTGAGATATTTGACCACAAACGACGACTCTCGCGTATCTGTTCAGCAGTGTGATTACGTTGTTTGTAATGTTTCCGCCGACATTATCGAAATAGATGTCAACTCCGTTTGGGCAAGCCTCTTGAAGTGCTGTTGTAATATCGGCAGCCGTTTTGTAATTGACTACAGCATCAAAGCCAAGCTCATCCAGCAGAAATTGGGCCTTGCTGTCCGAGCCTGCAATACCAACGACGCGGCAGCCAAGCAACTTGGCAATTTGTCCGGCAGTTGATCCAACAGCGCCGGCTTCGGACGTTTAATCAGCAGGATTTGACGATTTAGTTCGATTTTCATGTGATTCCCTACCCTTCGTTTTGCATGGCTTCATTATTTTTATCGGAATAATTCGCTAACCGAACTCGGTTTATCCCTAGATCCCATCCTGACGACGCTTGTTGAATAGGGCGGAATGTACGTAGAGCAGCGATTTCTCACTTATCTTACTCGTCTATATGCAGAACTGCCTTTCCGGTATACTGCCGTTCCATCAACTGGGTGGCTATCGATTGAATCTCTTTCCAGGATGCTTCCACTTCAATTCGGGGATGAAGCCTTTCGTCTGCGACCAACTGTGCAAGAAGACGCAAATCATCGGCTCCCGAATAGCGGTTTAACTCCTCCAATAGGAACAGCCCATACAAAGTAGTTCCTCCCGTATGGATTAAATCTCTAACATCAATGGAAGCGTATGGAGAGTTGGAATACCCCATCGTCACGCAGATTCCTCCGGATACCAGCTGCGAAAGAAGACCCGCCAGGATATCTCCTCCCACCGTATCTAAGATCAGGTGAAATGGCCCGAGCTGGCTTGCTGCAGAATAGGATTCTCCCACAAGCACTTCGCTCGCTCCGGCACTACGAACCAATTCAGCCTTCTTCTCCGTTCTGGCCGTTCCGACAACATATGCTCCCGCCAGTGTAGCGAGCTGATGAGCGAACAAACCGACGCCACCGGTCGACCCTGTAATCAAAACCCGCTTTTGCAGCAGAAGTCCCCCTTTACGGAGAGCATACATCGCACTCAATCCCGCAACCGGCAATGTGGCTGCTTGTGCAAATGTAACCGTTTCTGGAATTTCGCTTAACCAAGAAGTTCTGGCCGCAACCTGTTCGGCCCAGGCACCCATAGGGATCAGACCGACCACTCGACTTCCCTTTTTCGGACCGGTTCCGTCTTCCGCAGACTTCAATACAACTCCGGCAAAATCCCAACCGGGTTTTGTAGCAATTTCCCCATTTAGCGCGTCTCTTACTTCTCCGCGGTTTAGGGACACGGCTTTAACCTGAACGATTGCTTCTGATGGGGCCGGTGTCGCCATCTCTACTTCCCTAATGGTAAATCGTCCAGCAACAAGTGGGTCAGATATAATAGCACGTACCATCTCTATCTCCTCCAGATCCTTAATAAAGCTCCGGGTTTGACCGGCTTCTTATAGGGCAGTATAATATATCGATAACTTCTGACCAAGTGTAAAACTACACCTAACCTATTGGTCCTTTAGGTGAGGAGCTGGAAATATGGACGTTCAGTTGAATCTTCATTCGGAACCTAAAGTGTTAAAAATGCTTCTTGGCGAAATCGAAACGATCCGAACAAGCCGTTGGCAACAGTACCGGGAAGAATCTCATCCAATGCTGAAACGTTTTACTCAACAAGAACTAAACGACGAGGCGTATGCAACTTATAAAAATTTGCTGACTAATCGTTCGCGACGTCTGCCGAGCCGGGAAGCCGTACTTGCGATTTCCAACTATCTCGAATGTACATCCTCGGAGAGGAACGACTTGCTTCTTGCTGCCGGTTATCTTCCGGAACATCACGAACTTGAAGGGCGCTCGTTGAAACTCGCACTGGAACAGTCTCATTTGATTATGAACGCACTTCCTCTTCCGGCATTTATCGCGACCCATAAATTCGAAATCGTTGAAGCGAATAAAGCCTTCTGTCTTTTATATGAGATACCGATCGAAGAACTTCCCCCCCAGCACAGGAGTATGATCCATCTTCACTTTAATTCCGAATATCCAATCCGTTCACGTTCCACTTTTGATGCTACTGCATTTCAACTATGGGAATCGCATGCGGTATACGGTATTCAAACTTTCAAGCAGAATAATATATACTCCCGTTATGATGCCTGGTACCTCAGTTTAATCCGGCAATTTAATGAGATTAACGATTTTAAAGCGTATTGGAGCCGAAAAGCGCCAGATTCCGAAAGCGATATATCGCAATCAAAAGTCGTGATGGCCCGGATGGGTGAAGGAAACGAATGGATGCCGATTCGTCTCCGGCAAATCCATATATCCGTCAGCAGCCGCATGTATCCTCGAATCGAAGCTTTCCTACCCGAGGATGAGCCTGCTCGAAAATTGTTTACCTGGTTGGGATGTCCATTCGAAGGGATTCTTCAAGACAAGTTGAAAAGTTACATCTGTTAGCTCCAGCCATTACCAGTTGCGCGATGACATGGAGATCGTATAGGCTGCCTGTATTCTTGGCGTCGGAAAAGCTCGGGAACTGAGTCATGCCCCAGTCCAGATCGGATTTGGCCATTTTTATTGGCGTGAAGCACTTAAGAATTTTCAGTCAGTTGATTATTTTTAGAGCTTCGCTCAAACGCAAATAACATAATTGCCATTAGTAAAGCTAGAATAACAATGCTACATCCCACCCAGCTAAGGTTTAAAACAGATGAATTATTTATAACAAGACCCCCTATACCTGAACCTAATGCGAATCCCAACTGAATGAAAGATGTATTTATACTTAAGGCAATATCGGGAGATTTGGGAACTAGTGTAACTAAATATAATTGCTGTGCTGAAGACGTACCCCAAGTAGCCCCCATCCAAACCAATATAACAGCAATTAAACCCACTAAATATCCTCCGACAATAGTTAGAAAAAGTAATATAACTACCTGTAAAGATAATCCAGTATAAATCGTAAACTTGGGTCCTTTTTTGTCTGCTGTCAGCCCCCCGACCCTTGAGCCGATGAAACTACAAATACCTGCAAGAAAAAGAATGCCACTAATTTCCACCATTGCGAGGTCCGATGAAGCTTGTAAAAATGGGGTTAAATAGGTAAATATAGTCGAGTAGCCACCTATATAAAGTAACGTTATGACGACCGCCGTCACAATTCTCTTGTCTTTTAATATTGATAGTTGAATACCAATCGCTACAGGTTCTTGTTCTTTTAGAATAGGGACATTTCTATAGACTACGATAAGCGGAATGAGAGTCAATAAACCGATATATATAAATAAGGATCTCCAACCCAGTATATCGCTAAGGAATGTGCCAATCGGAACTCCGAATACAAGAGAACTACTTAGGCCCATTAAGATGATTCCAATTGCATTCCCTCTCTTTTCTTTCTCAACAAGTCGAGTAGCCACCGCCATTGCTACCACAGTAACAATCCCCCCACTTACTCCCTGTAAAACTCGTGTGAAGAGCACCATTCCATAAGAGGAGCTAAAAAAGGTCATAAAGTTGCTACATATAAAAACGGCGAGCATGGCAAGCAATATTTTTTTTCGGTCAAAATTAATGGTAAGGGCGATTACAATGGGTGCACCTATTGCTGCAGAAAGAGCAAACGAAGTCACAAGCAATCCGGCTACAGATGTAGATACAGTCAAATCTATCGCCACCATTTGAATAATACCTGTGATAATGTATTCAATCGTTCCTATTAAAAAAACGGCAAGGGCAAGCAATTAAACTACAGTTTTATTGTTCATTAGGTCTCTCCCCTGATTCTAAGTCATCTTAGTCGACTTCCGGGTTTCACGTCCACTTAATTTAAATACAAGAATACCACCGACTATGACCAGCACACCTATCAACTGGTTGAATGTAAAAGAAACCTTGTCCAGACCAAACCAGCCTAGTGAGTCCCACAATAAAGCAAACCCGAGCTGTGATATCAGAATGATAGAGACGGCATACGTAGGACCAAGCAGCCTGATCCCTTGTACCAGGCAAATTACTACTCCTATTCCGATCAAACCACTGATCCAATACCAGGGATGCATATTTTGCAAGGTAAACATATGTTTCCCTTCAAAGATTAGACCGATAGTCAGTGAAGCTACGAATCCCATACCCAACACTAAGGTGGTTGTTGCCCAAGATCCCGCACGTTCATTCACCTTACTGTTGAAAATATTTTGCAATCCAACCAGTGAACCCGCGATAAGCGCCAATATTAGACCTGAATTCATAACCTTTGCTCCCCCATTTGCTGATTATATTCCGATGCTTAATGGTATAGCATTGTTTGCCTGCTACATGAATGAATAAGTCTATTTGTAAATATTTTGACTTGCCAACGCACTTAATCCTTCTCTATCCTTAACAAGGATGAACTCTTTGTTGCGCTCAATCAGACCTTCTGTGCAGAACTTTTGGATGACCCGATTCAGATGTCTGTAGCTGGTTCCAATTAAGTGCGCTGCATCCGTTAGACTGGATGTGCTTAGTTGCCCTCTAAATAAAGAATCAGATTCATCAAAGGATACAGACAGCAGATAACTTGCCAATCTCACTTCCACCGGATACATCAAATTGAAACTCAGGGAATTGGATTTAATAAAAAACTTTTTTGTAATTATTTCCAATAAAAATTGCAGCAGCGGGGAATAATCGCTGCCGTATTTTTTCAACCAGTGCTGATGAACACCGATCATACATACAGACGATACCGCCTCAACCGTATTGATAATGTCGATACCTTGTATATATTCAATGTCCCCGATAACCTCAAGCGGTGTTTTAAAAGAGATAACAAGCGTTCTGCCTTCTGCCGAAGTGGTATAGATTTTAATCTTCCCCTTTACAAGCACGTACAGATACTTTGAAGGTTCTCCTTGGGAACAGATGAGTTCCCCTTGATCAAAGATGAATAGCGACAAATGCGGTATTAATGCTTCATTAAATGTGGATTCCAACTGATAAGCATGCAAATAACGATTCAATTGCTCACGATCTTGAATTTCTTTCATTACCCGGTTTCACCTCTATCCTTTCATCCGTCACAATCCGGAATGTTCGATCGATCAAAATTTCAGTACAATTACACCGACCATCATCATTCCGATACCGATGAACTGCGGCAGCCTCATCTTCCTCTTCACCACGCCGAACCACCCTTTACTATCGATTAAAAAAGTCAGACACAGCTGGGCAATCAGAAGAGCAGATATAGTAAAGGTAACACCGATCTGCTGAATAGCCGTGACATTACTGAAGATAATGACCGCGGCTAAGGCGCCGCCAGTTAGATATAACGGCTTCACTTGCTTAAGCCCTTGCCAATTTCCATCTCGGACGAACATCAGGATAAGTAAGGCCATCATGAATCCGGTTAACTGGGTAACCGTCGCCGCTTGCCAAGTGCCAATATCCTGACTAATCCGGGAATTGGCTACTCCTTGCAGTGTAATACAGGCTCCGCCTAAAAAAGCAAATACATTCCCTCTCATGTTTTATTTCTCCTTCATTTGGACTTATCCATTATTAAATAATAGATTCAGGTACTTGGGGAAGGACAGATGTCCTCAGCTAGCCAAAGATTGTGTTCTTCTTCCCCATGATTAAGTATGATGCAGCGAAAATTGGTCGCTTGGGTACATGGTTTCCTTCACTATGCTCGATACCCACAACAAGGTCAAATGTGTATTCGTTCAATGTGTTGATTTTGTCCGTCTGATTGTTAACCTCATAGTAAGAGCGCCTCCTTGATGATGTTGGGTTATAAACCCTTTGACAAACCCATCATACCGAGGCGCTCCTTTTTTGACAAAATGCTATTTCTTAGGCCCTACAAGAATGTTGTCAGTGTCCGCGGCTCGGGATCTGGCAGCACAAAAGCAGGCCACCGAGGCAGCCTGCTATATGTCTTATATTCGATTCTGTGCTTAAAGAATAATGGGGAAAAATCCGTCTTTTATATATTGAGCAAATGGAATATGTCCTCCGGTCTTTTCATTACCTACCAGCGAGACCCCTGCTTCTTGGATTTCCTCTTCAATATTGTGGAATCCGGAACAAGCTTGGCATCCGCCTTTAATGATCCCCGACTTCATAACTTGCTTATATAACGCGTTAAAAGGATGATCTGCCTTACTGAGTTCATTTGGCCATTCAGTCCCAGCCCCGTCAAAAAGGATTTCTACTTCAAAGCCCTCATCATGCAGCTCTTGTCCATACAATAATCCATGAACCGCTTTGCCTACATCCTGTTGATTCGCTTGAACGATAATCACATACTTGTTTGCTGTTGCCATTTTCAATTCCTCCTCAAATTTTAATTATTACGCTGCAACGTTGGATTTGCAGAGGAAAACTCTACAAAATCCCAACGGATCGGCGTGCCGTTTTCCGTATACAGAACCTCATCGATCTCAAATCGAACCAACCGTTCCGCCCCCGAGAAACAGGAAATTTCATTCTCATCCCATATGATTTGGGATCGTCCGGTTAGCTGCAGGGAGTGGCCGGTATCAAAATCAATAAATAAAAGACCGGTGCTCGGATTACTATAAATATTCCCGAGGGTATTAAACATAGAGTTGCCGAAATAATCGGGAAAAAGCAGCGTGTTTTCATCGACAACCTTTATAAACCCGGGAGCACCTCCCCGGTGGGAAGCATCAGCGTTCCCTTCCGAGCTGATACTCCCAATAAAGAACGTGTCCGCATTGCGAATCCATTCTTGTTGTTCTGGACTTACATGGTAGCTTCGATGCGCGGACATCTGAGTTCTATGGAAACCGCCACTTGGCTGCAACGATCTTTTCTGTATGTACTTCGGGCAGTTTCCATACACTTGCTCCGTTGATACCGCCAATCGTCGATCCGCATCGAATTCTCCCTTTCCGTTAATCCTCATTCGAATCCTTCTGTTGAAATCAATCGCCAGCAAGCCGATCTCAGGACTCGATAACAAATTCCCGACCAAGGGATCGCTCGTAACAGGGCTGGATGTTATGGTTAACGCTGCCTCAGACTTTACGTCGATAAACCCCGGTTCGCCAGTTAGAAACGAACTCCATACTCTTCCGTCCCAATCAACGGATGACGCTATGATGAGTGATTGCGTCCTTAGAAATGCCATCGCCCCTTTGAAAATAGTAGGAGTTATGTTCGTACCATTATGTTGTGCAACGATATCCGCACCAGCTAGCTTTTGTACAGTCAATTCTCCTGCATGGTACACGCTGCTCATTTTTTCTCACCCCCTTTTTTAACCTCCATAAAGGCTATATGGGTATTATACATTAAACATTTTAACTTGCAAACATTAATTTTGGGTATTAATAAAAACAACGCAAAAATGAGCCTTAGAAATAATTCTAAGACTCATCTACGCTTACTTATTGATTTCGACGCCTTTCCAGGAAAGCCGCCACCTTCATTCGGTTGCCGCACGTTTTTTGGCTGCACCATCGGCGGGTGTTGTTTTTGCTGTTGTCATAAAAGTGAAGCACACAATCCGGATTCTCGCACTTCTTTACGAGATGAAGATCGTAATGACTGAAAAAATCGATTGCCGCCTCTGCAATGGGGATGAGAAGATCGATCGGCTTTTGGATCTTAACATGTCTTTCACTAGTAAATCGGCTATCCTTTCTAACCAGCCTAGTTGTAATGACCTGATCCGTAAGAAGGCTATTAATGCGCTCCATATCTTCCTCTGAAGCCTTGTCCTCTTCCTTGCATTTTTGAATCATGGCCAACAAACTGCTTCTGAGCGCTCTGGCAGCCGTCACGACCGGTTCTCCTTCTCCGCCACTCCCCCATCGTTGTTCATATTCCTCCATTTCTTTTTTACTAAGAAGATCCGCTTTGGACAACCAGCCCATCACATCCGAAAACTTCTCCAGTAAATCTACAGGCTTTCCATCAACCGCAATTTTCGTATTTGTAAAGTCCAAGACCGTATGGTTGCCAATAAAATAAAAGGCAGGGGCAATTTTTTTAGGCATGTTAAACTCCTTACTCCGCAACATCTTAAGCAGATTTACACTGCTCTTCTCCAGAACACAGGAAAAAGTACGACCTTATCCGAGGCTAATGCCTTGAGATCATTATACACCGCGGAAGAGGCAGATACACGTGTTGGTTGCCCTTCTGTTAACAAATCTGGACGACTGAGAGGTGACCTAATGAAAAAAAACGCTCGCAGAATTGTTTTTTTGGTGATACAAAAAAAGGATTAATGGCGGTTGGTTGTGGTATCGACATCTTCAGCTTTAATAAGCATTCCTGTAGATGCTAAGATTTTGGCTTTGAAAAAAGTACAAGCGTCCCTGTATGATGGATCATGTCACCGCCAGTGACTTACAGACCCATATTGAGGAGGACGCTTTACTATGAAGTTTAAACAACGTTACGCGGAAAATCAACGTATTGAGAGAATTACAACTCAGCATCTTGTAATCGGCATCGATATTGCTAAGGAAACACACGTTGCACGTGCGGTCAATTTTCGTGGAATCGAGATTGGACGATACATTTCCTTTAGAAATTCCGATGACGGCTTTACGAAACTGCTACATTGGTATCAGAAACTCCAAGAAAGTCACGGTTACACTTCCGTGCTTATTGGACTTGAACCAACAGGTCACTATTGGTTTAACTTAGCGGATTGGCTGACTGCCAGGCAAATCGAACTGGTGCTGGTGAACCCGCTAACAACGAAGCGAAACAAGGAAAATCGAGATAATTCCCAGTCCAAAAATGATGTGAAAGACGCTCTGGTGATCGCAGATGCCGTATGTCGCGGATTTTACTCTCTCTACGCCCCAAATGAAGCGATATATCAGCGTTTACGCACAATCATGAACAATCGGGAGTCCTGGTCGAAGGACCTTGCCCACATAAAAAATCGAATCTTTCGCTGGATAGACATCAACTTCCCTGAATATGGAAAAATATTTAAGGATTGGACAATTCCGCGTTCGATTGCAACACTCAAGTCTTTTCCCTTACCGATAGATCTCAAGGCTCTATCCGCTGAGGAGATCATTACAGGTTGGCGGAAGCATATGAAACGTGCCGGCGGTTCCAGCAGTCTACAGAAAGCGGCTCTACTTCTTGCTGTATCCCGTCGTTCCATTGGACGTACCACTTGCGAGCAGGAAGAAAGGCAAAACCTGAAGTACCTCCTTGAAGATTACGAGAAGCTTGCAGCAAGGCTGAAAGAGATTGAGCAGGAGATCCTGAAGTTGCTGGATATGATTCCCGACATCACTACTCCTCTACGCTCCATTAAAGGGCTCAGTACGCTCTTCATCGCCGCCATTTTGGCCGGAACCGGAGACCTACGTAACTATACACACGGCAACCAAATACTTTCTCATGCCGGTCTAAATCTTGCAGAGGACAGCTCTGGTAAGCATAAGGGTAAAATCGTTATCTCCAAACGAGGAAGGCGTCAGTTACGCAAGTACCTGTATCTCGCCGTAGTGCATCTAGTTACGAACAATCCGGCTTTCCGGTCATGGCATGACCACAACGTTCAAGTGAAGAAAATGAAGAAGAACCGCTCCATTTTTAAACTCATTGGCAAGCTCGCCCGTATTCTGATTGGGATTTCACGAAGTAAGGATCATTTTGATCCTACAATTGCGATGCCTCTGCAGGAGGCAGCTTAAAGTCGTTTTAATTGCTAAGTCGTCGTAACACATCTTTGTTTTTGCATGTTGGCTCATTCGCAGGATAAACAGCTATAAATAGCGCTGGCAGTACCGAGTGAAACATTCAAAAGGGCACAGACCCGTTGCTTAACAGCATCACCGGCCTCCACCTCTTGGACAGGTATAACGAAGGAATGTAAGGGCATAGACCCGTTGAGACATGGGAGGGTGAACCTCCAAGGGCATCGTGGAGAATAGCGCTCATACTGGATGAATATGGGAGATGGTACTTTCCCTCTGTTCCCGCATGCCTAAATTTCATAGAGTCTAGTAACTATCCTAGAAATTCAATCGGTATCCTCCATAAAAGGGGCAGATATCCTGCGAATGAGCGAGCATTAGCGAGAAAAACCTTTCATACAGAGGGAGGAATGTTTAAGTAATGAAGCTTCCGCAAAACCTCGTTGTATGGTTTACTCTGCTCATGTTCACTCTACGCAAACATTTTGTCGAATGGATGGGATTAATGGTATAATTTTGTAAACTATTATCGAAAGAGGGCATTCTATGCGATTGCATTTCAAACTAGACTCTCGCACAATACTAATTACAATTGTCATATATATGTTAGCTTTTTATGCTTGGAATTTCTCCGTTCCCCTGTCTTCCCGCTTGTGGTCGGTCGGTTGCAATTTGTTCTCGACAATTGGATCGTTAACCGCAGCCATTTGGCTGGCCATGGGCAGCCGCACCTACGAACCGACAGAAAGACGCTTCTGGCTTATTGTGACGTTCAGTGCATTCTGTTATTTTTGCGGTGACGCAACTTGGTTCGCGATTCAAGTAGTGCTCTCAAGTGAGGTCCCGTCTCCCGGTTTGCCCGACGTTCTTTATTTGCTGTGTACGTTGTCTTACATAATTGCGTTTATTCTAAAGATCCTGAAGCGGAAATTAAAGTTTAGTTTGGACCCGATGTTTGATATCGCAATCATTATGGCGGTAGCCATAAGCATGAGTTGGGAATTCATTGTTAAGCCTATTTTCTTACTGGGCGGAGGCGCTATTACGTCATCTATACTCGTCTCCCTCGTCTACATTACAAGCGACTTAGTTCTTCTTCTCGGTGCTCTCTGTTTGTATTGGGTGATAGAAAATGTTCATAGCAAGAAATCAATGCTTTGTTTTATTTTTGGAATGATTCTCCAAATTACCGCGGACTCGGTTTATTATTCTCCTTTTGCAAACTCAAACGGGTGGATTTACGCGATCGTCGATCCTCTTTACACACTCTCCCTTTTTCTTATCGCGTTCGGGGGCTATCTTAGCCGCAAACCAGGAACCAAGAACAGAACACCAGAAAATCGTCAGGTCTATAATGGAGCGATCCGCCTGGCGCTGCCTTATGTGATGATCATAATTCTGCTTGTTACCTTGTTCCTTTCAACAGGAACAAGTCAGCATCGTCATATGGGGATTCGCTACGTCCATTGTTCTGATTATTCTCCGGCAGTTCAGCAGCTATCGGGACAAGCTGAAGAACGCATCAGAAGAATTGCGTAGCACCCGCAATTACTTAGACTCCTTCGTGAACCATACGTCTGATGCCATTCATGTGGAGGATCTAAACGGAAAAGTATTACAAATGAACAGCGCCTTCGAAAAAATGTATGGCTGGAGCGCAGATGAAATATTGGGCAAGCCTCTGTCGAACATTCCGGACCAGCTTGAACAAGAATACGAGAAAATACTAAGGTCAATCTACCAACATGAATCTATTACAGATTACGAAACGGTCCGGTATACCAAAAGCGGACATCACATTGATGTCAGTATCACGATCTCTCCGATCCGAGACGACAAAGATGAGGTCGTCGCTATTGCTTCGATTACGCGGAACATCACAGCCCGCAAACAATCGGAAGAAGCTCTGCTTCAGTCGGAAAAACTTTCCGCAATCGGCCAGTTGGCCGCTGGTGTCGCCCATGAAATCCGCAATCCGTTAACAACACTCAAAGGGTTCGTCCAGCTTCAGCAGAAAGGCATTTCTGTAAAAGAAGACAACTTGAAGGTAATGCTCTCTGAATTGGACAGGATTAACTTAATCGTCAGCGAATTTCTCTTCTTGGCCAAACCGCAGGCAAGCAACTTTCAAACGGTGGATATCAAGGCAATCTTGGAGGATATCGGGGTATTTTTGCAGCCTCAGGCTATTTTACATAACATACTATTCACAATGACCTTCCCAGCAGAACTGCCACCCGTTTATGGGGAAATGAATCAACTGAAGCAAGTCTTCATCAATGTACTCAAAAACGCAATGGAAGCAATGCCAAGTGGCGGTACTGTAAGGATTGAACTGTTAACTGAGACACCCAAGCATAACATCGTGCGGATCATCGATCACGGATGCGGCATCCCACAGGAAGCGCTAAATCGTCTTGGCGATCCTTTCTTTACGAGCAAAGAGAACGGAACAGGCCTCGGTCTCATGGTCAGCAAACGAATAATCACCAACCATAAAGGAACAATTTCGTTCGAAAGTAAACCTGGACAAGGCTCAACTGTCGATATTCGTTTGCCCACAGCGCACTAACGTGCGGTTGTTTGATTTCTTTCTCATGCCGACAGCAAACTCTACTATAAAAAAATTTAATCAGAACAGTACTACGACTATTGATCACTGCCGTTCAAAATAACTTATCTTATGTATTGTAAAAACCAGTCCCTCAAAAGGGACTGGTTTTGCTGCCTATATTCAATCGTTCTCTTTTTGTTGAAGAATAGGTTTTATATTAATAACCCCAAATCAACTGATGTCTCTATTCGTACATCACCTATAAAGAAATGTGATGCGTTATTAGGTGAAACAGCATCTGGAGCAATGCTTCCAAGTAATAATGCTGTTCTATCTCTGGAATGTGGATTGGAGAGGTTTACCACATTAACCTGCCCGTTAGTTTAACGCCCACGGCCAGTCTAAAACTTTATTTCCATCGGACACCATGATTACATAGCACCCTTGATAGACGCAAAAAAGCGGCTGCGACAGGAATGTATTGCTACAGTTATGAACTGTTTGTGAGCTAGGTAGTCTTTTCACACTTCTCTACATTTAATATTTTCCACTCATTATTCTTCTTCATCAAAGTAATTACAATGACCTCATTTGAATCATGATTTCCTTGGTCTAAAGAATGAAATCCATCATTGTACAAAAAACTGACCTCCACAACAGCATTTTTATTGTTTGCTTTAAGTATATTTATCGGCTTTTCAATCAGCTTACCTATGTAAAATGGCTCGTCTGTAAAAATCTTCTCGGCAGGACTATTTTTCTCAGTTAGCTTTAAAAGATTCAGTTTATTATTCTCTTCTTGTATAGCATTGAAGAATAAATCAATGACCGTTGTTATAGTTTGATCTTCTTTCTGGCTGGAACAACCTATTCCTGTGAAAAGAATAATATGAATGATGATGAAAGTGCGTACTAACATATTTCAACCAATCACCCCAAACAACAATATTAATAGTGTTATAAGGAACTAACTATTTCACTACAAAAGAACCCCGATTAAGCTTTTCCAACTGCTCCGGTGTCAGGTGTTTGATTTTATCTTTACCTTGCACTCCGGAAATGGTTAGACCTCTCTTTTTTAGCGACTCATGAAAGTCATTCATCTGCTTCTTAGTAAGGAGTGTCAATTCATGTTTATCCTCAATATAACCTAGCAAATAGCCAATAACCTCTCCGGCCAGAGCAGTGTTAGGTTGAATTCGGGCACTACCATACGCAGGTCCGGTTGCCCCAACGTTTTTTCCTGCAACAATTACATTTTTAAATCCTTTTGATATAAAAGACCGTAGTGGCATGCCGTACAAATCAGGATCTCCTTTAGAACTTCCCCATACAGAGTTTTGTGTCCCTTGTAGGTCGAGCGGGTATCCGGCAATGCTTACGTTATCCCAAAAGGTCTTACCGCTCATTAGATCTGAAGCCTCAAGTACATACTCCGTTTCGTATCGGTCATAATCTCTTATATATAAATAATCGGGATAACCGTTCAGCTCTGCTTTTTCCCAACCAGGTAACTCCTTACGAAGGTGTTGAAGTACCAGTGCGGTTTCACTTCTCCCTAGTTCCTTTGCCTTTTGAAGACTATCTGGATTCGCAGCGTCTACGTTATAGACGAGCAGTGCGTTAATCATTGCTTCACCGTTTAGCTGATTCACTGTATTAAGACCACGAAGGAAAACTTCTGAAGTGGTTGGCTTATATCGGGCTCCTACTTTACTGAATCCCCAAGTAAACATTTCTGTAACGGTCGTACCACTACCGTACTTTTCCTCAATTTCTTTTCGACTCAAGTTGTTTACTTCTTTTTTAAAGGTATTCCAATCAACGTTCTTAAACTTCATCATAAGCGAAGACGCCATATAATCCTTAGCCCCACCAAATACAAGTTCTACCCCCTGAATGCGGCTCAGCCCCAAACGGCTTGTCATCGCTGCAAAATCTGTATTCTCTACAAAATATTTGGCGGTAATACTTTTTTCCTGGCCATCTTTTGTGCGATAGTGAAGCTGGTTGATCTGCTTTAGGGATGTACTCGAATCAGTTGCAACCTCAAGTTTTGTGATGGTAATGCCTGATTCCATCGGAATACCCTCGATGAGCTTATTATAATAAGACTCAAATTCCAAAGATTTGCGGATACTGCCGTCTTTATAAGCATCAAATAGTGTCTTCACTTTACCTTGAAGAAGCGATCTACCACTATCCGACTGAGGTTCGTCCAAGTATAACATTTGCCCTTGGATTAATTGCCCACCTGGTTTCTCTCTTGGATCCAAAATAACCACTGAAAGACCTTCTTCCCGCGCAGCATCGGCTAAATATATACCTTCAATTTCAGAACCAATTAAAACAATGTCTGGACGGCTGGGATCGGCAGAAACTGTTTTTTTCACTGCACTTTCTTTATCCTTACAACCGGATATTATTAGGATCGTTACCAACAAAATAACCTTAACCGTAGCTTTATGCATAAGCATGCTTAAATTTATCTCCTTTTCCTAAAATCCACTATTATCCAGTAATACTAATAGTTAGACGATAACCACGAATAATAGTTGCACTTACGATTAAAAGTTTACATAATCATCTAAATGTGGCCGCGCAATCCATTATACTGAAAAGGCTTAAGCCGAGAATCCGACTAGATTCGATTAGTCCCTGGCAGCCGATTAACCTTCCATGGAACAATACAAAAAGAAGCTCCTTTCCCAGTGAGGGACAAGCTTCTTTTTTCTTTGATTTTCTCTTGTTTTCTATACCGTCGATTTCCGGACCCACCTGCCAGTTGCTGAACTATCGTTTTCCGTTAGTTCAATACAATTTTCAACTGACTAATCAATCTAAGCCACGCTAGTGTATGTTATCAGAAGATAATGCCTTCTTCTAAGCATCAACTATAATATCTCTTTTCTAAATGATATTAGCCTCAGTTGCTCATCTTCCTTGAAGTTATTACATTTAGACAATGCAACATCAAAGAACTCATCGTCTCTTTCATTCATTCGAATTGATTTACAGACATATTCCGTCTTGCCTTTGTCTGTACTCCATGCGTCTCGTGTGTTATCAACTATCCAATTTATTTCTTTACCATTTGAATTTACGTCATGAATCAATGGACCGCTATCCATTGTCGGAGAAATAATCATTAAGTTATCTCCTTTACCTTCATTAAATCTTTTCACCATTTCATCTACACGATCCAAATCCACTTGGTCAAGGTTAATAATAATTGACTTGTTTTTGTTTGTTTTTTCTTTATGAGATTGTTGATTTAAGAGTATAAAAATGACACCGATCAATCCAATAAAGACGATTAGTTGAATGTAAATTATCGTTTTCTTGTATTTAACGATTTTCCACCTCCGCAATAATTCCATATTTTGACTCCATAATATTGTACTACCTGAATTTATTTTTCTGCCCGCTGTTTTCGCCGGATGCTGTAAAATCTCATTCCTTCAGGAATGCCTTTGATTTCGAGGATACCGTCATAAATCATCTCTCTCAGTCGGTATTCAAAATAAGAATCACCGATATCCTGTTCGCAATAAGCAATAGCTTCTCCAATCAGACGGGGGGATATCAGAAATCCGTTATTGCCACTGGGTGGCTTCAGATCGTCCAGTTTCTCAAGCAAGTATTGGTCGTAATAATCGACAGATACAGAGAACACTACACCATCCTGCCAATTACGCAACGTTCCGCCTTGATCCGAAATGGCCAGCCATTCCTTTGCCAGCAGCGTCATATCAGCAGTGCCCAACTTATTGTTACCGTTCATACGGATAAGCGCTTCCTGAAGCTTGTCCGGCGGTATTTCACCTGAGTGCCTATATTCGATGAAGGCGTCCGGGCGGTTGTAAAGCTCTTCACATGTCGCGCAAGCATCACACACACTAATAATGTTTCGTTTATTGCGCAGCAGGTGTATCGCGTGTCGCATCCCTATCTGCTCACGTACACTGCGGCTGATCCAGACAATTACTTCTGCCTGTTCCGGAATTTGTTCCAACTTGTATAGCAGATCGTTGTACTCTTCTTCAAATTGAATGTAAGTCTCGAATGATTCCGTGATATTCTCGTGAAACCAGTCGCTCCGTGCCTTTCGCCCTTCTGTCGAGTCCAGATTGCCGAGTGGACCAATGGTGTAATTCTCTTTCATCGTAATTAGCTTGTGCGTTTCCGTCCATCCGACTCCTTTGAGTGCTTGCTTCATACCACCTGCAAAGGACTCGCCAACAACGATGTGCACATGCGTGCAACCTGGATCAGGATCCCAGAACGCCTTTTTTTCTTGATCTCCCATCAATTCATCGTTCAGCTCAATCAACTCAGCATCTGTCCCTTCTTCCTGCTCTTTCAGTAATCTAATTTGCTTTAATGCAAGCCTGAGATATAACATCAAATCTGTGTCCTTGAAACTATCGACTGCCATTTTTATTTCAAGTTTATCTTTCATTTGCTTTCCCCTCCTTCACGATTAGAGGCCTCATACTCCTAATCGGCTGGCTAACTCTCATCTACCACCATCCAATTTTAACATATTTCTCCACTAACCTGCCCGTTCGTAACGCGACTACCGTTCGGCGTTGTTATTTAGCTCCCCCGTCAGTTAGATCAACCAGAAATTGACGTGATCAAGATTACTAAACTCTTGAAAACAAAAAAAGCCCTCGTCCTCGAAAAGGACGAAAGCTGTTGCTCACGTGTTTCCACCTAAATTTACCGATCCCTCACGGTGACCGGCCTCTACAGGTACGTCAGTCACCGCATGAGGTGATTATACCCTGGCACGTTAACGGGTGCGCCCGGTGCGGCCTACTACCTCACCGGGAGGGTTCGATGCACAGCTCTGAGACCATGTTCGTCAGACGTTTCTTTACTCCTTTGCACCTACCGGAGCTCTCTGTTAAAAGAACTGGGTCCTACTACTCTTTCTCGTTTGCCTTATTCATATTCCTTATATATCCTTGGCGGTAAGTGGGCGACCACGGAATTCCAAGCTGGCGATGTGCTTAATTTCGGTATGTTCTTGCTGCACTGCTCACTCAAAAATACGACCAATCAGTATCGGATCAGCGTTGATGCGAGGTATCAGTCTGCTAACCAGAAGGTAGATGAAAGATGGAAAGACAAAAAGACACGGGGACATTTTAAATAAGTTCCTTAAAGTTCAAATAACATTTAAAAAAACCACAGCATGCAGCAGCCTGTTAAATCTTAACTGGCTGTTGCATACTGTGGTTTTCTCACAAAGACTACATGCATTTCGCACATACGCCATAAAACTCGACCTGATAGCTTTCAACCTGGAACGCACCTTTTTGGTTACCGACTGCCATCAATGCTTCGGTCTTTGCCGGCTCCAAATCGTAGATCTCACCGCAAACCTTACAATTGAAATGCCAGTGTTCCATTTCGTTGACTTCAAAGTTACTGGATTTGTCGCCATTCGTGAGCTCTTTGACGACTCCGATCTCTTTCAACTTCTTTAGCGTGTTATAGACTGTCGCTTGACTGACATAAGGAAATTTCTCGGTCATCAGGGTATAAATCCGATCCGCTGTCGGATGTGACAATTCGAATAAGAGCTCGACGATATGAACGCGCTGTGGAGTAAGACGCAGCCCTTTTTCTTTCATATGGTCTAATATCGTCTCCTTACTCATTATGATCCCCCTCTTTTCCTTTATTTTCCTTTTTGAACTTTAATAAAACTATAGCAAAGAACAGTATTTGTCGTTAAATACTGCTCCTTGCTTTACGTTATAAGTGCGTTTTACTTCAGATCGAAACGATCCGCATTCATTACTTTAACCCAGCTAGCTACAAAGTCGCGCACAAACTTTTCTTGGTTATCGTCTTGCGCATATACCTCTGCAATGGCACGCAGAATGGAGTTTGAACCGAATACAAGGTCAACAGTAGTCGCTGTACGCAGGATTTTACCCGTCTTGCGATCGCGTCCTTCAAATAGATCTCCGCCTACTGGGTTCCATTGTACGTTCATATCAAGCAAGTTAATGAAGAAATCGTTGGTGAGTGTGCCTACACGTTCGGTGAATACGCCGTGTTTGGTTCCCTCGAAGTTCGTACCTAATACACGCATACCGCCAACAAGAGCTGTCATTTCCGGAGCAGTCAGGTTGAGCAGATGTGCCTTGTCTACTAGAAGCTCTGCTGAGCTGATGCTATAATTCTTCTTCTGATAATTGCGGAAACCATCAAAGATTGGCTCTAGCACTGCGAAGCTTTCTACATCCGTTTGCTCTTGTGTTGCATCACCGCGTCCAGGAGTGAAAGGAACAGTTACGTTAAAGCCTGCATCACGGGCAGCTTTTTCCACCGCGGCGCTGCCGCCAAGTACTATCAGATCAGCGAGGCTCATTTCAGCATCAAGCTCTGATTGAATACCTTCTAAGATCGTAAGCACTTTAGTCAGTTGTGCAGGTTGGTTCACTTCCCAGTACTTCTGTGGGGCAAGACGGATACGAGCACCGTTTGCGCCGCCACGCATGTCAGAACCACGGAAAGTGCTAGCCGAAGCCCAAGCTGTAGTTACCAGTTCACTGACGGTAAGGCCTGAGTTTATAATTTTTGTTTTAAGATCTTCTACTTGTGCGTCTGTTAACGTATATCCAACAGCCGGCACAGCATCTTGCCAGATGAGAACTTCTTCAGGAACTTCTGGCCCTAAATATCTGGCAAGAGGACCCATGTCACGGTGAGTAAGCTTAAACCATGCACGAGCAAATGCATCAGCAAACTCATCTGAATTCTCATAGAAACGACGAGAAATTTTCTCGTAGGCAGGATCCACACGCAATGCCATATCTGCGGTAGTCATGATCGTCGCAACACGAATGGATGCATCTTCTGCATCAGGAGCTAGATGCTCTGCAACAGGATTGACTGGCGCCCACTGATTTGCGCCTGCTGGGCTTTTCGTAAGCGTCCATTCATACCCAAACAGTAGTTCAAAATAACCATTATCCCACTGTGTCGGATTCGCTGTCCAAGCACCTTCAATTCCGCTGGTGATGGTGTCGCGGCCTTTACCGGAGCCGTGCGAGCTGAGCCAACCTAAGCCTAGTGCTTCAATAGCAGCAGCCTCCGGCTCTGCACCCACATGCGCAGCATCGCCTGCACCATGTGCTTTACCAAATGTATGTCCACCGGCTACGAGTGCAACGGTTTCTTCATCGTTCATACCCATCCGTTTGAACGTTTCGCGAATATCACGAGCACTTGCAAGTGGATCTGGATTGCCATTAGGACCTTCTGGATTCACATAGATAAGTCCCATTTGAACGGCAGCAAGCGGATTCTGAAGCTCGCGATCACCTGTATAACGCTTATCCCCTAGCCACTCCGTTTCAATACCCCAGTAGATGTCTTCTTCTGGGTGCCACACGTCAGCACGTCCGCCGCCAAAACCAAATGTTTTGCCGCCCATCGATTCAATAGCGACATTACCAGTTAGAATGAACAAGTCGGCCCAAGAGATTTTGTTGCCATATTTTTGTTTAATCGGCCATAGTAATCTACGAGCTTTATCAAGGTTGCCGTTATCCGGCCAACTGTTAAGGGGAGCAAAACGCTGTGTTCCGGTTCCGCCACCTCCACGGCCGTCACCTGTACGATATGTACCTGCGGAGTGCCAAGCCATACGAATAAAGAACGGACCATAATGTCCGTAGTCAGCTGGCCACCAGTCTTGACTGTCAGTCATGAGAGCAGTTAAATCCTGCTTAAGCGATTGATAGTCTAATTTTGCAAATTCCTCTGCGTAATCAAAATCGTCTCCTAAAGGATTCGTTTTCCGGTCATGCTGATGGAGAATGTTCAAATTCAACTGATTAGGCCACCAGTTTCTATTCGTCGTACCACTAGATTTGTGCGTTGAAGCGCTTCCAGTGCTTCCATGCGAGAACGGGCATTTTCCTGAATTAGCAGCATCCATAGAGTTCATTTAAACCTCTCCATTCAATTTATAATAAGTTCTTAATAATAATAACTCTAATATAAGTTATAAACCTTTTTGGGATAGAAATCAACGTATTTATCTATGACTGACCAATCCACTAACAAGGATTTCCAGACACCTCTGCGCTGATAATCAGACATCCAATACACAACCTAATCCAATTAATATTGGGGAGTTGGCTCCAGATTGACCGTAATACCGTTAAACCCACTTTTAACAAAAGTCACTCTATGATACTCTGTTTTAAAGAAATCCTTTTCAAGGTTAACTTGCTCATAACCTATATTCCGGTTAAAACGTTAACGTATTTTCAGCAAAATAGGGACCGTCAGACTACGCGGCAGCCGGCGATCCCTATTTAAGTAACGTTCGCCGTTAGTTCAATGATCTGATTAGAACAACTTGGCAAGTTTGATATCTTCAAAAGGTACGTTTTTTTTGATATCAAATACCCGCACGAATGTTACATCGAAGCTTGGAAAAGGAGATAATGCTTCTCTCGCAGCCAATTTCATTTCTATAATTTCTGCTTCATTCATGCCCCATTTTGTTTGACCCAAAGTCAAATGTGGAATGAAGTGATCCAACTCTATATGCCTTTCAATAAGTTCGGGCGGTGGGGAAACCGCATCTACCAAGTTCTTGTGTAGGTTATATATCTCTTTCGATTCAACGCTAAGGAATGTAACCGCTGTTCCGAATGTTGCTGGTTCAGACAAAGTTAACTGGAAGATTGGAAATGAAGAACAAGTTTCTCTTACTTTTTCAAGCCAATTCATATCCTCCGTAAGTCCACTTTGGGCTTTAACAGTAATATGAGGCTCCACAAGATCCCTAAAGCAGTTATTAGCCCATCGATTTCGAAATGTCTTAGCCCATTTATTACGAAATACCGAAATTTGTTCTTTATAATCTTCAGGTGGAACGATTCCTATGAAAAAATGCATTTTTACACCCCTTTATTGGTTTACTTCGCTTCCATAAAAAATTATCCAATTCGTAATGTGGAATATTCAATTTCACAGATAAGTTTCTTAGCTAAAGTTGTTTTCCCACTCACCAACGGAACCAATAATATGTATTTTTCTCGGAGCATTCCTATTCATTTCGATCCGAACATTTAGTGTTAAACTGCCCGTTAGTTCAACGATCTGGAGCAGGTCGCTATGGCGCCTGCTCCAGTTGTAGTCATTTCACTATCGTTTCCGTTAGTTTAACGAGTTCATTTCTTTTCCATTGTGTCTGTTCTGTAAGGCTTCGATAAATCTACTTATAAACGCAATAAATAAATAGCCAATAGTACCGCCTAAAGTATTTAATATGAGGTCGTCAACATCAAACTCGCGACTTCTTACAAAGCCTAAATATCCGAGTATAAGCTGGGAAATTTCAATGGTAAGGCTTACGAGAAAGACAGTGAGTATAGACTTCGAAATTCGTTTAAGTTTGAATAACATCGGCAAATAAATTCCAAGCGGCATTAACACAATTAAATTATATAACGATAACTTTACGGAATTCCAAAAGGACCAATCCAATCCATTATTTCGATAAATACTTAACCAGTCACCTATAAAATAAAATGGAATTAGTTGCATCAAAACTGGTACGGAATCATTCTGAGGAGGAAATATAATACCTCCCGTTGTCACTTGAACTACATTTAGTAGATAAAAAATAAAACTATAAAAAACTGCTCTTCTAATAACGTTCTTGGCTTTATTTCTAATAAAATCAATAAGAACATACATAATCAAGAATAATGAACCTATTGTGACAACATCATAAATTGAATACAATTTTCTCCACCTTGTTTCTACAAAATTATGTTATTTGGTAATTTTGATATTCCTATTTATCAAAATTACCATTCATTCGGCATATTTCCTATTTGAGTTGCCCTTTCGTTATGGAACTATCGTTTCTCGTTAGCTTAGTGACTCGCCTTCACAATGAACTCCTTTAACAACAGATACTGTTTCATTGGGAATTCATGATTTATCCATTTTTCTTTATATCCATCTACTCCGTGCTTCTGTAAGATTAAATCCAATGCGATTATAACTGCTTGAATAAACTCTATGTATAGACATGTTTCATTCAAATCGGTTACTAACTCCTTTTTCGAGTACATATCTTCATAAGAACTAATTTTTACATTAAGGTGTTTACTGTCAGCTCTTTCTAACGTCCAAACTGTTCCGCCTGGTTCCTCCATCCATTCGAAAGTTGCTTGCTTCACAGGAAAAGGAGTCAAATCAGGAGTAACGGAAATCAAAGACTTCAACAGTATATACAATGCATCTGATAAATAACTTGGAGAAAAATAGGCTTCTTGTGAGTTAATCTTAATTGAACCAAGAGCCCAGCCAGCACCATCTAACGTATAAATAAATTCCATATTCCATCACCATCAAAGAAGATTTATTTCATTTCATAAATGATTGATTGGTAACAAAGAACAACGGACAAAGAGAATCCCACGTACTAGTTCGATATAATTAACTTCCTTTAAGAATTTTCTCTATGACCTTATAAAAAGCAAGTTCCGCAGTACCACCTTTACCCTTAATTATCCCTCCGTTACTTTCGTGTACATGAACTACATAACCATGACCCATTGTTTGCATTCTAAAGTAAAAGTAAAGCCGTTATCTGACAACCAATTCATTAAGTCGGATAAACTAGGAAGCCAAGTCCCTTCTTTATAAACAGATGATGGTGCTAGCAAATCTCCTTGTGGTAAGATTCGACCTCCTACTATCCATTCTTCATTATTATATTTGTAGAAATCGAAGGGTGCCTTCTCAAAAAGAACCCTCATGTCATCCACATAAGGGCTCTCACTATTTCCTATTGGGCAGCGTAGACGTGTTCTAATTCTAGAGCTACCTCTTTAATATCATAGCCGGCTAGTCGAATCGCTCGGATTCGCTCATCAACCGGGACAGGATCACTGCGTATCGCCTTCATTAACCATTGCACCCATACGGCAATGTCTTGCTTCAAACACACGAATGCGAAAAAACCTGCTCTCAGATTCGCTTCTTCTGGTAAAACATCGGATACCACACAGGGAACTCCTGCCGCTTGCGCTTCAATCAAAACCATGGGTAAACCATCTTTGAATGAAGGAAGGACCATGACATCGAATTCCTGAAGGAGCTCAGAAATATCATCCCGCAGTCCTAATAGATGAACGCGGTTTTGGATCCCTTTTTGCTCGATCAGTGCTAGAATCTGAGGCCGCAATGCACCATCCCCAACCAAAATAAGCCTCGCATTCGGCACACGATACAGCAGCTCTTCAAAAATCTCAATCAGGAATGAATGATTCTTAGCTGAGCTAAACCGTCCAATATGACCAATGATTGGCTCCTCCAATGGAATATCCAAGTGCTCGCGGAGCGTCATGGTCTTCTGTACTCTACTTGTAAATCGATCGACATCTATCCCATTACGGACCATTCTGCCGCGTTTATCTTGAGACCATTGGTACCCGAATAGCGCCTGACTTGCCGTGATCGAGCTGCTTACCCAATTGGTGGCAAATCGCTGAATCATATTTCTCTTCAACCATCGAGATACCTTAGTAGTTGAGGAAGAGTATGTATAATCACTTATGCTGTGACAATGTACAATACGAATTTCAATGCCAAACAGCCTTGATGTTAACAACGTTAAGACACTAGCCTCATAGGTATGACTATGTAAAGCATGGTAGGGACCGTGATGTTGAATCGCCGACTTTAACTCATATATGTAACCCATCCAGCCCGCCCTAGGCTTCTGCAGGATGAATATCCTCCCACCGAATGCTCGTATTTCTTCATCATAATCTGAAGGATTATGTGTGTGGACAACGAAATCGAATTGAATCTTCGATCGATCCATGTGCCGATATACATTCATAATAAAGCTTTGCGCTTCTCCACGATTCATATCACTAATATGATGTAATATCCGAACGGGTTGATTGCTCAACACACTTTTCCCCCTTAGATTTGCACAAGTGAAGTCCTCATAAGCAAAAGCCAAGATGGTTTTTCCATCGTATCGATGAATACAATGACTTGGAATATAAATGATTTTGAAAAGGGGAGCGAGAGGATTAGTAAACGAGAGGGTAACAAATGTAAACGCTATATCAATAGAATTGTAGCATGAAAATTACACAATGCCTATATGATTATTAAGATTTGATAAAGATTCGTAGTCGTACATGCCCATTTTTAGTAGAAAATAGAAAAGTACAGAGAAACTCTCTGGATAAAGAAAGCTTCTCTGCTTTGTTTAAGTGCATGCCAACTATTGCGTTTAAATCCCTGGAAAACCGGGTTTATACGGCGGGTAGTAGGGGCTTTGCGGGTAGGGATAAGGCGGATATGGCGGCGGAGGGTATGGATATGGATAGTAAGGCTGCTTCGCATATAAGTATGGGGCCACTACCCACGGCAGCAAATTTGTCAGTCCGCCATATCCATAGTGCGGATGAAAACCATGGCCATAGCCACCATAACCAGGGCCGCCATGTCCAGGACCGCCATAACCAGGGCCGCCATAACCAGGACCGCCATGTCCAGGACCGCCATGTCCAGGGCCACCATAACCAGGACCGCCTCCGTGCCCACCTTGTGGCGGACGTAATTCTTGCTCTTCTGGTTTCGTCATTTTCTGGATCACTCACATTCTTGTATAGTTAACTGCCTACAATACTGTATGTGTGCGATTGCCTAGTTGGTGATCACTTCTCCAAAAATTGGGCGGATACTTTCTTATGCTTGGTAACAATCTTATTACTTCCGATCTTTCCAGATATCGCAGAGTCCGACGAAAAAAACAACAATTGTCGTGATCACAATAAACCGAATATCCCAAGCATTGGGAAAATCATTCACATTAGTACCCGAAGCACGGAGAACAAGAACAAATAAGAGCAGTACTAAATCAAAAAACATACAGTAGGCCATGCGAGCTGAAAGCTTATGAAGTGGTAGTTTGTCCAATATTTTGCCGAATCCAAAGACGTCTGACCATCTGCCGGGTTCGTTGGATTTTTTCTGGGGGGAATGGTCCTCTTGTCGATCAGAGATCGGCTTTTGCTCGTTTTGCATCTTTCTTGCCAGCACCTTGCCTAGACTCGTGGACATCCAACCACATCAGGATGGCTCCGCCGAAGCTAAATCCCGCTATACAAATTCCCCCCAAAGGAGATAATAACCCCATCTCCCAAGTCATCACGAAAGCTAGAAAACTCACCACAAATAAAAGAAGTGCACCTGTCTTTTTCATTGAGTTGCCTATCATAATCTCTTGCACCTCCTCTATCGTAAGATCTTATAGTATATGAGAGATTACTAGATTCGGTGATAAACAGTAGACCGTGCCTTTACAAATGAAAAAAGGACCTGAGGGGTCGTCTGAACCGCCTCAAGTCCTTTTTATTTCCACTATGAAGTTTTATCTGTTCAGCAAACTCCCTACATAACGCAGCAGCTCATTAGCACATACAGGGCAATATCCGTGCTCATCAATCAATTGCTTTGTCACATCATTAATTTTCTTCAATTGCTTCTCATCCGGTGTCTTCGTGGAAGTCGTTATTTTCACGATATCTTTTAAATCAGCGAAAAGCTTCTTCTCAATTGCTTCACGCAGCCGCTCGTGACTGCTGTAATCGAATTTCCGACCTTTACGGGAATAGGAGGAAATGCGGATCAGGATTTCTTCTCGGAATGCTTTCTTAGCATTTTCAGAAATGCCAATTTGCTCTTCAATGGAGCGCATCAGGCGCTCATCCGGATCCATTTCCTCACCGGTAAGCGGATCCTTGATTTTCCCCCAGTTACAATAAGCCTCAATATTATCGAGATAGTTATCGAAAATGGTTCTAGCTGATTCTTCGAAGGAGTAAACGAACGCTTTCTGCACTTCTTTCTTGGCAATATCGTCGTATTCCTTGCGCGCCACAGAAATGAAATTAAGGAACCGCTCACGCTCATCCTTCGTAATCGACGGATGCTGATCCAAACCATCTTTCAAGGCACGCAGGACATCTAGCGCGTTAATGCACTGAAGATCTTGGCGAATTAATGCACTTGAAATTCGATTGATGACATAACGCGGATCGATCCCGCTCATACCTTCTTCTTGGTATTCATTTTGCATTTCTTTGAGATCCGCTTCTTTGTAACCTTCCACAACTTCACCATCATACATACGCATTTTCTTGACTAAATCCATCCCTTGCTTCTTCGTTTCTTTCAAGCGGGTAAGAATGGAGAAAATCGCAGCAACCCTGAGCGCGTGCGGAGCAATATGAATATGAGACATATCACTCTGTCCGATGAGCTTGTAGTAAATTTTTTCTTCATCCGAAACCCGAAGGTTATACGGAATTGGCATAACAATCATCCGCGATTGCAAAGCCTCATTTTTCTTGTTCGCAATAAAAGATTTATACTCGGTTTCATTCGTATGCGCAATGATCAGTTCATCGGCACTAATGAGGGCGAACCGTCCTGCCTTAAAGTTACCCTCCTGTGTGAGAGATAGTAAGTTCCAGAGGAATTTCTCATCGCATTTCAGCATTTCCTGAAACTCCATAATCCCCCGATTTGCCTTATTCAGCTCCCCGTCGAACCGGTAGGCACGCGGATCGGATTCGGAACCAAACTCCGTAATGGTAGAGAAGTCTATACTTCCCGTCAAATCGGCAATATCCTGTGATTTCGGATCGGATGGACTGAACGTACCGATACCTACACGCGCTTCTTCTGAAACGAACACACGCTCAACATGAACATCTTCAATACAGCCGTTGTACTCGGTTTTTAAACGCATTTGACAGGAAGGACACAAGCTGCCTTCAATCTTTACTCCCAGCTCTCGCTCGATCTCGGGACGCAGCTCCATAGGGATCAAATGAAGTGGTTCCTCATGCATCGGACAACCTTTAATCGCATAGACAGCCCCTAAGTCAGTTCTAGCAAATTGCTCCAGCCCTCTTTTCAGCATGGTCACAATGGTTGATTTACCACCGCTTACAGGACCCATCAGCAGTAATATCCGCTTACGAACATCCAATCGACGGGCAGCGGAATGGAAATATTCTTCCACCAGCTTCTCAATGGCTCGATCCAGGCCGAAAATCTCTTTGTTGAAGAATTTGTAGGATTTGTGCCCGATTTGGTCATTGATTCCTTGCGAAGCAATCATATCATAGACCCTTGAATGCGCTGTTCTCGCGAGTCCAGGATTTTTGCGAAGCAATTCTATGTACTCCGCGAACGTACCGGTCCAGCTCAATGAATCCTTCTCCGTACGATGCTCCGAAATTCTTTTGAATATGTCCATGGGTACCTCCTTTCACTGCTGCCTTTCTTATCTAGGTCAGCTCGTGATGGTGAATTGTGTACTACAATCCTATGCACTCATGGAGGATAACTTGCCCGAAATTTTTTAACTGTAATGGATTTCTCGCTTTACTATTATTGGTTAACGTAATGGATTAGCAGTTGCGAATCCAATCATCTAATGAATGACAATAACTGGAATTAGATACCCGTCCATACAAGTCTCAACGATTATTTTCTATAAAGCTCATACGTTCTGCCAGCTTCAACTCGAAACTCTACAACTGACTGGTCCCCGCCTAAGGCGATATCTTCTCCCCCGCAGCGGACTAGAACGTCATGACTTGTACGGACTCTACATAAGCCAGCCTTCGCTGCGCTGATGATCGCTTCCGATAGTTTTCCATCGGTCCACTTCAGGTCGACGACGTATCCGCCGCGCCCCCTTAGTCCTCTCACTTCACCCTCAGACCACACAGGCGGCAGCGCAGGAAGTAAGTTCAACTCATCGGCATGAGATTGCAGCAGCATCTGGGCAATGCCAGCCGTGGCACCGAAATTCCCGTCAATTTGAAAAGGAGGATGCGCATCAAAGAGATTGGGATACGTTGATTTGCACAGCATGTGGTTTAAATGTGCATACGATTGTTCGCCATCTTCCAGTCTTGCATACATATTGACAATCCACGCACTGCTCCAACCCGTATGCCCGCCACCATTTTCCAATCTCCGCTGCAGTGTGGCTGCAGCTGCTTTGGCTAATTCCGGTGTGCGATGCGGGTTGATTTGGGTTCCCGGATGCAGCGCAAACAACTGTGAAATATGCCGATGACCTGGATCATCCTCCTCATAGTCCTTCAACCATTCCATGATCTGTCCGTGTTTGCCAATCTGCGGCTTAGGCAGCCGCTCCAGCAGCGCGGAGTACCGCTCACGAAGCTCACTATCGACCTGCAGCAGGAGACTGCTCTGTTTACACGCCTCGAACAACTCACGGATGATCTGCGTATCCATAGAAGGCCCCATGGTCAATGCCCCTCTAGTTCCATCCGCCAATACATACACGTTTTCTGGAGAGACTGATGGTCCCGTCACAAGCTGTCCATCTGGCGATTCCACCAAATAATCAAGGAAAAAAGCTGCAGCATCCTTCAAGATCGGGTAGGCTCTATGCCGTAAAAAATCCATATCTTCGGTAAAAACAAAATGCTCCCATACGTGTAAGCTTAGCCATGCAGCTCCCATCGGCCATATCACACATGTCGGGAACAATCCTTCAGGCCGCGTCTCTCCCCATAAGTTCGTGTTGTGATGAGCGACAAAGCCCGAGCAGCCATACAGCTCGCGCGCTGTTTGCCGACCACTGACCTGCATTCGTTCGATATGGTCGAACAGCGGTTCATGACATTCCGATAACCCGCAAACCTCAGCTGGCCAATAATTCATTTGTGTATTGATATTAATTGTATATTTGGACTCCCAAGGAGGTGTAAAGCTGTCATTCCAAATGCCTTGGAGATTCGCGGGCAGACATCCTGGGCGGGAGCTGGCGATCAGTAAATAACGGCCGTATTGAAAGTAAAGCTCCATCAAACCGCTATCCACAGTCGATTGATCCCCTTGTAGAAGCTTCAAACGCTCATCCGTTGGCAAATCATCAAAAGGATCGTTTTCCGTCAAAGACAAACTCACCCGATTGTACAATTCCTGATAATCTTGAATATGCCGGCGTTCTATTTCGTCAGCATTGAACCGATCGGCGCCATCAATTTGAAGCTTGCAGGCTGCTAATGGATCTGACTCTCGAAATGTGCTGGCTGCGGCAAGCATCAATGTCACAGAGCTAGCCCCTTCCACAGACAGGAAGTCGCCAATCACGGACACATGACCATCCTTGGATTTGGCTTTCAACACACAAGCATATTCAACACCATGCTTCCCGCATTCTCCGCCCATCCAAATACTACCCTCCGACAATGCGCCGGTTTCCCCCTCAAAAGGTCTGCGATTCAGATTCGCAGAGAAATGAAGTTTGCCTGGTTGATCGCACTCCAATTGAATCATCATCACTTGATCGGGACAGCTGGTAAACATCGTACGACGGTAATTGACTCCGCCCACCCTATAAGTTGTACGAGCGATGGCTTTCTTCAAATCCAATTCTCGCCGATAATCTTCAACTTCGCCTTTCTGGTCATGAAAATAAAGCCTTAGGTCTCCCAAAGGCTGATAAGGATTATAATATTTAGGTGTGGAAAAGAGCGCCATTCGTGTTAATCGCGTAGCTTCCAAGACGTTTCCGGCAAAAAGCAGCTCTCGGATTTCTTCTAAATATCGAGAACCATCGGGGTTGATGCCATCTTTAGGACCTCCGTACCAGATGGAATCTTCATTTAATTGAATTCTTTCCTCTTGCACTTGACCAAAAATCATCCCGCCCAGTCGACCGTTACCGATCGGAAGCGCTTCTACCCACATCTTAGCAGGCTGAAGGTACCACAATTTCTCGCGATTGTTCAAGTTTATGCCCCCTATTCAAGATTTGGTTTTTCATAATGTTTAGGTGATGCAGGCATTACCATGATCATTTTAGTTCCCTGCTCAGCCATACTTTCAATCCTCAGTCCATAATTCTCCCCGTAGACCATTTGAATTCGGCGATGGACGTTCAGCACACCAATACCGCCTTTTTTACCTGCTTCATCTATTTCAGCATCTGCCAGTCTGTTTGTGCTCAACTTCTCTTGGAGCTGCGCAAGTTGTGTCTCCGACATCCCTGAACCATTATCCTCTACACTAATCCAGAAGATTCCGTCCTCTACCCCTCCGTCGATTCGGATGAAATGATAATCTTCCAATCCTTCCGGAAATGCATGCTGGAACACATTTTCGACCAGAGGCTGAAGGGTCAGCCGAACCATGGCATGTAGCAAATATTCGGGTTTAATCGCAACATCAATCTCGAATTCCCGGCCAATTCTATGCCTCAGCACGACCAGATAATACAAAACGTGCTTCAACTCGTTCGCAACCGTAATTTCTTCCAGATTGGTTTGGACCGAGTAGCGCAGCATATAAGCCAGTGCCTTAACAATTTCGGATATCTCCTCTGAATCCTGAATCGTGGCATAGCAGACAATCGTCTCCAGTGTGTTGTACATAAAATGAGGATTGATTTGCAGCTGAAGAGATTGAAACTCAGCCTTCTGCCGCTCCATCCGAATTTCTGAATTGCTTAATTCGACCTGAACCACGCGATCAACCGCTTCAGATAACCGATTGACCATCACGTTATAGCGAACCATGAGTTCGACAATTTCGTCCCTGTGAGAGGGGAGTGGAATGGTCGCCCAATTTCCTTTTTCCGTCTCTCGCATCCCGGATTTAAGTACTTGAATCGGCTTGGTAATCGACTTACCGAATCTGTAGGCAAGTAAAATCGCTAATGCCAGAGTAAATAACCCGACTACAAGCGTTGTCGAACGGATGTTAGCCACCGGTTTACGCAGTTCATGAAGCGGCATGGAGACAACAAGCTGCCAACCCGAATAATCGGATTTGCGGCTTAGATACATGCGCTGATCCCCTTCATTGCTATCAATAAAGGAATGATCCCCGGCCTGTTTCAGCTTTTGCACAAAATCATTGGGAACATCGGATCCGACTTTAACTCCTTCGGGGTGATACACATAACGACCCTTATCATCAATGATAAACAGGTAACCGTATTTACCTAAATCAATTCCTTTCCATAGAGCAGACAAATCAGCAGATCTCATCTCAATGGCGAGCAAGCCACTCAATTCAGGCGAGGTGAAGCCTCGGATACGACGGACAAGCGTGAGCATTTGATTCTCCTGACCTTCAATAATGGTGTGGTTCAAAATACTTAATTTTCCGTCAGGCGTTGTATTGGCGAGTAAATATTCCCGCTGCTTCCGTTTATCCTCAACATTGAAGGATTGCTCATTCACACCATTATAGTAATAGACTGCATTCAGCTTATCGCTGAGCAAATAAACAGAAGCTAATTTAGGATTGCGAATAAATAACGGATCGACACTCGTTTCGAGAATCATTTTCCGATAGGTAAAAAAGTCATATTCCTCCCGATTGGCTTTCAAATCAATAAACTCCATAACCTGTCTGTTCGTCAAAATAGAGACAATCGAGCGCTCATAATCAATCAAATACAGATCCGTATGATGAACCGCGTTCCCGACGATTTGATTCATTTGGTTCTCAACCATTTCCGCTAACTCATCGGAAGATGTCATATAAGAGAAAATACCGACACTGCTAAGAGAAAGAATAATGACAATTAGAAAATAGACGAATAGCTTTTTCGTTAAACCTCTAATTTTCATTTAATACCAAGCCCTGCACGATATTCAGAAGGCGAAACGCCAACAATTTTTTTGAAGGTTTTCGTAAAATGGGGGTAATCGTCATACCCGACATCGGAGGCCACATCCACGATTCGAACATAAGGGATAGCCAGCATTTCCTTCGCCTTCGTCATCCTTTTTTTGATCCGATACTGAACAAAGGTTTCCTGCGTTACTTTTTTAAAAAGCGAGCTGAAATAGGTAGGTGTCAATCCGACCATCGCAGCGACTTGATCCAGCGAAATGTCCTCTGATAACCGGCTGTCGATAAAGCCTTTGGCCTCTTCCATAGGATCTTTGAAGCTGCCGCTTCGAACATCTTGAAGTCCTTTCGCCATTTGATTCAAACCTTTCTCAAACGCTTCGAGGGCTTCCTTCACACTATCCGCCTGCAAGTGAGCTTGCACGGAGGACGGGGAATAATTGCGGCCTTGAAAGCGTTTGACAAGAAGCGCATTACAATCATCCAGAAGCTCCTTAAGCTGGGCCAATGATAAATTGGCAGATAGGCAGTATTCACGCCAGCGGCTGATTAAGCTGCTCAGTTCCTCCATTTGCAAAGCCCATATTTGCTGTTCCATTTGATCAATCCACTCGATATAACGGGAAGGCGGCATATAGCTGCGTGATGGCTTTTTGATCAATTGATCCAGCATGCCATGCACATCTGATTTGGTAACCGGTTTCAGCATATAGTGCCGAACACCATAATCCATACTTTTTTGGGCATATTCGAAGTCACTGTAACCGGATATTACAACGGTCTTAATGTGAGGAAATTCCTCATGAATGATTCTGCAGAGCTCCAAGCCGTCCATTTTGGGCATGCGAACATCCGTCAACACTAGATCAGGCTCGCAGACGCGAATCCGCTCTAAAGCAGCCACGCCGTTCTCAGCCGTCTGTATTTTCGAGAAAGAAGGTGTATACATTTCCGCCATCTTTACCATTCCTCTGCGAATGACAGGTTCATCGTCTACAATCAGTACATGCATGTCCAGACCTCCCCTATGTTTCTCGGAATCGCTATCCAATTATGATAACTCACGGATAAAGGTTCTACAACGGAAGGAATTACAAACGAGTTTGTGCGAAACGCCACGTGACGGAACTGAAGGATGTCGGTTCCCCGTCTGTCCCTATAAGTTCCCCGAAGTAGACACCAGCTGCATTTTGCGTGACTGCCGCCTTCCACCAACCGAACTTACCTTGTTCATAATCGAACGATTCGCCGTCATCATCGTACAGATTGCCTTCACCCATTCCATCACCGAAATGAACGAGTTCAAGTGGAACGCGCGTGTCTACGCGTGGGACATGCGATAACGCAGGCATCATCGGAATGACGGACCCGTTTCTAACAAATACCGGAATTCGCTCTAAGCCTGCTTGAACGCGAATGATACATCCTCCGGTATAGCGTTCTCCTGTCTCTAACCCATACCAGATTCCAGATGGCAGTAGGACCTCCCGCTCGGACTCTCCCTCAACCAGTGGAGCTACTAGCAACGTATCGCCGAACATGTACTGGTCGTCCCACTCTCTCACTTTTTTCTTGCCGTAGGCGGCATCAGTCGTATTCAAGATTTGCTGTGCCGCTTCAGCTTCCAAAGCCTCGGCTTCTGCGATTTCTGATGCCGACATAACGAAAGGCATTGCGCGGAAAGGAGGAATACCCTGCTCTCGGTAGGTTGCGAAAGCTGTATACAAATACGGCAGCAATCTCATCCGCAGCTTGATATAATGGCGGACAGTACCTTCCACTTCAGGGAAAGACCAAGGCTTCGTTCCATCTCCCCATGCATTCAGCATCGCGAGTGGCGAGAAACATACTGTTTGCATCCGCCGTACCCAATCTTCGGCATTTCGGGCTCTGCGAACCTCCGGTGTCCACAGCAGCCCGCTGAAGGAGGAGCTGCATAGACCGCGAATAAATTGTTTGTGATCATAGAGATCCGAATATAGGACATAAGGCATCGTTGAGGCTGCGGCATTCGAAGCCCTAACAAGTCCGTACGTTCTCCGATTTTTGCTGCGGAACAGTTCAGCTGTCATTTTTTGGAACATCAATCCGTACATTTGTCTCATCTGCTCGCCATCCAGACCGGATGGAAACTGAGCATGTCCCGGGAACATCCAAGAATTGTTGGTCAAGTCACTGCCGTCACATTCATCCAGCTTGTAACCGGATACTCCGATATTGACATGCCGCTCTTCATGCTGCTTCTTATAAAGCTCCACAGCTGCCGGCAGCGAATAATCCGGCGCAAGCCCGCCCCATACCGAATGACTCCCCGAAAGCGGCTTCAGTTCCTCGTACAGCTCACTCTTCGGCGAAACGAAGGGATGCTCCCACAGGTTCACCCGAAAGCCGCTTTGGTCCAAAGCTTTCACGAATTTCTCAGGCTCAGGGAATCGGCTTTTCTCCCATTCGTAACTGACTGGGTAGCTTTGGCTGTGCCAACCGGGTTCGAGCCCGATCACATCACAGGGAATATCGTGCTGACGGAACTGCTCCGCTTCTTCAAGCACTTGCTGATCCGTATACAGCGTCGGAACTCGGTGCCAGAAGCCAAGTCCCCACTTCGGAGGCAGTGTGCCGCCACCGCAAAATAAATTATACCTAGCAACCACATCCGAAAGAGTAGGGCCGCCAAACACATACACGTCTGCACCTTCGAGAGGAAGCCGGATCTCCACCCGCGAAGCGATTAGCGTTGCCTTCCATCCCTTATCGGTGTTGCGATCACGAATATCCTCGCTTTGCGTTTCCTCCTGCCTCATGGTTGATCCGCAGTACAAAGTAACGATCCGTGAAGTATCCACCAAAACGCCATACCCGAGATCGCTTACGTAAAAAGGCACAGGAGCATGCGTCTCACCCGTATCCTGCTTGGGATCGCTGTTCACACGTAAATAACGGTTTCTTCCCCGTTGATTCATTCTTAATAACTGAAGGCCTGTCCCGTATAGCTTTTCCGTTCGATCAAGCGGAAAAGACAGAATGAGACAGTCATTTGCTTCCTCGAGCTGAATACTTTCCCGGGGAAAAGGCGGCTGTACCTGCGGCATTTGCTGCAAGGCCTCGACTTTCGGCGAAACGCCCATCAATGAGAGCGGTGTAATTCCTTGCGGTTCTCCGATCGTAAGACGCCATACGCCTGGCGCCGATTGTTGCCAATTCGTTATCTGCATGCTAGTTTCCCCATTCATCTATAGAGTTGGAACCTCAATGGCCTTTGTCTGACCGGATTCGCTTGCTAGCTTCGTGTAATGAACAAGGGCTTGGGTTTTCAAATAGTCCCTACCGCTTGTCTCCGCTTCTCGCCCCTCTTGAAGCGATGCCAAAAACTCAGCCAGTGTATCTGTTTCATCTACTCCACTCAGATCTTCGACGAGCAAGACCTCTCCGTCCCGAATTAGGCGGATTTCCTTATCGATTACTTCCAAAGCCCCTTTGGTTCCTTCTATTCTCCAATTACCGCTCCACGGCGTCTCTGTCCCTCTTGCAGCGATGGATGCATGGTAGGCAGCTGTGATGCCATTATCCATTTCAAGGAAGGCATAAGCATTGATGATCGCCCCTTCCTCTTCCCAGGCGCCAATTGGATTGTACAGCTTGGCCTGCACCGATTTCCCTTCTCTTCCGGTTAAATATCGGAGCATATCCAAGTGATGTACACCAATGTCATCCAGGATACTAACGGTATATTTCCGCTGCACATGGTGGTACCTGTAGAACTGTATATCCAGCGAGGAAAGAGTGCCAATTGCACCCTCATCCAATAGCTGTTTCATTTTACGAATATAAGGCATCCTGCGGTAATTTTCTGCGATCATAAAAGGGATGTGTTCCCGAACAGCTCGTGCCACGACCTCAATGGATTCCTCATAATCAAAGGAAATCGGTTTTTCACACAAAACAGCTAACTTACGGTCAAATGCCGCATGATTCACCCTTGTGTGCATCATCGGCGATGTCACATTGACAAGAAAATCCGCCTCTTCGTTTTGCAAAGCTTCTTCTAATGACGTGTAGAAAGGGAACGGATCATCCTTCATCTTCTCTTTCATGGCCATATCAACCTCAACAACGGCTGCTAGTAATCCTTTATCTCTTAGACGTTTATACCAACTGAACCCTGCAGATCCCAAACCAACCAGTACAGCTTTCATATGTAAACTACCTCCCTAAGGCCTCAATGGAATAACCATATTCCAAGTGTTCGCTGCGCCCAGAAATCCCCCGGGTCCATCGGCAACTGCAGCGAACAGGTGCGTCGGTTTCCCCTCATGAAATAACAGAAAAGGACGTTCCAGATTACCCATCGTCTGCTCCGTTCCATCGTCCCAAAGAACCGTTCGTGAGTAAGCCTTTGGCGTCTCAGATAATTGCCATTTCAGCCCGTCCGGAGAAACAGCATGAATGCCTCCATGCCTTTCCCCGCAAAGCGTCCCCTCCATATCCTTGGCTAACAGCTCATACCCTTCCGTCGTCTTCCAAATGAAAGGGTCCTCGATATGAAATTGATTCGGCGGAAAAATGGGCTCCTCTGTTAATACGCGATAAGGTCCTTGATAGCTATCTGCTGCGGCTGCCCCGATCGTCATTTTCCCATGAAGATTACCTTCATATTGACGGGCTTTGTAGACAAGCAGCACGGAACCGTCTCCCTGTATGCAAGGTGCCGGATTGGAGGTCAAGTAGCTATCAAACCGCTTTGGTCGCACAGGGAGTATCGGGTTCTCGCTTCTTTCCCAAGGCCCAAAAACACTGTTCGACATAGCAAGACCCACTCGTTTATTAGAACGTGCTACGATGCATCGCGGGTCTTCCAACCCGAATCCATCACCGGCGACCACATCAGGTAGCGGGTGCGTAGAACCCATATAGTAGAGAAGATACTTATCTCCGAATTTGGTGATATGTGGATTATGCGTACTGCGCCCGTCCCAATACTGGGCTCCTCTGGCGGGCAGAACGACCTCTTGAAAGGTATATGGCCCTTCCGGGTTATCCGAAACCGCTCGCACAATTTCCGAAGCAACCAGCCATCCAGGATGCATGGGCAGCGACTTGGGCCAACGAGAAGCAAACATATGATAGCGTTCATCCTCTCCCCGAATAACTGAACCGCACCATACCCAATAACCTTCCATCCGAAATCCGCCTTCGCGAGGCGCAGGCAGCATACGTTCTACGATACTTTCCATTCAGACACTCACCTCTCCATCGATTTATTGACTTCATTATAGAAATTAATTCGCTCTAGCAGTAAGGATAAAATTAAGATATGTATGTATTTTTTTACGATTTATCATAGGGAAAGACATCCTTCCGCAGAATACTCTGCGTGAAGGATGCCCCTTTCTAATGGCAGCTTATTTATTAATATCGAGCATAATCGCGCCTTGCTTCTTGTTCCAGCGATCGGTCGCTTCTTTAATAATTTCATTGCCGCCTTTGGCTTTATACTCTTCGATCACCTTCGGCCAATCGGAGATTGGTTCTTTGCCGTAAATCATTTTAATCATGTGATCGATAATAATTTTCGGGCCTACGTCAGGCTGAGGAGCAGCAAGATCCGGGAACTTAGCGAAGCTGCTCAAATCTGGATAAAATCCGATACCGGACAGCCCTTCCTTCGATAGAACCTCATCGAATGCTTTCAAGGTCGCTTTTCCATCTTCGTTCAGCAGAAGTCTTGGTTTATTGTAAGTGGAGTCATGCACCGCCCACATCGTTCCGCTGCGGAACCCTTCTTCATCTGTTTCTTCCTTCGTCGTCGGGAATTTATAAGTAATTTTGCCGCTGCTGTCTTTGGTGTAGGTATCGCCTTCAACCCCGAAGGTGAAGAAGGTTTCGGCTTCCGGCGAAACCATCCAATCAAACATTTTAATAATTCCCGCCGCTGTTTCTGGCTTCACATTTTTATTAATAAAGAAGGAACGAATGACAGGGGCATAATAGAAATATCCGCCTTTTCCTTCCGGGCCTTTTGGCGAAGCAATAATATCAATTTTTGCTCCTGGGACAGCTTGTTGGGCCTTCGTACGGTAACCTGGTAATCCGGAAGCATTTTGCGACCAGATTCCCGCTTTGCCCGACTCAATGCTTTTCGTAAAATCGGTAGAAGTGATGGTTGCGAATTCCTTTGGAATCAAACCTTCGTCATACATCATTTTGTATGTGGTGAGTGCCTTTTGAACATTTTCTACATCGAAAAACTTCGGGACTACTTGACCATTTACAAGCTCAAATTGATCCTTATAAGGCAAAACATCGAAAGCTCCTAGAATAACGTCCGCATACTTGAAGTTTTCCCTCATTTGATATGGATTCTCTACACCCATCTTCTTAAATGCCCGCAGCACATTCAAAAATTCGTCTACGGTTTTAGGAGCCTGAAGCCCGGCCTTCTCCAGTAAATCCGTACGAATGTACGTGGAACGTCGGGATGGATTGCTCAAAAATTCAGGAACGGCATAAATCTTCCCTTCATACGAAACACTATCCCAAGCTGCTTTGGGTACCGCTTTTAACAAATTCGGCCCATTCTGCTTCAAAAGTTCATCCAGCGGCATGAAAACACCGTTCTCTACAGAACCGGACATCGACTTACTGCCAGGACCACCGATACTGCCAACAACGTCGGGAATATCGTTACTAGCGAACATAACGCCGAATTTGGCATCCTCCACGACCTTAACGTCCAAATCCGTATTCGTTAACTCCTCTAGCTTCAAGATCCATTTATCCTTGTTCAAATCAGGCACTCGGGTATGGTATCCCGTACTGACTGTCGTTGGATAAAGCATCGAGAATTTAACTGGTGCTTTCTTCACGTTATCTGATGGCTGTGGTGAAGCATTTCCCGCAACCTTTCCATCCGAAGAACATGCGGTTAAAGCAGATGCTGTCAGCATGACAGCCAGGGTAAGACTGATTGTTTTTTTCATATAAACTCCCCTTCTTTCCATTCAAAGTGCAAGCGGTTTCACTACTCTATATGTATCATAACGAAAAGTTATCGTTTCCTGTATGTATAAATTTAAGACGCTATGTCATTTTATACGATTAAACACAGCTGTTTTCTGAACATCAAATACAGATAAAGAGCTGGTAAAATCCATGGATGAGTGATTCGGACATATAAACGGAGGATCGGGGGAACGAGGATTCGCTATTTCGGTGATTATGCCTATGCAGGACCGATACGCGGAACGTGAGTGCGCTATTTTGACGTTTTACCAGTTTTTACACCTCGAAAATGGGAAATAGCGGATCCTCGTTCCGCGAAAACGTGAAATACCCGGTTTGAGCAAAATAGAGCATCTTGTGATCGGGCTTGGCTCATCAGCAACTCCACCAAAAAAATAAAAAACTGCCCGCTCACGGGACAGTTTCTATCGACTTGCTATTCCTGTTTCTTACCCAAAAAAAGCACGCCTTTTTTATTGTTGTAACGGTCCGTCGCTTCTTTAATGATCTCATTGCCGCCTTTGGTTTTATACTCTTCAATGACCTTTGGCCAGTCGGAAATCGGTTCCTTGCCGTAAATCATTTTAATCATATGATCCATAATAATCTTCGGCGCAGCATCCGAACCTGGTGAAGCGGCATCTGGGTACTTGGCATCGGCCTCCAGATTAGGCGAAAAGCCAATACCTGATAAACCTTCTTTTGCTAAAATATTATCGAATGCATTCAAAATATAAGGTCCGTTAGGATCTGTTTGCATTTTCAGACGGTTAACCGTACTTTCATGGGAGGAGTGCAGTGTACCACGGTGATCCTGCTCCTCTTGTTCTTCTTTGTTGGTCGGTTCCTTATACTTCACTTTACCGTCAACTACCGTATACGTATCGCCTTCGATACCGTAAGTAAAGAACTTGAATGCTTCCTCTGACGTCATCCAGTCGAAATATTTAACGATTTCAGCGGCCGTTTCAGGCTTCACATTTTTGCTGATGTAATGAGCGCCAATCACTGGCTGGTACATCAGATAACCGCCTTTGCCATCCGGTCCCTTCGGCGAAGTGATAATATCAATCTTGGCATCTTTCACCGCATTCGGAATGTTCGTCCGGAAATCATTCAAGCTGACTAAGTTGGAGGACCAGATACCAACATCGCCGGAGCGGATATTTTTCAACCAATCGGTCGAAGTTGTCGTCGCGAACTCTTTGGCCATCAAACCTTCATCAAACATGATCATGATCACATTAAGCGCTTTTGTCATATTTTCCACATCAAAAAACTTCGGAACAACTTGACCATTTACAACCTCAAATTGTTCTTTATAAGGCAGCACATCGAATGCTCCTAGAACGGTGTCGGCATATTTCAGGTTCTCGCGAGCCCCATATGGATATTTAACGCCCATTGCCTTAAACTTCCGGAGTACGTTCAAGAATTCATCGATCGTTTTAGGTGGCTGTAATCCTGCCTTTTCAAGCAGATCGGTACGAATAAACGTAGCACGTCTGGAAGGATTCTCTAACCAGTTGGGGATCCCATAAATCTTCCCATTATAGGATACGGCGTCCCACGCTTCCTTTGGTACTGTTTTCATCAAATTAGGGGCATTTTGTTTCAGCAAGTCATCCAGTGGCAAGAACATCCCTGCTTCTACGGAACCTGACATCGCTTTATCTGTTGCTGTGCCCAAGCTGCCTACCACATCCGGAATGTCACTACTCGCGAACAAAACGCCCATTTTGTTTACTTCCGTTACTCTAAGCGTAAGATCGGTATTCGTCAGCTCCTCCAGTTTCTTCACCCATTTGTCATTGTTAATGTCAACTCGAGTGTGGTATCCAGTGTTAGTCGTGGTCGGATATGAAATAGAAAACTTGGTCGCTGCCTTTTTTGCCGCTGTTGTGACTGATGACGGCGTTGCTTGTTCCTGATCGGTTTTTCCCGTTGAACAGCCCGCTAAAGTACCGATAGACAATACAGCGACGAGCGCGACACTTGTAACTTTTTTCAAAAGAACCCCTTCTTTCCAAAAGTTATGAATGGTCCTTCCATTCAAAGCATACACAGGATACTGAAATTAGAAGATTGGTAAATTTACGATATACGGTTGTTTTTTGTGATTTACGAGATCATCAGGATTTCACTGATCCTACCATCATCCCTTGGATAAAGTGCTTTTGCAGGAACGGATATACACAAAGGATGGGGATCGTAGCCACGACAATGACCGCCATCTTAATCCCTTCCGGTGATAGTAATAGCATTAATTCCGAAGAAACGTCCGATTGCCCCATTTGATCTGTAAATACAATTTCTCTTAGCCGCACTTGAAGCGGAATCCAGTTTCGATGATCGATATAAAACACGGCCTCGGCATAACGGTTCCAATGACCCACCGCATACATGATGCCCATCGTAGCCATCGCAGGTTTAGATAGAGGCAGTACAATATTCCACAATATCCGAAACTCTCCGCATCCGTCAATTCTTGCCGAATCCAGCAGCTCCGTCGGTAGGTTCAGGAAGAATGAACGCATAACGAATAAATTAAAAGCGCTAATCGCCATAGGAAGCATTAAAGCCCAAAGCGTATTAAGAAGTCCTAACTGTTTCACCAACAAATAGTTTGGAATTAACGGTGCGCTGAAAATAAGGGTAAACAGCACCATCACCAGTATGGATTTACGGAACAAATATTCAGGTCTAGATAAAGGATAAGCTAGCGTTGTTGTCATAAATAGGTTGATCAAGGTTCCAAAAACCGTAATAATGACACTATTTCGAAACCCAATCCATATCGTCGGGTCCTGCAAAATAAGTTTATAGCTTCCCAGTGTGAAGCCAACTGGCCACAACGATACTTTCCCTGCATTAATGGCAGCGTTATTACTTAATGACTGCGCAATAATGTGAATGAGGGGAAGCACCATGCTCAATCCGATGATACCTAACAAAATGATATTGAATACATTAAAAATTTTATGGCCTCTTGTCATAATCATAGCAATTCACCTCCGTTCTCCTTCCGTATCAGTACAAACCTTCCCCGGTCATCTTTTTACTAAACGTGTTACTGATCATGATTAACATTAGACCCACAACCGACTTGAACAACCCGATGGCAGTCGTGTAGCTATATTGCCTATCAACGAGACCTGCCCGGTACACAAACGTATCAATAATCTCCCCATTCTCATTGTTAAGCGGGTTAAGAAATACAAAGACGCGTTCGAAACCGAAATCGAGAAAATTACCAATTTGAAGAAGGAATAGAATAACAATCGTTGGTAGAATACTCGGAATCGTGATGGAAAACACTTGACGAATCCGGCTGGCTCCATCAATTTGTGCTGCTTCATACAAATCGGGATTGATGCCAGCAATGGCGGCCAAATAGATGATGGTCCCCCAACCGCTATCCTTCCACACCCCGGAACCAATTAGAATGGGCCGAATGTATGTATTTTCCCCTAAGAAATAAATGGGCTCGACACCAAATAAAGCTAGCAAATGATTGACGATCCCCGTGGATGGCGATAATACCCCTACGACAACTCCGCCTACGATGACCCATGATAGGAAATGCGGCATATAGACTACGGTTTGAACAATCCGCTTATACATCATCACTCGCACTTCATTGATGAGAAGAGCCAGAATGATCGGAACCGGGAACGCGAAGCACATATCGTAAATACCGATTAATATCGTATTTTTCAAAATCTGAAGGAAATCTGTATACGCGAACATTCGTTGGAAATTTTCTAAACCCACCCATTTACTTCCTTTAATTCCTTTGAAAATGTTGTAGTTTTGAAACGCGATGATGGAACCGAATAACGGGATATATTTAAAAAGTAAGAAATAAATAATTCCCGGTAATGAGATCACATAAATCGGCCAATGTTTTCGCACAAAAGCCCATTTCTGACTCTGCGATGAGAAATCGTAAACCGTTCGATCGGATGGCTGTATTTTACTGGCCATGGTTTCCTCCCCTTCTTGTATGCTGCTTCAATTTGTCTTCTTCATCTTACTTGGGTTGTCTGGAGGTAGCGATGGTGAAACTTATAGCGCTTTGTGTTTTTTTACGATTGGTAAAACAGAATCAATGAGCGATACCATAGCGCTTTGCTGCACTTCCGTACAGCCAATTCTCCGCTACAAACAAGGCCGTGTCCTGATCAATCCAGCCAGCTTCAATTTGACCCCATAGGAAATCGCTCACAATCCGTTTGACAAGCAAAATCTTGCCGTAGCTCCACTCCATACAGCGGGCATCGGATACGATGAGAGAGCTTTTGATTGCCGGAAGCGCTTCTAACCGGTACTGCATACTATCTCGGTACGTGCTCGTCCGAAAGTTAAACCACCAATGTCCGCCCACATGAACATTCGGAAAATTCCATGCTGCTTGCACAATATCCAGATTGTTAAGCTCCGAGGCCACCACAAGTTCGAAGGTACAGGCATAGGCTTCAAACAAAGCAGATAGCTTCAAGATACGGGCCGGGTCATTGACCGGGGTGGCTGTTCCACACCAGGAACGTTCCACACCGAGAAACAATTGAATGAGAAGTCCCCTCTGCTCAGCTGCAGCACCTAATTCGTGCAGAAGCATCATTAAAATCTCATCCTTCGTGCTGCCTTGCCCGATCACAACCTTGCGGTTCGCTCTGGCTTCATAGCTTGGCAATGTCGTCATGATGCCCACGTAACCGGCTTCCTTGTAGGTGTCGAGTAGTTGCGTAAGCTTCTCACGCGCTTGAGCGAATACCTCAGCCGGGTTATGCGACAATTCAACTTCTTTGACCCAACCGCCCAATTTTCCGTCAATTCGCGGGATCAGTATGGCGTTCTCTCGCATGCCTTGGAACTCCGCATGCTCGGGCATATTCACGACGAATCTGCTAACGTTCATTCGATCCGCTACTTCTTGCGCCCACGTAACGTTTTGCGCAGACTGTTTGACAGCAGCGTCTGCTTCCAATACGGAGGCAGCGTCGCTTATAACAATGCCGTATAGATTTTTGAAAATTTGCGTCAACACCACATTCATCATCGTGTTTCTTGATCCATGGTAAGCTTCCAAAAAGGCAGCGATTCGTATGTCCTCCGGGAGCTCCATGGCATTCGCCGGATAGCCCGCAGCCTGCAGCTCGCGAAACAACCAGAAATAATGCGCAATCTCCCAGAAGTCGCTAGCACAAAGACGATCCCCCACAAGGTGGGTGTGCGTATCCAAAACAGGCAGCTGCATGATACGTTCCTCAAACGCATCCTTACCGTGATTCAACTCCATATTCATCCCTTATCCTCCTCTATAGCAACTATGTCCTGATGGTACAATGGTTACTCTATCTGTTCCATGGGATAACTTCCGCTGGGTTGTGATTTTTTATGATGGCTTCCGGTCGAGAGATAAACAAAAAAACCTAGCCTGCGACTAGGTCCGATAAGATTACTGGTTATAGTCTTTAGTTCGCGGGTAGGGACTATGCAGTAAAAACACCACTTCAAAGACGGTCCGTAAATCTTCATCCCCCACCATCTTGCCACTGAGTCATTTATTCGTGTAAAATAACCGTAATAGGATCACAGGTCGTGAAGCACACAGACCGCTCTCTCCAACAGGAGAGAGCGGTCTGTTCTTTAGGCGTTATGATCAATAGGGGGCATTGATATGTTATTCGACGCATGCTATGAGAAATTTATGCAATTGCAGTTACAAACGAGATCAGGCGAATCTCTAAGGCGTCTTCAGGAGGGCCACGGTCATGCTGAGAAGTAGTTCCTCGAGCAGGTTTGGTGGCCGTCTGTCGGTCGATTTGATTTTCTTCATGCCGAATATCAGATTTCGGACTTTAAGGATGGTGATCGATATTTGGACTTCGCTTATATTCGCGGGAATCACTTGGTCTGTATAGAAATTGATGGCTACAAGGCGCACCATAAGGATATTAATCGTTGGCAGTTTGCAGACCAGTTAACTCGTCAAAACCGTCTCATTCTGGATGGGTGGAAGGTGCTCCGCTTCGCCTATGATGAAATGAAAGAAAAGCCACGTCGATGTCAGCAATTGATCCTCCAAATGATGGGCAGCTGGTTTGGCGAGGAGTATTTGGGTCCAGCGTTAACACTGGAAGAAAAAGAAATTCTGAGAATCGCCGGACAAACGGGTGAACCCCTCCTGCCAAAAACCATCTCCAAGCGTCTGCACATTAGCAGAAACCATGCCGTTAAACTTCTGCGCAAGCTTGCTCAGATGGAGCTATTACAACCTACTTCCGGTACTATACGTATTCGCTCTTACAAGCTATCTGGCACACACCGAGCCCTCTACGGATAGTGTTTTATCTATGAATGAATAAGCAAGCTAATCTCGCTTATCCATTCTAATTCATTGGCACCTCGTGAGATAAGACCACAGCACATGCTTATTATCTGCACAACGTTACATTCTAGGGCCCATTAGCAAACAATAAACAAACCTAGCTTGCTTATGCAATCATATCAGGGGCTATTAAGACAAATAAGCAACTTCAATTGCCTTACTAACTTAATGAACTCCGTAAATGGGGCCCAAAGAGGATTTTGCATGCATGGTATACGAGTTCCCTCCCCAAACCGAGATGCTTTGCTTACCCAAAACACGAAACATATAAATTCTTATTCTTCAAAAAATAAACCGCCCTAAGGAGGTTTCCTTATGGCGGTTTGTCTTGTACTATTTGACTTCGCAGTCAATCATGACGTGAATGGTATCACCTTTATGTTCATTCCTCAATTGGAATGCCCGGGCGACTTCCGCGAGGGGAACGACGTGAGTAATCATTTCCTCGGTGTTAACTAATCCGTCAAGGACCAGCCGCAGCCCTTCATCGAAGTAGCGTCGGTTGTCGATGTCCCGTTTAGGTTCCGTGGAAAGGATATCCAACCGTTTTTTGTGAACCTTGAAGAAATCAACTGGCTTATGACAGGTACCGATGCAGCCGTACATCACAATACGTCCGTTCTGCGCTGCTGCGTTAATAGCGTCTACCATCCCCGCTCCCTCCAGAAGACAAGGAATGACCACGTCAAAGCCATCTGGGAAGTCTGCTCCAACAATATCCATGGTATCCGCATGCTCATGAGGGATTTTATAAGTATGTGTGGCGCCATATTTGCGAGCAAGCGCCAGTTTTTCGTCAAACAGATCCGTTACGACCAAATTTCTCGGGCTAAACATATTGATCACTTGAGTCATCACTAGACCACTGACGCCTTGCCCAGTGATCAGTACGTTCTTATTAGGGGAAATGTCCCCGAGTTCTGCTGCATGGATGATGCCCGGAAGCACTTCAATCAGCGAACCCTCGATTAACGGCAGGTCTTTGGGCAGAACCTTAAGAGAAAACGGGGTGCAGCATACATATTCGGCAAACGCGCCCCAAACATACCGCAAAGCCACATGATCGCCTTCCTTGACACCAATCACATTAGGGCCGATCTTATCAATAATCCCTGCAACTTCATGTCCCAGCCTGGTAGGGTACGAAATAAATTCTGGCTCGCGCGCACCACGAAATACCTCAACGTCACTTCCACAAATACCGACCCACTTGACCTTGACACGTACTTCGCCTTCCTTGGGTTCCGGAATCAAAGCTCGTCTAACACTAATCTCTCCGATAGCGTCCATAACCGCACACATCTGCGTTCCGGGACCATCATAATCTACCAATTCCATAGGAGGAACGGACATTTTTCTAACCATTCTGAGTATTTCTCCTTCCGATATAAAAGGACTCTGCGACCTGTTAGGCCATAACTTCCCACATTTTCTCGTTTACTTCATACGTCGTCTTTTCTTCCCGCTGGCTTCTGATGATATCTTCGACCACTTCCTCCATCAGCGCAAGATGGCCTTGTACCGAGGCTCCGGCAATATGGGGAGATAGAAGTACATTCGGCAGCGACCGAATAGGATGATCCACAGCAAGAGGCTCCTTCTCAAACACATCAAGTGCAGCAAAGAATCTTCCGCTTTGAAGCCCTTCCATAAATGCCTGCTCATCTACCACAGGGCCTCTGGAAGAGTTAATGAAGACCGCACCATCCGGAATAAGTGCCAACAATTCACGGGTTAGCATTCTTTCGGTAGCGGGAAGCTTTGGTGCGTGCACCGAAATGACAGGGCAGCCCATTACTTCCTCTAGTGTGGCCCTCTTAGCATTCAACCGGGCTGCTGCTTCATCCGTCAAATAGGGGTCGTAAATGATAACATTGACTTGAAACGGCGCAAGCAGCTTGATAAAAGCGCGAGCCGTAGAGCTGGCTGAAATGATGCCGACCGTGCTGCCGGTAAGCTCCCTTCCCTTCAAACCAGCAATCTTCCATTTCCCTTCCCTCATCGTGGAATCGAAAGCAGGCAAATACCGCAGAGAGGCAAGCAGCGCCGCCAAGCAATATTCCCCTACACTTAGCGCGATCCTTGGAGCTGCAGAGAATACTTTAACTCCTCGAGAGAAAATCTGCTTCGGAACAAGGTTCTTCACCGTTCCGGCCGCATGGCCAATGGCTCTAAGCTTGACGGCCTTCTCTAGCATGTCGTCGGTCAGACTGGGGGAGCCCCAACTGGAAATGATCACTTCCGCATCCGCAACCAGCACTGAAAGCTCATCCTGTGTATAGTCGCGTCCTGTCTCATTCCACACCGGCTCGAAATGTTCATTTATTTTCGCACGGCAGGCCTCCGAACATACTTCGTCCAAACGAGATTGCGGTGAAAGCACCAAGGTTTTTAACTTCATTACAAAAGTCCTCCTTCGTTTTCCCTCAAGGATTAAAGCTGAACAACCTGACCGGTCCGCATCGATTCAAAGCAACCATCGATGACCCTCATCACCTGGATGATTTCCCGGCCTGAAGCCAGAGGTTGACGTCCCTCTCGTATGGCGTCGGTAAATTCCTCAAGCTGCCATGTGAAATTAGAGAAAGTGGTTTCACAGGTTTCCAGCTTCTCTCCATTCAAACTAAGCTCATATTCGTCTTTCAGATGCAGCAAGCCGTTCGACCCGATTAAATATCGGTCGTAAATGCTGTTCTGCGTAGACCATATACGCTTTCCTGTAAGACCAACTTCATCCGTCGGGCGGCAGCCCGCATTGAACGACATCCACACATTCGCCATCCGGCCTTCCCCAAAATTCATGGAAATGGCGACTTCATCTTCCCCCGTCCAATTCGGGTTGTTGGAATGTCCCTGCGCATAGACCGAATGGGGGGCTCTGCCGTAAGCCCACTGAATATAGTCAAGAATATGGCTTCCCCAAAGCGGAATAATAAATCCGCCGATTTTAGATTCGTCCTTCCACCAATCTGCTGCCGGCTTATCCATATGCGCCAGAAGCAATGCGTTGATATTGATCAAATTGCCGATAGCATTCTCTCTCACCTGACGGATCGATTCCATTACCGGTTTATAAAAACGGCGGCTTTGCCCGATCATTAAGGTGACGTTATTTGCTTCCGCAGCCTCTGCCATCTCCTCTGCTTCCTGCACATTCATCGCCATAGGCTTTTCAACCAGCACATGCTTGCCGGCATGAAGCGCCTTAATCGAATATTCCGCGTGAATATCATGCGGCAGAAGCAGCAGGAAAGCGTCGATATCCGGATCATTAACCGCGTCATCATAGGAAGTATAGGTTTTCACCCCTTCCCACTTTTCGGCTTCCTGCTGCAGTTTACTTTCATCACGAGATATAAGGGCAACCAATTCAATTTGTTCAGCCAGCTCTCGTACTGCCGGAAGATGGGACTTCGATACGCGTCCCAATCCGACAACGGCCAATCGCAATTTTTGCAGCATGGACTCTCGACTCCTTTTCTCTATTTACTTACCGTTCTTTCTGTCCTGATAGGCTTGGTTGAACTCGTCGGTCATCTTCATGTAATTGGCATCCGCTTTGAACGTTTTGACCATAGTATCCCATGATTCGATCGGTTCTTTACCCATGATCACTTTAACTTTCATATCGTCCATCTTCTTCTTATAGTCCGGTCCCATTTTCAAATCGACGTCGGACAACAGACCGATCGATACATCTGCTACCCCATAATTTGCTCGATCGTCAATAATTTTCTTGTTACGCTCGAAGGTTGCTTTTGGCATACCTACGCGGTAGGCCCACAGGTATGGATCGAATCTTTCGAAGATTTTGCCGAATGAGCTTTGCGATACACTGTCTTTGACTGCTTGCTCAGTAGCCGTTTTGAAGCCGTCTACCACCTTGAAGTGGATATCCTTAAGACCGTAGCAGGCCAATTCAAAGCCTTCCTCGGATGCGCCGTAATCCATCAAAGCCAGGATTTTCTTCATTTTGGCTTCAGGGACTTTTTTCGGGATCACGTATAGCCCGCCAAATCCGGAACCGGTATGAACCATTTTACCTGCCGGGCTTTCAAGATACGTCATAGCCACAAAATCGGCTTTCGGATCCAGCTTTTGTGCACCTTCCGTAGAACGGAAAACACCTTCCGTGGTATCCATTTGGACACCGACTTTGCCCGCTTTCGCCATGTTTTCAAAGTCGGTTGTTTTCATAGCAATGAAATCTTCAGGCATTATTTTATCCTTGTACATCTTGTTTAGATAAATAAGTCCGTCTCTTGTTCCCTGTTCCAGATCGGTGTCAACCAGCTTTCCGCCCGCTTCTTTCCATTTACCGTTACTTTTATTGAAAATATCGATCACTTTTTCCCAGTTCTTGCCGTTATAACCATACGTGTCAGCCTTGCCGTTCTTGTCGGGATCTTTCTCAACAAATGCTTTTAATGCCGTATGGAACTCATCCATGGTATGCGGCATCTTCAGCCCTACATTATCCAGCCAATCTTGGCGGATATTGAAGAAGCTGCTTCCATGGAGCGGACGTACCGACGGCAGGATGTATTGTTTGCCATTCACTTTGACACTGTCCATAATTTCTTTCGGATAAGCCGATAAATTTTTATAATCCTTCAGATAAGGCGTCAAATCCCAAAACGCACCTTGCTTAATCATGTTGATCGCCTGCGTTTGTTTCATGTCCTTGATCTTCATCAAATCAGGCATATCGCCCGAAGCCAACATAACGTTTTGCTTCTCTTCCCATGCGTTTGGAGATGCCCAAGTAATATTCAACTTGGTATTCGTGCGCTTCTCGAATTCCTTCGTAACCGGATTATCAGCTGCCGGAGGTTCCGGTGTGCTAAACTCCGTGAAAATGCTGATTTCCGTTGGTTTACCGCCGTCAGCAGTACTAGCTGTTCCTGTTGTTGAAACTGGCGCAGCACCGCCGGAACAAGCCGACAGGACCGATGCTACCATGATGAATGCTAACGATGTTGGCGCTGATTTACATGTAATAAACCCCTTCTTTTCTTTCATATTAACCCTCCTCATTCATTTTAAAAAGATTATCCTTTCACCGAGCCCAGCATGACACCTTTGGCAAAATGCTTTTGCAGGAACGGATAAACACACAGGATTGGAAGCGTCGCTATGACGACAGCAGCCATTTTTAAAGTTTCGGTAGGGATATTTTGTTCTGCCATCATTTCCGCTGCAGCTGATCCCCCCGCTTGAGTCGACGAGTCGATCAACATATTGCGCAGCACGAGCTGAAGCGGCCACTTGGCATGATCATTGATGTATAATACCGCACTAAAGAATGTGTTCCAGTAAGCCACTGCGTAAAATAATCCGAAAGCGGCAAGTGCGGGAAGTGACAGTGGAAGGACGATCCGAAAGAAAACTCCGATATCCGTTGATCCGTCGATGATAGCGGATTCCTCCAACTCAACCGGAATGCTGTCGAAGAAGCTTTTCATCAAGATGACGTACCACCCGCTGGTCAGCACCGGTAAAATCAATGACCAGATGCTGTTAATCAATCCCAAATCGCGAACCAGCAAGTAAGGCGGGATCAACCCCGGACTGAACAAAAGTGTGATAAGAATCAATAGCATGATTAGTCTTCTACCCTGCAACCGCTTACGGGATAAACCATATGCGAGTGCAGCTGTTATCACCAGGCTGAGTGCGGTTCCGACAGTAGCTAGAAAACCACTGATCATCGTTGCGCTTTGAAAAGCCGACGTAGACAACAAATATTTGTAAGAATCCAATGTCCATTTTTCTGGAAATAAGATATATCCTTGCTTCTGGATGTACTCTGCCGGATCCGTAAATGAAACGACAAACACATAATAAAGCGGAAAAAGTGTAATGATCGCTATAATGCCAAGCACAATGATATTCGCCGTATCAAATATGCGGTCTCCTATGCTTCGTTTCATTATTCTCACCCCGTTTCCGAAATTTAGCGGTGATTAATACACGCCTTCTTCGCCAAAACGTTTTGCCAGCTTATTGGCTGCAATAACAAGAATGAATCCGACCACGGATTTGAATAAACCGACGGCGGTACTAAAACTGAATTGTCCCTGCTGAATACCCAGACGATAAACGTAAGTTTCAAATACATCCGCGACATTGGACACTGCGCCGTTCATCATCAAAAATACTTGTTCAAATCCAACGTCCATAATGTGGCCGAGCCTCAATATGAACAAAACGACAATGACACTGCGGATTGCTGGCAGCGTTACGTGCCAGGCTTGCCGTATACGGTTGGCTCCATCCATTTTTGCCGCTTCATACTGCTGAGGATCCACGCCTGCGATAGCGGCAAGAAAAATGATCGTTCCCCATCCGGCTTCCTTCCAGACGTTCTGGACGGTAAGCATTATCCAGAAATTATTTTGGTTCGTTAAAAAGTCATATTTGGCAGCCCCTAAACTGACTAGCATCTTATTGACAATCCCCGACGACTGCGACAACAACAAGAAGGTAATCCCTGCGATAATAACCCACGAAAGAAAGTGCGGCATATACACGATCGATTGGATCCACTTTTTGTAGATTGCATTGCGCAGTTCGTTCAATAAAAGTGACAGTAAGATCGGCAGCGGGAAAAAGAACACCAGGCTCAGCAAGCTGATAGCCATCGTATTTCGAAACAGCAGGTAGAAGTCTTGGTTTGAAAAAAAGCGGATAAAATGGTCAAAGCCAACCCACTGACTTCCCGTTACACCTAAGTATGGTGAGTAATCTTGGAAAGCGATGACGACTCCCCACATTGGAACATATTTGAATATCAGAAAAAACAACACGCCAGGAGCAATCAACAAATAAAGAAATTTGTCTCGTCTAAGTCCGTGCATCACATGCTTCCATCTGCTTTGCGGTGCGGTTTTTGCGAGACTGCCCACATACAACTCACTCTGAGCTGCCATGGTACTGCACCTCCTTTTTACTTAAAAAGCGATTTCGCATAAGCAAGATCTTCGGCAATGTAGCGGTCTTTATTGTCCAAATCCGTGTACTCTGCAGTCAAACAAACAATACCGGCATAATTCCGTTCTTTCACATAGTTAGCAATCCGTGGCCAGTGGGCCATTCCGTGCCGACCGGTCGTAAAATGACGCTTCCACTCGGCTATTTCGGCTTCGGGTCCGTTTCCTCGAATAAAAAAACCGTTCTTCAAATTCACCATAGCAAGGTGGGACCAAACGATGTCCAATCCATATTCGGGTTGCTGTCCCGCGAATGCATCGTGCGCCGCATCCCAGACTACGCCGACATGGCCCGGGCTGAGGTTATCCATCAACCGCATAATGCCATTGGAATCGATGATAAATTTTCCATAATGCTGCTGGACGCCAACCTTCACGCCATACTTCTGGCAAAGCGGAACAAGCTCTTCCAACTTCCGCTTGGTCCGTTCTTCCGTGGCCTTATAGCCGTCCTGATCAATGTTGACCATGATCCGGATAAGCGGTACTCCAGCCTCCGCACATGCTGCGAAAATCGATTCATCTGTTGAAGCGGCAACGCTGTATATGTTGACCCCTTGTTCACCGAGCTGCTTAGCGAATTCCGGCAGCTTTTTCCCGACGGTTTCAGGCTCAACCTGAAACCCGGCACGCACGGGAAGCTCGATGCCGTCAAAGCCGATACCGCTTACAAAGCGGGCCAGCTCGAGAGCCGATTTATCTTTCCAATGCTTAACAAAGAGTGAAAAAGAAAATGGCTTCTCCGAATTTTCCACAGTAGCGTTACACTCCCTCAGTCGAACTTTTTATACGTTGACATTAGATTTGGTGATACTTAACAATTGCTGCACATCCTTGTAACATTGCTGCGCCAATACGGTATGTACAGGAAGATCGGAGCCAGGCTTGCTAACACTTTCAACAGTAAGGTAGCCGCTGTACCCGATTTGCTCCAGCCCCCGGAACACTTCGTACCAGTCGATGCCGCCTTGATTAATAAGCCGGTGACAAAAATATTGTTCTTCCTGTTTGCCCTGTTTAGGTATGACCCTGTGATATCGACCGATATGCGGCACATAATCACTATATTCGAAGGCCCAAGGATACTGGTTTCCTTTCAATGCCACAATGTCTTTGATATGAACATTAAAGAGGTATGGCTTTAAGCGTTTAATGGTTTCTATCCCATAATAAGTCGGTACCTGATACAAGTTGACCGGATCCATGATCAGCCCTACATTACTTCGCCCTACCGCTTCAACAAAAGCGATTGACGAATCCGCAGTATCACATAGTGTTCCATGGTGCATTTCAATAACCGCTCGGATATTACGTTTGCTTGCGGCATCGGCACAGAGTTGAAACCACTTCACAGCTTTCGCAAAATCATCCTTGGAAACCTCATCGGAATGCTGGAATCCTGGATTCAATCTCATCATGCCGCATCCGATCGTTGATGCAAAATGGAGATAACGCTCCCATTTCAGAGCCTCAGCATTATTTTCCTCCTCTGTATTACAGGCGAAATTCCCTACAAACAGAGACAGATTAATAGGTGTTAGACGATAGCCTTCAAGCAACTCTTTAATTTGCTCCGCCCGCTCTTGCGGAATAAGACCATCTTTCAATTCACCAACACCACGAATCTCAACACCCTCATAACCAATCGCAGCCGCATCTTTCAAAAAGTGCTCGATTGTAGAATCATCATACATATTGCCGCCTAAGACGATCATCGCTTTCATCCTTTCTCCTCCGTAATAGCGCTTTCATTAATATGAGGATATCATAATTCAAAACCAATACTTACGTCAATATTTAAATTAAGTATTAATTTTATATGAAATTTATAGTGAAACATGTCTATATTAAGTAAAAATACATTGAACTTTGTTCTAATTTTTATTAAAGTGAGTACATTACCATTATAATTATAGGTTCAGGTATAATCGATTTAATCACATAATGATATAGCGACGGTGAAGTTCATGATAATTCCTAACAAAAGTGATCAAAAGGGCAGCAAAACCAGTATCATTCAAGCCTTGCGCATGCATGGATCCATGCCTCGGATTAAATTAACCAAAGTTACGGAACTGAGCAGGGCTACCATCTCTTCAACGATTTCCGAGCTAATGGATTGGAATCTTGTCAAAGAAACGGAAAAAGCCCCATCCACGGGGGGACGTCCAGCTATTTCTCTAGAGCTTGTCCCAGGATCCCATGGCATTATGGGTGCCGACTTAGATAATCAAGTATGGACGCTAGGTGTGTTTGATTTACTTGGCAATGTCTTGCATATGACGAAAATACCAGTCAGCTCGTCCCAACCCGAGACAGCGATACAGGAGTTGACTGATCAAACCTCAAAGTTTGTTAAGGAATTGGACATAGAGGTCATCAAATTGTTCGGTCTGGGGGTACCCGGTCTTGTCGATACGAGACGAGGTATTATTAGGAGCGCATCCGATTTGGGCTGGTCTAACGTGGACATCGAGGAAATGGTAAGCAAAAAGCTTGGTTGGCCCACCGTGGCCATAAACAGGCATCGCGCCCGCGGGCTTGCCGAATGCCGATTCGGTTCAGGAAGCGGCTACAAGCATATGATTTATGTCGGGGTCGGCTCCGGCATAGCTGCCGGAATCTTTAATGATCGGCAGTTGGTATCCGGTTCGTTCGGCGGAGCTGGTGAGCTCGGGCATATTACGGTTGAACCTGACGGACCCGTATGTCCTTGTGGGAATAACGGTTGTTTGCACCTCTATTCTACAGCTTCAGCAATCGAACAGGAAGCCCGCAGACAGCTTCGCTCCGGACAAGAGGAAAGTTTGCTTAACGGTGTGGTACAAGGAAACGACCTTCAACTTCTCCAGGCAAGGGATGTCTGCTTGGCCGCAGATCAGGGCGATGAATTAGCGATACGCGTTATTAATCATGCCGCCACTTATCTCGGCATTGCTTTGGCTAATCTGGTCAATTTGCTGAACCCCGAGGCTATCATTCTTGGAGGATCCATCCCCAGCATGTGCAGCACCTATGTACAAACCGCTACTAGAGTTATGAAGCAGCGGTCCATGATGGCCCTTTCTGCCGGAATAGCGGTAGACACCGCCGTATTGCCTGAAATTGGCGGAGCACTCGGTGCAATCAATTTTGCGCTAGACCGGCATTTTTCTTTTACAATGATTCAGTAAATAAACTTTGAAGTCTGGCAGTTTTGATTTCATGTATGATGAACAATCCCTCGGAATATGATTAATACTGTATCATTCATCATTCCCAGGGAGGTCCTATAATGGAAGTGCTAAAAGTCGCAGCAAAATCCAATCCTAATTCTGTTGCCGGTGCGCTTGCAGGCGTATTACGTGAACGTGGAAAAGCAGAACTCCAGGCGATTGGTGCAGGAGCTTTAAACCAAGCAGTAAAAGCAGTAGCCATTGCACGAGGATTTGTAGCTCCGAGCGGTGTTGATTTGATTTGCATACCCGCTTTTACCGATATAATCATTGAGGGGGAGGAACGTACAGCGATTAAATTAATCGTAGAACCAAGGTAAAGTTAAGAGATGAATAATCATAACCCCCTGTCCAAATAATTTTGGATAGGGGCTTTTCAATACGGAAGGTAAAAAGGAGCCTGCCACCGTATTTCAGTGGCAACTCCTTTTCGTTTTTGTGGATTTCTATATCTCTTTAAGTGAAGCCTCATTTTTTAGGCTGCTTTGGCTGTATGACCATTCAAACCATACCTTTTAGCCAAACGCTGCCCGTATAAAGCCGCTAGGATTTGTTGAAACAGCATACCCGCGACAACCGGAAGCGCAACAGGCGGTGGAAAAAAGCTGATAGCGAGCACTGCACCCGCACTCAAGTTTCGCATCCCCGAATTGAAGGTGAGGGCAATTGTGACTTCACGGTCCCATCTCATCATCCGGGACACAAGCCATCCTGCCAAATAACCGATGGTTGCACATGCGAAAGAAACAGCAATGATTTTCACCAACTGACCGTTCATATCTTTCAAATAGGGAGCTATCACCGATGAATTAATCGCGACAACCACAAAAAGTCCTATTTTTGAAAAAGGCGCCAACCGCGGCCCCCAGGTTGTTTTAATTCTGCCTTTCGTCCATTGATTAAGCAGCATGCCAATCAGAGAAGGGATCACAACCATTAAGAATAACCCACTCATAATATCCCATGGATCCATATGCACCTTAGCTCCAACGATGAGTGAGAGGCTAAGCGGCACAATCAATGGAGATAGGAGCGTGTCCAGTAGAATGAGCGCCAAAGTGAGCGCTATATTCCCACCGTATATGGTAACCCACACCAAGCTGACAACTCCCGTAGGAATAACAAACAGGAGCACAAATCCAGTCTGTGTCAAATCATCACCCGGGAAAAATATCGAACCGGCCCCCCATCCCAGTATCGGCATCGCAAGATGCAGAATGATAAAGTTGGCTATAATCGGCAGCGGATGCATCATCACCCTACGTAGATCCTTAAAATTAGAACCAATGCTTCCGGCAAACGTCATTACAGCAAATATCCATGGCACTAGAAAGCTAAGTTGATGCAGCCAAGCTGAGCAAATTAACCCAACAATAACAGCAGATGGCGTTATAAAAGGCATCGCTTTTTCGAGTATTTTATTCAATCGGATTAACATAGACAACCCTCTTCTGCCTTTAGTAATGAGGCTTTCCTATCGCTCCGTATACTTCGCTTCCCAGTAAAGCAATCCCTGCAATACTTCAACTACCAAGAATTAGATCAATAAGATCCAATTCTTCCTGAGTGAAATTAGGCTGCTTCAAGGCTGCCACATTATCGTCAAGCTGACTCACTTTACTTGCCCCAATTAATGCGGAGGTAACATATCCCTTGCGAAGAACCCAGACTAAAGCCATTTGGGCAAGGCTTTGCCCACGCTCATTAGCAAGTTTATTCAGAAGTCGCGACTTTGCGATCTTTTCCTCGGTGATATCCTCAGGCCTTAGGAACACATCAGCTCGTCACGGTACGGATGAAGATCCTTCTTCAGAATTTGTCCGAACGTTTCCTCCGCAGACCCTGCCGATGGACCATAGTTATTCGCAAGATCGAAATGGGTAATTCCCAAATCAAATGCATGGCGCGCTAGGGCCCTGCTGTTCTCGAATACATCAACGCTTCCGAAATTATGCCATAATCCAAAAGAAATCGGAGGCAGCTTAAGGCCGCTCTTTCCGCTTCGATGATACGGCATTTCTGCATATCTTCCTTCATTAGCTAAATAGTTCATCGATGATCCCTCCTAGTGTACGTGCGATGATTTGTGGTTCTGCAAAATAGAGATAGCTGCGAGGCCCGAGGGCGGAATCGCAAGCTTATGAATGCCTGACGTCAGCATGGTAGACAGTTCCTCTACAATGTCTCCGCAGCAATTTTTAATAATCACTTTCGCTGCCCCAACTTCACCAGTAACCTCTACATAGAGTCCGTCCTGTCTTCTGCCGTTCACCACGATCCACTGGGAAACTAGCGTTGATGCATCTATAGGCACAATTTGCTCATGATAAGCGACAATAATCCCTCTATCCTCTTTAACAGCACGGACTAGCGGATACAATAGTTCCGGATTCATAGGCTCAATCGGGCCGTCCAACAGAAGATCACGGTTCTCCTTCCAGAAGGATAGCCAGTATTCGAGCATCCTCAACTGATTAGAAGGCAGCTTATCCAAGAGGACCGATACTTGAGGCACCGAAAACAGACAATTAATGATCTGTAAGGCTGCGCTTTCCACGGGTTCCTCCGGATGCCACATGATCATATCCGCATGAGCAGCCGTATCTCCGCAAATCAGCCTGATATCCAACGTACGCACTCGGTTCTGGATGCTGTCGTTCGGACAATCGGCTGCACGGAACATATTGCCGTATTTGCGCATGGCAGGACCGATATACATCTGGCGGAATTCAATCATGATATTGGGATTCAATTCTCTCAATCTGCCGATAGAGTCTGTCAATAGACGGTCAACGGCTTCCGGTATGGACTCATAATCTTTGCCGGGGGTGGTTGAGGGAAGCTGAAGTTCAGGCGAATAGAACGTATCAATGAAATCAAGCTTGAAGCCGTCCAAGCCCCATTCTTTCACTGCATCTTCATATTTATTTATGATATACTCTCGGACATCAGGGTATCTCGGATCGAGCACCGCTGCCCCATGATTTTCATTAAATCGCAGAATCTTATCTTTGAACCGATCCCACACCTTACTGTATTTACCGATAAAAGGTACCGAGTACCAGAGGATAAATTTCATACCTAACTCATGAACCGCATCAACATGCCGCTTCATATCGGGGAACTTACCCTCATAAGTCTCCCAATCGCCACAGTAAGCATACCCCCTGCGATTATCTTCCGTCTGCCAGCCATCGTCCACAATGACAGCTTCCATCCCCAACTTCTTGGCCAAACGGCACTGCTCTTCGATATGGGTGTCTGTTACATTCTGATGCATACTGTACCAGGTCGAATACATCGGTTCCTTGGCAGCCGCAGGAACGAACGCCGGACGATATTCCGGCATGGCGCTCCACCACTTTTGAACGCCCTGAAGGCTTTCATAATAAGGAATATCTCTCGTATCTACGAGAAGCTTGGCTTCATAAGAAGTGAAAGGCGACGTCGTTTCTGTAAACAATTGAACGCGGCAATGGAAATCAGCCGTTTCCTCGCTGATGCCTCCCGAGTAGTGCACCGTGTTAAGTGCATCCGAGTAAGCAAATGTCAGTCTATTGCGACCCACGCTATTAAACAAGGCGTAAACCGGAGCCGACGCAGCCGCGTTGGAACGTAATGTGCGCATCCAGTCGGCCTTGAAGCTCTTATTCCGGTCCTGGGCAGGATGCCAGCTGCCCTGAATATCACAAGCAGGATGCGACCAACCGAGCGTAAAGACGGGAGGCATCAGCGCCTCCACCGCTTCCAATCGCAGCGTGATGAGATCGATGCCCTCCTGCATTTTTTCCGTAAACAACGTGACGGTAAACCCATGATCCTCACCCGATAAAGTAAATGCATGGGTATCCGTGCTTATGATTTTGTTCATACTGCGTCCTCCTGCTGTTGATTCTTATGACGATTCGGGCCTGCATGGCACCACACGGTGACAATCGGGTCGTCCTCACTCGAATTGAGGTGATGATCCTCACCTGGTTCAACAATCACGATATCCCCGGTTGTCACCGGAATATGCTCCCCGTTTATTTCCATCGTTCCAGTTCCCTGCAAAATAATGAAGGCTTCACAATCTCCGTGGACATGATAATCCCTTCCATCCGGTCCGTCGTTTGTATGACTGCGCTCTCCCCGTTTCGCGAAAGATAGACCGCCTGAAGATAAATAAGTACCTGGTAGAACATCCTGCAAAATATGGCTGTTCCTCTTATCCTGCAAATCGCTCAAACGCAGCTTTCTCATCTTGTCATTCCTCCATTTTCAAGCGGTAAAGGCGGCTTCTGAAATCGCCTTTCCAGATCGGTAATTTAAGCCCCACATGCATGAGCTCATCACCGCCAAAGATTTCCATACCTTCGTCCTGATCTTCCGCATCATGGAGTAAGTAATTGCTCTCTGCCGCTAACCCCTTTAATCGCAGCTTCCTTAGCGGTGCATTCGGCTCAGACAGTACTTGAAAAAAAGCAACCAACGCTTCCTTCTTATCCTCGGAAACAAACATCCAAGCAGCGCTAACGTGTTCAAAAGGGCTGATCAAACGGTAAAATTCGCCGAATTGGATCAGCGGCCGCAATTGTTTATAAAGCGCAACTTGCTTCTTCACGGTTTCCTTTTCCGCTTCCGTAAATGCGGTCAAATCCAGCTCATAGCCGAAGTTACCTGACATCGCCACATTCCCCCGCATATCGAGCGGTGTCGTACGATGCACTTGATGGTTAGGGACTGCGGAAACATGAGCGCCCATCGTGCTAATTGGATAAACGATACTCGTGCCATATTGAATTTTCAGCCGTTCTACCGCATCCGTATTATCGCTCGTCCACGTCTGCGGCATATAGTAGAGCATCCCAGGATCGAACCGACCGCCACCTCCGGAGCAGCTTTCGAACAACACGCTCGGGAATGAGGAGGTTATCCGCTCCATGACTTCATACAGCCCAAGCATATAACGATGAGCCGTCTCGCGCTGCCGCTCTGGCGGAAGCTGGGCGGAACCGATTTCCGTCATATTGCGGTTCATATCCCATTTGACATAGGTAATTGGACTGCTCGCAAGAATATCGGTGATTACCGTTACGATGTAGTCTCTTACATCTTGGCGCGAATAATCGAGAATCAGCTGCTGCCTCGCTTCTGTTCTTCGCCGACCTGGCACGTGCAGGCACCAGTCGGGATGAGACCGATACAGGTCGCTATCCGGGGACACCATTTCAGGCTCGAACCATAGACCAAACTCCAGCTCTTGCTTCATCACTCGGCTTACCAAATCCGGCATGCCTTGTGGCAGCTTGTTACGATCAACAAACCAATCTCCGAGCGAGCTTTTATCGTTGTCACGCTTACCAAACCAACCGTCGTCCAGCACTAGAAGCTCTAATCCGAGCTCCTTGCCGACTCGCGCAAGCTCTTCGATTTTATCTGCGTTGAAATTAAAATAAGTGGCTTCCCAGTTGTTGATGAGAATCGGCCTGTGACGATCGCGGAACTGTCCACGGCATAACCGTGTGCGATACAGCTTGTGATACGTGCGCGACATCCCGCCGATTCCTTCCGCGGAATAGACGAGAACTGCCTCCGGCGTTTGAAAGGTTTGCCCAGGCTCCAAGAGCCAAGAAAAATCAAACGAGTTGATGCCCATCACTACACGGGTCGTTCCGTAAGGATCCACTTCGGCTTGAGCAACAAAGCTGCCGCTATAGACAAGACTGAATCCGTAAGCTTCTCCTTGGTCTTCATCCGCCTGCTTGGAAAGCAGGGCCATAAAGGGGTTGAGCGAATGGCTGCTGGAACCCCGTCGGCTTTCAATGACAGACCCGCCTGTTAGAATGGGGCGTCTTTCGATATGACGCTCACGCGCCCATGTGCCTGATAAATGAAGCATATCAAAATCGCTGTGGGATAGATCGATACCGAAGCTCAATGCTCGAAGCAGCTTGATCGACTGATTACCCACATTTATGAATCGAACAGACCGGGTTATCGCATCCAAATCGCGAAAAACGGTATACGTGAGAATGGCTTTCAAACCAATCATCGCGTCGACCAGCACGATATCGATACTCTCTGCTTCGCTGTCATCCTCCGTATAGGTGGAAGGCAATCCCTCTAGCGGTGTTTTTCCCGCATAAATCCGGTGAGACTCATAGATGAATTCGCTAACCGTCGTTCCGTCTTCCAACTGAACCTGATAGGCCGGAACGCGAAAATCACTGCCTCCGTATGCCGGAAATTCCTGCGACAAGGTGTCCAACGACAGCGTTAGATCATTCGGGTCCGTGGATGGCGAGAATGAGCAGCGACGTCTTATAGCGAGCAATCCTCCCGGATTGGTTCCACGTACCTGGCGTCCCCAATGAACGTGAGCCAAATATTTGGATTTGATTAGCTGCATGATGTAACTCGATGACTTCCCTTGAAGATGGAAAGTTTGCGAATTCGAATCGTACACAATTCCCATAATTCCGCTTCTCCTTTTGTGTATTAAACCTTTAGATGCTTCCATGCCCCGCGTTTAAACCTAAAATAAATCAAATTAGATCTGAGAAATTGATCACAAGCAACAGCACTCCATAATCCGACCATACCCCAATGAAAGACGTAAACAAATAAATAACTAAGTACAACCCTGATTCCCCACACGCCAATGAATGTTGAATATAAGGGATATCGGGTATCACCTGCTCCTCTTAACGCTCCTCCAAGAACAAACTGAGAAATTTGAGAGACCTGGATAAAACCTACGATCCGAAGGGCCCATGCCCCTTCACGGATAATCGTCTCGTCATTCGTATACAGCATAAGGATATGGGGAGCGAGCAAGAAGAAAAGCGCTCCCATAAAACCCGCCACGAACATGCCGTATTTTCTGACCTGCCACACATATCGTTCGGCAAGATCGGGTTTGCTTACGCCAAGAGTTTGCCCAACTAGCGTAGAGGCTGCGATAGCAAAAGCAGCTCCCGGCATAAACGAGATCCCGATAATACTCGTTACAATTTGTGATGCCGCGACGGCAACGGTCCCGAGTCCAGCACAGATTTTCACAAATGTCATAATCCCTAAACGCATAATAAGCTGCTCAAGACTGCTCGGTATCCCTATCTTCAACATGCGTCTGATCATAGCCTTATCCAATCGGCTTATATCCGACCAGCCGATACGGACTGCAAATCTTCCGCTGAACATGACGGCCATAAAGCAAATCATAGCCCCGGTCTGAACCACTAAGGTTGCTATTGCCGCCCCCGTAATACCCATTTGCGGAAAATCGAGGTGACCGTAAATCAACACGAATCCGAGAATAACATTGATGCATCCTGACAGCACGTTGATTTTCATCGGAGTCCGTGTGTCCCCCGCTCCTCGCAGAATTGCGGATAAAGCAGACGAGACAGAGGAGAAGCCAATGGAGAAAAACATTAACTTTGCATATGGCAATCCATATTGAACGACCTCAGCGCTTGCTCCCATCAAACGGAGCATGCTCTCCGCAAAGGTGACTCCAAGAGCAACAATAAGGACAGATAGGACAGTGCCGAGCAGCAGCGACTGCCCTGCGGCCAAATTCGCGTCCCCCATCTTCCCCGCTCCCGTGGAACGGGCGACGATGACCGTTGTACCCGTATTGAGCGCTGCAAAAAGGACGGTCAGTAATAAATAAGGTTGGCTTGTTAAGCCCACAGCTGCCACGGCAATGGCCCCAAGGTGTCCGACCAGGATCATCATCACCATTTGAGTCATATTTATGAGCAGCATTTCCGTCAAAGATGGACCTGCCAGCTTGAAAATCATCCGGCGAACGGCCTTATCATCCTGCGGATCAATCGAGGCGGACTCGCTGAATAACTCTAACCCTGCACTCATGTCTGGCCTGCCATCAGATGTTCCATCCTGGCAAATAAGCTTTCGTATTTTGCAGCATCTGCTCGAATAATACCTCGGCATCGTGGATATCGATATTTACAAGCGGATCGTTCATAAACGCCTTGAATGCTAAGTCTTTGTCCTTTTGGAGCGCAGCCTTCAAAATAAGCTCCTGATTCATCGTATGTTGCAGGACCAGATTACTCACTTCCATCGGAAGCTCTCCCGCATAGACTGGACGCAAACTGTTCGCTGAGAACACAGCATTCGTTTCTACTACCGCTCCCAGAGGAATTCCTTTCATTTGTCCAACATTGGGAACGTTAATATTGGTAACAAATTGTTCAAGCCCGATTAGACCTTTTAACTGTCTAACCTCTTCTTCTCCAGATGCCTTGAGCGGCAGTTTCTCCTCGCCACTAAGCAGTTTACTGTAAAAAAGTTCCGTTGCTGCATGCTTTTCAACTCGGCTTTGTACCGTCGTTAAGCCAAACTTCCATGAGCGAACCGTCTCCGGATCTTTCATGTACCAAGGAGGCATAAATTCCGCCAAGTGGCGATCACCTGCCGCTGCAATGACGCCATAACGCCGAAACAAATCAAACTTCACGCGGTTTGCGGCTGTATATGTATTCGTGACCCAGGCATCTTTGTTGATCTCAAATCCGGATTCAAAGTATGTATCAACAAACTTTCGATACATCGGAATTAAATCCATATTTTGATATGTCGCTTGATCGATCCAAGTAAAATGATTAATGCCCAGCACATTCACTTTGACTTGATCCCGATGCACACCTTCAATACCTTCCATATTGCGCAGCATACGAATCAAAAGGCCTTGCACACCAAAAATTTCATGGCAGCAGCCTAGTGCTTTCATTTTTGGAAACACTTCAAAAAGCGTCCGAGTACAGAGCGTCATTGGATTCGTGTAATTGAATACCCAAGCATCCGGTGAAAAGCGTTCAATCGCTTGTGCTATTTCCACATACATGGGAATGGTGCGCAGAGCTCTGACGAGGCCCCCAGGTCCAGTCGTATCGCCAACGGCTTGATAGATGCCGTATTTTTCCGGTTCATGCACATCGGATTCCATCTCCCGGAATGTACCGGGAAGGATCGAGATAAACACAAAATCGCATCCGCTAAGCGCCTCTTGGAGCGTCGGATACGCCTTGTAAGTCCATCTGGATTTCGTCTCCGCATAATCGGAAACCGAATTACCCAGCTTTTCATTATTTTTGGCCTTACCGTAATCAAGATCGTACAAACGAATGGTGCCTGACAATTGACCATCAAGCGCCAGATCGGCAATCAGATTTTTCGCCCAATACATCGAGCCTCCACCAATATAAGCGATTTGGATATCGCTGACTTTCTCATTAGCAAATTTCATGTAGCCCCTCCTTCGTGTCTTCGAACCGTCTTGCATACGCTACCAGTATAGAAAACAATTCCACATTGCGGGATGGCAAAAATTAAGTCAGGTTGTGGTTTTTTACACTTTTACACGCGAAGGGTGGATATATCCGGAAAGGCTATAGTTCGGCAGGGTAGTATCCAAGTTCTATACTTGCCAATAACAGCACGAGAGTCCATTTCATTGGATTTACTCCAATAGATTTGCAATTTCGTTCTGAGACCCCGATCGGATTACCAGAAGGTTTATAAAAAAAGACTGCCCCTCAGGTAGATCTACTTGAGGGACAGCCTTATATAAAGATAAAGCGTCTATAGCAGACGCTTTAAACGTAGGATCGTGAATCGGTTGCGCACGAAAAGCGCATCCTGCAGAGACGCCTCCACCAGCTCCGGCTCCACTCCGAGCTGCTCCGGTGTCACCGGTCCCTGCACGGCCTCGAGCCAAGCGATGAGCTGCGCTGGGGCAGGGACCGCCCGGACGATGGCTTGCACATCGCCCCACTTCTCCGCGATGCGCGCCTTCAGCGCCTGCGCATCAACAACCGTGCCATTCGCCGGGAAATTTTCGGCGATGACCATCTCGGCCATGTCCCCATAGACCTGCCGGATGCGCCCCGCATCCGTAAGTTCACTGGGGACATGGCCTTGCGCTAACCGCGCAGAGGCCGCGTCGGCCGTGAGCCCCTGCAGCGCCTGATAGCGCTGCGCCATGAGCACGGTCGCGACGCCGACCTTCGCGCCGTGCAGCAGCGCCCGGCGGCGCTGCTGCAGAAGCACCATCTCCCAGTAGTGGGAGAGATGGTGCTCAGCCCCAGAGGCCGGCCGCGAGTGGCCGATCATGAGCATGGAAAGGCCTGATAGGATCAGGCCTTCTATCAACCGGAGCAAGCCGAGATCAGTGCGCTGCGCAATCTCGTCCAAATGAGCCGTGCAGAGCTCCATGGCCTCCAGCGTCAACCGAGCGCTCAGCTCGCAATAGTGCTCGCCGAGGAGCACACGGCCAAGCGACCAGTCGGCCAGCGACGTGTGCTTGCCGAGCATATCGCCGAGGCCGGCCGCGATCATCGCCTGCGGCGCTTTCGCCAGCACCGCGAGGTCGGCGAAGATCGCCTCCGGCGCGCAGGCCGGGATCGTCTGCTTGAAGCCGCGGATGATAAGCGGCGCGCCCACTGACGCGAAGCCGTCCACCGACGGTGCCGTCGGCACAGACAAGAACGGCCGCTTCGTGCGATGCGCCACGAAGCGCACGATGTCGTGCACGGTGCCCGCGCCCACGGCCAGCAGAACCTTCGATGAAAGCGGCGTGTCCAGCATCACCTGGACAATCGCTTCTTCATCGGCCGACACTTCCCCCATCGCGTTCTCACGAATCACGCTGATGCTCACCTTCACCTGCGCGGCTTCCAGCAGATCGCGCAGCTTCTCTCCAGCCGCTTGATACGTCCTCCCGTCCGCGACAAGCGTCACTTCCTCGTAGCCGGCTTCTTTCACATACCCGGCTACCTGCTTAAGCGCATCCCGTTCTATAACAATCCGCTGAATCGGCACTTCGTGCCGCAAACCGCAAATGCAATCTATACGCTTTCCTAGCCAGGCATCTAAAATTTCACTCATCTCTACCATCTCCCAACATGTACGTACAAGTGATTCTTCCCCTATTCTAGCAAAAGCTATGCTATAATGGAACACATTCTGGCTGCAATTATTGTAACTAGAGAGGAGATCATTAACCTCATGCCTATCCAAACAGAAACGGAGCTTTACGCCCCGATTAAACAATATTTCGAGCAGCGAGGATACACTGTTCGCGCCGAGGTTAAGCATTGCGACTTAGTTGCCATTCGCGGTGATGAGCCGCCTATCGTTGTCGAATTGAAAAAAAGCTTCAATATCCCGCTCCTCGTACAAGGCATCGATCGTCTGCGGCTGACGGATCAGGTTTATGTCGCTTTCGAGCTTCCCAATAAAGGACGAGCTCCGCATCGACTGCAATGGGAAGAGATTCGACGTTTATGCCGCATGCTTGGCCTAGGGGTACTGACCGTTCAATTTTTCAAACGCAAACAGCCCGCAGTGGATCTCGTCTGCGAGCCTACTCCCTATCAATTACGCCCGAATAAGCGGGCTGCCTTGAAAGTCGTAAATGAATTTCATGAACGCAGTGGGGACTACAACGTTGGAGGCAGCTCAAAACAGAAGCTCATGACTGCCTATCGCGAAAAATCGCTGCATTGCGCATACTTGCTGCAACAGCATGGACCCCTCAGCCCGCGTCTTCTGCGTGATTTTACTTCCAACAAAGCCGTAAGCTCCCTGCTTCAAAAAAACTACTACCGCTGGTTCGTACGCCAAAGCCGTGGCATTTATCATATCACCCCACTTGGGGAGCAAGCGTTAGCGGAGTATGCCCATGTATTAGCTGCTTTTCCTAGGGCGGAGACGTCCGACTCGTCTACTATCCTATCTACTTTAAACCCTTAAGAGCGAACAACAACGCGATGTATGTTCGCCTCTTCCTTCAACATCAGCAGTGCTTTGTTCATCCAAATCGCCGCCTGCGCCCCTTCGCCCATGGCAATCGTCACTTGCTCCGCATGAACACCCACGTCCCCAGCTGCCCAGACGAATGGCACACTCGTCATTTTACTGCGGGGATCCGTTACAATGTGGCGATTCTCCATTCGCTCTGCGCCTAACTGCCTGGCCAAATCCGATTTCACTTCATTCCCACCGAAGGCTATAAACCCGCGCTCCGCACCGATTCGCTCCCCATTTGCCAAAACAACACCGCGAAATAACCCATTCGTTTCAGCCATCACCTCTTGAATATCTTCCGCTACATAGGTGATTCTCTTTTCCTTCAGCTTTGCTAATAGCTCGCTCTTCACAGCTTTCTGCTCATGATTCACATAGGTCAGCTTGTCCGTACGCGTACTAAGCGTCAGGGCCATTCCCGCTCCAGAATCACCAGATCCCATCACAATGGTCTGTTTGTTCTTAATCTCATAGCCATCGCAATCTGGACAGACGTAAATAGTCAGACCTAGACAGCTTTTCAGATTGGGCAGCTCGGGAATACGGTCCAGAAGTCCTGTAGCCAAAAGTAAAGTTGGGGCTTCATATCCCTTACCCGACTTCCCCCATAGCTCAAATCCATCCCCAGGTTTACCTTTGTTTACAGCTTGAACAACTTCATCTTTAGCGAAAGTTACACCCAGCTTCTCTGCTTGAAGCCTCCCTAATCGGCGAAGCTCTTCGCCCGATACACCATCTGGCCACCCCAAAAGATTATGATAGCTTTTACAAAGAGTAGACCGACCATAACCGGCATCTATCACAAGCACACGATACTCATATCTCCCTAATTGAATTGCCGCTTGAAGTCCAGCAATACCTCCGCCAACAATCATGCTGTCATACTGTTCCATAACCGCACGTCCTCTTCTCCTGTCATCTACTTCCTAGGATATCCGAGTTAACACGCTTTCATGCTCATCTCATTGATTCTTAATCGACCATACAAGGGCAATTTGTGACATGGCTGCTATCATTAAGATCCATGGAATCCAGCCCCCATCCAAATCACTGCCAAATGAGATTAGACAGGTAATTGAAATCACACGTCCAACATTTAAGAAAAATTCCCGAACAACGACACTTTCTACTTTCAATTGGCCTTTAAGCGGCAGCTTCGCAATGAGGCCATAGTAATAGCCTGTCATTGTATTCCCTTGTAGCGGGGCGAAAATAGAGTGCAAAATCATGAAACTTACAACGGTCCATACATTAACATTCCCTAATAGAAAAGATACACCAATGAGGTAGCCGAGTGTTGATATGGCTAAATAAAGACGAGCTTTACTAGCGTTTGCGTATTTAGATATAAAAATGCCCATTACGATCGAAAGACTTGAGTATAATACACCTAGGTAGCCTACAATATCTTCACGCGGCATCACTTTGAAAAGTAGAATATTCGGTAAGAAAAGCATCGTCCCTTGGAGCAAACCCATTCCCAAAAATCCAAACAACGCTTTCAACCAGTCACGTTCTTTCTTCATAATAAGACCAGTAAACTTCAAATAATAAACTCTATGATGTCCACCTGCAGCTTTAATTTTCAATGAAATCAGCGCCGCTAGTAAGAACATACAGAACGCAATGGAGAAGACGATCGTATAACCGCTAAGTCCTTCTTTTAAACGGATAATAAAACCGGCAAGTGCCGGCCCCGCTAAGGTTGCTGCTGTGAAAAAAATCATATTAAATGCAAGATATCGAATCCGGTTCTGTTCGTTAGATACATCATACATCAGAGTTAAATAACCCACCCAATAAAAAGCACCTGCAAGTCCATTAAAAATGGCAAATAGTATATAATATTCGACCAGTGTCTCTTGGGCTAGAATGACGCTCAAATAAAAAAGACCTATGAGCATGATACCTAGACGATACGATACCATTCGGTCTTTCTTCTTAATCATGAGACCGCCAAGTGCAAAACCAATCGGTGTTAAGATGAAAACGATCATGCTGTATGTACCATTTACTACGACACTATGCGTTAACCGCCATAAGTATAAGTTTAAGAATACGCCCGACATGGAAGCGCCAAACTGAAAAATAGAATGAATAATTAATGAAATTACGGCCTCACGAGACAATTGCTTCTCACGCGGAAGTGAATTTCCTCTGCTATGCAGCCAAGACCTGATTCTTATTATCATCATAGACCTCCAGTCTCCTTTATTGTAACAGCCTATTCCCTTTCTGTTAAACAGCAAAAAGCCTCAGCATTGGCGCTGAGGCTTTATTACCACCCATTATTGAGTTACTTCTTAAGGCTATCCCATGTTTTCTGGAATTCCTCAAGCATTTGATCCTTCGTATACTTCTTCGCTACATAACCTTGCATAATATCGCCGAATTTTTTACTGGAAGCTTCGCCGCCCGGGAATTTAAACCAGTTCCAGCTAAGTGTTTTTCCAGCTTTGCTGTAAGCGATAATGTCAGCTGCCAAAGGTCCTAGAACTTTCTCATCAGCAGGAATGGATTTGAATGCTGGAATGAATTTGAACTCTTCCGTAATGTATTTCTTACCTACATCAGAGCTTACCATCCAGTTCAAGAATTTCTTCGCTTCGTCTTTCACAGCAGAGTTTTTGTTGATAACCCAGTTGTTTGGTACACCAACGAACAATTTATCATTCGCTGCAGCGTCATCGCTGATCGGCATTGGCAAGAAGCCAATTTTGATGTTCGGGTTCGTTTTCGTGATTTGGACTTGTGTCCAGTTACCTTGTTGGGTCATTGCCGCTTTACCAGTAGCAAAATCAGTTACTTGCGTATTGTAATCCGTTTGAAGCGGATTTTTGTTACCATATTTCAATTGTAGATCAAATAGTTTTACCCATTGGTTAAATACTTCGTTACCCGGAATTTTAGCAGTTCCTTTGTTCAAACCGTCGATGAAAGCATTTGGATCCTTCTGGTAAGCAAACGGAAGGTTTACGAAGTGGTTACCTAGAACCCACCACTCGCCATAGCCAGTTTCAAAAGGTGTAATTCCTTTTGCTTGAAGCTTCTTAGCTGCATCTTCCAATTGTGTGAGTGTTTTTGGCAATTCGGTAATGCCGGCTTGTGTAAACAAGTCTTTATTGTATTGGAAACCATAACCTTCAAGGTTAAGCGGTTGTCCATATAGTTTACCGTTTTTCGTCATTGGCTCTTTAGCCACGTCTACAAGATCATTGACCCATGGTTGATCGGAAAGATCTTCCAGGTTTTCGATCCATTTGTCAAGATCCGTGAAACCACCGTTGTTGAAAATATCCGGTTTGTCGCCGGAGTTGAACTTCGCAAGCAATGCAGCGCCGTAGTCAGCTCCGCCGCCTACAGTGTCTACTTGAATTTTAACGTTAGGATTTAGCTTTTGGTATTCTGCAATCATTTTTCCTAGTTGATCAGCAATTTCCACCTTGAATTGGAACATTTTAATCGTAACTTGTTTACCGCCTGCAGCAGGTGTTGCTGTTGCTGCTCCACCCGTCGTTGCAGGTGGAGTTGGCGCTGTTTCTTTCTTCGCGCAGCCAACGGCAACTAAAGATAGTGAAAGTACAGCCGCCATACTGATCATTGTTAATTTTTTCATTTAGGTAAAGCCTCCCTTTTAAGTTTCAATCAGCTTACCCTGATAACGTTTCGGTTGCTCGTCATCAGCTTACATGGTTTATTGTAAACACTTACTTAAACCCTTAACACAGAGGATATTGAACATAAAGGTGGAAGATTTTGAACTTATTTGTAAAACTGTTAACCTTTTACCGACCCTGCCGTAATGCCTTCTACAATATGTTTCTGCATAGCCAAGAAGAAAATAACGATCGGCAGGACGCCAAGTGTTAGACCAGCCAAGGCTAAATCCCATTGCTTCGTATATTGACCAAAGAAAGAAAACGTTGCTAAAGGTATTGTTCTCAGCTCAGGACTATTTAACACGAGTGAAGGAAGCAAATAATCATTCCATATCCATAAACTGTTTAAGATAATGACTGTTGTAGACATCGGCTTTAACAGCGGGAAAACAATTCGCCAAAATACCCCGTACGGCGAGCAGCCATCCACTGTCGCTGACTCTTCAATCTCAAGCGGAATGGATTTAATAAAACCATGAAACAAGAAAACGTTCAGTGAAACACCGAATCCAAAGTAACAAATAATCAATCCGAACTTACTATCCATAAGTCCAACCTGACTTGCAACACGCACAAGCGGAATCATGATGGATTGAAACGGAATAACCATGGCAGCAACGAAGGCTATAAAAACAAGATTATTGAATTTACTTGATTTGCGCACCATTCGATAAGCGGCCATGGAACTAATCAATACAAGCCCCACATTACTGAGCACTGTAATAATTAAAGAGTTCATAAACGCACTTGGGAACTTCATGATTTTCCATACTTTCGTATAGTTATCAAGATATAAGCTTGACGGAAGCTTCGCTGTGCTGGCCGCCAGCTCCGGAAATGTCTTAAGGGAGTTGACGATGACAAAGTAGAAAGGGACTAGAAATAAGAGACCAATCAAAATGCCAAGCACCTCGAGTGTGAATAATCGTCCAGAGTATTTTTTGACAGATTCCATTACACTTCAACCTCCTTGCGTTTCGTATACATGACTTGGATGGTCGAAATAATGGCCACTACAACGAAGAATACTAACGCTTTTGCTGTACCTAAACCATAGTTGTTATTCCGGAATGCTTCTTGATAAATATTAATGGAAACTGATTCTGTTGAGTTGAACGGTCCACCTTTGGTCAAGGAGAAGTTCAAGTCAAACATCTTGAAGTTCCATGAAATGGTGAGGAACAAACATACGGTAACAGCCGGCATGATGAGTGGAATGATAATGTTCTTAAGCACTTGTAAACGTGAAGCACCATCAATATAAGCCGCTTCAACCATATCTTTGGGCACATTCGAAAGCGCCGCAATATAAATGATCATTAAGTAGCCGGAGCCTTGCCAAATACTAACGATGGCGATCGCCCAAAAAGCTGTTGGAGCATCACCTAACCAAGGTAATTGAAAAAAACTTAGATTCGTTAATTCGCCTAACGTCCCGAACCCTTTGACGAAAATAAACTGCCAAATGAAACCAAGCAGTAATCCCCCAATAACGTTCGGCATGAAGAAAATAGTACGCAGTACATTTCTGGTTTTCAGTGCCTGTGTGAGCAAGAGTGCCAAAAGAAACCCGACAAGATTCGTGAGAATGACATCCGTCACGGTTATTCTTGTTGTAAACCAGAATGCGTTGCGATAGTCTGTGTCGTGAAACAGAAGGTGCTTGAAATTGTCTAGACCGTTGAATTTCACGGTTGTTGTCACACCATTCCACTCAGTAAATGAATAATAAATACTCATGAGAAAAGGAATGACAACAATGAGTGCGAAAAAGATCAACGCTGGTCCGATAAACACCCATTGTTGTATATATCCTGCTAACCCTTTGCTCTCTTTCATGGGAATTTCCCCCTTACGATTATATAACTATACCTTAAGTATAAAGCCCTTGTTCTTGGCAAAACACAGATTATCGTGATGCATTAGGTGGAATTTGTTGACCTCTCCTGCTACAATGTAGGGTGAAAAGTCTAAAAAGAAACCGAGTTGATGTACCTTGTTTCGTCATAGTATACGCAATAAATTAATCCTTTTTCTGCTCATTGCGACCTTAGTTCCATTCACTACATCCATTGTTGTTTCTTATATATTCACCAAGGAGAAAGTCACAGAAGACACAATTACGAATAATTCGGCCCTGTTATCTCAAGCAAAAATGAATTTGTTGAACTACTTAAATGGTGTTGTCCAGGCATCCACTACGATTTATACAGGTCAGTATTCATCTGTTGGTTATCTTTACGATATTCTGCAAACCGAGCGAGAAATCGACTACATGAGTGATAAGGTTATCAAAAGCGGACTGCAGGTCATGTCCCACTCGGTTAAAGAGATCAAACAAATTTATCTTTACGCCTCCGTTAGCGACCGTTCTTATTTAGCGAGCAGCGACATTCAAGGAAGCATGATCGGTAAATATGAATCTCTTCGGCAGTTCCCCGAGAACAAAACCGTTTATTTTGAAACCACTCATGAAAGCCATAATTACAATATTGCACTTAATGTGTATTCTGCTCCAACCCCTGTCCTATCTATGCATCGTAAAATTATGTACTCTCCAAGTAACATCTCGATTGGTGAGCTGATCATTGATCTTCAGCTGAATCTAGTCTCTGAAATATCTCAAAGCTTATTCACCCATGACCAAGAAGAACTTTATATCCTGGATGATAAGGGGTTCATCGTGTTCGGTCCTGATGTTTCTAAATGGGGACAACCTCTTGAAGCAAGCTGGGGGAATGAGGCGATTTATAGTGATCTCCAAAAAGGTTCCTATGAATGGAAAAACGGCGCTTATGCGGGGATAAATATTTATGAAAAAATGAAAACTGACTATGTTAACTGGACGATCGTGAAGCGGCTTCCCTATGAGCAATTAACGAAAAGTGCCCGACAGTTAACTTTAATTAATTCTTTGATCCTTACTTTGTTTATGTTGATTGTCATTGCCGGAACCATTTATATCAGCATTAAATTTACAGAGCCTATCAAACAATTAATTCGTTATATCACACGCATACAGGCGGGACAAGTTCAGTTAGGCCAATTGAATGCCGATATCGAGCTCACTCGAACGGATGAAATGGGTATTCTCGCCAATCGATTCCATGGCCTGATGCAAGATTTAAATCAAATGGTCATGCGCGAATACCGTTTAGAGCTTGCAAACAAATCGAATCAGCTCATGGCACTCCAAGCCCAGATCAATCCGCATTTTCTGAATAACGCACTGCAATCTATTGGTACATTAGCTTTACAGCACGAGGCTCCAAAGATTTACGCCTTAATTTCGTATCTGGCTAAAATGATGCATTACAGTATGAACACCAACGAATCGGTTGTTCCTTTGCGTAAGGAAATTGAGCATATTAAAGCTTATCTCGAGCTGCAAAAACAGCGATTCGAGCATCAATTTGAAATCATTTACGACATCGAAGAAAGCACAAAAGCAATCTCTGTACCCAAGATGATCCTTCAACCGCTTGTGGAAAATTATTTTAAGCATGGTTTTAAACCAAGTGAAACCACAGGCTTATTACGCATTCAGGCAACGATGCCTACAGATCGTGAGGATGAATATTTAAAGCTCATTATTGAGGATAATGGGATTGGTATAACGGAGGAGCGGTTGCGCGAGGTAAAAACCCTGCTGATTACCCCTTCCATAACCGATGCAGCTTATATTGGACTTAGTAATGTGCTAACCCGAGTACAGCTCTATTTTACCGATGATGCAACTCTTGATATTGAACATGTACAACCACAAGGTCTTAGGATTGTCATTCACATTCCTATGAAAAGGGAGCAAACGGAATGAAAGTATTACTTGTCGATGATGAAAAGCATGTGCGCGACGCCATCCGTCTGCTAGTCAACTGGAAACAGTATGGCATAGTAACCATTCTGGAGGCCCAAGATGGTGAATCGGCCATTGATATGGTGAGCACCCATCTTCCTGAGATTATCATGACGGATATGATGATGCCCATTATGAATGGCGTAAAATTGCTCGAGTGGCTGCATACGCATGCTCCTGACTCGAAGACGATCGTCATTAGCGGCCATGACGACTTCTCTCTGCTTCGCCATACGTTAAAGTATGGGGGAACAGACTATATATTGAAGCCCATTGATCCCGAGCAGTTAAATGAAGCGTTAGATAAAGCCATTCAAGCTTGGAATAAAGATGAGGAGCTTCGTCATACCAATCGAGAGCTGAATATCGAAATGAACCAAATTAAGCCCATGTACTGGGATAAGCTGCTATCGAACTTAATTGCCGAACCTTCCGCTTATGATCAAGCGGCTGAGCAGCTAGAGAAAGAGCTTCATTTATCTCGGACAACGCGAGAATGTCGTGTCGCTATTTTATCTTTAGATACGATGGAACGCAGTGTGAAGAACAAATTCAGTCATAATCTGGATTTACTGCTCTTCTCGCTGATTAACATATGTAATGAATTCCTCGTTAACGATCAGCGCGGTTATGCATTCCGCCATTGGAACAGCGATAACGAAATTGTATTGCTTTTATGGAAGGATCAATCTGGCTCTGAGGCATTTCTAGCTAAAATCAATGAGGGTATACGCACCGCGCTTCATACCCGCGTTGACTTCGGTATCGGAAGCTCTCGCTCCTTCCCCACAGATCTGGCTTTATCCTATCAGGAAGCCCGTGATGCCCTTAAACAGCGAAACCTCAAATCCAAGGAAACATGGATTCATAGTACATCGAAGACAGCTAAAACGGTTCAGCCTACGCTTAATTTCAGCAAGTATGAGGAACGGATTCAACTCGCTATTCGCAGTGGCAGCCTTGACCAAATTCAAGAAACGGTTCAAGAATGGATGGACGCCGTCAAACTGAGCGAAGCCATTACACTCGAACAGCTCGACCATTGGTGGCGGGAGTACAGGGTGATGAAGCGCCGTTGGGTGCAGCAATTTTTCTCTAACATTAGTGAAGATCAGGTCAAACAGCTGCTCCTTGATGAGCCTTCCAGTTTGATTGTTCCGCTGGATGAGCATGGGATCCTTTCCCTCTCACTGTGGCAGCAGGAACTCACTCGGAGTATTGTTCACCTGTCGAAGCTGCTCCTCGAGAGTCAACAGAAGGACAAAAGCGTTATTTTTGAAATCGCCGAGTTCCTTGAGAAGCACTATCACGAAGATGTCTCGCTTCAGGATATCGCTAATCGATTCTACCTCAGCCGCGAGTACATTTCACGGAAATTCAAACAAGAGTTCGAGGTAAACCTTTCTGACTATTTAGGTCAAATTCGCATGAGTAAAGCAAAGGTCTTGCTGCGCAATCCACATCTTCGGATTTCACAAGTAGCGGAAATGGTCGGTTACCAGGACGAGAAATATTTCAGCAAAGTTTTCAAAAAACTAGAGGGACTCACCCCAAATGAATATCGAAAAACAGCGAATTCTATCTAAAATTCTGTAAAAAATATGGAATATGTTATACTAGTAAACAGAGGTGATTTTCATGAACATGCCCATCGAGACTACGACTGCGAATTCTTTCCCTCGCGCTGCTTCGAAGGCTACCAAGGTAAGAAAGAAAACGTACGTCTACTTATTTGTGGGTTGGGTCATGCTGATCGCAATCGGAGTGGCAGCAGCTATGATGTACACCGAGCATTTGAGGCAAAAAATTGCAACCGATATCGCACAGCAAACCCAGCAACAACTGCAAGTGGTTCAACAAGACTATCAGAAGCAAGTTACCCAATTGAAAGATAGCGTTACGACAGATATGAAAGCTCTACAGACCAAGGTAGATTCACTGAATGAATTGCTGGCTTTCACGAAGGACAGCGCTAACAGCAAAACCGATAATAGCAACCAGCTTTATACGCAGCTTGCCGACGTAAAGAAGAAGTTGGAAGAACTGCAAAAGAATCTGGATGTGCTAAAGTAATGAACGTAAATAGCATTCAACAAATCAACCGCGTCCTTCTACTTGCAAGCGCCCCGTTTCTGGGGATGCTGATTTGGCTGCTATTCGTTACGGCGATTGTCCCAATCAACCCGTTGGTACATAAAGTGTCTACGCCGATCTCTTTTCATCAAGAAACGGTCACGCTCGATAACTTGCTGACCAAAGCGAATGCCGATGCTGTGCAAACCAAATCCACCATTCAGCAATATTTCGAACTTTATGAGAAAAGCGCTGCGGAAGTAGCGGCCATGCTCCAGAACGCTGCAGCACAAGCAGCCAAACCGGGCATTATCTATGATGCACGGATAACGGCCAAGCTCGGCAGCCCAATCAGACAAGCTTCTTCCGGGAATATTGACTTGAAACTATTCGCTTTGAATGAAAGCAACTATAAAGGTTATGCGCTTAAAGTAAACCTTAAGAGCGATAAGGCCATTAAGCTTGTACTTGGCAAGGATAAAATCGGCTCCAGTGAAACAACGCTAGATGCCGTCACACGTTATGGGGCTATCGCCGGTGTGAACGCAGGAGGCTTCGCCGATGACAACAAAGGCAAACGTTATCCGCTGGATACAACCATGATGAATGGGAAGTATGTGAATGGCTTCTTTCCTACCAACAACGATACGACCTTCATTGGCTTGAATAAAGACCGCAAGCTCATTGGCGGTAAGTTCATCTCTCAGTCTGAGCTTGATAAGTTAAATCCACTCATGGGATCTACCTTCGTCCCGGTTCTCCTGAAGAATGGTAACAGGACGTCGATTCCCTATCAGTGGCAAAGTTCTCCGGCAAGAGCAGCGCGGACCATCATGGCTAACTACAAGCACGACCAGCTGTTGTTTATTGTGACCGACGGCTACGATGAGAGCGGTAATTCGGGAGCAACTCTTGCTGAGCTGCAGGACAAAATGCAGCAATTAGGCATTGTCGATGCGTATAACTTGGATGGGGGCGGCTCTACCACTTTAGTCATGGGAGGCAGCGTCATTAATCGCCCATCGGATGGGAAGCTTAGACCGCTGGCCACCAACTTTCTATTTTTTAAATAACCGAAATTATTCACACTTTATTCGTTTCTTTTTTTAGAATGGTTGGGTATAATAAGCCTTAACTATGCTCGAAGATCCCAAAGCAGAGAGACTTTTAGCACGTTAAAAGATCCCAAAGCAGAGAGACTTTGAGCACGCTCAAAGGTCCCTATATATGGAGGTGCAGCAATGTTTGGTTTATCAACAACATTTTGGCTCGTTAACACCGTTTTTGTATTATTCATCGTCGCTATGTTGACGTCTTCCTATAACGATGACAAAACAAAAGGTCTATAGAAATACAAAAAAAGCATCTGCTTCTCCTTAGGAGAAACGATGCTTTTTCTTTTATGCTCTTACCTTTAGCAAGTTCATTTCAGTTACACATACGCCGCAAATATAGCGCTCTTTGAATTCACTTACACTTTCCATACTTCCGCAAAATACACATTTTGGACGATATCTCTCCAGTATGATATGGTCACCCTGCACCAAAATTTCGACAGGATCTCCCTCATTCATTTGATATCGCTTTCTTAGCGATTTAGGCAGTACAATACGTCCCAATTGATCGACTTTACGCACGACTCCGGCTGGCTTCATCATAGGACTTCACCTCTCTTCCGCTCACGTTTTCCATGCTCTCTACTTCATCTAGCATATCTATACGGACTGATACGGAATACTATTCGCCGTCATTTAAGAAACTCCTGCTAATAACATGCTGAAACTTTCTTTTCCTGTCAAATATGTCGGCTCAGCCCTAATATTGATAGGCCTTAAGTTCTAATCAAGACCGACGAAACCGATCTGCCGCAAGCCCTCATACAGCATGATTGCTGCCGAATTCGATAAATTTAGCGATCTGACCGCATCTGACATTGGCAACCGCAGTAATGTTTCGGGATGCTGAGCTAACAGATCCTCAGGAAGTCCTTTGGTTTCTTTGCCAAATACAAAAAAATCTCCGTCCTGAAATGTAAAATCTGTGTAACGTTTAGTTGCCTTCGTTGTTGCAAAGAAAAAACGATGTTCTTTGTAAGCCTCTAGCACCTCATCAAATGAGTCATGATACTCTAGCTTAACCGAGTGCCAATAGTCTAATCCAGCGCGTTTTAACGTCTTGTCATCCGTCTGAAATCCAAGCGGTCTAACCAAATGGAGATACGTGCCTGTAGCTGCGCACGTCCTGGAAATGTTACCTGTGTTTGCAGGAATTTCGGGTTCTACTAATACAATATGAAATGCCATCTCTGTCAAATTCACCTCAATCTCTATCCTATTATAAGCGAATGCGGAATGCAATTTTACACAGGGTTAACTTTATCTTAATATCTCGATGATAGAGCGCTGTCATAATAGAGTTATCCTCGATAAAAGGAGTCCACCCATCGATGAAAAAGAAAATCCTAGTTGTTGATGACGAACCTTCCATTTCCATGCTTATAGAGTTCAACTTGAAGCTTGTAGGCTTTGATGTCCATTGCGTGTTTGACGGCGAAGCTGTCTTCGATGCCATCCAAACGTTTCGCCCCGATCTCATCGTTCTCGACTTAATGCTGCCGAAGATGGACGGGTTCCAAGTGTGCCGCAAGCTTAGAAACCAGAATAACCTCGTACCTATTATTATGCTTACAGCTATGCAAGATCTCACGGATAAAATTGCCGGCTTGGATAACGGCGCTGACGATTATATGACCAAACCCTTTTCACCGCAGGAGCTCATTTCTCGTATACAGGCCATACATCGACGAATCCAAACCTTACCGTCCTCGACAGAAAATGCGCCCATCACGATTGGCCAAATCGCTATTAAAGCCGATCAACGCGAAGTCATGGTGAATGGCTCCCCGATTGAACTTACACCTAAGGAATTCGAGCTGCTGCTCTTCCTGTGTAAGCATCGCGGCAAAGTCCTTAGCAGGCAGCAGCTTCTCCATGGGGTGTGGGACTATCACTTCCTTGGAGATACCCGCATCGTCGATGTGCATATCTCTCATCTGAGGGATAAAATTGAGAACAATGCACGCAATCCGGAATATATTATGACCATCAGGAACGTTGGCTATAAGCTAACGGCGCCTGTCGTGAAGGAATCGCTGGCTTAATTGCCTCTTCGCCTTTCCCCTTCCGCATTCGGCGGAGCACCAATACGAAAAAGCCCCTGACAACTCCAACTCAGGGGCTTTTCTCTATGTACAATGAACGCATATATATAAGGCCATCACTTATATTGCCGCCCCGACCGCCTTAATCCAAGCTTTGGCTATAAGCGCATGTCCTGCCGGTGACGGGTGCACGCCGTCTGGCGCCCAGAAGCTGGAGGGTGCGAGCATCGAAGCCTGTGCGAATATACCATCAAGCGGAACCAAAAGGGCACCAAATTCCCGTGCTAATTCCCGCACGACATTAATTTTGGGATCGAGATCCTCACGCCATAGTTTCCTGTCTTCCGGCACTGGCAGCACGAATGGCTCGATCATAATAAGCTTGGCCCCAAGCTCCTCTTTCGTGCGGACAAGCAGTTCCCGGTAACCTTCTTCGAATTGTTCCACAGATGTAGGATCGTTCCGGTCATATCGTCTCCAGCAATCGTTAATACCGATATAGATCGATACCCAGCTCGGCCCCAGTTCGATACAATCCTGTTCCCAACGAGAACGAAGATCTTTCACTCGATTCCCGCTAATCCCCCGATTCAGAAATGTAACCTGTTGTTCAGGATAAGATGAACCGAACAATGCTGAAGTCATCAGCGCATATCCTTTGCCCAAATCAGAGGGATTTTCCCTAACCCTTCCGGCATCCGTAATACTGTCACCTTGAAATAATACGATGTCTCCTTGCTTGAATGGCACTCCCATTTTGCACATCCTCCTACTTTGAATTTTCACCTGTTAAAATCCGTAAAGACGCCAAGGCTTATGTCCGCCGAAATAGCGGGCAACCTTCCGCGGTGATTCTACGGGAACGATTCGCCAGTCAGACACCTCATCACCTCGGGAAAGGATCGCTTCATCCCCCTGGCTCAAATCCAATACGATCTCGTCCTCACCCGACTTTACATAAACGGTGTGCTCAGCAGCTTTGGTTCCGGTTATCGTCCAGCAAACTACACCGTTCCAGCCTGTCTTGATGATACACGGCTCCCCAGCCAAACTTTTCACTCGAATCATTTGGGTTTCACCGTCACGACGTACAGCGCTAATTAAAAATGCTCCTTCGGTTCGCAAATTTTCGAAAGACACATCTTGCCACTCGCCCGGCACAGCTGGGAATACCCGTATCTTGCCTCCCCAGCTTTGAAGCAGCATGTCGTGTATCGCTTCTGCACCGGCAAATGGCGTTTCGATAACAGGTCCTGCTTCTTTATACATTGTATTCGGTTTAATCATCAACATCAACGTTTGCAAATAACGCAAGGCCTCATCTCCTGAGCCGAGAATAGCAGCTATTGAAGCCGCCCCAGTTAGGCTGAACCCGCGCAAGTCGCCTTCCTTCCCGATCCAATGACGAAGCGAGGTTGTGATCAGCTTCCGATCCTCTTCCTTATCGCAACCGATCAAATGGAGTGGAAAAATCGCAAGCAGATGGCTGAAATGTCGGTGACCGTATGCTAAAGGCGTGTCTTGTCCAATCATAAATCCCGTCTCATCTACAGGTAACGGAGTCAGCCTTTCCAGAACTTCCTTCCATTTCCCGGTAAGCGGATCTTCCACCGTTAACCGCTGGCATATTTCCAAAAGGGTTTGGCAGCCCCAGCGCAATAAAGCAAGATCGTAATGAGAATCGCGTACCTTCGTTTTCATAAAAGAGCCATATTCAGGTGAAATGGTAGGCGGAAGATGCAGACTACCGTCATCGCCTTCTTCAAGAATGTGAAGATAATAATTTACACTTCTACGTAAAAGAGGAAATAAGATGGTGCTTAGCATCTCATCATCCATGCTGTACCGATACTGCCGCCACACATTATGGCAAATCCAATTCAAATTCCCTACTTCATCATCTACCTCAGCCAGCAAATCATAGCTGCAGCTGCGACCAAGTCCTGAGGAATCATGCCTGCAGGACTCCGGCACGTTGTTTATTAGATTTTCTCTGTTTTCATCTAAAGCGCGAACCAGCGACATCCCGATGTCCAATCGATTCGCGGTATAGACCGGTGAATAACTCATTTGCACATTCATATTAAACCAAACGCCCGGCCATGGCGTTGAAGTAAGCCACGGACCTTGATTATCGATCAAGGGCTGATCCGCACGTGTGGCTGAAGCCAACTTATACATTTGTATCCAATAGAAGCTTTGGAGCCGCCCATCCGGAACCGAGATGAAGCTTAGCCGATAATAGTTGTGCCACCACCGACGGTGAACGCCTATCCATGCATCGAAATCACCGCTAGAGGCTTGAACAACCGCATCCAGCGCTTTACCAATTGCAGCTTCTTTATGACCTTTAATAACGGAAATGAAGCAAACTCGGCGATTCGGCGACACTTGGACTTCCTTCCAGGCAGTTACACAGCCATCCTCGCCTGAATAACGCTGAATATTAAGGTTCACGCCATCTCTAACCGTTTTTTCCACATCAGTTGCAGGTATATATTGATTTAAATTAAAGCCATCCGCATTTTTCAGTACGTGATCAACTTCCGGATAGGCGTACCACGCAAACTGCGCAGCCCTTTCCCCTTCTGATCTCTCGATCTCGATCGCCATGACCGGTTCTTCGCTATGAACAATGGAACGAAGCTTTACCTCGCCCCGGGTCGTCGTCAAAATAGCACGAAGCTCTGCGTTCCATAAGTCCACCCGCATACTCGTCGGGTGATAAATCATGCCTTCCATCTCAAGGTCAAGCTCACCAATGGGTACGCGTGGAGGAAATCCGGGTTTATCAGTCCGGCTTGCTGTAACATCAGTACGTCCCGTGACAAAACGGAGCACGTGCCGTTTTTTCGCATTTTCCTCCCCATATACCATAGCGCCGATCGAACCATTACCAATGAAAGCCCCTTCATCCCAACTGACAGGCTTCACGACCCATTCCATATCATTGTCGGCCATAAAATGTTCCCATTCTATGTCATTCATTGCAAGCACCCTCCCCTATCCTTTAATCGCTCCAATCAGAGCGCCTTTGACGAAATATTTTTGGAGAAACGGATAAACAAGCAGAATCGGTACCGTTGCCACAATAATGGTCGCGTACTTTAACGTAACCGAGAGCATTGCTGAGGCGCCATCCGAGGCCCCTAAGTTTGAGCTTGCTTCCCCTTGGAGTAAAACTTCGCGCAGCACGAGCTGCAGCGGATAGAGCGACCGGTCCTGCAAGAAAATCATCGCATTGAACCAAGAATTCCAATGACTGACGCCATAATACAATAACATAACGGCAATAACCGGCATGGAAAGCGGCAAAATGATCCGAAACAAAATGACAAAGTCATTCGCGCCATCTATTTTAGCCGACTCCTCCAAGGCATCAGGAATCGCTTCGAACGCCGTTTTCATCAGAATGAGATTAAAGGTGTTAATCGCTTGAGGAATAATGAGCGCCCATAGTGAATCGACCAATCCTACTCCTTTAACCGTCAAGTAGAGAGGAATCAAACCACCGCTGAAAAACATGGTAAACACGATAAACAGCAGAAGCGGTTTACGGTAGGCCAAGCTTTTCCTTGATAACGCATAGGCCCCGAAAGCTGTAAGCACGATATTGAAAAACAGACCCACCAGCACAACAAAAAACGTATTCCCGTATCCTTTCAGGATCATGGGGTTTCGAAACACATTCGTGTAAGCATCCAGTGAAAATCCGAGCGGCCGCCATAAAATGCCTTTGTGCCCCATCAGAGCTCCAGCGTCACTAATGGAGGCAAAAGCCACATAAACAATAGGATATATCGTAATGATCATCAAAAAGGTCAAGAAGATCACGTTGATGGAATCGAAGCTTTTTTCTGAAAATGTGGTCCGGTTCAGCATAAATATGCCCTCCTCTCTACCATAAGCTAGTATCATTAAATTTCCGACTTAACCAGTTGGAACAAATCAGCAGAATAAAATTGATCACCGAGTTGAACAAGCCAACTGCTGAGCTAAAGCTATAATTGAAATCTTGTAAACCAACCCGGTACACGTAAGAAGATATCACATCCGCGGTTTCATAAGTGCCTGGATTATAAAGCAAAATGATCTTTTCGAACCCGATGTTCATCATTCTTCCGACCTCCAAAATGAGCAGAATGATGATCGTCGGCATTAAGCCGGGAAGCGTCACATTCGTCATTTGCTTCCACCTGCCTGCGCCGTCTATTTTAGCAGCTTCATATTGCTCCTGATCAATACCGGTCAAAGCCGCCAGAAAGATGATCGTACCCCAACCGATATGCTGCCACACACCCGACGTTACATAGACGGAACGGAAAAAGCTCGGTTCAAGTAAAAATGTCGTTCGTTCCCCGCCGAAAAAGACAATGATGTCATTCATTACGCCATCGCTGACGGTGAAATCCTTGATGATGCCGCAGATGACAACTAGTGAAATGAAATGAGGCATATACGTAATAGTCTGCACCGTGCGTTTAAATAAGGCATGTCTCACTTCATTGAGAAGTAGCGCTAGTACGATCGGTGCCGGAAATCCGAACAAGAGCTGATAGAAGCTGATAAGTATTGTGTTTTTTATTGTCCTCCAGAAATAAGGTCCGGTAAAGAATGCTTGAAAATGTTCAAAGCCTACCCAATCACTCCCCCAAATGCCAAGGCGTGGAGAAAAATCCTTAAAGGCAATAATAGCACCATACATCGGTCCATAATGGAAGATCACATAATAAAGCAGCACGGGACAGAGCATCACATATAGCAGTTTATTTTTACGGATATCGATCAATATCCCTAGTCGGGATCTCTTTTTCGGTATGAAGGGCATAACCGTTTCAGGACTGATTGTGTTCATTTCTCTGCTCCCTCTCTATCCTTGGGCTACTTCCTTGCAGGTGAATACGAACCGCTTTCTACAGAGACGGCGTCATATTCCGTATTCACCTGCAAGATGCCCGAAGGGTGTTATCGTTTGTTGTAGCGGTCGAGTGCATCTTGGTTTATTTTCGTTACCTTGTCGATACCCATTTCTTGAATGCGTTTTACATACTCATCAAACTTGTCGAGAGGTTCCTTGCCCATAACGAACTTCACAAACATTTCTTCTTTATAACTCGAAATCGCGGTATTCAATTTGGCCAATTCTTTACTTTCCTCTATCGTCGGAGTTATGAAAAGTGGCATTACATGCTTAGCCGCGTCCGTTTCACCCCAAATTTTAATCGCTTCGTCCTGCTCCTTGAATGTATTGAAGCTTTTTCGGGCGTCACCTGGAAATGGACCATTTGGCTTCGTATACTGAGATACCATTTGTTGAAGATTAAACTTCTCGTTTTTAGTAATTTTTTCGGTAAATTTCGGGACATTGTTTTCCATCTTGTAGCTCTCGCCTTCAATTCCGAAGTTGAACAGCAAGCCACCTTTTTCACCGTAAGCATAATCCAACCATTTAACTGCAAGCTCTGCATTCTTCGAATCGCCGGTTACCGCTTTACTGGCAACCGGATTGTACTTGAAGTCACGCTGTCCGATAAAAGCGCGTTCCCCTTGCTTCAAGGTCGGATATGGTGCTGCAACCAGCTGGAATTTCGGGTTTTTCTTCTTCCCGGTATCCATCCATCTGCCCATACCGCCGCTTAATAGACCTACAGTTGCTCCCGCACTGTCACTCATTAATTTGTTGTCCAACGCTTTGGAATCCGTGTTAAGTGCAAAGTCTTTATCAAGCAGTCCTTCCGCATACCATTTACGCAGCAAGGTCAAAGCATCTTTAAACTGCGGATCGATTGGACCGTATCTGACTTTGCCTTGATCATCGATATAGAACCGATTGGCTGTTTTGAAGGCGCCAATGAATGCGTCCTGAATGTTCAGCTCACTGCTATACTGAGCAGTAAATGGTGCGGTTGCGCCTTTCTTTTCTTTGAACGCTTTTAACACCGTATACCATTCATCGATGGTCTTAGGAACCTGCAGATTCAATTCATCCAGCCAGTCCTTGCGAATCATAGGTCCTCGGAATACTAACCCATTGTCGGGACGAATCATCGGAAATGCGTAATATTTGCCGCTGTCCGTTTTGATCATCTTGTCTAATTCCTTGTCTTGCTGAAGCAATTTCTTTAAGTTCGGCGCATTCTTGTCGATCAAATCATTGAGTGGAAGAATGACTTTATCTGCAATCGCCTTCTCAGGTCCGCCTGGATAAGCGGCAGTCCCGCCTCCGCCCCAGTTATATTCAATAACATCCGGTAATTTATTGGATGCAATCATCAGATTGAACTGCTCCTTTGATTGCCCGTCAGCCGGATGTGTATACTTCACTTTCACACCGGTTTCTTTCTCAAGCTGCATGCCGAACGTTGATTCTGCCAGATTTGGAACAAAAGATGCCAAGTTCGTGTCCATCTGTTCCCAGGACGTTAACGTTTCTTGCGTACTAATTGGATACTTAGCTCCAGCCGCTGTTGGACCAGCAGATGCTTTAGGTGAAGTAGTGCTCCCACCTGCCTCTTGTTTGGAACAACCAACGAACACACTAGATGCGACTACAACACTTAATGCCATACTAATAGACTTCTTGTTCATATATTTCCCCATGTAAATCCCCCTCGTATGAATTGGTTCTATGCACTTCGGTGCACCGTGGTTTCATTATGTAACGAAAACGATGAATCGGATATCGTTAAAACCGAAACTGCATCATTAAAATCGATAATAATCAACCTTCAATTTACGCAATTGCTATGTAAAAACGGAAAAGCCGCGCAAGCATGCTTGTACGGCCCCTTGTATGTCATTGAATATCTTTATATTTGCCCGGTGTAATGCCCTCGAATTTCTTGAAAATCCGATTGAACGTATTCATATCGGAGTATCCGACTCTTTTCGCAATGTCCGTGACAGATAAGACTTGAAGAGAAAGCAGCCGCTTTGCCTCTTCTAATCGGGTTCTGCTGATAAAATCAAGCAAGGCTTCACCTGTCTGTGCTTTGAACTGTTTGGATAAATAGGAAGGCGTTAACCCGAACTTATCACCCACCATCGAGATGTTCAGATTCTCCTCAGCGTAATTGCTTTTGACATACAGGGTGACCTGCTGACTAAGTTGGTTGTGCTCCTGTTGACGGTCTTCTTGAATGAATCGGCACACCTGATTCAGTACTTCACGAATCTGTACCTTCATCTCTTTGATGGTTGAACTGCTCATCAATCGGTCGATTTGGTCGGTTTTTACGATTAACGCTCGATTATTGCTGCTCGTACCGATTTCATCCATCGTTTTCAGAAGCGTACTGATCAAATCAAACATGAGACACTTGGCGAGCGGTACAGATAAGGACGCATCCGATACGTTAATCTCGATAATTTCACCTATGATCGCACTCGATTTTTCAAAATCCCCTGACTTCACAAAATTGATCAGCTGATGCTCAACAGGTAATGGATAGTAGTAACTTCTGGATTGCCTAATCGTTTCTGAACTCGGTAAATCATCGTACCCAATAATTTCACCGCTCCCCATAACGAGCCGGTACTCCAAGGCTGCCAAGGTTTGCTGGTACGCTGTAGGGATCCCATATAGCTCCTGATGGATGCCGCTGATCGCCACTGTCAAATGGACATGGAAATGGTCCAGCAAGAATGACTTCACCTGCTCGGCAATACGCTTCAACTCTTGCGAATCCGGATCTGTCCCGAAATTTACAATGCACGCTTGCATATTGTCTACTTCCGTAATGAAAGCCCGATTATCATGAACGATCACTTCTTCAGCGACATTCATAATAATGAAATGCAGCATCCTCACCTTCTCAGGAGCAGCATACTCGTCGATCTCAAACTTGCCGAAATGCTCGATGTGAAATAACAGAACAGCAAAATACCGTGAAGCCAACCGAATATCGTGGGCAGCAAGCGATTCATGAATCGGGACATTTTGTTCCAAACGACCTTTCAGCAGCCCCTGTAGAAAATGGGAACGAATGGCATCACGATGCTGATGCAGACGACGGTCAATCTGTTCTTTTTCCGCAAACGTATTATTCAATGCATCTTGTAGAAATCCATACTCGTTCGAGCCTTCATGAAAAGATATCCCTGATTTCACTGAAAAGCTTCGAATCAGTAGGTTGATTGGGTTATAATTTTTTCTCAAAAAGAGGTAGGTAACAAGTCCGCCCATGATAAGGCTTAAAATAACACTGGCGTAAATTAGCTTCTTCATGTATTTCATCTTGTCGTCAAATAATTCAGCGGGTATCGTCGATATGTATTTCCACCCTGTGCTGCCAGAGGTGATATAGGAAACAGCTGCCTTTTTACCAGAATCCGCGCTGATAAACATCCCATTTTTTCCAGAGAGCTTGTCGTAATCCAGAAAATCAGCTCTAGATTCGAAACCAGTCGAAGCAACTAGACGGTTTTCCTTATCTAAGACCGCTATCGAGGTTTGATCCGAAGTGGATGGAATATTATCCAGCAATTTGGAATCCTTAATGACAAATAAAATGACCGCGCCTGGATGATCTGGGTTGGCGAGTATGACGGATTTGGCATACATCACAGCTTTGACTGAATGGCCGTCTTCCCTAAACGTAATGGGTGCGTATTCCTGGATGTAAGGCTTATCAAAAAACTTCGCCCACTCCTCGTAGCTCATCGCGTCTTTCTCGCGAATCTTTTCGAACAACATACGGCTGTTCGTGTGATCACGTGTGGATATAACCGTGTCGCTATTCCGGTAGTAAATGTAGATTTGTTCAATAAAATCATTCGCAGTCTGATATACTCGCAGATCGTTGGCAATGCTGACCAAATCGTAATAGTCACTATCCGTCAATGGCTTCACCGTATTCATGAAACCGGTTACCAATTTACTTAAAGCGATTTCCAAGCTTAACCGTTCAATACCGCGAAGGCTGTTATCGATCGCTTGCTCCATCTGCTCCAGGGCTGATTTGTTCGCACGGTTGACTTCCGATTCCACCACATGCCAGGCAGCTGCGTATAGAATCCCACTAATAATAATCGGGATAAGAAGTACAGAGATATAAGATATAAGCCACGTAACGATAACACTACGTTTGTTGAACCGGATTCGAGCAAGACTCATTGGATTACCCCTCATCACCATGTTGTAACTGCTTTCACCATCATTATACAGAAAATATGGAAGGATTGAAGTTATTTCATATATTATCGGCTATTCCACTTAGCTTCAAAGCTAAGCATATCCGAAACATTTGAATAGAACTTTCAATTACATGGAATCCACCCCACCTGAATTTCAAAGTAATGCGGATCCAACTCCATGTAAACAATCCCGTTTCAGATTACACCGTCATTGTATGATCGAGTGTTTATTAATTGTTGCAATTTCTACAACAATTCACGCGCCCAACGGCTTTTTTGGTCTTTGAAGTTGCAGTTTGTACAACATTTCGAACCCATTTGTTGCGAAATGGCCCGTTTGGGGCCAAATTGTTGTACATTATGCAACAACGAAGGGTGAGAGGCGGGATCTAGGCAGCAATTGTTGCACTTTCAACATCATTCAACCGAGTATATGGAATCATTCATTCATCCGGCAACCTCATGTCAACATATTTGATGATGGATTCCGATTTAAACAACTCCATGTAGAACAAGGATGGATGAATGAATCGACAGTGAGGTCAGCCCGCTTACCCCTTAACTCAAAAGACAACAAAGGACCTGACGAAAACCGTCAGGTCCTACTTTATGTTCAATCCCCAAAAAGGAAATCATCATCCGTCAACGCTTCAACGTGAATCGTACGTACATATCCATTTCCCTTTTTCGAGAAAAAGTCATGCTGCTTCGTCTTCGTGCTCAGACCGTTAAGAACAATCGGATTAATATCCTCTTCTTCGAAAATTGGGTCTACGCCCAGGTTCATGAACGCTTTATTCGCGTTGTACCGTAAGAAAGCTTTCACTTCTTCTGCCAAGCCCAAGGTTCCATATAGACTTTCAGTATAGCTTTCCTCATTGGCATGAAGCTCCTTCAGCAAGGCACACAATGTTGTGTATGCCTCATCCTGTTCCGCAGGGCTTAACTGCGCATAAACCTCTTGTGCCAGGACACCGATATACAGACCATGAATACTCTCATCGCGTAAAATCAAATCGATGATTTCGCCACTGCTTGTCATTTTACCCTGTCCGGCTAAGTAAAGCGGATAATAGAAGCCGCTATAGAACAAGTAGCTCTCCAGCAAGACAGATGCTGCCATAGCTAAATACAGCTCTTTAGTCGTTCTAATATTTTCATAGAAAAGGGAAATTTTATTTGCCTTGAACTGCAAGTAAGGATTACGCTCCACCCACAGGAAGAGCTCATTGATTTCTTCCGTTGTAGACAACGTGGTGAAAATACTGCTGTAAGACTTCGCATGTATTTGTTCCATCATACCCATGAAGCTTAGCACAGCTTTGCGCTGCAGCCCATCGACATGCTCAAGAATCTTCGGCATGCCGACGCCGCCTTGCATGGTATCAAGCAGCGTAAGCCCACCGAGTACTTTCATGTATAGCTCACGTTCTTCACCGCTTAACGTGATCCATGACATTTTATCATCAGATAATGGGATTTCCTCATCTGTCCAGAACTGCATAATATTTTGATTCCAGAAAGTGATCGTAAAATCATCATCGGGACGATTCCAATTCACAGCTTTCCTGGCATTATTTAGGGTAGTGGCCGTACTCATTTATATTTAATCCCCTTCCAAATTACACCGAGCAGCTGACGCATTCCTCAACGGATAGCTGATTCGTTCGCGTGTAGTAGAGCGATTTAAGTCCTTTGTGTGCCGCATAGAGGTATAGTTTAGCAAGTTGTCTCGTCGAAACATCGCTATTTACATGTAAAATCGTTGAAATCCCTTGATCCACATGTATTTGAATTTCTGCAATAAGATCAAGAATCTTAAACTGATCCATTTGATAAGCAGATTTATAGTAAAAGAAATTATCACGTGCCATGAAAGGCATCGGATAGTACGTAGTTGAGTTCGCATAAGTTCGAGTCTCGATCGGTTCAACAATCGGCATGACACTCGAGGTTGCATTTTGAATATAAGAAATGCTTTGTGTTGGAGCAACGGCCAATCGGTAAGCATGATAAAGACCATTGGTTTTTACATCTTCGTTTAACTTGGCCCAGTCGCTTGGTGATGGAATCGGCATTCCCTCAAACAAGGACTTCACTTTATCCGTAAGCGGACGGTAATCCGTCTCTATGTACCGGTTGAAATAGGCGCCATTCGCATACTCGGATAGCTCAAAGCCTTCGAAGGTTTGCCCCGATGATTTGGCAATTTCCATACTTTGCTCAATCGAATAATAGTTCATAGCCATGAAGAACGTGCGGACGAAATCTTTGGCTTCATCACTCTCATAGCTAATTTTGTTCTTAGACAAGTAGCCATGAAGATTCATAACACCGAGACCAACGGAGTGCAGCTCACGATTTGCTTTGGCAACCCCCGGCGCATTGCTGATCGTCGTCATATCACTAACCGAAGTCAAGGCAATCATGCCCTCGTGAACGGTTTCGCGCAGCTTCTTACGATCCATTACGTTTGCAATGTTCATGGAAGCAAGGTTACAGCTGATATCTCTAAGAATAAGGTCATCTTGGCCGTAATCGTTGATTTCCGAAGTTTCTTGCAGTTGGAAAATCTCAGTACAGAGATTAGACATTTTAATCGTACCGATACCTTTCAGGGCATGATCCCTGTTAGCATTCGAACGGTTCATCATATATGGATAACCGGATTCCAGTTGGGTAGTCGCAATTTTAACTAGCATGTCACGCGCACTCATGACAACCTTTTTCTTCACTTTCGGATTGGCCAGCAGTTCATCATACATCTCATCGAGATCAATATCATCCAAATGCTTACCATAGGTTTGTAGTACCGTGTAAGGAGCAAATACATGCAGCGGCTTGTTCTCTTCAGCCAACTTGTAAAACTTGTTCGGTACAATGAGACCGATGGACAGTGTCTTCAGGCGAGATTTCTCATCCGCATTAATTTTCTTACTATCTAGGAACTCCATAACGTCCCAGCCGAAAATGTTGTAATAAGCGGCTCCGGAACCTTTACGCTGCCCCATTTGATCTGCGTAGGAGAACGCATCCTCCATGAGCTTAAGAACCGGCATAATACCTTTTGCGGCGTTTTCCACACCTTTAATCGTTTCCCCGCGTCCACGAAGCTTGGACAAGTTAACGGCTACGCCACCGCCAATTTTGGAAAGCTGCATGCAGGTAGCTAGCACGTAGTTAATAGAATTAAGAGAGTCGTCCATCTCCAGCAGGAAGCAGGATACCATTTCGCCTCGGCGGCTCTTACCTGCATTAAGGAACGTTGGTGTCGCTGGTTGCAAGCGTTGTTCCATCATCGATACTGCAAGCACTCGCGCAGTTTCTACGTTCCCACGTCCCAAGTACAAAGCAACAATAGCAACGCGATCCGGGAAATGTTCCAGGTATAAAGATTTATCATCACTGCGTAACGCGTAATCCGTATAGAATTTCGAAGCTGCCATGTAGGAGGCGAACTCGAATTGATTATCGTGGGCCACTTGATAAACATCGTTAACTTCATCTTGCGTATATTTCTCATATACGTTCTCGTAATAGTTATGATCGATCATATAACGAACTTTAGAAGAAGTATCGGGGAAAGTGAGGCTTTTACTGTGGACTTCCTTCATAAAAACTTCAACAGCTTCTTTATCCTTCTCTAGTTGGAAAAAGCCATCCGCTCCGCGTTGCATCAATAAATTATTCAGCTCAATGTGCCGCAATTGCATGTACCCCCTGAACAAATCGTTCTACGTCATTTTTGGTGCCGGATAACTCAAACTTGGTTAACACAGGCACATCGTACTGCTGTGAGATCGTATCTGCGCTTTTGGCAAATCCGTCTCCCCAGTTACGGTTACCACTTGCTGCTACTCCGATAAGACGAGAGGCATTGCTTTCTAGGAAAGAAGCTACCTTCGGAGGAACTTGACCAAAACCGGTTGTATAGGTAACCAGCACGAAGGGCTCGTCCATCTTCATCGCTTCCTCAATTTGAATCGCTGGCATTTTGAGTTTAGCAATAAACCGGCGAACATTTCCCGTCTTCGAATCGTAAGCAATCAGCATGGGCTTCCGTCTCCTAACACTCTCTTATTCTCTATTTAGTACCGCTTATGTAAGTAACCCTATATGTAGTAAACAAATGAATCATTCCGTGCAATTTAAGAGGAATACGCCATGTCTTTTCGACAATATATGCGAATTTCAGGATTACGCGACCTAGGAAAAAGGCGGTAATCACGCGGTTTATCACGGAATTTGATTCTATTTTTTCACAAATTCTAGTAGTTGTGTGTTTCGCTTTTTTTACGATATCTAGTTGATAGATTCAAATTTATATCAATATATTGTGTTTGTCAACGAGCAAAATGGCTCGTTTTGACTATTAAAATACGTAAACCTAGACAGGACGTGGCTCGGAAGGCTTTGAAAATTTATTTTCAATTTTGACTTGAAATTTTCGAATTTGTCGAAAGCAAGACTAGGGCTTTGATCTCACTAGCTATAGATCTATCCCGCCCCAAATACAAGCTCACCAAACCGTCCCAGAGTCCTTCTAAGGTCGTTAATAGCGATGATGCCACATTCCTATCCAGAAGCAAAAAAAGCTATTCACGCGCACACGAGGGTGCCGTGAATAGCCTAATCTTATTTCTTAACCGTTGCGTTTTTGGAAATCACTCATGAATTCAGCGAGCGCTTTGCATGATGCATAAGGAACAGCATTATACGTAGATGCTCTCAAACCGCCTACACTGCGATGACCCTTCAACCCAACAAATCCGTTCTGTTCGGTTTCCTTAATGAACTTCTTCTCCAGCTCTTCATCCTTCAAGCGGAACGTGATGTTCATCGCGGAACGACTGCCCGCATCAACTGGTCCACGGTAGAAACCGCCGCTTTGGTCGATTGCGCTATAAATTAGACCTGATTTCTCAAGGTTATTTTTTTGGATAACAGCTAGTCCACCTTGTTCCTGAATCCATTTCAATACCAGGTTCATCATGTAGATTGAATATACTGGTGGTGTATTGTATAGGGAATTGTTTTTGCTATGGATTTCGTAGCGAAGCATGGTTGGAATCGTTTTAGGCAGATCTTGCAATAAATCTTCCTTGATAATAACCACCGTTACACCAGAAGGACCTAGATTTTTTTGCGCTCCTGCATAAATCATGCCGAATTTCGAAATATCAACAGGACGGCTCAAGATATCGCTGGACATGTCCCCAATTAACGGCACATTCCCTGTATCTGGAAAGCTTTGGAACTGAGCACCTTCAATCGTTTCGTTCGAAGTCAGATGCAGATAAGCAGAATCCGGATGAATGTTGATTTCATTCAAGTTCGGAATTTTCATAAATTTCTGTTCTTTCGAGCTTGCTGCGATGGCAACTTCTCCGAACAAGCTTCCTTCCTGAACAGCTTTCTCCGCCCATGCACCTGTAAGCACATAGCTGCCTACTTTACCTGGCTTTAGAAAATTAAGCGGAATCATGGCGAATTGTGTACTCGCACCCCCTTGCAGAAACTGCACTTGGTACCCATCAGGGATGCTAAAAATTTGTTTCAACAATTGCTGCGTTTCATTATGTACTTGCTCGAACTCCGCGCTGCGGTGAGAAATTTCCATAATGGACATGCCGATGCCTTTAAATTCGACAAGCTCCTCTTGTGCTTTCTGCAGTACTTCGAGCGGTAATGCCGCAGGCCCTGCGTTAAAGTTATAGGCCCTATTTCCCATGAATGACCACACCTTTGCTTTTTTGTATTATCGCTATGATAGCAATATTCTCCTCATGCATCAAGTAAAACCTCAGTTGGCAATGCTAGGAGAAGTACGAAGAAGAGAACAGATTTGGATACAAAAGGAGCCTAATTACTTATGATAATGCTTGATTCGATAGGAGAAAGATCTACAAACGCTGCAAATTCTGAACAATCAAACACCTCAAATCACACAAACGCTTCAAGTTCCACGAACACACAAAGTTCAACAAAAACACAAAGTTCAACAAACGCTTCAAGTTCCACAAACACACAAAGTTCAACAAAAACACAAAGTTCAACAAACGCCTCCGAAATGTATCGGCTGTTCGTAGGGATTCAGCTCCCGCAAGACGTCCAGCGGGTGCTCGACATATGGAAAGACAGCATCCAAAAGGTGCTGCCTTTCCAAAAGTGGACGCATCCGCAGGATGTCCACGTCACGTTAAGCTTCCTCGGCGACGCATCCGCCGAGACGGCTGAAGCGCTGGCGGCCGACCTGCGCCAGCTTGCTGCAGCTGCGCTGCCGCTGACCCTGCACGCCGAGGACCTCGGCGTGTTCGGACCTCCGGCGGCGCCGTCGATTCTCTGGGCGGGCCTCTCCGGCGACCTAAACGCGCTTGCTGCGCTGCAGCGCGAGGTCGCCGGCGTCTGCGCCCGCCACGGCTTCCCGGCCGAGGCTCGCGCCTACCGGCCGCACCTTACACTAGCCCGCCGCTACCGCACAGCGGCGGGGCCTTTCAAGCGCTCCGCCCTAGCAGCGGCTGGGGCGCCTGCCGGCGGCTGGCCCTCATGGCGAGTAGAGGACATCGTCCTCTACCGCAGCCACTTGGGCCGTCAGCCGGCGTACGAGCCGCTAAACGTGCTCCCTTTTGGGGAACCGTCTACTTAATACTTTCACTTTATTACCGGCACTGGATTTAATATCTTGTTTTTGTATAACTTTCAATAATTATACAAACAATTAAACCAATTGATTAGGGTTAATAAAAGAGGAGGACCCCCTGTGCCAACTTGGCTTGAAATTGTTTTACGTACATTATTAGCAGTAGTCGTGCTTTTCGTTATGACAAAGTTGTTGGGTAAAAGACAAATTTCTCAGCTTTCCTTCTTCGAATACATTACGGGTATTACAATTGGCAGTCTAGCAGCTTACATCTCATTAGATTTGGATGCGAATTGGTTTCTAGGTTTGGTATCCATATCCGTTTGGGTTGCATGCTCTTTAATCATTGAATTCTTGCAGCTTAAAAGTAAAAAAATGCGGGATTTTATTGATGGTAAAGGAACCGTACTGATTAGAGACGGAAAAATTTTGGAAGATAATTTAAAGAAAGAACGACTCACCCTCGATGAACTCATGGAACAATTAAGAAAGAAATCCGCATTTAAAGTGGCTGATGTTGAATTTGCTATCATGGAAGCAAGTGGAGATATTAATGTTCTATTAGCTCGTAAACACCAACCGCTGACTCCAAGTCATTTGGGCATCAAAGTCGCCCCGGAGAAGGAGCCCCAAACCGTTATCATAGACGGTAACATTATGAACGAAGCATTGGCCACCATCGGTTTTAGCCGGGGATGGTTGCAAACAGAATTAGATAAACTGGCTGTGACAGTTGAAAATGTATTTCTAGGTCAAGTCGATTCTTACGGCCAATTGTTTGTGGATTTGTATGACGACAAGATCAAAGTCCCCCTGCCGCAAGAAAAGGCATTCTTATTTGCTACATTAAAAAAATGCGAAGGCGATCTGATGTTGTTTGGGCTTACTACGAAAAATAAAGATGCAAAAGAAATGTACGAACAATCCTCAAAGCAAATGGAGGAAATCATCGCACAATTGAAACCTGTACTTAAGCGTTAAGACCTTGAGCGTTTGGCTAGTCGAGCAGCGTCTGCGCTGTATGGTCACGGGCAAGTTCGAACATCCGCTGCAGTTGCTCAGCGGTGTTTCGCTCCACCGAGAGCGGCGGCAGCTCGCTCTCGCCGAAGAATTGGGCACCGGTCGTTTCCAGACCGGCTTCAAGTGCTTTCCCGCCCACCAGCTCGCACAAGATAAACATCTTGTACACGTGGTTTGCCGAGGGTGGGTGTGCGTGGCGCTTCTTATCGAAGACCGCCAGCAATCGCACCGGCTTGACATCATAGCCAGCTTCCTCGCGGGTCTCCTTGACGGCGACCTCCGACGGTGTAAGGCCGATGTCCGCCCAGCCCCCAGGCAAAGCCCAAGCACCGTCAGCTCTTTCCTTCACAAGCAGCAGCTTGTTCTCTCTCAAGACGACGGCCCGAATATCTACTTTCGGCGTCTGATACCCCGTGTCGCTGGCGAACAAAGCCGTCACCTTATCGATCGGTGTCTCTGAGAAATAACTCATCATCTCCACGCTGATCTTGCGCAGCGCCTCGTATCGCTCCAAGTCATAACCATTCTCACCATAGGTAAGTCCGGCTTGACTAATCGCCTGAATTTCTTTGGCCCACTCCAACCATGGGATATTCATCCGTTCCCCAACTCCGTTTCAATATATTTCTTGATGCCGCTATAAATTGCTACCATATCTTCAAGCTTCATCCGAACAAGCCCACTAGAGGAGGGACATACATAGTCGATCACACCTTCAACCACCGGATCCTGTTGACTCCCCCAACTCATCCCCCTACGGCCGCTATACTGTTCATATACCCCTTTTCCTACAAAACAGGTAACACGAGGTCGAAAAGCCTTGATCTTTTGTTTCAAAATAAGTCGACCTTCTCGGTATTCCTCAGGCGTAATTTCAGCAGCCGTTAACGAAGGGCGAGCCACGATATTCGTAAATCCATACCCAAGCTTCAGCAGATCCCCATCCTCTTGAGGTTTATACAGCCGAGGTGTTAATTCCGCTTGGAAAAGGATCCGATAAAAGCGATTGCTTGGATTCGCATAATGATGACCCGTTTCTCCAGATCGTATACTGGGGTTATACCCCACGAAAAGTATCCTTAAATGCTCCTGCAGATGATCCGAAATAGGCTCTATGCTCAACGTTTAGGCACCTCCACCGGCACGACGAATTTTTTGTCTTTTCAATAGGTTACCATGAACGCCTAAAAACCAAAAGCCGAGGTACAGGACCCCGGCTTCAGAAGATATCTGATTTTCTATCTATGAACATATGAATGAGAGACCCTAGCTTGGATCAAAAGAAGATCATAAGTGGCAGCGATGCCTCCCTTTATGCTGAATTTATCTTCATATGCCTTATACATGTTGGCGAACAGCCGTCGCGAGCTGAGGCCAGGCGTAGCGACTGCTTCTGAAGTGCTAGCTCCCATTGCTTTAACCGAATGGAGAAAATCTCTAACGGATGAATACGTTTCTTTTTGAATCGAACGCTCTTTTTGGATACTAGAAAACCCTGCTTCCATGAGCAAGTTTTTCCACTGAGTATCGGATTGAAAAGACAGTCCGTGCCGCTGTGGATCCATGCCGCTGGCTCTATACACATCATTAAATGACTGATGCAGCTCGATAAACGTTTCCGGCCCGAATGTTGCGAACACCAGTAAGCCTCCAGGACGAAGCATCTGCCGAAGGTGACGTATTGTTTGCTTCGGATTTTCAAGCCATTGAAAGCAAGCATTGGAGACAATGAGGTCGAACGAGGCTTCTTGTGCATCTGCCGACCACCTTTCTACATCGGCATGAATAAAACTTACTCGATCCGGTTGACAACTGTTGGTAGCTAAGTGACTTGCCATACCTGATCGGACACGTTGCTCCGCGACTTTGATCATCCCTGGTGCAATATCGAGTGCAATAATGGATGCTTTGGACCATTCGTTAACCAGAATTCCGGTCAGAGTACCCGTTCCACAGCCAATCTCAAGAATGTTAGATGCCTCTATAACTCCTTCTTCCTTCCACGGGATGAGAGATTTGGCAAGCTGCTCTGCCATAAGGCGCTGCACTTTGGCGTGAACATCATACGAGCCCGCTGAACTTCGGTTAAATTGACACTCAATATCAGTCATCCTACTGTTCATCCCACCACCGCCTCAGTTCCTCAGCTATCTCATCTTCTCTTCCCAAAAACGACGCATGACCGCAGTCGGCTATGGAAAGTAACTCTGCTTGAGGCAATTGTGCCACAAGCTCTGCCGCAGCGTTGAAAGGACAAATCTTATCCTCCCTGCCGTGAACAAGAAGAACTGGACATTCAATTTCCGGCAGCCCAGACAAGACTTCCTCACTTCGCAAAATCTGAAGACCGGCAATTAGTGCCGGAGTTGTCCAACTGCCAATGAGAGGAAATCTTTTGCCAAGACCGGCCTCCCATTCCGCTTCCGTAAACATATGCTGTCGAAATTTGGTTTCAACGCCCTGTCGGTCCTTCATGAGTCCCTTCATCATCTGCCTAACATAGGCATCTGCCCAGCCGCGGTCCCTCTCTTCAACGGAACGGGTAAACCGAGCTGTAGCCGCAAACAACACTAGACCATCAGCAAGTCTTTTGGCCGCTAGTCTCAAAGCCAGTAATCCGCCGAGCGACCAGCCTCCGATCAACAGCTGACCACGGTCAGCCCTTGTCTTACACTCTGTAATCATCAAATTTTGTGCCGCTGTTTCAGTGAGCAGCAGCATTGTCTCGGGAGAATCGGCATCACTGTAATCGACAGAAATATGATGAAAATCCGGCAGTAACTCGCGAAGTCGATCGAAAACCGTATCCGGCATGCTCCATCCGCTCAGCCATAAGATGGTCCTGCTTGGCTTTTGCTGAATTTTCACTTGATTGCTATCCGAAGCAATCATAGACTCAACACTCCCAGTTGAAGCCCGACGGTACGGATTCTCGCAGCAGCATCGATCAATTCCTTATCCGTATGAACGGCTGACAATGAAAAGCGGATACGAGCTGTACCCTCAGGCACAGTAGGTGGACGTATGGCAACCGCCGCGATCCCTTCCTCTTCCAGAGCACCACTGAAACGCAGAGTTGTATCATTATCGCCGATGATTATCGGTACAATTGGAGAATCGCCGGCACTGACATCAAAACCTGCCGCGCTAAGCGAGGATCGAAAAAGCGTAACAGCTTCGCGAAGCCGTACACGGCGCCAATGCTCAGTTTGTACCAATTCTAATGCTTTTGAAATACCAGCTATAAGAGAAGGAGGCAGCGCTGTTGAATAGATGAGCGGCCTTGCCTTATTTACCAGCCAACGAATGAGTGTGCGGCTACCGCATACATAAGCTCCATACACGCCGAACGATTTACTGAACGTTCCCATATGAATATCCACATCCACTCCGAGCTCATGACACAATCCCTCACCTAGATCACCGTAGATCCCACCGCTGTGCGCCTCGTCCACCATCAGCATCGCCCCGTACTCACATTTGAGATGAGCCAGTTCACGCAAGGGTGCCTGATCGCCATCCATGGAGAAGACGGCGTCTGTAACGATCAACTTTCGCCGTTTATCACGGTATTTATTCATTAACGTACGCAAATGTTCCATATCGTTATGACGATACCTGGCGAGCTCCGCACGGCTCAATATAGTGCCGTCCACAATGCTGGCATGGTTTAACTGATCGCTGAAAACAACATCCCCCCGGCCTACTAGAGCACCAATAACACCAGAATTCGCCATATATCCATTTGCAAAAACAAGCGCTGCTTCGCAGTTCTGCCAACCGGACAGTGCTTCTTCAAGTCGGCCATAAGACGCCCGGTTCCCTGTTACATGACGCGAAGCACCGGCTCCAGATCCTTCGATAAGCAGCTCCTCGCGCATCACTTCAATAATGGCGGGGTGTTGGGAGAGTCCAAGATAGTCATTGGATGATAGGTTGAGCAGCCTGCGTTCTCCACGAACCGTATAGCCAGGACACCCCAGGATTGAGCTACTTAAACATAAAGTACGCATCAACGAGGCGTCTTCCATTGCCGATAGTTCTTTTTCCATCCAGTTCATAGTCGAGGACACCACCTTAAAGGGCACTTAATTCAATCTCAAACCCCAAATCTTCAATCATTTGATGATCCGTCGAAACATCTTGCCCAGCTGTTGTTAAATAATCACCTACAAAAAGTGAGTTTGCAGCGTACAGTGATAGCGGCTGCAGCGTACGGAGGTTGACCTCACGGCCGCCAGCTACTCGGATTTCTTTAGACGGACAGATGAACCGGAACAGGGCCAGTACCTTTAGAGCTTTCATTGACGGCGTTCGGCCTGCATGTTCCAAAGGAGTTCCCGGAATAGCATTCAAGAAATTAATCGGAATCGAATCCGCATCAAGCCCGCGGAGTGCATAAGCCATTTCAACAATTTCCTTATTTGTCTCGCCCATGCCGATAATGACACCGGAGCAGGGCGACATGCCGTGCATCTTTACTTTTTCCACTGTTTCAACACGTTGGTCGTAAGTATGGGTCGTGGTGATAGATGGGTAATTGGCTTTGCTTGTATTTAAGTTGTGGTTATATCGATGTACGCCCGCTTCTGCAAGACGTTCGGCTTGCTCGTCCTTCAGAATGCCTAGACATGCACAAATTTTTAGCGGCATCGTTTCACGGATTTCTCTAACCGCATCCACCACTTGATTTAGCTCTCTGTCTGTCGGACCTTTTCCTGCTGCTACGATGCAATAAGTTCCAGCTTTGCGTGCCATGGCTTCACGTGCGCCGGCAAGCAACGTGTCTTTATCGAGCAGGGTGTATTTATTAACTGGCGCCGTCGAAACGATGGATTGCGAGCAATAGCCGCAATCCTCGGGACAAAGGCCGCTTTTGGCGTTGATGATCATATTCAGCTTCACTTTTTTACCGTAATAATGTTTTCTGACCTTAAATGCAGCCTCTAGCAATGGCAGTATCTCATCATTGTCGGCATTGAGCACAGATAGCCCTTCCTCTAGCGTTAAACATTCCCCACTCAATGATTTATTGGCTAGCAATTGCCACTCTATCTCGGTTGCACTTATGTTCATCTCCATCATCCTCCTTAGATCTTTCATTGGAAAGCTGTCTTCGCAAGCATTCGCTATTGGTTGAACTGCAAAGCCTGTCTGATAGGTACAAGTTGGATTGTTTTTCGTATGATATGTATCAAATTCTCTGAATTGGCTTCGCTGTACAAACGGGGAAAGCGTCCGAGGACCTTAAGGCCGCTATACTGTTCGATTAATTCCGCATTCGCAGCAACGCTCGGATCGTCATACCGCTCCAATAATCCGCCGTCGTTCATAATGACGCCTACAATCGGGATTGCACGATGCCGCAGAAATGATGCAGTCAAAAGCGTATGGTTAATCGTGCCGAGACTTGAACGGGCTACAATTAGAACGGGTACTTGGAGTTCCGCGATCAAGTCCACCATGAGGGCTTCTTCGGTCAGAGGAACAGCAACACCGCCTGCGCCTTCAATGAGCAGCGCTTCATAACGTTTAGAGAGCGGTTCACCAGCAGCGATAAGCTCCTTCAGCGTTAAGGTCACACCAGCATGCTTTGCGGCAAGCATCGGAGTAAGCGGAGCTTCAAATGTAAATGGTGCCACCGCCTCTGGCCGCTCATTGATCCCCGAGCCTTGCAGCAGCCGTTCAGCATCGGTAACTCCGCTGCCAAGAAGTGCACCGGACTGCACAGGCTTCCAAACACCTGCGTTCAAACCTTCGGCGCGGAGCGCAGCGGTAATGGCTGCCGTCACCATCGTCTTCCCAACGCCAGTGTCCGTACCTGTTACAAACAATCCGCGTATCGTTCCTAAGTTGACTTTGTTCATGGAATTACGTTGCCTTCCGTTACGTTAATTATCGATTCTGCCAAAATATTTGTCATTGCATCAAGCTCAGCTTCTGTGCTAACAAGCGGAGGGATGAAGACAACCACATTGCCAAGCGGCCTCGTAAGCATCCCGAGCTCTCTGGCTCTCATGCTCGTACGAACGCCGATTCGTTCTTCCCAATCGTATGGCTCACGTGATCCTTTGTCGCGTACGAGCTCGATTCCGATCATCAGTCCCTTTTGCCTGATGTCACCGATATGCGGCCGTTCCATAAGTGCTGCGAGCTTATTCTCGACAAAAGACGCCTTAGCTCTAACTCCTTCAATAATCTTCCGCTCTTCAAATAGCTTCAAACTGGCCAAAGCAACAGCACAACCAAGTGGGTTTCCCGTGTAGGAATGACCGTGAAAAAAAGTTTTCTGCTCTTGGTAATCAGCATAAAACGCGTGGTAGATCTCGTCCCTTGCAAGTGTCGCGGCCACAGGCAAATAGCCGCCGGTCAACCCCTTCCCTACCACCATCAAATCAGGTGATACGCTCTCGAGATCACAGGCGAACATAGCGCCCGTTCGACCAAAGCCGGTCGCCACTTCGTCGGCGATGAGCAATACGTCATGTTTGCGGCACAGCGCAGCCATCTCACGAAAACAGCCCGGCGGCATGACAATCATCCCGCTGGCCCCTTGCACAATCGGCTCCACAATGAGAGCCGCGATCTCATCCGCGCTCGTCTCGAGCAAGCTGCGCAGTGCGGTTAGCGTACGTTCCAACGCTTCCGTCGCACCACCTTCATGGCGGTAAGTGTTAGGATACGGAATAACGTGCGAAGGAAACAGCATGGGACGAAATACATCATGGTACAGCGGTATCGCACCGACACTAATCGCGCCAATCGTGTCTCCATGATACGCTTGACTCATCGTGATAAACGTTGTTTTTCCCCGTGCTCCCTGGTTGTGCCAGTATTGAAATGCCATTTTGATCGCAATCTCGACACCGGTTGCTCCTGAATCAGAATAAAACACTTTATTTAATCCTTTTGGAGCGATCCCCACCAGCTTCTCTGCAAGCTCGATTGCCGGTATATTGGCCATTCCTAGAAGGGTGGAGTGAGCTACACGCCCTAACTGGGTGACAATAGCCTGATTCAACTCAGGTACGTTGTGGCCGTGTACGTTGAGCCAAACCGACGAAAAACCGTCGTAATACGCTCTTCCATGAACGTCATAAAGCCTGATACCCTCGCCGCGTTCAATAATTAGAGGGTCTGCGTTGTTGTAGTCTTTCATCTGAGTAAATGGATGCCATAAGTGCGACTTGTTTATTGCAGCAAGACGTTCGTAATGCGTTGTCACAAATAATCACCATCCGTATATTTAATTGTCAACTTAAAATTTCAATATAGGTTGACAATAGATTGTGGTTATTTTAGCAGATTGGGACGTTCCTGTAAAGAGAATTCAATTGCATCACAACCTGTTGTTAAACATAAAAAAGTGAGCAACACAAAGCGTATTTTACGCTTTGAATTACTCACACTATATCTAATGGCTTATTGTTATTGGAAACTTCTAAACAAGTTTAACTGCCAACTGTTTGGTCAATTTAAGGAATGAACCCACAACACGACGAACACGTTTATCGACATCTGGATGGATATCTTGATAGGTTACACCCGTTTGGAAGCTCTTCCGCTGGTCGCCTCCAATAGATAGCCAATCAGGACAATTAATGCCATGCAGATTGCGTACAATGGTTTGCATCTGCGTCAGAGAGCTCACAGCAACGGCTCCGCCTGCTGAACTTACAGATAAGACAACCTTGTTATTGAAATGATCTTGTCCTAGATGATCAAGCGCATTTTTCAAAACTCCGGAAATTCCACTATGATACTCCGGTGTTGCCAGTACGATTCCCTCTGCTTCAAGCATGGCTTCTTTTAATTTCTCTAGAGCTTCGTGCCCCGCATTGGCATCATCTGGTGAATAGAAAGGGAGCGGTGTTTGATACAAGTCAATCAATGTCACCTGGTGACCCTCTTGGGTCGCAAGATGCTTGATATATTCAGCAAGTCTTGTACTTGTCGCTGATCTCTGATTACTTCCTGCTATCATTGTAATTTTCATAATGATCTTCCTTCCACATCTATCATTGATTAATGCCTTCATTATACCTCAATCTCAGTCCGATATCACCACTAATTGTAATTATTATCAAAAGAGATTTAATACAGATGAATAAAAAGCTGCTTCCTCCATAGAAAACTATGAAAGAAGCAGCTCGTATGTTATTCATGTATAAGTGCTAAGGAATTAGCAATCAAAGTAAAGGTTGTACTCGTGTGGGTGAATACGGATTGCTACAGCTTTCGCTTCGCCACGTTTCAATTCGATATAGTTATCGATGAAATCTTGTGTGAATACGCCGCCTTCAGTCAAGAAGTCAGAATCCGCTGCAAGAGCATCCAAAGCTTCATCTAATGTACCAGGAACGCTGCGGATTTCAGCTTTCTCTGCATCGGACATTTCATAGATGTTTGTATCGAAAGGACCGTATCCAAGAGCACGTGGATCGATTTTCTTTTTGATACCGTCAAGACCTGCCATCAGCATTGCTGCGAAAGCGAGGTATGGGTTAGCCGTGCTATCCGGTGTACGGAATTCAATACGACAACCTTTAGGTGTCACAGCCGCGATTGGAATACGAACTGCCGCGGAACGGTTACCTTTGGAGAATACAAGGTTAACCGGCGCTTCGTAACCAGGAACCAGACGTTTGAAGGAGTTTGTACTTGGATTTGTCAATGCGATCAATGCTGGTGCGTGATAAAGAATACCACCGATATAGTTGATTGCCATTTCACTCAGGTTTGCATATGCTCCTTTTTCATAGAACAAAGGCTCGCCTTCATTGAAGATGGACATGTGTACGTGCATACCGCTACCATTGTCACCAAACAGTGGTTTAGGCATGAAAGTTGCCACTTTACCGTATTCTCTAGCCGTGTTAGCAACGATATATTTGTATTTGAGCAGGTTATCTGCTGTTTTAGTCAATGTGTCAAAACGGAAGTTAATTTCAGCTTGACCAGCTGTAGCCACTTCGTGATGGTGACGCTCAATACGAAGACCTGCATCAGCAAGCTTGTTGCACATTTCGGAACGAATGTCTTGTTGGGAATCCATTGGAGCTACCGGAACGTAACCGCCTTTAACTGGAACTTTATAACCAAGGTTTCCGCCTTCTTCTTTACGGCCTGTGTTCCAGCCTGCTTCTTCGGAGTCAACTTCGAAATAAGACTTATTCATGCCATTTTCGAAACGCACATCATCAAAGATGAAGAATTCGGACTCAGGTGCGAAGAATGCTGTTGTACCTACACCCGTTGTTTGCAGATATTCTTCTGCTTTTTGAGCGATGCTGCGTGGATCGCGATCATAACGCTCGCCTTCAGGTGTGTGGATGTTGCTCATAATAATTAAAGTTGGGTGAGCTGTGAAAGGATCTACATAAGCAGTTTCCGTATCTGGCATCATTACCATGTCAGATTGTTCAATACCACGGAATCCTGGGATGGATGAACCGTCAAAAGCCACTCCGTTTACGAAAGTTTCTTCATCTACTTCAGTAGCAGGCAAAGAAATATGCTGCGCTTTTCCAGAAAGACCTACGAAACGAAAATCTACCCACTCAATATTTTTTTCCTTGATAAGGTTCAACACATTTTGAACTGACATTTTAAAAACCCTCCCATTTCCGTACATTCAACGTACTTTACATGATTAATGTTCAACTTTTGGTTGTTATCTTGCACATATTATATAGCGATTAACCTCACACAGTCAATACTTATGTCAGGTATTTTTTAAAGATGTGTAAGCTATGCTCACACTAATTCACATTTTTGTCCTATATCCAAAAACAGGAAAACTGGCTTCCTCATTTTCGAGGAAACCAGTCATCTTAGAACTATAACCGTTACGCCAAGATAACTTCTTTATGTGTATCAAACTTTTTACCAAGTAATGGAGCAAGCTTCTCAAGATCAACAAGCAAATTAGCGAATTGATCAGGGAATAAGGACTGAACGCCGTCTCCCGTCATTGAATTGTCTGGATCCGTGTGCATTTCGATGATCAAACCATCAGCTCCAGCGGCAACGGATGCCTTCGTCATAGGAACAACAAGCTCTCTACGGCCAGTACCGTGACTTGGATCAGAGATGACCGGAAGATGGCTCAACTGTTTAAGAACGGGAATGGCTGATAAATCCAATGTATTCCGTGTGTACGTTTCGAATGTTCGGATTCCGCGTTCACAGAGCATAACATTCGGGTTACCACCAGCAAGAATGTATTCAGCAGCATTCAAGAATTCATCGTAAGTGGAGCTGAATCCACGTTTGAGCAGGACTGGCGTTTGAATGGTTCCGAGCTTGCGAAGCAAATCAAAGTTTTGCATGTTACGTGTACCTACTTGAAGGATATCTGCGTATTGTGCACAAACATCAACGTACTCAGGTGTCATAACTTCCGTAATTGTAAGAAGTCCATGCTTCTTACCCGCTTCAGCCATCATGATTAAACCCTCTACACCAACACCTTGGAAGCTATAAGGACCTGTTCTTGGCTTAAATGCACCACCACGCAGAACTTGACCTCCCGCTGCTTTCACTAAACGTGCGATCTCATCAATCTGTTCTGGCGTTTCTACCGCGCACGGGCCGCCCATGACAACAAGCTGCTCGCCACCGATTTCAACACCCTTAATCTTGATAACCGTATCAGCCGGATGGAAATCACGACTTGCTAATTTGTAAGATTTCGAAATCTTCACAACTTGCTCAACTCCTGACATTTGACGCAACTGTTCTGCTAATTTAGGATCTGCTTGACCGATGATACCGATTACTGTGCGATCCTCACCTTTGGAGACGTGAGCTTGGACACCTTGCTTTTCTATAAATTGTACAATTTCCTGAATACGCTCATCTGAGGTTTTGTTGGATGTAATGGCGATCATCTTAAACACGCTCCTTAGTATATGGGTTGGTTCACTTACGCACTTCAACGCTTGTTCGCTTCTACGCTTTTAATCACTAAAGTAAATATACAACGCTTGACGAGTCTTCGTCAAGCGTTAATTTATTTACTATTCATTTGTATGGGAAGGGACTAGTTGATCTTTACGGATTCTGCGTTTTTCTTTGCGACGATCCGTATGGAGTTTAAGTAAGAGCATAACCGGGAAATAGGCAATGATGCCGAGTATTAACCCAACCACCATACCGCCTACAAACAAATCCAAACCGCTTCTAATAATATTAGAAAGCATGTGGGGTAAATGATGGATCAAGTAAATTTTGAAGTGCTTCGGTACCAACCAATTACCAACCTGCTTATTAAGAATAGAGAATGGAATATAAATCACTTTCCCAAACACAAAACCAATTAAAGCCGCAGGTAAATTAGCTCTCAATAAATAGACCAAGGGAAAAATAAGGACGAAAGCAAACCCGGCTGTAGGTAAGGTAAACATTTCTATGGCCAAGCCAATTGAAAAACCGCGTGCTACCTTGGAAGGACCGCCTTTGGCACGTAAGAGAAGTAAATATTTGTATCTAAACCATCGCTTCGTGCTTTTCCAATCGTAGCGAGCCTTCACTTTCAACATTTTCACCTTCTGAGTACTTTGCATGCTAGTCTCAATCCCGCCCTGTGAAATAAATAAAAATCACTCACTACTAGCTGCTTTGGATTTAACAGCTGGAATGAGCTTTTTCATATTGATAGTACGAGTAATATCCCAACTGGTTTCATCTTTTAAATCATAAGCTTCCAAATAGGAAATTACCTCTTTGGTTATAGGTGTCGGAGTTGAAGCACCAGACGTAACACCGACCTTGCGTACATTGGTTAACCATGTGCGATTAAGCTCCGTGATATCAGATATTCTATACGCTCTAACTCCTGCAATTTCCTCTGAAACTTGCGCTAAGCGATTCGAATTATTACTTTTCGGATCTCCAACTACGATAACTAGATCGACTTCCTTCGCTTGTTCAGCTACCGCTTCTTGTCTAACTTGCGTGGCTAGACAGATCTCATTATGAATCTCAGCTTTCGGGAATAGTTCCAGTAAACGATTCATAATATGCTTAATGTCCCATTGGCTCATTGTTGTTTGGTTCGTAATAATAATACGATCGGCTTTAATGTCTAGTTGATCTGCTTCTTCAAGCTTCTCGATGAGGTGTACTTGGTCCGGAGCTACACCTACTGCGCCTTCTGGCTCAGGATGAGCTTTCTTCCCGATATAGATAACTTCATAGCCGTCGGCTACTTTTTCTCGAATTAAATCATGTGTCTTCGTTACATCTGGACAGGTTGCATCCACAACCGTTAGGCCCTTGTCTCGGGCTCGGCGTCTTACCTCAGGAGATACCCCGTGGGCCGTGAATATGACTGTCCCTGTTTCGATTTGTTCTAATATTTCAAGTCGGTTCTCACCATCTAATGTGATGACACCTTCTTCTTTGAAGAAATCAGTAACATGCGCATTATGAACAATCATGCCTAATATATAAATAGGTCTCGGAAGATTTAAGTTTTTAGCAGTTTGCATTGCAAGTGCCATAGCGTCTACTACGCCATAACAATAGCCTCTTGGTGATATTCGAACTACTTCCATTTCATCCACCTGCCTAAGAAACATTATTTTCTTTCATTATAGCTGATTATACAGAGAGAGGAAAGTTTGCTGGCAGCCAAATCATAAAGGTACTTCCCTCGTCTTTGCGCGTTGTCACTTCAATAGACCCACCGTGCTCATCAATAATCCACTTGGCGATCGATAAACCGAGTCCAGTTCCAGATGTCAGTCCCCTGGATAAATCGGCGCGATAAAATCGGTCGAAAATATGAGGAATATCCTCTTTATCTATGCCAATTCCCGTATCGGTAATCCGAATACCAATAAAGCTATCCGTTCGCGACGCTTCGAACCTTACGGTTCCAACGGGTGTATATTTGAACGCATTCTCGATGAAAATAAACAACAATTGCTGCAAGTAATCCCTGTTCCCTTGCACAACCGCATGTTCTAATGCATCTAAATCACCCACTAGCCAATCAGCGGTATGCTCGAGCAAATGAGCCCGCCTTACCACTTCTTGAACGAGAGGCATCATCTCAACAGGCTTCTTTTCCATAAGAACGCCGGCATCTGCTCTCGCCAGAGCAAGAAGATCATTGACTAATCTGCTCATTCGCTGTGCTTCTCCTGCAATATCATGCATAGCCTCAAGTGACATCTGCATTTGATCAGGCGTTGCAAGTTCAGTGCTCCCCGAAGTTTGCTTCCACATCTTTTCCAACAAGTCGACATTTCCTCGAATCGTAGTAAGCGGTGTTCTCAGCTCATGCGATGCGTCCGATACGAACCTGCGCTGGGCTCGGTACGCTTCATCTAATTCGAGATAGGTAACCTGAATACGAGAGAGCATCCCATTGATCGTTTCGGTCAATCGCCCAATTTCATCTAGTGGACCATCGTAATGGATCCGTTTCTCCAGATCATCACTGCTTCCAATTTGATTCGCGGCTTCAATGACGCGTTCGATCGGCTTGAGCGCCTTACGCGCCAAAAACCAGCCTAAAGAAGCTGCCGCGATAATCGTTAATAATGCCCAAATCATCAACGTATACCGAAGGGTAACGGACGTTCTTTCATAGCTGCCAATCGGTACAGCCGCTTGAAGAATCCCAATGAGTTGATTCTGGTCATCTGACCTAATCCCATGATTATAAATGAGGAAATCTTGCCCAAGTACCTTGGTCTTTTCGTAAAAACCATCTTCCTGCTTTAATTTATCAATCGTATTTTTCTCTAAAGGCAAAGCAACATCATAGAATTGTAAGTTAGCCGAGCGATTATAGCTTTTAAGTGCAACATTATATAATTGCAAAAACGTATTCGTTGAGTAGAAATCTCTGCTTTCCAGTTCCAAATCAACGACGAGTCCCTTCTTTGAAAGTGCGAAGCTCTTCTGAATACGCAAAGAGGTATTGGTCGCTTCCCTTTTCACATCTTGGCGAATTTGATCGTACAGGAAGTAATTCAAGAAAAAATAAAGAACAATGCCAAAGAGCAGCATGGTTAGTGCCAATATACCTGAATACCAAAGCGTTAACCGCAAGCGAAGAGACATATCAAGATTCCCCTCTCAATACGTAACCTGCCCCCCGAACCGTTTGAATCAATCGTTTATGGCCAAATTCTTCCGTCTTTTGGCGCAGCAGCGCGATATAAACCTCCAGAACATTGGATTCACCGCTATAATCGTAGCCCCATATTTTTTCCATAATAATATCCCGTGAAAGGACACGCTTCGGATTCTGCATGAACAAGTGAAGTAAATCAAACTCCTTGGTTGTTAACTCAATCAGTTTCTCACCGCGAAAAACCTCACGTGTATCCAAATCCAAAATTGTATCCTCATAATTCAATCGATTCGTCTGCTGCTCAGGACGCTCCGTTCTCCTCCTAAGAAGTACACGCACTCTTGCAAGCAGCTCTTCAAGCGCAAAAGGCTTAACCAAATAGTCGTCTGCACCGAGATCCAAGCCTTTCACGCGATCGCTGATTTCATCTTTTGCTGTAAGCATAAGAATCGGCACCTCGCTGCCACTTTCACGAACTCGACGAACGACCTCCCAGCCATCAATATGCGGCATCATGACGTCCAAGATCAGTAGATGTGGTTCCGCTGTCAACATTTGTTTGAGGCCATCCGCACCATTGGTCGCAGTGACGACCGAATATCCTTCAAAAGCCAAACCTCGTCTCAACATTGACGTAATTTTCTCATCATCATCAATAACCATTATGTTCTCTCTCATCGACTTTGACCACCCTTCTTTCAACCATTGTAACAAATTCAGCCTCATGCAAAAAGAAGCAGAGCCTGCAAGCTTGCGGCCGCGGGACTCCACTTCCTTTTATTCCGAACTAACCTTTATTTATCTCTCTAATTTTTCTTATATTATTGGGCAGGCGTTTCGGCTAGCGTGTTTTTATCCCCAACCGTAATAGGTACTTCCATTCGCTTGCCGTCTCGAATAAGTCCCAAAGTAACCTTGTCGCCAACTTTTGCTGCCTGAACTTTGGTAATCAATTCCTGCGAATTTTTAACCTTAGCTCCATTAATATCTACAATCACATCGTATTGACGAAGACCAGCTTGGAAGGCAGGACTTTTACGTTGAACGCTGCCAACTAACGCTCCATCTGTGTTCGAAAGCTTCAATTCACTTACCCAGTCTTGACCAATATCCTGTAGACCTACACCTAAGTAAGGAACCGGTTCTTTAGGAATTTGAACATTGTTTTTAAGATTTTCAAGAACGGAAGAAATTGTACTAGTAGGAATGGCGAAACCAATTCCTTGGGCTTGGGAGCTAACAGCTGTATTAATGCCGATCACTTCACCATTCAAGTTAAGTAAAGGTCCACCGGAGTTACCAGGGTTAATGGAAGCATCCGTTTGTAATAAGTGTTTATACTCACGTGTACCTTTGGCATCCGGAATGCTGATCGGACGTTCCTTTGCACTAAGCACTCCTACAGTAACTGTGTGGTCGAAACCGTATGGATTACCGATGGCAACAACCCAATCCCCAACATTCACATCCTCAGCTTTACCAAGTGGGAGGATTGGAAACTCTTTCTCGCCCTCGATTTTGAGAACAGCCAAATCCAATTCGTAGCTGTTACCTAACAATTTAGCTTTAAATGGCTTGTCATAACCTTCTACCGTGATTTGAATTTCATCAGCGCCATCCACAACATGCTCATTAGTTAAAATATATCCGGTTTTTTCGAAAATAAACCCTGTTCCCATACCGCCTGGCTGCAGCTCGCCACTGCCAGAGTCGTTCTGACCACTCTTAGGTGTTGTAGTACCTCCGCCATTATCTCCAAAGAATTGACGGAAGAACGGGTCATCGAAGAGGGAATTACCGCTGCGGCTTGTTTGCTTCGGTTTCACAAGAGCTTCAACCTTAACAATAGCAGGGCCAGCGTTCTGTGCAATAGCCGAAATGTTCCCCGGGCGAACAACATCTAGCCCAACATTTTTCACTTCGCCTCCATTACTGTTCCCGCCATTCGTTGCCGCAGCTGTGGAGCTACCAGAGTTTAGAGGCTGATTGCCAGTAAACAAATTCAATTTATCAGCACTGAACATAAGTGCACCTACGACCAAGGCGCCTGCCATGAAAGCCGCGAAAACGCTTTTCACAGATGAACGCTTTCTTGCGTTTGGATCCCAAGGACCCGAGCCTTGTGGAGCGCCTGCTTCAGGTCCAAAACTGAAAGGACGCAAGTTCTTAGGCGGAGTAACTTCAACACTGGAGGTTCCTTCAGTTCCCGATGATGAAGTTGTAAGCGAATGCCCTTCGTTTTCTTCGTTAAAAGCCGACTTGTAAGGGCCATACGAATAATAGTAGGAAGGTCTTGCTTTGTTAGGATCTTGTGGATCTTGCGGGTCTTGATGATTAGACTCATTTCGATTAACGCGATCGTTGTTACTGCTATTGTCATTCTGCGGCTTAAAGAAGTCGCTATAGTCTTTCTTGTTGTCTTCCATAGTTCTTACCTCCATTTGATTAGAAAAGTTATAAGTGCATGCTTCTTGAAGGGTTATGTCTTGTTCTCTGTAGTTCTATCATGCACCTACAACCTTAAACGAATATTAAAAAACAATAAAATGGAGGTAAAAAAAGCTAACTCATTGTATCCAAGCTTGTTCCACTTTATGGAGCAGACTAGCTGCTTCTTTCACCCATTTATCTTCGATTTTGGCATCAGGATCGAGTGGAGTTTGGAATTGATCGATCAATGCACCATAGGTTTCAGCTTCCGCCTCCTGATCAAGTCCATCATTATAGACATGCTTCAGTACGAAAGGAGTCCCAACTTCGACGATCGCATCTGTTGATTCGGCGTCGCCATCAATTCTTCCTGTCACAACTTGAAAAGGAATACGAAGCCAAACTAGATGCTCTTCATCTAAGTAGTGGTCGAAATAGCCATGATCGTAATCCCAATTGCCACCCAGAGCAAAATCGAATTCATGCAGGTGCTCACGGACACTGTCAAAAGATTCTTGCACCTGCTCCAATGATGATGATAATGTTTTCATTCAGACACTCCTTAAGCGCTCATATTATTTTACTTACGCATAGAATGTGTCAAAATCTAGTTTTTATGTGTGTTACGTTCCTTATTATCAAACCAAGCCTTTACGGTGAGCGAAGATAGCAAGCTGAGTCCGATCTTCTAATTCACACTTCATCAGAAGGTTGCTGACGTGTGTTTTGACCGTTTTAATACTAATAAAAAGCTCTTCTGAAATGTCTTTATTACTCTTTCCCTCTGCAATCAAAAGCAATACTTCTCTCTCGCGTGAGGTCAACCCTTCTTCCTCGGGTATACGATTACGTTGCCTAATCCCTCTTGTAAGCGCCAAGGACACTTCTGAGTTCATAACCGGCATACCGCGGTAAGCGCTCAGAATTGCATGAATCAATTGGTCGGATGAAACCGTCTTCAGCATATAACTGATGGCACCCGATTCGACAGCTTCAAGAACCTTCGCTTCCTCCAAGAAGCTGGTCAGCATAATAACCTTAATCTGTGGAAACTTACCGCAAATCAACTTGGTGGCGCCTATACCATCCAGAACCGGCATGGTCAGATCCATCAAAATAACATCCGGCAAATGCTGAGAGAGTTCTTGATTTAACTTATCGAACGCGTCCTGGCCATTGTTTGCTTCCCCCACAACTTCCAAACCGGGTTCCAATGAAATGTAGGTACGAAGCCCAACCCGAACCATGTCGTGATCATCTACGATCATCACTTTAATGTTACTGCTCATTTGTTTCTCCCTCTCTTTCCTTCATAAGAAAGCTTGACTGTCCCGTAAACCGCGGAATGCGTACTCTAACTCGTGTTCCTGATCCTAACTTGCTGTCGATCTCCACTTCGCCACCAAGCTTTTGCGCTCGCTCTCTCATTGTCGATAAACCATGTGAAGCCGATGGGATGTCTCTTCGTTCAAACCCCTGACCATCATCCTGCAGCTGAAGCACATACTGGTGCTCTCTTTCATAGATAGCTAGTCGAACTTGTTTGGCAGAAGCATGCTTAACTACGTTAGCCAGACCTTCTTGTATAATGAGGAAAAATTGATGTTCAATTGCTTCAGATATCGTTTCACGCAAAGAAACATCAAGCTGGCCCAGCAGCTCATGGTTTCGGCAATATTCCGGAAACCATTTCTCTAGGGCTTCTTGTAGGCTCATATCCCCCAGTTCGATGGGTCTTAATTGCGAAATAAGACCGCGCATCTGCTTCTGGGCATGGTGAGACATTTGAATAAGTTGATTCATAACACCCGGCGCCGCATCCGGGTTTCTCTCCAGAATTTTGGGTAAAGAGGATGCTGACATATGAATGGCGAACAGCTCTTGACTGACCGTATCGTGCAAATCCCGCGCCAAGCGACGTCTTTCCTCAAGCACAGCATTTTCAGTAAGCTCCTGATCCCGAATTGCCTCAGCCTCACCTAATTTTTGAAGCAGCTGAATGCGCTCTTCAACGGCAGAGGCCATGTTATTAAAAGCATCATACAAATACAAGAATGGTTCTACGGGTTCCATTTCAATCCGACTGGAGAAATTCCCCTTGGACAATTCGAGCATAGCTACATGCAGTTCATCCACTTTGCGCTGCCATCTTTTGGTCGCAACATAACCCACCGTTAGACAGACCAAGAGAATGGCTATGACGTACCCCATTCGGAACTGCCAAGAAACAAGCTCCTCCTTATAATATTCAAGAACAATATATATGCTGGATACCGTGAGTAAACTCGAGATAAGAAAATAATTCAGCAGCTGCCACTTCATATTGAACATTCGCAATTTGTACATGCTCCATCCTTAACCTATCTTTTTGATTGTAATGTCACCAATAAACATGCTCGTAGTTACAATTATTTTCCGGTCAGCCTCTTCATAGTGCGAGGTCTGAGTTCTCACACTGCGCAGAAACCCACTCTCACGGCGATCAAGTACTTTCATATCTCCGATAAAAGAACTTGCCATTACGCGAACCTCAACATCAATATCATTGGGAATGAATATTTTCACATCACCAATAAATGCTGAAACATGAATAGTTGTCTCTCCCAAAGGAATGGCTGCGCGTGTAAGATCTATCACAGAATCACCAATGAAATGTGAGATCTGAATCGGCTTCAGTTCCCAAGCTTCTTGTCCCAGATGCACATCTCCGATAAAACCATGTCGATGAAGTACATCACCAGAGTCGAAGTTACGTACAAAATCATCGTACTTGTGACCATGATGGTTAAAAGCATGCGTTTTCGGTTGTCCCGGTGGCTGAGGTAGCCTTGGATCTGGTGCTCCCGGCGCCTCAGGCACATCCCATATATGCTTATCATGAAACTCGCCATGAATATCCTTGAGTACGGCTTTCTCTTCGTCACTTAACTCATGCTTTACTTCATTAAAAGTTGATTTACTTTCGCGCTCCTTATCATTTGTTGGCGATGGCGCACCATCAGTGCCCATAGGTTGATCCCATGGATTTCTATATTTTTCATGCTGCAATCTTCTAGCTTCACGTCTTGCCTCTCTAACTTGATTTTTCTCTTCTTTAATAGAAGGCCAATCCGGTGACTCTTTCTTGCTAGGTTTAAAAATCACATTCAATCCAAATAAAATTAAAGCAATAGGTCCCAAAATCTGAAACATCTCTCCAAGCGATCGATCGGTCAGCTTTAAATTCTTCAGCAGAAAGATCGTTCCCATACAGCAAACGAGTAAACTCCAAATTGAGCCTCCCCAATGATACTTACGCTGCCAAACAAAACCAACGAGACCGTAGAAAATAAGAATGACAGGCCAATAAGTGGAAAACATATAAGCAAGATCAATATCAATAAACCCTAATTGGTTAAGTAAATAAAGGACACCTGCCGTTACGAGGACAAGCCCCCAAATTATTCTTTGAAACATATGCGGATTCATACTTCTTCCTCCATTTGTATACAACGTTGTTAAGATACCTCTAGTTTATAAGATACAGCTAGGAATGAAAAGAGACGAGAGATTGATCGCTTCCTCGGTCTAGAGACTGAGTTTTCGCAGAATCAAATGAATAACTGACATCAATTATTTAAAAACGAACAATAACCTTCATATGTTATGTATTCTTACGTATATCGTTGACATAATTATCATCAGAACCGTATAATTGGTGCAAAGAATTCCTCAAACATAAGGAGAGATTGATTATGGATGAAATCCAACAGCTTTCTAGCGGCCTAGATACCATATGGGTGGTTCTGACAGCTGCCATGATTCTATTGATGGAAGGCGGCTTCGCTTTATTGGAGGCAGGTTTCGTCAGACAAAAAAATGCGGTAAGTATCATTATGAAAGTGTTTGTTGATATCGCTTTCGGAGCACTTATTTTTTACTTCTTCGGCTTTGCCCTTATGTACGGTAAAGATGTATCTGGTTTGATTGGCACCACCGGCTTCTTCATGGGAGGAGATTTAACACATATCGTTTTAAATATCTCACATGAGACTTATTGGCTATTCCAGTGTGCCTTTGTTATCGCTGTGATCTCGATCGTATCTGGGGCTGTAGCTGAACGCATCAACTTCCGCGCTTACATTCTATACACCATCGCAATGACTGGTTTAATCTACCCCATTGCTGGCCACTGGGTTTGGGCTGTCAATGGATGGCTTGGCAAGCTAGGCATGGTTGATTTCGCAGGTTCTGCCGTCATTCACGCACTTGGCGGATTCTCCGCCCTTGCCGCAGCGATGATCATTGGTCCACGGATTGGCAAATTTTCCGCTGACGGTACGGCTAATATTGTCCCACCATCCAATTTGCCGCTTGCCTCCGTAGGCGCATTTATCCTTTGGTTCGGTTGGTTTGGCTTTAACTCAGGAAGCACGCTAAGTGCCACCAATACTTCGATCGGCCACATTGCAGTAACGACCATGCTTGCAGCAGCAGCGGGCAGCGCAACGTGCATTCTATTCACCATGATGCGTTACCGCAAAGCGGATCCCCCTATGGTCATCAACGGCGCTCTTGCAGGACTCGTTGGCATTACCGCAGGCTGTGCTTTCGTTAGTGATGCTGCGGCCATTTTCATCGGTGCAATTTGCGGGATCGCAATGGTTTATGCAACAGAAATGCTAGAAGCTAGGCGGATTGATGATCCAGTCGGTGCTTTTCCTGTTCATGGTATCAGCGGTAGCATCGGGACTCTCGCTGTAGGATTATTTGCTCAGCCTGATGCCATTCGGGAAGGTACTGCTGGTTTGTTCTATGGCGGGGGCTTCAGCCTACTAGGTGTTCAAGCATTAGGTCTTGTTACGATTTGTATATGGGGATTCGTCATTACATGGGGTTGTATGAAGCTAATTCAACTTATCGTTCCATTGCGAGTTAGTAGAGATGAGGAATTAGTCGGATTGGATGTCGGTATCCATGGTGTTCCGGCTTACAGCCAAGAGGATGGATTTCTGGACTTAGAACAACTAAAGAAAGGTCAATGAGAACAATAAAAACCTTCCAAATTGGAAGGTTTTTTGTTTGTATTAAGAAAGCAGCTCTTCAATCTCATCCGGTACTGAGATCTCATCACCTGGTTTGGATTCATTCATAATTTGTCTCGCATGGGCAATTTCAGCTCGAAGCTTCCTAACTTGCTCCATGGGCTTCTTCACATAGTGGATATATTCGACAGCAAGATGATGGTCAGGTTTCTTACCAGAAAACATGCGGCGAAATGATGACATCGTCTGATAAGCGCGCTCTTCTTTCATTCTTTTGATTTCGTAGCGCTCTACTACCTGCTCAATATCCAGGACCTGCTGTTCCTTGCGGACAATGTAAGCTTCCAAGAAAGGAAGTACCTCTGCAGCTTTCCTTGGTGTTTTTTGAGGTTTTCCGTCCAATCGCAAAGCATTCAGCATGATCGCTCACCTATCTCCCCATGTCAAGATTTATCACAGTAATCTTATTTTACACCAAAATAAACGATTTGAGAACCTTTATTTCAATATTAAATCGATTCCTACAACACCAACAGGGGTTCCCGTGTCATCTATTATCGCTTTTGACATCGTGATACATGGTTTTTTGGTAATAGCTGACACGTATTCCGGAGAAACGAAGAGTTCTCCCCCCATCGCACGCTTCCACCACTCTCTGCCCTTTGCATTAACTAGACCTGCTTCAGGCATCGAATAGATGAAAGTTCCATCCGCGCGGTTAGACCAGATGGCTTCAATCCCGGCCGTTTTCTGCAAAACAGCACCTAAATGAGAAGCATGCTTACCATCAAGCAATGAAGTTATGTCAGGTATTTGTACAAGTGAGCTAAGTACTTGCTTCATTTCTTGAATATTTACATGAATCGTTCCTTCTTTATTTTGCATACCTACTGCTTGTATCGCCTGTAATAGTTCCTTAGAGGAACGATCTAAATTTTGGTTGATATGCTGCAGCATCGATACTTCATGGCGCTGCTTTGTCAGTTGATCCAAGGTAATCTCCACACTAGACATCGTCTCATTCATCAAATCAACAACTTGGCCAAGTAGAGTTCTTGTACCTGAGACAAGCGAAGACTGATGTTGAGTGGAGCTTGTTGTACTCGATACAAGATTATTGACATTCAGAATCAACGCGAAGATCGTATCGATCTTATCTTTTATTATTTTCATCTCAGCAATCCCATGCGCGACAGATGCCTTTTCCTCAGCAACCGCTGTCACAACTTGTGAAACACCGCTCTCGATAGATGCCAATAGTTCGGAAGATTTCGTAACCGCTTCATGACTTTGTGTGGCCAGCTTCTTAATTTCCTGTGCGACGACAGAAAAGCCCCGTCCATGCTCACCCGCTCTGGCTGCTTCAATGGATGCATTAAGCGCGAGCAGCGAGGTTTGAGACACTACTTCCGCAATAAATGTATTGATTTCTTCAATCTTAGAAGTATGTCCTGTCAAATCCTGAATCTTCTTCTGCATGGTATCATTATTAATATGTAGATCATTCATGACTTCATCTGTGGCATTCAGTGACCGGCATACATCGACCACCGTATCTTTGGTTTGCTCACTCTCTCGATGCATATGTAAGGATGAATCTAGAATTTGGTCGGCTGCAGCTGCTACCTGCTGAATCGCAGCGAATGCTTCTTGCAGCTGTCCAACGGCTTGATTACTTCGAATCTTCAGATCCTCTTCTCCTTGAATCGAAGCATCAGCTATTTGCAAAAGATGTCCGATCGAACGATTGACTTCCTCAACAGCGGCTGCTAATCTATCCGCTACCACCTGAGATTCTTGTATAAATGTTCGGAATTGCTCTTGTTGTCCCTTATTATCGTGGCTATTAGATGACCTTGATGATCTTGTACTAAGCCAAGCAATAATACCTATAAACAAAAAAACAGCCAAACTTGCAGCCGCAAACCATCTAGAGGAAGTAAATAGCGCGAATATACTTACCGTAATACCAATGAGAATAAGAGCATAAAACCCAGCTTTGTGTTTCATTTCTACGCGCATAAGAAATTGGAACTCCTCCCAAAAGGAACCTAAATGTTAGTTTTTGTTACATTATATCGAAAATAGGAGAAGTTGAAAAGAAATAAAAAAGCAGAGACCTTTTCAGATCTCTGCTCTTCTATCGCTTTTTCAGCTTATTGATATTGCATTATTTATTTTGGTTTTGTGTATTCGTTTGTTGCTGATTGTTCGCTACTGATGTTTCCGCAGCAAATTCTACATCTTGAGCAACATTAGCGCTCAAATTTTTATTCTTGTTATTCTTGTTCTTAGCCATGTTCAATCACCTCCTGTAAGTATAGAATTTCCCAAACAGGAGAATTTATGATGGAAATGTTCGGCTTAGTAAAAAGCTGATTCTTGTCATAGTGCTTTGGTTGGTGCGATAATCTCATCCTTTAGCTGATTCCAGATGAGTTCGGTCACTTTCCCATGCCCTTCTTTGACGATAAATACTTTAACCGTCTTCTTGCCCCATTCTTTATAAACCTGATCCTTTGTGTCGAAATACAGATCAATTTTCTTTCCTTTAATTGCGCTGCCTGTATCTGCAACAACACCATACCCATAACCGGGAATAAACAAGACAGTGCCTAGCGGAAAAACGTTCGTGTCTGCTGCGATCGTTGATAAGGACTTATCATCCCGCTTTACTTTAATTCCCGAATACGTGATCCCATACTCAGGATGATCCGGATTTTTCCCTGTTGATTCCTTACCTGCAAAATAACCGGTGGCTGTCACTTCGACTGCCTTGAGCTTGGACAAATCTGAGTCTAACTTCGGAACATAACGATAATTGATTTGTTGCAGGTTTTCTTGCGCTACCCGGCCGTGAAGCAGGCGTCGTTTTGTCCGGAATAACCTTTTGCTGCTGATCTTGTATATGGGTGACGGAGTTTGCCGTCGTGTAACTTTGGTCGCTTTTGCCCGTCGTCTCTTGTCCGAAAAGTGCCATCAGAACAACGATGATCGACGCACTAAACCATTTAGACTGAGCCAAAAAATTGGTTAACATTACTATTTTTAATACCTCCCCTACTATTGCAGGTTGTCCAATACCTACCACCTTTAAACATCCGGATGCAGACTCACTGTTTAAGGTGTCCTAATCACGCTCCCCTATACATACCCATTAAACTGAATTTCCAAACAAAAAAAGAGGGTGTCCCAAAAGTCATAAAATGACTGAGGGGCATCCTCTCATTTTGTAAACAAAAAGAAACCGTTCTTTGGTAAAATGGAGGTACCACCCAACCACTTACAAAAGGAGACGGTTTCTTTGTACATTCAATATACCATGGATCAACTTTGCCTGCCAATGGACTTGGAGGAAGATATTCCTCAAAATCACCTCGTTCGCATTGTAAACGCCGCCGTGAATCAACTGGATGACGTCATTTTCGACGCAGCTTACCCTGGAGGCGGAAGAGATAGCTATCACCCTAAGATGCTAACAAAAGTGATCATTTATGCCTACACCCAGCGTATTTACTCCTCCCGACAGATCGCCAAGGCTGTCCGCGAAAACGTCATGTTCATGTGGATTGCAGGCAGACAACGACCCGACTTCCGCACCATTAACCGTTTTCGTTCTGAACGGATGAAAGCCCTGCTGGAGACCGTATTTACCGCGGTTCTTCAATTTTTGGCCGACGAGAAGTACGTTCAACTAGAGCACTATTTTGTTGACGGTACTAAAATTGAAGCGAATGCCAATCGGTATACCTTTGTTTGGGGTAAAGCGGTTGTGAAGCATAAGGCCAAGCTTCAGGAGAAAGTGCAGACGCTGTTTGCCACGATCGAAGAAGCTGAGAAGCAAGAAGAGCAGATGCATGTTGGCCAAGACCTAAGCGAACTGGGCGGAGCGTCTGAGATCACAAGTGAAAAATTAGAGATCGCTGTCAAACAATTGGAAGAAAGACTGCAGGAAAACCCGAAGGACAAGTCGCTAAAGAAAGCCGTGCGCACACTTCGAAAAGATCTTCTTCCTCGACTTCAAAAGTATGAAACACATGAAGAAATTTTAGGGAGTCGGAATAGCTACAGTAAGACCGACAAAGATGCTACGTTCATGCGGATGAAAGAAGATCATATGCGAAACGGCCAACTTAAGCCGGGTTACAATGTACAGATCGGCACTGAAAATCAATTTATCCTCGGCTACAGCGTACACCAACGGCCTACCGATACACGCTGCCTCATCCCTCATCTTGAAAAAGTAAAATCGCAACTAGGCAAGCTGCCGAGCACGATCATCGCTGATGCGGGGTATGGCGGCGAAGAGAACTACGACTATTTAGAGCAAAATGAAGTCGAAGCCATCGTCAAATATAGCACCTATTACCGTGAGAAAAACAAAGCGTGGCAAAAGGATATTAGTAAAATCGACAACTGGACCTATGACGAAGAACAAGATACGTGGACATGTGCGGCAGGACAACCCCTCATTTTCCGCAGAGCAAGCAAAGAGAAAACGGAGAGTGGATATGAAATCGAGTACCGCCATTACCGGAGTGCAAGCTGTGAAGGTTGCCCGCTGAAACCACAGTGTACGAAAGCCCAAGGTAATCGCGAAGTTAAAGTAAGCATGAACTACTTGCGATTAAAGAACCAAGCGCGCAACAAACTCCGTAGCGAAGAAGGTTACGCGCTAGCAGTACGGCGTATGATTGAGCCAGAGCCTGTGTTTGGTGACATCAAGAACAACCGCGGATTCAAAAGATTCCTGCTTCGAGGCTTACCCAAAGTAAGTCTAGAGGTCGGGTGGCTTTCGCTTGCCCATAACTTGCTGAAGAAAGCAGCGATGGACGCTAAAAATAAAGGAGCTAAGCACGTACAAGCCGCTTAGCTCCTTTTTCATTCAAATATTCACTTTTTCTAACGATCTTGAGTGTCCTACACACCAAGACTATCATGGCTTTTGGGACACCCTCTTCATTTATAGGTGTGGTGCTTAAAGTTTCTTGCTAATTTCCTCGTTAATCATGCCAATCACTTGTTCAATCGGATGGGTTCCAAGATCCCCTTGACCACGTTTTCGAATAGATAAGCTTTCGCTCTTCACTTCGTTTTCACCGACGACTAGCATATAAGGAATCTTCTCCAGCTGCGCTTCTCTAATCTTATAACCCAGCTTCTCATTACGATTATCTGCCTCAACACGAATACCAGCTTCCCGTAGACGCTCAGTCACGTGATTCGAGAATTCTTCGAATGCCGGAGATACCGGAATGACTTTCGCTTGAATCGGCATTAACCAAGTTGGCAGCGCACCTGCAAAGTTCTCAAGCAAGAAGGCTGTCATACGCTCCATAGTACTGATAATCCCTCTGTGAATAACCACCGGGCGATGTTTCTGACCATCTTCACCTGTGTATTCAAGCTGGAAGCGTTCGGGGAGCAAGAAATCAATTTGAGCTGTTGAAAGTGTTTCTTCTTTCTTGAGTGCTGTTTTGATTTGAACGTCAAGTTTAGGACCATAGAAGGCAGCTTCACCTTCAGCCTCGAAAAAAGGAAGTCCTAATTCTTCAACAACCTCACGCAGCATGCGTTGAGAAGTTTCCCACATTTGATCATCTTGGAAATATTTTTCTGTATCCTTAGGATCCCTATAGGAAAGACGGAAACGGTAGTCTGTAATTCCGAAATCCGCATAAACCTGACGAATCAAGTTCACAACGCGGGAGAACTCTTCTTTAATTTGATCCAAACGACAGAAAATATGAGCGTCATTCAGGGTCATGGCACGAACACGGTGTAGACCGGTTAAAGCTCCTGACATTTCATAACGGTGCATGGTGCCAAGCTCAGCAATCCGAATTGGCAGATCACGGTAGCTGCGCATATCGCTTTTATAAACCATCATGTGATGTGGACAGTTCATTGGACGTAGGACAAGTTCCTCATTGTCCATCACCATTTTCGGAAACATATCCTCGCTGTAATGCTCCCAGTGACCGGATGTTTTGTACAAATCAACATTAGCCAGAACAGGTGTATACACGTGTTGGTAACCCAGACGCTCTTCTAGATCGACAATATAACGCTCCATTGTACGTCTTAATTTAGCGCCATTCGGCAGCCAAAGTGGTAACCCTTGCCCAACCTCACGTGAAAAAGCAAACATTTTAAGCTCTCTGCCCAGCTTACGGTGATCACGTTTCTTCGCCTCTTCCAAAAGATGCAAATGCTCATCCAGCTGCGCTTTCTTAGGGAAAGCAGTGCCGTAAATACGTTGCAGCATTTTGTTCTTCGCATCTCCACGCCAGTAAGCACCAGCAACGCTCAATAATTTAAATGCTTTGATTCGTCCAGTTGATGGAAGATGCGGTCCGCGGCATAAATCAAAAAATTCACCTTGGTCATAGATGGTAAGTACCGAATCTTCCGGCAGATCACGAATCAATTCCAGCTTAAACGGATCTTCCATTTCAGTGAAAATGCGAATCGCTTCCTCACGAGAAACAACGCGGCGAGTAATCGCTAGGTTCTCACCGGAAATACGCTCCATTTCCTTCTCGATTTTCACCAAATCTTCAGGATTAAGCGGTGTTTCCAAATCGATATCATAGTAAAATCCGTCTTCAATCACAGGTCCAATTCCTAATTTAACCGCTTTTTCACCATAAATACGTTTAATCGCCTGAGCCATCAGATGCGCTGTGCTGTGACGATACATCTCTAATCCCGCTTCACTATCGAGCGTTAGAATCTCTACGTCTGCATCATTTTCCAATGAGAACGACAGATCCACGGATTTCCCGTTAACTTTGCCGCCAATCGCATTTTTCTTCAGTCCGGATGAAATGGATTCCGCCACTTGTTCAATGGTCGTTCCAACTGCGTACTCTCTAACCGCGCCATCTGGTAATTTCACTTGTACAACCATTTTTGTTCCTCCTAATATAGGGATCTTTGAGCGTAGGCTCAAAGTCTCTCCGCTTTGGGATCTTTGAGCGTAGGCTCAAAGTCTCTCCGCTTTGGGATCTTTGAGCGTAGGCTCAAAGTCTCTCCGCTTTGGGATCTTTGAGCGTAGGCTCAAAGTCTCTCCGCTTTTGGTACATTTTTTGAACGCAAAAAAGCACACTGCATCCCAAAAGGGACGAGTGCGCTCAGCTCGTGGTTCCACCCTAGTTCGATTCGCTGCATGCCCAAAGGGGTAAGGCGAATCCTCATCAGCATTCGGTAACGGGAATGACTCCGGTATTGTATACTAACGATCCTGCAAGTCAGGTCGAATTCCACAATACGGCTACAAAGGGGTAAACGATCTGAATAGCTGAAGGAGATTGCAGCCTAGTCTCCTCTCTCTGAGCAGTTCTTGCAGAAAGTTCATGTCTTTGATATTAACGCCTTCGATCACTATTATAATTGCCTCTTCGCTCAAGGTCAAGGGGATAGTTGATCCTGTTTCTTGGCTTCACCCAAGAAGATGTCACAAGTTCGGCAATAGGAGCAGACTGTTGTTCGATCCTCAAATATTTGTCTAATCGTCTTGATGATCGTTAATTCGGGATCTCGCGTATGGATGTAGATATTTGCTGGAGATACCGTAATGAGGGTGCTAACGATCATGTCCTCGAAATTAATATCTTTCTCAAGTACTTCTAGCTTAAAAGTTGTATCAAATTCATTCGCGTCGATGAGTTCAAGTTGATCATTCAGGATGACAAACTCATGCCCGCCTTTATGTATAAGATGAGCAACGGGGATCTTAGCTTCCTGAATATAAACAAAGTACTGCAACAGAGAAATAAATTCCTGATACTGGCGATCCATCATAAATTCATCAATGGCATACTCAGCTATCTCTCGCAGCTCCTCGGTATAATCCTGTAAACGAAATTTAAGAAAACCATCCAAGCTTAGCCGAGGAGTTTCCTCTAGAGATTGCATGAGCTGTTCCGATAACATTTGTTTGCGGCGAAGTCGTGCTGAGCTGCCATTCAAAATTGGCAATTCCTCGATAACCGTCTCCACACACATGGACTGCTTGCAGTACCCTTCTATTGCTTCCAAATCATCAATGGCTTCATATTTAAATTCTTTAACAATCAAATCACGCAAAATAAGCGACTCTTTCTCTGCAATGATATGATCCGCCAAAACGCCAGCTAGTCCTTCCCTTACTTCTTTGTGAATGGAAGATATTTCTCTTTCGTTCATCCTCACTTCTATTCGAATATAAGCATGTGTTTCATGTAGATCAAATGGGGCTGTTACTCCACTTTCAGCGATATGTAAAAGCTGCAGCTCACGTTCTATCTGAGCGCTTAGCGAACGTACATAGGCCTCATCGGCATTCATTACAACAATGGCAAACAGTTCCATAGGCTAACTCCTTTCATCAATACGTCTTCCTCCTAAGAGTATATGGTCGATAGGAATCAGATATACAACGAACAATTTGCCATTTCCATTCCTCATTTTTTGTCAAACCTTTAGTTAATATATGCCAATATCGCAGATAATCGTGTTATGATACCTGTAATAGTGCTTAAGTAGCATATCTTTTGGAGTGGGTACCTATGTAAATTGACGCATTCGATCAGCACAAGCAGGACTGGAATCGGAAGTTACTTAATGCCTACTGGTTGCTTGTTTCTATTCAATTACCATTCGAATTGCTCTATTCTTTGAAGCAGCACACTGAAAACCCGAGTGGGCTTAAACGATTTTGTTGCTAGATATAGCGGAGAAGAGTTTGCTATTATCTTCACGGAGAAAGCTACCGAAGAAATATTTGAAATATTGGAACGAATTCGCTGGCAAATATCTCAATCGAAATATGAGGAATTAAACAAACAATCCGTGACCATTTCCATCGGATTCAGTGAGTATCGCCCGGGGACTAGTAAAGAAACCCTATTCTCAGGCGCAAATCAATCGTTGTATAAAGCCAAAATGACAGGTAAAAACAAAACGGACATTCATACCGCTCCGCTTAAGGAAGCAAAATAAACTGCCCCAAGCAAATGAAAAGAAGCTTCCGTATCCACGGTTAAAGTGGAAAACGGAGGCTTCTTTTTATTAATGAAGGTCATTAAATTAGTTCTGCATCACGAAATCTTTATCAATAACGAGCGACTCATCATCAAACACTCGCAAAGTTTGGTATTTTGTATTCCGCTGTGCAGGAATTTTACCTGCTTCACGAATAATTCGCAGCGTAGAGTTTACGTTGACCTTGTGCGTTGTACCTGCCGCGGAGACCACGTTCTCCTCAATCATCGTACTTCCAAAGTCGTTGCAGCCATAGCTGAGCGTTTGCTTGCCTACCTCAGGTCCCATTGTCACCCAAGACGATTGGAAGTTAGGAACGTTATCCAGCATAATTCGGCTAATCGCCAGCGTCTTCAAGTACTCCTCAGGCGTGACTTTCTCTGCCTTCATGTTCGTATTATCTGGTTGGAATGTCCAAGGAATGAAAGCTAGGAAGCCAGGTGTATTGAGCTTCTGGAACAGCACATCATCTTGCGCATCACGAATACGCAGCATATGAAGCGCGCGCTCTTCCATGGATTCGCCAAAACCGATAACCATGGTTCCCGTTGTATGCATACCAATTTTGTGAGCGGTTTGCATAACGTCCATCCAATCGCGCCATGAACCTTTTAGCTTACTAATTTTGCGTCTAGTGCGATCATCCAAAATTTCTGCGCCGCCACCTGGCAAAGAATCGAGTCCTGCTTCGTGCAATTGACGAACGACTTCCTCTAAAGATAGACCATCTGAAACATCTTTCATTTTCATAATTTCAGCTGGCGAGAAAGAATGCATCGTGATGTCAAAACGTTTCTTAATCTCTCGAAGGATATTCGTGTAATAGCTGAATGGAAGATTCGGATTCGTGCCGCCCTGCATGAGGATTTCGGTCCCATCTACATCCAGAGTCTCTTGGATCTTCTGGAAAATGGTTTCATCCGGCAATACGTAACCTTCTGATGAACCCGGTGGACGGTAAAACGCACAAAATCTGCAATAAACGTCACAAATATTCGTATAGTTAATATTCCGCCCAATGACGAATGTCGTTATTGGATCGGGGTGCCATTTCTTCATAATCTGGTTGGCAGTGTCGCCAATCTTCTCTATTTGATCGGATTCGAACAGCGTAATACATTCCTCTACATCAATTCGTCCGCCTGACTGTGCTTTATATAAAATGCGATCAATCGGTTTCACAGCTACTCACTCCTTTACTTTCTGAAGGCTTGTATCCAAACATCGTATCATATTCATGCCAAAAAAGCAGCAATATGCTGCTTTTACCAAGGCGTATTCCATTTCAAATATGACTAATTTTCGAAATCATGGAAGTCTAACCGCGAAGGGCTTGTTCCAAATCTTCAATAATGTCTTCGATATCTTCAAGACCTACCGAATACCGCACAAGACCGTCCGTAATGCCGCGAAGTAAGCGAACTTCCTTCGGCATCGAGGCATGTGACATCATAGCTGGATAGGACAAGATGCTCTCCACTGCACCCAAGCTTACCGCAACGAGTGGAATACGCACTTTGCTTAATAGCTTTTTCGCTTTCTCGCCGGAACCAACATCGAACGAAACCACTGCTCCATAGCCTAAAGACTGCTTTTCATGAACGTCTCTACGAGGATGGTTCGGAAGTCCTGGGTAGTACACAACATCAATATCAGGCTGCTCTGAAAGCCAATTTGCCAGTCTACGGGCACTAGTTTCGGACATTTCCATACGAGCTCGCAAGGTTTTCATCCCACGGATCAACAGCCAAGAATCTTGAATGCCTAGTACATTTCCCATGCCATTCTGGATTTGTTTCATTCTGCGACCTAGACTGTCATTGGCCACTACGGCCAAGCCTGCGAGTACATCACTATGTCCGCCGAGGAACTTCGTTGCACTATGCAGCACAATATCAATGCCCAGCTCGATTGGACGCTGATGGTAAGGTGTCATGAACGTATTATCCAGCATCGTAAGCAAATCGTGCTCTTTAGCAAAAGCAGCAACTTCGGCGATGTCTGTAATTCGGAGTGTCGGATTCGATGGTGTCTCGATGAATACCGCTCTAGTGTTAGAACGCAGTGCTGCACGTACTTGGGCGATATCGGTCATATCAACGAATGTCGACTCAACGCCCATACGATTCATAATCGTTGTCAGCAGGCGATATGTACCACCATAAACATCTTCCGTACAAATAACATGATCACCCTGCGACAAAAGCATGAAGGCTGATGAAATAGCCGCCATACCCGAAGCGAAAGCAAATCCGCGAGTACCGCCTTCAAGTAATGCAATGTAGTCTTCCAAAGCTTGACGGGTTGGATTGCCCGAACGTGTATAGTCATACTCTGGTGAGACTTCTAAGTCGGCTTGATGAAAGGTTGAAGCTTGGTACAAAGGCACACTGGATGCTCCTGTCGCTTCATCGATCTCTCCACCGAAATGAATGAGCTTCGTTGCAAATTTGCCATGCGGTTTACGTTTATCATCTTGTGGATGGTTCATGATAACGAATCTCCTTCCAATTCGGCTTGCGCCTTGCTGAGAGCATTGGAAAGATCCGCAATCAGATCATCAATATGCTCGATGCCAACAGAGAAGCGTAAAAGACGGTCATCTACACCGATTTGCTGACGAATTTCAAGTGGAATATCCGCATGTGTTTGTACAGCTGGATAGGTCATAAGTGATTCGACACCGCCTAAGCTTTCCGCGAAAGCAATGAGCTGGATGTGACGAAGGATCGGTTCAACCAGTCTTGCATCCTTTACTTTAAAGGAGAAAATACCCGTGTTTCCACTGGACTGCTTATTCTGAATCGCATAACCAGGGTGTGTTTCCAACGCAGGGTAGTAAACTTCATCGATCAGCGGGTGTTCCAATAAGAATTGCGCGATCGCCGTTGCATTCTGTTCATGACGCTCCATGCGAAGCGCAAGCGTCTTCATTCCCCTCATAAGGAGCCAGCTGTCTTGCGGTCCAAGCACAGCACCAATGGAGTTGTGCAGGAAAGCCATCTGCTCCGAGAGCTCTTTGCCCTTGGTCACGATGAGACCAGCCAGTACGTCATTATGACCGCCGAGGTACTTGGTCGCGCTATGAATGACGATATCAGCACCAAGCTCAATTGGACGTTGAAGATACGGCGTTAACAAGGTGTTATCGACAATCGATACGATGCCCTTCTTGCGAGCCCATGTGCACACAAGCTCAAGGTCTGTAATCATCATCAGCGGATTCGTCGGTGTCTCAATGACAAGCCCTTTGGTATTCGGCTGGTACGCCGCTTCCAACCCATCTAAATCATTCGTGTCAACATACGTAGCGGACACACCGAAGCGCGACATGATTTTCTCAAGCAGCCGGTACGTTCCGCCATATAAATCCAAGGAAACAATCAGATGATCTCCTTGGCTGAAATAAGCAAAAATGGTTTGCAGCGCAGCCATTCCTGAGGAACAAGCAAAGCCCGCATCTCCAGACTCCAGCTGAGCAATAGCATCCTCGAGCACCTTGCGTGTCGGGCTTTTCGTACGTGCATAGTCGAATCCTGTACTTTGCCCAAGCTTTGGATGACGGAACGCAGTAGCTTGGTAGACTGGGAAGCTGATAGCTCCAGTAACGGGTTCTTGAATAGAGCCAATTTGGGCGAGACGACTTTCGATTTTCAACAAAGGGAGTTCCTCCTCAGGATATGGGTTCGAATTACAATTGTGAGCTTGCCAAGCTTTCGTTGATGTTAGCGTTCAGTTCAAATGGTGTTTCTTGATATACATAATAATTCAACCAATTGGAGAAAAGAAGATTCGCATGCGCTCTCCAAGTATTATAAGGCAGTCTGCTCGGATCATTATTCGGGTAATAATTTTTGGGGATCTCGATTGAAAGCCCTTTACTCACATCCCGATCGTACTCCCATTTCAATGAACAAGCATCATATTCCGAATGCCCTGTTACGAAAATATGCTTCCCATCACGCGTTGCGGCAATATAAACACCTGACTCTTCAGATTCTGATAAAATCTCCAAATCCGGACATTGTTCAATGTCTTCACGACGAATGTCGGTATGACGCGATTGCGGTACATGAAAGACTTCATCAAAGCCGCGCAGCAGCTTCGTATTCGGCACCTGAACAGTATGAGGAAATACACCGAACATCTTGTTCTCGAGCGCAAACTTTCGCACACCGAAATGATGATACAAGCCCGCTTGAGCTGCCCAACAAATATGCAAGGTAGAAGTGACGTTGTGCTTACTCCAATTCAGGATTTGCGTCAATTCCTCCCAGTAATTCACATCTTCGAATTCCATCTGTTCGACAGGAGCACCCGTGATAATCATGCCATCCAGCTTTTCATCTTTAATATCGTCAAATGTTTTATAAAACATTTCCAAGTGCTCGACGGACGTGTTCTTAGAAGTATGAGTTTTGGGATGCAGAAGCACGAATTCCACCTGCAATGGCGTATTCCCGATTAAGCGCAGCAGCTGCGTCTCCGTCGTTTCTTTGGTTGGCATCAGATTCAATAAAGCAATTCGAAGTGGACGTATATCCTGGTGATACGCGACAGATTCGTCCATGGTGAAGATGTTCTCTTGGTTTAAAATTTCTTTGGCAGGCAGGTTGTCAGGAATCTTGATCGGCATCCTGTTCACTCCTCTTCATAAGTTTTATTTGGAAAATAAATGCAAAAATGACCTTCTCTGGAATCAGAGAAAGGCCATAGAAAATCAAAGTCAATGTCCTTCTCTTATCTCCCAGATTCGCTTTAACAGCGTTTCCGCAAGAATTAGCACCGTGCATCCCTTTGCTTGCAAAGGTTTGTCGGTTGCCGCGGTGTCATAGGGCTAGTCCCTCCACCTACTCTTGATAAGAAAATGTAACGTATGCGATTAAAATTATCATACTATAAATTCAACCAAAGTCAAGGCATGAAACACTTGTCAAGAGAAATTAGGGCAAAGAAATTACATCGGTTTGTCCCCTTACGATTCAATTAATACAAAATGTATCGAATAAATATGTTTAAGCCATCTTAAAAACGGGTTATATGTTAGTAAAACAACGAAATATATAACAACACCCTATTTATCAATCATATTTCATGAAAAGAGGTCATTTATGTCAACCCAAACGATTGATAGCTTCTCCGCTTTTGCTTCGCTAAATCGGTTTTTCGCCCTGATTGAAACCACAAAACCAACGATTCAACAAGTAGAGGATGCTGCGGCCCTGTTATGCCGTATCTACGGTGCTAACAGTGAAGAAGAATTGCTGCAGCGCGGTGACCCTGAATTAATTGAGATTTACAAAGAAATTAAAAATAAAATTTTAAAAGCCGCCATGTAAATCATGGTGGCTATTTTTTTGACACCTACTGAGCATTATTTCCATACTTTATCTAAACAACAATCTACCCGTTTCAGCAAACTTTTATGGCTTGAAACGTGATATATGAAGGGTTATACTAGACAAGTATTCGACACGGATGAAAAAGGAGGGCATACGTTTGGACGGAGAACCGAGGAGTAGAACCTGCAAGGATCTTAAACAATTTAATAGCGTAGGGATGCAGTCGGTTATTCCTTCATCCGGAGCCTTGCTCTAAATGATGAACTAACCGACTGATTCCATTCAAAGGGGTGGATCAGATGAAAACACGGTGGGTTCAGAATGGCATTTTTACGTTGGTTGATGACGTATCTGTCGCCCTAACACCTCCAGAAAGAGGCTTTTATTGGATTGATGCAGGGGTAGAGGACTTAGAGATCCTTCAACCTTTGTTCCATCTTCATGATTTGGCCGTGGAGGATTGCTTAAGCGAAGAGGAACAACGTCCAAAAATTGAATTCTACGATTCCCATTATTTTATCGTTATTAATAGTATTCGATTTGATGATGAAGAAATTTTTCTTCGCGCACTTAATCTATTTCTAAGCAAACATGTCATTATCACCGTTACTAGACAAAAAATTAATGAACTTCGAGCTTTGAAACCTTTTCTCTGGGAAGAGGAAGTAAACAGCGCCGATCGTTTCCTATATCATCTGGTCGATCTTGTCGTCGATAATTATGTGGCGGTCGGTGACCGTATCGAGGCCAAGATTGAAAAGCTGGAAGAAGACATCCTGGTGGCAACGAAGAAGTCGCATTTGAATGAAATTATCGGTCTTCGTTCCGAGATTCTATGGCTCAAAAAGGTGCTAGTTCCTCAGCGTGATGTAATTGGAACACTTGGCAAGAAAGAGCTTAGACTGATTGACCATCAGCTGCAAAAATATTTCGGAGACATTTATGAAAATGCCGTAAAGATCGTGGATACGTTTGATACGCTTCGCGATCTCATGGGCAACTTACGAGAAGCCTATCAGTCTAGCGTCGCTAACCGTGCGAATGAGATCATGCGCGTCTTCACGGCAACCTCGACGATATTCATGCCCTTGACGTTCATTACCGGTGTTTTCGGGATGAACTTTGATAATGTTCTCGGCATGCAAATCGCACACGGTGATTCGATCGTGCTGGTCTTTATGGCGGCATTAGGCATTGGCATGTATGTGCTATTTCGTAAGAAAGAATGGCTGTAGATACCTTATGAACGCAGAAAGAGTGAGGGCTTCTTGAAGCAGTACGCTGCTATCAAGGAGCCCTTTTTGTCCTGTTTAAATCAGCTTAATTTTAACGAATTTCCGTTTTCCCACCTGAATAATATCCCCATCCTTTGGGGTTATTTGTTCATGAATATGTGAGATTTTCTGTTCATTGATTTTCACTGCCCCTTGTTCCACACTTCGTCTTGCTTCCCCGTTGGAAGCTTGCAGTTCTAGTAAAACGAGAAGCTTAATGATGGAGATTTGACCATCTTCCAGTTGGCTGATGCTTAGAGTCATTTCTTCGATGTCTTCGGGCAAAGCTCGCTTTTGGAACACGGTTATAAAATGCTGTTCTGCTTCTTCTGCCGCCTGCACACCATGATACATTTGCACATATTCCTTGGCCAGAGTCATCTTGGCATCTCTTGGATGGATGGCACCTGCTTCTAGCCCTTGTTTTAGATCAATCAGCGATTCATTTGAGATGGTCGTTGTTAACTCGTAGTATTTGGTCATGAGCGAATCCGGAATCGACATCGTCTTGCCGAAAATTTCGCTAGGAAGCTCATCGATGCCAATGTAATTTCGCAAGCTTTTGCTCATTTTTTGAACACCATCCAATCCTTCGAGCAGCGGCATCAGAATCGCTACCTGACTATCTTTCATCTCATAAGCACTTTGGAGCGTTCGGCCCATCAAAATATTGAAGGTTTGATCCGTTCCGCCCAGCTCAATGTCACTTTCAAGAGAAACTGAGTCATAGCCCTGCATTAAAGGGTAGAAAAACTCATGAACATGAATCGGCTGGTTAGCCGCGTATCTTTTTGCAAAATCATCCCGCTCTAGCATGCGTGCAACCGTTACTTTACCTGCTAGCTTCAGCACATCATCGAATTTAAGCGCTCCAAGCCAAGATGAGTTGTAGTAAAAGGTCGTCTTGGTCAAATCCAATATTTTGGATAATTGCGTCTGATACGTTTGCGCATTGTGCTTAACATCTTCCTCTGACAGCTGCTTGCGTGTCTCTGACTTTCCGGTCGGATCCCCGATACGTCCTGTGAAATCTCCGATAATGAGTTGAACCTCATGTCCTAAATCTTGAAATTGACGCAGCTTCTGCAAAACAACGGTGTGTCCAATATGAATATCCGGTGCAGATGGATCTAAGCCAAGCTTCACTTTTAACGGCTTTCCTGTAACCACTGCGTGCATGATCTTTTGCTTGAGAGCTTCCTCGGGCACAATTTCGGCAGCACCTCGTTTAATGATAAACAGTTGGCGTTCCACTTCCTGCTGCTGTTCTTCAGTAAGCTGATCCCATATCAACATCGTATTAATCCTCCTCATCATGATAAATACAAAAAAGACAACCTGCACGTCCACAAAGGGACGAGAAGGTTGTCTCGCGGTACCACCCTAATTAAAGAGAAGGGTTCGCGGTCTCAATCGCAAAATTCTCTTTCACTTAGATACATAACGACAAATGAATGCCGGGTAAAAGCTACTGATGCCCTGACGAGCATGTTCCCTTAACCAACTCAGAACTGTAATTCGGAGCCATACTTGCATCGGTTTGCACCCTACACCGACTCTCTGCAGCAGCGGCATTACTCCTACTTCGGGCATAGCCCATGTTCGTCATCGCTTTAATTGATATTTAGATTATTGACCATTTAATCATATAATCCTAATCAATGTCAATACTAGCTAGCTTGCAGCTTGAGAAGCAAACCTTTCCTTCTCCCTGCGGAAGCGCAAACGAAGCAAGCGCAGCCACTCATAGGCACGGTCAAGTTCTTTGCCTTTGAGCTCCTCCGTGCCGATGATGCGCTGCAGCACCGGCTTCAGGTAACGGTCACCTTCCGATTCGAAGGCATTCCAGGCTTTGATCTGTTCTTCTTCCAGGATCGAAGCAAGCTCCGCTTCCACAAGCGGATCCATATCGTATCCCTCTCGCTCCAAATCCTCGACCCAAAGCAGCAGTTCCCTGCGCGGCATAGTTAGCACTGCTTGCAAATCCGCCAAGCTTCCTCCGCCAGCAACAATCTCAAGAAGCTTGCGCTTGCTAACTTCACGGTCAAGCTCTGTACGCAGCTTTTGTTCCTTCTGTGCGTGGAGCCAAGCCTCAAACTTTACTGTATCTACGCTTTTAGCTACCCAATCTAAAGGAAAGCCATTCGAACGTGTATACTCAGTTGTGAGATTGAGCACATCTGCCGCGTACATGGTCGTCTTCTGCTCACCGAAGCCAGGAATTTGCTGCAGCTCTTCCTTGCTCTGGGGTAGAAAGACGGAGATCATGCGAAGCACACGGTTCGTGGCGAGAATATACGGTGCTTTCCCCTCACGAGCAGCTTGTTCACGCCTCCACGCGCGGAGCGTTTCGTACACTTCCTCACTTGGATTTTCTTCGCAGTAGTAAGTCAGCATCTGTGTCATTCTGGCTTTGCCTGACAGTCCCTGCGCTGATTCCAAATCCGTACTAACAAGCGGACGGTAACCGGAACGTACTTTATCCCGCAGTCCCTGACGGAAAGCACTCAGCATCTCATCCCAGCTCACCCCTTGATACCACTGATCTTGCTGAATTTTTCCAGCGCTATCAGGCTCATTCCAATAGACATTCCAAATGCCTTGTTCTTCCCCAATCGATACTTGGGCTGATGTAACGCGATGATCCCCCGCTTCTTTCTCCAAAGTGTTCAGAAATACAATGTTCATACCTTCTCCTCCAAACGATAACTAAAAATGGTTCAGAAAAACGAAAAAGCACCTCTTCAGCTTGTTAGCTGAAAAGGTGCTTCCCTTTTTCTAATATCCAAATCATACCATGTTTGTCAGATGGGCGCAAGATATGTTTTGTTGACGAGCATTTTTCGGTTATAATGAGTTGCATACTAGAAAGAGAATGGAGGGCCCTCATGTCTGATTATGACTTTTTATACGACCATCAGGAAGAAACAACAACGCGTTTCGTTTGTTTCGTTGGCAACGCACTGCACCGATTTGATCTCGCAATTATGACTACATCCCGTTATTTCGGCAAAAAGCTTGTTATTGATTTGCAATCCGGACGCAGCGCTGTTATTGGTCCAGATGATCTGGCTGAAGAAGGATATTTGGAACATGTGTATAAACTGAATGAGGAACAAGCGCTAGAACTTAATGAATTCTTGTCGCAAATTATAGGTTCCATTCATTTTACGGATATTTAAGCTGTCTGCGGGGGACACTGGAAAAAGCATAGCAACCTTATAAGGAGGCTTTATCCATGAGTGATAAGTTCCCTAACGACAAGTATAGTCACGCTAAAGGCTTTATTCCTGAGTACCGAGACGCTTTCACCGATTTGGAGACAGTCGAGTCCCAGCGCAATGACTTAATTCCCGAAGAATTTCCCGAGGGTCCTTATGGCACAAGCCTAAACACAGAATCACTCGGAAAAAGTAAACCATGGCGAGAAGATCAACGTCCGCCTAACCAATTCTCTTACGAAAATCGGGAGCTGCATGAAGGTATTAAGCGGGACTATCCAGGCGAAGACGATTATCGGAACGAACCGACGAATCAAGAATAAATCGTATAAAATTGAGCGAGCCAAACGTTTGATACTACAAACGTTTGGCTCGCTTATTGTTTATTGTTTTTGTAGATGTGAATAGAACCCATCATGTTGCAAAACGTACAACAATTTTCTTCACTTTCGTGTTTAAAGCGATCCAGAGTTGTAGAAAGTGCAACATATTTGCTTAATTGGGGCTTATTTGACTCTATTTAATGGAAATTGTTGTATGGTGTACAACATCTTCACCATCTATCCTTCTGAAGGGGGTTATTGTTGTATTTACTACAACAATCATACCTATTTACTTGTAAGAAGGGAAGTATTGATCCAAATGGAGATTCTTATTCTTATAGACTCCTAAACTCCTAGTGACCAAGAGGTTTAATCTCTTGGTCTTGGGTTCTTCGGTTCTTCGGTTCTTCTGTTCTTCTGCTCTTCTGCTCTTCTATTCCTCTGTTCCTGCACTTCCTTCTGCTTCCCAATTTTCTAGACTGCCTGATAATTATCCTCTAACAGCCAGAGGATACTAGTTACACCGCGTGGGTAATATTTACTTCCTTGAATTTCCCCGGATATGATTTGATCACTCCAGCTCCAAAACGACAACTGCGGATGCGTGAGCCAGGTGACATGCGCAGCATCAGCTGCAGTTCCTTGCGCTTCCCAGGGAAGCCCCAGAATTTGCCGTGCTACAAACTGACACAAATATATTTTACTCAGCCATGAGTTGTTGCTTGTGGATGAAAGTTTCCAACCGCCATCAGGGAACAAGCACACATCAGCTACGAGCACCGTTGTGAGATGCTTCTTCAGCGCTTGAATGTAAAAGCCATAGCGGCCATTTTCATCGAGTGCTTCTTTACAGCCAGTAAAGTAAGGGAAGACAAGACCTTCAATAGCCGGGATGATGCGAGAATCATTACCTTCACCAACAACAGCCGGAATGTACCCATCCTCGGTCACATAACCAACAAGCGTGGTTGCGCACTTCAGCGCTTGGTCTCCGGCAATTCGCGCGATTTTATCACGGCCATAACGGTTGAAAATACGCTCCATAGCCAAGTAAGACGCCCAACACTTACCAGCCAAATAAATGTTGTTACGAGCTTGCCCCAAGGATACGTCCAAACTATCATACGTGGTAATCTCCGCTCCCCCCATCGTACGCGTGCTATCCAGCGCCATGATGCCGTTACGCAGACTAGGATCAGGGTTATCCCTATTCAACATGCTTTGAAGGCATTGTTCGAGAATAGCTATATTTTGCTCCAACCATAGTTGGTCACCGGTCTGTTCTGCATAAGTAGCTGCGCATAAAACCCAATTCACAAGCTGTTCATGGGTCATATGTGAGAAACAGCCTTGCAGTCCGTACAGCTCATACGAAGAATAATTGGGTCTTGAGAGGGTATTGGCAACACCCATATCATGTGTAAAACTAATGCCACCCGGATATTCTGTAGAATCTCCAGGGAATCGTACTCTATCTTCATAGCTGTAGCGCTTAACGAACATATCCAGTTCATTTTTTACAGTCCACGGATTCAATTCAAGCTCATAAAATAATTGGTCAACGGTGAGATCAAAGGTGTTCATCATGCGGTATTCCCCTTCGTTCACGACCCAGAACGGCTCACCGTCCATATCCAGCAGCTGCGAGCTGCCATAATAGCTGCGAATCGCATGCGATAGCATGAACTTCTGGTCATTTGAAAGTTTGGATGCCCCGATGCGATCATTACTTTGATCCGCTCGTGCAGCTAGCTCATCGAAGTGATCTAATGCAAAGCGTCCTACCGCTTCAATGTCCTTAAATAAACGTGCATACATATACGAAGCATCATGACCGGCTGTCACAATGCCAGAACGGTGGAAACATATCGCGAAGCGATAAGTCCGTTTCTCGCCAGCAGCTGTGTCGGCAAAAAGTGCGCCTACGGCCCCCAGACCGAAAGTCAAATTTTCGATGGGATATACAGTCAAAATGTCCTCGATACTAAAATGCAGTGCCGAGCGCACATCAGGATCCTTAGAAACGATTGCGGTAATCCGACCTTGCCCAATGCCAGCCACCTGATCCATCGTATCGTCTAGTCGGCGCATCGAGCTGTATGGATCTGTCCCTTGATAACCAAAGAACATTCTTCTGGAAGAGGTTCCTTTCGTATTGTCCACAGTAATCTCAGCCAGCACAGCCGGAACTAAGGCAAGACGCAGCTCCTCTTCGGAACTAGCAGTAGGATCCGGTATAGATTGTGCTTGAGAGTATAGTCGAAAAGCCAGATCTCCCGCTGACCACGTATCTGTCCCCACTTCAAATTGTCTGGTGATCCCACTTTGTGCGAAAGGAAATACAATTTTAGGCTTATTCGGATTCGGGTCGGGATTCTCAATGTCATAACGTTGACTTTCAGTTTCGCCATCCGCACTATATTCAAAAAAAGGTAGAGCCTCGTAAGTACCTCCCTGATTGGTTTCCAAACCTATATAGATGTTTTGTTCAGGCGGACGGCCTTGTTCGAGGTCGAAGCCCCCTTTTTTCCCTGGGAATCCAAGTGTGAAACTTGCGAACGCTCCCATAGGTGAATGATGGGCATTAAAAAATAGATTTTTCGGCATAAATGACGCTCCCTTCAAACTTCATATGCCCTAATCATACATTCAGTTAAATCTTTATCCCATGGGCAAAACTTTCTTTCATTTGTGCAAAAAACACCTCATTCCAAGGCATCATATGGTACAATAAAGAGCAATTCGCTGTTACCATGAAGGAGAGAATTTCCAGATGCAGCCATTCCGTTCAGCATTGCCTTCTGGGCATGAACATAGCATTAGCGGCAGTATGCTTCCCGATTTGCAAGTTTCGTTTCGCGTTTTTGCTGCACATCGCAGAAAAGTGAATGCTCATTGGTCTTTCCCTGAACATAAGCATAGCCAATATGAAATTAATGTTGTACTCGAAGGCAGTCAGCATATGCGTGTAGAAGGTAAAGACTATCAACAGACTGAAGGGGAACTGTTATGGCTGACGCCCAACCAACGCCATAGCAGCTTAGGTGCACTGGATGGAGCTACGATGGAATATGTATGCATCCATTTCGAAGTGGACGACCCTTGGTTGCGCCAGCGGTTAAACCAGCTAACCCTTGTGCGATATCCAGTCGGCAGTACACTAGAGCAAGCACTTCGCCCTGTCATACAGGATGTTGGGTTAGCTGCCAAGGAGAGTGAAGGAACACAACTGAAGTTGTTGACCTTGCAGGCTTCTTTCCGTTTGTTTGGCGTTTTGATTGAGCTTCTGCTTCAAGAAGAGCAGCACATCTCCTCTCTTACTGCAACCACAGAGCTGGCTAAACAAATTGCGGCCTATATTGAACGTGAGTGTGCGCAATCAGATGAGGACAATAAGGAAGTTCAGGAACCGCTCCGGATTGAGCGGCTCGCTGAACAATTGGGTTACAGCTCCACTTACTGTAATCGCGTATTTCACAAAGCATACGGCATCTCTCCGCGTCAGTATGTCAGTATGATCAAACTTCGAAAGGCGAAACTGCTGCTCATGGATCCTACACTCACCATCGAGCAAATATCCGAGCAGCTCGGTTACAGAGATTTATCTCAGTTTAGTAAACAATTCAAACGCTGGACGAATATGTCTCCCACTGCTTATCGGCAGCTCTCCTATTAGTGCAGGCTCTAGAGAGCCAAAAAAGCCGACCTCCGTATAACAGGATGTCGGCTTTACCGTTTATTTATCTAGCATTTGCCAACTCTCATTCAAATCCGCACCAATACCGTCAACCACAACCTCCCTACCGTGTAAAAGAAAGTACAGGAAGCATTCTGGATAACATAACCGCACTTTGTGCACGGGTCGAAACGTCCGAAGGAGCAAAGCTGCCGTTCGAAACGCCTTCCATCAGCTTCATTCCAGTCAATCGGTTTACTGCCTCTTGCGCCCAGTCCGCAATTATGTCTTGATCCATAAATATGGGCTGTTGGTTGGCTGGCTCTTGATCTTTGCTGCCTGCGAATTGTATGGCTCGATAGATCATAAGCGCCATCTCCTGCCGACTAATGGTTCCATCAGGACGGAATGCGTTATTTTCATAACCGCTCACAATTCCCGATCCTACAGCCGCTGCAAGGGAATCACGATACCAAGCATCGCTCGGGACATCTTCAAAGCTGATCTTGCCTGATAATCCTGCGGTTTTCTCCAAACCTAGAAAACGGGTAAGGAGCACAGCGAATTCAGCACGTGTAACAGGTACATCCGGATGAAATTCCTCCGAAGACACTCCTTGAACAATTCGTCTATTGGCCATTTTCTCAATGTCATCCTTGGCCCAATGCCTCTGGGTATCCTTGAATGAAAGATGATTTTTAAGCAGCAAGTAAGTACTGTTCGTTCTACTGTAAATAATCACTTCATTGCCCTTTACAGAAAAGGGAACCGGTTCGTAACTAACACTTCCACTGCTATCAGTAGAAACGCGGACGGCAGCCAGATTCCCTTCCATGACTGGGATCTCCGTTTTGATTGCCCTAGCTACATAATGGGTAAATGAATCAATATCCATCATTTTCCCATCCGCCATAGACACTTGTATTGTAAAATCGATGGCAGCAAGCACCTTAAATCCAGATGATTCAGCATGCTGCTTAGCGCTATCATTCCGACTAATAATGATCTCAAGCTGCATGTTCTCCAGATAGACGTTCAATTGTGCAGCCCACTGGATGATGTCAATTTGCTGAATCGGCAGCAGATACGTCCCCAGCTTGGTATCAACCGAAATCGTCTGAATCGATTTAGCGTCAATCATTTTTTGAAGCGCTTTACTGCTCAGCTTTACATTTACCTGTTCGGCGTCTCCGCTTTCTACCGAGATGGCAAGCAAACTTGAGTCTGTGTTTTGCAATGCCTTGTCAATCTGTTTTTCATTTACAAATGTAAACGCTACCTGCTTGTCACCCACCGTTTTGATTTCCGTAACGCCTATATCAGCATTGCTTTCTTGTGTTCCCGTACTGAGCGTAAGATCGCTCAGGTCAGTATTGGAGGAAGGTTCATCTCCAATTGGCGGTTCCACTTCCTCCACGGTTGTCACACCCGGAGCCTTCAAGTAGTTCGTACCGCTGTTTTCCAGTATATTTCCTCTGAGCACAATATTAGTCCCCGCTTGAAGATGAATGCCATTTGCGTTCCCAGTAATCGTATTATTCAAAATCTGCACGTTCAGCGGATCGCCTTCACCGATATAGTTCGCTTTTTCATCCCCTTTGTCATGCTCTAAGAGGATAGCCCAATAATTGGTCGCCGTATTATTGCGAATTATGTTATTTCTAATCATCGTTCCTGGCCCGTTCAATACATTAATACCAGAAGCCCCATCTATATTCGTCGTGTTTTCAATGATATTGTTCGCAATGATCGTATCCGGTGTACCCATCGTAACCACAATACCTTCTCGAGAGTTTCGGATGATATTATCATGGATATGGTTTTTGGGACCGGACTTACTATGATTACTTGGCGCTGTACCCCCTGTATTACCAAGACCAACAGCTCCACCCGTGATAATATCGGTAATCAAATTTCCGTATATATCATTTAAATATTCCAGTTCTCCATGAAGATCAATCGCATCCAGCTTGGTCCTAGTAAACTGATTGTTGCGTATGGTGTTGTTATGCGCGACAAATTGAACGAGCGCTCCATGTCTTAAGTAAGGCCCCTCAAAAGACGAATTTTCCACCAAGTTCCATTTTGTATCATTGTCATACCCTAGCCGATTTACCTTCGCCATACCTTGGATTGCGACTCCATACCCTGACCCGCCTGGCCCTACATCAGTGGCATTGCGGAAGGTGCTGTTTCTTACAACGACATCATGACTGTTATCAATGCGAATTCCCATACGAGTAAATTTTTCAACCGTTACGTGATCTATGGTGATGTTGTAGGAAGGATATTCGCCATAGTTCGAAATAGCGATCATGCTGTCCGGTCCGCCATTTGCCGGATTATTTACCGTATGATCTGTTGTATAAGCGCCCGCCCAAGTGGAGGTTAGTGTCAGATTGGAAATAACCAGCTCATGCTGATTGGCTGCTTTTAATACCGTGCTGTTTTTAACTTTGTTAAGAGCCGTTTTCAACACTGCACCGGATTCACTTTCACCACGGAGGTTGACCCCCGTTTTCAATAATAGATTTGTAGTTCCGTCAGGAGCTGTATTCAAATTGTACGTTCCATTCGGCAGATAGACTTCGCCACCTTCAACAGCTGCGTTGATAGCCGCCTGAATGGCAGAACGGTCGTCAGCAGCGTTGTCTGCAGGATCCGCACCATAATCCAGCACATTTATAACCCTGCCTGATGTTACATGGGGCATATGAATAGGATGGTTCGTGCCATCCGCATTTGTCATCCCCGGCTCGGTAAAGGGCACAGCCCCCGGTGGAGGTCCGGGTACCACATAAGGAATATGGGCAACCGGCGTATCCCCGTTAGCGAATGGAGGATACACATGAACGTCCGTTATGCTTGTGAATGTGCTGCCATCCGAATTGCCATGGCCTGAAATTCGCACGTATCTGGCATCCGTATCAGGAATATCAAAGGCTTGCATAGTCGTAGTAGTGCCCTTACTGGAGCCGCTGAATCGCTGTGTCCAAGTTGTTCCGTCTTCAGAGGTCTCGATTTCGAAATTCGTTGATCGTACATCCCCCTTATAAAATCCAATACCAACATATCCGACGCGTTTGATGTCGTCCAAGTCGTACATAATCCATTGCCCATCACCCGATGAAGACCAGCGTGTGTACGAATTGCTGTCTATCGTGTTAATCTCGATGTTTCCATCGCTGCCGCTCGCGGTTACACCGATAACCGTTAGGGGTGTCAGCGGTGCCGAAAGCGTTGTTCTGCTAAAAGTCAGCGGAGACGTACTGATATTCCCTGCTGCGTCTACTGCTTCAACTTTGAACGTATACACTGCTCCTGGACTCAACCCAACAGCGTTATAAGAAGTGCTTCCATTTACCGCTGCCAGCAACGTATTATTTTGGTAAATCCGATATTCAATAACTTTCGTATTATCTACTGCAGCAGGCCAATACAAGTTGATGAAATCAGTCCCAAGGTTAGACACTGCTAAATGACTGGCGCTCAGCCATGAGGGCGGTGTGTTATCGTTCGAGATATCGACGACCTCCTTAACAACTAATCGAGGTCTTGGATTACTCGTGCCGTTAGCTTCCTTCGAATAGAGGTTTAAGGAAATACCCGTGTTTTCCGGATCTCCCACTACAAAGGCAACCTTGCCTTGGGTCAAATGGCTTCTGACATAATCGGATACATCCACACTGTACAATTCCGGGCTGGATCCTTTATCGGTCGACACCGTGAATTTGCCAATAAAAGCGGCATCAGCCAGATTATTGACCGGCGAGTTGCCCCATGTTAGACCTGTTTCCATCCATTCCGTATTCTCGATCCCATAAAGTGAAAGCTCCACATTGGTGTTGGAGCTGCCTCTTTTCCCGGCCACTTGAAATATATATTTGTAATCAGGATCGCTCAAGCCGGACAAATCATATTTAAAATAAACGTATTTTTTATTTGTGCTTCCTGAGGAAACACTGAATAGTCCGGCGCTTGTGCCCGTGGCTGAATTAAAATTCATACCTGCTTTGCTGCTGTCAATGAGTGCATCATCCGTTGGTAGTGGACTGCCTATTTCATTTTCAACCACCGTTCCAGGTCCAGAAGGTCGCTGTGGTACCACTGTTATTTCACTATCCGCATATACCTGCTGATTGACGGAGGTTGTCACGTTTGCCCGTATTTTCGTTGTACCCGGACCTACAGCTGACACCAATGCGCTTGTCAATCCTGACGAGGATACGGTTGCAACACTACTGTCATACGTTATCCATGTCACCGTTTGTGTTACGGCATCATTAGGCGTAAGCGATACAGTCAATTCCTTTGACCCGTTAACCTCCATTGTGAAAATGGAAGGATCCAAAACAGCTGAAACATTCGGTCCAGTCGGAGCAGGAGGATTAGGATCTTTTGGATTGCTGGGTGTATGGCCGTCTTTATATAAGATATGTTCTGTCACGGTCCTGTTCTTAACATGCTGATCCATAAATGCCCATGCCTCCGCATTGGCTGTTTCTGACGCTGTTCCTGTAAATCCGTGGCCTTGCCCAGGAACAACTTTGAAGTCAACAACAGGAACACCCGCTGCTGTTAGTTGATTAGCAAACGTAACACTGTCCGTATAGGGAATCGTAGAATCCGCGTCCCCATGCCGGATCCAGAATGGCGGATCATCCGGAGATGCATACGTACCGGGCATCGCAAGTCTCGCTTGATCTGGCACAGTGAAGGCTTTGTTCCCGCCTAGAAGCGCCGTTACTGAGCTATAGTTATTCGCAAAAGCAGTCGTGAAATCAGCAGGCCCAAACCAGTCAGCCACTGCCTGCACTTTATCTGAATATTCCTGCCAGCCTCCTGAGCCTTCCAAATCTGGCACATGTACCGTATTTCCATTATCGAGAACCACCTGATCACTCGTTAAGAGATCCCCCGAAGTTCCGAGCAGCGACGCAAGATGGCCGCCCGCCGATGAACCCCAAACACCGATACGGTCAGGATCAATATGATATTGAGAAGCATTTGCCCGCAAATAGCGAATGGCCAGCTTCACATCCTGGATCTGAGCCGGGAATGGCGCTTCAGGCGTAAGGCGGTAGTCAAGCGAAACGCCGATATATCCTCGCTTGGTCACATATCCGCATATGTTAGCTAACGCTTGTTTCCTGTCCCCGTGATTCCAGCCTCCGCCATGGATATAAACAACGACTGGCAATGGAGCAGCAGGCAGTGTATCTGGCACGGCAATCGAGGTATACAAGGGGCGGCTGCCGGCTGTTCCTATTTCAACATCTTCATACAAAGTTACACCTTTTGGTACAGGGAAAGGTACCGGGTCCGTGGATGGCGGAGGTGTGGGCACCGGTGTTACAGCAGGCGGGATTCCTGGAATAGCTTGCCCTTTAATTGACACACTGTCCATGTACATATTCGCCTGCATGGGATCCCCCACTCTGAATCTTATCTTCAGATTAGCGTTGTTGTTGGTAGCCCCCCCTAATACCCACGTTTTCAGTTTGTTGGATTCGCTGTTCTTTTGCTCAGAAGTGCCTGGGGCCAGCTTGAATTCTTCTAAAGTAGACCAACTGCTCCCTCCGTTCCCCGACCACTCCACGATCATACTTCCGCTAATATAAGATGACGCCCTTGTAAAGTAACTCAGCTTGATGTTTCCGTAACCAGTCGTATTGAGCGGTAAGGCTAGCGCATCATTAGCATCAATTTTGACAAAATTGGGCAGCGATGGAGCGCTCGTTGAAGTTGACGTTTTGGCGACGCTCCCCCCAGCACCTTCCTGTACCCATTGTGACGGTATGGTTACACTCCCGGCTGAACCGTAATTGTCAGGATCATCGAAATTGTCGGAGAAGAATTCGATCTCCGGTCCTTCAGGCTGTGGGGTTGAGGGCTCATCCGGTGCAGAAATGGCTGTGCCTCTAACTACCACATCATCAATATAGATGTTGCCTGTTAGCGTTGAGTCCACGCTGAATCTCACTCTGACATCCGGAAGATTATCAATAGGTGTGTACGTTGCTGCCGTAATGGTATACGTTCTTTGTTCAAAGGAGCCTTGCGCACTATTAATGGGATCCAAAGCAAACCAAGTGGAACCTCCGTTTGCGGAATACTCCACCTTTACGCTACCTGCTGTGACACTTGATTTGTACCAATAACTCAACTGAATATGTTGATATCCAACCGTACTTAGATGTAGGCTTAGCGAATCGGTCGCATCTATTTTTATGCCATAGGTACCCGTATGCATGCCGCTGGTTGTCGTCTTCACCAGACTTCCATTCAGACCGTCTTGCGTCCATAGCGATGGCGATGTTGTCGGGACTGCAACGCCATTACCATATTCAAAACTATCATAAAAGAGCTGTGTGTCTGTCGCCTCAGCCGAAAGCGTTTCCATTTCAACCATTGGTGAAATAACGCTCAGCAGCAGCATGATGCATACAACTATCCGTATCTCAATACTTCGCAGTAAGTACTTCATTTTATCTCCTCGCTTTACCTTGTTACTTATTCTTCGTTCTCGATAAGTTAACGCCATCATTTTTGTTAAATCTCTCCGTAGCTTCTTTGATGACATCATTGCCGCCTTTTTGCTTCCACTCTTCTAAAACTTTCGGATAGTCCGAGATCGGTTCCTTTCCATAAACCATTTTCAAAACATGAGTAAGAATAACAGGTGGAAGCTTATCTCCCGTTGGCGCGATATCAGGATTTTTCAAATATCCCTTCAGCTGCGGATCGAACTGGATACCGTCACGTCCTTCTTTGGCCAATACCGTATCATACAGCTTCATCAAACCTTGCCCCTCAGGCGTAAGACTCAAAGTTCCTTTGTTATAAGTTGTATCTTGAACTAACCAGAGTAAAACTTGTCTATAAGTCTCCTCATCAACATCCTTTGCGTTCGTTGGCGCTTTATAAGTAAGTTTTCCATTCTCTTCCGTGTAATTCTCCCCTTTAATACCAAAGGTAAAAAATTTCTCCGCCTCGTCACTAACCATCCAATCGAAAAATGTAATGATAGCCGCTGGATCCTTTGCACTTTTATTAAGCAAATAAGCTCTAGTCACGTTACCGACAAGCCTCAATCCGCCCTTGCCGTCAGGTCCAGTTGGAGATGAAATCAATTTCATCTTCCCGGTTGCCACACTTTCTCTCAACTGCTGATCCCATTGAATCAACAAGTTGGCATTCATGTTCCATATTCCTGCTTTTCCGGCTAAAATATCGTTTTTGAACTTGGTCGGATTGGTGGTTTCAAACTCTTTATTCATCAAGCCTTCATCCACCATCGTTTTATAGGTTTGAATGGCTTTTTGCATATTTTCTACGTTAAAAAACTTAGGAACGATTTGATCGCCCTGCTTCATAAAGAAGTTACCGAAAACATCATAAGCCCCGAAGAAAGCATCCGCGTACACGAAATCTTCTCGTCCCATATAGGGATTCTCAACACCAAGTTTCTTGAACGCACGCATAACGTTGAGATAATCTTCAACTGTTTTAGGCTCGGGCAGGCCCGTTTTTTCTAATAAATCTGTACGGATCCAGGTCGCTCTTCTGGACGGATTCGATAACCACTCTGGTATAGCGTATATATTCCCTTTGGCGTCCGTTTCTTTCTCCCATGCTTCTTTCGGTATTTTTTTCAAAAGGTTCTTGCCGTGCTTTTCCAATAAATCGTTTAAAGGCAGAAATACACCAGCCTGCACCGACCCCGCCAATTGCGGATTCGTCAAGCCCGAGCTCGCCTGAACAACATCGGGAATATCATGGATGGCGAACATCTGAATCATCTTCTGATCGAATTCTTTGTGTGACATTAAGCGGATGTCCAAATCCGTATTCGTTAGCTCCTCCAGCCTTTTTACCCATTTCTCTTCGTTAATGTTCGGATGATTTTCCGCGTACGAAATATTTCCGGACCGGAAGGATATCGAAAAGGCCGCCTTCCCACCCTCAGGCTTGCCTGCTGTTTCCTGCTTCCCTGCCTGCGAGCATCCTGCTGCGGTTGCTGCAAGCAAAGATGCACTAATTATGGATAAAAGCCATTTCTTTCTCATATCAATCTCCTCCTATTTGGAAATAACGCTATGTTTCAATTGCGATTCTCGCAGCTTATTTACAGTTGGAAGCATGAAACCTGCCAACTTTTCCCCCATTCGAATATGGCCATAATCAGAAGGATGAATGAGGTCACTTGTCAACGAAGTAAAGTCATCCATGATCTTGCTCCCGTCCAACAAGTGTAGGAAAGGGTGGCTTCTATTGGCTGTATATTGCGCTAAAATTTCGTTATAGCGTCTTTCAGATTCGCTGTAAGCATGGTTATAATCACTGAAATACGAAGCCCGATTTGGATAAATATAGGTTAGAAATACAGGCTTCTCCGGGTGCCGTTCAATGATGTAGTCCAGCAAATAGGAGGAGCGTCGTTCAAATTCCTCCGTAGAAACTACCGCTCGCATGTTGACACCGATCTCAAGATAGATCATATCCCAGTCATTGCGCTCCGCAATATGATCTGACAGTTCCTTTTCACAAAAGCAGGATCCGCTAAGACCCAAGTTAAGCGCATCAATTTCTAGACGTCGGGCCGCTTGCTGCACATAACCGTTGTAATGGCTTAAGGCCCCTGCCCCTTGCGTTATCGATGAGCCGTAAGCTAGAAGTGTCAACTGAGGCATCTCATGCTTATGAGGAGGCCTCACTTCAAACCCGAACGCATCGATATCATAGAATACTGCGCTAAACCGTTCGAAGAAAATACGCCAAACATTAGAAGAGAACGCCCTATTGTTCAGTTTCTCCGGGATCACTTGAGCAAACCTTTCAGGCTCTTCCAACTGGATGGTTGTTGCAACCCCCGCCTCTAACTCGTGAGAAGAATGGAAGAAGTCGCCTTTGAACACCAGCACTGAACCGTTCATATCCTGCGAAGCCAGCACCACTTGGACATACTTTGCTTCTGTAACAAATCGAAGCTCGCAGCCGTTCGACTGCACCGCCTTCGTTCTGCCCTTCTCCGTTAAACTGTGACGAACCTGCTTCGGAAACCGGTGTAACCGAAGTCCTGGCAGGTATGGCAGCTGTTCAAGTTCCGTGACATTGTGAAAATAAACACCATTATGCTGCATGTTAGTTACCCCACCAATCATTCCACATTATTTCTGACTCGTATCTAACTCGTATATTTATGATATCATCAATGTAAGCGCAGCCAATGTGGTTTTCTTTAGTTCGACTTGTGATTTTATGGGGTAGAAACAAAAAAGTACAGGCTCTTTTGGAAGAGCCTGCACCTGTGTTTACCTATGAAAAACCGTTAGGAGGAATGAATGATGTTACTTTCTTTAGCTTCAATCAACAATTGTTCCAATCTAGTGCTAAGCGCTGCACTATTTTGCAGACCAGACAAAAATAGCATAATATCACGCTGGATGCTTTTTAATTGGTAATTGCTGAGGCCCAATTCCGTAATTAACCGAAACGTCGGGACCATTTCTCTGTATGAAAAAAATTTAGATGGACGATACCCCGACTCCTCCCCCTCCCACTCCATGGCACGTCGGTGAGCGGTAATATTCAACGTTTTGCGTCGAAGCATTAATTGAATCTCATATGAGGTCAAAAAGTCGATTAACAGCTTTGCTGCCTCTTTGTTAGAAGACCGGCTGTTAACAGCTAGTCCATTAATTATGAGCAGCGTACTCGAATCCTGCAAACCTGGCAATGGGGAGACCTCAAAGGAAATGTTAGACGTTCGCAGCTGATTTAAGAAAAAATAGGTTGTCATAATAACCGAAACTTTTTCTTCCAGAAAAAGCGCTTCCGCATCAGCATTGCTTTCCGAAAGAATTCTTGGAAATACATCTGTCATTGCCAGCAGATCTCTGCATGCTTCTAGGCTTTCTATGATCTTGCTTCCGTGCAATCGGTAATTTCCGCTGTCATCGGTTTGAAAGCTGGTTCCACTCTGCAGCATAAAGATCGGCCAGCGGTTACGGGAGGGCAAATAAAAATAAAAGCCGAACCGTTCATTCTTCACAGATAATTGCTGACCATATGTAAAAAGATCACGCCATCCCCAACTGCTATCCGGCAGTGGAACTTGAGACTGTTCGAAATGCTTTTTGTTATAGCACAAAACGACAGGCGAATAATTAAACGGCCGAACGAGCGTGTGACCTCCTTGTTGAAACGGTTCCGTCAAAAACGGATACAAATCATCCATTTGCGTAATCGGCTCCAATAAATGGGTACAGTCATTTTCCACGAAATCCTGAAAATTATTATTATTAATCATTACGCAATCGAGGAGCTCCGCTTCCATATATTGCTTCAATGACTTGGAATAGCTACCCGAAGGCAGTTCTATTGGATGTACAACAATATGCGGATATTGCTTAGCAAACTCAACCAGCAGCTCTTCCATCTCGACAAGTCCGGCAAATGTTTGGACATATCCAAATTTAATAACCGTCTTTTGTTCGGAGGAGGGACTTATTACCCTATTTCCTACCCTGGCAATTTTCTCTATAAATCCTTCCTCTACGAGAATCTTGAGACCGTTGCGAACGGATGCATTACTGAGCTCGAATCGCTTTTCCAGATCACTTTCGGAAGGTAAGTAGCTGCCAATAGCCGCTTTACCAGACAGGATTTCTTGTCGCAGTGTAACAATCATATCTTCCAGCCGAACCCGAAAATGTTTACGGCTTAATCTCTTTTGCATCCAGGTACCTCGCAATCTTACTGTCTTTCTCTAACTTGTTTAATCATACTTAAATCCTTACGGGTCTACAAGCGATGGACGAATAGGTCTCACATAATAAAAAGCCGACCTCCGCATATCTGGAGATCGACTCTATAATTATTTACCTAGCAGCTCTAAATGTCTGCCAATATGAGAGCGAAGACCTTCAGCAAAGGCATCTTCTTGCTCAGCTAGTGTTTGGAAGAATTCGTCCGCAAATTGTTTGCTGCCATCGGCGTTCTTGGATTGAAGTAGCAAGCCGTAAGTGATGTGCAGCAGTTGGCGAGCATTATTTTCTTCCATATAATCCGGCAGATCGGCATCGCTCACTTCACCCAGTGTGACGATAGCGTTAATGTCAGTTGTTACATGATAGTAAGCTGTAGCCTCACTGAAATGATCAAGCGCATACTGATGCATGCGGCGGTATAGGGAAGGATTTACCTTCGCTACGACACGTACGGCTTCGAGCCAGTTCGTTCCAGCTGTTTTGATATGGAACAGGCCGTTCGTGTACTGCCCGATGAGCGGGAATACGCTGAATTTATCGCTGCCGGAATGAATGCTAAGCTTGTATTCGAAATGCACAGCAATCGCGGCATGGCTAGCTAATTCACGTTCAAACTGAGCGATATCGCCGATATAGTCAATTCCTTTCTGGAATTCACCACAGAAGCGCGGCGCCATACTGAAAATTGTAACCCCGCGATCACGAAGTTCGTTAGCTACCAAGTAGTGCGCTTCAGGAGATGTCGGCGTAGCCGTTTCATCGATAGAGATTTCAAAATCAACTGCGCGATCAAGCGTCGCGATATACTTACGGAAGATAGCTTCCATGAAATTAATCGCTGCATCATAGATCAGGACATCTTTCTGTAGAGCTTGACGTGTATAGTGGAGCGTTGCTCCAGGAACATTAGCTGCAGTCTCTAAGTATCGCTTTTCATAATGATTGCGCAAACTAGCTGGTAGCTGCTCGTATTTTGCAGCGATATCCGCTTCAGACATGGATTCAATGGTATTGTCGATATTTTCCGAGCAATCCAGTGTCAGCATTGTAAAACCAAGACGCAGCGCATACTTGATGTCTTCTTCTTTCTTCAAATGGTCGCCGTCTGCACCATACCCATCTTTGTAGCCTTCTTGAAATACAGCATAAGCAGCCGCATCCAAAACATCCTCATAGGTTCGGCCTGTTAGCGCGAGCTCACGAATACTTTGCTGTGCTAGGACAGGGCGAATGTCTCTGCCGCGAATCGTTTGAATATGTCCTGGGCTTGCAATCCCAAGTCGATCCCCTAAACCCATTGTAGCTACTTGTGTACCAAATGCTTGCGGAGCCGTATATGGAAGAAACTGGTTAAGTATCAGACGATTTTCGTGAGATAGAGATGCCACTTTGCCGCCGTCCACGTTTTCACCAATAAGTTGGTCGTATAGTTCGCCCTCGCCGGCAGCGATAAGCTTCTTTCCTGCCGTTGTTCGCACCATTAGAAGGGACGTATTACCTACTTGCGTGTAGGATGATGCATACACTTTCACATCTGGTGAAGAAAATGCCGTTATATTTCCTGATTTTATAGCTTCGATAAGCTGTTTCATTGTGTAAATCCTCCCTTGTTTTGCAAGCGTTTACTCATTTCTCATAGCTTAATCATATCGCAAGGTACGAAAATTTTCTCATCATCTCTTCTTATTTTTTATTAAAACTATTCATATTTTTCACTAAAATCATGGTATACTTCAAATAATCATAGAGAACCAAAGGAGTCCTACCTATGTCACGAACTGTCACCTTCGGCAATGAAGATGAAGGTCCATTTTATATCCAACATATTCATCGTTCTGGATCCTTCGAGAGGACTCAACACATGCATGACATGTACGAGCTTTACTATTTGTACGAAGGTGAGCGTATGTACTTCATTCGTGATCGTTCGTATCTCATTCTTCCTGGGGACCTTGTGCTTATAAATCGGCGTGAGCTTCATGCGACATCAGACTCGGACAACTTAGGACATGCGCGTGTAGTGATTAATTTTGATGATAGCTTTTTAGCAAATATCAAAGAGGAGGCTCCATTTCTTCTCGATGCTTTCACGTATGCTACACCCGTTCTGCGATTGGATCTGCCTACTCGGCGCTTGGTCGAAGACATTCTTGGTAAATTGATTCATGAATCGAAGGAGGCTCAGCTTGGGCAAAATTTCGCATTGCGGCAATATTTGACCGAGCTTCTGCTATTCACAGCACGCTTCGTCCTTATGCATCCGTCCACATCTCCTGAACACGTTTCACCTCTGCATCGGAAAATTTCCACCATCGTGAGATTTATCAATATTCATTATCCTGAACCTATCCGTCTGGAAGAGCTAGCTGAGCGATTCGAAATCAGCCCGGCCTATTTAAGCCGGATGTTCAAGGAAATCACCGGATTTTCGCTTGTTGAATATGTGAATCTCGTTCGTGTGCAAGAAGCGCAGCGACTATTGACAACTACGAAACTTAAAGTGATTTTGATCGCTGAGCAGGTAGGGTTCGGGTCACTTGTGCAGTTCGGACGCGTCTTCCGTCAAATGACCAAAACGACACCTCTTCGCTATCGGAAGGAATGAAATCGCAAGAGTTCAGTTTCACCTTAATCTAAGCATTACCAATAAACGCGGCTAACTAATTTCCAAAAAAGGTGCACTATTATCGATCCATTCTTTGGGCAAACTGCCGCACAGATCAGGCAATAAAAACAACAAGACCGCCCTCCTTCGGAAAAGCGGTTCCTGTAGTCTTATTTCAACCTGCTGTTTCTATTTCTCTAGCATACGTATGATTACCGTTACGGCTTCAGATCTGGTTGCCGTTTCCATCGGTGCAAACCGGTTGTTCTCCCGTCCATCGACGAGACCCAGTGCTACTGCATGAGATACATCTGAAACCGCCCAAGATGGAATTTGCGATCTATCGCTGAAGGATGGGGCAACAGACATATCTTCCCTTTGCGGATACGCTCTTAAAAGCATGATGACCATCTCAGCCCGGTTAATTGGTACATTGGGACGTAAGGAATTATCTTCATACCCTTGAAGAATTCCCGCATCAAGCGCTGCAGCCACTTCACCCGTTGCCCAATCCGGGATATCTGCCTGGTCAGCGAACTCACGTCCTGAAGATTTAATATTCAAGCCCAATGCGCGAACCAGCATTGTAGCAAATTGCATTCTTGTCGTTGGTTCGTTCGGCTTGAAACTGCCATCTTCATAACCGTGTACAATACCCCTTGCAGTAGCTTTGGAAACTGCTTCTGACGACCAATGGGAGACAACATCGACAAAGGTTTTCCCTGTCCTCGGCGGAGTCGGAGGTGTTGGTGTTGGCTGCGGTGCAGGTACTTGTATCGGCACAGGAGCTGGTATCGTTGGCAACGTTGATGATCCTGTTGACCCTGACGATGAAGATGAATGATCCATCTGGCGTCTTGCAAAAATAGTGTACACTTTGCTTTTCCCAGAAGTCAGCGCTACTTCAATCAGGATAACGCTCCCATTTTGACCAATGTCCAACGAATTGCTTTCTTCCCCGTTAGAGACAGATTGACGTGCATTGCCATCCAAACTTACCATCACAACTGAATCATTTGTTAGCGTGGCAGGGATGAGCTTCAGGCTGTTTGTTCCTGAAGGAACTGTTACCGTGTAGTAGGTTACATTTGAAGTGAAATTTGGACTCAGCGTGAGATCCGGCTTCAGCTGGAGATCGCTCAAACCTGGCTCGGTTTCTTCAATTGGACCCGTCAAACCTACATTCGGTCCGACAGCAGACGCTGTCAGCGGTCTATTGGTTGGCGTGATTCCAGGTGCATATTCGTCAGCTCCTGCATCGGAAATCATACGTCTCGTTTGTCCGTCCATGTCCTCCAGGGCAACATACATGCTCTGCGACGCATCGATGGCCGGACTGAGCCCTGATAGTCGGATTAAACCATCGCTATTGCGAACCAGCTTTAGATCTCCTTTATATGTCGAGCCGATAACGGTTGCATTAGCGGATACCGCTGCAATTCCGTCCACCATGTTGCCGACATAAGTCGGTCGATCTATATCCTTTATTAAGGATGTTTCATTAAATATCGTGCCTGCGTTGCTAAAGACCAGATTGTTGTAGATCTTCGTTCCAACTGGCTGGAAGGTTCTTCCGCCAATATAGAAGCCGTTCGTGTTGTTTCCGACATTTACCATTGTATTGTTAAATATTTGTACGTTGTACTGGCGCCAGTGCCCACGTAAAAGCTCTGTCTGGCGCTCTTCCGACAGCGTTCTTAACAACGCTGACTGATCCGGTCCTTCTCCCCATTTAACAGTTGGATTGATGCCGCCGTCCAAACCTGCGTCTACGGTGCCCCCGTCAAGCTGAATAATTCTGTTGGTAAGCCCTTCCATATAGTTGTTATAAATTTTATGATCATTACCATAAATACGAAATCCGCTCATTCCAGCCTTCTTACCATCGCCGATAATGAAATTGCCATAAAAGCTGTTGCGATGCCCGTGTCGTGCGACGATACCTCCGAACGAATTTCGAACCGTATTGTAGCGGATTATATTATCACTGCTCTTCACGGAGATAATCTCATCTTCAGCATTGAGCCCGTCGAACAAATTATACTGAATGATCATATGACCAGAAGCCAGAGACAACCCGGATAATCCGAGGCGAATTGCTTCCAAGCCATTTGACACGCGTGGACCAATGTCGTGGAAATGATTGTACTCGATCACATCGTACTCCGAAACCGTATACCCCGGCTCTCCGTTATATGTGATCACTGCGCCGAACCCTTTCTTAGGACCAATATCATTGTAAGCAATCCGGTTATGGCTGCTTATGCCCTCAACACGGATATAATGTCGGTTGGTTCCGTTGTCGGTCTCCAGAGTGGGATTTGTATGAGGGGTATCTCCGACATATACAGCTCCGTCAGGCGTGTATGTGCTTCCGCCGCCATATCGACAGCTATATTCAACCCCAATTAAACACCAAACTGTTTTGCTTATCGTATTTTCAGTAATGGTAAATCGGAAAGGCTGACCAGTCTCGTCAAGTGCAAAGGTGTTGCGCAGAATAGTCACATTGCTAGAGTTATGCAGTTCAACACCCGGGTGTACACCCGTCAAAGTAGAAACAAGGTCAGGGTCCACTCCTCTGTAATTCAGCGTCTGGTCTTTCACGGTTGTCCCAATTCCATTTCGGAATGTAAGTCCCGATACTTCAATATAGTTAGAATTTTCAATGTGCATATAGCTATTACCTGTAATAACTGCCTTACCCTGCTCCGCCGCAATAATACGAATCGGTAGTACAGCCGTACCCTGCTTATCTTTCACTACAAACGGTCCGTTCTGTTCATAAATCCCGTTTTGAAGCTCGATTACCGTTCCTTTAGCAGCTTGTTCAAGCCCATTCTGCAGTTGCTCAGCAGTACTCACTTTCACAACTTTCATCGGTGGCAAATCGCCCACAGGTTTATCGCCTGCTTGCAGAGGTCCACTTGGTTCCACAGGTTCAACAATATTTGGGGCTATTCCCGTAAATAGTGCAGTTTCTATAATACTATTCCAGTTACCCGAACTCCCACTGGCGGTGTTACCATATCCAACAATTCGCAAATAACGTGCAGAAATTGGGTTTGTCAAAACATAGGATTGCATAGCTGCATCCGTAGGTAGAAGAGCTCGACTCTTTCTTTTTGGTAATAAAATTTCGCTCGTCGCAAATTCAGGATCATTTGAGCCTAATATTTCGAAATTGGACTGCCGTTCTCTTGCGCTTAAGTAAGCAATATCTAAGTACGTAACTGTCTCAGGTTGTCCCAAGTCGAATTGTAGCCATTCTCCTTGACCGGAGGCCGACCAACGGTTATCATCTGTCAAAATACCATCCACTACATTGGTAGGGATATTAGTCGTATTCGGCTGATACGAACTAGCCGTGACAGTTCCTGCATAAAGATCGATTTTGCCGTTCTCCCCTTTAGACAAACGGCGGATCAAGTCAACATGATACTCATTTATTGCATCATCCTTTGACAGACTGATGGTTAGTTTGTTTACTCCCGGCACTAACGGTATTTGGGTGGGATCCGTCACCGACATCCCAGAGTTTACATAATTGTTCAAAGTTATCTTCACTGCGGCTCCAGCTTCCGCTTGTGCAGTTACTCGGATGTTCTCCGTGTTTTGCGAAACAACAGCCTCGTACCCGTTTGACTTGAATGGAACGAATGGTGTGTTCATTGTAATTTGTTGGGTTCCAACCCATAGTTCGAGTGAGGAAAGTTGAATTTCCGGTAACTTCTCAGCGAAGGTGAAATAGGTGCCATTGGATAAAGTTGCTTCGGCAACGTAATAATCTGCTCCCCCAACTTGAGCCAAACTCATTGGAATTGGCGTCGTATTCGCGAAACCGCTGCTATCGCTTTTTAACAGCACACCTCCTAGTGGAATTACACTTTTGGGAATGGCTATTTGCACTTGCCCGACATTTCCAGTATTCTGTACCTTCCATGTACGTGCCAACTTCTTAAAGCCCTGCCCATAGGATGTTGATGGGCTTGCACTTTCATTATCGCCCCAGAGCAGATATTGCTTATCCGTTAACGCTTGCTTCGCGCTGATTAATACTTGAGATGCAGCAGGACCATCACTGCTTCGGCTTTGCTTTTGGTCCAGCGCTCCCATTTGATCAAGCCCTATGCCAGCTACATTGTTTCCGAATTCAGCATTAACGGCTGCATCCCAAACAACCTGCGGTGAGAAACCAGCGGACAAGTAATTACCCTCTTTAAGAGGAGTACCGAACTTGATGGCCAAATACGATTCTACCTGACGCCTCTGCGTCGTCGTGAGTGGATTGGTGAAAATGATCATTTCACCGACTTGTCCATCGTAGCCAAAACCTCCAGCTCCTGAGCCATTGGAACCGAGAACCATAGGAGTAATCGCTCCAACAATCGGAAGACGGGGGCTAGTCGACTCAGCTACCACCTTACCATCGAGGGAAATAGACTGATAGACCGCGTTCCCGACCGCCCTATTCGCATCAAAATTGAATCCCCATACGTTATAATTCAATAAGGGAATTTGATAAGCTGCACTTATTCTCGGATCTCCAGTTCCCGATGCAGTAGCACCCGCATCAAAATAAGACGTACTCAATTTGGTATTTGTGGAATAATTCGGGATAAACGCCCCTAATTTCATGTTATTTTTTAAGGTTTGATAAAAAACAAGAGAGCTCTGGTCTGACCTAGACAATCCCCCCGTTACGGCGTAAACACTCGCATTATTAACTATTTCATTGTCTGCGAACAGGCCGTCAACATCTTGTAAAATACTTGACCCGCTACGGCCAAATTTAATTGTGGGTTGAAAATTTATGGCTTTAGGGTCAATAGAGCTTACAAACTTTGGTTTAGGACGAATCGCGGTTCCGACGATTGTACCGTCATTTATAAATTTATTTCCGTTCGAACTGCTGTCTCTCCATTCTGTAACATCGCCATTGGCATTATGAGTTACGCTGTCCGGATTAGCTTTAAGCCATAATCTTAATGCACTGGCATCCACCCCACCTGGCGTTCCTGTTGCTGCTGCACCTGCACCAGCACCGTCTTCTTCAGCATGTACTGGGGACCATAGCGGTACCCAGGCGATGATCAAAGTCATCGCGAGTACGATGTTAAGTACGCGAATTAATCGTAAACTGTTTTTTTTACCAAACGCTCTCGTCACAACAACAACACCTCTTCTCAATTGTCACTCCCACCAAGTTCGCTGCTTTATTCTGCTGTAGAGTGAATCCTCCTCCTATCGTATGGAAGCCCTTTCAAAAAATAAATCATTAAAAATTAAAATCATCATTAAATTGGCAACTAACAACCTGCATTTTCCAAAATGGATCATCATTTTTGGGTTTTTACATATGAAGGAGTGACTAACCTGAACGTAAAAAAAACAGGGACAACGGCTCATTCTTATGCCCTGTCCCTGCTCTATTTGTTTAACCAATTAATCTCATCAAACCTTTGAATTCCAATTCCTCGAACTTGCTAATAACCTTCTCCCGCTCCATCGACCAGCCGCATTCTTCCAGCGCACAAGCGACAGGCGCATCCAAACGAATCGTAGCCAAATCACGTGATAAATGCAGCATGTCGATCTCGGCTTCAATTTTGGCGCGAACACCTTTCGGCAGTAGCGCTAAATTTTCCAAAATCCCGGCGATGTCCTGATATTCCATGAGCAGTTTGGTCGCTGTTTTCTCACCAATTCCTTTTACCCCTGGATAGTTATCCGCCGTATCTCCTGTTAAACCCTTTAGATCGATAATTTGAGCAGGTGTTAAACTTTTCTCTTCCATCAAGGTCTCGAGTGTATACACCATATAGTTGGATTGACCTTTTTTCATAATAATAACTTCCGTATTCTCATTTACAAGCTGAAGCATATCGTGATCGCCTGTTAGAATCTGTACCTTCGTAGATGGACTATATGTACTTGCCAATGTGCCTATGCAATCATCCGCTTCGTATCCGATAACACCCACGTTTGGAATGTTGAAGCTGGCCGTTACTTCCTTCACTAAATCAAACTGAGGAATCAACTCCTCAGGAGCAGGTCCGCGATTCGCTTTGTAATTATCAAATTTCTCGGTACGAAACGTCTTACTTCCCATATCCCAGCAGCAAACAACATGTGTAGGTTTGAACGTCTGAATCGCATCTAGGAAATATTTAAGAAAACCATAAACCCCGTTAACCGGCATGCCGGCACTTGTTCTCATAATGTAACCACTGGAAGAAGTGGCGTAATAACCACGAAATAATAAAGCCATGCCATCGACAAGCAGCACAGATTCAGATGATGTTTCGGACAAAATAATCGCTCCTATTCTATAAATCATAACGTATAAGTTCTACGACTAGTATAGCATGGGAAGGGTTGGTCCGAACACAAAAAACCACTACTAGTAAAAGGTACCAGCAGCAGTTTTCCATTATTTATTTGTTTTTATCTGCTCGTATGCCATTTAATTTCTTGAATAAATTCAGTCACGGATTCTTGCAATCGATCTGCAATTTCATCGTCCAAGATGGCCTGTCCTCGATCACCCCACGTCACTTGCTTATCAAGTACACATATACACCTTGCAGAATGTTCCGCGCACCTAAAGCAGAAAGTACTGGTTTGAGCGCGTAATCTATCGCAAGCAAGTGAGAAATCGTCCCTCCAACAGCTAATGGAAGCACGACTTTGCACTCAAGGCCTTTTTGCGGGAGCAGGTCGAGGAAAGCTTTTAAAACGCCTGTATATGAGGCTTCCACTTTAGCCATTTGAATCACTCTCCATTAGGGTTGGGATGAAAAAAAGACTATGAACGTCAATACTTTTTGTTTAAAAGAAATTCCAACCCGGCAGCCACCGGAGGAAGAAGGAATATTTAGATGGAATGATCATCCCCGAAAGAATCGGATAGAAGAGAACAAATAGAACGAATACGGCAATTAAATATCCGTAAACCCATCTACTCTTATGAAGCGGTCCTTCTTCTAAATACTCTTTGATGTAATAGGTCAAGATCAGCACAAGGAATGGCACCATCGCAAAATAGTGATAAATAAATGTGAGCCTTGGCACTAATATCCATGGTAAATATTGTGAGCAGTAAGCGATTAGCAGCATCCGCAGCAACTTATCTTTACGTGTAATTGCAACATAAAACGAAAGGATGACGGCAATGAAGCCAGGCCACCAAACTAGCGGATTCCCGAATGAGACGATGCTCGAAAGCATGCCTTGCGGCATCAGTTTAGCTTGATAATACCAGATCGGGCGGAGCATCATCGGCCACTCCCACCATGGGGAAGAGAATGGATGCGTGGCGACCAAATCTTTATGATATTTGTACATGTGGACCTGATAAGTGACCACATCCTTCAGATTGTGCCCTGGCCCGGGAACCATCATGAACGGAATATAGGATAACGTATAAACACCTAGAGGTACAATGACGAACATGAGTACGCACCAGAGTAAAGTAAACAGCGTGTTTCGTATGAAAAGCTTCTCTACAAGCTGCAGTCGGCTGCGCTCCGGTTCTGTAAGTGGTGGCTCATTCTCCGCCTCACGCAGCAATCTTCGTGCGAATCGATATTCGTTGAATCGCTCTAATAAGGATAATAGCAGCAGTACCGCAAGTCCTGCACCGCCATAGATAACAATCCACTTGGATGCAGCTCCAATTCCGAAGAAAAGACCTGATAGCCCTAAAGGGATTAACGTAGTCCAAAGCTTTTCCCTGAAAAAGCTAAGCGTTGTGTAACGATGCATGAAATAGAACATCAGCATGATGAAGAATACGCCGTAAACATCTATCGTCGCGATTCGTGTCTGCGCAAAGTGCATGAAATCAAAGGTAAGCAAGAAAGCAGCAATAAAGGCGTATTCCGAACGGCCGAACATACGCTTAGCGAACACATACATAATTGGAATCATGCCGACGCCGAACAGCGTTCCGATGATTCTCCAACCAAACGGATTCAATCCAAACACATAAATGCCAATAGACATTAGTATTTTACCAAGTGGTGGATGCGTGCTTTCATACGGCTCTATTTGGTGAAGATGCTCATAGGCGGTTCTTGCATGATAGATCTCATCAAAGTAGGACCCATTCATATATGTAGGCGTGTACGGTACTATGGTAGACTCATCGAACAAATTAGCTGTCTTACCTTCATCAGCCGCGTTTACATCTTGTTCGGATACCTTAGCAATCGGTAAGATAGCTGGGCTGCCATCTCCAAAAATACCAATTTCATGAAGATGCAGCGCCGCCCCTTCCTGGGCATCAATAACCATTTTAACGTAACGCGCATCTTTCTTAGGCTCGACTGTGTTCCAAGTGAATACCTTGGTGTGGTCGGATTTCACCGCTATTTGATCCTGCCACTGCGTACCGTCCTGTGAAAACCAGAATGAATAAGACCCTTCACCTACGCCTGCAAAGGTGTTAATTCTCGTAATGTTGTGCGAGCCTCCAAGGTCAGCAATGACCGTTTCTCCTGCGCTTGTTGGCTTCCAGAACGTTGTAGGAGCCTTATGCCCACCTAGATGGAACAAAGCAATTATCGTATAGACCAATACTAAAGCGCCAAGATAAAGCGCATCCTTTTTCGTAAAAAAACGTCCCCTTGTGCTTCTATCCACCTCATCCCTACTTGGTTTGAAAATCGCATTCCACCGTTCGGACTCTGTGTGAATTTCTTGCTCTGTTGGCAGCGGAACTGGCTCCTCCACCTTCTGTGCTTGTTGTGATACCACGAAAAGCCTCCATCCCAATAAACATGCATAGGCAAACATCATAACATTGATGGCCGAAACAGCCAACATCAAAGGATCATATCGCGGAATGTGATAATCCTGATGAAAACTGCGTAAAAGCACATCGGCTATATTTATAAAATGAGTGATGCTAAAACCAATAAAAAGCCACAGAATCCGGCGATCCTTTAAGTATATGAAGCTGGTCAGCGCGAGTAATAACCCATAGTGCAAATAGCGCTCGTGCATTTTGGTCATACATATGAAAACGGCCGTGATAAATAAGAAAGCCACATACAGTAAGGCGCCACGACGTCCTTTGCTGCGAACATATAAATAGCACACATAGACGATGGATAACACCATCAGCACCCACCCAATCAATTGGTAAGAGATGTGCAGGATACTGCTATTCATATCGATAAAATTGCCACCTAATAGTGCCATAAGATTGAACGCGTTCAAAGAGGCATACGGATATGAAGCTAAGGTGCCTGAGTATAGTGCAATCAACCAGCCATACCCTCTGCCAATGGCAAAAGGGAGTGAAATCACGGCCATCGTTGCAGCTCCACTTAGAACACTCAACAACAATACCATCATGCTGCGCTTTCGTAAAACGTCGATAAGTAGAAAAATACCGAAAAGAAGTGCCTGTGGCTTAAGAAGAAGCGCTAGTGCTATAAAAACCGCAGCTTGTGGGAGTTTCCCCCGCTGTTGTAGTAACAAAGTTGCAAGAATAAATAACATAAAAAAGGAGTCAACCTGTCCCCATATCGCGGAGTTCGACCAAATCGCTGGATTGAAGGCAAATAAAGCAGCAATTAGAATGGCTTGTATCCATGTTCGTGCCCCGCCCGAGCGACTAACCGCTAGCTGAAACAAGAGGTAAGCCGTGACTAGGTCAGCCAGTATGGCAGGAAGCTTCAGAATGATCAATGACCCTGCACTCTCCCAGGGAATCGACAGCTTGTGGTGCAATAAGCCAACGAGATATAGCACATACATATACCCAGGAGGATAATCGAGAAAGTAGTCTTTGGCGTTCGTGTACAATCCGGATAAACCTACTGAATATGCGCGATCCGACCACGCTAGGAACGTCCGTACGTCAGTATCATAGCCCACCCAGAGGGGAGCTAGATATAATCTTAGTAATAACGCGGTTAATAGCAGTAAACCCAGAAGAAAGAATTTATTATAGGGAGCCCCCCACAATTGCTTGAACCAGCTTACCATGTCACATCTCCTTAGATTTAGACTACTACCATTATACCCGTCCACTCTCTTGCAGAAAAGGAAAAAAGCACCGACCCGGATAGGTCAGTGCTTGGGTTCAAGCTTTTCGATGCGCTCGCAAATTTCATGCAGCCAATCATAGTCTCCAGTGAGCGAAGCACAGAGCGATAAATTTTCCAGCTTCAAACGGTTCCATACATATGTCGCGTTAGCTTCCATACACAGCAGTAATTCATCTTGCTCTGCTCGTGTTAACTCTCGCGCTCTGCGTAATGTCCATAACTCCGCCATACGTTGATGAACGGCCAACATGGTCTGGGATACCCTCCTGCTAGTTAAGTAGCTACATTAAGCAGTATGGTCAAAAATGGAAGGAATGAAACACAGCAAAAAGACAAATGAGATCCATCTCTCATTTGTCTTTTGTTGGTTTTTATGAAGCTGACGAAGCCACATCTTCCTCATCCGTACTTCCGCTATCCGTGCCTTCAAGGAAGAATTGAACAAGCTTCACATGCTTTTTCAGCGATTTCTCGTGGATAAGATTGATCTTACCATTATCCAACGCACCAAAAACGTAGATCAATTCTTCATTGTCATGCGACCAATCGAAGCCTTCCAGAAGCTGCAAAGAATTCGTCCACTCCTCGTTATACTCTCCATTCGGGAATAAGAAGCGATTGGCATACAGCGCAATACTTTCTTGAATCACACGATTTGCAGATGTATACTGCGCCAAGCCCGGCTGCTCTGGCATCATCGGAAGGACCGTATTAAAAAATTGGTGCAATATTTCTACATACGTCGATGGATCGTGGCGAATTTTACGCTGAAGCTCATACGATGGCTGCATTCTGCCTGAAAAAAGCATCGTTGCTGTCGCATATAACCAACTAAAACACGTAAAGTTACGATTAAACGAAGTCAAATTGTTGCGACGCTCAACACCCGCTGCTTTAAGATACACATTATGATCGACAACCTGTTGAATAACCAGATTTAACGGATCAATGGAATCGAAGGAATGACCAAGCTCTTTACTCACCAGCTGTACTTTGGAGTTAATATCGCCGAACAACTGCTGCTCTTCTTCTTCAGTTAAGCCTATATAGATTTGCACAGCAAGCTGTGTTTCCATCAAATCTAGACGTCTTCCCTCAAGCTGATTAATTGTACCTTCAGTTTCCTCAACCTCTTGCCTAATTTCAGCATCCTCTGGAAACTTCCGTTGTTTGATCTTTAGCACCACTAATTTCTTCTCATACCGTCTAACTTCCTTTTGCATCTGATCATTCACATAGCCTAGGGCTAGGATACGATGCTGGCCGTCTAAAATAGACAGCTTGGATCCATGCTTCAGAAGGAATTCCTTCTCACCCTTGGACAGTTGATTCACTTCACGCAATGACAGCGTAACAGGTCCGAAGAACACATGATCGAGTTCGCGCTCCTGCAAATAGGTAGAGATTTTGCGTCTTTGCATATTGCTCAGCTTACGCTGAACCATAGGGTCAATCATCGTATAATTCAACAGATCCTGAACGCGTAAAGCTACAGTTGAAAGTCCGAACTTATCGCAAAAAGGATGAATGGTCATCTTAAGGCGTAATCCTTCCATTAGCTCACGTCCTCCTTGGAATTGTAAGAATCGGCATCGCTGATTAGAAATGCATTTTGATCTTGATAAAAGTTTTTGATATGGTTGTAGGCTTTCATAATGCGAGTCCGTCTCGGCAACCGATCCTTCTCTTCACCCGCGTAAATGTTGTTAAAATTCACATGAGGAAGTATTTTCAATACGTGCTCAAGTGCATAGCGATTAAATTTACCTGGTTTCGTAGCTTCTTCATGCATAAACATGGCTAGTGCAATTTGGATGTTCTCAGACCATACAATTTCACCCTTAGCTGGTTCAGGCAAGTAATTCAGTAAACCATTGAAATAGGTTCCCGCCAAGGATACAAGATCTTGCAGCTCTTTATCCTCATATTGATAGCCATTATTACGCGCTGCTGATTTCATTCTGCCTTCAAACAAAGCAATCAATATTTCGATCAGCAAGTGATAGGAGAACAAATACTCAGGTGACTTCCCGCGTTCAGAGAACATATCTACGGTCAATTTCTGCATAGCTGGCGCTTTGGCTGCAAGCTCCGACGCAGCCACGTGATAGAATCTGCGCTGATCGCGAAGTACCGCCAGGTTGCCGCCAAGCTTGCGCGGAAGCTTATTGATGTCGGAGAACAACTGACGCTCTTGACGAGCATTAATGTCCAAATAGGTCATGGTTGAGATAGGGAAAGCGTATAGACGGCGCAGCTTCTCTGTGATCTCTTCCATCTTGTCGTACTCACGACGATCCTTGGCACGAGCCATTTGACTTTGTAACGTCTCCATAATGCGTTGGAAAGCGGCCAAACGATGCTGACCATCCACAACATACAATTTCTCAATAGGCTGCAAACGAAGCGATTGTTGATCTTCGTCATAATGACCTGCACCTCTTGCCGAGAAAATGATTCCCGGGAAATAAATAGGTTGGCGATCTTCTAAATACAAATTAACGTAATCAATTAGTTTAGAAAGATTACGCGGAATAATCGCACGTTGAACTTCTAAATCAACTTCATAGATTGAAAATAGTTTGCTCATAGGCAGTGTAGCTGCAATTGTCGCTTGCCCAAAAGTTTGCCCCAAAATTCCGGGAATTTCTACGAACGATGAAGGCTTCTGCTCAGCTAAAAGCTCCGATAATGAGGAAATGGCATCCATATGCTTACCCCTTTCAACAAATAAGTTTTATTTCATTACGTAAACATCTATATGTCTCTCATTCTCCTATTTTTACCAAAATCTCTAATTTTCATTCTAATGTACGAAGCCAATCTCTTATTCGCTTTGCCGCCTCAAGTAATCGACCCTCTTCTTGTACCAATGCGATTCGTACAAAGCCTTCTCCCTCAGCCCCGAAAGCGTCTCCAGGAATAACGACAACACCAGCATGATATAACATTTCCCGGGAAATTTGTCGAGATGTCCATCCTTTTGGAATCGGAGCCCAGATGAACATGGTTGCCTTGGGTGGTGGTATGATCCAACCCGCTTCCGCTAGTGCCGAGATCAACACATTTCGTCTTCTTTCATACACATGGGCAACGGAGTGATTATGCTCCATGTCTTCCTCTAATGCTGCAATTCCAGCCGCTTGAATGGCACTGAATACACCGTAATCGATGTTTGATTTTAGTGTTTTAAGAGCATTCACTGCGCCTGCATTTCCGGTTAGGAAAGCGATTCGACAACCTGCCATATTAAAACTTTTTGACAGTGAATGAAACTCGACAGCAACCTCCTTAGCGCCTTCAATCTCCAAAATGCTGATAGGCCGGTAGCCGTCAAAAGCCATTTCGGAGTAGGCAAGATCGTGTACGACAAGCAAGTCATGCTTCTTGGCATAGGTAATCAAATGCTCAAAGAAAGCGCGATCTGCAACAGCAGACAATGGGTTGCTTGGATAGTTAAGCAGGATGAATTTAGCCTTAGCAGCCACGTCTACTGGAATGTCCTCTAATTGGGGTAAAAAGTTATGTTCTGCGCGCAGCGGCAACAAGTAAGGTTCGACTCCCGCCAGCACGAGACTTGCCGAATATATGGGGTAACCTGGATCAGGGACAATAGCAATGTCCCCAGGATCACAGAGTGAAAGCGCTAAGTGAGCAAGACCATCTTGTGAGCCCATCAGAGTTAATATTTCACTTTCCGGACTCAGCTCCACACCGAATCTATAGCGGTACCATCTGGCAACCGTTTCTCGAAACGCTAAACTCCCTTCCGATGTTGGATAACCGTAATGCGCGGGGTTACGAACGGCTTCAGTAATCGCTTCAATAATTCGATCAGAAGGAGGTAGATCAGGGCTTCCTATACCTAAATCTATGACGTCTACCCCTTGGTTCATAACCTCTCTCTTCCAATCTGCTACTTCTGAAAAAATAGCCGATCCTAGTTGACCAAGTCTCTTTGATCCTGTAATTTTCATGGTTTATATCCTCTTTATGATGAATTCACTTCATATCAGTAATTAATAGGAGTAGAACTTGAAACTTTAGTCGATAATTCCCACTTGATGAACAAGTCTTATCATATAAAGCAAAAACAAAACGAGCGCAAGATAAGCGATTCCGAATTTCCAGCGTGTTTTCGCAGGAACATCATAGTAACGCTCCTGTATCCCTAGAGGTGAATAATCCACTTTTATTTGTAACCCTAAATTAAACCCATTTTCTTTCTGCATACGTTCCACTTTGATTAACTGCACTCTTTTAATGATGGATTGCTGAGGCAATAAAGCATGACCCTCGAATCCGATCCCCTGCCAGTACATCACTATGGTTTGTCTACTTTCCCCCGGGCCCTGCAAATCCGAGTAAGTCGTATATTCTAAATCTCGTGTGTGATTTTCACCTGGAATGATATATCCCTGCTGGAGCAGATGATCAGCCGCAAAATCAAACCGAGTCGAAACCGAAAGAAGCTCTTCTCGATTTCTGAATTTCACGTATTTTTTATACAAATCCCAAGCAAACATGGCCCATATGGCAAAGAAAATAAGTTGACTTACACGGCTATTTATATAGAAAATAAATACCAAACCGCCGATTAAACCTAGAATCCATAACCAACGAGTTACTGCTGTAGAAATTCGCCCACCATCTAAAGGATGAATAGGGAGTAAATTAATTAAGTTTAAATAGAATGCGGCATAGGCAACCGAAACAATGACAGGAGAATCGGTATATACACCCAAACCAAAAGCGGCCACGCCACCAACGGTCCCAAGAATAGGGCCTCCTATGCCAATAAACGCTTCTGTTGCTGCATCGGTAGGATTCTTTTTCATTGTAATCAGTGCTCCAAGAAAAGGAATAAATACTGGCGCTGACACTGGAAGCCCCTTCATCTTGGCAGCGAAAACATGACCGAGCTCATGAATCAGAATCATCAGAACAATACCAATCGCAAAGGGCAATGGGGCGAGATAGGCATAGGCCCAAATTGTAATGAACATCGAGATGATGGCTCCGCCAGCTTTACCAAGCTTTAGTAAGCCTAAGAGCAGCTTCCCTTGGGATAATAGAACAGCTATGAAACCACCAATGGCTAGTGGTGACTTTTTACCTGACCGTTTCTTCTTCTCTTCCAACCTAAGATCACCCCTTCGCCCATACTTCGTCATACACTGCTTCCTTGAAGCCTACTGTTACTTTATGGCCATCGGTTACGATTGGACGCTTAATCAACCTGCCGTTCGAGGCAAGCAATGCGAGCATTTGCTCTTGCGACATGTTTGGAAGTTTGTCTTTCAGACTCATCTCTTTATATACTTCTCCGGACGTATTAAAAAACTTTTTGATTTCCAGACCGCTATCACTAAGCAGCTTAGCCAATTCCTTGGCAGAGGGCGGCGTATCGAATAAAGCGACATTTTCTGTAATATCTACATGATGATCTTTCAACCACTTTACGGCACTACGGCATGTCCCGCATTTATCGTAACAAAATACTTTTACTCCCATGATGTTTAAAGCTCCTTTAAGTCTAAGTTGATATGAAACGAACTACTTAAAATTCTGATCGAATTGATAAGGAAAGTCAAGTTATAACAAAGAAAAACCATCCTACACAAGGGATGGTTTCTGTTTATCTAGTTGCTTTCTTTCAGCCATGCCTGTAAAACAGATAAATCTGCAGGCAGTGGAGCATTAAACTCCGTCCACTCCCTTGTTCCTGGATGCACAAAGCCCAGTTTATAAGCGTGCAAAGCCTGACGACCCAGTCGTTCATTGACTTCTACTGCTGATAAACTCTGCTCAAACTCTGGAAGTGTGTACATTTTATCTCCGAGCAGCGGATGTCCCAAATGGCGCATATGCACACGAATTTGATGTGTCCGACCGGTTTCAAGCCATATTCGAACTAAAGCGGCATGCGCGAATTGTTCCACGACCTCATAATGAGTTACTGCCGAATAACCGCCCGGGGTAACGATACGAACATGCGGCAGTTCAGGATCGCGATCAATGGGTTCATTGATTGTTCCGCTTTTCGCTGTGACGAAGCCCCACACAAAGGCCAGGTATTCTTTTTTTACCTGATGCTGAATCATCTGCTCTGATATTTGCTGGTGCACATAGGGTGTCTTTGCGATTGCCAAAACACCTGAGGTTTCTTGGTCAAGCCTATGCACGGGACGGAAACGGCACGTAATACCCGCTTGCTGCCAGTGATACACGACGCCATTGGCGATCGTGTTCAAATAATGCCCATGCGTCGGATGTACGATGATACCGGCATCTTTAGCTAGTATCAATAGATGCTCATCCTCATGCAGAATGTGCAGAGGGATATCCTGCGGCAAGATATCCTCAGACTGCTCTTCTTCCATACGAATCTCTACACGATCGCCAGCCTTCACCTTAATATTGATATATTGTCTAACCCCATTCACCGTTATGCCCTTCTCGGTTAATTTAATGCGGGATAGCAATTTGCGAGAGACCATCAACCTTTTTTGCAGCACCGTTTTGAGAATGAAGCCCTCTTCCTCCGGCGGTACGATGTATACTAACGGTTCATAATAACTCATGATTTGCGTCTAAACACCTCAGCGCTGCGCACATACTCCACATCTGTAATACCTTCACGGTGATTCGCAGTGCGGGCAATGGTGAAGAACAAATCGGACAGTCGGTTCAAGTATCTGCGCACTTCTGGATTAATTGCTTGTGTTCGCGCAAGCGTTACCACCCTGCGTTCTGCTCTACGGCATACGGTACGGCAAACATGAAGTGTGGATGATACAGTACCTCCGCCCGGCAAAATGAATCGTGTAATATCCGGTGTTTCGGCATCGTATTTATCAATCCAAGTCTCCAGCATATCGACCATTTCTGCGGTTACTTTATAAGGGCGCAGCTCTTGCTTCAAGAGAGCGAGGTCTGAACCGCAATCAAACAACTCATGCTGCACCTGCAGCAAATCCGGGAGTAAATCGGGGTACTTCTCAGGATCCATAAAGCTCATCGCCTGACCCACATAACAATTCAGTTCATCCGTTGTGCCATAAGCCTCAACACGATCATCATCTTTATCCACACGGCCACCGATTACGCCTGTTTGCCCCGCATCGCCAGTTCGAGTATAAATTTTCATTTTAAACATCCTCCCTTTTCCAAGGCTTTGATATATCCATCATCTCATAAACACGATTCATATCCAAGTGACATCTAACGTGGTCAGCCAATCTATCGAAAGCAGCTTCTCGACGTTCTTTAAAACGAAGGCCACCCTCGATTAGGGATAATCCTTTATGCTTGCGAATACGATTTAACCAGGCTCTGCGGAAGTCATCATTATGTAAAATCCCGTGTAAATACGTCCCCCAAACACGCCCATGATCCGCAGCTGCCCCGTCTCCGTGCAGCACATTATCAGAGCTTTCATCATCGAAGCTGGTAAGAGCCTTAATCTGGAAAGGCGTTACCATTTCTTGCAAATAACGCGTCCGCCCCATGTGGATTTCATAGCCATCAATGGCAATTCCAGAGCTATTTTCAGTAAAAAGTGTGCTGCTTCCCTGAACTTGAACGGTCCGTTTATCGGAAGTAAAGACAGTCTCCGTTGGTAAAAGCCCTAGTCCCTCTAGCTCAGGATGATCTGATTCGTAGCCATTTGGATCAAGCAGCTTGGCGCCTAGCATCTGATAGCCTGCACAAATACCAGCGACCCAACCATTCTCTGATTGCGCGAAAACCTTCACTCGCTCTGCCAGACCAGATTCGTTCAAATACCGTAAATCGTCCATGGTATTCTTGCTGCCTGGGAGCAAAACGACATCCGGTTCACCCCATTCGGATAGGTGGGTAATATAGCGGAAATGGACATCTTTCTCCTCTTGCAGGGGATCGAAATCCGTAAAATTTGAGAGACGAGGCAAGCGAATAACCGCGATATCCAGCTGATCTGCCTGTTTCCCTTGAGAGCTCTCATTCCGTTTACTCTGCATGCGCTTAGAATCTAGTGACGCTGAGTCCTCATCCTCAATGCCTAACTGCGGCAGATAAGGAATAACCCCAAGAACCGGTTTCCCCGTCCTCTCCTCTAGCCAATCCAAGCCCGGTTTCAGCAGACTAACATCTCCACGAAACTTATTAATAATAAAGCCCTTAACACGGTCTCTTTCCTCCGGTGTCAAGATCTCCAAAGTGCCTACGATGGATGCAAATACGCCTCCACGATCAATATCAGCAACAAGAAGCACAGGAGCGTCCGCCCAACCCGCCAGCCGCATATTTACAATATCGCGGTCCTTCAGATTAACCTCAGCTGGACTTCCCGCCCCCTCTAGCACCACTACATCATATTGACTGCGCAGCCGGATTAAAGCTTCCTTCACGATCACTTCAGCCTGCGGCAAATAGGACTCTCTATACGTCCTTGCATCTAAATCAGAGTACGGTTTACCGTGAACAACAACCTGAGCAACCATGTCTTGCTTCGGCTTAAGCAGGATCGGATTCATATCCGTTGTGGCTAAAATACGACAGGCATCCGCCTGAACTCCTTGTGCTCGGCCAATCTCTTTGCCATCAAAGGTAACATAAGAATTAAGAGACATATTTTGCGACTTAAATGGTGCCGTTTGCCAGCCGTCTTGAACTAGAATGCGGCACAGTGCTGCTGTTAAAATGCTTTTCCCCACGTCGGAAGCTGTGCCCTGGACCATCAATGTTGCAGCTTGCATAGTCTTATTCGTCATCAGCTTGCCCCCGGTTCTGCATGAATTCTGCCAACATGTGACGTAACCCAGATATTAACCGTTCGTTGTCTTCGCGAAGACGTACCGCAACCCGGCAATAGCGTTTATTGAGACCTTCAAATAAAGACGCATCTCGGATTAATATCCCTTGGTGCCCCAAATGCTTCTGCGCCATCTTCACATCGATACCCATCCGCTCAGGAAACGAAAAAAGCAAAAAATTCACATCACTAGCCACGACCTCAAGACCCAATTGCTCGAGCTGCTGAGTGAGCCATGGCTTCTCTTCTTGCAGCCACTGCCAGCTGGACTGCTCAAAATCCAAATCATCAAGCACAGCAGTTCCGATGCGCTGCGCTAAATAGTTTACGCTCCACTGCACCTGAAGATGTTGAATTTGCCGAATCAGATCAGGGTGAGCCACCATAAAGCCTAAGCGTATACCCGGGATGGAATAAAATTTCGTCATCGAGCGGATGACGACAAGCTGCTGACTCGTGGAAGCAAGCTTGAGTAAAGTGTGTTCCTGTTCATTCGGTACAAAATCCATGAAGGCTTCATCAAGCACCAATCTACGGTTACTCTGCATAAGCATGTCCAACACTTGACGAGGGACCAGCTTTCCTGTTGGATTATTCGGATGCCCTAGAAAGAACAAATCCACAGCCGAATAAGAGGCTTCGATATCTTGCTGCTGCAATTCAAAATTGTGCATGTGCGACAGAGAGATGTTGTAAATACCGCCACCTGATTTATGGATCGCTTCTTCATACTCGCTAAAAGAGGGCCTCGCTAATCCTGTTACAGAGGGCTTTAACACTCGCGCGATCAGGTCAATCAGCTCCGCTGCTCCGTTGCCAACCAGTATGCATTCCACTCCGATATCATATTTCAACGATAGCTTGTTTCTAAGTTCACGCACGGCGGGGTCGGGATATTTGACCATATCACGCCACTCGTCTCTGAGAATATGCTTAACAACCGAAGGAGGACCTAACGGATTCATATTCGAGCTGAAATCCAAGAATTGCTCCTTTGGACGGCCAAAGGCTTCTTCTGCCGTCCAAAGGTCGCCTCCATGTCCATAGCGTTCTAGCATGATATTCACTCCTTTCTCTGAGTTGGAAACATTGGACAAACACTGAATAAATGAATCCTATTCTTGGTTGAATATGTTGTAGAAAGTGCAACAATTGCGGTCTAGATCGCACCTTTCTCCCTTCGTTGTTGCATAGTGTACAACAATCTGGCCCTATACAGGCCATTTCGCGACAAATGGGTTCGAATTGTTGTACAAACTGCAACTTCACCTTGGAAAATAGCCTTTAGGCGTGTGAATTGTTGTAGAAAGTACAACATTGGTAACCACCACTTTAGACTATTTACACTCACAAATCTGTTACGAAAATGGTTATGCCCAACAAAAGTAGCGTTTCGAGGAGTTCATTCAAAGCACCATATGTATCTCCGGTTAAACCGCCTAATTTACGGCTTATATACGTGGCCAAAATCCAACCTGTTAAAATCGTGCCTATAGCAAAGCTAAAAATGATAGTTATACCATAGGTTAAAGAGAAAGTTATCACATGAGAATCAGCTAGCCATGTTGAAAACAAAGCGACTATAAGCGTAGTAGTAAAGAGGGCTACTAATGCAGACATAATCACATGCCATTTGGTAACTCCGCGAAAAAAACTCCCTAATCCTGAGTCTCGCCGTGCATAGGGCCACCCTTGAATTGCTGCAACCATAAACCAACGACTCCAGATGGGAACGATGGCAAGTAAGAAGCATACACGACCCATTCCACCAGTACCTAGTAAGGTGTAAAGAAGCGAAAATTTGAGGAGCAGGTGGAGAACACAAACGATGACACCCATGGCGCCTACGCGGCTGTCTTTCATGATTTCTAGCATTTGCTCACGGGGTCTGTGACTAAGAATACCATCCGCGGTATCCATTAGTCCGTCTAAGTGCAGGCCGCCTGTTAAGACAACCCAGAACCCAAGCAGCAGTACGCCTGCGGGCATCGCAGGAAGGACGAGGCTTAACCCTTCGCCTGCTAGGAGTAAAAGAAGACCGATGACGAATCCCGCTAGCGGATAAAATATCACGCTTCTTTGGAATACTCGGTCTGTATAGTCAATTTGCACAGGAATCGGCAAACGGGTTAGAAACTGAAAGGCTGCTATGCAAGCACGCAGCCAGTCTAGTAAAACAGTACGAGTAGTATGCACAGCAATCCTCCCATCACTACAAAGCTGACGCCGTAGAGCATTCTCACGGCGTAGACAATATCCTGCTGCGCTAGCTCCCGCAGCGGCCAGCCCAGGCGAGCGCGCTCACTCGCAGCGCCGCCATAGACGTTCAGCCCGCCCAGCTCAATTCCGAGTGCCCCGGCTACCGCCGACTCCGGAATTCCGCTATTCGGGCTGGGGTGCAGGTGCGCGAAGCGGCGAATCGCTGCCGCTGCGCGCTTCGCCGAGAGGCCCGGCTGCAGCAGGGCGACGAGGATTAACAGGAGGCCGGTCAGCCGAGCCGGGATCCAGTTCATCACGTCGTCCCAGCGGGCCGACGCCCAGCCGAAATGACGGTATCTGTCATTTCGGTAACCGACCATCGAATCCAGCGTATTCGATGCCCGGTACAGCATCGCGAGCGGTGCACCGCCGATCAGCGCATAGAACAAGGGCGCGATGACCGCGTCGACGATGTTCTCCGCCACGGTCTCCACGACCGCGCGCGTCAGTTCTTCCTCGCCGAGCTCATCCGTATCGCGACCTACGATGTAGCCCGTGTACTTGCGAGCATCTGCGAGATTCCCTGAACGCAGCGGATTGTAAACTAGATAAGCGGCATCCTTTAATCCTTTAATAGCTATCGTTGTGGAAATGAACCACGTAGAGAACAAGTATCCGAGCCACTCATGTATCGAGTGAGCAGCAAGAGTAAGCAGCAGCATCACGTTAAAGCTAAGCACTACAGTAGAAACAGTAAGCATGACACCCTTAGTTCGCAGCCATCCAGACGATGATATAACCGACGTCTCTTTTCCTTTATGTAACATGCCTTCTACCCAGCGAATGAAGCGTCCGATGAGAATAACCGGATGTATCGGCCACTTCGGATCACCAATCAGCCAGTCCAGCGCAATGGCAGCAGCCGTCATACTAACGATTTCCTGCCAAGAATATATCCACATATTGATCACCGTTCCATGCCTAAAGACTTATTCTATTCCAGTCGATAAGCTCTGCTTTTTAGCTCCATGGGTATGCCCACCGTGACAAGGAATACCTGCTCACACACCTCAGCTAGTCGTTGATTCATTCGTCCTGCCAGATCACGAAAACTACGGCCAAGCGGGTATTCCGGCACAATGCCGTCACCTACTTCATTCGTAACCAAGATGAGGTGTCCACGGTAGGAGGACACTGCTTCTACGAGCTCGTCTATGCGTTTCATTACCCGAGCAGAAGCATCTATTTCTCCCTCATGATGGAGCAACCAGTTGGACAGCCAAAGTGTCAAACAGTCGACCAAGACCACGGCATCCTCCCCGCTCTCCTGCAAGCGGAGCAGTAACTCCCGCAGTTGGAAAGGCTCCTCCCGGGTATCCCATGGATACCCGGAGGCAAGCCTCATCTGCTGATGCAGCTCAACCCGCTCCTTCATTTCCTCATCGTAGATGTGGGAAGTCGCGATATAAATCCCTCGCTCACTGCCATGCATGGCGAGCTTCTCCGCGAAGGAACTCTTGCCGCTGCGCGCGCCGCCCGTAACCAAAACTGCCATGGCGCCTTCGCCTCCTTATCGATGCTTACTGTATAAGCTTACCTTTTAACGGCATGCCCCTACACGGCTAACCCCGCGACACGCCTGCGCTTTCGAATGTCGCCATTTCCTTCATGATCTTGCCTGCGGCATCGATCAAGTTAAAGACAAGCACCGCGCCTGTTCCTTCGCCCAGCCGCATATCCATCTGCAGCATCGCTGCGAGGCCAACCGCTTCGAGCAGCTTCGCATGCCCCTGCTCCTGCGATAAGTGCGAGGCGAGCATGTAGGACGCGGTTAGCGGTGCTAATCGGCTCGCCACAAGCGCAGCTGCCGACGAGATGAATCCGTCGACGACGACCGGACAGCGATTCTTCGCTGCGCCGAGAATCACACCAACAAGTCCGGCGATCTCCAATCCGCCGACCTTCATTAACACATCGAGCGCATACTCAGCGCTTGATCTGTTCACCTCATCCACACGAAGTCCATTCACATCCAGCGCCTTATTCACAACGGACACTTTATGCAACCATTTGCTATCGTCAATGCCTGTTCCGCGCCCAACAGCTATACTCGCATCCAAGCCCGTCAAAGCACACAGAATCGCGGCGCTGGCCGTTGTATTGCCAATCCCCATCTCTCCCATAGCAAAGAGCCGGTAGCCCTTTTCCACCAACTCGTCCACAACTTCTATACCAGCTTGTATGGCTTGGACAGTCTCATCCAGCGTTAATGCCGCTTCACGCGCCATATTACGCGTCCCTTTTCTTACTTTGCGAGAGACGAGATTAGGATGCTCCAGATCAGCATTTACCCCCATATCGACACAGACAACTTCAGCGCCGGCATGTCTGGCAAGTACATTGACAGCAGCCCCGCCATAAAGGAAATTAAGCACCATTTGAGGCGTTACTTCCGCCGGATATGCACTAATCCCTTCTTCACATACGCCGTGATCCCCGGCCATTACGATGACCGCTTTTTTATCGAAAATCGGCATCACATCGCCCGTAATTCCGGCAACCTGACGTGCAATATCTTCCAGTTTCCCGAGGCTTCCCTGTGGTTTCGTCAACTGATTTAAATGATCATTCGCTTGGTTCACTACATCTTGATAAACAGGCTTAATGCTATCTATAATCTCTTGCATCTTATTCATGATTGTGACCCTCCGATAGCTCATCTATTTTCCTGGCTGTAATAAAATTTGCGGCGCATCGTTAACGGGGTGCTGCAGGACAATCGGTTCAGTTCCATACACTTCGCTGATTAATCCGCTGGTAATGATTTCATCAGGTGTTCCTATCGCTGCAAGTTCGCCATTATGTATAACCATTAATCGCGTGCAGTACTGCGCAGCCAAATTCAAGTCATGTAGGACAGCTACAACCGTCAACTCGGATTCTCGCTGCCATTCCTTGATGTAGTCCATCATCTGTACTTGATATCCGATATCCAAGAACGTTGTTGGTTCATCCAGCATAAGCAGCTGCGGCTGCTGCGCCATCACTTTAGCAAGAGCGACACGCTGACGTTCACCGCCACTGAGGCGCTCGATTGTTCGATCAATCAGCGGTTCCAAGTGCAGCTTCCGGACAATCCTATCAATTAAACCTTCTGCATCAGCAGACTCCTCACCAAGCCAATTCTGAAAAGGATATCGGCCCATTTCCACCACTTCACGGACCGTGAAGCCTACTGGAGGCAGTGCATCCTGCTGGAGGACAGCAAGCCATCTAGCCAGCTCTTTTCGTGAATAGGAGGATACTAACCGGCCACCCAGGTCAACACTTCCGTTTTTAACAGGATCAATCCCTGATATTAGACGAAGTAACGTTGACTTACCGCTGCCGTTTGGCCCAATAATACCAAAAAATTCACCCTGCTTGATCTCAAAGCTGATGTTCTCAAGCACTTGCTGTTCCTTAAAGCTTTGGGAAAGGTGCTCCACTTTAATCATCTTGATCAACCTCTTAACGTTTTCTTATCCTTGTGGAGCAAATAAGCAAAAAATGGTGCGCCCAGAAATGCCGTGATGACCCCAAGTGGAATTTCAGTTGGACTCAGCAGGGTACGGGCAAGTGTATCTGCCCAGAGGACATAAATCCCCCCGCCAATGGCGGATAAAGGAATAATCAACCGATAATCCGGACCTACCAATAGTCGCACCAAATGCGGTACGATGAGTCCTACAAAGCCGATAACACCAGCAACAGATACCGCTGCAGCCGTTATGAAAGTTGCTACTATAAGCACAATCAGCTTCGTCCGCTCCACATTCACACCAAGATGTGACGCCTGCCGCTCACCAAGAGCCAGTAAATTTAACGACCTTGCATAGCTAAGCAGCACGACAAAACCGATAATTAAATAGGGTGAGATGATATAGGTATACGACCAACCTCGCATGGCCAAGCTGCCCATTAACCAGAAAATAATTTCATTAATGACTTGATTGGAAATAGACACCATGAATGATACGATTGCCCCTAGAAATGCCTGCATGACCACGCCTGATAAAATAAGCGTCTCCATCTTCAGCTTCCCTTCGATCTGGGCAAGCTTAAGAACCAGAAATAAAGAAATAAGTCCTGTCACAAAGGCAACAATAGGAATCGACCACTGCCCAAACCACGCTACTTGCAGTCCAAAATAGATTAAAAATGCGGCTCCAACAGAAGCACCCGAGGATACACCGAGTGCATAAGGATCAGCAAGTGGATTGCGCAGCACACCTTGAAAAGCTGCCCCTGCAATGGAAAGTGAGGCCCCTACAAGAATCCCCAGTAATACACGGGGAAATCGCACTTTATTAATGATTTGTTCCGACGACTGCGGCCAGGTTGCATCGATGTGATCTCCCAGCCAAGGAATGTGCTTGGCGAGAATACTGGCAATTTGCAAAACCGGGAGATTAGCGGTTCCCAGCGACAAGCTCGCCATAATAGAAAGAAGAAGGAGTATAACCCCTACTCCTCCCCATAGCATTAATTTTCTTTTCATTTTATTTCACCAGTTCGGGATAAATGCCTTTCGCCATTTCAAGCAATCCATCGGTCAGCCTTGGACCAGGACGGCTCAACATGTTCTGGTCGAGGCCAATCACCTGCTTGTTCTTCACGGCATCAATGGCATCCCAACCGCTTCGCGTACGGATAATTTCATCAAGTGGTTTCTTACTCTTACTATCGACGACCCCATTGGCGAATAAAATTACACCTGGGTTTTGTTGAATGATTTTCTCTTCGCTGATTTGATACCAGCCTTTTCCGTCTCCTGCGACGTTAATCCCGCCAGAAAGCTTGATCAATTCATCCATGTATTCGCCACTGCCCACTGTCCATCCCGGGGCAAATTCAATGTATACCTTTTTCTTGTTCTCTTGCTTGACGTCTTTCACTGCATTAACAACCTTTTGACGATCCGATTTCATCTTAGCAACCACTTTTTCCGCTTGCTCCTGATGATCTGTAATCAATCCGTAGGTTTGAATGTTCGCAATGGCATCATCCAAGGTTTTCGGCTCCACTTTAAACACGTTAATATTTAAAGCGCGCAACTTTTCTACCGTATCGGGTTTCATTGAAACTCCTGTGAACAAGACATTCGCATTGGCTGCAATAACTGCTTCTTGGTTAGGCTTCGTTATACTGCCAAGCTTCGGTTTCGTTTTGGCCGCTTCTGGATAATCATCGAAATCAGATACACCAACAATATTAGCCTCAAGCCCAATTGCAAAAAGGGCTTCAGTCTCTGCCGGAGACACGGATGCAATACGTTCAGGCGCCTTATCAAAAGTAAACTCCTTACCCGTAGCATCCTTTATCTTCAATGGATAGACCGTCTTTTTGGCTGCTGCTGGTGCCGAAGTTGCAGCAGGAGCTTTTGTTCCCTCCCCGCCAAGCTTAGATGGATCAGACATTTCCGTTTCCTTTTTGCCGCAAGCTGCGAGACTGATTGCTGTTACTAGAGCTAGCGTAAGAATAAGTGCTTTTTTTACTGAATTCCTTTTCATCTGACAAAACCTCTTTCTGAACTATTTATTTCGATTGACCCTAACAAAAAAGCCCCTTTGTTCTCGAAGGAACAAAGGGGACGATAAATCGCGGTGCTCAGCAACCCTAAGGTTGCTTCCTGATTTAACGCGATCCTTTTCCTCGAAGGATGTCGTAAACGGCACCATGGGCAGGTATCCTGACTCTCCCGGCAACTCATGCCTGGATTACAGTGGCGGGACCGTGCCGGACTTTAACCGGCTTCCCTTTTAAGTGGCAATCTCTTCTTAATGAGCTTAACCAACACCTATGGCTGCATATTTTACTATCAATCTATTTGTCGATTATAGACTTCTTGTTACTTTTGTGCAATTACTTTGAGCACTTGTTTCGACTCGTTCAACTTTGGAGCATTTTGGGGAATAAAAGCCACCAAGCCTTTTCCTTCAAAACCTTGTTCTTTCATCCATTTGTTTCCTGCAAGAGGAATACCATAAAGATGCTTTTCTGCAGGCTTGCCTTCTTCAGCTATTTGAATAACACCATCCGGATAATCTACCGGATTGATCGTATCATCCAAAGAAACGAAACCCGCTTGATTACTAAGTGATTTGAATTGATCTTCCGCAAGAATGAAGATGCCATTGCCTCCTGCAGCCAGCTCTACAATCATTTTTTCCATCGAGAATATAGGCGACGTATTAATTTTGACTGTAGGAACTTCGCCCACCTTGGACTTCAAGGAACTCTCCAGCTTGTCCCCCGCTTCACTTGGAAAACCATTAGTGCCCATTATAAATATAGATACATCCGGCTTCGGCCCGCCGCAACCCGTTAGAATCACCATAAGCCCCATCATCATAACTAACAGCCATTTCACTTTCATGTTGTAAGCGTACCTCCGTTTGTTATCTGAATCCATCGATAATCGCGAGAAAAGTCGGTTTTCACCGACTTTTTTTCCCATTATGCATATATTCATTTATTTTTTGGTCTAGGATTGTGCTCAATTCAACGACGGAATCCGATGTCATTTCTTCGCCATCAAAAACCATCTTTTCTAACCTGCGTCGTAGAGAATGAATCTCTTCTTCTAATAAGGTAAGGGAGTTTTGCTTCTTTGCACGCTTGGTCAACCAACTTTGTCCGAAATCCTGTTCACGAATTTGAAAATGTTTTTGATAGGTTGATAGTTGATATTCCATAAAAGCCATGCTCATCCCTCCTTACTATAAGAATACCAGTTTTCATCAATAATGAACATATTTATTTACGTTATTCATTACAGTTTTCTCATAAAATTCCCAATTCTCTCTAATGCTTCATTTAGTTGAGAAACACTATAGGCGTATGAACAACGTAAGAAGCCTTCTCCACCTAAACCAAACACATCTCCAGGCACGGCAGCAACCTTTGACTCAAATAAAAGCCGCTGTGCAAACTCTTCTGATGTTAATCCTGTAGCAACAATACTTGGAAATGCATAGAAAGCGCCTTGCGGCTCATGGCATTCGAGACCAATATCTCGGAACCCTTTTACGATCAGACGTCTGCGCTGGTTATAGGACTCGATCATCCGATCCTTCTCTTCCAAGCCATTCGTCAACGCCTCGTGAGCGGCTACCTGCCCCATGACGGGTGCGCACATCACAGTATATTGATGAATTTTGGTCATCGCGGAAATCAGCTCCTGGTGACCGCAGGCATATCCCATCCGCCAGCCTGTCATGGCAAAAGCTTTGGAGAAACCGCTAACCAAGATTGTCCGGTCTTTCATGCCAGGAATTGCTGCGAAGCTCACGTGCTTCTGACCATAAGTCAGCTCTGCATATATTTCATCGGAAATGACAATAAGATCGTTCTCTTCAATGACTTTGGCTATCGGAAGCCAATCCTCATAGGTCATAATACCGCCTGTTGGATTGCTAGGATAGCAGAGAATTAATATTTTGGAGCGTGGCGTAATCGCATCGCGAAGCGCTTTCTCAGTCAGCTTGAACTGGTCCTTCGCGAAGGTCTCGATCCCAACAGCTACGCCGCCGCTTATGCTCGTGATTGGGGAATACGAAATATAACAAGGTTCCGGTATAAGAATCTCGTCGCCCGGCGTTATCAAAGCTCGGAGAGCTAAGTCAATCGCTTCACTGCCGCCAACCGTAACAAGGACTTCATTCGATGGCTCATATTTCACTTTAAAGGACGTATGAAGGTAATCGGCAATCGCTTCACGAAGCTCAGGAATACCTGAGTTTGGCGTGTATTTCGTTCTACCGCGTTCCAAGGAATGAACAGCTGCTTCACGAACATGCCAAGGTGTTGAGAAATCCGGTTCCCCTACACCAAGAGAAATAATATCTTCCTTGCTGTTACTAACCAAATCAAAAAACTTCCGAATACCTGAAGGCTTCATTTCACGTACGGCAGGAGCGAGGTAGTCCTGCATCGATTTTACTTTGTTCTGCTGGATCGTTATCTCATCTTTGATCATGGCGTTCCCTCTTCTTTACGGCGAAACGAGCATCCGGTGATCGTCTTCCTGATCCTCGAATATAATGCCGTCTTGTTTGTATTTTTTTAATATAAAATTCGTCTTTGTTGAAAGCACGCGGTCAATCGGTGAAAGCTTATTGGACACGAAAGAAGCGACTTGTTTGAGGGAACTGCCCTCAATTTCGACAAGCAAATCATAGGCGCCAGACATGAGATAAACCGATTTGACTTCTGGATATAAATAGATCCGTTCCGCGATGGCATCGAACCCGTGTCCGCGTTCCGGCGTAATTTGCACTTCAATCAGGGCGGTAACCTTTTCGTCATCCACTTTGCTCCAGTTGACTACTGTTGCGTATTTGACGATGACCTTATCCGCTTCCATCTCGCTTATCGCTCGTGCAACCTCGGCCTCCGCCGTACCAAGCATTGTGGCGATCAGGTCCGCACTCCTGCGGGCATCTTCTTTCAGTAGTTCGAGAATATTAAGCTTCAAAGCATCCATGGTTAAACCTACCTTTCTGAAATCTGATTCGTTCATCCTTTAATCTTACAATGAATTGCTGTCCTAATTCAATTACTGAGCTTGTTTTAGTGCGGAATATTTTTGTATAATCGAAATTTCCGCCCCACAAATAAGAAAAAGGCCACCGGGATCTCCCGAGTAGCCCTCTGCCTACCAGTCATCATCAGGATTGCCCGTGAACCAAACTAACCTTCGATTCGGATTGCAGCAATTTGTTCATCATGCTTTCAATTTCACGATGCTCATACGTTGGACGCACATGGACATGACATTCTCCCGCCATACAACCGATTCCGACAAGCTTATTCTCATCATAAACTGAGATAACGTGCTCCGATTGGAAATCGTTCCAATTCACAATCGCTTGAGTTCCAAATGTTATGCATTCTTCTGTATATGTCTGTATAAATTCCTGGAATTGACCTTCTTCAGGAAGCGCATTAATATAGGCTAGTTTCACAGTATTTCCACCCTTCATTTCAAACCTTATCACACTTATAATTATACTCAATTTTGCATTTTTATTCAACATACTTTCATTATTTTTTAATAAAACAATGAAGAATGGCCCACCCGAATCATTTGGATCCGGTGGGCCGATTTTATATGTGCTAACTTATTCATGAATCAATCAAAAATGTCCATACTCAAATATCTTTCGCCTGTATCCGGTGCAATACAGAGCACTCTCTTGCCCGCTCCTAGCTTACTAGCTACCTGTATACCTGTCCACACCGAGGCTCCGGCCGAAGGTCCTACAAGTATGCCTTCCTTGCTGGCCAGATCTTTCATGGTTCGAATCGCATCTTCGTCAGTTACCTGCACGATCTCATCGTACACGTTTGTGTTCAGAATAGCCGGTACGAAGCCTGGACTCGTACCAACGAGTTTATGCGGACCTGGACTTCCTCCCGACAGAACCGGTGAACCCTTCGGCTCCACCACATAGATCTGGATATCCGGCAGCTTCTCCCGAAGCACCTCGCCCGTTCCAGTGATCGTTCCTCCCGTGCCTGAAGTTGCTACGAAAGCATCCAGACGCCCATCCATTTGCTCCAGAATTTCCGGAGCTGTTGTCGTCCGATGAATACTTGGATTCGCCGGATTCTCGAACTGCTGCGGGATATAACTGCCAGGTATCTGATCCCGCAGTTCCTTGGCTTTCTCAATCGCACCCGGCATCCGCAGCGCGGCGGGAGTGAGTACGACCTCTGCGCCATAGGCCTTGAGCAGTGTAATCCGTTCTTTGGTCATGTTGTCCGGCATGATTAGAATGGCCTTGTAGCCTCTGGCAGCCGCATTCATGGCAAGTCCAATGCCAGTATTACCGCTAGTCGGCTCGATAATCGTAGCGCCAGGACGAAGCAGTCCATCTTTCTCCGCCTGTTCGATTAAATTAAACGCAGCGCGGTCTTTTACACTGCCGCTTGGATTAAAGTATTCAAGCTTCACGTAGAGCTCCGCATCATTCGGACCTACCAATCGGTTAATCCGCACGGCCGGTGTATCACCAATCAGCTCTGTGATGCTATTCACCATTTTTTTATGTGTCAAGGGTTACCCCCTCCTCTTCCCAATAAAACAATCTATACCCACATTTTTATCGGGAAGCGCGAAAGATGTCAAGTTCTTATTACCGTTAACTGCTTCCTCATAAAGTACCAACTGACCAACGATGAGCTGCCAATGAGCAATAGCAGTACATTTATCACAAGCGGCGCCTTACTCCACGAAATGACACAAATGAATAAGAGCACACCGCACACACGCCCCATATTGAGGGAAAGCTCACGAAGTACAATGTACTCCTCCCGCTGCTTAGCACTGGCTTCATTTGAACCAATAAGATCGAATACTGCCGACACCATAGGTACCGAATACATCGGAAAGAAGAGCGAAGCTCCTATGCCGAAAATAAGTAAAGTGCTATACCCCATTTTCCAGAAAAAAGGAATAATAACGGCTACGATCATAGTTGCACCAATCAGCATACTGATTTTACGAAAACGTGGCTTTATAAATCGTCCCACCGCCCAGAAACTCACTAAGGATACCGCAGAAGTAATCAATACGAAACTCCCTAAGCTCGCTTCACTTGATGTGGATATATAGACGAGAAGTCCAATCATGAAACCAAAGACACCTTCTCGAACTCCTTGAAATACCAAGGCTAAGCATACGCGCTTCCAAGGTGTTTCAGCTTGCCTTAAACAACGAAAGGGAAACAACCATTCGTAAGTACCTTGTACTTTTCTTTTTTTCAAAAAGAAACTGATAACCACGCCTAGCAAAAAGATACCTAACGAGATGGAAAAGATTAATCGATACCCAGCACCATCTCCCAAACTCACGATGAGTAAACCGGATATCCATGGTGCGACTATGCCTGCGCCTGAACCCAATAGCCCAACCCAGCCATTGAACCTATCTCGATTATCGGGGTCCGTCACTTCAAAATAAACAACATTAAAAGCAACCCAGAATAACCCAGCTGAAATTCCCTGAACCATTCCTAACCAAACAAAATAGTGAATGCTGCTTGCTCCAAGCCATAATACCAGCATATAAAAGCCCGCGGAAAATGCTACACCGAGCCGTAAGCAGTTCATTTTATTGTGTTCCTTTACCCATTTCCCTGCTAACCAGAAGGTAACCGCCATTGTCAAATGCGTGGTTAACGTAAACCAACCGATTAAAGCGTAGTCATTTTTGGCCTTCCACAAATACACACCAACGAAAGTTCCCGACAAGGCATTTGCACTGCCAAATAACGAATGAACGATCAGTAAAAGAATCGCCTGAGCATCAAGCCTGCCTTTTTTCTGTGAACTCTTGACTTCGACGGCTCCACTTCCACGGTCTTCAAAATAATTGGTTTTAGTGCCTTCCTTTGCACTACCTTGTTTAACAAACGACTTACTCTGATCCTTTTGCATACTCCTCCTCACCTTTCCCCACAGATCGAAATAGCTCTTGTTAAGCTTCCCCAATCGAGTAAAAATATGAGGCAGGACATATAAAAAAACCGAATCCATAAAGGACTCGGTTTCACCGCTACTCCGATTTAATACGTTCCACCATGAGCAGTCGATCTGTATCAGATAAGATTTTCTCCACCTTAAAGCAAGATGGGCACACAAAGACATTCGAAGTAAAGGGACCTGTTAGGAAAGCACTTCCTAACGTTTTGGGAATAACTGGCGTGAAAGAAGTGCCACTCGTGACCTCGGTACCTGCAAACAACATCAGCTCATGACAGCTAGAGCATTCGGGTGCCTCTTCTTGTTCGTCCGTAATATGCTGAACTTTTTCTCCGTATTTATCAAGAGGTTCATCCGAATCATCCCAAGCCAATGATAAATCTTCATCCGAATCGGCATATTCTTGTTCATCAAAGCGGAGCGGTTGACCTGTTTGTTTTACCTTTAAATCAATGCTCCTATAATCGTTCAGTTCATTAAAACAGTGTGGACATTCGTCCTCTGGTCCAATCTCCGGATCCCAAAACGATTTCTGTTTGGCACCATGGACAAACTATTTCTTCATTGGTACTCATTACGTAATCCTCCAACCTAATGCATTCATGCATATTTCAATAAATAATAAACCCCTGCCGCCATAAATACAAACGCGATGGCAAACAAAGTGCCCCACAGGTATTTCATTGTTCAAGCCTCCAAGATTATGTATGATTCTAAGTTACACAAGCTCCGACCACGTAGGAAAGAGAGACAGACAGCGTCAAGGACAAGAAACCTACAGCGCGATTATCTTTTTTGATTTCTTCATCGATTTTGAAATAAGGTGTCAAGAATTCAAAAATGAAATAGGCAACCAGCAATAGTAAGAATCCGTACCCTGCCCAGATGAGGGAATTAATCATCGTGTCATTGTTGAGGATAGCGAATCGGAACAGATTACAAATCCCAAAAATCTTCCCGCCTGTTGCCATCGCTACAGATAAGTTGCCTTTTTTGATCTCAGCCCAGTCATCATATTTGGTGACCATTTCAAAAATCGTTAGAAATACAACAAGCGCGATCACAGCAACTGCAAAAAAGGCAAGCGTCGATAAATACGGGTTACTTAGCAATACATCCACCTCTTCATTCATATCGTCTCCTGCCTTCCTTCACGAAAGATAGAAGAGACTGAGTTTGACTCAGTCTCTAGCAGGTACTATTAGTATAACATTAGGATTGTTTTTTTTCAGCAAGCTTTGCTCTCATAGCCGCTAATTCGTCATCAATTCCGCTGCTGCTTCCACCAAGTTTGTCAAGCTCATCATCTAAGCTGCGGTTTTTAGCACGGATTTCACCGCTTGCTTGCGCTTCAGCTTCCATTTGAAGCACTTTCTCGCTCATACGGTCAAAACCTTTAGCTGCATTGTCTGTACCAAAACCAGACATCGCTTGGTTGATTTGTTTTTGAGCTTTTGCTGTTTCAGCACGAGCAATCAACAAATCCTTCTTGTTCTTCATTTTGTTGAACTCGTCTTTCATTTCGGTCAATTGACTGCGAAGTTGGTCAGCATTCGTTTTCGCAAGATCATATTGGCGTTTCAATTCATCGTAACGTCCTTGGTGCTCTTTCTTGTCTTCCAACGCGCGGCGAGCCAGGTCTTCATTGCCTGATTCAAGAGCTTTCATAGCTTGCTCAGTACGTTTAGTAACCATCTCTTCGGATTCTTCAAACTGAAGCTTGAATTTCTTCTCAATTGCGATCTGCTTAGCTACTGCAGCCTCAGCTTCCATGATATCTTCTTCCATATCACGAAGAAACTGATTTAACATCTTAATAGGATCTTCTGCTTTGTCCAGCAAGTCATTTACCGAAGCCATTGTCATATCGCGAAGTCTTTTAAAAATTCCCATCTTTGAATTCCTCCTAAGGTTTATAAACATGTATTTTAAAATTTGTGTATTGCGAATGCTAATTTTTTAATCACCGGTGCTTACACATATTCATACGCAGTCCCATAGAATGAGTTTCAAAAAGATGAAAAATTTAAAAAGTTATTTCAATTCGACGATTGTAACTCCTGCTCCGCCTTCATTATAATTCCCCATGCGGTAGCTCTTCACATGCTTATGACGGCGCAAGTATTCCTGCATGCCAGTACGCAGCACACCTGTTCCTTTACCATGAATTAAGTACACTTGACCCAAATTGCCCAAGAAAGATTCATCCAGGAATCGATCAGCCTCAATCAAGGCATCCTCCATATTGAGACCGCGCATATCCAGTTCCATCCGAATGTTATCATCTCGTGTTCTTTTGACCGTTGTAGCCACCTGATGAGCTGGCTTTTTCTGAGCTGTGCTGCCGATCTTTTCGAGATTCGACAAATCGACCTTCATCTTCATAATTCCCAACTGCACCGTTGCTTCTGTGGCGCTAACAATTTCTACGACGTGACCCTTCTGACCCAGGGTCACGACACGCACTTCATCCCCGGCCTCAATTCTCTCTGGCCGCTTCTTCGCCGCGCGAACTTGCTTTTCGCGCAGCTCCGGCGCCGCCTGATCAAGGCGGCGCTTCGCTTCTACCAACCGGTGATCCTTGACCCCACCGGCTTCCTCCTGCGCCATGCGCCGCAGCTCGGCGATGATTTCATCTGCCTCGCGGCGCGCCTTGGCGACAGCCTCACGCGCGTCGCGCTCGGCCTTCTCGAGCAGCTTATCGCGCTGCTCGTCGAACTTGGCCTGCTGAGTCTCTAACGTTAGGCGCATCTCTTCCGCCTCTCGACGCATCCTTTCAGCACTTTGGCGCTCAGCTTCTGCAATTAGGCGGTTCTCCTCAAGCGACGCGATCATTGATTCGACGCGCTTATCCTCCTCGCCAACCTGTGTTCGTGCATGCTCAATAATGCGCTTTGCTAAGCCAAGACGCTCTGCAATAGCAAACGCATTACTTCGACCAGGAACACCTACTAATAAGCGGTAAGTCGGACTTAGTGTTTGTATATCAAATTCCATACTTGCATTAATGGTGCCTTGCTTTTGATAGGCATAAGCCTTTAACTCCGAATAGTGTGTCGTTGCAATGATTCGGCAACCAATTTGATGAATATAATCCAAAATGGAGATCGCTAAAGCAGAACCTTCAGCAGGATCGGTACCTGCTCCAAGTTCATCAAGCAAAACCAAACTTTTTGGTGTCATATCCCTCAAAATACTTATAATATTCGTCATATGACTCGAAAACGTACTTAAATTCTGCTCGATGCTCTGCTCATCGCCAATATCCGCATAAATTGCATCGAAAACACATAACTGACTGCCTTCCTCAGCTGGTACAAACAACCCTGACATTGCCATTAAGCTAAGGAGTCCTACTGTTTTGAGGGAAACTGTTTTACCACCTGTATTAGGCCCCGTCACAATGATTTGTGAGAAATCATTGCCCAACTCCAAATCAAGCGGTACAACGGAATCAGCCGCGATAAGCGGATGCCGGCCTCGCTTTATTTTAATAAAGCCTCGATCATTTAATCTAGGCATTGTTGCTTTCAGTTCCCTAGCTAGACCAGCTTTAGCAAAAGTAAAATCAAGCTCAGCCAATTGATCAACATCCAGCACAAGCAAATCCACTTGTTCGGCAACAAGCTCAGTAAGTGCGCGTAAAATCTTCTCAATCTCAACTTCTTCCTTAAACTTTAACTCACGAATTTTGTTATTTAATTGAACAATAGCATCTGGCTCAATATATAGCGTCGCACCCGATGCTGACTGATCATGAATCATTCCGCCAAAGCTGGATCGATATTCCGATTTAACGGGGATTACAAAACGGTCGTTACGAATAGTGATCAATACGTCCTGTAACATTTTCTGAACAGATGAATTGCGAAGCATTTGTTCTAACCTCTCGCGGACTCTTCCTTCACCTGTGCGCAGTTCACTTCGCACACGTCCCAGTTCAGGGCTCGCACCGTCAACAACAACAGCATTTTCATCAATACAGCTATTAATTTTATCCTCTAATGGCTTATTTTCTATGAGTAATTCAACCTGCCCTTTGAGCATCGGAATCGCGTATTCTTCGTGAACCGCGAGAACAAATCGCTTTAACCTGCGTGTACCGAACATCGTCGTCGAAATATCAAGCAGCTCCGTAGGGTTTAACATCCCGCCAATTCTAACCCGGTGCAAGGAAGATCTAATATCACGAATCCCACCAAAAGGGGCATTCCCTTTCAATCGTTCTACATTAACAGCCTCATCGGTTGCTTGCAGCCGAAGCTTGACGAGTTCAAAATCACCTTTAGGCTCAAGCTTTTCCACGGCATCCTTACCAAGCGAAGTTGATGCATGATGAGCTAGTTTATGTAAAATCTTCTGATAATCTAATGTTTTAATTATTTTCTTATTCAACGATCCCAACCTCTTTTCTCTACCCTATATTATAAACCAAATCAAGCCTGATTAGCTACGGAGACAATCGTTATATGGAAGATGCTGCCTACCATAATATTCACTCGAATTGGATACACTAAGCTGTGCACCTATCCTCCTGCCAAAAGGATTGCAAGACTTAGACACACCAAGCATAGTTTGCAAAAAATCACTTCTTGTTATGAGAACTTATTCTCATCACAAAAAGAAGGAGGTTCACGAGATGCATCTTCTCGGACATCTGGTAAGGTTTATTGTTTCTGCTTTGGTTTTAATGTTTGTCAGCTGGTTAGTTCCAGGGTTTCAAGTCGGTGGTTTCTGGAGCGCATTTTTTCTAGCTTTGGTCATTGCTGTTGCTGCTTGGATCATTGAAGGGATCTTCGGCAAACAAATCACTCCCTTTGGCAGAGGAATCGTAGGCTTTCTGGTAAGCGCGCTTGTTATTTGGGCCGCCCAGTTTGTAGTGGGTAATGTATCTACGAGCATAATAGGTGCCGTTTTAGCTGCTTTAGTTATCGGAATCATCGACCTGTTCATCCCTGTGAAAACCCCCTTTGAACATGGGATCACAGGAAGACAGGATCGTCGGTAAAAACCTATCAGTTTCGATAACTGATATCCAATGCTAAAGCCCAAAAAAGATCGGTCTGCCGCGTATTCACTCGCCGGACCGATCTTTTCTATGATAACAATTTCTTTCACGAGTTTGTCACTGTTTTTTCGGAAGAGGTCGTGTACAATGATGAGGGAAACTAATACAATTCCGGAGGGATATATATGAAGAAATTATTCGTTCTTTTAATGGGAATAGTCATAGTCATTGCGATAGCAGCTTGTGGAAACAAAGATACGAAATCAGCACAATCCTCTACATCCCCCGCCGCTACCACACAAGCAGCAGGCCAGCAAGTTTTATTGAAAGCGACAAACTTCAAATTTGACCAATCCGAATATCGTGTCAAAAAAGGAGAGCCCGTTACAATTACGCTTGATAATGCTCAAGGCATTCATGGTGCTTCCATTAAAGAATTCAAAATAAACATCGATAATAGCAACAAAACAGTTACCTTTACACCAGATAAAGCGGGCTCTTTCCCAATTAACTGTTCCATCATGTGTGGCAGTGGTCACGCTAATATGAAATCAACATTGATTGTTGAATAGTTTAAGTCATCAGTTCATAAGTCCTTATCGCGGCAACAAAGCGGTAAGGCTTTTTTGTATTTGGATTTTGCATTAATTTGATGGTATAACATTGCTTCCATAAATCAACAACAATGGACGATGGAATAGGCTAAAACTAGGGAATCTAAACGGTAATTAACGTTAAGTCAAAGCACTTGACAATACCTTAAATAGACAGGAAACAAATAAACGGATAAGAAAGCATCCATCCACTTTCTAAACAAAACACCCTCAACATACTTTATTTTCTTGGAATTTGTAAATATATACGTACAAAAGTTGGTGTTGATCTTTCGAGAGTTAACAGTTGTACGCTTTCTTTTATTTGGGCTGGACTCTACTTTTTGTTCACGAATTCTGTCCGCACCTGAACCCATGCGTGAGTATTGCTTATAAAGAGCTAGTTGCAGCTTCTCCAGCATCAACTTAGCAGTTCGATAATTTACTCCAAGCAAGCTCGCAAACGCTGCAATCGAATAAGTTTGTTGTTCCTGGATCAATGCTCGAATAGCTTTGAACCAAATCATTAAGGAAAGCTTAGATTTATGCATAACCGTTCCAGCCGTTAATGAAATTTGCGTACGGCATTCTTTACACTCCAATAAATTACGAGTCTTCACAATATAAAATAAATGATAATCACAACTCGGACAACAAAACCCACCCGCCCACCGTCTTTTCGTCAAAAGTCTTACACAATCTTCCTCTGTCTTGAAAGTGTCATCCAACGATTCAAATAAATAAGCATCCATGAATTGACCCCTCTCAATTATAACGCGAAAATAATTCCCTATATTTGTATTATATAGAACATTTGTTTGTATGTAAAGAATTTTATGTATCCAAGATTAGTATCATGGGTTATTCATATTCTGTAGTATCTACAATGTAAAAATCATGAATCGACTAATCAATATCAAAAATTTGAAGCTATAGTTTTGAACCTTTGTAAGCAAAAGTACCGGTCTCGTTTCGACAGGGACATGGAATGTTTTGAGGCTTCGGTAAGGTTTTTTGATGATTGTAGATACCACAGAATACATAATTTTAGAGTATAAGGTTCGAGTGAAGACATTTTCGCAATTATCGGGTCAGCTGTTATTGCTATGTTGCGAAGGTTATTGTCCTTGATTTCACTGTTTTTTAGACTTCCTGGCTTCAATTAATGGAGTAATGATTGCGAAACTCGTTAGATGTTGTGGGTGCGGGTGCGGGTGCGGGTGCGGGTGCGGGTGCGGGTGCGGGTGCGGGTATGGTTGGGGCTGAGGGTGGGGGTGGCTGGGGGTGGGGGTGGCTGGGGGTGGGGGTGGCTGGGGGTGGGGGTGGCTGGGGGGTGGCTGGGACTGGGGCTGTGGATCTGGTTGCGGGTGGGGGAGTGGTTTTGTATTTCGTGACTTGTAGATACTACAGAACTCAAATGTTTAGTGGATGTAAGTCGGGATTGCTAGTGCTGGTACTCGTACGATTTGGTGAAAACTGATAAAAGCTGCCCATTCTGTATTAGAAATGTAGGCAGCTTCTATAGGGGGATTCCTTGTTTCCAGAGTTCTTGGAGTTTTCCTGCAATATTGGGTAATTCGTTAATTAAATATGGAGCTATGGTTGAGCTTGATAGCAGCTTTTGAAGTCCGTCTGAGGGCATGATGGTGATAACATTGACGGCTATAATGATGATCAAAAGTGCTTCTGCTAAGCCCAACAATGCGCCGCTCCAACGGTTGATGAAGTTCAGGCCTGGGGTTTTTGCTAGAATATTAAGTGCTCTGCCTACGATGACTAGTGCAAATTTTACGCCAAAAAACAATATTGCAAAGGCTAAAGCATTCAGGATATAGGTATCCAAATTAAGGCCTTTTACGATAAATTCGTATTTTTGGTAATTTTGATAGGTAGGCAGTGAAACTGCGTTTCGAAGCAGAGGGGCAAAATCCCTGTAAAAATAAAATGCAACGAGGTAGGCGAGAACAAAACCTGAGAGCGAAACAATCTGGGCAATAAATCCTCTAAAGTAACCTAGCAGCAGACCCAAAGCTACTATCGACAACATGACATAGTCTAATGTATTCATTGTCACTGTGGATTACCTGCCAGGGCTGTCTGTTTCTACAAGCTCGATCCACTCATTGTATTCATTCTGCAGCTTAGCATATTCCTCGCGCAGTTCTCTATACTCTTCTTTGATATTTTGAAGTTCTTTTTGCTGAGCTTCATCGTTCAAGCTTTGGCGCATTAGCTCTTCTTTTTCTCTGCGGGCCTGTGCTAAAATCCGTTCTTTTTCTTCTTCAAAATGTTGAGCAAGGGTACTTCGTTCTAATTGCTGCTGCTCTAGTAAGGCATCAATTTGCGCTTGATATTGGGTAATAATGGTTGATTTTTGGTCCTCAAGCTGTTGAATAATGTTTGTTTGTCGTTCTTGGAATTCCCCAACTAGATTGCCTTTATCTTGCTCAAAACGAAGAATCTTAGCATCAGCCTCGTCTTGGTAAAGGGCGGTTAGCGTTTCTAGTTCCTCTTGGTGCTTGATTGTAAGAGTTTCAATTTCCTCTTGATGTTGATTTGTAATTATATCTATTTTCTCATTATGTTGGTTTGAAATTGCATTTATTCTTTCTTGGAGTTGGTTCGTAATTGTATTTATTCTCTCTTGAAGTTGGTTTGTGATAGTTTCAAGTTCCGTTTGATGTTGGATTGTGATGTTTTCTAGTTCCTCTTGATGTTGATTAACGAGTGTTTCCTTTTCCACTAGATACTGGTTCGAAAGTTTAAAGATCTCTTCTTGCTGTTGCATGTTTATGATTTCTTTATCCTGCAGATGTAGCTGCATTAGTGCTTCTTTGTCTTGTTGATATTGCTGATGTAACATTTCTTTGTCTTGCAAGTGTATTTCTGAGAGAGATTGTTTTTCGACTCTGTGTTGTTCGTTCAGCTTTTGAAGCTGAAGTGCTTTTTGTTGTTTCTCTTGTTCGAATTGTTGCTTTGTTTGTTGGTGTTGTTGTTTTTCTTGGTCTAGCAGTTGTCTTACTTGTATTTGTTGACGTTTTTCTTGCTCTAGCTGTTGTTTGACTTGTTCAAGTTGTTGCTTGACTTGCTCTTGCTGCTGTTTAGCTTGTTCTTGCTGTTGTTTAGTTTGTTCTTGTTGTTGTTGTTTAGCTTGCTCTTGTAGTTGTTTTGCTTGTTGTAGTTGTTGCCTCAACTGCTCTTGTTCTTGTTTTGCTTTCTGCACTTCTTGTTTCATTTGCTCTTGCGTTTGGTTACCTTGTACTAGCTTAGCATTTTGTTCACTTATGGATGTCTGTTGTTGCTCATATTCTTGTTTCAATTCGTTAAAGTTTACGATTAATTTATCATAGGCGGCTTTGGTTGCTACTTGGTCCTTTTGGGCTTTGGTCAGTTCTTCCATGATTTCGTTCATACGGAAGCACTCATCTGCCATGTTCACGGCAGCCAAAACGGCGATTTTCTGTGAATCTAGCCGCGGATAACCTTTTGCAATACGAAACATTTGGTCGTTCACGTATTCAGCTACTCGCTTCATGTAATTGGTGCTGGTGCTAGCTTTTAATTTGTATTGGTGTCCATATATATCAACGGTAATCCTCGTTTTATCTTCAGCGTTCACTTTTTTATATCCTCCCTTAGATGAAAGGCTGGCCCTATCGAGTGTAATTTCGATAAGACCAGCCTGTTTTCCTGCAACTTAAATGAAAGTTACACTATTTTCTTAACTCTGCCTCATATTGTTGTTCAAGGGTTTGAACAACTTTGGCATGGAGCTCTGTTACTTCTTCATCCAGCAGTGTTCTCTCTGCGTGTCGGTATACGAAGGCAATGGCTACGCTTTTGCGATTTGCGCCTAAACGTTCTCCAGTATAGATATCGAATACTTGAATGGATTCTAACAAGTCTCCGGCAACTTCAGTGATGGTTTGTTCCATTAGACCTACTGGTACACTAGCATTCACTACTACAGCAAGATCGCGTCCAATTGACGGATAACGCGGCAGCAATTTATATACAATTGCATCTCCAGCAGCTTCTAAAATTGGGGAAAGCTCAACCTCAAGTACGTAAGTGTCATCAAGATCACGCTGCTGCTGCACTGTAGGATGCAGTTGACCGATTCGACCTATTGCTTGTTCACCTTCAGCTGTGTTTAAGAGGAGCTCAGCTGTTCGCCCCGGATGGAAACCATCTGGTGATGCAGTTTTATAGGTGAGTCCTTTAACGCCTAAGTAGCTTACAAGACGGTCAAAAACACCTTTGATATCATAAAAGTCGACAGCCTCGGACTTTTGTGCCCAATGTGCTTGACGGCGTTTGCCTGTCAATACAATGGAGAGGAGAAGCTTCTCTTGCGGCAAATCTGTTAGTGAAGATTCATCTGTAATAAATACTTTGCCGATTTCGAAAATAGCCACGTCATCCATCGTACGGTTACGATTGTAGCTTACTACGTCTAGCAGATGCGGCAGCAAGCTAGTACGCAGTTGGCTGCGATCCTCGCTCATTGGCATAGCGAGCGAGATTGGCTTAGCCGCTGGGTATAGACCCGGCAGCGACACGGTTTGATCCGGCTGTGTGAAGGAATAAGTGATGACTTCATGCAGTCCGCTTTGAGTCAGGAGATTCCGTGTGATACGACGGATCGACTGCTCTTTGGTCAAGGATCCGGGTGTCGTCACGCCGGTCATTAACGTTGTCGGGATGTTGTCGTAGCCGAAAAGGCGAGCTACTTCTTCGATCAAATCGACATCCCGTGTAATGTCTCCTCGGCGGCTCGGCACATGCACGAGCAGCTTGCCTTCGCCTGCCTGCTCGAATGTGAAGTGCAGGCGCTCTATGATTTGACCCATCTCGACCAAGGAAAGTTCAGTGCCGAGATAATTGTTCACACGGTCAGCAGCAAGCTCGATGCTGACCGGCTTGTGTGAGCCCGCTACGGCTTCTACGATGCCGTCAGCGACTTGACCTGCTGCGTATTGAGCTATTAACGCTGCAGCACGATTTAATGCCGGAATCACCGCTTCCGGGTTCACTTCTTTCTCGAAGCGAAGACTCGCTTCAGAGCGGAGCCCTAGCTGGCGCGACGTTCGGCGCACAGAGCTGCCTGCGAACTTGGCGGATTCAAGCAGAATCCGTGTTGTGCCTTCTGTCACTTCGGAGTTAGCACCGCCCATAACACCTGCAATCCCTACCGGTTTCGTGCCGTCCGTGATAAGCAGCATGTGCGGCTCTAGAGTACGCTCCACATCATCGAGCGTGACGAGTTTCTCCCCGGCTTCAGCGAGGCGTACATCGATGTGGCCATTGTTCAACTGCTCAGCATCGAAAGCGTGTAGCGGTTGGCCGTATTCAAGCATCACGAAATTCGTGATGTCAACGATGTTGTTGATTGGACGGATACCAGCCGCCATCAAACGGTTTTGCATCCACAGCGGAGAAGTGCCGACGCGTACGCCTTCGATAAGGCGAGCCGCGTAGTGCGAGCACTGCTCCGTCGCTGTGATCTTCACACTGATGCGATCAGAAGCTTTCACTGCGGCTGTTCCAGCCGCCCCGCGCGCTGCTTCCGCATCCGGCAGTTTGACGCTGCGTCCGAGGATCGCTGCGATCTCATAAGCAGCTCCGAGCATGCTCAAGCAATCGGAGCGGTTTGGTGTCAGATCAAGCTCTAATACCTTGTCGTTGATAGCAAGGACATCCAGAATTGAACTGCCGATTTCGGTATCTTCAGGCAGTACTAGGATACCTTCTTGAATTTCCTTCGGCAGCAGCTTGTCGTTCAGACCAAGCTCTTTGGCTGAACAAATCATGCCTTGTGACTCTACGCCGCGCAGTTTAGCGCGTTTGATTTGCAGTCCGCCAGGCAGCACTGCTCCAATCATAGCGACGGGCACCTTTTGTCCGGCATCGATATTTTTTGCCCCGCAAACGATTTGCAAGTCTTCGCCTTGTCCGGCATCAATGATACACACACTTAATTTATCTGCATCTGGGTGTTTTTCGCGTGATTTTACAAACCCAACGACTACGTTCGTTACACCCTTATTGCGATCTTCCACAATATCCACTTCGATGCCGCTTCGGGTAAGTTTTTCTGCTAATTCCTCAGCTGTGAAGCCTGATACATCTACATATTCCGATAACCATTGATAAGAAACCTTCATGCTTAACCCCTCCTTTTCCTGATGCTTACAAGTGTAAGAATTGCTTTAAGAACCGCAAATCGTTCGTGTAGAAATGACGAATATCTTCAATCCCGTATTTCAGCATCGCAATGCGCTCAACGCCCATTCCGAATGCAAAACCTGTGTATTCCTTCGGATCATATCCACCCATCTCCAGAACGCGCGGATGTACCATGCCCGCTCCTAGGATTTCTAACCAACCCGTTTGTTTACAAGTACGGCAGCCAACGCCGCCACACATTGCACAGCTGACATCAACTTCAACGCTTGGCTCTGTGAACGGGAAGAAGCTTGGACGCAAGCGAATTCTCGTCTCTTTGCCATACATCTCTTGAACGAATTGAAGCAACGTTCCTTTCAGATCACTCATCCGTACGTTACGGTCGATGACCAGACCCTCGATTTGGGTAAACATATGGGAATGTGTCGCATCGTCGTCATCGCGGCGGTATACTTTCCCCGGACAAATGATTTTGATCGGAACTTCCCCTTTGCGTTTCTCCATCGTTCTAACTTGAACAGGGGAGGTTTGTGTACGCATTAGAATTTCATCAGTAATATAGAACGAGTCCTGCATATCGCGAGCTGGGTGATCCTTCGGCAGATTAAGCGCCTCAAAGTTGTAGTAATCCTGCTCTACCTCTGGACCTTCTGCGACTGTGTAACCCATTCCAATGAAAATGTCTTCAATTTCTTGGATAACTTTGCTTAAAGGATGCACGGCCCCTTGCTTTGAAGGGCGACCCGGAAGCGTTACGTCAATCATTTCTGCACGCAATCTGTTCTCTGTTTCTTGCTGTTGGTACGCTGCTTGCTTTTCTTCAATAACGGTTTCGATAGCTGCACGAACGTCGTTCGCTACTTGGCCGATAACCGGTCTTTCTTCCGCACTTAATGCGCCCATACCGCGTAGCACCTCGGTTAGTGGACCTTTTTTACCCAAATATTTAATACGTAGATCATTAAGCTCCTGCTGACTTTGTACGCCGCTTAGCTCCTGCAGCGCTTCCTGCTTCAAAGCTTCTAACCGCTCTTTCATCGAAATCCCTCCTGAATTAGGCCCCTGAATCACCCTAAATGAAAACACAAAAAAGACTTTCCGCTCCCTTACAAGGGACGAAAAGCCGTGGTACCACCCTAATTAGATTCGTTCATTGGCAGATAGGCCAAATAAACGATTCTCACTTCATTTCAGATAACGGACGATGTGTCCGGTTCCCTCTAATGAGAAGCTGTTAGTAAGCTTCTGTTCAAAGGACTGCTCGGGAGCGAACTTCTGCAGCCTGATTCTCGGGGATAGCTCTCAATCGTTGGCTTTCCCTCCCTGTCAAGAAGCACTGCATACTCTTCTCCGTCAAAGCATTTTCACATATATGTACCAATTATTATATGCAAGATATGCCTGATATGCAAGTGAACTAGCCCCCAGGTATGAATTTCCCAGTTGACTTCGAATGATCAGCGGCGTATATTTTATTTAAATAGTTTAAACATTAATTCATATAAACATTTTATTGTTTAATAATTTCATACTTTAATTAAGATGTAAGGAGGATTTGGATATGGAAGATGAATTAATAGCTTATACCAATCGTTTCCGAACAACATTTGAAACGGCTCATCGAAAAATTAGCCACACCGTACTTACCCAGTTAGATTCAGAGTTAACGGGGCCACAATTATTCATGCTCTTCATGATATCTAAAGAAGGTACGCCGAAACAAACTCATCTCGCTGAGAAACTGGGCGTTAAACCAAGTGCGATCACCGTTATGATTGACCGACTTGTCCAAAGTGGGCATGTCATTCGTAAACACCATGAAACTGATCGACGTATTGTGTTGGTTGAAATAACCGAAACCGGAAAGGCCATACTCAAACAGGCGGAAGATGTCCAGAAAGAAGTGATTGCACGCGGACTATCCCAGCTTCCACCTGAAGAAATGCGTATTCTTGTGAGTGCCTTTGAAAAGCTTACTGATTTTTATTAATTCATCTTATTCAAGGAGTGGTATAAGTGGAAATCATACAAAAAACAGCTTCAGAGAATTCTATAGAAGCAAATGCAGCACCAGAACTCAAAAATCGAGGTCTCCTGCTTACAGGGCTTATTATTGCCATGCTATTTGGCGCATTAGACGGTACCATTGTCGGAACAGCTATGCCGCGTATCGTCGGTGAGCTCGGCGGCCTTGGGTTGATGGCTTGGCTAACGACAGCTTACATGCTGACTTCAACCGTGGTCGTGCCTATTGCCGGTAAATTGGCTGACTTGATCGGCCGCCGCGTTATCTATGTAACAGGTCTTATTATCTTCATTGGGGCTTCAGCTCTTTGCGGGATGGCTCAGAATATGACCGAGCTTATCTTGTTCCGTGGCTTACAAGGTATTGGCGGCGGTATTATGATGCCTATGGCAATGATTATTATCGGGGATTTGTTCACTGGTAAGCAGCGTGCCAAATGGCAGGGCGTATTCGGCGCGATTTTCGGTTTATCGTCAGTAGTCGGACCCCAAGTCGGTGGCTGGATCGTTGACGCATTAGACTGGCGTTGGGTATTTTACATCAACCTACCAGTCGGTATCCTTGCAGTTGTCTTAATTTCTATCGCATTACCGAAGCATAAAGCAATCGGTAAAGTAAAGTTCGATATTCCCGGTATAGTTACCATGATTACCGGGGTCGTCAGCTTACTGCTTGCTTTGACATTTGGCGGTAATGAATATGCTTGGTTGTCTTGGCAAATCATTGCTCTTTTCATACTAGCCATTGTATCTTTGGTATCCTTCGTTATTATTGAGAGTAAAGCACAAGAGCCGATTCTCCCTGTTCGTTTGTTTAAAAATAGAACTTTTACAACAATTAACGGCGTAGGATTCCTTATGGCAGTTGGTATGTTCGGAGCCATTATGTTCGTTCCGCTTTTCATGCAAGGCATCGTCGGTATCAGTGCTTCGGCTTCCGGTACAGTGATGACGCCGCTTATGATCACAATGATAGCGGCCAGCGTTATTTCCGGTCAATTCATCCATAAAATCGGAATTCGCAAACAAATGCTTTCCGGAATGATCATTATGGCAGTAGGCTTCTATCTTCTGAGTACTATGGGTATTGATACAACAAAATTACTTGCTTCCAGCTATATGCTTCTGTTAGGTCTCGGTATGGGTCTAGTCATGCCTATCCTTACACTAGCCTTACAAGAAAGCTTTCCGAAATCGGAGCTCGGTGTCGTCACGTCTTCCAGCCAGTTTTTCCGTCAAATTGGCGGTACCTTTGGTATGACGATTCTGGGTGCCATTATGAATCACAAATCATCTGTGCTGTTAGAGCAAGACCTAACCCCTGTCGTGAAGCAGCTTCCCGCGGAAGCAAGCGGACTTGCTACTTCAATGACTGACATGATTCATACGAATCCACAAGCTTTATATTCTTCCCTTCTTAATCCTGAATCCTTGGCCAAAATGCCAAAAGAATTCGTGGAGCACATGCTGCCAATTCTAAAAAATGCCCTGGTTACATCGCTTCACCAAGTGTTTATTGTAGGCTTAGTGTTCGTATTACTTGGGGCTGTTCTGACACTGTTTATCGGTAACATTAAAGTATCTGATCGTAAATCAAAGAAATCAGATGGCAAAAAGGAAGAACTTTCACCAGAACTCGCATAATACACAAAGGCTCTTTTCTCTTCATGGAGAGGAAAGAGTCTTTTTCTTTTTGACACGGAGCAAGCTATAGCGTTTAATAAACTTGGATACCTTAAAAAGGAGAGTGCTCGCCATGAAATATCGCAGACTTGGTAAAACGGATTTGAAAGTTTCCATTGTGGGTGTTGGGACTTGGCAGTTCGGCGGAGAGTGGGGACTTACCTACACGCAAGCTGAAGCAGATGCTATTCTCGATCAAGCAGCCGATCTTGGTATAAATCTGATCGATACAGCAGAATGCTATGGTGATCATCTTTCGGAATCTCTTATCGGTAATTACTTATCCCGCCGCAATCGCGAGAACTGGATCGTAGCTACGAAATTTGGCCACCATTTCCATGATCTGTTCACCCGAACAGATGACTTCAGTTCCGCAGGCGTTATCAAACAACTGGACGATTCTCTGAAAGCTTTGCAAACGGACTATATTGACTTATATCAATTCCATTCCGGACCTGATGATTTATTTGATAATGATGTGCTTTGGACAACTTTGGACAAACAAGTTCAAGCCGGGAAAATCCGTCATTTGGGAACATCCATTGGCAATAATGCTAATATTCATCAAACAGAAGCCTCCAGCAAGGTTAATTCCAAAGCCATTCAAGTCGTATATAATCGCTTGGATCGAGCTCCAGAAGAGCTTGTTTTCCCTTCCTGTGTGAATCAAGATCTTGGCGTTCTGGCTCGTGTCCCTTTGGCTAGCGGCTATTTGAGCGGTAAGTATAAGCCTGGTGCGGTGTTCGGCAACACGGATGTACGCCATCGTCATGATGCCGAGAGCGTGAAACAGAAGCTTGAGGACGTGCAGCGCATCCAAAAAGAAGAAGTTCCTGAAGGCATGGATATGGCCAAATGGGCATTAGCTTGGTGTTTGAAGCATGATGCCGTTACAACGGTTATTCCAGGCTGCAAAAATCCTGAACAGGTTATTTCGAATGCAAGCGCAACGGAGCTTATCAGTGATAACCACCCACAGGCTTGGAAGGCTTAAGAGAATGAGGAAGGAATGACTTCTGAATGAGTCATACACAACACGCAGAAACATGGAAGCATCTCAAGGCGCACTTGCCTCAGTGGGTTACGGAAAGCAAGGCACATACATCAGACGGACAGGTTGCTTCCTACATTCCTGAACTTGCTAACGCTCCGGCCGATGTTCTAGGTATCTGTATTATGGATACTGAAGGAAATATCTCTGTGGCCGGCGAATCAAATTTCCGTTTTACCTTACAAAGTATTTCAAAAGTATTTACGCTAATTTTGGCGTTGATGGATAACGGTGAAGAGATTGTTTTCTCCAAGGTGGGGATGGAGCCTACCGGAGACGATTTCAACTCGATGCTGAAGCTCGAACTCGTCGAGCCCGGCATCCCCTTCAACCCGCTTATCAATGCCGGGGCAATTGCGATATCATCCTTGATTGCAGGTAGTGATCCTAAGGAGCAGGTCGAACGGATTCTCCATTTCTTCCGAGATATCGCTCATAATCCTTCACTTGAAATCAATCAAAGTGTGTTTCGATCTGAGTCGGATACAGCCCATCGGAATCGTTCGTTAGCTTACTTCCTGAAAGACAACGGTGTGCTGGATAGTGAGGTTGACGACGTTCTCTACGTCTATTTCAGCCATTGTTCCATCGAGGTGAATTGTACCGACTTGGCTATAATGGCCCTCGTTCTGGCGCACAATGGCGTAGATCCGATTCGTAATCAACGCCTTATTCCGCGGCGATTCGTGCAGATCGCAAAGACGTTCATGTTTACCTGTGGTATGTACAATGCCTCTGGTGAATTCGCCATGAACGTTGGGCTGCCTGCCAAAAGCGGCGTGTCTGGCAGCATTTTGACGATGGTGCCCGGACAATATGGGATCGGCTTGGTCGGCCCGGCGTTGAACCGCAAAGGCAACAGCACAGCTGGTGTTCACCTTTTGGGTACGCTGTCGAAGGAATTTGATTGGAGCTTATTTTAGAGCTGTACGTTGTACAATTTCTTATATGCATAAAATGAACCCTCCCATTTGTTGGGAAGGTTCTTTGGCCTTTTAGGTTGTTAGAAAAATGTTCGCAGTCGCTTTATCCGAGCCTCTACAAGCCATATAGTTGGTCCACATTGAATTAGTCATTATGAATGCGCTTCCACTTCTATGATTTTCACCTCCTTTCAGCTTTAATTTGTCTCTATTTCGTTCGAAGTGATACATACGCCTCCAGTAACATAACGCCGCTTAGCATAACACTTAACTGAATTGAGCCCTCAGGAGGCATTCTCCAGTCTGTGCCAACGCGTCCTTTGTCGTCTATTCCATGCTCCATAAGTGTGATTGCATTTTGCTCAATAAGCTCTGCCGGCAGCTCAAATTCGGGGTAAGTCTCCACCAACTTCAGCAGGTACCGGATTAGTATCCCTTTGAATAAACCTGTATCGTTAATCCCCTCATCAGGCAGCATCCCCGCAGCAGTATCACACAATCGGTTCTTCACCGCGGTTGCCGTGCGGCATGCATCCTCCAGATAAGCTGAATCCCCTGTGCAGATGTATAGTTCGAGTCCGGCTCCGATGAAGACGCCCTGACAATAAGTAAACTGCCAGTCCATATCTATATTCTCATCGCCGAGTCGATTGATGCCATCCCACACGAATCCGTCAACGGAATCGGTTAATGTCCTTTTGTTCCAATCATAGATTTTTTGTGCCCAAGCCAGATCTGCCTCATCGCCAAATCGTTGAAATAGGCGTGCAGCTAGGATAGCGGCTGGAGCATTAGCAGGTGTGTTTTTGTAATCCAGTTGATTTTTTCGCCATGCAATCCCTCCACCCATATGCTCATTCCATCCGTCTCGGATGTCTTCCCACAAGTCGGCAACGCTTTCCCGGTACATCTGGGCACCTGTCATGTCGTAAGCCCTTAGCCAAGCCAGCGCCATCCACTGCATGTCATCATAATAGTGATGGCGAAACGTTCCTCCGTTAGAGCGAAGAATGCCGTGGAACAGCTGCTCTAATCGGTTCGAATATGCCTCATTGCCGGTTCGCGCATAGCCGTCAAGGATGACATCCGCAGCATGTGCTTGCCACCAATAATAGTAATTTTCGTCGGGGCGTTTGACAGTTAAACTGTCGTCCCATTGATTCATAATCTGTGTATCCGGATTCCAATAAAGCTTGTGCAAAGTCGTTTGCAGTTGTTCTGCCATCGCTGCCGCATTCATCTATCCCTCGACTCCTCTGTGCCTAAAAATAAAGGGGCAGATTTTCGGCTGCCCCCTGTTCTCAGTTCTATTTTAGCAATCCCTGCTTCTCCAGCTCAGCCATACGCTCCAGCAGCATAACACCGCTCAAATTCACGCTCAAATCCTCAGCAGGCTCAGGTGTTGCCGCCCATGATTTACTGAATATGACGCGCTGCTCATCTCTCCCGTACTTCCAGAGACTATCCGCATTCGTTACAAGAAGCTCAAGCGACTCCTTCTGACTAGGGTCCGCAAGAACAAGCTCCGCCAAATAACGGACATATATCCCTTTGAACAAGCCGCCGTCTCCATTGCTTTCACTAGGCAGCATGCCTGTTGCCGGACTTGTCAGCCTGAGCTTCGAAGCTTGGGCAGTCTTAGCCGCATCCGCCAGATATCTCTTGTCCCCAGTCGCCTGATACAGCGCTACCCCTGCTCCGATGTAAACACCTTGGCAATAGGAGAATTCCCAACTCTTATCAATCTTGCCGTCTCCCTCGCGGTTTTTCCCATCCCAGACGAAGCCTGTGTCCGGATCAACCAGATTGACCTTCTGCCAATCGTAAATCTTTTTCGCCCAAGCTAGATCCTCCGACTTGCCGAACTGTTTATACAATCTAGCAGCTAGAATGACTGCTGGAGCATTCGCCGGCGTATTCTTATAATCAAGCTGCGGCTTGCGCCATGCAATGCCCCCGCCTTGCTCTTCGTTCCAGCCCGTCTTAATATCCTCCCATAGCTCAAGCGCGGCTTCCTTGTATTTCTCTTCCCCGGTAGCGTTATAAGCACGGAGATAAGCTAGAGCCAACCATTCCATATCATCGTAAAAATCATTCGGCAATACGCCGCCATTGCGGTCCAAAATTCCCTGAAACATGTTCGCTAGGTAGCCCTTATACGCAGCATCGCCCGTTCTCGCATAGGCGTCCACTAGCGTATCTACACCATGCGCTTGCCACCAATAATGGAACTTCTCATTGCATAAATCGTTGCAAGGCGACAAATTATCGAATAAGTTCCGCTTTTCATTCCAATATTGCTTAAGCAGCCCGGCTTGCGCTTGATCCGCACGCTGCTCCCAGGTTTCTCTATTTGTACTCACTTGCACATCGGTTATCTTATTGTTTTTGTCCATTGTCTCCACTCCCCAGCTAGCAGCAATGATGATGCCTATCCCAACAACCATCAAGGCTATAATCATTCTTAATCGAATTGTCAAATCGCTTCACCTATAGGTCCGACTTGCGTACTATCCTTTTGTTCCTGTAAAAGCGATTCCTTGCACAAAATACTTCTGCAGCAGCAGGAACAAGATCAGAATCGGCACTACCGCAATTAAAGCACCTGCCATCAACGGGCCGAAGTCGACCTGTTTGTTATAAGTAAAAGCAGCTAAGCCTAGCTGAATCGTTTTCTTGGCAGGATCGTTAAGCATTATGAGCGGGCCGAGAAAGCTGTTCCAGCCTGCTTGAAAGGTGAATATGCCGAGTGTAGCCAACGCCGGCTTCGCAAGCGGAATATAAATGTTCCAAAAGATACGAAGCTCCCCGCTGCCTTCAATTCGAGCCACTTCCTGCAAATCACTAGGTAAAGAAACGAAAAATTGCCTCATAAAAAATACCGCAAAGGATCCCGACGCACCGGGCAAAATAATTGCCCAAAATGTATTGAGCAAACCATTGCCGCCACCGCCCAACCAATCATTTCCTCCCATGAAAGGAATATGCTTCAGCACGAAAAATTGCGGGATCATCGTTACAACACCAGGTATCATCATGGCAGCGAGCAGAATTTTAAACAATGTATCTCTTCCGCGGAAATGAAGCTTAGCGAAGGCATATCCGCTTAAAGAGCCGAACAGCAAGTTGAATAACACTCCCATGAACGCAAGGTAAAAGGAATTCCAAAAATACAGAGCAAATGGAACGAGCTCAAACGCCTTACGATAATGCTCAAACGTTATGCTGGAAGGAATCCATTGAATTGGCAGCATGAAAATCTCTTCATCCGGACGGATGGAAGTGATAAGACTCCATACAAACGGGACGACCATGACGATGCAGACAGCGATGGAAATGATATACATGATTGTCGTTTGCCAATAGGTTTGTTGTTTCACTTTCCATCCCTCCTAGATCACGGATTCCTCTTTGTTTAGTCTCATATTAATGAGCGAAAATACTAAAATAATAATTGACAGCGCAAACGCCATGGCATCGGCATAGCCCATCTGCAGCTGATTGAAGCCTTGCTGATAAATGTGATACACCGTTGTTTTCGTCGAGTTGGCGGGACCGCCCTTGGTCAATACGAACGCCTGATCAAACAACTGCAGCGCGCCTATGATGGCCATTGTACTTACGAAAAAGGTCGTCGGCCTCAGCACAGGCCAAGTAATATAGCGAAAGGACTGCCAAGCATTAGCTCCGTCCAGCTTTGCGGATTCATACAGATGATCGGGAACACCGTTAAGTCCCGCTAAATAAATGATCATATTCGCTCCAACCGATTGCCACAAGGTCACGAACACAATGGACAGCATGGCGTAAGGCATTTCAGCCAACCATGAAGGTCCTGTGATTCCAAACTTGCTTAAAATATCATTCACGATTCCGAACTCGGGGTTTAGCAGCCATATCCATACCGTCGCCGCAGCAACACCAGAAGTTAACGTTGGCAAATACCCAGCTGTACGAAATAGCTTTACGCCGAAGCGGCTGCGCATAAACAGCAAGGCCATCGATAAAGAGATGGCAATATTCAGCGGAATATAGAGGACAGAGTAAAACAAAACGTTCTTCAGAGTCGTCCAAAAGATGTTATCCTCTACCAAGCGTTTATAGTTATCCAATCCAACAAAATCGTTTTTACTCACAATGTCATAATTCGTGAAGCTTAAATAGAACGCCATGATGACCGGAATGATTGTAAAAATAATAAATAGCAAAATCGTTGGCGTAATAAAGAGATAACCCATCCTAGCTTGATGTCGACCCAGCTTGGTTATCGATGCCAAGAGAATTCCCCCTTCCACAAAAAGGGAGGGTTAACCCTCCCCCACATTTCTAATTACTTCCCTGCAGCGTTCTGATCCAGCAGCTTATCACCTTGCTCTTGCCCCTTCTTGAGCGTCGTGGCTGCATCCTGCTTGCCTTGAATAAACAGTTCAATATTCGGCATCAGACCGTCGCCTTCCATAACCGAGTATCCTGGATGCTGTGGACGAATCTTCGCGAATTCCAGGGTATCCATGAATGGCTTCCAGTTCGGATCGTCCTTGAAGAACGGATCCTGCAGCGCCGGTTTAAAGCCTGGCAGGTTTAAGCTTGTTTTCGCCCATAGCAGCGTGTTGTCTTTATTCGCTAACCACCACTTCTCGAATTCCCATGCCTCGTCTTTATGCTTAGAGCCCGCTGGAATAACGAGACCGAAGCCGCCCATTACGCTTCCTTTAGCGCCGCCAGGTCCAGTTGGTGGAGGCACAACACCGAAATCAAGATCCTTGCCGTATTTCTTATAAGTCGATAGCATCCATGGACCTGTATAGGTCATAGCTACTTTTCCGGTCACAAAAGCATCGGTGCCTTCGCCAAGACCTTTTTCAAACCCAACCTTATACACCTTATCTTTATTGATCAGCTTATCCCAGAAATCCAACACTTGTTTGCCTTGTTCATTATTGAAATTCGTTTTCTTCAGATCGCTGGTCAGCATAGAGCCGCCTGCTTGCTGCAGCCACATATTGAACAGGCCATTATCCTGCATCGACATACCGGAGCGAATCAGCTTATCGCCTTCCCATACCGTTAACTGCTTAGCTGCGTTTTGCAGATCATCCCAGGTTTTCGGCGGCGTCAGACCTTTCTCAGCGAACAATTTCTTATTATAAAACAGGGCGCGTGCATCAACCGTCAAAGGAAGACCATACAGCTTACCGCCAGAGGAAAGCTCCTTCAAGGCTTCATCGTAATAATCGCCACGGTTAATATTGTCTTTCTTCAAATAATCGTCGATTGGGTGAAGCACGTTTTTAGATGCATACAGCGAAGTACGCCATCTGTCCCAGAACATAATATCTGGTGAGCCCCCTGATGTAGCCGCTGTTAGAAACTTCGTGATCATATCTTCCTGCAAAACATATTTAACTTTGATCTTGTCTTGCGATTTATTAAAAGCATCTGCCATCATCACAAACTGCTTTTCGCCTTCACCGCCCCAGTCTCCCCAGAACGTAATTTCTACCGGTGCTTTGGTGGCGGCTGTCGATGCTGCCGGTGCTGTCGTGGTCTCAGGCTTTTTGCTTTCAGCCGTTTGATCCTCGCCAGTTTTTGTACTGCATGCTGCCAAACTGAACGTGAGCGAGAGAGCAGTTAAAACGGTCATCCATTTTTTCATGTTTCTTCCTCCCTTTTTAAGTAAACGTTACGAGTGCAGTTGCTATGTTAAAAGGGGTTCCACCCCCTGAATAACCTAGGATGAGTGCGATGCGTTCACGCGATCTTTCAGCAGCTTCTTAATCGATAAGCCACATACGTCTAATACCAACTCACTGAACATGGAGTTCGCCCAAGAGAACCATGGCCGCGTATATTGCGACGGATCGTCCACGTGGAAGCCCTCATGCATCAATCCCGTTCCTGCATCAGTGTCGGCCAATAAATCAAGGATACGAAGCTTCTCCTCCCTGCTTGAAGCCGTAAGACCTTGAACCGCAAGGGATATATGCCAAATGTAGCGATCCGGCGTATGCGGACTGCCGATTCCCTGAGCCGCTTTGCCCGAATAAAAGTAAGGGTTTTCATTACTAAGTATAAAGCTGCGTGTATGCTGATACATGGGATCGGATTCAGCAGCATATCCCAAGTAAGGAATGGAGAGCAAACTGGGTACGTTGGCGTCATCCATCAGATTGTAGTTGCCAAGTCCGTCCGTCTCATAAGCGAACATCGTACCGAGCTTGGGATGCTCGATCGTTCCGAATGATTCTATTCCCTGTTTAATCTCAGCGGCCAGCTTAAGCGATTCATGGCTGAGACTGGCATCCTGCCACACCTGCTCTGCGATTTCAGCGATATAACCCAGCACCACAACGGCAAACATGTTTGCGGGAATCAAATATCCGTACGAACAAGCATCGTCGCTAGGGCGAAAACCTGACCAAGTCATCCCTGTATAGCTAACTGGACTCCCCTTTCCATCTCTTGTTAACGTGTCTGTCGGAGGACAATGCAATCGCTGGAAGCGATAAGTAGACTTCGTCTCATGGTCTTGTTCAACGCGCCAAAGATTCAGTATCGTATGAACAGCGGATTTGTAGGCATCATTAAAATGTGCGGTTCTTCCCGTTGCTTTCCATAGTAAATAACTGAGCTGAATAGGATAACATAGCGAATCGATTTCGTATTTACGCTCCCAGATCCAAGGGCTCATTTGGGTCAAGTCCTGCTGATGACCAGCGTTGGTTGGCTCCATATTGAATGCATTGGCATACGGGTCAAGTTGAATATATTGCATTTGCCGCTTAACCACACCTTCAATCATATCCGCCAAGCTGGAATCCTCATTCGCCAGAAGCAGATAAGCTCGCACCTGAGCCGATGAGTCACGGAGCCACATGGCTGGTATATCACCGGTGATTACGAAAGTTGATCCATCTTCTAGGTTTTGAATCGTTGTTTGATACGTGTTGGAGAAGCAATCGCGGAACATGGCAGCTAGCATCGGCCGTTGTTCCTTCCGTAATTCGTTACTTACCTGCTCAATGAGTTTACTCATCGATGCAGGCAACTTAGCCTCATTCGTCATCGGGTTCGCTCCTCTCTATTCCGATAAATAAACCGCTTACATTTACGATTATATTGGTATGCATACAGTATGTCAATATATATTTATCATACTATTTATATACCATTTAAATCATATGATATACCAATTAAAAAGAGACTACTAGATTAGCAGTCTCAAGTTTCGATATCCATGATGATTTATTCACCATATCATTTGGAGGGTCCTGTTGACTCTCCAATGATTAGTTTGGCGTCCAGACTTATTTTATTGGCAACCTTCTCGCCTCGCTTCAGCTTTAGCACATTCTCTACAGCGAGCTTGCCGATTTCTTCTTCCGCTTGGATCAGATGGGTAAAGCGATAGCCGCTGCCAAGCGTCGTAGGAGGGCTATCAAAACAAATAATTGAAATATCCTCAGGTACCTGAAGTCCCATTTGTTCCACAGCAGCCTTGGCTAATAGAGCAATGTTGTATTCCATGGCGAACAAGGCGGTAATTTGCGGATTGCTTCGCAGGTGCTCTTTAATCATATCGATATCTTTATCCATATTAGGTGAATGAAATGAATTTGGCAGCGTAGAGGTGATGTCATCTAACCAGAGCGACCGGTCAACCATGACTCCGCGTTCCGCATGAGCTCGCACGAAGCCTTCAATGCGGTCCTCAATAGCTGTTGTATCCATAGGCGGCGGCGTAAGCAAGCAAATCTGCTTATGTCCCAAATCAAGTAAATAGTCAGCACCCGTGCGAGCAGCGGTTATGTTATCTGTACTAATCGAAGCTGCGGCTACCCCTTTGAGATGACGGTCAACAAGAACTAAGGGAAATTGCTGTATGACCAACTTAAGAAGTTCATCATTATAGAATTCCCCCTGTGCAGGAAACACAATAATGCCATCCACGCCTAATTCAAGAAACGATCGTATGGCTTTTACTTCATTCTCAGGCACACCAAACGATCTGCGCAATACTAGGAAGCTATCGTGCTCAGCGGAAGCCTGCTCCATGCCATAAATCATCTCCGTACCGAAGGTATTGCCGAAATCCGTTATGACTAAGCCAATCAAAGTATGCTTGGTTCTCTCACCCAAAGACGGTCCTTCAGACGCAATTCCCCCTCCTTCCATGACAAAGGAGCCTCTCCCTGGCTTACGCACGATGAGACGTTCTTCTGCCAGCATCTCTAGTGCCTTTTTACTCGTAATACGGCTCACGTTATATTCATCCGCCAGTTCCTTCTCGGAAGGAACGCGGTCTCCAACGTTATATTTACGTTGTATAATTTCTTCACGCAGCGTTTCGAATATTCGCTCGTAAATGGGTCTCGAATCCGTTGACAATGCTACCTACCCCCTGCACCCAACCAAATGCTATATCATACGATAACATTAATATATCATGATATACGCATTTTGGATAGAGTCCGGAACTTGATGACAAAAATACAATATTGTCACTTGATTTTTGTTTCTAACCTGTTATAATCAAATCAATATCAATCAAGTTTAAATCAACGGATCTGTATGAACCAATATGAGGAGGAACTACAATGGAGAAAAAATTAGAAGGTAAAGTAGCGTTAGTCACAGGAGCGTCTAGAGGAATGGGACGTGAGATCGCAGAGGAGTTGGCTCGAAACGGAGCCAAGGTTGTTGTAAACTACGCCAGTAATCCAGCGAAAGCTGCAGAGGTCGTTCATGGGATTGAACAGAACGGTGGAATCGCAACAGCCATTCATGCTGATATTAGCCGCGTATCTGACATTGAGCTCATGTTCCAGAAAACAATTGAAGCCTATGGCAAAGTAGATATTCTTGTCAATAATGCAGGCCTCATGATCACTAAGCCTATAGCTAATATCACAGAAGAAGATTTCGACAAGCAGTTTAATGTCAATGTCAAAGGTACCTTCTTCGCTTGCCAACAAGCAGCCAAATACTTAAGCGATAATGGCCGAATCATTAACTTCTCAACTTCTGTCCTCGGTAGTATGTTCCCGACATACAGCGTTTATGCCGGTACAAAAGGAGCAGTTGAACAGTTCACTCGCCAACTTGCGAAGGAATTTGGCCCGAAAGGAATTACGATTAACGCAGTAGCCCCCGGTCCAGTAAATACAGAACTCTTTACAGTTGGAAAAACGGAAGAGCAAATTGAAGGTATCCGCAAAATGAACTCTTTCGGGCGTATAGGTGAGCCTGATGATATTTCAGGCGTTGTCTTATTTTTGGCAAGTGAAGAATCCCAGTGGATAACAGGTCAAACGATCCGCGTCAATGGCGGGTTTATCTAGCCAAAGCGAATGGCGCGGCAATAATCAACGCAAAAAAGGGGCACAATGTGCCCCTCCCTACATAATCCATCACTATTGGATGGCTTGTTTAATACGTTGTAAAGCCTCGATCAGATCATCAATCTCTGTTTCATTTAAACGAATGGTTACATAATTAGGCGAGATGCCGCCATCGTTAATCTCCAGCAATGCCACCTCATCCTTGTCATCAAATTTGACCGACAAATTTTCTTTATCGAGTACTTGAATCCATGCCATTACCGCCACCCACTTTCAACCGTCATAATTTCAAACAATTTAATACACCATGAATTCTTTGGTGTACACCGTTTCATTATCATCCGCATCCATGACACGCATCTCTAATTCCCAATTGCCTCGGAACGGCAAGTATGCCCCCTGAGCTTTGTAGCTGAACTTCACAAAGCCGTAAGATTCTTCTTGAGTGCTATCCTCGTACATGGTTATTGGCACAGAAATAGGCGCCATTTCTTTATCGTCTAAATAATGAAGCAGCATGAGCACCTGCTTCGGTTTCCCTGCTTTTTCCGGGAGCCATACTTTCCCTACAAAGGTATTGGTTCCCTGGATTTTAGGCGTAATATCGGCAGATACATGGACCTTTTCACCCATCTGATGCCATTGCAGCGGCTCGTTGACAGGAATTGGCGCCATATAAGTGATGAGCCCTACCAACAGTACGATAATGACCATAAAGGTAAGATCAACCTTTATCCAGAGAACGGATTGTTTGGACTTCTGTTTGCGCAAATTAAGCCGAATAATAAAACCAATGAGTACAACAAGGGCAACAGCACCAATTTTCACAAGCAGCAATATTCCCCACGAAGTGTATAGCAAGTAACTTAAGTTTGGCAGGAACAACAAGACGGATAAGGATCCGGATAGCGTAAGTACAAGGATGGAGATCAAAGCCATTTTCGAAAATCGCTGCATATAGGAACTGACATCATCGCTTTTCTGACGCCATTTTGCATAGAGCAGCACTAATCCCCCAACCCAACATGCTGCTCCGACCAGGTGAATAAAATCTAGCCCGATTGTTGCCCATAAGGGAGTAAATGAAGCCGCGTGACCGCTAAAGCTTTTCACCGCTAGTAAACACAATGGCCATAATAAATCTAGCCACTTCCCCCTACCTATAAGTACAAATCCAAGGAAGGATAACACTAGCAAAAGCGCCCAGGAAATACCGATTGAGGTTGCACTAAATAGTTTCCATATCTCTTGGGCCCCACCGCCACCGAGTAGAGCTTCGATATGTGTGAAAATGAGCAGCAATAGGGCTACTAGTTGTGCACGCTGGAGATTGAGAGTCCAATTTGAAAGTGATTTTCGGGAATCTTTCCCGCTTGCTCCCAACATCCTTAACCAGATAACCCACCCAGTCAGCGCCAACATCATCAAGTACCACAGTCCGCGAGACGCATATTGTAGTAAATCTTTTGTTGTTAACTGACCCGTTCCATGATTGTGCCCCCCATATACAGAAGGCAGATCGAGAGCTTCTTCTTGCGGTGGATTGCCAATCGTTATCGGATAACTCCCTGCAACGGGGTGCCCGTCTGCGGAAATGACGTGATAGTTGATCAAATAAAAGCCCTCAGTTAACTTCGGCAGATCAAGAAATATACCTGTCTGCTCTTTGTTCATATAAGCTTTATTACTCGTAATCTCGTCACCATTATGATCCAATACTTTGATATAGAAGAGTCCTGCATCTAACTGTTCATTAAAAGTAACGGATATTTGAGGCGGTGAGCTTTGAAGCTTGGTGCCCGCTTCAGGTTGAGCCTGCACTAATGACGCATGAGCAGAAGCTGTCTGGGGAACAACAACTGCGTTCAAGAGAATTAAGGCGAACATGCATACAAACAATAAGGGCAAAAAGCGTTTGGCTGTGTAACGTAAAGATCTTTGCATACGTATGTCCTCTATTCCGAAATCGGTTTACGTCCAGCAAATCCATCCTGTTTGCCATGGTAATAACGAATTCTATCCTCTCCCTGTTTCCAACAAAGCAGTACTTCCTGTCCTTCCATCAACGCCGGAAAATCGACAAGACCTGTATCTATATCCTTGAGTTCTACACCCGTAAGCTGAAAATTTTGAATAAGCCCGCGCGCTTCGATTTGAAGGAATTCCAGCTCTGCTTCCATGACGAAAAACGGATCCTTCTCAGCGCCGGGTTTCTCCGCATGCTCGTTTTTCTTGATACGAAGCTCTGTATATTTTTCCTCAAACTGGATCTTCAATGCTTGCATTTTCTTCAATTCCTGATTAACAAACGGGAGCATTTCATTAGCCTCTTCTAAACTGAACCACTTTTTAACCGACATATCGCACCTCCGTGCCTTAATTTTATCAAAAAAACAAGACGTCTACGAATTCTACAAATGGGAATCAGGATGCTCATGCGAGTGCCCCTGCTCGTCCACATGAGTAACAGATAACTCCGCATATCCTACACCTTTGAGTACTTGAATTCGCTGTTGAAGCTCTCTAAGCTTCTGTACCTTACCGCGAACAACTAATATTTCTAAGCATTGTTGATGGTTTAAATGGATATGCATCGTTGAAATAATCGCATGGTGGTAATCATGTTGAAGTTCCATCAAGGTAATCGGCAAATCGCGAATATGATGGTCATACACCATCACGATCGTACCGGCAACGGTTTCGTCGGGTTGCATGCTGCTAGACGTTAACAGCGCTTTGCGCGTAAGATCACGTATAGCTTCAGATCGATTATCATAGCCCTGCAAGGCAATGAGCCGGTCATATTGCTCAATGAGAGATTGCGGCATGGAGATACCGAAGCGCACCAGATTTTCTTTGTCAGACATCCGCCCACTCCTTTTCGTGTAACATTTCCTATACCCTTACTCTAGCAGAAAGCAGCTCTGTCGCAAACCTTACCCGGCGCGAATTCGCAAAATAATCACAATATGATAAGGTGTATTCATCTATACATTCATTCAAAGGAGTGGGAATCATGTCCATACAGCCATTATCTTTTTCGATCGTTGATGTATTTGCCGAGCATAAATATGAAGGCAATCAGCTCGCCGTATTTCGTCATGCTGCCCACCTATCCACAGAGGAAATGCTTTCCATTACTCGCGAGATGAACTTCTCCGAAACAACGTTTATCCTGTCGGAAGAGCCTAATAATGGTGGATATGACGTGCGTATCTTCACCCCGAAAGAGGAGGTATCGTTTGCTGGTCATCCGACTCTAGGCACAGCGTACATCATTCAAAAAGATATCATAGGACACCCTGTCCAGCAAATTGTGCTTAACTTAAAAATCGGTCAAATACCGGTCACTTTTGATGAAAAGAATCCCGGCATGGCTTGGATGCAGCAGAAGCCGCCTATATTTGGAGAAATTATCGATCTAGATACGATCGCAGCCGTTCTAGGAATTCCAGCTTCGTCCATTGATTCACGCTACCCGGTTCAAGAGGTTTCTACCGGCCTACCAGCCCTTATTGTCCCACTAAAAAGCTTGAAAGACGTTCAGCGCTGTAACGTTAATCGCGATCTATATTTCCATCTTATTGAGAAGCTTTCAGCTAAAATGATTTTAGTCTTTTGTCCAGAGACTTATCAGGCATGCAACTCTTTAAATGCCAGGGTGTTCGGTGACTATTTTGGTGCTCCCGAAGATCCGGCTACCGGAAGTGCCAATGGCGATTTGGCCGGATATTTGATTAAATACCGCTATTTCGGCAATGAATCCATCGACATCCGCGTTGAGCAAGGCTTTGAAATCATGCGTCCTTCCATTCTTTATCATCGGGCATCTCAGAAGGATGATCTCATCTCTATTCAAATCGGCGGTAAAACCATATATACAGCAAAAGGCGAGTGGGTATAAGCAAAATAACAATAAAATGCCGGATCCTAATGAATAGGGCCCGGCATTTATTGGTTCAAACATGACAACAAATACTTCTCAATTTATGAATACGATAACCAACGTAAGGATTAATAAAATAATAGGCATACCTATTTTTGATACAGGATCCTTAATACGTAGATGGGTTATGACGGCTCCAGCCATAATAACGGCCAACAGCAATCCGCCAATAGCAATAAGACTGTCGTTCCAAATCCCTGCAACCAGGAGTGCGGCACCGGCAATTTCGAGCAAGCCAGTGATTACCCTAAACCACTGAGGCATCCCGTAACGTGTAAATTCATCCACCATTTGCTTTGAACCGAGCTTAGAGGCTCCAAACATCAGAAACCCAAGTGCTAAAATGATTTGAATAATAATAGATACCATATTCATCTAACTACCCCCTTTTTTACCTAATCATAAGTAACCTATGACTAGATATCCTAACAATATTATAAATAAATACTAACATTAGGATATTTATTTGTCAACCATTTTCAAATAGGCATTTAATTGAAAAAAAGTTATCCAGTAACGACTGGATAACTTGAATTCGATTGGTATTGTCTTATTTATCTTTACTGAGTTCTTGTGCTCCAAATCCTAGTTTCTTTAATAGATCGATCATCAGAAGTTTTTCCTCGTTGCTTATAAAGGAGAAATTCTGAGTTATAACGGCTGCATGTTTCGGAAAAATCTCATTAAATAGGGTTTCACCCTTCTCAGTAAGAGCGACATTGGAGGTTCTTCTATCCGTAGGACTTGATTGTCGTCTTACATAATCTTTCTGTTCAAGTTTATCTACCACGTAGGTAATACTCCCGCTTGGAATACTAAATATTTCACTAATCCTTTGAATAGGATGAGGACCTTTGTTGTAGAGGAGCTCTAGAATCATAAAATGGTCTGGACTGATTCCATGACTTTCGATATCTCGTTTGGTATTATCAGCAATAGCTTTGGAAGCTTTACTCCAGATTCGGAATAATCTTAAATCAAGCTGGCTTTGTTCGTCTCCCTGGTACATGATCGTTCCTCCTTTGGTGTAAATCCTTTCGTATTCTTCACTACTTCAAATTGTAATAACACTATGCTAACTTTAGGGTAATTTGTTTGTCAAGTCATCGGATTTTTCAGAAAAAAAAACTCCTCTTCAGGAGTTCATTATCGCAAGCCTATTTATTCGGATCTAAAGGTAAAATTAGATCAACCGTTGTTCCTATACCGATCTGACTCTTTATATGAAGACTCCCGTGATGTGCTTCAATGATTTTTTGGCTCACCATTAATCCTAATCCGGTCCCTTTTTCTTTTGTCGTATAAAAGGGTTCTCCTAACATCGCTATTCGTTCTTCAGAAATTCCACACCCCTGATCAATAAAACGAATAACGATTGTATCGTCGTCTACCTTCATAAGAATTTCAATAGTACCGCCATCTATCATTGCTTCAATTGCATTTTTAAGAATATTAATAACGACCTGTTTTAATTGATTTTCCTCACAATTGATTAACGGAATGTCCGAATCAAACGTCGTATGAATCTGCACATCACTAAGAATTGCTTGTGTATCAAGCAGTGAAATCACATCTTGAAGAATCTTCCGAAGATCCTTCATTTCAAAACTCACTGCTTGCGGCTTAGCAATTACCAAAAACTCGCTAACGATATAATTGATTCGATCCAATTCTGCTAACATGATTTGAAAATACTCATCATAATTATCCATTTTTGTTTGTAATAATTGGACAAATCCTCTAAGAGAAGTTAAAGGATTTCGAATCTCATGAGCAACACCTGCGGCAAGCTGACCTACTACCGATAGCTTTTCTGATTTAAGCAGCAGCTCTTCTGTCCTCTTACGTTCAGTCATGTCTTTCGCAATGCCATAAACACCATCGATCTTATCATTTATGATAATAGGAACCATCTTTAAGCTTAAATCGATACTATAGCCTTTTTTATTAGTGATGGCGACTTCTGTGTTGTTTGATTCGCCTTTTGCCGACTCTTCAAATAGATTCAATACTTTCGATTGATCACCGTCTACCATTAAATGACTAAAGGTTTGATGAAGCAGCTCTTCCTGCTGGTAGCCCGTAATCTTTTCAGTAGCAGAATTCATATGTAGTATTTGTCCATTTAAATCTAATACAAATATGGCATCGGGGTTATTCTCAACAAGTGACTTATAACTCTGCTCTCTTTCTTCGAGCAAACGTTGGGATCGTTTACGTTCAGTGATATCCCTACATATAAGTTGTACTGCCGGTTTACCTAAGTAAATAATAGGTACTGCTCTGACCTCTACATCAATTACTTGATGGTCTAAGCGAAGAAATTTCTGCTCAATGGGAGCTATCGATACCCTCCCCTCTTCAATCATCCTAATTCGTTCCTTGGCAAAATCGTTATAATCGGGATGCACCAATTTCATTACGGGATAATCAATAAGTTCCTCTGGGCTAGCTGCCCCAAATATTTCGGCACCAGCAGGATTGATATAGATTATTTTCCCTTTACTGTGAACAACTAACGGTTCTGGTGAGTGTTCCACAAGAATTCGGTATCGTTCATCACTTTCTGTAAGAGCCATTTTCAAACGTTTTACCCACAAATATAGAACCAATGCGGTGAGAAAAACATAAAATAAACCCTTAGTTGAATGAATGGTGATTACCCCTGATAAGTTAAGTATGTCTATAAATTTATCCGACAGGATAATCCATAGACTTCCCACAAGCAAATAGACCAAAGAGATTTTAAAAGGAGTTCTAAGATTTAGTGCCTTTGACCAATTATGCATATATTTCTTCCTTAACCTTCCTTTTTTCACTCAAACTGAACAAACAGGATCATTTACTAGCGGCCATTATATGTAGACGAATTTGATTATAGCATTTATTATTCAAAAAGATTATTGGATATTTATTACATTTGATAAAACCTCAAACAAATAAAAAGGAGTCGCCGACAAGCAACTCCTCCACTTGATTAAGCGAAAAAAAAGCTGCTCGCCATATAAATGGGAGAAGCAGCTTTGAGTTCTTTATTTGTTTTTTCACACTAATTTCATTAACTGTCTCACACGAACTTCCAACTCAACGAGCGAGAACGGCTTCGTCATATAGTCGTCAGCTCCCATTTGAAAGCCTTTGGCTAGATCATCTTCCTTCTTCTTGCCTGAAAGCATAAGTACCTTCATGTCCCGAACGGTTAGACGTGGATCCTTCTTTATCTGCGACAACAATGAGAATCCATCTAACTTCGGCATCATTCCATCGAGAATACAAGCATCATAGGAATTGGCGAGCAGTAAGCCGAGCGCGACTGCACCATCGGCAGCATGGGTAATTGTAATCGGTAAATGCTCTAAATGCGAAGTGAGAATCGCTCGTAAAATCGGATCATCATCCACAATGAGGAGATTTTTCTTATCAATTTGCGGACTGGCAGCCAACTTACGAAACTCTGTTCCTTCCTCCTCGACCGAAGCGCTAACAATCCTATCCTTGCCTTGTTGCTTAGCTTGATACATCGCATCGTCAGCCTTGGCCACCCAATCCGCAACCGTCATCCCCTCATGCCACTCTGCAACACCTGCTGAGAAGGTAACAGAGAAGGTTTGACCCTCGTACTGCGCAACTGCATTTAAACGCACTTTATTAAGTATGGATTGCATGGTTGCAACTACCTGCTCTACTGTTGTATTCGGAAGGGCAATAACGAACTCTTCGCCGCCAAAACGTGCCAACAGGTCTGTCGAACGCAAGTTCACTTGCAGCAAATGAGCCAAGCCTTGGAGCACCAAGTCTCCGACGTGATGCCCATAAGTATCATTGATACGTTTAAAGCAATCAATGTCTATAAAAACGAGCGAGATTGGTGCCGGATAGCGCTCAATACGCTGTAATTCCATACCAATCTGAAGATCGAAATAGCGGCGATTGAACACCCCGGTTAACGGATCGCGGAAGGCAAGCTGCTCGAAATTTTTTGTTCTTTTGAGCAATCCATAGATTCTTGCGGCCAATTCCTCGTACTGAAAGGGCTTCGTCACATAATCATCGGCTCCCAAGTGAAAACAGCGGACTTTATCATTCAAATCGTTACGTCCCGACAATACAATAAGCGGTAACCATTTCAATGTAGGATCCTCTTTGAGAAATTCAAAAAGCTCATACCCAGACTGAGGATGCATCATGAGATCAAGCGTCACTAAATCATACGTATGTTCACGTAATAATTTCATGGCGCTCTCCACATCTGCTGCTTCATCAACAATACAATCATCGAGTTGAAGACGGCGTGTCAAATAAGAGCGCAGCACCTCGTCGTCATCTACAAGAAGCAATCTACTCTTCATGGATCTAAGCAAAGAGCCGCCACTAGGATCCTGCTGTTCGTCCATCTTGATTTCTGTCACGCCGATATCATATTCCATATTCATTTCACGAAGCGAATGTATACTTCGTTCTGCGCTTTCTATGATCGGGTTGATCGCCAAGAGCAGCCCCTCTGCGTCATTATCCATGGATTGCGTCCATTCCCAGGCTCGAACCATATCCTCAGCCAGCTTACCGATCCTGACATAACCAAAAATAGGCGCACTGCCTTTAAGCGTATGTACGATGCGGTAAAACTGTTTTAAATCACCGGCTGCAGGCACTGACCGAATCGTATCAAGCAGCGAGTTAAGCTCCCTAAGCTGCTTTTCAAATTCACGAATAAACAACTTTCTGCCTTGTCTTAGAATTCTTGCATCTCTATCCGATTCTGACTTGGAGTCCTTCAACCCCTCTAGATTCGTATTATTCATGACAGCCATTCACCCTTTTTTATATATAAAATAATCTCTATATTGTTCGAACTAACGTTGTAATAATTGTCCGACCGTATCGATTAATTGAAGAGGGCTGAATGGTTTAACAATATAGGTGGTTACGCCTGCTGCTTTGGCTTTTTCTTTGTCCTTCTCTAAGGCCTTAGCCGTCAGCAAAATAACCGGTATATCCCGATTGGCATTATCGCTATGTCGCAGCCATTCACAGACTTCAACACCCGTCCGCTCCGGCATCATATAGTCAAGTATGATAAGATCGTAGGTTTCCTTTTGCAATTGCTCCATCGCTTGTTGACCATCTTCAACTTCCGAGATGGCATAACCTTCATCAGAAAGAGTTTCAGTAAGCAGAAAACGTAGCGCGATTTCGTCATCTGCAAGTAAAATTTTATAAACAGACATGGCGTTCTCCTCAACCTGTAGAATTACCACCAATTATAGCATCTAGTGTCGAAGCAAGGAACTAAAATGTTCCAAGTTTTACTATGAAAGATAAGGATTAAATTTAAAATGTTAACAAAAAAGAGCCAACAGAATTCTATCCTGTCGGCCCTTCCTTTCTTATTTAGCTTTCCACGATCCGCTCGTTATTTCACTAAGGCCGCTGACATCTTGCCAAATATATACCCAACCTTCTCGTGAGCCTTTCACGTCAGTAATCCATACGCGTTCATACTCATTGGAATGACCGGGTCCGTAATAATCTTCCAAAATGTCCATGGCCTTCAGTCCTGCTTCCGTGACCTCAAACCATTCACCGACAACGATATTTTCTTGCGATTCCTCATGTTCGGTAGGCAAAGCAAGTGCGGGGTAGTGACCAACATCGTACAAACGGCCGCGAACCGCACCAGGCTGAACGGAGAGCACAAAAGGCTCCGCAACATAGTGGTTGCTCTCTCCTACTAGAAGTGTCCCATAGACGAAAACTGAAATCATATACTCACTCCCTGTCGTTACCGCGGAGCTCCGCCAAGAATAATATCCAAGTGCCGAGAAGTGTCATACACTGTCTGCAGCGGACTTTCTGCGTACAGACCGACTTCAGCCGTCACTGTATCGGTATACCCGATGTCCTTTAGCGCCGATCGGACTGCCGTCCAATTGACATCGCCCGAGAGCAGCGGGACAAAACCATGACCGGTGCCTACACCTGGTCGGTAATCCTTGACATGCACTTTGAATATACGTGAACCAAGAATTTTGATCCACTGCTGCGGATAACCGTTATGCAAAATATTGCCTACATCAAAATAAACGCCAAGATAAGAAGATTGAAAATCGTCGACATAAGCACGCATTTCAAGCGGCGAAAGCAAAAATTTGTTCCACACGTTTTCGATGCCAATGCGAACGCGACGTCGTTCTGCTTCTTTCACCAGCAAAGCGAGTTCAGCACGGCTGCGGTCGTAGCACTCATCATACGAGGTCTCCTCGTTGACGGCTCCAGGTACGACAAGCACTGTATCGATACCTAGCAGCTCCGCTAGCTCCAGCTGTTTCTCGACAACGCGACGCCCCTGCTCTCGTACAGACGCGTCCGCCGAAGATAGCGGAGTGTGCCACAGCAGAGAGGTAGACAAGCTTCGCAGCTGAATACCGTACTCTTTTGCCATGCGGCCAATCTCCTCTGCCTCCGTCGCAGTCGTCTCCATGGTCAAACCAACACCGCCTAATGGATTGACATTCAGCTCAACCGCGTCATAACCAGCCTCACGGCTAATCGAGAATAGCTGCTGCAGCGGCAGCCCTTCAGGGAAGCACCATTGATTTACTCCTTTTAACATGCCTTAACCTCCTTCATGTATTTCAAAATGGAAACATTCGTACTCTTATGCTGAAGTGATCGTTATCGCTTGCTTCGCAACGGCCGAATCATTCGCCGCCAGTGTAACCTCGAGCGTCGCTGCCGCTTCGCTATAATCACCGAGCACTAGCTCCTGCCGTCCTGTTTTCACTGCTGCGACAAACGCCCGATTTTGCTCGAGGTAAAAATCCATCTCCGACGTCAAAGTCACGTCTTGCGTATCATCCACAATCCGAACCGTCATACCGCTAATTGACACGTAGAAGTCATGCCCGAAAAACTCCACATCCCCGCGTCCAATTTTACGGGACAAGCTTGTATTGCTAATCGTGCCTAGCGCCCCACTGCGCAGCCCGAAAGATACGATGCCCACATCATACACAGTTGCCTCTGGATGGATCCGATGGATGTGTCTCTGCTCATAATTCGCTTGGACGTAGTCAAACTCACCGGCCAAATAACGAATCAAGTCCACTTGATGTGTCGATTGCTCTACAAGTTGACCGCCCGAACGTTCCATAAGCCTCCACCAACTTACCTCCGGCATACCGCCAATTCGGTACGCGAGCACCATATCTACTTGCTTATCAGCCAAATACTGCTTTGCCTTCTGCACAGTGTCCAGATAACGCAGGCAATAGCCTGACGAATGGATGATGCCCGATTCTCGAATAATCTGTTCTTTACGACGTACCTCCTCCATATGTAAGCCGATTGGTTTCTCCGATAACAGATGTATGCCCCGTGCTGCAGCCGCTTCTTCAATCCCTTCCCTAGCAAAAGGTGGCGTGCATATATAAAGCGCATCGATTACCCCCGCGTCCATCATTTCTATCACAGTTTCGTACGTGTTTGCGCCGAAAGTTTCAGAGATCTCCCTCGCCCGATCCGCGTTCATGTCGCATACGGCCGTAATCACTGCGTCATCGATTTGCTGCAATGTTTTCATATGGTACTCTGCCATGCCGCCTACACCAATAAATCCGATTCTTACTTTTTCCATCCGTCGTGGCCTCCCTATGTGTTTACGTTTACTCCACTAGCATATCGAATCAGAAAGCTCTTGTATTTAGGGAAACCGAACCGCAATTTACGCAAAACGAAGGCTAGTCCAACATCGAACCGTGCTGCAACCGTTGACTTTTCCGCCAAGCCGTAGGCGGGAGACCCTCTTGTTCCTTAAACCACTGTGAAAAAGAATGCAACCTGAAAAAGCCTACCTGCTCGGCGATTTCACGCATATCCTTCTCTGTTGAGCTAAGCAGCCATTTTGCCTCCTGCAAACGGCACTGCTGCTGATATTGCTTTGGGCTAACGCCATACATTTGTTCAAAGACACGGCGAAAGGCGGGCTCCGTAAAACCGGCCATCTCTGCCAAATCAGAAATGTGAACAGATTCCTGCACATTTTCACGCATATAGTCAGCCGCTTTCGTCACCGTCATTCCCTGCAAATCCTGCTGCGAGTGTTCAAGCAAAAAAAGCAGCAGCACTTCCATCCATGCCGAATAATTAGCTTGCTTCTCCTTTAAGAACGATGCTTTCATCCGCAACCACTCCCGAAACAATCGCTCGAATCGTTCTTTGTCCAGTCGGGATAAAGCAAGGAATAAAGGCGATCTATCTGCACCGCCTCCGTCGCCAGTAAATCCGCTGCCTCCGAGCTTCGCGATCAGCTCCATCGTACGTGACGTTACGCCCTGCAGCAAAATAACCCCAAATCTCACATTCGTAACAGCTTCAAATCTGTGTGACATGTCTGAAGGGATAATGACGATATGCCCTGCTTCCATCCAGCTTCGCCTCGACCACTCGAACAAGCACCGTCCTTCTAGCACGATACTGACTTCAACGGCCGAATGACGGTGAAATCCATCATCATAAAAATCAGCATCATGTGTGCCGATAAAACTGCGGATATCCAGCTCATCTTGCATTTGTCTTGCTCCACCTCCAAAAAGCGATCGGGCGCTTGCTAACGTTTTCTTACTTTTTAATTTCAAGAAAATAAAGGGCATTTCCTTCAATTTGACAGCAATCTATACTAGGCAGGCTTAACGAAAAAAAAGCAGCACCTCTAGGGATGCTGCTTCTATGCCTGATTAGCTGTTAATTCGCGTGTTTTCACGATAATTTTGCGGATGCTGTCTTCCGATAAATGAAAGACTTTGATTAGTTCCATTACGGTGGAACCAGTTTGGTACAACCGGAAAATTTCTCGATTTCTACGCTCGATGATAATACGTGTTCCGTTATTTTCTCCCCATCCAGCGCGCTTCTGCTCTTTCTTAGGGATATATACAATTTCACCTTGGATATATTCTTGTAATTGTTTTAATAGGTTAGGGGGAAGAACGTCTTTCCCGTTCTTGTAACTCATGGATGAAAACCTCCTCAAATTGTCGAGCAAAGTTAAACTTTGTCTGATTTGCAGAGAGTATCTTCATCGCCCCATAACCTCCTACCATTCTCGAAAAATGGAATAAAAAAAACACGATCATAATCGTGCCTGTCGGTTGTATATGCAATTATACACTTCAGGTGAACGGTTATTCCACGAATGATATTCAGTTAGGAGACGAGTACCTCTGCGGCGGCCGCAACATTCATCGCTACTGTCATTGTGTTCATTAAAAAGCACTCCTTTCACCAGATAGTTTAATTTTTTGGAATTGGGTGGAGAGCAAATTCTCTCCTAATTAATGGTGTTCACTATGTGTTCACATTCTCATTATATGTAAAAAGCATCTCGCTGTCTACTCATTCAGGAAAAATATGCGGGGGCCTAGCGACCCCCGTTTGGAACGATGGACTCTGCTTACGCAGAGACCACCTCTGTTGTTGTTGTAATCACTTTGATCACTCCTTTCCGAAGTAATTAGCCGGCCGGCTACCTCTATATTTACTCATATTTCCAGCTTGTTCTCAAGTGAAAGAATAGTTATAAAGATTCTTTCCTAGGTGGCAATGATTGGATGTCTGATCGTAACCTGGGATCCGCGGTGTATCAGTCGAAGTGAAGGTGGTTGATTATCCAGATGACGCATTAACACTGAATATAGCTGGAGGTTTTCCCGTTAATGCATTTTCATCGGTATCCTAGTGAAATTAACAGGAGGAATTCCATTGTTTATCCTACAGGTCTCCCGTATTCTGAATATCTTCGGACGACTAGAGTTCCTGTTGCGGTGTGGGGAAATAAGCTGACTAATGCCCGAGCGCCATCACTGCGATGCCGCTGCTGTTTAGCAGCGCGCGGATGTCGCGCGCGAACTCCACGGCGTGTGCACCATCGCCGTGGATGCAGATCGTGTCCGCGCGCATGCTCAGATCCTCTCCCTCCTGGGAGAGGACCTTCCCTTCGCGGACGAGCCTTACGACCTGCGCCGCAGCGTCGGCGGCGCTGAAGAGCAGCGCCCCCGGCTGATCGCGGGGCGTTAGCGTGCCGTCCCGCTGGTAGCTGCGGTCCGCGAAGGCTTCGCTCGCGGTCCGCAGCCCCGCGGCGGCACCCGCCCGCAGCAGCTCGCTGCCGGGCGGGCCGAACAGCGTCAGCTCCGCGCTGACGCTGGCGGTCGCAGCCGCAATGGCCGCGGCGAGATCATGGCGCTTCGCAGCCATGTGATAGAGCGCGCCATGCGGCTTGACGTGCTGCAGGCGTCCGCCTTCGGCGTGGACGAACGCCTGCAGCGCACCGAGCTGATACAACGTCAGCTCGTATGCCTCCGCCGGCGTGATCACGATCTCGCGCCGGCCGAAGCCCTGTAGATCGGGTAGGCCCGGATGGGCCCCGATCGCAACGCCCTTGCGCAAGCACCGCTGCACAGTGCTGCGCATGGTTGCGGGATCGCCTGCGTGGAACCCGCAGGCGATGTTGGCGGAGCTGACGAAGTCAAGCAGCTCCTCATCCCGCCCAAGGCGATAAGCGCCGAAGCCTTCACCCATATCACAATTCAAGTCAATACGCAGAATTCTCACTCCCAGTCCTTCTATTTTCCAGCCCTTCAGCTCTCAGGTTTTCAGTTCTCAGTTCTCAGCTCTCAGCTCTCAGCTCTCAGCTCTTCAGCTCTTCAGCTCTTCAGCTCTCCAGCTTTCCAGCCCTCAGCCCTCAGCTCTGAGCTCTCCATCTCTTCAGCCCTCAGCTCTTCAGCTCTTCAGTCCTTCAGCTCTCCATCTCTTCAGCTCTCAGCCCTTCAGCCCTTCAGTCCTTCAGCTCTCCAACTCTCCAGCCCTCAGTCCTCAGCTCTCCAGCTCTCAGCTCTCAGCCCTTCAGCCCTTCAGCCCTCAATTCTCACCCACGATCCCGCACCCAAGCCCGAACCCCAGCCTCAAGCAGCCGCAAATCCATCGCCTGCAGCAAGATCTGCTCCTGGGCTTCACGGTGGCTGACCTCTCGGAAACGAAGCTTTCCGCCTGGTTTCACCTGAGCTACTAAAGGAAGATCGGCCGTGATGACATGCGCGATGCGCGGGTAGCCTCCGGTTGTTTGGCAGTCCGCCATCAGCAAGATGGGCTGTCCACTTGGGGGTACTTGAATCGTCCCTTGGACGACAGCTTCTGAGATCATCTCACTCGGTACGCCATCAGAGAGTTCAAGCCTCATCCCTTCCAAGCGATAACCCATACGATCTGATTGCGCGGTAACAATATAGCTTTGAGACATTAAGCTGCGTATGCTTGCGTCTGTGAAAAGAGCAGCTTCCTTCCCTTTTACGACTCTTACAACAGGATTTTCTTCATAGCCCGGACGAATAAAGGCACTCACTGACCCTATATGGTGAAGATAATCGCCTATCACCTCTTGTCTTACCGGCAAATCATCTCCAGCTTGTAATGCCCTCCCCTGATGGCCGCCTATTCCTGCACGTAAATAGGTGCTTCTGCTGCCCATCACAGGTTTCACCTCGAAACCACCATACACGGCTAAGTAGGCTCTGCACCCCTTAACTGCATAATGAACGTTTAACTGGTCTCCTTTACGGATCATAAATGGTCGCCACAATGGAACCCGAATACCATCCCTATCTGCTTCCATATCAGCTCCACATAGAGATAGCAGCATATCCTTTTGCGCAACCATGCTTGGTCCTAGCAGTGTGATCTCTAGAACAGCTGCGCCTCTATCATTCCCAACGAGTATATTGGCTGCTCGATGCGCAAAGAGGTCCATGGGGCCAGATGTAATGACGCCATACTTCCGTTGTCCGTACCGCCCCTCATCCTGCAAGGTTGATAATAATCCTGGCTTGATGACCTCAAAGCCCATTTCCCATGTTCCTCTCCTTTTCATATTGAAACTGCTCTGCCGTGATGGATACAAATCTTACTTGATCTCCTACCTTCAGTAGTGATGGATGATCAGACTCTGGACGAAATAAAGCCAACGGGGTACGACCAATCAAATTCCAGCCGCCCGGCGTTTCAAAGGGGTAGATGCCTGTTTGAGCGCCGCCAATGCCTACCGAGCCGACAGGTATCCTCGTCCGAGGTACCGGTTTCCTTGGTGTAGCTAGCTGGTCGTTCAATCCACCCAAATAAGGAAATCCAGGTGCAAAGCCAATCATATATACTGGAAAGATCTGTGAGGTGTGCAGGTGCACGATCTCTTCCTTGCTAACACGATGATAGGCCGCGACATCCGCAAGATCCGGTCCATAATCCTCACCGTAACAAACAGGGATATCAATAGTTCTCCCAAGCTCATTCATATGAACCTCATTTGTATGCTCAAAATTATCTAAGAGACTTTGTATATGTAATAAGACAATGTCATAGGGGAGTAACGTATTCGTCCAGCTGGCACGCCCATTTTTTCGGGTGGTTCCCTCTTCTGAATAGTGGCTGTAAACCTGGAAGCTGTCATAATATATCGTGATTGTTGTATATGCCGTTACCATTTCGATAAAACCTTCAAAACGATTATTCACTAGGTAAGCTGTTAATTGACGTACTCGATTCAGAATCGATAAATCAATATCTGAACCAAGCCTAATCACAATAGCCGAATCTCCAAGCATATGGCATTCGTAAAATAGTTTGGTCATGCAAAATGTTGCTTTTTGAGCCAATTTGCACATAGTTCAGGCCAAATGTAAGCTTCCTGATGATCAACAGCTATTCCAATACCATGACGTCCGCTCTCAAACACGTGCAGGTCAAAAGGTACTTTATGACGGCTAAGCGCTCCTGCAAAAAGCAAACTGTTCTCTACGGGTACGGCCGCATCATCAGCAGTATGCCACAGAAAAGTCGGTGGGGTATGCGCTGTTACTTGTTGCTCGTTGGATAGCAGCTTGACTAACTTCTCATCCGGTGTTTTTCCTAGTAAATTAAGCTTTGAACCTTCATGTCCATACTCACTGGAGAAGGTAATAACGGGGTAACACAGCACCATCACATCGGGACGACAGCTTTGTCTTTCGATCGGATCGACGGATTCCTGATCCCCTGCATCGTAATGTGTACCGGCTGTAGAAGCTAAATGTCCACCGGCCGAGAAGCCGAGAATACCAATGCGGTTCGAATCGATTTGCCATTCTTCAGCATGATGCCTTACTGTTCGAATTGCCCGCTGTGCATCTTGGAGTGGAACCGGGTGTTCGTAAGGAGCTACGCGGTAATTCAAAACAAGTGCTGTGATCCCAAGTCCGTTTAACCATTTCGCAAGGGGCTCTCCCTCATGAGCAGCACGCCTACCGTAGCCTCCTCCGGGACATACTATAACTGCAGAGCTCAAGCCTTCCTTAGACACAGGGTATAAAGTCAAACTCGGGCATCCTTGGTTATCGTCACCTATACTATCCTTGGATGCTCCGGGCCATAATTCAATCGTTTTTATCATACTCAATGTGAAACCCCCTATTTTCATTTTCGTACTAAGTTAATAATATCGAATCTTAATCAAGTAGCAAGGGTCTATTTTACAAATAAAGGAGATGTTCTTCATGATAGTAGCTACAACAGAAAACATCGCAGGCTATGAAGTCACGGAAGTGTTGGGCAGTACTTTTGGGGTCGTTGTGCGAGCCAGAGGGATCGGCGGCGATATTCTTGCCTCTTTAAAGGGACTTGTCGGTGGGGAAGTCACGCAGTATACCCAGATGGTAGAAGACGGACGAAAGCAAGCCATGGACCGATTAGTCAAAAATGCCGCAGCTATGGGCGCTGATGCCATCGTAATGATGCGTTTCGATAGCGGTGACATCGGACAAAATATGAGTGAAATCGTCGCTTATGGCACTGCCGTCCGGACACGAAGGCTATGAGTGGACTCGGTCCGATTTTACTTATTTATGGAACATGGATCGTCGGCTTTATCATTCTCCTTCTTCTGGGCTATCTCATTTATGACAAACGCTATAAAAACAACGGTTCAACGAACCCTAGCAAGCCTTCAAACGGCTTTGTCTCAACGTCAGAAGTATTCATTGATCCCAAGGATGGATTCACTTATCGGGTGTATTACAATCCTAGATCAGGGGACCGGGAATACATTCGCGAATCCTAACGCCATTCATCAAAAAAGCCGTACACAACTACACTCTCTCTTATGTGCGGCTTTATTTATAACCACAACCTAGTTCCAGATGACTTCCCAATTTTCGTTCACACTAGCTTCAATGGTACCGCGCTCCATGATGTAACCTGCCAATAGTTCAGCCACATCAGTAGGGATATCCTTGATCACCGGTTTATCTTGGAACATCGCATAATTGCCACCGCCTGCAGCCCGGTAATTATTCATAACCACATCATATAAGGCTTCGAGATCCAGCGGTTTCCCTTCATATTCCAGTTGTACGACACGCATGCCAATGGGGCGGGATATGTTCAATTTATAGGTAATCCCTTCCCACATATCATAGTTATAATGCGACGGCTTCGGGTCTCTAAACTTGCTGCTCACTTGAACTTCACCAGCTACTGTTAATTCAAAGTATTCTGCTGATTGCTCTAACGCATCCTTGATGTCTTGTCCGGAAATGCGTATCACTTTCAAAGTATTCGGGTAAATGTAGTTTGACACGATGTCCCTCATTGTTATGTCGGCTGGAAACCCAGGTGATACATTATCAAACAGTGCTGTATTTGAAATGGCTGCTCCCGAGAGCTCCATCTGAACACAATTGATGAACTCGATTAGCGCATTGTCCTTCAAGCGAATTTGCATGGGATCTTTGACGAGCATATCTCCGGACAGCTTACCAATTGGTTGGTCAAGCCACTCCTGTGTCTTCGCTTCATATGCGCTGACAAGCTCTATCAATTTCTTGTCCGCTTCCATATTAGCCACAGAAAGCAGCTCCGATTTCTTGGCATCGATGAGCCATTTGCCATCTACCATCGAGAGCTCTAATTCTACTTTACCAAGTGTTACACCGGCAGTTCCTGGTTGAACAATGACGACACCATTGATTTCTACTCCCGCAATGCTTCGGTGTTGATGCCCTGTAAGCAGAACATCTATCCCTTCTACTTCCATGCATAGTTGATAGCCCTGGTTCTCTCCCGTTAGAGGCTCCGTAGGCTCACCTGTCGTTAGATGTCTTTCAAAACCGCCATGGTAGGAGACTACAACGGCATCCACTTGTTCATGCTCTTTAAGTACCTTTACCCATTTTTTAGCCGACTCTAAAGCATCTTCGAACCGCAGACCCTTGATATGATCGGGATTTTCCCAATTCGGAATATAGGGAGTTGTCAATCCTAGAATTCCTATGCGAACGCCGTCCGATAACTCTTTAATCAAATATGGTTTTCCTAGGAACGGTTCTCCGCTTTCCGTATCCACAATGTTGGCACATAACCAAGGAAACTTTGATTCCTTAACCGCTTTACGCAGAACACGAAGTCCATAGTTAAATTCATGATTGCCAATAACGGCCGCATCATAACCCACATAGTTCAGACCAAGGACCATCGGGTCCATTGTCTCGTTATCTAATCTAGCATGATGATAAGCAAGCGGCGTTCCTTGAATCAGGTCCCCATTATCGATCACAATAACATGGGCTTCTTTCTTTCGTTCTGCAGCTATAAGTGCAGCCACCTTGGATAAACCCACATCGTTCGGTTGATTGTTTGCATAGTGAATAGGCAGCATATTTCCATGCAGGTCACTCGTTTCTAGTATAGTTACTCTACTTTTCTGCAGTTTACTAAGTTGAGTCAATTTCCCCACTCCAAAAATATTATTTTGTAACACTGTACATAACGACTGTCAGATTAACAAAAACTTCACACTATCTTCCATATATCTTATGATAATGTTATAGTACAACATATGTAAATTATATATTAAACGGAGGTCAAAAAAGAGATGAAAAAAAAATTAACTATCATTAGCTTGTCCATGATCGTTGCTGCAGGTGTTCTTGCAGGTTGTGCAAAAAAAGAGGAAACAGCTCCTGCTGCCTCCGCAACTGCTAAAGCTTCTGCTACTCCGGCTGCAGCTGCAGGCTTCGTACCTAAAGAGCTTAAAGTACAGTTCGTTCCTTCCCAAAATGCAGAGACGCTTGAAGCAAAAGCAAAGCCTCTTGAAAAACTATTAGGAGACAAACTAGGCATCCCTGTTAAGGTTTCCGTATCAACAGATTATAACGTTGTTATCGAAGCAATGGCATCCAAACAAGTTGATGTTGGCTTCTTGCCTCCAAGTAACTATGTTGTTGCCCATGACAATCGTAAAGCTGCAGACCTTCTTGTACAAGCAACACGTCTAGGTGTTGACGATACAACAGGCCAACCTACCAAAGATCTTGTTGATTTCTATAAATCAGAGATTCTCGTTAAAGCAGATTCCCCAATCAAGACTGTTGCTGATCTGAAAGGCAAGAAAATGGGCTGGCAAGGTGTTACATCCGCAGCTGGTTACGTTTACCCAGGATTCGTACTGAAAAAAGCTGGCGTAGATCCAGTTAAAGATGTAATTGGCGTTCAATTCCAAGGCCATGATAAAGCGGTTATCGCTCTTCTTAACGGGCAAGTTGACGCTGTAGGCGTATTCCAAGACATTCGTACGAATATGATTAAAGATTACCCAGATGTATTCAAACAAACTCGCGTTCTTAGCTTCTCTGATAAAATTCCTAATGATACCATCGCTGTTCGTTCGGATATGGATGCTGCATGGAAAAAGAAAATCGCGGACGCGTTTATCGCGATCGGTAACGACCCAGAAGGTCAAAAAGTCATTTTCGATGTTTACTCACACAAAGGCTATGTAGCTTCTGAAGATTCCAAATTCGACATCGTTCGCAGCGTTAATAAAGAAATGGGCTTGAAATAAGCTTAGTTCCCTGTGAATTGAAAATACCTCTACATGATCTTTTCGAATCATGTAGAGGTATTTTTTTGCATTCTACTCCGAACCTCCCTTGCATACTATGAATGTGGCACTTCCACGTAAATGTTTTTTTACTTTTGCATGACAAACGTTTACCTGGACCTGTCATATATCATAGTGAGGTGAAAAATTGGATGTTCGAAATGCTTATTAGTTACAAAAAAGAAGTCTCTATCCGATGCGGTAAAGACGAGATAAGGGGTGTCATTACGAATTACTATCCTACTTTTCGACTTTTGAAATTGAATAACGTCTTGATTCCTATAGAGCTGATCGAACAAATTGAGGTGTTAGAACCCGTCTTGGATTCATTAACCCAATCAAAGACCCACCGTGAAAATAGGTCACTTCGCTTGGTAGCCCAAGGAAGGCATTACAGCTAATGCTTAGATAAAAACGCATAAGCCTCCAACCCCACTATGATAGCTGGAGTTGGAGGCTTATTTTCAACTATATTTCACTTGTAAATACTTTCCCCTGCCTCATACAATGCGTTTGCGGAGTGTCCCTGAGATGTAGTCAATGACAGAGACGGTGACAATAATCCCAATGAGGATGATACCTACTCGCGGCCACTGCCTCGCGTTGAGCGCGAAGATGAGTGGCGTACCGATACCGCCTGCACCAATAACACCTAGCAATGTCGCTGAACGGACATTAATCTCAAAACGATATAAGGTATACGAAATGAAATCGGGAATGACCTGCGGCACCACGGCAAATGCCATCCGCTGCCAGATGTTTGCACCCACAGCCGTCATGGCTTCCGTAGGTCCCATATCCATATTCTCAATGGCTTCTGCATAAAGTTTGCCGAGCATCCCTACAGAATGAAGTCCTAAAGCCATAACCCCAGCAAAGGCATTAGGACCTACTGCTTTAATAAAGATCAAAGCCATAATAATCTCCGGTATTGTTCGTACGACACTCAAGAACAATTTTCCTGTGCTTGAAACGGCACGAAATCGACTCATATTAGCTGCTGCCCAGAAGGCAAACGGGAGACAGACAATAGCTGATACAAAGTTTCCTAAGTAGGAAATGGATAGGGTTTCAAGCAAGGATCGAAGTAAATCTTCTCCTTCTGGAATATAAACATATGCCCAGTCAGGATGCAGTAAACCGGATAACATGGATTTCGTGAGAATCCAAGTCGTTGGTTGGAAGCCCGTCAACTCAAGGCCAGTTAATGCCCATATGAACAAGGCAGCAACGGCAACCCCGCCGATTATCTTATACGTAGTTGAACGCGAAGCTGACATCGGTTTCGCGCTGCCTTTTAGCAAATAGGAACGGAATCGTGTACTGACCAAATCAATAAGAACAACAACTAATAAGGTATAGATAACAATGGCACAGGACTGATCGTAACGGAACAGATCTAGCGTATTTTTGAGCAGCAAACCAATTCCACCGGCTCCAACCAATCCGAGAATGGCTGAGGCCCGAATACTAACCTCGAATGTGTACAATAAATGAGCCAAGTACGTAGGCGCAACCTGAGGAATGACGCCGAATCGAATGAGTTTGAGTTTGTTAGCGCCAACAGCTGTCATCGCTTCAAGTGGTCCGGGGTCAATAGCTTCCGTTGATTCATAAGAAAGCTTAGATATAATACCAAAGGTGAAGAAAATTAGTGCAAGTGTACCAGCCGTTGGGCCAAAGCCTACCAATACAGCAAATAGTGCTGCGTAGAGCAGATCTGGAATTGTACGGAACAAATTCATGATAAGTCTAGCTGGATAGAACAACCATGGCGCCGTTGTAACATTACGAGCTGCTAATAGTGCCATCGGGAAAGCGAACATGGCTCCAATTGCTGTACCAATAATGGACATCTGCAGCGTTTGTGCCATTGGCTTCCATATATCAGCGAAAAACAGCCAATCCGGCGGAAACATCTCGGCTATGAATTTAAGAATCTCCGGAGTACCTGTAACGAGCTTCGTCAGCGTCGCATCTGTCTGATAAATACTCCCAATCAGGAAAAGCACCATGATCAGAGCAATGAGATAGATTTTCGTACGAGGAGGTTTCTTGACTGTCGCTGCACTCATTCCTCCAGCACCCCCAAGAGCTCGTCTTTCTTAATCGCACGGCCATAAATCTCGGAGAATACATCATCCGTTGCTTCCGAAACGGGTCCGTCGTATACGACCTTACCTGCACGAAGCCCGATAATTCGAGTGGCATATTCACGTGCAAGGTCAATAAAGTGAAGGTTAACGACAGTCGTTATGCCGAGCTCTGTATTGATCCGCTTCAAGTCGTCCATAACTTGTCTCGTCGTTAGTGGATCAAGGGAGGCTACTGGTTCATCTGCTAAAATGATTTTCGCTTCTTGTGCCAGCGCTCTCGCGATGGAAACACGCTGTTGTTGACCGCCGGACAATTCATCGGCGCGTGAATAAGCTTTTTCCCGAATATTGACTCTCTCCAGCGCTTTCATGGAAAGCTCGATATCGTGTTTGGGGAACAAACCAAGAACTGTGCGCAGGGTGGAATGGTAGCCTACTCGTCCGGATAATACATTTCGAATCACGGTTGAACGCTTGACCAGGTTAAAGGTTTGGAAGATCATTCCGATATCTCTGCGCATGCGGCGTAATTCGGCACCGTTCGCCTTTGTTATGGATTTGCCATGAATTAATATTTCTCCATCAGTCGTCTCATGCAAACGGTTAATCGCACGCAGTAAGGTGGATTTACCCGCTCCTGATAGACCTACAATAACAACGAATTCTCCGGGATGAATAGTTAAGTTAATATCATTCAAACCAACAGTTCCGTTAGGATATACTTTGGAAATATGCTTAAACTCAATCATATAAGTCCTACTTTCTTTTACAGATTATCTGAAGTTCAGACAGACTACTTTCAACGTATTTCGGCAAAATCCTTTTTTCTTTGATAACCTTTAGAAAATATTCATATTCCATTGTTATCCATAACAAAAAAGTGGCCTCATAAGCTGCATGAGACCACTTTTATCACGATGATTTAGACTTTTGCACGCCAGCGTTCTTCAATCTTCATCCCTTTCCAAACCGCAATGGAAATCGCCCACGCCACCACGAACAGACCAACTAAGATATAACCCAATGTCCCGAAATCAATCTCCTGCAGCCACGTCCAGAAGGTCCCTTCCAATTTGAATTCTTCGGAGAGAACTTGACCTAGCTCGATCACGCCAATAATTAAAGCAGCAATGACGGCCAGTGCGGTCACTGTTAAATTGTAATAAAGCTTACGTACCGGTGTATGAAATGCCCATTTGTAGGCTTTGGTCATGAACATCCCGTCCGCTGTATCGAAGAGGCTCATCCCTGCCGCGAACAGCAGTGGAAGTGAAATGACGCCAATGAAAGGGATAGCCTCCTTCGCCGCATGGGCAGAGATCGCTAGCAGCGCAATTTCGCTCGCTGTATCAAAACCTAAACCAAAGAGAAACCCTAACGGGTATACATGCCAGCTTTTGCCTATGAAAGAAAAAAGAGGTTTGATCATTCGAGCAATGAATCCGCGGGACTCGAGAAGCTCCTCAAACTCTTTATCGTCATTTGTGCCGCCACGAAATTTCAAGAACATTTTATATAGATTGATAAGAATGAGCAAATTTAAAATACCAATAATGACAAGAAACAGACCGGAAACCGAAGCGCCGATAACTCCCCCAAAACGCTGCATCCAAGGAAGCTCACGCGCTGCCCATTGTACAGAGAATGCAGTCACAATGGCCATGATGAAGACGACAGAGGAGTGTCCCAATGAAAAGTAGAAACCAACACCTAATGGATTCTTCTTCTGCTGAAGGAGCTTGCGCACGGTATTGTCGATCGCCGCAATATGGTCAACATCGAAAGCATGCCGCATTCCTAATGTATAGGCGAGAAGTCCAATCCCCCAAAAGGCAGGCGTCATTTTCGCTACACTATATAATCCGATAAGCCCAAGTATATGTAGGAGGACGATCACACCAACGTATCCAGCCCAGCTTCTTCTCTGCTGTAGTATTGATTTCCACATCATTGACACCATGCCTTTCTTTTCGTGTTACGATTTAATAATAATGTAGCACACGTGTGCATGACTTGAGAAGTACCTACCTCATTTTTTTGTGAAGAAATCTAACACATATCTGATATAATAGATACCGTTCCAAAGATGGACTACGGAAGGAATGGATCGGCCCTTATGTCTCTTCGTATTTTCAAGCTTTTTACGATTATAGTGCCTGTTCTCATCATCGGCGGCTTTGAGTATATACGTCATGAATTTTTACTTAATTATTTAACCATGGAAGCTGGTAATTTCACGATTACCATCATTACTTTGCTGCTTTCCTATCTCTTTGCTTCGTGGATGTTTCAAAGTATTGAGCGCAGCAATGAGAAAGTGACAATCGGTGAAGCCCGCAGAGCTGTGTATGAAGAACGTGAGCGTTTGGCCAGGGAACTGCATGATGACTTGGCTCAAACTCTTTTCTTCCTTAATGTGAAGTTGAAACAAGGAGATTTAGAAGAAGCCAAAGCGGCGGTGTCCGAAATCGATAACTCGCTGCGACAAGCCATTTTTAATCTGAGAACACCACCGGAGGAAGGGGCTAACTTCCAGCAGCGCATCCATAAATTTCTGGAGAATTGGCAATTGGTGACGGGTATTGAGCTTCATGAGAAGTTAACCGTGGAAGAGAACAGCTTCTCTTCTGGAGAAGAAGTTCAGCTTTTCGGCATTATACAAGAAGCGTTCACCAATATACGTAAGCATTCGATGGCAACGCAAACTTCAATCGTTCTGGAAGCCCAACCTGAGGCATGGCGACTACAGATTACTGATAACGGAAATGGGTTCCATCACGGAATTTCAAAGGGGAAGACCTATGGCATTGAGTTAATGCAGAAGCGTGCGGCCGAACTTGGTGCATCTTTCGAGCTTAAGATGAAGGATCCTGACGAGATGGCAGCGGGAACTACACTTTTGGTACAAGCAGATAGGAGGAGGAACTAATGCCGAGCAATCAGCCGTTCCGCGTACTCATCGTTGACGATCATCCACTGGCAAGGAAAGCGATTCGCAGCATGCTGGAGCCTGTATCCGACTTCTATATCGTGGGAGAAGCGAACAGCGGTGAAGAAGCTATTCTTCTTTGCGGCGAGGTCGCGCCTGATGTCGTTTTGATGGATATACATATGTCCCCTATGGATGGACTTGAAGCAACGCGGCGCATTAAGCAAGCATATGGGGCTATACGCATCGTCATGCTCACCGTGTCCGATGATGTAGCTGACCTCTTTACAGCGCTGCAATTCGGAGCTCAAGGCTATTTGTTAAAAAACATGGACCCTGACGAATGGCTCACTTACCTTCGAGCGCTGCTCGACGATAATTCAGAAGCCGCCAGAGGGATGGCGGATAAGCTTTTCCAAAGGTTCCGCGCACCCATTGGTACGCATACAGAAGGCCCGACACCAAGCATGCTGACCTCTCGGGAACAGGAAATTACCGCCTATGTTGCCTTAGGGGATAACAACCGGCAGATTGCAGAGAAGCTGCTGATATCCGAACATACGGTTAAAAACCACATGAAAAACATATTGGTAAAGCTTGGACTCGAGAATCGTGTCCAGCTCACCGCATTCGCCATTAAGCACGGACTGACACGAAAAGGACAAAACTAACCCTCAAAAATAGCCCAGTCGAGTCATACTCTTATGCTTGTCGATCAGGTAATATGGACAACATGATAAGAGTTAACTTGAAGGGGGAATACGTTTATGTTTAAAAAACTGATGTTACATGCAGGTATTATGTTGATTGGCTCCATGCTTCTCGCGGGTATCGCCAGCGCCCACGTTACTGTATATCCGAAAGAATCCACACAAGGCAGCTACGAGAAATTTACGGTACGTGTGCCTTCAGAGAAAGACATTCCTACTGTGAAAGTAGAAGTGAAATTCCCTATGGATGCTGTAGCGGTTTCTCGCTTCGAGCCCAAAGCAGGTTGGACCTACGAGCTAACCAAAGATTCCGCTGGTAAAATTACAGGTGTCACCTGGAAAGCTACCGGAGAAGGACTTGCTAGTACGGAATTCGGAGAATTCAATATGCAAGGCAAGGTAGCGGATGCTGCTACTGAGATCGTGTGGAAAGCCTATCAAACTTATAAGGATGGCAGCGTGGTTGAATGGGTCGGCGCTAATGGATCTGACAAGCCTGCTTCTGTAACGACAGTCAAAGCCAAAACAGCTGCTGGTGCTACGACAGATAGCCACGGACAGGTAATAGCTGGCAGTGCTGCAGCCAGTGGCACGTCATCCAACACTCCTCTCTACCTCTCCATTGCTGCAGTCGTACTTGGAGCTTTGTCCCTGATCGTTTCGCTAACAAAAAAGCGTAAATAATAAAAAGGCCTTGAGCGCTCTGTGATAATAACAGATAACTCAGGGCCTTTATTTATTTCATTAAGCTTGTTTTCGTTGGTAGATCCTGAAGTAATACTCGTAAGGATTTTTCTCGTTCCGTTCGCCTTGTTCACTGGATACCAACGTCCATTCGGACAAGTCTAGTTCGGTCATAAACGTATCTGCTTCAAACTCATGCTCGATGTGCGTAATGTACATGCGGTCCACGACGGAAGTAAACAGTCGGAAGATTTCCGCCCCGCCGATGACGAACAGTTCCTGATCATGGAAGCCGTCCACCGCTTCTTGCACAGAGTGAATGACTTCACAGCCTTCCGCTTGGAACTGTAGATTTTGAGTGAGAATGATGTTGCGTCTGCCCGGTAATGGCTTTCCAATAGAGTCGTACGTCTTCCGCCCCATAAGAATAGGGTGACCCATCGTCACGGTTTTGAAAAACTTCAGATCCCCTGGTAAATGCCAAGGCAGTGTATTATTCACACCGATGGCTCGGTTGCGATCCATTGCAAAAATAAATGAAATACTCATGCAGGAGCCCCTCCCTTCGTCACATGTTGTTTATACAGCCACAGGTGCTTTAATCGTTGGATGCGGATTGTAATCCAGCATTTCAATATCACTAACGTCGAAATCAAATATAGAAGCGACATCCTTGTTCAGCTTGAGCGTAGGCAATTCTCGCGGCTCGCGGCTGAGCAGGGTTTGAATTTGGTCCATATGGTTCGAATAAATATGGGCATCTCCGATCGTATGTACGAACTCACCTACGCCTAACCCGCATTCATGTGCAATAAGATGCGTCAGCAGTGCATAGCCAGCGATATTGAAAGGTACGCCGAGGAACGTATCTGCGCTGCGTTGATATAATTGGCAGGACAGCTTGCCCTCCGCCACATAAAACTGAAACAAGGTGTGACAAGGCGGAAGCGCCATACTGGGTACATCCTCCGGATTCCATGCAGATACGATGAGACGGCGAGAATCAGGGTTCGTTTTGATCATATGAATAACTTCTTTTAGCTGATCAATCGTGCCTCCCTGCGTTGTCGTCCAATCCCTCCATTGTTTGCCGTAGACATCCCCTAGCTCACCGTATTGCTTGGCAAATTCGTCATTCTCGAGCACCTTTTTCACAAACTCATCCATTTGCTCATCGTATTGAAGCTTGAAGGTCTCGTCTTGCTGTGAGCGTAACCCGAAATTACGCATATCCGGTCCCGAATAATCTGCGCTCTCCACCCATTTCTTAAATGCCCATTCATTCCATATGTGGTTATTATGTTGTAACAGATAACGAATATTCGTGTCGCCTTTAATAAACCACAACATTTCACTAGCGATTAAGCGAAAAGGCACCCTTTTCGTCGTTACCAAAGGAAATCCTGCTGCAAGATCGAAGCGCATCTGTCTGCCAAATACTGAAATTGTCCCTGTTCCCGTTCTATCTTCCTTTTTCGTACCATTAGTAAGAATATCTTGTAATAGTTCCTGATAGGCTTTCAAGCTTACAAACCTCCATCTCTATGTTACACATGTATTTATCTATTTTACCCGCATAGAACCCTTTTGGCTACCTGTCTGCAATCGTGAATATACGGAAACTTTCGTATTAAAAAGTGGCCTCTCCACGAAATTCCATTAGCGACGAGGATGCATTTTGCTTGCGTATATGGTACATTTCTAATGAAAAAAACAAGAGGTTCGCGAACTCCCTCTCTAAAAAACTATGAAATGAGGAACCACCCATGTCAGCAGGTAGAAGCAATGAAGATTTGAAAGAGATTACCTTACTAGGCAATCAAGGAACCAAATATGTGTTTAACTATGATCCAACTTTATTAGAAGCATTCGATAACAAGCACCCGAACAGGGATTACTTTGTAAAGTTTAATTTCCCTGAATTCACTAGCTTGTGTCCAGTAACTGGACAACCTGATTTTGCTACACTCTACATCTCATATATTCCGAATATTAAAATGGTGGAGAGCAAATCACTTAAGCTGTACCTGTTCAGCTTCCGGAATCACGGTGATTTCCACGAGGACTGCGTCAATATTATTATGAATGATTTGATCGAGCTGATGGCGCCTCGTTATATCGAGGTTTGGGGCAAATTTACCCCGCGCGGCGGTATTTCTATCGATCCTTACTGCAACTGGGGTCAACCCGGCACGAAGTTCGAAGCGATGGCTGAGCATCGATTGATGAACCATGATCTTTATCCGGAAAAAATCGATAATCGCTAATTGGCAGATTATAAGTATTAAGCTTAATCAGTCCCTTGGGTATTAGGGAGTGGTTAGGCTTTTTTTGCTGAATCTATTTAAGTTGGTAGAAAAGTCCGTTTGAATCGGACCATTCTGCAAAAAGAACTCGTTCATGATGGCTGATTCCACTCAGCTGCAAAAGCTGCTTCAGCCATTCCGGGTCACGGCCGAGACGCTCCAGCGCTGCTTCATTGATACTCCCATTCTCAATAATACTCTCTGGCAGGCAGACCCTTTTCTTAGGAGAATCTTCTTCTCCATTGTTTTGGCTTGCCGCATCATTTTGGCGGAGCACACTAATACTGCCATTCGTCTCGAACAACGCATAAGCAACATCCCTCATAGAGAACACATTATTTTCCCGCAGCAGCATACTTAGTTGAGCAAAGTCCAGATTGTTACGCTTCATCGCCTTGAAGTTAATAACCCCATCACGGATAAGTAAATCTGGTGTTCCAGATGCATATCGTGAAATCCAAGGGACAGCCCATATAAACTTCTCGAGGCCAAGCGCAAGCAGTGTCCAGATCACAAGTGCGAATACAAGGTGGCTAAAATGAACATTGACATCATAAATCGTATTTCCAACTAACTCACTGAGCATTAAGGAGGAGACAAAATCAAATGCCGTAAGCTGAGATATCTCTTTCTTTCCCAGAAGTCGTGTCATGATCAGCAAGCCAACCAAAGCAACAACCAACTTTACGGCAATGCTTACATACATAGTAATTTCCATCATCATCACTCCCAGATCTGTCACTTAAAAAGGTATGACCCTTACAAAGGCAAAGTAATTGTGACAGTCGTACCGACGCCTTCCTCACTTTCGTAGATCATTTCCCCATTCATCGTTTCTATAATCCGAATGCTAACCGCAGTCCCTAATCCCGTTCCAACATCTTTCGTTGAATAGAACAAATTACCGATACGAGAGAGCTGATCTTTCGTCATTCCCTTGCCATTATCAATAACTTTGATTTCGGCTCGGCCAACCAATCTTTTTAAGCTTACCTGCACCTCTCCTTTGGCGGGCGTCGCTTCAATGGCATTTTTAATCACATTCACCAAGGCTTGCTGCAATTGTCCACGATCCGAAAAGATATAAATATGATCCTCAAGACTGTCCATAATCTCAACACCATTCTTCATCGCCATTGGCGTTAGAAGCACAATAATGTTGTTTAATACATCAGAAAATGAAAAAGATTCTAATTTGGTTAGTTTCGGCTTGGAAAAATTTAAATAATCATTAATAATCGATTCTGCCCTTGCTAATTCCTCCATTGCAATATTCAGGTATTGTTGATTCTTCCCTTGCTCGTTCGGACGCATAAGCTGCAGAAACCCTTGAACAACCGTTAAAGGATTACGAACCTCATGTGCAATGGATGCAGCTAACTCGCCTAGTGTTTTCATTTTTTCCGCTTTTTGAATTTGAACTTTCATTTTAAATCGTTCTTCATGTATTTCTTGCAGCAAGGATGATAACCAGGTTCCTAAAACTAGGAGTAGGCCAAAAGAGATTATAGCAGGAATAATAGCAAGATCAAACGTTTCAAAGCCTTTATAAAGAGACACATAGCTCATTAAAATGAGCAGCATAACCAGCAACGGACTTAGTGAAACCAATATTGCTGCCTTTATTCGTGAGCTTCCAGTTAATCCTTTGATTTTGTAAGAAGCTATAAAGGGGATGATAAAACTGAGTGTCATGCTAATATAGCCAAATAAAAGCGCATCTCCACCAAGATACGTACGCATCAGCAATATCATAATATAATTAATAACACCTGCTAAGGGCCCCCAATAAATACTTGAAATGACAAGGGGAACATAGCGTAAGTCCCAAAACAAATCAAGTTCATAGTAAGAAAATAATAAGCAAAGTGAGGAGGCTGTTCCATAAAGTAAGCCCATCACAATCGGTGACGGATCGTTGCGCCATCGCTCTCCAAAGACGTTTTGTAATAAGACAGGAGCAAGGACGATAAGGATGTTCAAAAATAACTTTTCTATTAACATAGCTTACTCTGCTCTCCCCTCAATCCATTCCTTTCAATGTTTCTGCAAGGGTAAGCGTTATCCTTTTTTAACAGGAAAATAAATGTTAAAAAAGAAGAGTCGGGAGGGAATCCTCACCGACTCTTATCAGTTAATAGCTTTATTTGTCCTTGTCTTCGTCTTTATCCTTGTCGATGCCTCTCAACACAATAAGATTGTATGCTTTAGTCGAGATATCCTCAGCCGTCACTTGAATTTCAATCGTGTTCTCACCCTTTTTCAAGTGAATAACATCAGATGCTGCTCCACTTGCAACTAATGCTCCGTTTACTGTTACCTTTGCCCGACTATCTGCGACTGTTGGCGTGACGGTGATTTTACTAGTTCCATTTGACACCGATGTCGTGTATGCTGTTACATTCGCTCCGAATACCGGACTTAATGTTCCCTCACTAATCGTCAAGCTGCTTAAATTCGCATTGTTTGATAACAACCGAGTTACTGTCAGTTGATATGTCTTTGTTGAATGATCTTCGGCCGTAACAACAATATCGATCCTATTTTCGCCCACATTTAGCTGAATGTCACTGGAAGCCTCTCCGCTAACGACTAATGCTCCGTTCACCGTTATCTTCGCTTGACTGTCTGCCGCCGTTGGATGGATATTGATTTGATCTATCTCATTAGACACATTTGACGTATATTCGATTACAGCTGCATCAAATGCAGGACTTAATATACCTGCACTGAGTGTTAAATTGCTTAAGGTATTGTCGTTCGAAGGCCATATTTCCGTAGCCGTCACACCAGCTGCTTTTTCATAATTGGTCCCGATATTGTTTAAAAAGTTCTTACTGACCGTAATATTTGAGCCTGCTTGCAGCTGAATACCATTCGTATTTCCTGTTAGCGTATTTCCTGTAATTTGTACATTTTGAGGATCTCCCTGTCCCACACTATTGGCATTTTGGTCACCATTGTCGTGTTCGAGCAGAATTCCCCAGTAATTATTGGCTGTATTATTGCGAATTAGATTATTGATGATCCGAGTACCTGGTCCGTTTAAAATGTTGATCCCAACGCCGTTATTGACCGTTGTCGTGTTTTCAATTGTGTTGTGCTCGATCAATGTGTCTGGCGTCCCCATCGTAACGACAATGCCTTCACGTGAATTTCGAATGACATTGTCATGAATGTAGTTATTCGGCCCCGTTTTGCTGTGGTTGCTTGGCGCTGTACCGCCTGTGTTTCCAAGCCCTATGCCCCCGCCGGTGAAAATGTTTTCGATCGTATTCCCGTGAACTTCATTCAGGTACTCGAGCTCACCATGAAGATCAATAGCATCCAATTTGGTATTGGTATAATGATTATTTCTCAGAACGTTATTGTGCGCTACATTTTGGATGAGGGAACCATGACGCAAATACGGCCCTTCAAACGTAGAATCTTCCACCACATTCCAATACGTATCATTATCGAAACCGAGCCTATCGACCTTCGGCATTCCTTGAATGGATGTTCCATAGCCTGCTCCGCCGCCACCGAGATCGGTTGCATTACGGAATGTACTGCTGCGAACTACAATATCATGGCTGTTCTCAATCCGAATCGCCATTCGTCTAAACCGTTCAACAGTAACCTGATCAATGGTCACGTTATAGGATGGATTCTCGCCATAATTCGCAATGGCAATCATACTGTCGGGTCCCCCGGCCTCTGGATTATTCGTAGCATGCTCTAAGGAAAATGTACGATTCCAAGTTGAGGTTACTGTCAGGTTCGAAACGACAATATCGTGTTGATTGGATGATTTCAAAACTGAACTATTCTTGACGTCGTCAATACTTGATTTCAAAAGGGTGCCTGTTTGGCTTTCTCCCCTTACATTCACTCCGGATTTGAGTTTTATGTTAATAAACCCGTCAGGCGATGTTTTCAAATTATACACACCATTCGGTAAAAAGACTTCGTCGCCGAAAGCGGCAGCATTGATGGCATTCTGAATAGCTATCCGATCATCTTGTTCATTATCCGCTGGGTCGGCGCCATAATCTACCACATTGATGGTATTCCCTGTTACTGCGTTAGGTGTATGCATGGCATGCTCGGAACCATCTGGTTTCGTCAAGCCAGCCTTCGTGAAAGGAACTGTGCCTGGAGGAGCTGTAGGCGTAATATTCGGAACAATCGCAACCGGTGTATCTCCTGATACGTAAGGTGCATAAATCATCACTTCCGTTAAGCTGGTAAAAGTACTGCCATCCGAATTACCATGTCCTACAACTCTTAAGAAGCGAGCATTAGTGTCCGGGAAATCAAATGCCTGCATGTTAACCGTACTCGCGCGGCTGCTGCCACTAAATACATTCGTCCATGTTGTAGCGTCATTTGAAGTTTGAATATCGATTAGGGTAGAACGTTGATCTCCTTTATAAAAAGCTATCCCCACGTACCCAATACTCTTCGTTTGTCCTAAGTCAAACATCACATATTGACCATCGCCAGAAGCTGACCAACGGCTGTATAAATTGTTATCCAGTGTATTGCTCTCAACATTCCCATCGCTGCTGCTAGCATTAACTTCCACAACCTGCAGGGGAGTAACAGGAGAAGTTAACGTTGTCGCGCTGTAGGTCAATGGCGTTGAGGAATAGTTCCCAGCCGCGTCTCCTGCGATGATCTTAAAAGTATAGCTCGTATTTGGCGTTAATCCTTCGACGTTATAATACGTACTGCCATAAACGGTAGAAATTACGGAGTCATTTTGATAGACCAAATAGTTGGTTACCAAGGTATCATCTGTAGCTGCTGGCCAGGTTAATTGGACAAAGTCCGTTCCCAAATTACTAGACTTTAAGACAGCGTTTGACGGCCAAGTAGGCGGTGTATTATCGCCTTGAACCACTCGCTTCACCACCAGCTGCGGCTTAGGATTGGATGCCGTCGTTTCTTTGGAATACACATTAACCGATCTGCCTAAGCCTTGTGAATCACCAACAACGAAGGATACTGCACCATCCGATAAGTGCTGTCTTACATAGTCAGTCACGTCTACCGTATATAGTGCCGGCTTGGATATCGTATTAGGCTGAGTTACTATAATTTGCCCGAGTTGAGCTAATTGAGACAGATCCGTTTGGGGCGCTGTATTCCAAGTAATTGCTGCTTCCTGCCATGTAATATCGTTCTGAGCGAACACTTGTAAAGGTGTGTCCACGTCATTTGCGCCACTCCCCCGTTTTGCAGAAACCTGCAAATAATACTTGTATGCACTGTCCGAAACTGCAGCCACGTTAAATTTATAGTAGGCCTGTCTTTTGACTGTATGGCTGGACAAAATGTTGTATATACCAGTTGTTGAACTCGTTTTGGTATCAAAGTTCGTATTTGCGATTGCTGCATTCGTAGTGTCCATCGCGATAGCCGCGTCCGCTGTAGGCAGCAGGGCAGCCACATCCACCTCAACATCAATCGCCTTTCCTTGCGAAGGGATGAGGAGTAATGAGAAAACCATTGAAATCATTAACATCATGGCTAGCTTTCTTTGAATGAGATGAATTTTCATGTCAACAAGCTCCTTATTCTGTTTAATAGTTTGATAGTTTGAAACCTATATGTAAGCGTATACAAATTCCTTGTGACCATCATCATACTCCCTTTCAAGCTAATTTTATTGTCATTTATTTAGGTCTTAGAGGGGTATTATTAGGATTTGACCGCCTTAGCGGCAAGTCTCGGTCAGCTTAGTTGCAAAAAGTGCAGCAAAATGTCTCGCTCCACTTTCGCTCCATTCGGGCCTCCGAGACAGCCTTTTCTGCCTTCTCAGGCCGCAAACCCGCTAACTTGCCTGCTCTCGACATTGAGAGGTCTTTTTCAGACGTCTCGCTCCACTTTCGCTCCATTCGGGCCTCCGAGACAGCCTTTTCTGTCTTCTCAGGCCGCAAACCCGCTAACTTCCCTACTCTCGACATTGAGAAGTCTTTTTCAGACGTCTCGCTCCACTTTCGTTCCATCTGAGCCTCCGAGACAGCCTTTTCTGCCTTCTCAGGCCGCAAACCCGCTAACTTGCCTGCTCTCGACATTGAGAGGTCTTTTTCAGACGTCTCGCTCCATCTTCATCCTTGTTTTTCTGTACCTGTCACCCTTCCTCTGAGTCAAGTACACCCAGCTAGCTGCTCTAAGTGAAATAATACCAAAGTTGTGACCAAATTGGACGATCATGGAACAACAGGGGAGTTATCGAGGAACTAAATTGAAACTAGCAGCAGTTCGCTTTTTACTTTAAAGAACGGATAGCCCTAGGCAGTAAAAAGAAAAAACCGATCCATAGGGATCGGCGTTTGGAATCTATTTTTTAAAACTAATATAAAGGTTTCGTTTGGTACACAGGTGGTTGAGGCTGAGGGCATTGCGGGAACGGGAGAATATCCCGAATTTGATTGAATGCATAATGTTTGGTAGCAAATTGGGTGTGATATAAATATTCGATCACGTAAATAGACCCACCTTCAATACTACACAGAATACCAGAAACGCCGGTGCCGTCCACTAGGGATACACCTACTGGTCTTCCGATCCAAGCATACGCTTTGTGCTGTAATGACATAGGTCATCACCTCCTGAATTACCTTATGCGGCGAAGCGCCTAAGGGTTCAGTTTACTTCGCGCTTCTCTATCCTAACACGGCCCGAAAAGAACGTAGCGCCACCCCCCATATCGGCTACTCGGTCAGGCGTAAGCGCGTTAACCAATGCCTTGTTCCCCGGCAAATCCGCCCAAAGCCCTTGGCTTACAACCACGCCCGGCAGCACATCTGAGCCAGCCGTTACGACTAATTCGCACTCTCCGCGATCATTCCAAACACGGGCAACATCGCCACTGACCAAGCCTAATGCGGTCGCATCTGCCTCATTCATATGAAGCTTCGGCGTTTTTTCCATTCGGATATGCTTCTCATTATGAGCAAAAGTCGAATTCAAGAAGTTATGATTCGGTGCCGGAACGAACAAGAATGGCAGGTCCTCTTCGCCCACCAGTGGCGTATATGTCGGAAGTGGCGGGAAACCTTTACTCTCCATCTCATGAGAATACAGCTCGATCTTTCCGCTCGGTGTCTTTAATTCCCCAGGGAATAATGGCTTAACATCCGCCTTGATAAACTGTTTATCGAGCAGTGTTTCATACGATATTTGGTTCAGAGCCGGGTTTCCGGGATGATCCAAAGCCTGGCGAATCAAAGCTTCATCGGTATCCCTCAAAGCTTCATCCTCATAGCCCATCTTTGCCGCCAACAAACGAAATACATCCACATTCGCTTTGCTTTCCCCATAAGGAGACATGACGGGAAGCTGAAGGTGCACATATTGATGCCAATAGGAGCGATAAAAGTCCGTGTTTTCAAAGGAGGACGTTGCTGGAAGCACAATGTCTGCATACTTCGCTGTTTCGGTCAGAAACAGGTCATGCACAACCGTAAACAGATCTTCCCGTTGAAGCCCCTCTCTCACCTTATTTGCATGAGGAGCAACTAATGCCGGGTTGGAATTGTACACATAAAGCGAACGAATAGGCGGATCAAGTTCCAGTAAGGCGCTCCCCAATAAATTCATATTGATTTGCCTAGCTTCCTTCTCCCGCAAATCAGGTCGCTGTAAAGCTGGAATATTGTGCTCCAAGTAGGCGCCATTTCCTTTAATCGCGCCGCCGCCTTTATGCAGCCACTGCCCCGTTAATGCTGGTAAGCAGGCTATGGTCCGCACACACATCCCACCATTATCATGGTGCTGAATGCCGTTTCCAATTCGAATAAAAGATGGCGAAGTCTGACCGTATAAGCGAGCTAAGCGGTAGATATCTTCCACAGGTACGCCCGTTATTGTAGATATCACAGAAGGATCATATTGGCGCACATGTTCCCTTAGCTCCTCATGCCCAGCGGTATATTGATGCATAAATGCTTCATCTACTAAGTTCTCATCGAACAAGATATGCATGATACCGAGAGCAAGGGCAGCGTCTGTTCCTGGCAAAATCGGAATAAACCAGTCCGCCCAGCGGCCTGTTTGGTTCTTATGAGCGTCAATCACGATGATTTGCGCGCCATTCTTACGGGCTTTCTCAGCCAACATAACCTGATGCATATTCGTGCTGACCGCATTAATGCCCCACATGATGATCAGCTTGGCATGAACCGTATCCTCTGGGTCTGTCCCGAAGCTGCCTCCCATCGTATACTTGTAGCCTTCAGTTCCTGCCGATTCACAGATCGAATACAGCAGTCGGCTCGCACCCATCCGATGGAAGAATCGACGATCCATCCCTTCCGTCCCGATCCGCCCCATGTTGCCATAAAAGCTGTAAGGCAAGATAGATTCTGCGCCTTCATCCTCGATCAGCTTTTTCCACCGACTTGTAATGGTTTCGATCGCTTCTTCCCAGGTAATTCTTTCAAACTGACTGCCTTCACCCTTAGGACCTACGCGCTTCATGGGATACTGCAGCCTTTTATCATCATATATACGTGCCGTCATGTTCCGGACTTTATTGCAAATAGCCCCTTGTGTTACCGGGTGATTGGGGTCTCCCTCTATTTTAACGATCTTTCCAGCTTCTTTATGAAGCAGCAGGCCGCATTGATCTGGACAATCCAGTGAGCATACGGCTGGGAAAATACCATTTTGTTCATCACGCATCGTTGTAAGCATTTGGCACTCCTTTCAACACTTCAATTCTTTTTTACTATATACCGAAATGAAGCGAAGCGAAAGCCTCTTTGCAATTAGTACAACTGCTCTACGGCCCAATCCCCTTCCAACGGATCACAGCTTTCAAGGGGCAGCTTTAATGCCTTAATGGCTAGTTGCAAATATTCACCTTTGAAACAGATTTCTTTGGATGATGGAACTGATAGCTGCTGTAGAGCGTTCATATCTTTCGAATAAAAAGCAGCATCCCATCTAACTTTAGCGATTATGCCTGTTGTAATTTCTGGAGGAATTCCTTTGGCTCGGGAAATAAGCTCGGCAGCTGCATGAGGATTATTACGGATAAATGCATGGACCCGAACATGTGCTTTTAAGTAAGCAACTGCGTCTCCTTCATGATGTCGCGCCCAATTCTCATCTGCAACGATTCCTGTCAAATAATTCTCTCCCATTCCCTCTGGAAAAAGCACCTGACCTACGCCGTGGTATTGGGCCAAGCTAATATACGGCTCCCACATGACACTTCCGGCAAGCTTCCGCTTCACGATCCCCGCCATGCATTCATCCATTTCTTTATGTTCAAAATGATTCTCATGACCTCCAAGCGATTGAAGCAGCTTCGATAAACGATAACCCGCACTCGATTGCGCTGCCGATGAAAGCGGCCACCCGCAGATCTCCGAAATATCGTTGATCTCCAGCCCTTTGCGCATAACGAGTGAAATCCCTTGCCCACCGGAGGTTTTGCCGTCAAAGGCCAGTAGAATAGGGCGAAATGCAGGCAGCGTCTGACTCAGTGATTGACTAAGTACAATAGGATAATCTCCAAGGGAAGCAATCTGGATGTTGCCCCCAATCAAGCCCTGCAGCAGCAACGCTCCGTTAGCTGCATCCAACCATTTTACATGCACAGAACGGCTAGGATTGACTAAGATGAGCTCTTCCTCCAACCAGCCAAGCTCTTTCATGATGAGCGCTGTCCACATATGGGCCGTTCCGCTTTGATAACCAACCGTTATCGTCGATAGCTCCTGAGAAGTGATAGTTGTTGCTGCACCTGAGGCAAATGACGGATTCTGTATGCTAAAAGAGTGATGACGAACCCACTGCTCCAGTTCATTTTTATCAATTAGGATTTCTTTCCCTATTTTCACAAAAGGGAGCTGCTTTAATTTACGCCATCTGTCAAAGGTGGATCGGCTTACACCAAGCAAATCTATCGCATCATGCAAAGAAATGAGGTTGAATCGCTGGTTGGTCATGGTCATCGCGCCTCCTGCCGGGATTAAGATGGTCATTCATCGTCATTCATGTTCATGTGTTTCCAATTCATTGACAGTTGGGTGGGCTGAGATTATATTTCATTATAGAAATATATTCATAGTAAGTCTATAGGAATTATGTAATTTACGACCAGACCTCTGGAGATAACTTGGTTAGAAATCAACGAAAGCAAATTATCGTTAGGGGGATATGAACATGACTCATTTTGCTAAAAAAGGCTGCACGACAGCCATCGTATTACTTCTTGCTTCCTCTTTACTTTTGACAGCCTGCGGAAAAACAGAGGTCACTGCATCTGCGAGCGGCGGCACACCTGAAGTCACTGAGCTTCGTTATCAAGGAGGTGTTGGCTCTGTTACTTTTCCAGAATTAGCTGATGATCTGGGGTACTTAGCTCCTTTGAAGCTGAAATTTATCGGCAACACGATTAGTGGTCCTCAAGATATTCAAGCCGTCGTTACCGGGGATACCGACTTTGGCGGAGCTTTTAATGGGGCTATCGTGAAATTGATATCTGCCAAAGCTCCGATTAAGCCAGTTATTGCTTATTATGGTGTCGATGAGAATACGTGGACGGGATATTACGTTTTGGATGGCAGCCCTATCAAATCCGCTAAGGACTTAATTGGCAAAAAAATTGCAGTGAATACACTAGGCGCTCACCATGAGTTCGTCATTAAGGAATACTTGCACAGAGCCGGCCTAACGACGGAGGAGATTAAGCAAGTAACGCTAGTTGTCGTACCTCCAGTCACAACGGAACAGACGCTGCGCGCAGAACAAATCGATGTAGCCACCCTAGGCGGTGTGCTGCGTGACAAAGCGCTGGAGCGCGGCGGCATCCATCCTTTGTTTAAGGATATCGATCTGTTTGGCACCTTTAGTGCCGGCAGTTATGTGTTGACTGAGAAGTTCATCAAAGCGAATCCGAATGCTTCGCGAAAATTTGTGGAAGCAACCGCCAAAGCTATTGAGTGGGCTCGCACAACACCGCGGGATGAAGTTGTCGCTCGTTATGAGAAAATCATTAACGCACGAAGCAGAAAAGAAGATACTTCGACTGTGAAGTTTTGGAAAAGCACCGGTGTTGCCGGTAAAGGCGGCTTGATCTCAGACAAGGAATTCGATACTTGGATCCATTGGCTGGAGGACGAAGGCGTCCTTAAAGAAGGGCAATTGAAGATCAAAGGTCTGTACACGAATGAATTCAATCCTTTTGTAAATGAGAAAAAATAACTGCTTATGAAGCCAGTTTCCGACTGGTGAAACCGTTAAGGAGGTGCTGCAAATGACAGCTAAAATTAGCATTCAGCATGTGCAGAAATCGTTTCGAATTCAAAGAAACCTAGGGCATTTGAAAGAAGATTTACAGCCTATTTCCGCCCTAAAGGATATCAATTTGGAGGTGAAGAAGGGCGAATTCATGGTCATTGTCGGCCCTAGCGGCTGTGGTAAATCAACATTGCTCGACTTACTTGCGGGTTTGACGAAGCCAAGCAGCGGGCAGATTCTGTTAGATGGCAAGGCCATTACAGGCCCTAATCTCGATCGCGGTATCGTATTCCAGCAGTATGCACTATTCCCATGGAAGACAACGCTCGCGAATGTGGAATTTGGCCTCGAAGCCAAAGGGGTGGGTCGCAAAGAACGCCGCAAAATAGCCCTGGAGTTTATTCATCTGGTTGGGCTTGCCGGCTTCGAAAACCGTTATCCTCATGAGATCTCAGGAGGCATGAAACAGCGTGTTGCGATCGCCAGAAGCTTGGCCTACGATCCTGAAGTACTGCTGATGGATGAACCCTTTGCTGCGCTTGATGCGCAAACTCGTGAAACCCTGCAAAGCGAATTGCTGCGTATTTGGGAGGCTACAAAAAAAACGATCATTTTCATCACACATGGCATTGAAGAAGCGGTTTACTTAGGCCAGCGTGTCGCTGTAATGACCTCTCGTCCGGGGAGAATCAAGAAAGTGATTGATATTCCTTTTGAATCACGAAGAAGTGAAGAAGATTTGCGATCTCATCCTGACTTCGTCAATCTGCGCCATGAGGTGTGGGATTTGCTTAAAGACGAAGTAACGAGAGCCCAGGAGCAAGAGATAGCCAAGAGCTTGGATGGCTTTGAACACAATAAATCTGCGTTAAAAGGGGGCGTTATGAATGGCTAGTGTGAATGCGGGGAAAGCCCTGGTTCTTCGTGAAAAAGAAAGCTTTGATGTCGCCCTATGGTCCTTAGCGAAGCTGAGAAAGCTGTTCAAAAATGCCATTGTCATCGTTGCTTTGCTTCTCGTATGGGAAGTGGCGCCTCGCGTAGGGCTTGTTGATCGAACGTTCTTCCCTCCGATTTCCGAAATAGCGGCTGCTTGGTGGCAGCTTCTGCTGTCCGGTGATCTTACCGAGCATACGAAAGCCAGCTTATCGCGTTCTTTGGGCGGATTTACGCTGGCAATCCTCATCAGCATTCCTCTTGGTCTGGCCATCGGTTGGTGGAAGCCCGTATCGGAGTATCTCAATCCCTTGCTCGAATTATTGCGAAATACGGCCGCACTTGCCATACTGCCGGTTTTCATACTTTTGCTCGGTTTAGGTGAAACCTCGAAGATTGCTATCGTGCTGTATGCCTGTACCTTTCCGCTTCTACTGAACACCATAAGCGGCGTCAAAAATGTCGATCCACTTTTGATCAAATCAGCTCGTTCGATGGGTTTATCGTCAGTCAGCTTGTTTCGCAAAGTGATTATCCCCGCTGCAACCCCGACTATTTTTGTAGGCATTCGGCAGGCCGGAGCCGGCTCTATTCTAGTACTCGTTGCCGCTGAGATGGTCGGTGCGAAGTCCGGTCTCGGTTACTTAATTCAATACACACAATTCAGCTTTCAAATTACGAATATGTACGCGGGCATTATCTCTATTTCGGTTATTGGTTTAATTATTAATTACCTACTCGTTACGTTGGAGAAGAGATTGACAGGCTGGAAGCAAACCTATAGTGAGTAAAAAAATAAAAAGGTGCGTGAGTGATCATGAGCAAAGCGAAAAGACAACTGCATTTAAATGTATTCATCATGAATACAGGACATCATGAAGCATCTTGGAGACACAAGAACACAGAGCCGGAGAATATTACGGATATTCGATATTTTCAACGGATTGCGCAAATTGCGGAACAGGCTAAATTCGACTCTCTCTTCTTAGCAGATGGGTTGGCGGTCAGTCAAAACATTAAACATGGCGCGTTTGTTGGGCTTGAACCCTTCACTTTGCTATCCGCCTTAGCCTCGGTAACCGATCATATCGGGCTTATCGGCACCGTCTCTACTACCTATAACGAACCCTTTCATGTCGCCCGCAAATTTGCCTCGTTGGATCACATAAGCAAGGGTCGCGCAGGCTGGAATATCGTCACATCCGGAAGCTCCTTCGAGGCAAGCAATTTCAGCAAAGATGACCATTTGGAGCACAGCAAGCGCTATGAACGGGCCAAAGAATTTTTAGACGTAACGACCAGTCTGTGGGACAGCTGGGAAGATGAGGCCCTGATCATTGATCGAGAGTCGGGCACCTTCGCAGATCGAAGCAAGGTCCGGGAAATCAATCATGTTGGCGATACCTTCAAAGTACGCGGTCCTCTGAATATACCAAGGTCTCCGCAGGGATATCCTGTGCTTGTTCAAGCCGGTTCTTCCGAATCTGGCAAAGAATTCGCTGCTCAGTATGCGGAGGCCATATTCACGGCTCAGCAAACACTCGTAGAGGCCCAACAGTTTTATTCGGATGTAAAATCAAGACTTGCCAAGTATGGCCGATCTCCTGAGCAGTTGAAAATCTTACCGGGCATCTGCACTATTATCGGCCGCACCGAATCAGAAGCCAAAGAAAAAGAGCAAGAATTAAACGAATTAACCGTTCCGGAATATGGACTAAATCAGTTGTCCAATATGTTGAACATTGATTTATTCTCATATCCGTTAGATGGACCTCTGCCGGAGCTGCCAAGCCTGTCCGATATCAATGGGAATAAAAGCCGATTCCAGCTTGTCGCTGATCTAGCGAAGCGCGACAATCTAACCATTCGCGGGCTGCTTCATCGTCTAGCTGGCGGACGCGGTCATCGTACATTTGCTGGTACGCCTATCCAAATAGCTGACCAGTTGGAAGAATGGTTCTTACACGGAGGCAGTGACGGGTTTAATGTGATGCCGCCTTATTTACCAGCCGGATTGGAAGAATTCGCACAGCTCGTCATACCAGAGCTGCAGCGAAGAGGATTGTTCCGAACGGAATATTCAGGAACTACCCTGCGGGGACATTTGGGCTTGTCCCGACCTGCTAATCAGTATGCGACTGCTGCCGTTGGAGGCGCATAAATATAATTAACTGGAGGTAATTCGTATGCGTACAAATGAACAAGTTAAGGTAACTCCCAATCACATTGAGGTGCTTCCGATTGCAGGCAGAATTGGCGCAGAAATAAAAGGGGTGAGCCTTAACGCTGATCTGGATACTCAGACGGTTAAGACGATCCGCGAGGCGTTATTGCAGCACAAAGTCATTTTCATTCGTGATCAGCATCAACTGGATGACGCGGGACAGGAGGCTTTTGCTCGCCTGCTTGGCGACCCCGTTGCTCATCCTACGGTGCCAATTAAAACTGGAACTGATTACGTTCTTGAGCTTGATTCCGCTCATGGTGGGCGGGCCGATTCTTGGCATACCGATGTGACCTTCGTCGATGCTTACCCGCAGGCCTCTGTTCTCCGTGCTGTCGTGGTTCCCGCTTCTGGAGGAGACACCGTTTGGGCGAATACCGCTGCCGCTTATGAGCATCTCCCCTCTGAACTGCGTACTCTCGTAGATCAGCTATGGGCGCTGCATAGTAACGACTACGATTATGCCGCGCAGCGTCCTGAAGTCTCTCCCGAGAAGGAGCGTCATCATCGGGAAGTATTTGCCTCCACGGTGTATGAAACTGAGCATCCGATCGTTCGTGTGCATCCAGAGACGGGTGAACGCACCCTTGTGCTTGGTCATTTCGCGAAGAAAATCCTAGGCCTATCTTCCGCAGATTCTGCCCAACTATTGTCTCTACTACAGGGGCATATTACTAAGCTGGAAAATACAGTTCGTTGGCGTTGGTCTGCCGGAGATGTCGTGATCTGGGACAATCGCGCAACGCAGCACTACGCGATCAACGATTACGGTAACCAGCATCGGATTGTGCGTCGAGTCACCGTTGACGGCGATATTCCGGTGGGTATCGATGGCCGACAGAGTGTAACACGCATCAAACAGCCCTCCGAGTCGTTAACCAAAACGAGCGCTTAAATAAATGACCCACTACAAGGTTAATTGACCTTGTAGTGGGTCATTTATTTGCTAATCCAATACTCCGCCACCCAGAATAAAGCGGTGCTGCAAATGAAAATTCTTTTCAATAATCTTATCGATCCGAACCCCGCCAGTTTTCTTTGAAGCCGAATGAATGATCTTCCCGTCTCCTAAATAAATTCCCAAATGAGTAATCGGTTTCTGGGAAGCATCTAATCCTGCGTAAATTGCCTCGAAAACTCGTAAAGAACAATAAATCGCCCCGTCGGGCCTTGCTTATATCACGATATTTGCGTTTAGACAAAGCATCTACATAAGCGGCTTGTTTTCTAGCATCCCAAGGTAAATCCATTCCAAGTGCACTCAAATATACCCAACGTGTGAAATCAGAGCAGTCAAACGAAGAGGGCTCCAATCTGTTAGAACCATAAACATAAGGTGTCCCCAGGAAGCTGAGGGCCGTATCTATCACATTCTCTACATAGCCACCTTTTTTGGGAGCGATGTCGGGATTGGGGAAAGCCTGAATCAAGGGGAAGCCGTTCGGTAAGAGCGCCTGCTTCGCACTTCCCGTCGCCAAGCTCCTCACCTGGTTGATTGTATAGAGCTGATCTGCCCCCAAATCCCCTATATACAGCTCCGCATCGCTGCTCGTTAAATTCCAGTCCGACATTTTGTTATCGGTCTCACGCTCTATGGCAAGGTTCGAATGCTCCTTCATGCCCTGCTGCTCAATTTTTGATCTCTGGGAGCATCCGCTATGAATAGAAAATATGCAGGCCAGCAAATAAAGACGACCGCATTATCCAAGTCATCCAGTAAACCCCTTGTCAATGTGATGCAGTTAGGATGCCAAATTTTTGTAAAAACAAACAATGATGAAAAACATCGTTTCAGGAGCATTCTTCGTCCGAGGCGAATCCAACAACTTTAAACATGTTTTTCATTGTTACGGGAAACAAAAAAAAGCCCGCAGGCGAAAACCCCACCCACAGACTTGATTATTAACGCTGCTTCTTGCCCAAATTCAGCTCTTTCATGATTTGTTGACCTGTCGGTGTCTGGGCTAAGCCACCTTTGGCTGTCTCGCGGTGTTTCTCCGGCATAGCCGTGCCTACTTCATACATCACTTGAACGACTTCATCCGAAGGAATAACGGATCTGACACCGGCTAAAGCCATATCGGCTGCTGCCATGGCATTAACCGCCCCAAATCCATTACGGACGATACAAGGAATCTCAACCAAACCGCCAACGGGGTCGCATATGAGCCCCAAGGTATTCTTCAGCGCAAGCCCCACTGCGTGCATCGCCTGTTCCGGCGAACCGCCGCGAAGCTCCACGAGCGCACCTGCCGCCATACCAATGGCGGACCCAACTTCAGCTTGGCATCCTCCTTCTGCACCGGAGACGAAGGAGTTGTTGGCGATAACATAACCGATGGCACCAGCGCTTAACAAGCCATTTACCATATGGTCGTCATCCCATCCAAATCGCTGCTGACTGCTAATGAAAACACCGGGGATAATCCCACAGGAGCCAGCTGTCGGTGTGGCAATGATACGTCCCATGGATGCGTTAACTTCTGATACAGCAAGCGCATAAGCCATTGCTTTGCAGGCTTCTTCACCTAAGGACGCTTCTGTCGTTGTCATGTAGCTCGTAACACGTTGAGCGTCTTTCCCCGTCAACCCGCTTCGGGATGTTGTATCTTCAGTCAATCCTTTGGCAACGGCTTCTTTCATGATTTGGTAATACGCCCGCATCTTTTCGAATACATACCCAGGTGATTTACCCGATTCTTGACTTTGATCAGCAAGCATGACTTCAGCAATGGTTAATCCTTCGGAAGTACAGACTTCCGTTAATTGTTTCAATGTCCGGAATCTCATTTATTCGCCTCTTTCTGCGAGGTCCACTTTTTTTATTTCGTGTATCATACTTAAATTCTTAAGCTCTTCTATAAGCGAATCCGGAATCGATACATCCGTTTCGATCACTGTCATCGCTTCCCGATCGCGACCCTTCCGATCCAAATCCATGAAACCAATATTGATTTGGCTGCGCCCCAATAAGGCTGTAATATCTGCAATCATGCCTGGACGATCATGATGGGAAATAACTAATGTAGGGTATACCGCAGTAAATTTTACATCAAATTGATTCACATTTACAATCTCAACATTGCCTCCGCCGATCGATGCTCCCGTCATACTCAATTCCCGTGTATCGGATGTAAGAATGAATCGAACGGTGTTGGGATGATCAGCTTTATCTTTACTTGTAAGAAAGGCAATCTCCACACCAAGCGCTTCTGCCTCTTCAGCAGCAACAGGAATACGCGGATCATCGGTTTCATAATCCAGTAGACCGCCAATGAGCGCCAAATCGGTGCCATGCCCCCGGTAGGTATCCGCGAAAGAACCGTATAGGGTGATTTCAACCTTCTTCGGCTGTTCGCCAAGCAGTTGTCTGGCAACACGTCCTAGCCGGACCGCTCCTGCGGTATGAGAGCTTGATGGACCGATCATAGATGGTCCGATGATCGAAAACACATCTTTAAAACGCATCATGCAGCTCTCCTAACATATAGTGTTGTTACCTTTACTCCCATTGTATGAAGCCAATACAATAAAGACAAGTCTTCAATGCGTCCTTATATTACCATAATATCACAATCTGGAAGCATTTTGGGGATATCACGGCCCCTTCCAAACTGCTGTGGAAATTGCGGGCAGCAAAGGCATCATTCGAAACGATAGTCAAAAAAGCAGTTCTCTGCAAATCTGCAAAGCCCCTTCCGATTCAGATAGACGTTTCGCCGAAGTTCCGCAAAGTCCAGGATTCTCTAGCCCCTATGACTTGGAGATAGCCTATTTCATTCAATGCATTCGAGATGGAAGCGAATCCATCGTAACGGCTAACGATGCTTATAAAGCATTGGAAATTACCATGGCTGCGCTGGAATCAGTACGTACAGGGAAGTCCGTTCAACTGCAGCTGAGCTCAAAGCTCGGGGAGGAAACAGCATGAAGAAATTAAAAGTAGGTATGATCAGTTTTGCACACGGCCATGCATACTCTTATTTGAATTCGCTCAGGGCCATGTCGAATGTCGAAATTACCGGTATCGCTGACGAGATTAAAAGCCGCATAGAAGAAGTAACGACCAATTATGGACTGCCCTATTATGAAAATTATGAGGATTTGCTCGCCACAGATCTTGACGCAGTCGTCATATGCTCGGAAAATGCTCGTCACGCAGAGTTAAAGATAGCGGCTGCGAGATCCGGCAAGCATGTGCTTTGTGAAAAGCCGCTTGGCATTTCCGTCTCCGAAATGGAATCCATGATTACCGCTTGTAAGGAAAACGGGGTTCAGCTTATGACTGCGTTTCCATGCCGGTATTTGGCTTCGGTTATTAAAGCGAAAGAAGCAGTCGAACAGGGAGAGATCGGCGATATAAGGGTACAAATCGCGGTTCACTTCCTTCAGGTTGGTTCCTCCAATCGGAGTTATCCGGTGGCGAGGCTTTGTTGGATCATACCGTACACGTCATGGACTTGATGAATTGGATGACCAAATCCGAAGTGAAAGAAGTCTACGCCTATTCAGCCACTTTATTTAACGATAATCTGGATATTGATGATGCTGGTATGATACATGTCAAGTTCGTAAGTGGGGTGTTTGGCGTCTTAGACACTAGCTAGTCGCGGAACGCGTCATTCCCTACCTGGGGAGACGTGACGATGACGATCATCGATACGAAAGGAACCATTTCGGTCGATGGTTTTGCTCAAAAAAACGAGCTATATAGTATGGAAAATGGAAAAGGCGTATGGAATTTCTAGGGTGACTCCATGGATGATTACTTGGTGAAGGCATTTGTTGATGCCCTGCTGAATGGCGAACAGGTGCCGATCACCGGGGAAGATGGATTACGTTCAACCGTTGTCGCCTTAGCGGGTTACAAATCTGTGGAATTGGGGCAACCCGTTTTGTTATAAGGGCGAAATTGTAAAAAAAACACCTTTTCAAAATACGCTAAAATGCGTCCATGAAAAGGTGTTTTCAATTACTCTGGAAAATCATTATTTCGTCTTTTTCGTTCTCTCATCCAAAGCATTCAGTTGGTCCACATGATAGTGCATATCCTGTAAGATCTCACTTACTTCACTATTTATCGTCGTTTCAACTTCCCCAATTTTACTCAGATCAATTTGCGCTTGGTGCTGGCTATCCTTGATGTGGTTCAGTTCGGTACCTAGCTGCAGCGTGTCATTGGCGATCACTTTAACTCCATCCGATATGGTAAGGATATGGGCTGAATTTACGGATATTCGTTCTCTTACCGTATTCATCGTTTCTTCAAACGTAGAAAAAGACGAAAAGCTTTCATTAATTTTCTCATCAATCGCTTGCAGCTGCGCTGTGATATTACCTGCCGACTCCTCCGTTCCATGAGCCAGTTTGCTCACTTCCTGGGCGACAACGGCGAAGCCTTTGCCATGCTCTCCTGCACGAGCAGCTTCAATGGATGCATTTAGCGCTAGAATTTTGGTTTGTCGGGAAATTTTGGAGATGACCTCACTCATCTCATTAACGACAAGGGTCATACTAATTAATTCATCCATCAATCCGCGTGTCGTTTGAATGTTATGACTTAATTGTTGATTCAACTGCTGAATATCCGTGAATTCATCGGATGTTGTGTTCAGCTGATAACTATATTGGTTTAATTCCTCAGACTTTTTCTCATAAACACTGACAAACTCCTCTAATTGCTCATAATTACCTAGAGAAGCTTTCTTAAGTCCTTCAATATTATGTAGATTGTCCTCTATACTCTTCGTCACATAGGCAGCAGAAGTATTCACGTGCTGAAGAGTGGATTTCATATTCGCTAAGAAAACCGGAAGCTCCTCTTGGATCGAGTTACCTTGGTCAGATACAATAGAAAGGGTATCTATCACTTCTAAAATCTCCTTCGCAGACGGTCGATCCGCTTGGTTCTCACCAATATAGGAATAACGAATGGTTTGATGTTCATCAATAATATACGTGCTTGGAATCGCAATTCGGAATGAGTCCCATTTAATTGGCGTGAAAACCTCATAAGACTTTATGACTTCTCTCGTTTCGTCCGAAAGAATGGGGAATTTGATGCCATTGGCATTAACATAATCTTTGATGTTGGCTAGCTTTTGACCAGCGATGGCAATAAGATTGATGCCCTTTTCCAAAAATCGTTCATAATACTCATTTAACTCTGGCATCTGTTTCTGGCAATTATGGCACCATGTTCCACGTAAAAAAATAATAACTAGCGGCTTGCCCTTGAAATCTTCCAGTCCCTTAATACCTTGTGTAGAATCTAGTCGAAATGGTGCTGCCTTTTTCCCTATAGATAAACCTTTTTTAGCCATGCTGCCACCCCAATTTAACATGATATTCGTAAATAGCTTCCTTCAGTCTAGCTGAAAACCAGAGGGAATGCTACCATATTTCGGATATAAAGTTGATATATTCGACAAAAAATGACCCACTTCTAGGCCAATAGCCTTAGTGGGTCATTTCATATTTCTATCCGTAAGGTTCTACCTCTGCTAAAGACATCACATAGCGATTCGCATCCACCATATCAACCAGATAGGAGTTTGGATCTGCAATCGTCATATTATCACACTCATTTCTGATGGATAAACCGTACATCACCCGAAATGCCCCATTTGACGAAATGCGACTCCTTCACCTTGGTTAACTCAGGAGCATCAGGGCGATCTGCAAAATTTTTGATTCCTTTATATTGGTCGGGACTCGTCAAGTACCGATCACCGTCGATGTGACGATGGGGGCCATACATGTTGAACGTGCTTGGATAAAGATTAACCTTCAGTTCATAAGAACCTGCAGCCAGCTCCTTCGGAGTTGGCACTTGAAAGTCCGGTCCCCAGCACCATCCCAGCTCTTCACCCGCCAACCAAACACGCGCTGCAGAGGCCTGAACATCGGTTAACTGCAATGTTGTGACGCTTTTTTCATCCATATGGATCATTTTGCTCATGGTAATCGGTAAGCCAGCGAACGGGAAACCGGATGATATGAGGTTAGCCCCGTCAATAGCTGCAGGCATGGGAACTAGCTTAAATGGTCCCTTTAGCATCCACTGATGTTCATCCTTTTCCATCGGCTCATCTTGACTGATTACTGCAAATCGGCCGCGCAGAAAAGCAATTGGACAAGCTTCCCCTCCCTCTAACGGAGAAACCTCGATGGTGAGCTTGCTTGCTAAGGCAAAAACAATCTCTGGCACATTGACTTCAAAACCGCCATGCTTAGGAACGATCGTAAGTGATTGTCCGTTAATCCGAACTTCCTGTACACGATCGTGTACAAAGAGCAGCATACTGCCGATCTTTACCGGCTGTTCCAAGGACAATTCCGCCGTTAATTTACCATCTGACTGATCTTGAAACTCTACATAGATTTGATTCGTTTGCGGAGGTTGAACGGTCCAAGGTGACTGTCTCACACGAGAACTCACTTCATCGTTCGGTATCTCAGGTACTCTACTTGGCAGCAGTTCTTGCCAGTTGTCCGAACCGTAAACAAGGATGCCGGCTGATCGCATCTTATCTTCCATCCCCGTATCGTTCCATCTGCAGCCATCTGCCACCAGCACATGGTTATAGTCACGCTTTCCGATCCGTAGAGTGCCATTCATGAGGATACCGTCTTCCTCGATCACCCGCTCCTCGGATAATTCGTAATGAATCCCAGACGCATAACAAGCTTCCACTAGTGCCAGCAGCTTCTCATTGATGATACCGGAGGCTGATCTCGGAATGTTGGAGCCATCGTGTTCATTCATTTGCATGGTGTCTTTTGGGTCGAAAGTTGCCATAATGCCGCGAGTTGGCGTAACGATCAAGACATTTGGTTTCGCCTTCAAATCGGGCAGCATCGCCGCTTGCTCTTGGAGCGATGCCAGCAGTGCTGGAAAGGCATCTTTCCACGTCACATGGTTGGGCATAGACGGCGGCCAGTCTTGAATGGCTTTCGTATTCAGCTTTAGTTGATTTAAATGAAGCACGAATTGCTCAATACCGTGACTCGCCAGCCACATGACATAATTCGTGAAGGATTCAGGGGAAACACCCCAACCGCTGCCGCCCATGGCTTCAACGAGAGAAGCGCTCCGTCCCTGCTGCATAGCAACAGAGTGAACGATCCGTGGATAGTAATTATTCCCTGGGTAACGCTCCAAAGCATCGATGGCCGGCGTTTCAACCGCTTTTAGCACCTGAAAGCAAGAGCCACTATAAGAGAGCTGAAAGAATGGACTTTCCTCCGCTTTAAGATGAGCTGTAAACTTCTTGCCATAGGTTTCGCACCAATCTGCCACTGGTTGATAGAAACCTGCAAGGATCGCGTCTGTCAACAGCTCCCAGTAGCGGACACGGAAGCGCTCGTAGCCTTCTCCTTCGATAAACAGAAGCGGCAATAAAGGAAGCAGCGCTTCCCCGTATTTCGCTTCATATTGCTGCGCGAACCGATCATCCCAAGGAATTGCACCTGTTTTGACCGTGATGCCATGCCCATCGAGAAACGCCACCTCGTCAGAGAAGAAGCCAGTCACATAGTCGAACGCTTCAGCGGATAACCCTTTGCGATAACCATCATAAGTGATATCAATAAATGTGTGCGTGGCTACCGGATCTAAGGAGGAGACCGCCAATTTCGAGCCAAACGAGATGCGGCCTCCATGTTCATCCTGATCTGAAACCCATTCGACCCACTTACATGTTGAATTCGGAAGTCTCTTCATGACTTCACCGCCTGCCGTACCGGAAGGCCAACCATTTTCATCATACATCCAGAAGATCATCCCCGTAGTCTTCGCGTAGATAATTAAGTCAGATATGATGTTCAAATACGATTCACTCATATAAGCGGGCGTATTCGGATAAAACCTCGGATGAAAAATGACGCCGTCTACTCCTGCAAGACGAAGCTCATCGATCCCAGCTTTCAGTTCTTCCAGATTTAGAGCGTCATTGATCGACCAAAGACTAAGAAATGACAAACGATTTCGCACGATCATTCACACCTTTACCCGACAAGGGGCTTTATTGTTAATTTTGGCCCATTTTTCAAGTTGGAGTTGCAGCATGTACAACATTTCTGACCTATTTATGGGAAAATGGCCTGTATTCACTCCGAATTGTTGCATTTTATACAGCAAAAACAAGGAGGAAAGCACGATAGAGGTCCAATTGTTGCACTTTTTACAACAACATACTTCCAGCGTCTTGATAACTTCAATTCTGGTAGCCTCCACTTAGGACATGTGGCGATGGAATCGATTACTGTCTTTCTTTATCCTAGCTTGCCGAGTTTAGCTTTCTCTCCGCTTAAATCCACAGAAAAAACAGACTGATCTTCCAGCGTTTTCAACTTAATCCGATACGTATCGTCTTGCAGCTCAACAACAACAAGATCAGCCGAGTTGGCAGCTTTTAGTCGTCCTCCATGATCCGGGTCATAACTAAGCACCTGCACAAACAGGACTTTATCCTCAATGGTGACTCGTTGAATCAGTGATGTTCGGTCCACAGTCAGTGGATTATCCGGCGATAACGCTGTATATATATCCGACGTCTTCGAACACCAGATTTGCTGCTCTAACATTCCTGCTTGCATCCCATAGCAAAAGGAACGCGCGCCAGATACCAGCATTTGTTTGTCTTTCAGCCACTTCTGATCAAGCTTGCTCAGCTGTTCATCCGTCGACTCCCACCGAACAAGAGAATTCTGTCTCATTTTACCGCTAAAATGACTCGTCAGATGAACTTCTCTTGCATCCGGAACAGTTACGCTAACGATATCCAATAGCTGCTCCCCCATAAGCACGTTAATTCTTCGGATAACGGCGCCTTTATAGGACTTATCATCCCATGGGCTAAGCTCACGAGGCAGGATGATTCTCTCTTTCATCTGGTAATCCTCAGACAGCCAATCAACAGCCGTCTCCGCCCATACGCCCCAGTTCTCCTCAACGAGCTGAACAATCCGTCCATCACGTGGCGGCTGATCGGCCCCGTTCAGACTTACCGTATTATGCGAATAAGTGTGCTTAAACCAACCATAGTGCGTTGGAATGCCGTACGCCGTTGTACCCGGGTCGATCAGCAAGGGAACCGTTCCGCGGACAACGGATAACCCAAGCCGATCCATATGGTCGTGCTCACCGCCGAAGCGACTATGCTTGAGGATGACCTGCCACCCTTTTTCATTCACCAATTTGGTCAAGCCGCTGGACGTTAAGGACCGGGTATGATGAGCTGTATCCCATAGGGAAACGCCCTTCTCGGCATTCGAAGTACTCAGCTCCTGACCAAACATCAAGGCATACACGGAATCCCGCCTAACGTGGTTCATCCCAATAAATTGCTGATCTGCCCAATCCGTTCCATAGGCCGTATGCAGGAGTGAACGGTACATGTCATCCCCGTAAATATCCAATGCAATTTCATAATAAGGGGCATAGGTGCCCATATGGTCACCCGGACCTGCGTCGTTAAGAGTTGGCATAACACCACTCGGTAATAGGAGGTACAGTGGGAAATCAAACATGCTTTTCAATGCTTTATGATGCCAAAGCTCCCACTCCGTGCCTTCTGCAATCAACGCATAATGCAGCATCGATTTGAACGCATAGAAGTGATATTGAACATTGCCTTCGTACCATAACCCGTCCTCAAATATCCCGTGACTGATTTGGTCCAGCAGGCCATATTCTCCTTCCAGTCCTAACTGCCTAATTTCGTTATCATGAAGCAGCAAACCAATAGCAGCTATTGCCGATGTAATCAACACAGAGTGATTATGAATTTGCTTTTCTTTGTGTTCAATTAGAAATCGTGCGCAAGGTTCAAGCAAACCACTACAAATGTGGGCCTCTTCTTGAGGCGTTAAATGCTCTTTAATAACATCGAATCCCAGAGCAAGATCTGTGATCCAATGGGCTTCATCCAGCGTTTGGGCAAACAATTTACCTGGACCGTTATACGGAATATCACCATGGATAAGATACGTTCCATAATGACTTGCATAAGCCATTAAATAGGATTTCACCATATCTAAGCGATGCTTATCGGATTCAACAGCGTACAACAAAGCAATATGGTAAACCGCCTGGCCGATCTTACTATGCGCAATCGAGGTCCATGCTGAGTCAAAAGGTTCACCGGTACGCTCCTTGCTGCATGTTGGACAATGATGTATGAGTGGCGTATCCCAATTGAATGTCAATCGAGTTCCGTCCTCATGACAATGATAATAATGTGTCCACTGCCCCTGCTCATCTGACTTAATCGCATAAGTAATTCGGGAAGCCTCGTCCGCTTCCTGCTGCAGGAAAGCCAACGCTTCACTAAACTCCGACTTGCTTGCATTTGCACGTAATCGCTCTAAGCGTTTCTTATCCATGTCTGCCCCTCCTAGCCTTTCAGTGAACCAGCTGTCATTTGCATAAACGATTTATTCGCGATCATATACACGACCAGCAGCGGTAAGATCGATAAACAAGCCCCTGCCAGCATATAATGCGTTTGAACCGCAGCCGATGCCCCATAGCGAAGATAGGATAATCCGACAGTTAACGTTTGGAGTTTGGGATTGGTCATCGTAAACACTAAAGGGCGTAAATATTCATTCCAAGCTCCGCAAAAAGTAAACAGTGCCCCTACACCTAATCCCGGGCGCATCAAAGGTAAAATAATTCGCCAAAATATCCCGCCGTTGGAGCAGCCGTCAATTCGCGCAGCCTCATCTAATTCCCGGGAAATACCTTGTAAAAAGCTCAGCAAAATAAAGAAAATATACGCATGACCACTCACCAGAATGAGGACAACCCCCCATAAATTCGTGTGCAGGTGGAGCTTGACCATAAGCTCAAATTGTGGCCGGATGACAACAGCGCCTATCGATATGAACATGGTAGATGCCTGAATCGCGACGAAAATGGCTTTACCCGGAAATTTAATCCGGTCAACCACATAAGCGGCCATCGATGCTACGATCAGCGTTCCGATGGTTGTTGCTCCGCTCAGAAATAGACTGTTCCATGTAAAACGAGCGAAATTAGCTTGCACCCAGGCTTCTTTGTAATTCACGAGCTGCCAGGAGGATGGGAAAATCTTCCCGCCTTTCGTAATCTCGATATTGGACATGAAGGAGCCAAGAAAAGTCACGGCAATAGGAAACACAATCAGTAAGGCTGTTACCAGTAAAAAGATCCAGAGCAGTACTCTTCCGCCTATTTTCGCGAATGAAAATGGCTGGGTTTGTTTATTTATCCGTACATTCGATAACGTTTCAGTAACTTCCATTTTTCCAGCACCCTCCCTCATTGAAGTTTGTTCAGACGTCTAGACATCGCATGATAAGCTAGTGTGATGATGCCTACAATGACGGCTGTAACGAATCCAACGGCACTTCCGTAGCCGAATTGTTGGTCCACAAGTACCCCTGATGGTGTCGGGAAGAAAAGCTTATATACGTACAAATACATCACTTCCGTCTTTCCTACCGGGCCGCCTTCGGTCAACACCATAATACTCTCGTACCCTTTAAGCGAATTAATAATCGCTAGCATGATTACGATTTGCAGCACTGGTCCTAACATTGGAATGGTTAAGTACCAGAACTGCTGCCATTTATTGGCGCCGTCCAGCGACGAGCTTTCATAAACATCATTCGGGATATTTTGAAGACCGGCAAGGAACAGCAGCATGTAGTTGCCTACCGCGCTCCATACAGCGATAATGATCGTTGTAAGCATGGCGTGCTTGGGACCGAGCCAATCGATTCTTTCAGAGATGATGTGAAACTTCAGCAAATATTGATTGAGAATGCCGTTATAGGAGTTGAAAATAATGAAAAATACGACAGCCATGACAGCAGAACTAATAATCGTCGGCATGAAATAGATGGCTCTTAGCCAATTGCGGCCCCGCAGCTTTTGATTCAGAATAACGGCTAGAACTAAGCATAATGGCAAGGTAATAATTAACTTACCTCCTGCGTAAATGAATGTATTCAAGACAGAATGCCAATACTCCGTGTCCTGCCAGAGCCTTCTGAAATTATCAAGCCCAATAAATGATGCTTCCCCGAAACCCTTGTATTCATAAAACATATATCGGATAGCCCAAGCAATCGGATAGACGCCCAGCACCATGGTCAGTAGTAAACTTGGAAATAAAAATAAATATGAAAACCCGATCTGGCGTGTCCTGTTCATCCCGTTCCCTCCTGTAACATCTATACTTAGAGAGCGAGAGTGGAGCTATTCACTCCACTCTCGCGATATCATGGCTATTATTTCATCATCAGCTTCATCGGATCGAAGCTTGGATTTGGCTGCACCTTCACTGAACCTTTAGCTACAGCTTTATCAAGAGCCTCATTGTAGCGCTTATTCAGATCTTGAATAATTTGATCCAAATTACCTCCACTGATCATGTATTTGAAAAAGGCATCATCTTTTTTCATACCTTCAACAGTTACGGTAGGCTGTAGCGGCCAAGTGCCGTCGTTTCCAGCTGGAAGGAAGCCATCAATGCCTTTGATTTCCGGTTTCTTAGCAACGGCAGATACGGATGGCACCATGGATAGACCGAAGCCTTTTTCATGATACGTTTTCAAAACTTCCTCATTATACATATACGCCATGAACTTCCAAGCTTGGTCTGCATTTTTGGTTGTGTTGCTCAGGGCTAACCATTGACCGCCCAAGAAGGAGGTAGCGCCTTTAATCGTGCCATCGATTGTCGGAACCGGTGCAGCTGCCCATTCGATTTTGGCCGGGAACTGATTCGCATACACGCCGGGTTCCGATGAGAATGAGATGTACATCCCGATTTTGCCTTCTGCGAATTGCGCGCGCAGCGGGTCAATATCCAGTGATTCCATACCTGGCAGCGTGCTGCCGTCATCTACCATTTGTTTGAACGATGAAATGACTTCTTTGAATCCTGTGAAATCAAACTTTGCTGTTTTGAAATCATAGCCAAATCCGCCGTAACCGCTCGCTTCAGCAATAACTCTTGCCGAACGACCTAGTGCGCTTTCCGGGCTTTTGAAGTTTTGAGCAAAACCATAAGAGCCAGTTGCTTTGCCTATCGCTGTAATTTTCTTCGCATCTTCGACCATTTCTTTCAATGTTTTCGGAGGAGCAGCAATCCCCGCTTTGGCGAAAAGCTCTTTATTATAAACAAGTCTCAGTGTTGAACCATAGTTCGGAAGGCTGTACATTTTCCCATCAATCTCGTTGAAATCATCAATGACTGGGAATTTCTTCTTGATTGCATCATCTAAGTAGGAATCAATTGGCTTCAAATATCCTTTTTGCGCAAAAGGCTGGATCGTGTTTTCCTTCACGCGGATAATATCAGGCGCCTGTCCGGAAGCGAAGGCCAAATCAATCGCTTGGTTGAAATCTTCTGTCTTCACAACCATTTCGACTTCAATGTTCTCGCCGTTCGTTTCGTTAAACTTTTGCACAACACCTTTAATGTAATCCATATCATGACGGTCACCCGTCCAATAAGTAAGCTTCGTCTTATCTTTCTTCACAGGAGCTGCGCTAGCAGGTTGTTCAGATGGCTTGGTGGATGCTGCTGTACTAGTTGCCGCATTGTTGCTGCCGCATGCTGCCAAACTGCCTGCCAGTAAAACGCTTAAAGTGACCGTCCCAATTCTTTTTACCATTTGTAATCCTCCCTTTTTGTTTGCAAAAACTTGTGTTGTTCTGTTTCTGTCATAGCTTTTGTTTACACTTTTATACTAAAAGAATTCGTTCCTTCTGATAATGTGGTCAACTCATGAACAAGGGCAGATATTTCTACATGTTACCCCATCCCGTAAAAAAAAAGGCAAACCCTCATGGCTTTGAGGACTTGCCCAGAGACATATCTTTAAATTCAGTCGGCGTCAGGCCCGTTTGTTTCTTGAATACTTCACTGAAATACCGCCTATGCTCATAGCCCAGCTGCTGCGCGATTTCCTGCACTTGGTAGTCTTCAATGAGCATTGATTTCGCCCGTTCTATTTTCGCTATGGTAACGAACTGCTGGAAGGCAGTTCCGGTTACCTTTTTGAACAAATTTGAATAATAACCCCAGCTTAGGTTTGCCTGTTTCGCGCAATGCTCCAAGGTCAAATCCAAATGAAGATTCGATTTGATGTACTCCGCAGAACGATAAATGATTTTCTGCGACTCGCTTGCTCTCTCCTGATTAATCAAACGGCAGCCGATTTCGCACAATTGAATGAACCATTCTCGATACTCTTGCAGATCTGCGCCGCTCTCACCTCTAATTTCATGGACTTTCGACTCGAAATCGACCATGCTCGCCCGAGGAAATTTTTCCAATAGAACCCGCAACATCCGTAACACGAGTCCTTGCAGCAAACGTTCGACAACACCCGGCTCAGGTAAGACAGACGCTTTACCCATCTCGTTGAAAATGCCCTTCGCCCATTCCACACATTTATCCAGATTACCTGAACGGAAAGCGAACAGAAACTCATTCTCGCTGTCCTCCGTATAAATCCACTCCACGGGGAGATCTGGCGAATCAGCGTTGTAACTGAACGCACCATTGCCGCCTGTATAGAAGTGATAAGACAATGCGCTCAACGACTGTTGATAGCTTTTCGGAAGCTCCTGCACCGCATTCACTCTTTGACCGATACCAATTGAAATCGTGAACTTGGTGTGTCTAGCGATATTTGCACAGCAATGATCCGCAATTTCAACCAGAGGCTCATCCGACTCCATATTCAAAATGCAAATATATCGATTAAACGCTTCCCTAAACACAACTGCCGTCGTATAGAAGGAGATGGTTTCCTCTACGATATTTTGCAGAGAGAACCGCGCAAGCTCAAGCTCCTTAACGGGGACCTCACCGTATTTGTCCGTGAATTGATCAATCTGGATCGTCATCACCGCAAAGGGAGGATTCAACTCATTAATGTCCAGGAAGTCTGATAATCTAGCCAATTCTGCTTCACTGGTTTGATGATGGACGAGCAGAGATAAGTATTCCTGCCGCAGGGCTGGCATACTTTCTTTGATCTTCTTCTGAAGCCCGAGCACGTGCGTGCGGTTAAGATTTTCCTGCTCCCACACTTCTTTGGCTTTCACAATGGCTTTCACGATTTGGTCGACAGAGAAAGGTTTTTTCACATAATCAAGTGCGCCATATTGAATAGCCTTTTGTGCATATTCAAAATCCGTATAAGCACTTAAAATAATGACCTTACTGTTAGGCAGCACCTCTAATATACTGCGTGTCATCTCTAATCCGTCCATCTTAGGCATCCGAATATCGGTGAGGATAATATCCGGCAAGCTTTCACGAATGACGGATAACCCTTCCTCGCCATTGGTTGCGCTTCCCACGATTTCGATGCCGTGTTCGTGCCAAGGGATCTTCTTCGTAATCATGTCCACAACGCTTCGGATATCATCAACGACACATAATTTAACCAGTCGGTTCATGTTCATGGAAATCCTCCTCTCTTACATAACTTGGGATCCACAGTTCGATTCGTGCTCCCCCTAAATCGTTATTCGTAATCTCCATTCGTTGTTGATCGCCAAAATACAGCTGTAAACGGGTATAAATATTGCGCAACGCGTAGCCATGCTTGGATGTTGTCGGGTGAACAATACCCTGAAGGAGCTTCTCAGGCACTAGCCCCTGCCCATTGTCTTCCACCGTTATATGCAGCCAGTCCCCTTCAGCATGAGCGCTAAACTGAATGTCCCCACCTGAAGTCATATCTTTAAATCCGTGTAAAATGCAGTTTTCAACAAGTGGTTGAATCATAATCTTAGGTACCAAGCATGTGAGCAGTTCCGATTCCACCTCGAATTCGCATACGAACAAATTCTCATAGGACCTTTGCTGAATGGCCAAATATTGACGAACATGCTCCAATTCATCACCCAGTGTAATCAGATCGCGCCCGCCGCTAAGGCTTAATTGGAACATTTGCGATAGAGCCAGGATCATTTCGTTCACGTCGTCGTTTTCGCCCAAAACCGATTTGCAGTAAATGGTATTCAGCGTATTATAGAAAAAATGAGGGTCCATCTGGGCCGACAGCGCCTTAATTTCAGCCTTCCGTTTATCACGCTCACGGTTCTTCACGTCTTCGATCAACTGCTTAATTTCATCCAGCATCCGGTTAAAACGGAATCCTACCTGGGATACCTCATCCTTATAAACGCTTTCAAAACGAACCGAAAGATCATTCTCTTCCACTCGCTTCATTAGCTTTTGAAGTCTGTACAGCGGTTTTAAAAGTAGATAAGTTAAATTATTCGTTATGAATAGCGATAAAATAATAAACCCGATAATCACATAAGTGGTTGCTCTTTTAATCCCATTTAATTTGGCCAATAAGTCATCCTTCGCTTGAACACTGACAATCATCCAATCGTCTTTTACATCCAAACGCGAATAATTAACTAAATAATCCTTTTTATCATTCGTGTAGAAAAAAGAGCCCTTCATTTGATCACTCAATTGCTCAAAAAATGCGGGCTTTTGAATAAAATGGTCTTTACTCGTCCTATCCGCGTAATTCACATCTTCTCCTTTGGCATTGATGAAATAATATTGTTTATTCGTTTTGGTCAAATTCTCCATAAAGAGATCACGCAGGTCATCTTCTTTCACATTTACTACGACGTATACATTGATCGGTTCATAAACCGTAAAAGAGTCTTCGCCTACGCCTTCTGTAACGAGTGATATCACCCTTTGCTTGCCTGTAAAAAATGGATCGACATGCCCTTGGCTCCAGAAACCACGATTCAATTGTTTGAAATGCTCATACATCTCCGATTTATAAAATGAATTCGCCGTGTTCCGCACACTGGAGGTTGGATAAAAATCCCCGATCGGTGTGGCGATCAGAATGCTATCAATCATCGAATCATTGAATTTCACCTGGGAAAAGACATACTGCAATGAGGTTAATGACTTGTAGTAGCTAGATCTATCATTAGCTTGTACATCCTTCATTAATTGTTTGAAGGCATCGCTGAACATCAGCGCTCTTACGGCAATACCAATGTTCTTCAACCGTTCATTCACGATTTGCGCTGATTGATTTACGGTATCTTGGCTAGACTGCAGGGCATTACGCTGAATCTCCTTTGAAGCTATCAAATAAGCAATACTGCCCGTTGCCATAAGACCTAAGGTGATCAGAACAACAAAGGTAAGCCATATTCTTTGCTTTAAAGAGAACGAATGGAATACTTTTTGAATGGGCGACCACATGCGAGACTTATTCATTGGTGTCTCCATCACCTTTCGTGTTGTGAGAATACGGACTTCATCTATTTTATTATAGTATAGGACGCTTATTTTCGACATGAGGGAAAATAATGAAGGAGGGCAGCTTTTTCGAGATGCAGATGAAATCGTGAAATTTTCGTAAACGCAAACATATGTTCTTTATTTTTCAGCGGAATTATGGTAATAATAAGAGGTAACCTATTTTAGTGTGAAAACCAAGGAGGCAATAATAATGTCAGTGAGATTAACCCCTTATCTAGTAATGGACGGTACTGCAAAGGAAGCTATTCAATTTTACGAAAAAGCATTAGGTGCCCAAGTTCTATTCACCCAAACTTTTGGTGAGATGCCGGAAAACCCCGATTTTCCTATGACGGCTGAAGCGAAGGATCGCATAGGACATGCCATGTTGCAAGTTGGCGAATCCAACCTTATGTTTTCCGATACATTTCCGGGTCAACCCCTTCAAAAGGGCGATAACGTTACAATCTGTATTACAACCAAAGATGCGGAAAAATCAAAACAGTTTTATGAAGCCTTGCAGCAAGGCGGTCAAGTAAAGATGCCGCTTCAAGAGACTTTTTTTAGCCCTGCTTTTGGAGAGGTAACCGATAAGTTCGGTATAACATTCCAAATTTTCACTGAAGGAAAATCCATGAATTAAGGCTATTAGCTCAAAACGGCCCTGTTCGCATCCACTGCGACAGAGCCGTTTTATGTTATTCAGGAGTACCAAAAAAGCGCATACTCGGTCATCACAGACGCGTATCCCATTTGACGCAGCATAGCCGTAATATTACCGCGGTGATAGGTTCCGTGATTGACGACCTGCAGAACCATTTCAGATAAGCTGGTATCACGCTGTCCCGCATAAGGATTATCGAGCATAATTCTCTTTTCCATATTTTCCTGTTGGTTCAATAGCGTCTTAAACCGCTCTGATATCTGGACGTACAGCTTCTCCATTTCCTCCATGCCTTTCGACTCCACGCCAGCAGTCAATGGGGCTGAATCGGCCATCGCTTCCTTCATGCTTTTACCGGAAAGAATGTCTAACCAGCACGCATCAACCAGGTAAATATGAGCGATCGCCTTCGATATCGTAGGAAAAACGCTTTGAATCTCCTTATTGTAGACGTCCTGTGGAAGTTCTTTTAATCGATTCAGTATGGTTTGGTTCGCCCATACGTGGTAATCGTACATTTCTAGTGCTGGATGAGTCATAGATATCGTCTCCTTTTCACTGTTCTTACGTCATTTCAAGTGTTACCTTAATCATACTGCAAATACCCTGACAGCATTATGTCAGGGTATTTATATCAATAGTTACTATATTATGCTCACTTGTCCCTTACTCTTTGAATCTCGTAAGAATAAATTATATGAGATTGAGAGAGGGAGGAATTATATTGACTATTAAAAAAGTTTCTAAGCTACAAAAAGGACGCTCGTTACCCAAGGCAATTACTCAGGAAACAAAAGCAAAAAGGGTTCGCCCTACGACAATGTCATTAAGTTAAGGCGAAAGGCCAAAATCAAGAAAAAGAGCAGGTTATCGAAAAGATAACCCGCTCTTTTTTTACGTCCAAAAGAAAAAAGAACTTGACAAGCAGTTGGAAATGTGTGGCGAAGCCCCTTGAAAAAACGAGGAGGTTACGCCAATGGATGAGTACTCGAATTCGCTAAAAGAAACACTGACATCCCTCATACGAGAAATGTCAGCTGCACCAGCACCTTTTGTCAAAAACCCCGAAAAAGATTTTACCCGAAAGAAAAAGCTTCCCTTTGAAACGGTTATGCAACTCCTGATCTCAATGGGGGGCAACAGCTTATATAAGGAACTCTTGGAATCGCAGGGCTATGACGTAAATACCGCAACCACCTCTGCATTTGTCCAACAGAGGAATAAAATCCTGCCATCTGCTGTGGAATTCTTGTTTCACGAATTTACGCAATCGTATACCGATATCAAGGACTACCGTGGGTATCGATTACTTGCCGTTGACGGTTCGGATTTGCATATCGCAACTGACTCTGCGGACACGGACACCTATTTTCAAAGTCAACCGAACACAAAAGGCTATAACCTTCTGCATTTGAACACAGCCTATGACTTGTGCAATAGACTTTACGTGGATGCGATTATTCAGCCACGAAGGTTGAGCAATGAGGGAAGGGCGCTGGCTGCTATGGTTGACCGTTCCCCCATCAAGGGCAAAACCATTGTTACTGCCGATAGAGGTTATGAAAGTTACAACAATTTCGCTCATATTGAACGAAAAGGGTGGAATTATGTCATACGGGTAAAGGATTTGGATTCCAGTGGTATTCTTTCGGGTTTGTGTTTGCCCTCTGGCGGAGCGTTTGATCTGGACGTTCATCTGACACTCACCAAAAAACAAACCAAAGAGGTCAGGGCTCATCCCGAGATTTACAAGTTCGTCCCTTCCACGTCTACCTTTGATTTTTTGGATTTGCATGAGAACTTGTTTTACCCGATTTCCTTTCGGGTTGTTCGTTTCGTCTTGCCAAATGGCGCTTATGAAACCGTCATTACGAATCTTTCTGCCGCTGATTTCCCACCCGATGAAATCAAGTCCATTTACAACATGCGATGGGGCATCGAAACCTCTTTCAGGGCATTAAAATACACGGTAGGTCTGACGAATTTTCACGCAAAGAGACAAGAGTCCATCACCCAAGAGATTTTCGCAAGAATGATCATGTACAATTTCGCTGAAATGATTACCTCGCACGTAGTCATTTCCCAAATGGATAAACGGCACCAATACCAAGTCAACTTCACAGTTGCCGTTCACGTTTGTAGACATTTCCTGCGCTCAAGGGACGATGAACCCCCGCCCGATGTTGAAGCACTGATTCGCAAAAACATTTTGCCGATTCGACCCATCCGCCCAGGACAGCAGAATACGCGCAAAATCCGCTACAAATCCGTTGTTAGCTTCGTCTATAGAGTAGCATAATTCGTTTCATATGAACATTTTTTTAAGCGGAAAGTTCATCCGCTTTGTTTGCTGTACGCTTTTTCCTTGCTGGCGCAAGAAAACAAACGGCACAGGGCTTTTCCCATGCCGTTTTGGATTCTATTTTTATTCACGGTCTTGTCTTTGAGCCTAACTTAATGACATTGCGCCCTACGATGCCCTTTTGCGTAAATGTGTATGCTATTGTTACTCCTGGATCCACTGTGAATACCGCCTCCAACAACATCCAAAGGAAAAGGAAAATCATGTGGATGTAAATAAGCAAAATTGTATACGTCAAAGCCAAAAAAGCCCAAGAAGATTCCCTTGGGCTTACTTTTTTTACCTAGATCTCTATATATTCGTATTCGGTGTATAATTCACTCTGCTTTACTCAAAAAACCACGGACAATCCTTACATACTCCTGGGTTTCTTCTAAGTAACTCACATGAGAGCTATGTTCGAAGACATGAAGCTCAGACGCTGGGACGAGGGATTGATAGTAGTGAGTCGACTCTGGCGACGCTTCATCATAACGTCCACAAACGAATAACGTGGGTACTTGGATTTCATGAAGCTGTGGCGTGCAATCGTATGTTTTCAGATTGCCTTGCGGACTGAATTCAGAAGGTCCCCACATCGTCATATAAACATCTTTATTAGCTTTTGCACGGCTCTCAGCAATGATTGAAGGAAGAGGATCCAGTCTACACACATGTCTCTTGTAGTATTCTTCCATGGCTGTTTGATACTCTACTGAATCGGTTGTACCTTGGTCTTCGTTACACTTGATCGTGAGTTGAACTTCTTCGGGTAAATTAGCCAAGAAATGGTCCGCGTCTTTTTTCCAACGCTCCGCACTGAGACATGGACTTGATAAAATGACGCTGCGAACACCCGAAGGCTTGCGGTCTATTATGTAAGATGCTGCCAGCATGGTTCCCCACGAATGGCCCAAAAGATGAACCTCTTTCAAATCGAGCGCTTCCCTGAGAGCTATTAACTCATCTATAAATCGTTCGGTTCTCCACAATAATGGATCCGTTGGTCTATCTGAATTCCCAGAACCAAGCTGATCATAGAAAATGACAGGCCTCTCGTCAGCCAAGACATGAAGAACAGATTTTAGCGGATCATGTGTATTACCAGGTCCACCATGTAGGACAACTAAAGGCGTTTTATTTCCATCACCAATTCGCGTATACCAAACCCTGCCTCCAGGGACGTCTAAATAGCCTTCAATTTGTTTCAAAATACTGCCTCCACTTCATTTCCCCATTTATCTGGCCGTCAAAATCGATTAACCTCCCCGAGTATATCAAAAAAATCAAATTCAAAAAAATACAGGAATTTGTCGATTCATAGCGAAATAAATTTTTAGGGATCGTACCTATTTATTTTTGGTAAGGATGTGGAGAATTGAAAAAGTTAAAATTAAGTCTCATTAGCTTAACTTTGTTAGGCATATTAGGCAGCTCGGCCGTCCAAGCAGCAGTACCCTTTGACTCTGACGGCGACGGAATTCATCTAGATGACATCGTTACATACATCAACACTTACGGAGTTACAGACATAAATGATGACGGAGTGAGCAATAGCTTGGATGTCAAGGCGATGGTTAGACAAATATCACCTGTAAGTATTCCGAATTATGTATCCACAGGTGCGGTTACGGGGCTTGTTGTTGACCAAATCGGCGAACCGATGAACCTTGTTGCTGTGAATTTAAAAGAGTCTACAAAAGCAGCATTAACTAATGAACATGGCCGCTTCACCATTTCCGATATGGAAGCATCCACCGGTAACACGGTTACCTCAGCCGTATATGAGTCAGACTCAACACCATTCACTATTTTATCGGGAGAGGTGACAAACTTATCACAGCCGATACAAGTCACCTTGCCAACGGGCACTGTAACAGGAACCGTATACGCCGCTAACATGGTTCCGTTAGCAGGTGTCTCCGTTAAAATCAATACGGGCGGCGCTGCCTCTGAGGTGCTGCCTCCAACAGTGACGGACAGTCAAGGACAATTTGTGTTTCCGAACGTTCCGGTGGGAAACCGCAGCTTTTTTACTACTTCCTCTTATGGAATGAGCGGCTTTGTCGTCAACGTTAAGGAAGGTTTAAATCAAGTAACGGATGTAATGGGTGTGCAGTTTGTATCGGTTTCAGGGATAGCAACGGATTCTCGGTATAATCCTCTATCTGGGGCAGAGATTACGATGGAGATGAGCAACGGGCTGAGAACTACTGTCATCTCTGGAACGGATGGAAAGTTCATATTTACCAATGCGATACAGGATATGTATTTCTCTTGGAAGATGAGTAAACCTGGTTATTTGGATGCCACCCTCAACTATTTAATGGATACAGCCTCAGCTCATATAACGAACCGTTCTTTCATGACTTTAAGCACTGCCCCCGTGTCCTCCGATTCAGAATTGGCGTATGCGGTTGGCGCAAATGTCAATCAATTTAACGTTAATCTCGGCGGCTACTCCGGACCTGTTAAACGCTCGTATTCATCATACTCATTCCTCATTTCAGATAAAATGGATGAGCCGAATAACCAAGTTGCCTTTATTGGCGGTTCTGGACAGGCAGAGGCAGGAAACGTGGAAAGGCTTAATGCAGCACTACTAGATTCTAGAGTCAGTACAATCTATATCTATAAATCCATCGTTGGTTTATCGTCTCAATCGCTTGTAATTCCATCACGTCCGGTCACGATCGTCAGCGACGCTGACGTGTTTATACAAGCAAATGTTCCAACCAATCATACACTGACATGGACGAATGTGAAGCAGGTTAGTTACGGAGACATTTTCGGATTTGTAAAAGGTGAGAATCATGCACCGGTTTTCGGAGCTACAGTAACATTGACCGGAGCAACTTCCAGAACCACAACAGCCGATATAAATGGATTCTACCATTTCAAAAATTTAAACGCGGGTTCGCATACACTGTCCGCTTATAGATCCAGTGACTACAGCACTCAAATTTATCCGACTTTGGTGGATAACAGCTCACCTGCTTTCCGCGACTTCACGCTTGAGCGTTCTGCGCAATACATTGCAGCTACAATGGTCATTACTAATCCGTCTATCGGACAGACGCTGTTGACTATGCCAGTCGTACCAGCAGGTTATACAGTTTCTATTGAGAGCAGCAATGATATTATGAAAATTTCAAACTCCGGGATCATTACTTTGGGTGAAGCATCACAGAGTGTAAACGTAATTTTCAAGGTCATGCATGGAGAATCTGATGTAGGCTATCGTTCGGCTACTCTTACAGTCCCTGGCCTACCGTAATAGAAACATAAAATGAAGTGCCTACTGTTGCCAGTTTGCACTTCATTTTTTCGTCAACAGAAATCGATTGATCACTTACTTTAAAAGAAGCCAGAATCAGCTTATTCATCCATAAGCATTAATTCTGGTAAAGACAGCGCCATCGAAATATTGCACAACATCCCCCTAGCAAGAAAAATCATCGTTCTCTCATGAGGTTTTTCGAAACCTGCCCGCTTAAAAGCTTCTAGCACCACCTGCTGAACATCCCGAAATCCCTTCTGCATGACCTCAGCGATCTTATCCTCTTTAATCGTTTGAGCTTGCATTTGCAGCAGAGTTTCATTTTGGTAAGATTTCATAATATGAATATAAGCTTCTACCAGTTCTTTCTCAAGCTGTTCAGGAGCAACGGTCTCGATAACTGCCCGGAAAGCCTCAAGAATTCGTGTCCAAGACACTTCGAGCGCTTCTTGCAGCAGGGCTTCTTTCGTTGAAAAAAACCGGAAAACATAAGGCTGAGAAATTTGTGCGCGTTCCGCAACTTTTGCTGTCGTTGCACGGTAATAGCCAATTTCAGCAAATACTTCTATTGCCGCGGATACAATATCTACTCGTCGATTGACTGAAATTAGAGAATTCTTCGTCATTATTCATTCCACCTTTAAGTTGTACATATTAGTGATTGATCAATTACTAATCTAATAATAACTTATCGGACCTTAATTTGCAATCTTTCATTTTACGCAAAAATGGAGAGCCAACTTGAGTTGGTTCCCCATTTTATTAGTAATCCTGTTATTTGGTCCTCATACGATACCGGAAGTTCTTTGGTAGTCATGTGCCCGTAACTACTTGGTCAATCTCATTCATAACCCATTGGATTTCTGTTTCTGCAACGCTTTTTCGATGACTAAACATGCGCAAGATCTGGGTCCTCTTTAAATCGGGTATTTCCTGCTTCAAGGTAACTTGTGATTCATAGTCCATTATATATTTTAAATTGTATTGCAAATACTCCAAATATTGCTCGAGAGTCGCCAGACGCAGATCTGTTGAAACATAACCAAAAAAGTTCATCTTGAAATGAAAATGCAACTCAATATCCGTATTCTGTTCCAAAGGTGCTGTCATTAGAAGATGAAAACGCTGACGGCCAGCTTCCGTCAATTCATAGATTTTTCGCGTGCGGCCACCTTCTTGCGGCTCATTGCGTTGACTGATCAAGCCGCTTTCTACCAGTCGAGAAATGAGTGGATAAAGTGTCCCTGAACTGATTTGTCGAATGGGTCCTACAGTCGTTTTTAAAATGTATTGCAACTCGTATCCATGCTTAGCTTGTATGGACAACTCCCCTAAAACAAACAACTCGTACATACGGTTCCTCCATTAGTAAACTCCATCATCATAAAATTAGCCGCGAACGTTCATTTTCTTTGCTTGCAACAATGATTTATAGCTTTCCATGTAAGCAAATAGAAGAAAGATATGAAGGCTACCGACTACCAAGGCAGGTACAATCCCCTGAACGTCCAGAAATGCATGAAATAATATCATATTGACTGAGATGGGGACAAATACGATAAGTGCCAACGATACAAAATGGCTTGTCAACAGGGATACACCCACAAAAACTTTCAATAAACTGACAATGACCATGATATATTTGGTGTCCAAAAGAGAAGACATGAACGTGTTAGCTGGTTCAGGGTATCTCATAGGAGGCATAGCGCCTGATAGATTAGCCAAACCAATTCCTAACAGCAAAACTCCAAATACAATACGTATAATTGTTGTGGTTTTCTTCATCTTTTTTTTCACTCCTTCAATTTTATATATCGCAACGATATATCTTCACGATACATAATACATCGTCACGATATATATTTCAACACTTATACAAAAAAATATATTGCCCCTTTAAAATGACAAAGAGGCACATTGCAATAGCAACATGCCTCTAACTATTTCGTTATTAATCAAAATCGTATCTTTGCTCTTTAAAGGGATCTCCGTACATATGATATCCATTTCGCTCCCAAAAGCCCGGCTTATCCTTCGGCATAAATTCGATGCCGCGCAGCCACTTCGCGCTTTTCCAGAAGTAAAGATGCGGCACAACCATGCGAACCGGAGCCCCGTGGTCAGGTGTCAACAGTTCACCATTGTGCCTGATGCCCAGAAAAGAGGTCTCACGGAGGAAGTCCTCAAGCGGAAGATTCGTCGTCCAGCCATGCTCAGCGTGCAGCATGACATGTGTGACTTCAGGCTTCAGCTTCACTTTGCTCATAAGCTCAGAAACAGCAATGCCTTCCCACACATTGTCCAACTTGGACCATGTCGTTACGCAGTGAATGTCGTTTGCGAACTCTTTGCGTGGAAGAGCCATGAAGTCTTTGTATGAGATCTGGAACTCCTCTTCAACCAGTCCAAAGACACGCAGATTCCATTTGCTCATATCATTATAATAAGGCACGGACCCGTAATGAAGCACAGGCCAGCCTTGTGTCAGCGTTTGGCCAGGGGGAACACGATCATTCTGCTCCTGTGGCTTTTGCCCAAATAACATGAGAAAACCTCCATCTTTCAAGCTTAATATAGGGATCTTTGGTTAAGACCAAAGTCTCTCCTTTTTAAGGGATCTTTGGTTGGAGGCCAAAGTCACTCCTTACTAGTCGTTACCGATGTAAGATGCATATTCAGCTGGAGTAAGTAAGCCTTCCAAAGCTTCAGCACCTGTAATTTCGACTTCAACCATCCAACCCTCACTGAATGGTGCACTGTTGACCAACTCAGGTGAACCTTCCAGTGAACTATTTACTGCAGTTACTTTGCCCGAAATAGGCGAGAAAATATCCGAAACTGTTTTAACCGATTCCACACTGCCAATGCTTTCATTCGCGGTAACGGATGTTCCGACTTTAGGAAGCTCCACAAACACAATATCCCCCAATTGATCTTGGGCAAAATCAGTAATGCCTACGCGAACCACTGTATCTGACAGCTTCTCTACCCACTCATGCTCTTTGGTGTATAACAAATTGGCTTGTACTTCACTCATCGTTTAACGCCTCGCTTACCAACAAATTTTGCTTTTAGCTTAATCTAATGGGAACATCAAAGTCAAGGTGGTCGAAGTAAATTTTACCAACACAGCCGGACTAAGACGGCCAGTCTCATTTTTCAAAAGTTGCTGTTGACAATTCACACCAATTTGGACACATAATAATACTATAAAGCAAATTGAATATTGGCGAATGATGGTATAGGGAGAGACCGCAGGGCAAGCTCGCGGCGCCGAAGGAGTAAGCCCAAAGTGGTGAATCTCTCAGGCAAAAGGACCTGTATCGGACGCAACTCTGGAGAGCTTCGAATTTCCGCGAACAGCGGGAAAACGGACACCCAAGGGGAAACTTGACGGACATGAAGTTCGCGCGAGGTAACTCTCAGGTAAAAAGGACAGGGCAAAAGGTATGTTTGTGTTGCATACGTTTTGCTCTTTTTTGCATTTTCTGCCTTATATTTTGGGCAAAATAGCAATGTCAACAATCGAAGGTGAGGTTACGAGCATGCTAAAACGAACACCGCTCTTCCCGATTTATACGGAGCATGGAGCGCGAGTCATTGATTTTGGAGGCTGGGAGCTTCCCGTACAGTTCGCTGGTATTCAGAAAGAGCACGACGCCGTCAGGCAGCATGCTGGGCTTTTTGACGTGTCCCATATGGGGGAAGTCCGAATAAGCGGAGAAGATGCCCTCCCTTTTCTCCAAAAAATAACAACGAATGATGTGTCCAAGCTGGAAGCAGGTCAATGTCAATATAGCCTTATGTGTTATCCGACTGGTGGCGTTGTTGACGATCTACTCGTTTATAAGCTTGGTGATAACAACTACATGCTGGTCATCAATGCTTCAAATATCGATAAAGATTTGGAATGGATGCAGCAGAACCTCACAGGCAAAGTAGACCTCACAAACATCTCTGAGGAAACGGCGATGCTCGCGATGCAGGGACCGCATGCGGAACTGATTTTAGCTAAACTTACAGAAGCGCCTATCCAATCATTGAAAACATTTCGCTTCCTTTCCGATGTAGAGGTTGCTGGAATTAACACTCTCCTTTCGCGCACAGGATACACAGGGGAAGACGGCTTCGAGCTCTATGTCGATCAAAAGGATGCTGTAAAGCTGTGGAAGTTGCTTCTTGGAGCAGGTCAAGAGCACGGACTCGTACCAGCAGGTTTAGGCGCTCGCGATACCTTGCGTTTTGAAGCTCGTCTCCCCCTCTACGGACAAGAGCTCTCCAAAGATATTACGCCTCTAGAGGCGGGGCTTTCCTTTTTTGTGAAGCTGGATAAGGGAGATTTCATAGGTCGCGACGTGATCGCTGGTCAAAAGACAAACGGTACGCCTCGCAAGCTCGTCGGCATCGAAATGGTCGAACGCGGCATTCCGCGTCCGCATTATGCCGTTTTCAATACGGATGGTAAACAGATCGGTGAAGTTACAACAGGGACACAATCGCCTACTTTCAAAACAAATGTGGGTTTGGCTTTAATCGATTCCGCTTACAGTACGCTGGGCACGGAATTGAATGTGGAAATTAGAGGGTCGCAGGTCAAAGCTAAAGTCGTTGCCACCCCTTTTTACAAAAGAAAACCGTAAAGCCATTCGCTCAAGAGAGGAGCAAGCCACCATCATGAAGCACCGCTATTTGCCAATTACGGAGCAGGATCAAAAAGAAATGCTGGAGACCATCGGCATCTCATCCATGGAGGAGATGTTTCAAGATATACCTCAGAAGGTTCGCTTTCAAGGCGAACTGAACGTATCGAAGGCGCTGGATGAGCAAGGACTGCTGCGCTATATGCGCGGTCTGGCGAGCCGCAACGCCGACTTTGACAGCTATGCCAGCTTCCTCGGTGCTGGCATCTACGATCATCACCTTCCGGTGGTGATCAATCATGTCATCTCGCGCTCAGAGTTCTACACAGCGTATACGCCCTATCAACCGGAAATCAGCCAAGGCGAGCTGCAGGCGATTTTCGAGTTTCAGTCGTACATCTGTGAGCTCACTGGCATGGCCGTAGCGAACGCCTCGATGTACGATGGCGCAACGGCGCTGGCCGAAGCCGGCGCCCTGGCTAGCGGAGCGACGAAGCGCAGCCGTCTGCTCGTCTCGCGAGCGGTGCACCCGGAAGCGCGGGCGATCCTGCGCACGACCGCCCGCGGACTGAACTTGGAAGTAGTCGAGATCGGCCTCACGCCAGAGGGCGTGACCGACTTCGAGGACCTTACTTCCAAGCTTAGCGACGACGCGGCAGCCGTCATCCTCCAATCGCCGAATTTCTTCGGCTGCTTGGAGGATATCGGGGCCGCTGAGCCCCTCGCGCACGGCGCGGGCGCACTGCTCGTCGTGAGCGCGAATCCGCTCACGCTCGGGCTGCTCGAAGCGCCGGGCAAGCTCGGCGCTGACATCGTCGTCGGCGACTGCCAGCCGCTCGGCATCCCAGCTGCGCTGGGCGGGCCGACGTGCGGCTACTTCGCCGTCGCCGAAAGCTGGATGCGCCGCATGCCTGGGCGCATCGTGGGCCAGACCGTTGACCGCGATGGCAAACGCGGTTTCGTCCTTACGCTCCAAGCGCGGGAGCAGCACATTCGACGTGAGAAAGCCACGTCAAACATCTGCTCCAACCAAGCGCTTCTCGCGCTTTGCGCATCCGTGTACTTGTCCACGATGGGCAAGCAGGGCATCCAGGACGTTGGCAAGCTCAACGTCCAAAAAGCCCACTACGCGGCGAACCGCCTAACCGCGTCAACTAATTTCTCGCTGCCATTCGCAGGCAGCTTCTTCAATGAATTTGCTGTCAAGCTACCGGACGGCACGAACGTGCAGGAGCTGAACAGTAAGCTCCTGCAGAAGAACATCATCGGCGGCTACGACCTCGGCCGCGACTACCCTGAGCTCGCCGGCCATATGCTTATTGCCGTCACAGAGCAAAGAACGCGCGAAGATATCGATGCCTTCGCAGTTGCATTGGAGGAACTCGTATGAGCGAAAACAACATGAATGTGAAATCAGACGGCAAAGCGCTCATCTTTGAAATGAGCCACCCTGGTCGAGTCGCCTATTCACTGCCTGAATCAGATGTGCCAGAAGTCAATTTGAATGTTCTTCTGCCAGCCAAATTTCAACGCCAGAACGAACCCGATCTGCCAGAAGTATATGAAGTAGACGTCATCCGTCACTATACGGCACTTTCGCGCCGCAACTTTGGTATCGATAATGGCTTCTATCCGCTCGGTTCGTGTACGATGAAATACAACCCCAAAATCAACGAAGATGTGGCCCGCTTCTCTGGCTTCGCTAAAATACATCCATACCAACCGGAAGAATCGCTGCAAGGCGCGATGGAGCTGCTCTACAATCTCCAAAATGACCTTGAAGCTATCACCGGCATGGACCGCGTAACCCTGCAGCCTGCGGCTGGGGCTCATGGCGAGTGGACCGGACTGATGATGATCCGTTCCTACCACGAGAGTCGCGGTGAGAAGCGGACCAAAGTCATCTGTCCCGACTCTGCGCACGGCACTAATCCAGCCAGCGCGACTGTTGCCGGGTTCGAAACGATAACCATCAAATCGGGCGAGCGCGGCCTCGTGAATCTCGATGAGCTTCGCAAAGCCGTTGGTCCCGATACTGCAGCGTTAATGCTTACGAATCCAAACACACTCGGCTTGTTCGAAGAACAAATCGTCGAGATCGCTGAGATCGTGCATGCCGCAGGCGGACTGCTTTACTATGACGGCGCTAATGCCAACGCCATTATGGGCATCACTCGCCCCGGCGACATGGGCTTCGACGTCGTGCATCTCAATCTGCACAAAACCATGAGTACCCCGCACGGCGGAGGAGGTCCTGGAGCAGGCCCCGTTGGCGTAAAAGAAAAGCTGATCCCGTTCTTACCTACTCCGCTCGTCACGAAGCGCGAAGACGGCAGCTTTTATTTCGACTACAACTACCCGCAAACGATCGGCCGCGTCAAAGGCTTCTACGGCAACTTCGGTATCCTTGTCCGCGCGTATACCTATATTCGTACACTCGGTCCAGAAGGCTTACGCAAAGTATCCGAGTATGCCGTCTTGAATGCGAATTATATGCTGGCTAGACTGACACCATACTTTGATGTTCCTCACCCCCGCTTCTGTAAGCACGAATTCGTGCTTTCTGGCAACCGCCAGAAGAAGCTTGGTGTACGCACACTCGACATCGCCAAAAGATTACTCGACTTCGGTTATCACCCGCCAACGATCTACTTCCCGCTCAGCGTTGAAGAATGCATCATGATCGAGCCAACAGAAACCGAAAGCAAACAAACCTTGGACGAATTCATTGACACAATGATCGCCATCTCCAAAGAAGTCGAAGAAAACCCAGATCTCGTCAAAAACGCTCCCTATACCACCGTCGTCAGCCGTATGGACGAAGCGCTTGCTGCCCGCAAGCCTGTCCTGAACTGTACTTGCGGATAAATAACCAAGATACAACATGCCCGCCATTCTAGCTGTTTCAGCTGAAGTGGCGGGCTTTTATTTATTTTCCTAATGGCACTGTCCCTTTTACTCAGAAAGAAAGAGTAAAAGGTTTCGCAGTGCTTTATTATTGATGTATATGGTTCGTTGCGGCGACATCCTGAACCAAAGGGATAGTGCCTGTAAGGTTGAACATATAGAACTTCCAGTATCAAGCAGATTCATGTATACAAGCATGATCCCTGAATATTTTGCATATAACGTACGACAGTGAACGGTCGCAAAAGGAACGCGGCAGAACTGTTATTTCATTTCATATGGATTATTCAAGAGGAGCGTTTTTATGACCAAACCATGGTTTTATCGGCTTCTATTCTCCTATTTGCCTGTATTTTTCATGATCACTTCCGTACTCATTGTGCTTATTATTCTTTCGATCAGCCAATTGTCCAAAAAAGAAGCTGAAAATGCAAATAAGACGTATGCTTTGCATATCATGCAGTCGGTTGACTATGCCTTAAAGACGATAGATGAATATGTGATCAAGGAACTACAGACAAATAAGCGAATTGACCAGTTTTTTGACAACAAATTTGAGGGAAATCCCTATTACTCGGCTTATGAAGTCACAGAATTGATTCGGGGCATGATGAATTACAACAAGTTTATTGATTCGGTTTATTTTTACCGGGTTTCTGATCATATGGTCATTAGTCCAAACACGATGATAACGTCAGACCGTTTCGGCGATAAAGTGTTTATAGAAGAGATGATGAAGAGCCCTTCTCAGTATCAGCTGACGAATCAGCGGGTCTTTAAAGAATTTGCTGAGATGGATCAGCGTAAAGTCGTTATTTCTTTAGTACGAAAGATTCCTCTGCTATCCGGGCAAAAAGGCATCGTCGTTGTCAATATCAGTATGGAGTCTATTGCAAGAATGGTCGGTGATATGTCCAATTCAAAAATCAGCTTTATTGAAGTATACGATCCCGAAGGGAAACAGCTGATTGCATCCGGAAACGCAGATGTAGCCGTAGGATCTAGGAAAAGAGGGTCTGAGCTTACTCGAATCCATTCCAATTATACAAACTGGGAATACCGAAGCGGTCTCAACGATGACTATTTATTTACTTTCACCTCTGTATTTTCTTATGTATGGATCGGATTGGGACTAGTTATGGTTGTCCTTGGCGGGGTCTGGATGACCTATGTGACACATCGCAATTATCAGCCGATTAAGTTGATTATGTCCCGTATCCATGCCTATTCCGAACTGAAATCGATGGGCGCCCGTGGCAAGAAACAAGACGAATTCCAATATATTGATCGAGCCATAGGCAACCTCATGGAGTTATCCAGCCGCTATGAGAAGCAGCATGAGGAAGATATCGTATTCCGGCGGCGGCACTTTTTCAAAGAATGGCTGGAGGGCAGCCGGGCGGTCGATCATGAAGACTGGAAAGCCGAGATGAATCGGCTGCAATTGCCATCTGGTTTCGGTCAACTTGCTGCAGCAGTCATCGAGATGGATAAGTATATGGAAGTATGCAGAATGTTCTCTCAAAAGGATCAAGAGCTGTTGAAATTTGTACTAAGCCGTGTCGTTTATGAAACGGCTGAACCGCTTGGCCTGACAGTATGGGCGGAATGGACGGCTACACACAGGCTTAGTGTTGTGATATTTGCCGATGAGAATGTCAAAAACAGTGAGAAGCTCGCAGCCAATCTGTGCGAAAATGTTCGCTCCTGGGTCGAGCAGCATCTCCACTTTCGCATTACGCTTGGTGTCGGACATGTGGTTGGACAAGTACAAGAGCTGGTTCATTCCTACGAGGCTGCCGTCCATGTTCTTCGCTTTAAATCGACCTTAGGAACGAATCGAGTCCTGTATCATTGGGAATCCGAAGCGTCCGCTGAGAAGGAAATGTATAAGCACTTGCCCCTGGTCAAATCACTAGCTCAGTCGTTTCGCTTGGGGGACAAGGGATGGAAGCCGGCCTTGGAGCAAATTTTCACCGAATTAAAAGTCGGATTATTCTCATACGATGAGATTCGCAATCTCATGAATTATTTGGTTTATCATTTACACCGGGAAATGATGGAGCTCTCAGCCGAGCTGCAGGAGTTATGGAAAATCGCGCTTCCCCAGCTGAACGACGCCATTGAACAGTTCGATACGATCGAAGAATTATATGCAGAGTGGTTTCACCTGTTAGAAGAAGTTTCACAGCGGATGGCTGGTATTCGTGAAGACAGAAGCACACATGCAGTCATGAATCAGATTCGCACCTACGTGGAGACCCATTATGCTGATCCAGAGTTGTCACTTACCTCGCTAAGCGAGCAGTTTCAGCTTCATGCCTCTCATGTCAGCCGCGCATTCAAAGAGGAGTTTGGCGAAAAATTCGTCGATTATCTGGTTAAGATCCGGATGGAACAAGCGAAAAAGCTGCTCCAGAGCAGCCGTGACTCCGTCCAGGACATCGGTAGCAAGGTTGGTTACACGCATGCTATTTCGTTTATACGCGCCTTCAAGAAGTATACGGGCGTCACGCCCGGCGATTACCGGAAGCAAGAGTAATCATGCCATTTTTCAAGAAAAGTATATCGTTAAATGTTGTTTATACACCTCTGCATCAAATCCATTAAAGCCTTGTACAGCAAGGGGTTTAAAAAGAGTTTATTCGCTAATTCATGTATATTGAGAATGATTGCATCTCTGAGGTACATTGATTCCATCGACGGCAAGGGAGCAAGAGATGGATCGATTTATATACCAAAGGAGGTGACACACGATGCCGCATACACCGCTAGACAACATTCAATCAGCCCCCATGATTTCTACACGAGGATTTACCCACCATACCACCAAGTCGCTGCAACCCCGTCGTCGTTTCAAGCAAAATATGCCGCTGTTGATCATGTTTGTACCGGTTATCGCTTACTTTATTATCTTCAGATATTTTCCAATATTAGGGAATGTCATTGCCTTCAAGAACTATAACTTGATGGATGGCATATGGGGAAGTCCATGGGTTGGCCTAAAGTATTTCAAGGCACTTTTCACCCAACCCCAGACGCTGACCATCATCCGCAACACCGTCACATTGAGCTTATTAAGCATTGTCGCTGGATTTCCATTTCCGATTATCATTGCCATCCTGCTGAATGAAGTTCGCGCCATGCGGTTCAAACGAATTGTGCAGACGCTGATCTATGTCCCTCACTTCTTCTCATGGGTCATTGTTGGGGGCATTGTCGTTACGATATTCTCCCAACAATCCGGTATCATTAACAAGCTGTTGGAGCTATGGACGGGTCACACCACTGCCTTCTTGTATCAGGAGCATAGCTGGATAGCTATCTTCCTCGGATCTGGAATTTGGAAGGAAGCCGGATGGGGAGCGATCATTTATCTGGCTGCGCTTACCTCGATCGATACGCATCTGTATGAAGCGGCCAGCATCGACGGTGCGTCCAAATGGAAGCAAATCTGGCATGTTACGCTGCCCGGCATTCGCAGCACGATTATTCTCATGCTGATTCTGAGTATGGGCAATGTCATGGAAGTCGGGTTTGACCATGTGTACACGCTCCAAAATGCAGCCGTTTCGGATGTCTCGAATGTCATCAGCACCTATATCTTTATCGTGGGTGTCCAGGGAGGACAGTTCAGTTTAACTACGGCGGTCGGGTTGTTTGAATCTCTGGTCGGCTTCTTCTTCGTCGTCCTTGCGAATCAACTTGCCCGTAAATTCGATCAAGGACTGTGGTAAGAAAGGAGCCTCCCCATCATGAAATCAACATGGGATGAGAAAATCTTTTACACAATCAATTATATGTTCCTTGGCCTTGCAGCTCTAAGCTGCGTTCTTCCCTTGATGCATATCATATCTTTATCTCTGAGCAGCTATCAGGCAATTGTTTCGGGGCACGTGACATTGTGGCCGCAGGGCTGGACAATCGAGGCATACAAAGCCTTATATGATGGCACGAATTTGGTCAAAGCCTTTCGTAATAGTATCGTGATTACTGTTGTCGGCGTTGCGCTGAGCATGTGGTTTACGATCATGGCGGCCTATCCATTAGCCAAGAAATATTTCTACGCGCGGCGTTTTTTTACACTGGCTATCGTATTTACCATGCTGTTCGGAACTCCGTTAATTCCTCTGTTCCTGATCGTGAAAAGTCTCGGCTTACTGGATACGTACGGCGCCATATGGATGCCGGGACTGATCAGCGCGTTCAATATGCTTGTGCTTCGGACCTTCTTTATGAATGTGCCTGAGGAGCTTGAAGAGGCAGCACGCATGGATGGCTGTGGAGAGTGGAGACTTCTCACCCGTATTATTCTCCCTTTATCCATGCCAGTCTTAGCTACGTTGACTTTATTCTATGGCGTCGGATATTGGAATTCATTCTTACACGTACTCATGTTTATCAATGACAGCGCACGGATGAATTTGGCGGTTATGATTCAACAAATGGTGGCCAGTCAATCGGTTCTTCAAGAGCTTAATTCCGTAAGGCAGGATGATTTGCAGCAAATGACACCGGAATCCATTAAAGCGGCCGGTGTGATCGTACTCATTGTGCCTATGCTGATCGTCTATCCTTTTTTGCAGAAGTACTTTGTTAAAGGGGTCATGATCGGTGCGATTAAAGGATAACACGAAGAACAACATCACCTAACTTGAGCTGTTTTAGGAAACGAATTTAAGGGGGGTATATCCATGTTTATGTTACGCAGGAATCATCGGAAAGCTCTATTCTCCACACTCGCTTGTATCGCGGTATTGGCAGGCTGCTCCACAGAGAAAGTCAACGATCCAGGAGCATCGTCAAGTCCGAATGCAACCTCAGCACCCGAACCTGCTAAAAGAGGAGCGATTAACGTTTCCGTCTATGACCGGGGCAATATTCCTCCGGAGGAAGGAAACTGGGATAAAAACCGCTGGGTAGAGTGGATCAACAAGAACGGTCCTGTCGATGTTAAATACACACCCGTTCCCCGTTGGGAATCTTTCCCGAAATTTAATGCCTTGCTTGCCTCGGGAAGCGCTCCGGATTTAATTCTGGAGTATGATGCCAACTACAGAAACAGCTGGTATTCGCAAAAGCTGCTGATGCCGATCGATGAAATGGTTGATAAATACAGCACAAACTACAAGCAAATTTTGGAGAAATACCCGCTGCTGCGCAAGATTGGAACGAAAGAAGACGGCAAATTGTATGAAATCGGGCGCTTAAATGTTGTTGCCCCGCATCACCGTCTCTTAATCCGTGAGGATTGGCTCCAGAAGTTGAACCTTCAAGTACCTCAGTCGACCGAAGAATTGTATAACGTAGCCAAAGCATTCGTGAACCAGGATCCAGACGGCAACGGTAAAAAGGATACCTTTGGTATCAACCTGAGCGGCGTCGGCTTCTCCGTGATCAGCCACATCTTTGGACGTTCAATCGATTGGGCTGTGCAAAATGATCAATTTGTACATGATTGGGACCGCCTCCAGGCATCCGTAGAATTTCAGAAGCGTTTGTTTGACGACGGTTTAGTCGATAAGGATTTTCTCACAGATAAAAACGGACAAAAAGGCATCCAAGATTTCATGAACGGAAAATTGGGGATTTTCGCAATCGACAGTGCTTGGTTTACCATTTCGAACTATGAAACATTGAAGAAGAACAACCCTACGGCTAAGGTCATTCCGATGGCTTTACCGAAGAGTCAATTCGGGCAGTTCAGCCCGATTATCAGCACACCTGTGCAAATGGTCGGCGTGGTCAATGCGAAAGCGAAGGACCCGAAAGCGATTATGCAATATGTTGACTGGATGGTGGATCCTAAAAATGCAAGCCTGCTGAAAAACGGAATTGAGGGTACACATTCGCAAAAAGGCTCGAATGGGTGTTTACAGCCTATCGATACAGAGAAGAATAAGAAAGAGCTGTACACCGACGATTTGAATATGATGAGATCTGATTTGCTGCTGGGCAAATGTGCGGAAGTGTACCTGGTGAACTTGCGCCCAGAAGTGCCAACCCAGAAAGAACTGCTCGATATCAACCTTAAATCCAAAGAAATTTATATTAACAAAGATCGTCCTATTCCTTCGCTCGGCTATGACTTCTTACCGGTCTTGCCGGATGATCTCCAAGCAATTGTCAAAAGCACTAGTAAATCCAATAACATCGATAAAGGAGACATTTGGTTGAAAGCTCTGGTAGGCGGCACTGGCTATACCGCACAGCAAGCTGTGAAGGATGCCAAGGATGTATGGGAAAAAGCTGGCGGCAAACAAGTCGACGATTATTACGCCAAATGGTATGAGAACAACAAAACAAAGGCATTTAGTATCGATGATCTATACAAATTCGCTGAACAGTCTCAGAAAGAGCTGAAATAGAACAAAGGAGGAGCGGCGCTCCAAATTTAGTCGTGTCGGAGCGCCGTCTACACATGACGTGACCCCGGATAGGATTAGGGAATCCTATTGATAATCTCATTAACCTGGAGGTAATTATGAGATCCCTACACAAGTCAAAACTCCTAGTTTCAATCCTTCTGTCGGCAATCATTGTCTCACTGCTCCCGCTCTTTCCATCTTATCGTGCTTTTGCTGTGGGAACAGGTATTACCCAAGACTATTGGAATAATATTCCTGGCGGGAAAGTAGAGCAGATTCCATTAAAGACGCCTCCATCGGGTTCGAGGTTACTCGCTAGCTTCGAGACACCGAACAATACGGGAGATCTTTATGGTTCTCGCGTTTATGGTTTTCTGACGCCGCCAGTCAGCGGAGGCTACACCTTCTGGATTGCAGCGGATGACAGCTCCGAGCTTTGGCTGAGTCCGGATGGCGATCCTGCGCACAAAGAGAAGATAGCGTCTAATACGGTCTTCGCCAAGCCCAGAGAGTGGGGTAAATCTCCAACTCAGAAATCAGTGGTCATTCCGCTATCAGCAGGAAAAAGATATTACATCGAGGCGCTGCACAAAGAAAACACCTCTAATGACAATTTGGCTGTCGCCTGGCAAGGGCCGGGAATAGCCCAACAAGTGATACCTGGGACTTACTTGACACCTTATGTGCTGCCTGATGCGCCAACAAATCCCGTGCAGGACGACACAGCGAATACATTCGGATGGACACCCGTTCCTGGTCATGAGGATATTTCCTTATATGAATACAGCACAGATCGCGGTTACAACTGGCAAACCGTAACAATGAACCCGCTTCAACTGGACAATATTAATTATACGACAGGACAAATACAAGTTCGGTTGAAAGAAACAACAGCGCAGCCTGCCGGAAAGATCCTGTATTCAACTGCCTTTTACACGCTAACAACAGTGGAACAGCCTGCGCCGGTTTATACGATGCTTTGGAAGATTGGGCTTGATAATCAGCTGTCGACTGAATTTAGCGATTATAAATCAACACCCATTGAGTCCTTCAGCCTTCCTACTGACTGGACCACTCGCACCGATTGGAGTTCGGTATCCAAAGGGTTGAAACTTAGCCGCAACGGTTCTATGGTTGTTGCTTATAACTTGCCTGCGATCCCGGAGCATGGGGTACAGTTTAGCTTCAGGAGCTTGGATGCGTATGTATCTGTTCCGCAATTAGCTGTATTTTCTAATGATACGATGGCTGGTTTAATCCAAATCGTCGGCTTGAACGGCGGGAATACGACTCGGAAATTTAAAGAAACTTACGAGTTATATATTCCTAAGGAAATGCTGAAGGTTGGACCTAATGAACTTAAGCTGTCTTTGGATCGAGGCTTGTATGCTGGTACCGGCGGTGATGAATTTCATTGGTTTGAATGGGATTATGCCAAGCTTGAGGCATTAGAAGCTCCGGCTGCGGAACCGATTCACGGGCGGTATACCCGACTGGGAACAGCGCTAGTCTCTCATGTTTTGAAAGATCGAGATCTGCAAACGATGGAAGTAACGAAGTGGCTGGGACTCGCCTACAGCGGGAACGTGATTCGTTCCGGTCTATACTCGCGGGAATGGCTGACTGCTTTGCGTGATCTTAATCTAGCGCCAGTGCTGCTGCCATTCGGAACCTTCATTAAGGATCCTGAGCTATCGTCGGGTGTCGTCCCGCAGAAACTGAAAGAGTACTATAACAATCTTATTGCGGAAAACGGGGATTTGTTCGAATACTTGGAGCTCGATAATGAACCCGGCGTGTTCAACAACGCATTCGCCGCCGATTTGGCTCTTGCTAAGTATGTTAGTGAGCAGAAGCCTTTGCTAAACCCATGGTTGAAAGCGGTTGCTCCGGGCTGGGCCTACTGGCCCTCCAAAGGAATTCCCGATGGCTGGGAGCGTGACCCCGCCTACCGCAGACAGATTGAAGACTACATGGATATGACAAACGGTCACAGCTATACCTTAAGCGGGATTACACTTGGTGACGGAGGCGCTCTCGTTGAGACGTTAAAGACTTATCCTGAGTATCAGGGTGACGGATTGGCAAAGCCGATGATGATGAGTGAAACAGGAGCTAACGATTTTCATACTGATAATAACCGCTACGATACATTCACACACCGCTTCGCGTCCCTCTTTGATCGCGAAACGCGCAGTACCATCGGCTATCTCGATTACATCATGCAGCATGCGGCTTACTTCCGAGAGTACAGCTTGCTCAAAGAAGACATCGTGATGAAATCCGCTGACGATGCCGAAGCATGGATTAACACGAGTGATCCTGATGAAACGCGGTTGAAGGTTTTCCGCCGTTTAGCGCTAGCCTACAGTACGCATGGCAAACCGCTCCCTTATGAGTATACAAATCAGAATGAGCTTGCCGGGAAAAAAGCGTATTTCCGTGCGGTGGATACATCTAGTCTTGGTGTGAGCAGCACTGGAGCAAAATCCAATAAAATTCTGCTCAATTTTGTTAATTTTGAAACGACACCGGTTACGATGAACGTCAACGTCGCGCTGCCTACTAACGCCCAGTATGCGGCAGAACGCTTTGGCGCAGGCAACACGTATGCGGCTGCACGCAGTTTTACGACCATTGACGCGACTTCGGGAGCGCAGCTATCGGAAACGTTACAGCCCGGTGAAGCCGTCCAGTTTATTTTGACCCCGTTTGAACAATCAGCACCAAGTAAGCCTATGCTGCAAGCACGGGCCGTTTCATACAAACAAATCAAGTTGACTTGGCAGCCTTCTACGGATAATACAGAAGTAGCCGGATATAAGCTCTATGATAACGGCGTACTGCTCGCTAAGCTGCCGAAAGCCGTAACCCGTTATTCGCACCAAGATGTTAGACCGGAAAGCGCACACTCGTATACGCTGATCGCTTATGATGATTCGGGCAACGAATCCGTACCGAGCGACCCTTTTGCCATATCCTCCTTATCTTTGCCGGCCTCTCCTTTTACCACTACGTCTACGGGAGCTTTGCATGTTGAAGCAGAGCAAACGGAGCTGGAAGGAGTGACCCATCATGGCACATTCGTCGGCATGTACTTTACACAAGGGCGGATGAACATGCTGAAACCGCCTGTAAAAGCAAATACCAATTATATCCTTAAGCTTAAATATAGTTCGGCCGCGAACAAAAAGGTGAATCTCGTTATCAACAACCAGCTGATACGGGCCCTTGATCTTCCGGGAACGGAGCCCAACACCTATACGACGATCGACTATAACGTCATGATGCCGGCAGACATAAGCAACCTTGTTCTATCCATTGTGAAGAGCAGCGATAATGTCTTCGCAACCTTCGATTGGTTCGAGCTGAAAGAAGGCATTTTGGATGAAACACCGCAAGCACTCTGGACGAATGTCATTCACAGCAGTACGAATATGTATTATTCCGCTCCTACCTTCGCTCTCGGCGCCAATGGAGCAAATCTTCATGAAACGACAACCCCGGGCGATTACACAGCTATGGGCTTTAAGGGTACGGGAATTCGTTGGTATTCCGATATTGAGTCTACATTAGGCGAGGCAGATGTTTATATCGATGATGTCCTGCAAGCAACAGTAGATTTGAAAACAGCGAACACACAAGGCGTGAAGAAGGTTGTTTTTGAAAAGACAGGTCTCCCTATGGCAAACCATATCATCAAAGTTGTCGCTAAAAACGGCCGGATCATCCATCAATCGTTCGAGTTTTTGAGTTTGGAACGACAGCCCTTAACACCAGGTCCCGATCTTATTGTAACTGGCCTTGGAACGGATCCAGCGGATCCGTATGCCGGGCAAACGGGAGTTCGGTTCTATGTCACGGTGAAAAATGTCGGTATTCTCCCGACCCCAGCCGGCAAAATAACCGGAGCTGTATTTGGTTTGAACGGCGGCGCATTCGGATACACGGATACGTATAATCAATCCATACCTGTAGGCGGCAGTGCAACGCTCTATACGAACGCAGGCGGTGAGAACGGCTATTGGGAAGTACCGAACGGCGATGCCACCTATCAATTGAGCGTCCATATTAATGATATTGGTCGATTCACTGAGATGGATCGTACGAACAACACCAAGGAGATTACTTTCCAGGTGAAGAAGCGAGATGTCACCCCTCCTGTGACAACAGCGACAGCGGATGGGGCAACCGGGGCAGGCACATTCAACAAGCAAGATGTACATGTTACGTTTACGGCCGTGCATCCGACGGTTGGTGTTGGAATCAAACAAACGGAGTACCGAATTCAGGGTGGAACCTGGCAGGCTGTCACAGCTCAGCCGGTCACCTTCAGCGATGAAGGGGTGCATCAAATCCAGTACCGCTCAATTGATGTGATGAATAACGAAGAAGTGCCCAAGGATTTGATTATAGGCATCGATAAAACGGCACCTGCCACTACGCACACCTCATTAGAGGGGTGGCAGCGAACACCGCAAACCGTCACATTAAACGCTTATGATGCTCTGAGCGGTGTACAACAGACCTTTTACATGCTAAATGGAGGAACTGCCGCTGCTGGAACCTCGGTTACGGTAAACACTTACGGTGTAAACACCATACACTATTACAGTGTTGATGCGGCAGGCAATCAGGAAGCTAGTCATTCTGCGGAGGTACGCTTCGATCCGCAAGCTCCTGAAATCAACATTGCCGGTCCTTTAACTGTATATTGGACGGATCCGATTGTATTGAATGTTGGTGTCACAGATTCTCTCAGTGGAGTAGCATCATCTGTGGTTAAACTGGACGGTGCCGTTGTTAGCCCTAACATTAACCTCCAACCGCTCAGCTTATGGTTAGGTCAGCATACGATTGAAGTAACGGCAACAGATAGCGCTGGCAATACGATCGTACGCACCTTTGTGTTGAAGGTGATCATGGATCTCGATCATTTGGACGATCTGCTTCGTTTATTGTTGAAGTTAGGTTATTTCCAAAACCAAAACATGTATAACAACTTGCAAAACAAGGTTGCTCAGCTTCAGAAGCAGCTAAGCTCAAGCCAGCTTAAAGATCCGACTATTTTTGATGCGGTCATCAAAGACGGCAAGTATACGGATAGTACGACCGCCAAGCTGCTTCGGGATGCCGTTCTATATCTGCAGCAAAAATCAGGGAAGTGAATCAAAAAGAAGGGGCCTATCATCCAAAGTCACTTTTGGATGATAGGCCCCCTTTTCTGTACGATTTTATACGGACAATCGTTCCACTAGTTGGTGTGACTCTAGAACAAGGTCTCCACGGATGCTGCAGGCATTCGGATTGTCCAAGCTGTTCAGGAAATGCTGAACAACACCAGCAAAGCCTCTTCTTTCAAGCACCGTGTCCCAACTTCCGAAGGAGCGCACACGTGGGGCGGCCCCTTTTTCATAAAAAATGGATGACTCTAGGTTCGTTACTTCTACCGATCGGCCGCTGCCGTGCAGTTCAACTTTTTCTAAATCAACACCAGCAAGTCTAACCATACTGTAATTGCCCAGCGAAGAACAAAATGCCAACGTCCCTGAAGCGTGGAGCAGTTTGCCTGCTTCATCGACTTGTTGGTTATATGTACGCACTTCGTACGGGCTCTCTCCAAGCCATAGCAAAAGGTCCAGCATGTGAATCAGATCATCATACAACGTCTCTTTGGCGCTATGCCCTTGCTGCTTAATGCGGTGCTTAACAGCTGAACACCAATCGAAGCCACCTGCCTCCTGCAGCCATTGTTTAGCCTCCATATAAAGGGGAGCAAACCTGCGGTTAAACCCCGCTGCCAGCAAAACACCTTTTCGCTCCGCATAAGAAGCCATCTGGACGGACTGAGCCCAATCGTAGGACAACGGCTTGTCTACATAAACAGCTACACCCTTCTCCATACTTTTCATAGCTATATCGTAATGGGTAGATGTCGGACTATGTACGAAAACAGCATCCAGCCCTTGTGCAAGAAGCTCATCTAAATTCGTTGTCCCGTAAGGAATGCGATACTTTGCCTTCATCCGTTCTACCGTCGCCGGGGTTGAGCTCATAATCCCTACGATATCTACTTGCTCGTTGACCGATAAAAGCGGCAGATACACTTTTTGTGCGATATCACCTAGACCAATTAATCCAATTCTTTTCCTTGTCATTTATGCTTCACTCCTCATTTGTTTTCCTAGCACCATACGTCCAACTACCAGTCCAAGTACAAGTAAAACAGCGCCAACCACCGTAGAAACACCATATATTTGCACCCACATCGGGGCATTCGTAATCAGGGCATATAGTTTTCCGCCAAAAATCGGTCCCAAGAAAGCCGCAAAGCCGGTGATAGCCGAATAAGTAGCAATATACATTGGACGTTCGCTCTTCGGTGTATCGCCTATCGTAAACGTGAACACCATCTGATTAAACCCACCCAGTCCAACGCCAAGAACGATATGAACGGCATACAGAACAACAACGGCTGGAATGAAAGCAATCGCTCCCCATAATAAACAAGCTAGTGCAATGATCGGTAAGGACCATAGCAGCAAGGTTTGAGCCGAGTATCGCACATTCAGATTGCCCCATACATAGTAACTAGCCATCATGACCACCGTATGTACGACCGTAATTAACGAGACTGTTTCATAATTAATTTTCATCAGCTTGAGCATAACATAAGAGAAGAGCGGCACGGTTACCCCTTGCACGAATAAAAATACAGCCAAAAAGAGAATCGCTTTAAGAAAAGCGCGATCCTTCAACGGCTTCCCAATCATCCCTACCGGATTCGATGCCGTAGATGGCTCGAAGGGTGGATTCGGATATAAACCGAAGGCCAGTATATTTAAGACCACACAAACGCTGCATATGATAAATAAATAGGAAAAGCCTTGCCCGCCTGGATAGCGATCTAATATTTGTCCGCCTATGAAAAGCGCAAGTGAACTTACCCCGCCTAATATCGTGTTGCGAAGTCCAAAATATCGTCCTCGAACCGGACCCGGCACCGCATCACTTATCAGTGAGGTCCAAACGATTCCACCCGCGGCATTTCCCAAATGAGCAGCCGTATAAAGCACAATATACATGATAACCCACAGATCTTCGGGAAATAAAAAAGGAATCAAGCCCACAGAAGTCCAAAGCAATCGGTGTGACGAAGCAAATATAAGCAGCATCCGTTTGCGGTTTCTAAATTTTTGCATGATTACAGCCATCCCAATCTGAATGATATTGACGACAGTTGTAATGGCCAACACTAAACCAATTTCGGTTGAAGTCGCTCCTAAATAAAGCAAATAACCCGTTAGAAACGGACCGCCAAGGAGCTGAAAAATAATAACCGCTGGGAACCCCTCCAACGTTGCGATGAGCAGGCTTCTTCGGTAGGGGGATACTTTTTTTCTGGGTTTTCGTAAATTACCCGCAATCTTCATTACCATGTTCGCCTCCTGATGTGATTCTTATGATGGATGACTGATCTTAAAGTTTACAAACTATAGGGCGCTTATGGTAAAATAGGACTGATTACTTAATCTATCATGTCAGGCGGGATCACCCAAATACTATGAAACCAAACTATTTTGGTCTTATCACAAGCTTATTACTCTTTTTGACTTTCATTGTACTCTCTCTCATGTTTCAGTCAACCATTTATTTGTATATCGCCAGTGTATGTCCGCTTCTCATTGTTCCTTTTCTTCCCGATATTCGATCCAATCAGTTCATTAAGCCGAATCAAGCTAAAGGTACTGTAAGATTGATTACAATGGAGAACAAGGACAAGACTGATTCTGATTTTCTTGTTATCTTGTTTGAACCAGGGTATGTAAGATGGGAGCGCGGGAAGCTCTTTTTCAATATGGAAGATATCATGAAAGATGTCTATATCAAGCCAGATCCCCTCGCCGCCACAATGACGGTGTTAAAATATGATCTATTCCTACATCGACGCAAGAAAAATTGGATCGGCATTTCCTTAACGCAGCTTGAACAGCGCACCGAGCATCTCTCATTTACAACAAATGAAATCAACCGTCTGGTCATTCGGATGTCCGACGTAAATGAGTTGCTTCAAAGGCCTGTCAATCAGCCGGCTGCAGCTGGACAAAGTATTGGCGCCTAGGAAGATTAAAAAATCACCCTGCCTTGAGTTATTACGCCATTCAACCATCGTACTTCATGGTTGAATGGCGATAACTCGATGACGGGTGATTTTTTTGTGTTCATGTTGGATAAACCTAGGTTAAGCTCATGATTGGTGGAGCTTGTGCAAGTGATGCCTCTCAATAGGAGTCTCTAGAGGCTGTTATTTAGAGAAAATCGCGTAAAAACTGCTAAATAAGAGGCTTTTGAGACTTCTATTTCTCGCGGATGATACCAATTTCAGCATTACTTCTGTATATTAGAGCCTTTAGGGACTTCTATTTGCTGCTTTAAGGGTTAGTTTAGTGAAATAGAAGCTCCTAAAGACTGCTATTTCATCAGACGGTTCTTCTAAACTAAGCCATCCTACCTTGATCGAGCACTTTTACCACTTTTCCTGCTTTAATCAAACTATAGTGGAGAAGAAAAACTAGTTAAGTTCTTCGCCACACAGATAGGCCGCTAAAGTACGAACCATGACACCTGTTGCACCTTTAGGCTCGATGCCTTTGGCCGACCATAACCAAGCCGTGCCGCCGGTATCCAGATGGATCCAAGGCGTTTCTTCGGCGAAGTAGCCGATGAATAGACCTGCTGTAATGGCTCCTGCCCAGCGATCAGATGAAGTCGCATTCTTAATATCGGCGACATCACTCTTCAGCATGGCGCGATACTCCGGATAGTTTGGCAGCTGCCATACTTTTTCACCAGCTGCCGAAGCTGCATGGAGCAGCGGTTTCAGGAACTCGTCATCGTTCGTAACCGCGCCTGTCGCAACATCGGCGAAGCAGATTAAAATGGCCCCTGTTAATGTTGCAACATCAATCAGGCGGTTCGCTCCCAGCTGCTTGGCATAGGTCAAGCCCTCAGCCAATATAATGCGGCCTTCCGCGTCTGTATTCAAAACCTCCACGGAATGTCCGCTTAGCATCGTCACGATATCGCCGGGACGATAAGCTGAACCAGACGTCATGTTCTCCGCCGCAGGGATAACCACGACCAGGTTCACCTTCGGCTTCAGTTGACCAACGACGTGCAGGGCACCGAGCAGTGTAGCGGCTCCGCCCATATCGCTGATCATTTCTTCCATGCCGTCGGGCTTCTTCATCGAGATCCCGCCGGTATCGAAGGTCACGCCCTTGCCGACGAGGCCCAGCACGTCGGCGGAATCTGGATCACCCTTATACTGCAGGGTGATCATGCGTGGCGGGTTGACACTGCCCGCGCCAACCGCGGTAAGGCCGCCCATCCCGCGGGCGGCAATCTCGTGCTCGTCCAGCACTTCGCAGGCGAAGCCGTAGTGCTGGGCGAGCCGAACGGCTTCCTCTGCGATGGAAGCCGGAACGAGCTTATTGCCCGGGAGGTTCGTGAGATCCCGGGCGTAGTTCGTGCCCTCCGCAACCGCCTCAGCGGCTGCGATCGCCCCCTCCAGAAGCGCTGCATCCGCAGCCGCTTCTGTGAGCAGCACCGCCTGGGGCAGCTCCGCGCGCGCAGGCTCGTTCTTGCGGTACGCCGCGATGCGGTACGTACCGAGGAGCAGCCCTTCGGTCAGCGCCGAGGCGGCCGACCGGCTGTCGAACCCGCTTGGCAGCTTAAGCGCCAAGCGTTCGAACTGCAGCGCGAGTGCCTTGCGCGCTGCGAACACCGCGGCTGCGCGCAGCGTATCGCGTGACGCTGCGGGGCCGAGCCCCGCAACGAACACGTACGCGTACGGCAGCAGCCCGTGGGTCGGCAGCGCCTCGAGCTCGCCTGAGGCGCCAGTGAATAGGCCCTTTGCGCGCATGCGCTCAAGGGCCTGATCGAGCTGCGGTAGTCCGAGGACAGCGTCCTGGCGCAGCTCAGCTTCACTTAGACAGACGAGGATGGCGTCTGCCCCTGTTTCATTAACCATCAATGACGTAAATACGCCCGTCGTTATATCCGTAATTTTAGCAAACATAGGTAATTCTCCTTACCTTCAAATAGTTTCTGTAGTTTCTATAGTCTCTCCAATTAATAAAAAGAGGCGGCTTTCTGCACGACTGACTGCATCGGCAGCTGGTAAGGACACTTCTCTTCGCAAAGCGGTTTCTCTTTGCATGGATCATGGTCTGCACAGCCTACTATTCTATCCTTTTGTCTTTGGAAAAATCCGTCTCCCTTGGGGAGCAAACCAAACTTCTCTCTAAATCTACTAGCAATCATCACATCAGGGATGGAGATTTCAAGCGGGCAAGAACAATAGTTACAGCGTCTGCAATCGTGTTGACCTAACTCTATCGCTAATTGCTCCAGCTCCTGGCGCTCCTCGGCTCCTACTTCCTGCTCCTGCGCAGCCAAGTTTTCTTGCACTTCCTTGATGCTCACCATCCCGGAAATCGTCACATGCACGTCTTGACTGTATGGATAGCGGATGGCCTGATCAACTGGTTGAATGAACCCGCCGGATAAAGGCTTCATGGCTACTTTCATTAAATCCATCTCTGTCGCTTTTGGGATCAACTCATCAAGTGCAAACGGCTGTGCCAAATTGAGATGAAACAAAATCTGCGAAAATTGCCCCTTGGCGATCCATTTCGCAAGTAAATCTGGACGGTGTCCGGAAATGCCGATAAATCGCACTTTCCCTTCCCGCTGAGCCTCAAGAGCAGCTTCATAAGCGCCCCCAATATCCATCGCTTTCTTAAACTCGCTTACATAGTTCACGTAGTGAATTTGCAGTAAATCTACATGGTCTGTTTTCATCCGAACCAAGCTTCGTTCAATCTCCGCTTTCGCTGTCTCGTAATCACGTGCCCCTGTCTTCGTTGCTAAGAAATATTCCTGTCTGCGATGAGAGATGCACTCGCCGATAATTTCCTCGCTGTTCCGGTATGCAGCTGCAGTATCGATATAATTAATCCCATGATCCAAGGCGTAATTCAATGCTTCTCTTGCCTGTTCTAATGGTACACCTGGAAGATTCATAGCACCAAATCCAAGTGATGAAACGTTGTAGCCGGATTTACCGAAAGTCGAATATCTCAAGCCAAAATCTCCCTTCCAACTAAGAAAATCAATCATAATTGCGCTTACAACTATTGTAATACAACTCGGTCCTAGTTTCCATGATCCATGTTCCTCCAATAAGCTCTGCCGAATAAAACATACATAAACACCCCAGGCATAACTTCACATAATAGTGAAGTAAGCCTAGGGTGTTTATCTAGGGTGCTTATGTACATATTCTATTCTATTAACTCTTACTAATCCCTTTTATCATCGTTGTTTTTTGAATCGTTGTTCCGATCGCTCCAGCTCCAAGGGAAAACGGTGCTTCTATCATTTTCCGATTTCGGTTTCTGCGTTAGCTTAGCAGATGCAGATGGCTTAACCGTCGGTTTGCTTGAGCTTGTTGGCTTACTGGAAGGTTTTACAGTAGGCTTAGGCGTTGATGTCGCTCTAGGCTTTGAGGATGATTCTTTTTTGGAATCATCCTCATTGTCATCATCCGAGCGGTTCGGCTTTGGCGTTGATTTGTTGTCATTATTACGATCATTGCCATTCCTATCGTTCTTGACATTCTTGTCATTCTTATTATCGTCGTTCTTATTATTATTGTCGTTCTTGTCATTCTTCGAAGACGGTGTCGGTGTTGGTTTCACCGTAGCCTTGCCATTATTCCCGTTCTTGCTATTGTTATTTTTATCATTCTTCTCGTTTTTATCGTTGTTCTTGTCTTTGGCCGATTTCTCGTTTTCAATTTGCTGAATTTTCTCGCTTAGCTTTCCGGATTTTTCATCTGCGATTAGCCTTTGCAGAGACGATTTATCGATCGGTTTATCCGGCTTTACCAGTTTATCAATCCCGCCGTTATCCTTTGCGAGTTGATGAATTGACACCGATTTGATGTCGTCGAGAGATACTTTCGCACCATTGTCTACCGCATTTAAATATATCGCGTACTTCCCGGCCGATACACCGCTTGCCTTCGCCTCTTGTCTTACTTCTTGCGGGGCGGCGAACGCAGTCACTTCATAATTTTTAACCTGATCGGGATGGGTTTGCTCTATATGCTTACTCACCTGAGCTTTCAGCTTTGTAGCAATGGCCTGATCATTCACATCCGTTTTTTGTTCTACAATCGTTGAGCTGATAATGATATCTGCTTCACCTCTAGCAAGTGCTCCTTGCTCGGCTTTGTCTAAAATATCGGATGTAACAGCTTCTAACGACTTGCCCTTATAGACTAACGATTGAATTAAGTCATTGCCATCTGAATTTAACCCAATTAAATCCTGAACGACTTCATCATTATCAATTCCTATTTCTACACTAGGATTGATATCAATGGTTACGTAAGCAACCACTTGGCCACCTGGAACCGTTCCAGTCAACGTTGATACTAAAACAAAGCATAGTACAATTGCCGCCGCTAGTCCCGATGCAATTGCCATTTGCGGCACACGCATACGCCGCTTCACAGGTGCGTATAGTATCTCTTCCCCAACTTCACAATTCCGCGTTCCCCTCGGAAGCTTATCGAACCGACCCTCTGGATTCATGACAATAATGGAGCTGTCGCTTATTTCCATTACGATTCCCTTGTTCATGCGCTGTTCTTCCTTTCTTTATGCTTTCCTCATTCTCGAATATGTAAATAATCTCGCAAGTAAGGGTAGGGTCCGTTAAAGATGAGAGCTATCGCAATCAAATACTTACGGTTTCGCTCCAATGTTTTTCTGGAAACCTGAACTTGCTCCAACAGCTCTTTAATCGGCAGCTGCCGTTTCGTCAGAAGAGTACGCATAAGCCCTGCATCCTGTGCTAGCGTGCGGCCGATACCGAACAGCATTTGCCTGGAATCGTCGTGTTTAGGGGATGCTTCTGTCAATTCAGAGAAATCGATATCAAAATCACTTAAACATCGGCTAAAATCAATAATTTCACTTCGCCGTTCTTCAAGTCCCTTTTGCTTTTCATAAGCTTCAATAGCTTGATGAACCTCAATTGGATTGAGTAGGTTATCTTCATCATCTTCTTGATCGAACGAGCTGTAAGGAATCTGACCTTTGAAACGCTGTTCTTTTCGTAAAAAATCAATTAATCTTCTCCGCATGACTGTTTCAGCAAAGCCTAGGAAAGACCTTCCCATTACGGAAGAATATTGATTAATTGCTTCATTAAACGCTGCTAAAGCGATACTGAATTCGTCATCTCGTGCGGGGTCGATATATCGCTTGCAGAACCTACTTGTAACTTTAGCCACATAGGGCTGGTAGTCAGCAATAAATTGATTCCTAAGTCGTAGGTCTCCTGCTTGAATTTGATGTATGGTAACCTCAAGGGAAGAGGCATGCGGTTCACTTTGTCCCTGGGATTCCTTCTTTCCAAGAAACTTTTTGAATAGTACCAGTAGCACCGTTCCACCTCACAGTATAGTAGTTTCGTCCCTATGTATAACAATTCGGGGGGTACAATTATATGTAATCAGAAATAAAAAGTAAATTTATTATACCATAGATGTTCAAATGGGCACCTAATGGCAAATAAAACCTAAAGTACGGTTTCAATTTAACATTGAATCCTTTACAATTAAGGCATGGGAGGTGTTTCATTTGGAACCCGGCAATCACTTTGGCAAGTTTCTCGAGACCTTACGAGGTAAATTGTCCTTGCGTAAAGTTGCAAGTAAAAGCGGCTTGTCTCATGCCTATATTAGGGATTTAGAGCTCGGACGTAATCGTACCACGAATGATGTCATCAAGCCATCCCCTGACACCTTGAGAAAGCTATCGCAAGCCTATCAATATCCTTACACAGATTTACTAATAAAAGCTGGATATTTAGAAAAGGACGCCTCGTCTTCGCCAACTTCCTTTCAAATCCGTTTAGATAACGTCTGGTATGTTGAGTTTGGTATTAAATCGATCCAATATGTTTCGCCTGATGGCATCTTGGAAGAGAACGTAGAATCTCTTGTGGCGTTCACGAGTTTCATAGAAGCATTAACGGATCATCATTTTGTGAAATTGGACATGCATCTTTTCGTTAATCTGAACAAAATAAAAAAGTATGCCCCCTCAGAAGGCAAACTTTATTTTCATGCTTATGAAGAAGGTCCTAGTGTCACCATCGCTGCTATGCCGCAAAAGAAATATCACCAGACTCTTCTCGAGTATGAAGCTCGCAATACAGGGTTTGTTGTGGAAGCTGAATCTAACCCCCGGCACTCATCTTTGAAAGCCAAGTTCCTTACCTAACATGACATAGATGAAGAGAACTGTTGCCATACTTAGCAATTGGATCGGCATCAGCGCGCTTAGCACGCTATCCGGATAGGAATAACGGTATGTGATTCCAATAATAACAACAACAATGAAGAGATAGAAGCCAGCATTTTCCCTAGTCAGCGGTATTCTCGTATAATTCGAGAGAAAAGTAAATCCGAGCCGAAGCTTATGAATGGCAAGAAGAACGCCGCATTTCGTCATAATGGTCAAAAGCAATATCAAATTAGTCGTTAATGAGTCATCCTTGATATCTGTGTAAGCAGCAAGATCGGTTAAATCACAACAAAAGAGGACAGTCGTAGATACGATGACCGATAGAATATACCCGGATAATGCTATGATTAAAGTCGGTACAAGGCTAAATTTCCAAACCATTATAAGCAGCGAACAAATAATACAAACGTATAATAAAGGCCAATTGTCGAAATAAGCGACTATCGTTCCTGCGAGTGCAGCGAGCGTTATTTGTATCCAATATGGTTTCACTCTTTGTCTGAAAAGTAATAATGCGAATAAAATCATTGGTACAAAATCAATACAGGTTAGGATAAATTTCACCCATGTAAACAAATACACGTTCCCTCATTTCTAAGCCACTCTTAAGCAGTCTACCTAATTTGAATCCACAACTAGAACTATACAAGATAACCGTTCTTTTGCCTTCAAAGTGGACTAAGTTGGCTGTTTCTGAGTATAAGTTGACAGGATGCATGCGGTCCATGGGTGAGAGGATGGGAGTGCGATGAACGTATGGGACACCGTTTCACAGTGGCCATCGTAGAAGATAACTATTGGGCAGGCAAACTACTTGAAAGTTATAGCCAACAATGCGGGCTAAGAGTCATATCAATCGTTTCTGAAGGCGAACAATTCATACAATTATACGATCAGCTTCAGCCTGACATATTGCTAGTGGACATTGGATTGGAAGGAAATTTAGATGGCATCACGATGGTTCAATCCTTGCGAAGCGCTGGATATCAGCAGAAAGTCATTATGGTTAGCGGAACGACGAACATTGACCATGTTTTGACGAGCTTTCATGATCTAGGATCCCTCTACTTTCTGTCCAAGCCAGTGATGCTGCCAAAGTTTCAAGCGGCTATTCGGAAGGCCATTACGGAGATTCAACTAGAACGCAGTCAACAGCTACAAGCACCGAAGCCTAGAACTACAACATGGATTACTGTCAAAAATCAAAAATCAGAGCTCCCTATATCTGAAGATTCCATCCTCTTCATTGAGAAAGAAGATAAGCGTTTGTCCAGAATCCATCTCATGAATGGAGCACATATGGAGTCCAGCACGAATTTAACGGATATACTGGCTCAGAGCTCCCCTCATATGTTCAGTCCGTTCAAAGGTTTTCTGGTCAATTTGCGCCATGTGGTATCGTATGTGAAAGAAAGTGGCTTCCCCACATCGAGAAGATTTCTTATTCATTTAAATCATACGCCTGTTAAGGTTCCCCTGAGCAGGAATCTTCAGAAGGATTTTGCGAAGCTTTTGCAAGAACTTCAATAAATGAGAAAAATAAAAAATAGCCACCCCTTTCCGCTAGGAAAAGAGAGTGGCTTTATCAAGGAAACCTCTAGGTGTGCTTGGAGGTTTTTTTGTTTTTCAGTTTATCTCGGCGTACACTCAGCATTTTCAATCGTTTCTTAAGCTGATCTTCCCATTCACTATCGCCAATAGATTTCGCGACCCCAAGCAGATCAAGGGCCATATCAATTTGACAGCGTACTATATCTAAAGGCTCTTCGCCTTCATGGTTGACACAATTATCATGCAATAGATGATCCTTACCATCTACATATTCCGTAAAATCCACCTCAGGAGCACCATCACCGTGAGCATACTCCGCTAGTATCTCGTATTCGTTCTCCACCAGATAGTGAACTTCAATGCGATGACATACCGGGCAAAAAAGAATGGGCACATTGTGAATTTGTGTACGAATGTGCTTCAAGGTACCTTTCGTTCCAATCATACTGGCTCCACAACAAAAACTCATGAAAAACCCTCCCTTAGAGCTTTCCGTTAGGAAAGCTTGCATCGTAAGCATAAACTTCTTAACCCGGATTAGTCCAATATATTCGCCAGAAAAGTTTGAAATTCCTTTTTTTTAGGACAGCTAGATTTTAGCAATCTACGCATATTTTTCTTTGGAAAAGCGAATGCTTTTACAGTGAAAAGGTAGTAATTAGCATTAGAAAAGAGGAATTCACCTTGAAGGCATTACCTACCGCAGGGTTCGAGGTTCCCGATCGGTATAACAAGGACATACTCCATCTTATGATCGTGGATGCACATTCGCTCTATGTTTATTGGGAAATTAGCGATAGGCTGAGATGGCTTGTTTCTCAGCATTTTGAATGCGACTATGCGTTAATGCCCAAAGTGATACGTTTGTACGATGTGACTAGCCTATATTTCAATGGCAGTAATGCACATGGATACTGGGATGTAACAACGACGTCTGAAGCTAATAATTGGTATCTTCACCATCTAAGTGCAGGACGTACCTACCTTGTGGATATTGGCACTTACACTTGGGAGCACGAGTTCATTCCTCTTCTTCGTTCCAATTGCGTCGTCACACCTAACGATACCGAAACCAAATGGGGAGAACCGATGCAAACGGTTATACCAGAAGCCCATGCCGAACGTGTCTACAATCGAATCAAGCCATATTTTTTTGAAAATATACAAGCCTACTCTCCTTATGTGAGGTGACGTTATCTCTTGATCAATCGCATCAAACCGAAGCCAGAGCTCAAGGGATATTTGGTTCTCATGCTGCATGCTCACCTTCCCTATATTCGTCATCAGGATCAGAGCGATATTTTGGAAGAACAGTGGTTCTACGATGCCATGACGGAAACGTATTTACCCCTAATTGAAGTCATGAATCGTCTAACAAGTGATAAGATAGATTTCCGCTTGACCTTCTCCATAACTCCGACTATCTTGTCCTTGTTCAGCAATCCAAACTTGCAGGACAACTATCACGCTTACCTTAGTAAGCTTATTGGGCTCGCAGAAAAGGAACAGGTTCGGTTACAAAAAAAACCTTCTCTTCTTCCTCTGGCCAGACGTTATGCAGAACGATTCCGTGAGCTTCTTACGCTATATGAAAGCTGCAAAGGAAATGTCATTGCCACATTCAAACACTATCAAGATATAGGTCGTATTGAAATTGTTACCTCGGCCGCTACGCATGGATTTCTTCCTCTAATGAAAACAGAAGAGGCAATACATGCACAGATTATGACGGCAGTTCGGGATTATGAACGTTATTTCGATCAAAAGCCTCGCGGCATCTGGTTACCTGAATGTGGCTATACGCCTGGTATTGACCGCATTTTGAAGCAGGCTGGGATCCAATATTTCTTCACCGATTCCACAGCTATCGCTTTCGCTTCACCGCAGCCGACTCGAGAATTAGCTGCCCCGCTCATGACCCCCTATGGGGTAACTGCCTTTCCTCTGGATCCGGAATCCACCAGTCAAGTCAGGAGTTCCGAAAACGGCTACCCAGGGGACTTCAACTATCGTGAATACTATAATGACATCGACCCGGCAACAAGGTTTAAATATTACCGCAACACAAGCAAAGGCAGCCACAAGGAACCTTATCAACCAGAGCGAGCCCTAGAGAAAGCGTCTGAACATGCCGGCCATTTCCTGGCAAATCGCCAGAAGCAGGCCGCTCATTGGGAACGCTGGCTGGATCGCAAACCCCTCATCGTATCCCCCTATGATGCGGAGCTATTTGGGCATTGGTGGTATGAAGGACCTCACTTTCTTGAGCTGTTCTGCCGCAAAATGTTTCTCGATCAGCAAACGATTAAGATGATTACACCTAGTGAATATCTAGAGGAATATCCAATAGCTGCTGTCGGAAATTTGAACGAATCTAGTTGGGGCCGTAACCACTCCGCCGAAATATGGCTGCAGGGACATAACGACTGGATTTATCGTCATCTGCATCAAGCCGAAGAGCGGATGATCGAGCTCACAACGAAACATGAGCATCTCTCTCGCCATGGTAAATTAAGCGCCAGCGTTCTGGAACGGACTTTGAATCAAGCTGCAAGAGAATTCATGCTAGCTCAAAGCAGCGATTGGGCGTTCATGATGGACGCACAGAGTGACGTCGACCATGCCATTCGCCGAACGAAGGAACATCTAGGATGCTTCCACCATCTCTGCGATCAGGTAGATCGGGAACAGGTTGACGAGGTACTTCTTACCGTTTTGGAGGAGAAAGACAACTGCTTTCCAAATATCCAATTTCGAGATTACGTAAGCATACAGCAGCTTTCCCCTATCCCTATTATTCCAAACTTGAAGGAATGGGAAACATTACTGGAGGAAACTAAACACCGTCCGAACGTATTCATGCTTGCTTGGGAATACCCGCCCAAACATGTCGGTGGCTTATCAAGAGCAGTCCATGAGCTATCGGAAGCTCTTGTCGCTCGCGAAGAAATCGTACATATCATCACAACCTCCTATGATGGTGCGCCTAGTTTTGAGAAGATGAATGGCGTTTACGTACATAGGCTCCCTATTAACCATTCCGGTGATACTCACTTTTACCACTGGACGTTCGAAATGAATCTTGCCATGACCGACCATCTTGTCAGATGGAAAGAAAACGGCGGGCGAATCGACCTTTTGCATGCGCATGATTGGATGGTTGCTCATACGGCAAGAGAAATAAAGACCAGCTATGGCATCCCTTTAGTAGCCACGATTCACGCAACAGAATGGGGACGAAATCAAGGAAATCTATACTCCGACCTGCAGCGCAAGATTCATCATTTGGAGTGGCAGCTGACTTATGAGGCTAATCGTGTTTTTGTATGCAGCTCCTATATGAAAGAGGAAGTAGGACGTATATTTAATCTTCCTTCCGATAAAGTGAGCGTACATCCGAATGGAATTCGAACTCAAAAACCAAACGTAGAGACAATGAACCGACCTCATATAGTAGCAAAGCAAGACAAAGTCATTTTCTTCATCGGAAGGCTTGTTTATGAAAAAGGCATTCAAAACCTGCTGGAAGCTCTGCCGAAAATCATTTCACAAGTCCCGCAAGCTAAGCTCATTATCGCTGGCTCTGGACCTATGGAAGGTGAGCTGCGCTCCCAGGCTGCCTTTTTAGGAGATCGCGTCTTATTTACCGGTTTTGTTGATGATGCTTATCGCACACAGCTTTATCAATCTACGGATGTTTGTGTGATTCCGAGTTTGTACGAACCTTTCGGTATCGTAGCGCTGGAAGCCATGGCCCACCGGAAACCTCTGGTACTCTCCGACACAGGCGGTTTAGCTGAAATTATTCGGCATGGTGTGGACGGCTATAAGGCTCTCCCAGGTCATGTCGATTCATTAGCTTGGCACATTACGGATATGCTGATGCAGCCAAAGCAAGCCGCCAAGATGGCTGATAGCGCCTACCAACTGCTGCAACAGCACTACCAATGGAGCCATATCGCTCAAAATATCCAGAATGAGTACCAGAAGCTTACCCACTACCAACCTGTCATTCAGGTCAAAGCAACAATTTAGCCTTAGCCACTCATTAAAGGGTGGGAACTAGAGGACGCTATTTCTTTCAAAAGTGCAAAGTGCAGCATTGGGGGTAAATCATAGAAATAGCTGATTGACGTTCCCTTTGCCTACAACAATTACGGGAAAACCGCTCTTACGATGCAAGTTTTGCTAAAGAAAAATTCTAAGGAGGTACCACAAATGAAGGCTGTTATTATGGCCGGAGGCAAAGGAACGCGACTTCGTCCCCTTACCTGTCATCTCCCCAAGCCCATGGTGCCTCTTCTCGGTAGGCCCTGCATGGCCTATATCATTGAACTGCTCCAAAATCACGGCATTCAGGATATAGCAGTCACCATGCAATACAAACCTGAAGTAATACGCGACTATTTTGGCAGCGGACAAGCTTTTGGCGTCAATCTTCATTATTTCGAAGAAACAAGTCCTCTAGGTACAGCTGGGAGTGTGAAGCATGCGCACGAGTTTCTCGACGATACCTTTATTGTAATAAGCGGGGATGCATTAACTGATTTCGATTTGAAACAAGCACTCGCTTTTCATAAAGAAAAGCAAGCCAAAGCTACGTTAATCCTGACTCGTGTCAGCCATCCTTTGGAATATGGTGTTGTTATCACAAATAAAGAGGGGCAAATTACTCGTTTTCTGGAAAAACCAAGCTGGGGGGAAGTGTTCAGTGACACAGTAAATACAGGTATTTATATTTTGGAGCCTGAGATGCTGGAACGCATACCGCTGGGGCAAGAATTTGATTTCAGCCAGCAGTTTTTCCCTGCCTTGCTTGAAGAAAACAATGGGCTCTATGGATATATCAGCTCTGGATATTGGACGGATATCGGCAACCTGCAGCAATATCGTCAAACTCAGTTTGACATGCTAGACGGGAAAGTGAAGCTCGACATACACGGAACACAGATCCGCCCTGGCGTCTACATCGCAGATGATGTAGAAACAAGTGCTACCGCTCGTGTGATAGGTCCTGCTTTCATTGGGAAAGGGAGTAGGCTGGAAGACGAAGTAGAAATCGGTGAGTACTGCATCATCGGGCAAAATAATCAACTCTCCAAAGGGAGCAAATTAACGCGAAGTGTGCTGTGGGATCATAACCATATTGCTGAGCACAACGAATTGGCCGGTTCCACACTGACTAGTCGGATTATTTGTAAAGAGGCCTCCTATTTGGGGGACGGCTCGGTTGTCGGCAACCATGTGGTCATCGGTGCGAAAAGCCGCATTGAACCCAACGTAAAAATTTGGCCCCATAAACAAATTCGTGATAAGACCCGTCTTCATACCTCCTATATCTGGGGAGATAACGCAACCAAAACATTATTCAAGACAAGCGGCGTAAGTGGTATTCCAAATCTAGATTTAACACCGGAATTAGTCGCTAAATTCGCCACAGCCTATGGAGCAACCTTAGCTCCCGGCAAAACGCTCATGGTAAGCTGTGCTCCCCATACGTTCACTCGTTTATTAAAGCGTACACTGACAGCGAGCCTACAATCTGTAGGGACGCATGTTATTGATTTAGGGGATTGCTTTGCACCTGCATCTACCTTTGCTATTCGTCACTTGGGTGCTGCTGGAGGAATTCATCTCGAGTGGTCTGGCAAAGAGAACGATGCCTGCAGTCTTCTCTGTATGGACGCTGAAGGACTGCCTATTCCGAAATCAGCAGAGCGTAAAGTGGAGAACAGCTTTTGGCAAGAAGATTATGGACGGGCCACTATGAAGCAGATTGGCAGCTACAAAGAAGAAGTGCACTGGTTACAAACTTATATAGATGCTTTGGCCCAAGAAATCTCATATGAACGTGCTCATCAGTCTTCTCTTCGCATCGTCATTGAATCGAGTTCTTGGCTGCAGCCTTTCATTGTTCCATTTTTCGAAAAGCTGGGGCTTGAAGCTATCCATGTGACATCTACAAGTAGGCAGGAACCGCTTCACGTCTTTATCCCACTATCTGCTGCGAGTTTCGGTTTACGTGTTCACGATGATGGACAAACCATGCAGTTAATAACGGAAAAAGGCGAGCTCGTAGACAGCGATTTACAAACCGTCTTCCTCTATCTTTGTTACCTGCACAGCCGTCCAGGAGCAACCATTGGTGCTCCCGGCAGTGCACCCCAGCTTCTAGAAAGCATGGCCGAGGGGCTTGGCGGGAAGATCGTTCGTACGAAGGAATGGTCTCGAGCCATTATGGAAGCTACACAAGAAGCGAGGATACATCCCTTGTTCGATTCTCTCTTTGCCATTGGATTGGTGATTCTCCATTTGGAAAGAACCGGCGTTCCGCTCTCGGATCTGCTCTCCTTGTTTCCTAGCTTTCATCTTCTTCGTGAACGTGTTGATTGTCCTTGGGATTCCAAAGGAGAGGTCATGCGGAGCATGATGGAACGGACGAAAGATGTACCCGTTGATCTAATCGATGGCATTAAGTTTTATCATGAGAATGGGTGGGTCCTGCTGCTGCCTGATGCCGATGATCCTGTCTTTCAGCTTGTAGCTCAATCGACGGATCCTGAACTTGCTCAGCAGCTTGTCCATTCCTATCGTGGACACATTCTAAACGCACTTGGGTAAGCATAATTATAGTATAGATGTATCCGATACGTGGTTTCCGAAGTCTACGATGAAGGGGAGAGCGGCGTGAATATGATTCCAAGCGTTTCTAGACAGATCGCTTTTGTACAGTATGACGATCAATCCTCCAGCATGACCGTGCAATATCATACCGGTTTCAAAGCATCTTATACCAATGTCAAACAGGATGAATACCTTTTGATATTTTCTTCGGTGAATCGGTACGATTCCTTAATGAGACTTACGGAAAACCGGTACATGGAAGGGCAAAATCCAACCAAGTAAGGGATATACAAGTGATCTCCCCCTTTTAGATAAGGTGGAGATTTTTCGTTTGTATGGCGCATATGCTACAATGTTGCTCAAGATCCTTGCAGCTTATTTTCCATAACTACCCTGAGAAAAGGTGAGACCGATACCTATCCAAGCTCTCTCTGTTGATCCTATGGATCGGGATACACTTCATTTGCTTATCCAGTCCCCGACCGTTCTGTTTACTTACTGGCAGCTCTCTAGCAGAAAAAAGAACATGGTACAGGAACATTTCGATACAGACTGGCAGTCACTTCAACCTACATTGCGATTTTATCATGTAACCGATCTACCTATAGATAGCCACCAAGCTGACAGTGTCTCAGAACTTCTACTTCCCCAAGGAGAATCATGCTTTGTGAGCGGGTTTCACCCAGGCCAAAGTTACTTCGCGGATCTTGGTATTCTGAATGAACAGGGGCAGTTTCTCCCGCTTCTGCGTTCCAATACGATTCAGACTCCCCCAATAGATACGAATCAAGATTATCCTTCTCACCAAATAACGAATGATCAACTAGTTACATACCGGCCTATTGCCGTTTCCTTTCAGCTAATGACGCCTGAACCTAATGAGCATTTCTCTGCCTATTCGGTGTATTCACCGAAGACCGCATACTCAGCAGATACAGAATCTGGAGGCGATACTGATTGAGCACAAACACAAACGCCAACGTGAGCACCAGCACTAATGTACAAGGCTTCGTTGCCTTGCTTTTACATGCCCATATCCCCTATGTTCGACATGAGGAAGAGAACATCACCCTAGAAGAACGATGGTTCTTCGAAGCCGTTGTCGATAGCTATCTTCCTTTGATCGAAATGATGGAGCGGCTTCTTGAAGATGAAGTGCCCTTCCATCTCACCTTGTCATTGTCCCCGACGCTTCTTGCCATGCTCGAGGATTCACGTTTAAAGATTAGGCTTCGCAGGCATCTAACCTCGCTGTGTGAACTGGCTCAGAGAGAAGTTATTCGTCTGTGGGGTCATGCCGACTTCGGGCCCACGGCAAAGCTCTATGCCGACCAGTACCATCGGCTTATGGCTTTGTACGATCGCCTTCGGGGCGATCTGATTGGTAAGTTCCGCAGCCTAAAAAGCACTGGCTGCTTAGAATTAATAACGTGCGCCGCGACGCATGCGTTCTTGCCGCTAGTCAAGAACGACTCCGCGCTGCGCACGCAGCTCGAGGCCGCCGTAACGGAATTCCGGCGGCATTTCGGGTCCGCTCCGGCTGGCATCTGGCTGCCGGAGTGCGGCTATACGCCTGCGTTGGAGCCCCACCTGCAGGCACTTGGCCTTCGCTACTTCGTAGTGGACGCCCATGCGCACGCGCAGGCTGTGATAACGCCGCAGGTGGACGCGGCGAACGCGAATGGCACCGCGAATGTAAAGAGCGCGGCGGGGACGCCGCTGCGCACGCAGAGCGGCGCCTGCGCCTTTGCTCGGGACCTCGAAGCCGGCGCCCAGGTATGGAGCGCCGAAGTCGGGTACCCGAGCGATCCCAATTATCGCGAATATTATCGCGATATCGGCTACGACCTCGGCCAAGACGGCGGGGCCGAGTGGGAGTACTTGAAGCCCTATGTGCTGCCTGACGGCGCACGCATACATACGGGCTTCAAGTACTACAGCGTCACCGGCGCAGCGGCAGGTGACGCCAAAGCGCCCTACCACCCGGCGCGGGCCGCTCAGAAAGCTCAGCAGGATGCTGAGCATTTCGTCGCTAGCCGGGTGGCGCAGCTTCGCCGCCTCGCTGAGGAGCGCGAGGCGTTAGCTCTGGCCGCCGGCGACCGCGAAGCGCGGCCGGCGGAACCGCCGGTCATCGTATGTCCATACGATGCCGAGCTGTTCGGGCACTGGTGGTACGAAGGCCACCAGTGGCTTGAGGCCGTGCTGCGCGGGCTCGCTGCCGCGCGCAGCCATGAAGGCGTAGTCGTGGACACGACTACGTTAGGCGGCTATGCCGCCGCCCATGCGCCGACCACGGAAGCTAAGCTTCCCGTGTCGAGCTGGGGCCGCGGCGGCTACGCCGAGGTCTGGCTGCAGCCGCGCAGCCAGTGGGTACATCCGCTGCTGCACGCGGCGGAGGATCTTATGGTGCTTGCTGCACAAAAGCACCCGAACCCCGAGCTGCTCACAAAGATGCAGCAGCGCGCAATGAATCAAGCCGCGAGAGAGCTTATGCTCGCGCAAAGCAGCGACTGGACATTCATCCTAGATGCGGAAACGGTAACCACCTATGCGGCTAACCGCATAGAAACGCATTTATCCCATTTTCATCAATTACTTAACGGACTAGAAACAGCAGCTTCAGACAAAGAGCTATCCGAAATCGTGATTTCCTTAGAACGGAGATCCCCCTTTCTACCGGAGCTCCACTACCGTCTTTTCCAAACTAGCCCTTCCATAAGTTTGAATAGCTCTTTGGATAGTACTTTATTAAAATTCTCATCCAATACCAAGTCCACACCTCTGCGTATTCTTATGCTCGCATGGGAATATCCGCCGCGTGTAATCGGTGGTCTCGCCAGAGCTGTTTGCGACTTATCTAAGCATCTTGCTGCCTTTGGCCATGAAGTTCATGTCATTACGTGTCTTGCTCCCGATTGTCATCCCTATGAGCGTTCTGATGGGGTTCATATTCATCGTGTAGAGGTTCTCCAGTCCACTGGAGCCATTCACTTCCTGGATTGGGTCTTTCAAATGAATATGGCTTTCACCGATGCTATCTATCGCTTAACTTTACAAGGCATGCATTTCGATCTCATTCATGCTCATGATTGGCTTGTCTTTTATGCAGCCAAAGAATCTAAAAAAACACTACATCTCCCGCTCCTTGCAACGATCCATGCCACCGAGTATGGCCGAAATCAAGGGAAGCTGGATACCCCAGTGCAACAACGGATACATGCAATAGAAAATAAGTTAGCCGACGAAGCTGATCAGCTCGTTGTCTGCAGCCTTTATATGCAGCAAGAAGTCATTCGCCTATTTCATGTACCTATCCATAAAACGACTCATATACCTAATGGTGTTATTCCTTTTCGCGCAGCTGCTGCTTCCCTTGTGACTGTTAGTCCGCTTCTTTCTAATGCTCTTTTTAGCGGTGATGAACAGAATCGAATTATTGCTTTCCTTGGGAGGCTTGTTTATGAAAAGGGCGTGCATATCCTCATAGCCGCCATGCGGCTTGTGCTCAAACGTTACCCTGAAGCTAAGCTGATTATCGCGGGTACAGGGCCTGAGCTTGAAGCATTAGAGAGACTAGCCGCTCCGTTAAGTGACCGGGTCAGCTTTACAGGATTTCTAGATGAGACCGACAAAAATCAGCTTTTGCTTTCCGCGGAGCTTTGTGTCATTCCAAGCCTCTATGAGCCATTTGGTCTTGTAGCTTTGGAAGCAATGGCTAGCGGGACACCACTCATCGTATCTGATACAGGAGGTCTTGCTGAAATTGTGGATCATGGTATTAACGGTTGCAAAGTGCCCCCGGGGGATGCTAACGCACTAGCTTTTCAGATTGCCCAATTTTTAGAAAAGCCTGACGACGCAACCGAACTCGCCGCGGCCGCTTTGAGCAAAATCAGCGAGACCTATCATTGGGACCAGATCAGCACTTTGACAACCGAAACTTACGATAAATTGATTCTCCTTCACCCACAGCGGTCAGGTATATTCCCCAACCAGAAGGAAATAATGAAATAATATGGATAACTATGCCAGCTTGTAAGCGTGACCAGTGGGAATTTTCAGAATTTTTTCAAACAATCATTGATTCCTTGGTAATAATTAGGTAACCTATTGGCAAGCCCTGTGCTAACTATGTCCTAGTCACTAGCGAATCGAGGACGCGATATCCCAAGCTGGATACCTCAAGGACGGGTTCTGAATCGCGCGATCAAACAAACGAGTGGGGAAGTGATTTTATTGCCTAGACATCTGGTCATCGGAAACGGAAAATTTCTTATTAACCTCGATCAGCATTCCTACATGCGAGATCTGTATTATCCTTTCGTAGGCCAGCTTAACCATATTGGCGGTTATCAATGCCGTGTTGGTATATGGGTGGATGGTTCCTTCGCCTGGCTGAATGCCCCTGAATGGCAATTTAAACTTGCCTATGTGGAGGATTCGCTCGTCACCGAAGTGACAGCTACGCATCCCGGTCTTGGTGTCACTCTACTCATGAATGACGGGGTTCATCAGCGCGAGGATATTTACCTCAAACGTATCCAAATTACGAATCACAATAGTACCGTTCGCGAAATACGGATGTTCTTCAATCAAGACTTGCTCATTAATGAGACAGAAGTTGGGGATACAGCCGCTTACTATCCAGCGAATAATACGGTATTCCATTATAAGAAAGACAGATATTTTATGTTTAACGGCAGTACAGGAACCGAAGGCATTTATCAATACTCAACAGGTGTCAAAAGGTTTTATAATGCCGAGGGAACTTGGCGCGACGCGGAAGATGGGCATTTGATGGGCAATGCCATTGCTCAAGGCTCAGTCGATAGTACAATTTCTTTTCGACTCTTCGTACCACCGGGCGGCAACCAAACACTTTATTATTGGATGGGTGCAGGCACATCGCTGGAGGAAGTCAAGAAGCTCGATGCTTATGTCAAAGATAGCCACCCTGGTAAACTCCTTGACCGCGTAACCGTGTACTGGCAAAGATGGGCAAACAAAATTGAACGCGATTACGGCGATCTGCCGCTCGAAGTCCAACGGCTTTTCAAACAAAGTCTACTGCTTGTCAGGACCCAAACGGATGTAAACGGTGCGATCATCGCTGCGAACGATTCCGATATCATGCAAAGCAATCGCGATCATTACAGTTATATGTGGCCTCGGGACGGCGCTTTAATTGCTTATGCCATGTCCATGGCCGGCTACCAAGGTATGATTATTCCTTTCTTTAACTTCTGTGCGAACGTGCTGTCACCTGAAGGTTACTTGCATCATAAATACAATCCGGACGGCACCGTAGGCTCAAGTTGGCATCCATACATTCATTCCGGACGGGTACAGCTTCCTATTCAAGAAGATGAGACTGCCCTTGTGCTATATGCCCTTTGGCAGGATTTCCAGAAAAATGGAAGCCTCGAATTCGCCCAATCCCTCTATCGCAATCTCATTCGCAGAGCGGCCAGATTCATGTCCACTTACATTGATCAGGAATTGAACTTGCCGAAGCCAAGTTATGATCTGTGGGAAGAGCGTTACGGTATATTTACGTTTACCGCTTCAGCGGTTTATGGCGGACTTATTGCCGCTTCCAACTTCAGCAACCTGTTCGGGGATGAAGAGCGAAGCAATCGTTACAAGCATACAGCGGAGAAAATCAAATCCGGTATCCTCAAGCATCTGTGGGACGAAGGAGAACAAAGATTCGTTCGCGGCTTGTACATGGAAGATGGCGAATGGGTGAAGGATATGACGCTCGAAAGCTCCGTTTACGGCATCTTTGAATTCGGCGTTCTGCCTGCTGATGATGATCGTGTAGTGAGTACGATGAAAGCCAACAAAGCTGGACTCATGATCAAAACCGAAGTCGGAGGTTCCGCTCGTTATCATCACGACTATTATTTCCAACGCTCCACGGATATTGAGAACGTGCCAGGTAACCCTTGGATTATTTGTACACTGTGGATTGCCGAATGGGAAATCGAGTGCGCCAAGTCACTGGCGGATCTCGAAGCACCGCGTCAAACCCTTGAATGGGTCGTCAAACACGCCATGGAAAGCAGCGTTCTGTCGGAACAATTAGACCCTTTCACAGGTGAACCCGTATCCGTTGCTCCACTCACTTGGTCGCATGCCACTTATGTGCTGACCGTCGTGAAGTACTTGAACAAATATAAACAGCTTACCAAGTGAAAAAAGCTTTAACATATTTTAACCTCCCATGGATTTGAACATTTGTTCATTTCGGGAGGTTTTTTTATTTCATTTTGAGAACAAAGTTGACATCTCTTTTTCCAATATGTTACACTTCTTTTGTACTGACCAGTCAGTTTTACCATGATTGATGAAAGGCGGATCTCCTTGAGTAAAGAGAAAATTATCCAGACAGCGGTTGAAGTGTTTTCAGAAAACGGTTACCATCGAGCAAGTATGGATGAAATTGCCATGAGAGCAAATGTCGCCAAAGGTACGCTTTACTATCACTTTCCAGGTAAAGCCCAATTGTTTAAGACGCTTGTTAAAGATGGTTTTCAGGAGATTATTGATAAAGTTCAGACCGATCTTAAAGCCAATCTTACTTTGGAAGAACAAATCAAAAGGATCATTAGGCACAACCTCGATCTGTTTTTGGAATCAAGCAGTTTAGCGCATATCGTTTTCAATGAACTATCCAACGGCATCGATCAGGAAGTGCTTGAAGAACTGAAGAAACTAAGGATTGATTACATTCATTTTCTTGCCAACGTCTTGGAAGAAGGAAAGCAAGAAGGCGTACTTCGCGATGTTAACTGCAATTTAGCCGCGGCGGGGATCGTTGGGATGCTCGACAGCGCAAGTAATTATTTTTTGAACAACAACAATGAATTGTCTCGTGATCATATTGAACAATTCTTTTATACGATCATTACATCAGGTTTGTTTATGACTAGCGGTGAGTAACCGCCCTTTTTTTGGGGAATTATTATACTGACTAGTCAGTTCAAATATAATGAGATGGAAGCGATGGTGAATCTTATGAATTGGAGAACGGCTAATGAATTGATACCTTTGTCTTATTTTAACGAAATGCGTGCCTCTTCCCCCGTATCGTTTAAAAAGGAGACCGATTCCTGGGACGTTTTCAAATACGAAGACGTCAAAACGATATTTTCCGATCATGAGCATTTTTCTTCGCAAGGTGTAGGAACGATGAAAGATCCGATTGAAGCGAGTGTTCTAAGACAGGATCCGCCTAAACATCGGCAGTTGCGAATGCTCGTTTCTCAAGCTTTTGTTCCTCGGATCATCGAAGGACTGACGCCAAAGATTGAGGCGATAGCGAGTACGTTGTGTGACCAAATGGAAGCAAGCGGTAAGATGGATGGGCTCCATGATTTTGCAAGTCCGCTGCCGATTATCGTCATTGCCGAAATGCTAGGTATTCCTCAGGAAGATCGAGAGCGTTTCAAAGAATGGTCGGATGCGTTGGTCGGAAACAACTCCGAGCGATATTATCAATGCCAAGAAGAGATGAGCGTCTATTTTACCGCTATAGCGGATCAGAGACGGCTTGAGCCGCAGGATGATCTGATTAGCCGTCTCGTCCGCGCGAAGGCAGATGGGGAACAATTAAGCGATCTGGAAGTGATCGGCTTCTGCATCCTGCTGCTTGTAGCGGGAAATGAAACCACAACCAACCTAATTTCCTCAGCACTTCTCCTTATCGATAGCCATGCAGATGTAAAAGAGCAGCTTTTGGCGGATCGATCCTTGGTCCCACAGGCTCTTGAGGAAGTTCTTCGTTATTGTTCACCTGTTCAAACAATGATTCGAACGGTAAAAAAGACCACAGTTCTACGTGGGCAAACACTTACTCCCGGACAAATGGTCAACATCTGGATGGGCTCGGCCAACCATGACGAAGACATATTCGAGCGCCCGAACCTCTTCGACATCCACCGGAATCCTAATCCCCATCTTGCTTTTGGTCACGGAATTCACTTCTGCTTAGGAGCGCAATTAGCTCGTTTGGAAAGTAAAATTGCTATTCAAACATTTCTTAACCGATTCCCTGAGTTCCACCTCGATCGCTCTCATGTGTTGGAGAGGATCGACAGTTGGATGATGTTTGGAATCAAACAAATGCCTATTATTTTGCGGTAATCATTTTACTAACATCAGGCCACAAACTAGATACGCTTCCTAAAGTATTGATGGTGACATCTACTGTACATCATGCTGAACTCAAAGTTTAGAATCGTATAACAAAAAGACGAACTGCTATCCTCAGATAACGGCTCGTCTTTATGTCATTTTACCCAATAGCACCGGTAACAACTATATTTTTAATTGATTTACTTTCGATTTGAACGGCTCCATGCACTGCTTCCACCGCTCCAGTTCATTCGTGCAAACCCAAATATGCGGGTATTGGGAGCGTATATCATGCATATCTTGCTCATCGTCAATCGTCCACGCTATCAATTGAATGCCCTGCTCATCGCAGCGTTGAACAAATTCGTCCGTCAAATATATATATTTGACAGAAACGTATCGGGCGTCAATTTGCTTGGCAAGCGGGAAGACAGCAGGCGTTGCTCCGTAAAGAACTAGCCCAAGCTCGATCTCGCGTGATAATTCGCGCATCCGGACGATCGAATAATGATCGAAGGATGTCACGAATACTTGATCAAGTGCATCACAAGAACATACCACATCAAGTACTTTCTGTTCCAGTCCCGGGTACAGGTTGCCGCTCTGCTTCAGTTCAATGTCTACTTTGGCTTTTCCATTGGCCAGCTGCAGCACTTCTTCGAGCGTCGGGATCTGTTGACCGCCTCCGGCGTCCAATTTCCGCAGCTCGTCGAACGTGAAATCCACCACTCGGCCCTTGCCGTTTGTCGTTCTGTTGATCGTCGTATCATGAATAACGACAGGTACGCCGTCTTTGGTTAACTGTACATCCAACTCCAAATGACTATACGATAAGTCTAAAGCTGCTTGAAAAGATGCAAGCGTATTCTCAGGAACCTTCCTCGGGTATCCTCTATGGGCCAGGCCTAGAATCATTGCAGCTCATCCTCCTCAGTTTGATAATGAAGTTGAATTAAATCATCGAACTTCCAATATCATACATGAATTGTTCGCAGCTTGCCACCCAGGTCTTACTCCTGAAGCGGCAGGACTTGAATCCTGTCCAGCGCGTAGCTGGAAGAAGTTTTGTACTTGGTTGCACCCGACTCAAATAGGATATACAGCTGTCCATTCGTTTCAAACAACCCTTCGGACATGGGGGGTGCTTCCATTTTACTTTTCAAGCTTTTGCTGTCCAAGAACCAGACGGGAACATCTTTGCCCCGAACCGACACTGTGGTATGCGGTTTGTCTACAGTCATACTATTGACGAAACGGTACAGTGTACTTGCATTATTGCGACCGGATGATTGACTGAGCCATATGCCGTCCTTTGTAACAAACATGCCTTGAATGCTGCCCGGCAGCGACATAATATAGTCCGGAACAGCAGGTGTCGACCCCTGCTCTTTTGCTACAGGCAGGTCTGTCTCTGCATCCAGCTTATAGCCGACCGACCATGCTCTGTGTTCTTTATCATCGCGATTCGTCATGTAGTGTGACTTATCCGTCGGGTAGTCAGTGCCTTGAGCAAATTCGCCGATCCATAAGACGCCGTCCGCGTAAGTAGTAAATGAGGCACGCGTATCGTTTTTCACTGAACCATTGAAAGTAAGCTTACCGTTATCCGCTTTTAGGATATCTTCCGTATTGAAAAAGTTCACATCTTTTTCCGAAGAAATCCAGATATGCTTCCGACTTGCCGTGATCCCCCCGGCATGCCCCGTGTACGGAGTGCCATCGCTTTTATAAAGCTCAAGCGCCTTAACCATTTTTCCGGTACCGACGTCTATTACTGTTAGCAAGCTCGGCTTGCCATCTTCTCTGTAGTACGACACCAGGATCCATTTAAGGTCTTCCAAGTAGACCATGCCTTGCGGGATGGCATTTTGTTTTAATGCAGGGACGATGGGTCCCTGCGTTGCTTTTTGCAAAAAGTCTTTGATCTCCGGCATGTCGACGCGGATTTTAATACCCGCTTCTTCTTGTGTAATAGCAGCGGAAGTCGCTGCAGTCTGGTTGTTGCCAGACTTATTCGCCCCTCCGCTGGCAGCTCCGGCTTCTGCGGCCGGTTTCGTCGACGCTGCAGGCGTGGTCGAAACCGATGAAGCCCCCTGTTGGCAGCCGGTTACCATTAACGCCGATAATCCTGCAATGAGAACAATCCATGCCGTTCGCTTCATCGCCCTGCCCCCACGCTAGCCGTATGCGATAACAAATTCCTCAGCTTGCCTGGATAATCCGTGATAATTCCCGAGACGCCATAATCAATCAACTTCGCCATATTTTCTTCGTCATTGACCGTGTAAGCAAATACGTGAAGACCATGTGCAACCGCTTCACGCACATCTTCAGCGACGATTCGAGTATGCTTGGGATGCAGTGAGTATACCGGCGTCCCTAAGCCTGCCGCTAACTGGTTATGCTGCCCTGGGGTAAAGTCATACAGAAGACCGATCTTGATTTCCGGCTCAAGAAGCTTCAGAAACAGCAAACACCTTATGGTCGAATGATGAAACAACGACATTGTGAATGCGATTCTTGCGTCTCATGAGTTCCACCAAAGCAGACTCTAATTTACGCCCATAGGAATATTTGACTTCCACATTAATCATGATATTCGCCGGTACGAGATCGAATACTTCTTCCAACAGCGGCACACGCTCACCCGCATACTTCTCATGAAACCATCGACCAGCATCAGCTTGCTTCAGCTCCGCGAGCGTCAATTCGTTCACTTTACCGCTTATGTCCGTCGTCCGGTGCATTGTATCGTCATGAATAACGACGATTTCTCCATCCTTGGACAAATGAATATCCAATTCAATCGCGTCGCAGCCTTGCTCAAGTCCGAGACGGAAAGCCGCCATCGTATTTTCCGGCGCTTCCCCTTTCGCTCCACGATGCGCGATGACTAACAGTGGTTGTTTTGTCATGATGCATGAAGCTCCTCTCTTACTTAAATGTCGAGTTCGCCATGGCGGCAACAATATATTTCTGTGCGAACACAAACATGATAACAATAGGTAAAATGACCAAGATACTCGCAGACATCAACAGATGGAAGTTAAGCGCCTCATCCCCAGCGATTGAATCCCGCATCATGGAAATACCGACAGTCAACACGCGCATTTTATTCGAGTTGGTCATAACGAGCGGCCAGAAGTAGGCATTCCAGCTGTGAATAAAGCTGATGACGGTCAATGTAGCTACCGTCGGCATCGCCATCGGGGTCAGAATGCGATAAAGCACCTGCAAACGACTCGCTCCATCCACTTTAGCTGCCTCAATCACATCGTTATTAATCGATCGGAACATTTGGCGCAAAAGAAAAATGCCATATGCTGAAGCCGCGTGTGGAATGATCAATGCGTAGTACGTATTAATCCAGCCTATTTTCGACAGCATCACGTAAATAGGTACGAACACGACCTGCTCTGGAACAATCAGCGCCGCCAGTACAAGAACGAACAGGGCATCTCTGCCTGGGAACGCACCTTTCGAGAAAGCGTACGCAGCCATTACGCCGATGTTAATTTGCAGGAATACGATACCGACAGTCTGGATAACCGTATTTACGGTAAAACGATAGAAAGGAATCGCCTTGAAAGCGCTTGCGAAGTTTTCCCACATCAGCTTTTCCGGCCAAAAGCTCGGTACAGCCATGCGCAGCTCACTCGATGTTTTCAAAGCAGTGATCAGCATCCAATAAATAGGGAAAAACATAAATAACGTTATAACGATTGCGACAATGAACCGGGTACTGGTAAACAGCGGATTTTTCATATGTCACTGGCACCTACCCTTCGTAATGGACTTTCTTCTTGGACACATACATTTGCACCATGGTCAGCAAGACGATAATGAGGAAGAACATGATAACAAGAGCTGACGCTCGGCCTGTTCGGAACTCGGAAAACGCCATTTCATAAATCCAGTACACCATAGCTTTCGTTGAATCGAGAGGACCGCCGTTCGTGAGAACATCGACCGATTGAAACACTTGCATCGAAGAAATAAAGTGTGTAACAACCAGGAACAATGTTGTCGGAGACAGCAGCGGCAATGTAATTTTCCAAAACTGTGTCCACTTCGTCGCCCCGTCGATGCCGGAAGCCTCATAATATTCAACCGGGATACTTCTAAGTCCGGCGATGAATATAATCATTGTAAAGCCGACGCCTTTCCAAACCCCAATAAGGACAAGCACCCAAAGTGCGGTCTTCGTATTGGTCAGCCATTGGATCGGCTCCAATCCCACCCAGCTCAGTAATTCGTTCACCAATCCATATCGACCGTTGAAGATCCATAGGAAGATCATAGACACGATAACCATCGAGATGTAATGCGGCATAAAGATGATCGCCCGCATAAAGCCGAAAAACTTCGAAACCGAGTTAAACAAAAGTGCAAGTAGCAGCCCGAGTCCGAGTGTAATCGAAACGTCTAATATAGTGTACGTAAATGTAATTTTGAGCACTTTATAAAACATGTCGCTAGTAAGCAAATAGACGTAGTTGTCGAAACCGATGAATTTCTTCACCGGCTTCGTCATATTCCAGTTTGTAAAGCTAAGGTATAACGAATTTAGCAGAGGATAATAGATAAACAGAGTCAATATCACCAATGCGGGCACTGCAAACGAAAAGTCTTTCAAGTATTCTAACCAACGGGTATTAGACCGTTTGGTCACTTGCTGTACACGGACCGGCTGGCTTTCCGTCGCTTTCATGGCGACTCCCCTTTCTTTCTAGCTTTCGTTCAAAATCGCATTGATTTCTTTCACAGCGTCTTTCATAAGCGGTAATGGATCTCCATTTTCAAGAAGCATTTTACCGACCACTTCCATGTACTTCTTGCTGAATTCCGGATAAGTCGGGTGCTGCGGACGGCCTACAACATTGTCGAAATTATCAAACACCGCTTTGTACTGCGGCAGCTTCTCAAAGTACTTCTTGCCTTCTTCTGTCGCCAGAACGGACTTGTGAGTTGGCAAGTAACCTGTGCCTTCCGCCCACTTGATATTGTTCTCAGCCGCAGTCATGAACTTGACGAACTTCCAGCCAGCTTCCTTCTGTTTAGCGGGAGCTCCATCCATCATAACAATGCCTGCTCCACCGATGTGCGATTTGCGTTCTTTGTCGCCAGGCAGGAATGAAACGCCTACTTCAAATTTCGCATTTTGCAGGTAGGTTTTCAAGACAGCTGAAGTATGCTCAACCATCGCTACTTTTTCTTCTAAGAACATTTGGCGCATGGTGTCCGAAGCACCTTTGCCGTACCCCATATGCATAGAGCCTTCTTTAGTCCATCTTTCGAAGTTTTGAATCCACTTCAGACCTTCAGGCTGATCAAGCAGCGTTTTCTTATGATCTGGACTCAGTATCGCGCCACCGCCGTTAGATACCCACGGATCCATATACCATGTGTCCCAACCTGGTACGGAGAATGCGTACCGACTCGTTTTTCCATTTTCCTTAACCGTAACCTTTTTATTGAAATCTTCGATTTCAGCCCATGTTTGCGGCGGTTTCACATTCAGCTTATCGAGCATCGTTTTGTTGTAAATCATCACGCTTGTACTAACGATTAACGGGAAGCCGAATTGCTTATTGTTGTACGAATACGCTTGCAGCATTCCTTTGGAGAAATCGTTCATGTCTACTTTATCGCGTGAAATGTAACCGCTTAAATCTGCAAACACACCACTATCAGCAAAGTTTGGAAGCACCGACACTTCTACATTGGTGACGGCTGGAACATCTTTGGCCGCGACTGCCGCTTGCAGCTTCTTATGCAAATCGACGTAGGCACCTTGAAACACTGGTTCAACCGTGATGTTCGGATACTTTTTCTGGAACTCGCCAATCATGTAATTGACTGCGGGCATTTGCACTTCAGCATGAGAATGCCAATATTGAATCGTAACCGGCGAGTTGTCTTCCACCACCGGTGGTACTTCCGCGGGTTTCTGCTCCCCACCGCTCGAGCAGCCAACTGCTGTTGTCAACATAAGAGAGGATGCAGCAAGTACAGGAAACCATTTTTTTGTTATTTTCATTGTAAAATCCCCTTTCCATTTTTGGTATTACTTTTGGAGATGAAAAAAGGAGAGCATTGAGACACAAGAAACTAAGGAGCCGCGCAATTACCCACGGTCCGTTCGTCTCTTGGGCTGTCTCAATGATCTCCGACCCAATCGTTATGAACGAATTAAAGCGTTTTCTTAACTGTTATTAGTATTTCACATAATTGCGTAATAGTCAATACAACAGCATATTTCACCATTTATTAACACTACATACAAGAAGTTCGTCGATGGTGCAATTTATCCTACCGCATGCCTGCTTGACTTCCGGGAGCCTGATACCATGCTAAAGGTTTTCGATTCCGTAGACAAAATATGCCCTGATGTAGAGATCGTATCCAACGCCTTTATTAGCGTCTCCCCTTGGCTTGCCTTCAAACTGAAACGCAGCTCCACGACCGCCTCCAATACACCTTCCACTTCGGTCATGCCATCAGGCTTCATCTGGACGTTCACGATGTGAATGCCGTTCTCGCCGAACTTGGTAGCAATGTTGCCTAGCACGCCGGGCTTATCGACGATTTTTATCATTACCTCCATCGTTCGCCGATTGCGCATTAAATACTTTTCCCATTTGTTAAGCACAACCAAACTAAGTAATACCATAACCGTTGCAAGCACCGCACAATACAAGAAGCCCGCGCCAACGCACAGACCGATCGCCGCCACCACCCAGACGGAAGCGGCAGTCGTCAGACCGGACACAGTCAAGCCGGTCCGCATGATGGTACCGGCTCCCAGAAACCCGATGCCGCTAATGACCTGCGCCGCCAGTCGTGCCGGGTCTACCCGCACCTGCGGCTCGTTAACGAACTCTGAGAAGCCATATATCGACAGCAGCATAATTGCTGTTGATCCGATACAGACGAGAATGTGCGTGCGTAAACCAGCCGCATGGTTGCTCCATTCCCGTTCCAAGCCTACGAGTCCCCCTAATCCGGCAGCCAGCAGAATTCGTATGGTAAGCTCTAGTTCTGTAATATGCCATACACTGCTCATCTCTTATCACCCCCATCTTTAGATTGCATGGTCATTTACCGGGAGATCGTTAATAGAAGCGAATAGCGCTTCCATCGTGTTGAGCTGTTTTTCCTTCTGAGCCCCGTCGTAAGACAGGTGATTACAAAGTATTTGAAATACAGCGTCAGCATATTTCTCCGCCTTACTCAATTGGAAATAAGTCCAACCCGTATGCAGTCTCAAGAAATCGGACACGTCGACAGTCATTTCTTCTTCCATGCAATACATCAGCTCTGCATGCAGCCAATGCATTTCTAGAGGAATGTTTAGCTGTTTCAAAGCCGGTAGACGGTCCATAATGCGAAGCGCATTCGAACCGAATGTATCAATCCAATCTTGCATGACCGTTTGATTTACACCTTGTGCAGCTCCCAATCTCACCATTTCTTTCTTCCAATCCGCATAGCTCGCACCACTCAGGTGAACTTCTCCACCGCTCACCGTAATCTTATCTGTACAGCATGCCGGGTAGCTTCGCCCAGTGGTGTTATGCAGCTCGCTGGCGACAAGATCGACGACTTTCTCGGACATTTTGCGGAAACCTGTCAGCTTGCCGCCGGCTATGGTAATGAGCTTGCTGTCAGAAACGAAAATCTCATCCTTTCTGGACAGCTCGGACGGCCCTTTGCCTTCCTCGTAAATGAGCGGTCTAAGTCCTGCCCAATGGGAACGGATATCATCCGTTGTAAGCCCAATGCTAGGGAACATAAAATTCACCGCACGAATAATATAGTCGCGATCCTCTATCGTCGTTCTTGGGCTCTCAATGGATTGCGAATAGACGGTATCCGTTGTGCCGATATAGGTCACCTTGCCGCGTGGAATGACGAACACCATGCGGCCATCCGGTGTATCGAAGTAGGCAGCCTGCTTTACCGGAAAGCGCTCGTAATCGACAACGAGATGGACACCCTTGGTCAAGAACAAGCGTTTCCCTTTCAAGGAACCGTCGATATCCCGCACCTTATCGACCCACGGGCCGGTTGCATTGACAATATGTTTGGCGTTAATTTGCGTGTACGTACCGTTGATGCGATCGTGTACACGAACACCCACCGCTTTACCGTCATGGTAAATAAACTCCGTCACCTCGGCATAGTTCACTATGCTGGCGCCTTGCGCGTAAGCAGTCTTCATAATGTCAATCGTTAGCCGGGCATCGTCCGTACGGTACTCAAAATATAGCCCGCCTCCCTTCAAGCCATCCTGCTTCAGCAGCGGCTCGAGCTGGGCTGTTTGCCTGCGGTCAAACATTTTTCTCCGCTCCTTACGGGCGACTCCTGCCAGCCAATCATAGATGTATAGACCAATCGAAGAGGCAAGGTAACCGTATGTCCCTCCTTTATATACAGGAAGAAGCATCGGTGCGGGAATGACAAGATGCGGCGCATTTTTGTACAAAATCGCCCGTTCCCGTCCAACCTCCTGCACAAGCTTGAAATCTCCCTGCTTCAAATACCGCAATCCTCCGTGAATAAGCTTCGTAGAACGACTGCTTGTGCCGGAACCGAAATCGTTCTTCTCCAACAAGCCGACATTCATACCGCGCGCACTTGCATCGAGCGCGATACCGGCTCCTGTGACCCCACCTCCGATAACCAATATATCTAGCTCGCTCTGCGCCATTGTCTCTAAAATAATCGATCTGTTAGCTGCTGAAAATGTAGGTCTCATGTATGGTTCTCCTCCATGTAAAATATAAAAACCCCCTTAGAAAAAATGCGCAAACAAACCGCATCTCTTCCAAAGAGGTTCTCCTTCGTCTCTACCGCTTGGAATTAAGTCGTCTTTTTTATTTATTTTTTTCATACCTCGGATGGATCCAAATTGACGATTTCTTTGATACTTGAAATAATATGCCGGGGGCGATTGGGTGATTGCTCAGCCATCTCTACCCACCATCCAAGATCAAAATGTAAAAACAAAAAGACCTTACCCTGTAAACATACCCCTCCCCTAAGGAAAGGATATGATTACGGATAAGGTCTTCTCCAAGACTCGCGCCTAAACCGTATATTCATATGAATACGTTTACTATAAGACCAGATAGTGGATTTGTCAATACCACAACAAGAAAGCCGGCCATCACATTATTGCTACCGCCGCCCGGACTCTTCTGGGCTAACAATGATTTTCAATTCGTACGTTTTTCCATTGAATACGATCGAAATCTTTTCCATACCTGGTTTAATAGCCCGGACTAGTCCCATGCTGCTCACCCCAAGAGCCCCGGAGCTTCCCTTAACCGCATAAGCGGCCTGTGACGTTACATCACTCTCGTACCCGTCCGCGTAAACAGCTTTGACCTCAAGCTGGAACGATGTACCTTCCGTCATCCGTCCGCTCGAAGGAAGGTCTGCGCGAATGGAGTCCGGAGAGGACACACGTACGGAAGTACTTAGCACACTCTCGCCGGCCGTACCGGTAATCGTTCCTGCTCCCGGTTTTATGCCGCGAATGAGTCCTTCCGCTGTGATCTCAACAATGGACGGGTCGCTGCTCGTCCATGTATAGCTGCCCGTTACATTCTCAGCATTGCGATTGCCACGGTCTGCAAGTACAGTCGCCTGCGCTTCGGCGCCGATTTTCAATTCCTGAGGGACACCTGCTAAAGTCCTAGTGTCGTAGGCACGCAGCTGATCAAGGTTTAGCTTAAGCAACCGATCCATCGAATAGGACGACATGAACCGCATATGGTTCGCACCCGATTCGAAGTTCACATACAGATGGTCGACACCATCCTCATGGCGGATGAACATATTCTCGGCACCGGTTGGAATGTCGATCGAACCGGTTTTATTCACGCTATCCAACAGCCATACCGGAACGGTAACGCCTCCGATCGATGTTTCCGTATATTTCATAGACAAGTCAGAGACGTTTGGCATTGCATAGCGAACAATCGAGTTGTAAGGCCGCCCATGGTTGTAAGTGAGCAGGACTTCTCCCTTGTTAAACGCCGCACCTTGGATTTTATCTCCAATACTTAACACATAGTTAGGCACAAATTTGTCCATGCCATCTTCCCTGAAGCTAGTTGCATCCGATGGGAGTCTGTCGTTTATTAAATCGAGCTCGTAGCCAACGATCCAAGACAAATGCGACGCCCCGTTCCGATTTTGCATCTGGTGCAGTGGACTTGTCGTATATGACGGCGGGTTGCTGTATTCTCCAACCCACAGTATCCCATCCTCATACGATGCGAATGAGGCATTCGTCACAACACCGAAAGAGTCTGCAAATTGTGCGAATCCTTGGTCCGGCGTATCAATCAGCGTCTGAATCGGCATCCGGTACATCCTGCTGCCAGAAGATAGCCATACATGATCCCGGCTAACCGCTACACCGCCCGCGTGCCCGGTGTAAATGGAACCGTCTGGATTTTTCAAGTTAACATACTTCTCCAAAATGCCCGTCTTTGCATCGACGATTGCTAAAGTACTCGGATCTCCCGTGTAATGATACGTAGCCATCAGTATCCATTCACGCTGGTTATCCGCATAATAGGACATACCTTGAGGAACGTGACCTTGTACAAGACCCGGAATGATCGGACCTTTCTCCCCGATATCCCATGCCGCCCTGTAGCGAGATTCAGTAAGTGTATTCGCAGGGCTCGGCTCGCGTTCAACCTGAGTCATCAGCGAGTAGGTTGGCTTAGCCGTAGCCGACACCCGCGCAGACTCGTTGCCGGAGTTATCTATCGCGCTCAACTCGAACGTCACCGCGACTTGACCCGGGAGTGCCGGTATCTTGTACGACGTAACCGATGCCGGCAGTGTCACCTCAAGCTGTCCCCCCATGTACAGCCGATACCCAGCAAAGTCCGATTCCGGATTTGGCTGCCAACTGACTGTCACCTCACCACGGCCTGGCTCCGCCTGAAACCCTGCAGGTGCGGCAGGTACATTTTGGTCTTGCGTCGACTCGCGAGGAATCTGCGTAGAGTTAACTACGCCAGGCGTCCCGGTTTGCTGCACCCCGACGGTTCGCATGACAGTACCGCCGAACATCGGATAAGCATAGGTGATCCCTTTTTTCTCAAGAAATTGACCGGCTTTATACGCTGCCGAAACGAGAACAGTACCGTCCGGCTCGACGATATCGATGATACCGCCGTTGTTGGATAATCCGCCTGCGCCGTCGCCATACACGAAAGCCGAATCTGGCACATATTTTGCTTCTTGGAAGTCGTAATAGGAAAAGTTAAATCCGTCTGACTTCAAATAATTCAGCCCATTCGGACGTACCCAGAATTGGATGGTTTTTTTCGGCCCTATGAGGGTCGGCTGCTCGAATGTCCACGACCAGCTTTTCGCAGCGTCATCCGGCTGCGTGAACCGCACTGTTTTGCCATTCAGGTCATACGGCTGCGAACGTGGATTATACAGCTCGATGAACTCATACGCATCGTAGACATCGCGCGATTCGAGCGGCTCTGTGTTCCATGTGTCGGGAACAATTTCCGTTATCATGACGCCTGGCATTGCATCAGCCGTTGGGGTTGCAACGATTGGAGCCGTCAGATCGGATTCTCTACCGGCTGTATCTATTGTGCTTACCTGCAAGGCAACCGAAGTCCCGTTTTCCAATCCCTCGATAATCGCCTCATTCTTCGGCATGAGCAGCCTATTTCGCACCATGCCATTCACATATACGTTCACATAGGCAGCGTCCGGCTCAAGCATATCGCTCCATGTCACCCTCACTCCGCCGACACCAGCCGTGACCTGTACATCTGTAGGGGAAGCTGGCGGAACGGTATCCATCGGATCGGCTACCTTCTGTACAGGATACAAGATACCCGGATTTGCCTGCATGGATATTCTGTCGGTTGAGACAACCCCATTGCCGCGATCCGGGATGAAGTTGGCACTGATGCTTTCGCCGATATCTGCTACATTGTAAGTCGTGTCAGTAAGCACAATATTGTCGGGATCGAGAAATTGTACACGCCGTGAAGCGGAATTCGACATGCCGCCGTTTACAACGACAAACATCTGATCTTCCGTAATCGAGCTTCCATATGCGAGATTGAACTCGGGCAGTCCAACCTGCTGTACGTTGGTGTTTTTGAACCAAATAAGGAACGTTCCTTGCGGCGCAATCATTTTGTTTTCCGTGATGGGATAATCATAAACGGTTGCACCTGCGATGTATTTTAAAGTAAATCCTTTGACGTTAATGGGCGTAGAGGTAGAATTGTACAGCTCAATAAACTCGAATGCATCTGTCCCACCGGTTTTGTAGTCAATATTTTTCGTGTTTGGTGCCATTTCCGTAACTATAAACGAGGGAGCGGCCTGTGGTTTTTGTGCAACTACTGCGGGCTGCGCAGACATTAACCCTGACTGATTGACGGTATAGACTGCGAAAGTAACGCTTTGGCCATTTGTTAGACCTGTTGCTGCAAAGGAGGAGCCTGTCACCAAATCCGGCAGCTGCACGCCGTTTTTATAAACACGGTAACCAGCAACATCCCCCTCGGTTGAAGCGTCCCAGCTCAAACGAATCGACTTATCGCGAGGAAGCGCTTGTAAGCCAGTCGTAACAGCAGGAATAACCGGAATGCCCGCCTTCCCGCGTACAGGAAGCGAAGCTGGGGACACGCCTCCGTCCGCATAGAGAGACGATAAAGTAAACGTATAATCGGATCCATTCATCAGCCCGGTATAGGTGTAGGTCTCATCTGTAACCGACGTCGTCGAAAGACCGTTTCGAGAATGAATCCGGTATCCGATCACATTCGGATCACTGCTCGGCGTCCACGACAGCGTCAAGCTGCCGTCTTTCCCAGCTGCAATCACGTCGCTCGGCGCGACTCCCGGCACTTCATCGGAGGCGATACGTCCCGGCGTCGCTGTCTTATTTCCGCCGTTATGCACCATAACGATGCCGGAGGAAGGCTGTTTAAACGAAATTCCTTTGTTTTCGAACGTATCATCCACGGCAGCAACGAAATATGTGGCGACAGCGATTTCCGAATTGAGCGGGTCGACTAGGGAAATGCCGATATTTTTCTGTGACGAGCTTCCGTTGACCAAGCCAGTAACGTTTTGCAGAACATGTATACGGTCATTCGGCAGTTCGGACTCAGCGATACTATAATTGCTTCTGAACTGGTCACGCGTCAATTGTGGTGTGTTTCCACTAATCGTGCTATTTTGCGTCCAGATCAGCACCGTTTCACGAGGGGAAATACGCATATTACCACCAAGTGTTCCTTCCCATTTAAAGACACCGTCATATTTCCCCTGAAGCTTATACCCCGTCAAGTCAATAAGATCATCTGAAGCGTTGTACAACTCGACATATTCGTAACCGTCATTCGAATTTACGTTGATCGTATCCGGAACCAGCTCCGTAATGAGTACAGTTGGTACCGATGACGCAGATGCCGATACAGCCGGGATAACGATCCCGGACATAGCTGAAGAGGCGAATAGTGACAGCGCTACCGAACGAACGACGATTTGTTTGAACTTACGATTCATAACTTTCCTCCTCTTTTTTCACCTATAATTTTGACGTCTCATTTCAACTATATTTCATTCTAATGCACTTGCTGTCTCTTCGATGCTCTCCTCTAACAAGAGGTCATGTACGGAGTTAAGAATATAATCCGGTTGGTACTTGGACTTTGGAATATCTTCCTTTTGTGTAATTCCCGTCAAAACCAAGGCCGTATGCAAACCCGCTAGTTTACCCATCAAAATATCCGTTTCAATTCGGTCGCCTGTCATTAGACATTGATCCGCGTTCAGCTGTAAGCTTTCCAGTGCCGCATTGGCCATATAGATAGACGGTTTACCGATAATGAGTTCAATTTTCTTTCCAGTTGCGCCTTCAATAGCTCCGATCATCCCCCCGCAATCCGGAACATCCCCTCCCTCCGTCGGACAAGTTCTATCCGGATTTGTGGCAAGGACCATAGCTCCTTTCTTAATCGCTTGATAGGCAAAATCCAGATGAGAATAGTGAAACTCACGATCCCATGAGGTGATGACGACATCCGTTTCTTCAGGTGATGCTGCGAATGTAAACCCCGCTTGCTTGAATTCTTCTTTGATCAACGGTTCCCCGATCACGTATATTTTACAGTCTTCGTGTTTTTCTTTTAAAAATCTAATGGTAACCAGCGTCGGACTCAAGATTTGGTCAATCCCGACTTTTATACCCAAACCGCTCAGTTTTGCGACGTATTTGTCTCTGGATTCAATCGTTTTATTCGTTAAAAACAAGATTTTTTTATGCCTCAATTGTAGGGATTCGATCACCTCAGCCGCACCCTCAATCAAGTGACCCCCCAGATAAATAGTGCCGTCCAAATCAAATATATATCCTGCAAAATCTTTCATCTGCTCCAACTCCTATATCTGTAAATTCGAAAAAAATCCCAAACCCTAAGACAGACTTCACCTTCCGGCTAAAGTCAGTCTGATAGGTTTGGGATTCTACTCGTCTCTTTCCCTTACACACCATCATAGGTTAATTTTCATGAAATCAAAGCCAATGCTTATTTTATCCTTAATAGCTGATACCTGACTCTCGAGGACGCGATCATAAGGCTCTGTATCGGTTAAATGAACCGCTACCACCTGATCAATACGTTCTAATGGATAGTAATTAATTATTTCCTGTAAGCTCGTATGGTTTACTAGTGGACGTTCAGCTGTTGTCGCTTCATGAATCAATATGTCAATCTGCTGTTGTTCTTTGATCCAGCTATTTGGCTGCGTATCTGCCGAATAAACCAGAACCTTGTCTTTATACTGGATTTTTAATCCAACAGTCGGACCTAGATGCAGACTTGGAAAGCTCGTTATCTCTAACTCCTCTTCTTTTAACAACAGTGATTCCGTTCTCCACGCATACGTATGGATCTGAACTTCAAATAACACGGGCCATTGATGAATATCAATCACCTCTAGCCATTTCTTTAGCTGGACTTCATTCTCAGCCGAACAATAAATAATCAGGGGCTTCGTTCTGCCTGCCAGCCACATTCCCCATAGTAGGGATGGTAATCCGTACACATGATCGATATGAAAATGGGTGAAAATGACTTCCTTCACTTGATGGACGCTAATTCCCAATTTAGCAAGCTTACTCAAGGGACTTCCCCCAACGTCTACCATCGTGCAATCTTCACTGTTTTGGATGAGGAAATAGGTGTTATCTCTTTCCATCCCGCCCACAGCGCAGGCTGTCCCTAGTAAGGTAATTTCCATTTTGTGCTCCTTTATTTAATATTGGCATTTTCCCCCTAAAAAAGATAAAGAACCCGCAACTACACATGAACTCACTTTTCCATTGGAAAGTGAATTACAGTGTAATCAGGGGTTCTCATTAGTCTCTTCCCAAGATACAAAATAATCTAATATTGCTACTATATAATAACAATCTTGAAAGCGCAATCATTTATTTGCTATTGCCATAACTCAGATTTTCCTGTAGACACTGCCAACGCCCCAGCATGTAAAGCCTCGTCTATTTCCCGCTGATTGTCAACCAGTCCCCCTGCTATAATGGGGTAGGGAGTCATCGAAGTTAGCCCCTCGATAATGTGGGGCATAATGCCAGGCATGACCTCAATCGCATCCGGCTGGCTTTGCTCCGCCGCTTTGATCCCTCTCAGCACGGCGCTGTGATCAATAAGGAAAATACGTTGGATGGCCATCAAATTCATGTCTTTCGCAATCCGAATAAGGTTACCTTTTGTTGAAATGATGCCCGTAGGCTTTACATTTTTCGCTAAATAAGATATTCCGGTCCGATCAGCCACTATTCCTTCTATGAATTCTACATGAATAAAGACTTGCTTACCTGCGCCTTTTATCTTATTAACCAATTCCTGAACATTGAAGATGGAGCCCATTAGCAGAAAAATTAATATTGGCCTGACTCTTTATAGCAAGCTCTAGTTCTTCTTCTTTTTGTACGGTGGCAATGGTTTGATGCTCTACAAGATCGATTATTGGATACATATAAACTCCCCTTTCAAACAGATAAATAAAAACCCTGACCTTAATGAACATACCCCACCAGTTGAAGGATATGATCACGGGAAAGGGTTTCTCTCTATATTCGAACCTAACCGTATTCAATGGATATGATTTAGTTTGAATTATAAAATCGGTATCGACTTTTGTCAATCAAAACGTCCCACTCCCGGTTTTATATTTGCTCTATTACTCAACCTATTTATTATAAACTGGACGGTCGGCAGCTTGGCAATGCCGGCTGCTAAATATCGCTTGACTTTCTTGAAACAAACTGTTAGCATGAGCATGTAATCGTCTTGAAAGCGCTTACTATTCATCCATATGAATACTAATGTGACGGTTGGAGTCCATGAGAAAACCCGAACAATTTGATTCGCTCGCCTGCGAGCCTGTCTTATTGTTGGGGTTTTTATGTTGTTGACCGGGCTCATCCGACAAGGAGGAGGTGCCGCTCGCGGCGTACGGCCAAGTAGCATGGAGCATTGGATCAAGATGGAAAGGATTGCACAACAAAGGAGGTATCCGTATGTTTCAAGTTCAAGCATTGAGCCTTATTAAAAGGCAATTCAAACTACTCACATCTGTTCTTCTATCAATTCTTATTTCGGGAATGTCTGTTTTACCCGTATACGCGGCAACTCCTCAGAAAACTGTAAACGCTTCGGCAACACTCGCATACAATCTCAAAGGACTTAATCACAACGTGGCTGTTCAGAAAGCTTACATCGCTTCAACGTATCTGTACGTAACTCAGCGGTCTGGGGGAACATGCTATCTTTCAAGACTCCTCATAAACGGAAGTAATGCAACATACGTTGATGAAATGACCGTTACCAATACCGGTCATTGCCAAACATTGGATATGTACACATACAATGGTATAAATTATTTTTATTTCAGTTCGAAAGCGGATCCTTCAACATCGTATTACTGGTCGCTCCAGGTAGCAAGACTTCAATACTCGCCCGGCGCGACATATAATTATACGGATCTTCATCGCTTTACTTATATGAATTACGCCAATGAGACCGGTACAAGTTTAGGTGAGACATACCGTGTTGATGCCGGCGGCAACAGTACCCATACTATTTTCCGCATACAAACTGCAGAAGGAACTGTAACTTGGTCAATTTATGACACGGTAGCATTGAATCAGCTTCTTGACAGCAATGAACAGGTACGAATGGACAGTGCTGCGGCGGTAAGCGCTTGCGTTGCCAGCTTTACGCAGTCGGGAAGTAGCATAGTCAGACCGAACGGATCTTTCCAGGGTGCTGATATGCTCGGTAATACGGAAATATTTACATCAGGCGGCGCGGAAGGTCAAACTCCGCAGATTGCTATGATGTCAAACACAGGAGCATACAAAACCCTTGTGAATATTACAAATGTGGGAACCCATGAAATCGAGGGAGTACAGACAAAAAACGGTAACGTTTATTTTACTATAGTTACAGACCCAGTAAATAAAAAAGATACGCAGAAAGTTTACTACGTGCCTGATAGCATATTTCAATAAGCGCCAAACTGGTCAGTAGAATTGGTCACCATTAGTGTTTATTTCTTCTTCGTATTAGCGAAAACAGCCCGTTAGCGGAGTGAAAAGGCTGCCTCGTGGCAGCCCTTCGTTTAACTATCGTTTTCCGTCGTGAAAACTACTCTCTTTCCCATACCTGATATCCCCTCGTTTCGACCGTGGCAGCCGAAGGATACTCACTCCACTTTCCTGCCTTCAGGCCGATGCTCCGGCTGCTCCTCCACGACGGTTCCGTCATTCTGACGAATCCACGTATCGAACCGACGCTCCCCCTCCTTCAGTCGAATGACTCTCGCTCCTGTAGGCAGCAGGTCGTGACGCACACCATCCACATAGCTTACATATCTCGTAGAACGTCCGTAGCAAAGGCGAATACCATGAAGCGTTCCCCAAAAATCGTTGCCGTGGTCATGACCGACAAACGTCCCCATTACATCACCCATCTCCACCATTGCCGCAAACATACCTGAATTAATCGCAGGGGAAGAGCAGCAAGAGTCATAACGATGCCCGTAGCATACTTGAAAATCCCATACGTCATTGTACTCCGGTAGGGGAATGTGGAAGAAGGCAAGCGCAGGCAGCGGTTGATCATCGATACGCCTTGTCAGCTCTCGCGACTTGTTGACATACCAATCGATTTGATCTCTGCGAATCCAATCATAACCGCCAACCCGATCTCCGATTGAAGAGTAGTCGCCGCTATCCACGAAATATAGCGCAGCAGCTGTTTCATCGGACTTCCCCGCCACAGTTAAGACAAAGTTCCCAGCCCCGTTAACGCCTTCTGGATCCGGCTCCGCCACACAAAATTCATGCTGCAACTGCAGCTCATGCATCGCTTTCCTCGGCACTTCGCCCTCCGAGTCATGATTGCCGAACACGGCCGCCCATGGAATGCAGCTCTGCTCTGCTACATCAACGGCTTGGCGGAACGATTGAATGGGATCTCTCGCCCGGTTACTCGCGATTACATCACCGGCAAATACAATGAGATCGGGCTTTTCGACTTCGATGATTCGTTCCATAAGTGCTCTTGTCTCTGAATCATACATTGGTGTTTCCGGGTCATAATCAAATTCATCGAGAAATTCCACATCGGAAAATTGTACGATGACAAACGTACCATCGTCTCGAAATTTTAGCCGTTTTTTCATCGTCTGCATCACCTATAGTCAGTCTTGTTTAAATTCTCTCATATGGACGACTCTTCGATCTACTCTTGACCTCTCCGCAGCAAAAGCCATCAGGTGACTCTGTACCGAATGTGCTGCTGAAGTTAACCCATTTCCTTGCCCGCCCTGCTGAACCAGCTTAATAAAATCGCGGATCAGGCCGAAGTCACCGCCACCGTGACCGATATGTCCTCCTGGTGTTTCAAGTGAGATTTGCTTTGCCATGCCTGTTTCAAAATCAATGACTTCAATCTCATTTTTCTCCATGGCAGCGCGAATTTCACCTTTCGTTCCCATCAGTTTGAGGGTTCGACTGCAATCATTCGTAAATGCGCTCATCGTAAATGCAGCCGTCACTTCATTTGCAAACTCCATATTGACGACTTGATGGTCAACTACATCATTATCGCAATGGTACACGCATTTGCCGTACGGCCCCTCTTGCAGTGCTTTCGTGCGGGCTTCCAAGCTAAGATCATCGCTAATCGCAGAAGTAGGCCAGGCTACATTATCCGTAAGGTACACTTTAGGTGCATAGTATAGACATTGATCTGAGACAGGGCATCCGTCTAAGCATCTCAACGGAGCTCCCTCAGGAGCATTCTCCTTTTTAAAATGAGACAACGATCCAAATGACGAAACATGGGTGCAATCCGCCCCTGCTAACCAAAGGATAATATCCAGGTCATGACAGGATTTGGCCAAAATCATCGGACTCGATTCGGCGGTTTTACGCCAATTGCCTCTGACAAAGCTGTGCGCCTGATGCCAATAGGCCACATTCTCATTATGCCCAATCGACATGAGCTGGCCAATCGCTCCTTCGTTCAACAACGTTTTGATTGTTCCGAAGAAATCCGTATAACGGAGAACATGACAAATCGAAAATACTCGCCCAAATTGTTCCGATCGCTCACCCATGCGGATGCATTCAAGCGGATCAGGAGACATCGGTTTTTCGAGCAATACGTGATATCCCGCTTCCAACGCTTTCATCGTCGGTTCATAGTGCATGTTGTCCTGCGTACATATAAGCACGGCATCCGCGAGTTTAGGTCTGGCTAATAAATCCTCCCAGCTCTCAAAACACATCTCATCAGGCAATGCGTGCAGCCATTTAAACTTTTGGTTTCTCTGCTGATTCGGTTCTGCAACGGCAACTACCTGCAGCTCTTCCGGATGTTCAAACGCATACCCCGCATAATTGACTCCTCTTTGTCCAGCTCCGATTAATGCGATTGTTATTTTCCCCATTGTCTATCCCGCCTTATTTTTATTCCTTTACACTTCCTACTGTCATACCTTTGATAAAATATCTTTGCACGAATGGGTAAACCATAAGAATCGGCAGCGCACCCATGAAAATCTGCGCAGTTCGTAGCGTTTTTTCGCTGAGATTCTCCAACTGTTTGAGCTGCTCGACGTTAACGGACTGCATTTGTGCATTCATGGCTGTTATTAAGGTGGAAAGATACGTTTGCAGCGGATATTTATCCGGCGAGTTCATATAGAGAATGCCGTCAAACCAAGAATTCCAGTGTCCTATAATGGTAAAAAGCCCAATGGTTGCGATCGCTGGCAACGATACAGGCAAATAAATTTTCCACAGCAGCGTCCAATGACTTGCCCCGTCGATCGTAGCCGCTTCTTCCATTTCTTTCGGAATGCCTCTGAAGAAGTTCAACATCATAATCATATTCCATACATTCAATGCCCCAGGCAAAATAAGCGCCCAGATCGTATTAATCAGCCCGGTCGATTTCACGATCATATACGTCGGAATAAGTCCTCCGCCCAAAAAAATCGTAATCGCAAAAAACCACACATACACAGTTCTGGAACGAAACTTCTCCGTTTCTTTGGCAAGCGGATAGGCCGTAATGAAAACCAAAAACATATTGATTGCCGTTCCGAGCACGACCCTTTCCAGCGAAACACGGAGAGATCTCATAAATTCCACCTTATGTCCGAGATAAACGTAAGCATCGAGTGTAAATCCAATCGGCAGCAGCTTAACTTCGCCGGCCATCGCCGCCGTATTGGAACTTAAGGATACAGCCAAAAGGTGAATGAAAGGAACAATACCTATAACAGTAATGAATGTCAGTACCAAGGCATTCATCACGACAAATAGCTTTCTGCTAAATGATGGTTTATAAACCATATGAAATCCTCCAGCCGTCTAAAATATTCGGTAATTGCTGAATTTGTACGCAAGGTAGTACGATAACGACACCAATCCGACGGATATGCCCGATTTAAATAACCCCACTGCCGCTGCAGGCGCAAACTGTTGGCTGAATAAACCGAGCCGGTAAGTGAACGTGTCGATAATATCAGCACCTTCATAAACGGTTGGATTATACATGATCAAGATTTGATCAAACCCTGCGTTCAATATATTGCCCAGACTTAATGTGCTCATTAAAATGATGATGGGCGTCATTCCCGGCAACGTGATATGGATCATTTGTTTCCATTTACCAGCACCATCTACTTCTGCAGCCTCATAGAGACTTGCGTTGATGCCTGTGATGGCAGCCAGAAAAATGATCATATTGTAGCCCATACCTTTCCAAACATCAGAGCCGACCATGATGGCTCGAAACCAATTATTGCTGCCCATGAACATAATCGGTTCCAGACCAAAGCTTGAAATGATGTCGTTAACCGGCCCCCTCAATGAAAACAACTCAAGAATAACCCCGCCTAGTACGGTCCACGCGAGAAAAAAAGGTAAAAAAATGCTCGTTTGGATCATTCGCTGAAACCATTTTTTTGTAATCTCATTCAGTAGAAGCGCCAATATGAGCGGAACCAGTAGTGAAAAAGCAATTTTTAAAGATGAAATGAGTATCGTATTCCACATGACCTGATGAAAGTCCGGCAGATTGAATACATATTTAAAGTTTTTGAACCCGACCCATTTCGATTTAAAAAAACCAAGCACCGGTTCAAATTTTTGAAAAGCCATCACGACTCCCAGTATAGGGCCGTATGCATATACAAGGGTAACCAACACGCCAGGCAGCAGCATCAGATGCAGCGGCATTTCTGTTTTTATTCTCAACGGTGAAGCCTCCAATCGCACACAAATTCAAATGTCCCATTTTAATGAAATGGGGGAGAGATTGTAAGAAACTCCTCTCCCCCCGTTCTATGGTTCACTTTATTTTACGGCATTCTTCGTGTACCACTCGTTTACTTCCTTCGTAATATCGTCTCCGCCAAGCTTCTTCCAGCTCTCTACGTATTTGTCAAATTCGCTTATCGATGCGCCCATAATGATTTTTGTATAGGTTTCATCGAGAAGTTTATCAAGCTGAGCTCCCTTTTCAACCTGTGTTTCCGTCGGAACACCGTAGAACTCATTGAAGAATACTTGCTTGTTGTCACGAATTTGGCGCGTTATGCCCCAACCGCCATTTTTGGCTGCACGGCTGTAATATTGACCCCAGTTTGAACCTTTGGTTGCATTCGTCGTATCGCCTGCAAGGAACTCCTTAGTTGCCTTAAACACGTCCGCAACATTTTTGTAATTATCATCATCGAGCGTAATCGCCTCTTGTTTGGCATCCAAAGCCTTATTAACCTCTGTGTAAATGGTTTCAATTTGAGCAGGATTGTAGATTCTAGGCACGAACCAGTTGTAAACATATCCGTTTTCCGCTTTGTTTTTCTCCAGATACTGTTTTTTGCCCATTTCGAGGTAGAAATTAATCATCTTGAGCGCAGCTTCCGGATTTTTCGCTTTTTTGTTTACAGCAATAATGTGGCTCATCCGCACCTTGCCCACCATCGATTTCCCTGGCTGACCATCCAGCGATGGAATTGGATAAGCTTCCCACGGGTCCTTGTCCTTGTTAATATTGAGCGGCCAGTTCGGGTACCACCATTCACCGTACGAAATGCCGACCCTGCCGGCAACAATATCTTCCACAACTTTGTTCTCGTCTTTAAGTGCAAACTCCTTATCAATAATCCCCTTCTGATACCAGGACTGCAGCTTAGCCAGGGCATTTTTCGTTTCAGGCTGGATTTCACCCGCTGCAAGCTTGCCATCTTTCCCTTTCAGCCAAGCTTTTGGAGCTGTACCGTAGCCGTTAAAAACACCTCTCGCGTCAAACCCCCAACCAATGAGGGTTTTCTGCATCGCAATGCCATACCGATCATTTTTGCCGGTTTTGCCAGGGTCATTTTTGACAAAGGCATCGGCTATTTTCTCCAGATCGTCAATGGTTTTCGGAGGCTGCAGGTTGAGATTATTCAGCCAATCCTTCCGAATCCACAATAGCTGTGTCGATAAGTAAGGGTCCTCGAAACCAGGAATACCCAAAAGTTTGCCATCGGTAGTCGTGGTTTTCATAGCAAACCCGCCGTCCACCTGCATATAGGACTTCAAAGCGGGAGATGCATATTTATTATAAACATCCGTCAGATCTGCAAGCATACCCTGACTTTTCAATTTCTCAAATTGCAGGGCATCCAAATCCAAGATGTCAGGCAAATCTGCGGAAGCAAGAGCAAGAGAAAACTTTTGCTCGTATTGTTCTGTCGGTACGCTCCACAAGTATTTCAGATCAATATTCAGCATTTCTTTCAAATCTTTCAGATAGGCATTCTGATCGGGTGTAATTCCCTTTGGCGTTTTCGGGTCTTCCGGAGGACGGAAACCTATCACTTCGGTAACAGTGACTGGTTGAGCGTATTTCCCCAACGGATCTACGGTTTCGGTTGTTTGGGTAGTGGTAGTTTGCTGCGTCGCACTTGTAGGGCTTGAAGCGTTTTCATCATTGCCGCTGCAAGCCGCTAACGATGTAACCATCACTGTAGTCATGAGAACAGAACTGACAAGCTTTCTTTTCATGTTTTACCCCCCATATTTTCGCGAATTGAGAACTAGCGTTGTTAACGATCTATGGTAAAGGCTCGAGCTTTACATTATTTATTGTAATGCTAGGGAGAGAATAACCGCTATGATAAACTATTTACATCGTTCTGTTTTGTTTACTTTCTCGTTTTATGAATGATCGTATCCCTAAATTCCTGTGGTGACACTTCTTTCATTTTCCGAAAAAATGCCGTGAAGTAGGAAGGAGATTCAAATCCCAGCTTCAAAGCAATTTCATTGATTTTCACCTGCATGTCCTCAAGCATGCTCACCGCTGCTTCTGCTTTGGCTGTATTGATGTAGTCGGAAAGATTCCGCCCTGTAAGCTGCTTATAAAAACGTGAAAGATACGAAGGATTAAAATAAACCACTTCAGCGATTCTCGCAAGAGAAAGATCTCCACCCAAATTTTCGTTTATAAACCTGTGAATTCGCTCAACTAACAAGTTTTCGCCCTTGTCAACTTGCTCTTTTTTCTCCATGCATATCTGTTTGCCAAGCTCAATATAAAAGGCTTCCGTTGTTAGCCAATCACCGGGAATGTCCATCATGGCAAAATTTTCAAAATGCCTATGATCCTTAATTCTTTCAGTAATGTTTTGACCATTGATATAGGCTAAGAAGACAAGTACAAACATATAGTACCTTTCTAGACCGACAAGGTAATTTTGAGCCATATCAACTTTCAAACTGCTGATCAGATCCCTGCAGACGAGTTCTGCTTGCCGCTCGTCCCCTTCATCCAGCCTTTTTTCAAGCAATCGCAGTTTTTTGTTGAATTCATCCGAGTAGGTAGAAACCTTCGCAGGTTCCACTTTGAAAAACCCGTTCGTCATGCCAAGGTCCATGATCGTCATTTTAAGCCCAGCTGCGGATCTTTTCCTAATCATTGCTTTCATAAGTTCAAATTCCTTATGAATGCTGTCCCATTCGACTGCTCCCCTTGAAATGATGAAAGAAACGTCCATTTGTAGCAGATCGCGGCACGCATTTTGAACCGATTCCAGTACTCCTTTTAAATAGGTGACTAGGCCTCCCCAATCGATCGCATCGTCTTCACTTCGAAACCTGTCCGTATCCGAATGAAGCTGAATGAACCAAACAATCGTCGAATTTTCATACACAATATCTTCGTTTATCATCGAGGTAGGCAGATATTGCTCAACTAAGTTCCTAACGGAATAAAGCGCGTTTCGTTTATTAGCATACGACATGCCTTCCGGCCAACAGTCCATTTTGCCAACAAGGATCAATACAGGGGAATCCCCGTTCAGCTTTAATTCTTGTCCCGCAAATAGGTCTTCGGATAAAAGATCGGCTGCATTTTCTCCTAAAAGTAAAGCCTCGAACAGTTCCTTATTCAATAGCGGTGCCATGACCAGCATTTGCTTCCGGGCCTTATCAACAAGATCATTGTTCCCCAACTCATCCTCTATTTTCTTTAATGCATTTGTAACCGCACCGATGACAACTCCATCTTCTTCCGTTTTCAGAATATAGCTTTCCACATTTTTTTGAATAGCTGTGTACACATAATCAAACTCGTTGTGCCCCGTCAAAAAAATAATTTTGCAGGAAGGCCAATAAAATAATATCTCATCCATCAACTGCAATCCGTTTTTCTCCGGCATGCGAATATCGCTGAGAACGACATCAATCTTCGTTTTTTTGATAATTTCAATCGCCTCAAACGCTGAGTAAGCCTTACATATGTCGAGATCGAGCTCCTCTCTTTCTTGAAATATCTGTACAAGCCCTTCGACAATTGCCGGCTCGTCGTCAACAATTAAAAGTCTATGCATCGCTGCCGCCCCCATAATTGAATTGAATGATGATTTCTGCTTTCAGTCCTCCATATTCACTTCGGGATACAAATAACCCGCTGTGCTCGCCATACTTCAGTCGGATTCGATTACAAACATTGATGATGCCTGTCTTTTCAAGCACACTGAAGGAATTGGCGAGTCTCTCATCGAGGGAATGAATGAACTCATCCGTGATTTTATTTCCATCATCTTCCACGCATATGCACAATCTATCATTCTCACACGTAACTGTCATATGGATACTGCCGCCTTTGCGTTCGTTCTCAAAAGCATGATCAAATGTGTTTTCGATGATGGGCTGCAGGATCAGACGCGGCACCACGTGATGCTTGCACGCGTCGGGAATTTCATCCGCTATGACTTGAATCCGATTGGAGAACCTAATACATTGGATTTCCACATAATCCATAGCATGTCGATATTCCTTGGCGAACGGTACTTCATCCTCCCCGCTTCTTGTAACAAACTGATAATAACTGCCCAGCTTCTGAGCAAATGTGGCAACCGTATCGTAATCTTTAGCTTTACACATCATGTAAATATTGAAAAATCCATTGTATAAAAAGTGAGGATTGATCTGCGATTGCAGCTGCTTTAATTCGGAATGCTGCAGCGCTATTTTTTGTTCATAATTTTGTTGAATCGATTGCTTAAGCTTGTCTATCATCTTGTCAAAGCTTCTATACAGGTAACCGAACTCAATGTCATTTTTCGGCCTTATCGAAATGTTCAGGTTATCCGTTTCCAACGTTTTGAACGCCGCAATCAACTCTTTCAGCGGATTGTGAATCATCAGTTTGACTGAAAATGAAAAAACAAGAATGATCGCCATCGAGACCAAAGACATAATGATTAACCATACATTGAATTTCTTGAGAGACCCTGTGAGTTCATTTTGGTTGACATAAGAGAAAAGTGTTAGTCCGAGCGTACTTATTCGGTTGTAGGTGACCCAGTAACTTTGATCTCCCACTTTAAGGACATGACTGTCCAAAGTTTGGATATTTTGCTCTTTTGAAACGCTATTGTATATACTTTCTACAATGGCATCTTCATGCCTAGGTGATATATCAAAACTAAACGTTTGATTTGTGAGAACAGCACCGGCATCGCCATAATTTCCGACTAGTTGGTTCAGTGTCTTCTCCAATTTTTTAACGGATAGCTCCAAATAGACGATGACACTTGAATTATTTGCAAACTCAATAAAAAACAATCTGCCATCGCTGTAGTATAAGGATGGTTTAGGCGAATAATTAAAAAACTTTTCAATCACCTCATACTCCTGATTCGGCAGTTTAGTGATTCCGCCTTGCGTAGAGATCGTTCTTCCAAAGGATTTCAAATAAACCCCGGTATTGACCAAATACTCACTGGAGTTCTGTATGGTGGACAATCGTTCCTTTACTCTGTTAACGAGTTGGATTTCCTCATAGTCGGCAAGTGTGCCTGATAAAAAGTTTAGCTTCTGGAGATCGGAATCGTTGATAACCTGCAACTGCTGGTTTCGGATGAATGAGATTTGATCATCTAACTGGTTCGAATAAAATTGTACTTTGGACTGGATTGAATTCGAAAATTCCTGTTTGATAAAGGATTGCCCCATCATATTCATCAACAGATTTACCAGGTAGACAGGAATAATCAATGCGGTAAAAACGATAATGACTTTCTGAAAAACGTATAATTTGGGCAGCTTTGTTGGTTTTTTCACATTTCCTCCCTGTTGGATCGTTCATAATTCTATCATCTCTCATCATACCAAAATTTTTTATGGAAGCATCTACCTTTTCAGCGATTGAAAAAAGGACGTAAGAACTCACTACAGTGAGGCTTACGTCCTTCTTTTTCAGTCTTCCAGCGAAAAATCCCTTACATATGTTTCCTCTTCCCATAGCTGCTCCAGCTCAGATCCTTGACTCCACTGCATCGTGAATAGCCAGCCCTTGTCATAGGGGGATTCGTGAATCAGCATCACCGCTCTTTCCAGCAGCCGATTGACTGATGTTATTTTGCCGGATAAAGGGGCTAGCAGATCGTGTTCGTCATCCGCCGCAGTCTCAACAGAGCCAATGAATTCCCCTTTTCTCACATGAGTATCCTGATCTGGGAGCTCGATATAAACAAGCATACCCAGTTCGCTGATCCCGTACTCCGTTAACCCGACAACAGCTTTATCCCCATCGAGCCGAATCCAGTAGTGATCTCTTGTATATTTCAAATTCGTCGGAACCGTCATGTCCGCTCTCCTTCATGAAGAAAAGCTCCCCTGCTCGCATTCGCATGCCAACCAGAGGAGCTTCTCTATGTAATCAAAAGCTTATTTTACAACCAGGTTTTTGTCGCCTGGTTTCCAGTTCATTGGGCACAATCCGCCGGATTGAAGCGCTTGAAGCACACGAAGTGTTTCTTCTACGCTGCGGCCTACGTCGTTGTGGTTTACAACCTCGTATTTCAATTCGCCTTCTGGATCGATGATGAACAGACCGCGAAGCGCGATACCTTCTTCTTCGATCAGAACGCCGTAGTCACGAGCTACGGATTTCGTGATGTCAGCAGCAAGTGGGAATTCCAATTTGCCAAGACCATTGTCGTTGATTGGCGTATTGATCCAAGCTTTGTGCGTGTGGATACTGTCGATAGAAACACCAAGAATCTCAGTGTCCAATTCTTTGAATTGAGCAGCAGCATGACTAAGTGCTGTGATTTCTGTTGGACAAACGAATGTGAAATCCAATGGGTAGAAGAACAATACTAACCATTTTCCTTTGTAATCAGACAAAGAAACTTTACCAAATTCTTTACCGTCACCTGTAGCGGTCTCCATTGTAAAATCAGGAGCTTGTTTACCAACTAAACGCTCTGCCATGGGTATAATTCCTCCTCAAATCTATCTTATTCGTATAAAATGGTACCATCCGACTAGATGAAAGTCAATAATTAGATCGGATACTACCTAATAATTATTATAATATATGAAGACCTGATGAACATGAACGAAAATCGATTTACGAGCAGTAGGGGCTATCCCAAATGTCATAGATAGATGCGCCTCCGTTAGCGCCGAGCAGAGCGACGATTTCACCTTGTTTCACGGTAAGGGATACGCCCTTAACCGCCTGAATTTTGCCATAGAACGTCTTCAGGCCGTTCACTTCAAGCAGATTCATCCTCCTTTCCGAGTTGTATTTTGTACAACTTTTAGGCAGGCTAGTCCGCGTTGTCCACGCGATTGTTGCAGAAAATACAACAATTCCTGCCTAAAGTAGCACTAGGACTATAGCCTATAAAAAGACTAAATTGTTGTAGATCATGCAACATCTTTAGCTTGCCAAGAAGAAATCAAGGAAATTGTTGTACTCCGTACAACTTGCCTTGCTAATCCTCCATTTCTTCAAAAAACCAACAAGAAAATCCTAGGAAAGCATAGTTACTGATCGAATAATTATGCACATCCTCCATACTCTATCTCACTTAGCTTATCAAAAGTCCGTAGTTAACTATCCTATCTAAGATAAGCTTCGTCGTCCCCCCCATAACCCCCAAAAATATTAAATCATGAATAGAGGTTGTCCCAATAGGTAGTTAAACCTACTAGAGGATAACCTTTTAAGCTCTTTTGACCTTATGGAGCATCCTAATCGGTATTCAACACGAAATGATACTTCTATTGGAATTAAATTCCAAGATTTTAATTCGCTACTTTCATTGGAAAAATCCAATGAAAGTAGCTTCAGGCTTTGAAATTCAAAAAGTTTGGGCCTTTGATGAATGAAAATAGATCTTTCGCATTCCCTATATGTTGTAACTCGAAGGTGTGGGATGATAATGTCTTGTTCAGCTGCAGCAGTCGTTTGGAGGTACGAAGCTCGATCCTTTTGCAATTAGGATGAGAACTCTTCTATCGACGAAACCGCAGAGAGTGTGAATGAAAATAATGGTTCAACGAAAACTGTTCATTTATTTTCTCCAAATCAACTTACTTTTAAACAAAAACTGTTCAAAATTTAAATAATGGTGTATATTTCTTTTATACAATTAAACAACATTGTTCAATTTTTTCGGGGGAATCATACATGGAAATGATGCTGAGAAACGTGTTTCAATCATTGGGCAAAAGTCGCTCTGCGAATCGATTAGCCAAAAAGTACGGCCTTCGTTTTGGAGCCGCCCGTTTCGTAGCCGGTGAAACCATCAAACAATCCATTGATGCTGTAAGCGGGCTCAATAAGGATGGCCGAATCGCGACTTTAGACCATCTAGGAGAATTCGTCTTTAGTGAAGAAGAAGCTACATTGTCCGCTGATATGTGCGTACAAACATTAGATGCCATTGCTAGCTCAGGTGTACAGTCCAATCTTTCATTGAAAATGACATCACTCGGCTTAGATATCAGCAGAGAGCTTTGCGTAAATAATATGAAACGAATTCTGAATCGAGCGCGCCAATATGGTAATTTTGTTCGGATTGATATGGAGGATTACGCGCACTGCCAAGTTTCGCTTGATATCTACCGTGAGCTTCGAGAAGAGTTCGATAATGTCGGGATCGTGATTCAAGCTTATCTCTTCCGTACGGAGCAAGATATCCAGGATTTGAGTGCGCTGAGTGCCAACTTGCGTCTCGTTAAAGGGGCCTATAAGGAATCCCCTCAAGTTGCTTTTCCAGAAAAGAAAGACGTCGATGACAACTATAAAAAAATCATTCAAATGCATTTGAAAAATGATCATTATACGGCTGTTGCCAGCCATGATGAAGCGATCATCAACTTCACAAAACAATTCGTAACTGAGAATGGAATCTCCAGAGATCAATTTGAATTTCAGATGCTTTATGGCATTTGTGAAGAGATGCAGAAGCAATTGGTTAAGGAAGGGTATCGGGTCCGCGTCTACGTTCCCTATGGTGTCGATTGGTTTGGATACTTTATGAGACGGTTAGCCGAGCGGCCAGCGAATGCCTGGTTTGTTCTTAAAAATATGTTTAAATAGACCCGCAAAGGGAGAGGAGAACGAATATGAGCACACTGACAAAAGTAACCCCTTATGCAAACGAACCTTTCACCAATTTTTCTTTGGATGAAAATAAGCAAGCCATGGAAGCCGCTATTGCGAAAGTGAAATCGGAGTTAGGCCAAGAGTACCCGCTTTATATCGGATCTGAGAAAGTCGTTACAGAAGCGAAAATCAAATCCATTAACCCAGGTAATGTAGATGAAGTGATTGGTTATGTGAGCAAAGCGAATCAGGCTTTAGCGGAACAAGCAATGGGAGCAGCTTTGGAAACTTTCGAATCTTGGAAGCGCGTTCATGTTAGAGAGCGTGCGGAATATTTGTTTAAAGCGGCAGCGCTTATGCGTGAACGTAAACATGAATTTTCTGCGCTTATGATTTTGGAATCAGGTAAGAACTATGTAGAGGCTGACGTAGATACCGCTGAAGCTATTGATTTCATCGAGTTCTACGCTCGGGAAATCATTCGTTTGAGCGAAACCAATGAGACTCAACCGTTAACCAAAATTGCTGGTGAAGACAATAAGATTTCCTATATCCCTCTTGGCGTTGGCGTCATTATTCCGCCTTGGAACTTCCCGCTCGCTATTTGCGTGGGCATGACGACTGCTGCTGTTGTATCAGGTAATACGGTTCTTCTTAAGCCTGCTTCCACAACTCCAATCATTGCGCACAAGTTTGTCGCTTTGATGCGAGAAGTAGGGCTTCCAGACGGTGTTATCAATTTCATTCCGGGGAGCGGCGCTGAAGTTGGCGATTATTTGACGACACATCCAAAGACTCGCTTCATTAGCTTTACAGGTTCCAAAGAGGTTGGTCTGCGCATTAACAAGTTAGCCGCGGACACGGTACCAGGTCAGATTTGGATCAAACGCGTCGTTGCTGAAATGGGTGGAAAAGATGGCGTTATCGTCGATGAAACCGCTGATCTGGATGCAGCAGCATCTGCAATTGTCGCATCAGCGTTCGGATTCCAAGGTCAGAAATGTTCGGCTGGCTCCAGAGCGGTTATTGTGGAATCGGTGTATGACCAAGTCGTAGAAAAAGTAGCCACTTTGACGAAGCAACTGCAAATCGGGCTGCCAGAAAACAATTTCTCTGCAGGTCCTGTTATCGATAAAACTTCGTATGAAAGAATTTTAGAATATATCGAAATCGGGAAACAAGAAGGCACTCTGCTTGCTGGTGGTGAGAAAGCTGAAGGAAACGGCTATTACATCCAACCTACCGTATTCGGTAATGTGAGCGGCAAAGCGCGGATTATGCAAGAAGAGATCTTCGGACCCGTTCTCGCTATTGCGAAAGCGAAAGATTGGCAAGAAGCAATCGCGATTTACAATGACACTGAATTCGGTTTGACAGGTGCTTACTTCTCCACTGACGAAGAACGTATCGCTGAAGCTTTGGAGACCGTTCATTGCGGTAACTTGTACATCAATCGTAAATGTACAGGCGCTCTAGTCGGCGTACACCCATTTGGCGGATTCAATATGTCGGGTACAGATTCCAAAGCAGGCGGTTATGACTACCTTTTGCTCTTTACACAAGCTAAATTAACGTCCCGCAAAATGTAAGGCTGTGTGGAGCCCTCTATACTTAAATGGAGGGCTCTTTTTTTTGAGCAAGTCGTGATTCAAGTTCGCAAAGCTGTGATTGAAGCGGCCATTTTAACGAATGTTGCTCGGTGAACCCCGCCTGAGTTTAGGTAATGGAAAATTACACCCGGAATTAAAGTCACTCGTTGTCCTATTTTCACGAAAATCGCATAAGCTCCTCCCAAGAAGATTATACATAGGGTATCAGATTACTTCTTAAGGAGAGTGTCGGAATTGTCAAATGAATTTGTTTGTCGTTCGTTGGATGAGATACGATTCTGGTCACGTATTATGAAAGAGCATTCTTTATTTCTGAAGCTGGGTTTTCGGTGTGAGGATACGCAGTTAATCCAAGAAGCAGATCATTTTTATCATACTTTTGAACAAATAGAAGGCAAATCCCATGCATTCACGGAGTTAACTGATCCTGAGCAAATCAAACGCTTCAACGTGGAAGTTCACTTAGCCGCAACCCATATTTGGGCTTTTAAAAGAAGGGTTCTAGGTCTCATCATCCAATGTAAACTTCCAGGTGGTAACAATTTCCCTTTATTAGTTGATCATACCAGCAGAGAGGCCAATTATTTTAGAAATCGATTAGAGGAATTGAATGCCGGTCGATTAGAACCGCTGCCTGATGCCATCATTGACGAAAATGTTTTCTTTTTGAGAATAATGGCTGACCATGCGAAGTTCATCGGACATCTCCTTGATCCGTCCGAACGACAACTCGTTGAGCAAGCTCGAAACTTTAGTCAAGATTTTGACCAACTGCTCTTTCAAGCTGTTGATTTAAGCGGAATGCGTCCTCAATCTCAAACGAAGCCACTTCTCGACCAATTCCTTGATCAGAATCGGGTTTCTGTCGTTTCTCTGCGTGATTTCAAAAAAACAGCAAGGGAATTAATCGAAGCGTGTCGCATAAAAAGTATTATTCATCCTTTACTTGCTGATCATGTGTTTCGTGAGGCTGAAAGATTCCTATTCATCATTGATATGTTCGAAGCAAGCTTATCAAGAAAACAAGCTGCCAACTAGACTCTCCATATGTAAGAGACCAATCTAAAAAAAGCTCGCCCTCTGAAGCCTCTACGGCCTCGTCGGGCAAGCTTTTTTATTATTTACGCATAGCGTCTACGATCAGTTGGCCCATTGCAAGGGTACCGATTGCTTTGCTCTTATCAACCGCGATGTCGCCTGTACGGTGACCCGCATCCAGCACTTCTTTCACAGCACGCTCGATGGAATCCGCTGCTTCGTGGTAACCGAATGTCAAACGGAACATCAACGCTACCGAAAGAATGGTTGCGATTGGGTTGGAGATACCTTGTCCTGCAATATCCGGAGCGGAGCCATGTACCGGCTCGTACAAGCCGAAGGCACCTTCGCCAAGAGAAGCGGATGCCAACATACCGATGGAACCTGTCAGCATGGCTGCTTCATCACTCAGGATGTCGCCAAACATGTTTTCAGTCACGATGACGTCGAAGCTGGATGGGCGGCGCAGCAATTGCATCGCACAGTTATCAACAAGCACGTGCTCTAGCTCAACATCCGGATAATCAACCGCAATACGGTTCACGGTTTCACGCCATAGACGGGAAGTTTCTAGAACGTTAGCTTTGTCTACAGAAGCAAGCTTCTTGCGACGCGTCTGTGCGATTTCAAACGCTTGACGAGCAATACGCTCGATTTCTGTTACGTTATATGCACAAGTATCAACAGCTTCTTGACCGTTAGGTGTTTCGCGACGGAATTTCTCACCAAAGTAGATCCCGCCAGTCAATTCACGAACAACGATCAAATCCGTTCCTTCCAGCACTTCAGGCTTCAACGTGGAAGCTTCTTTCAAGCAGTCGAAGATGAAAGCTGGACGAATGTTCGAGAAAAGTCCAAGCGCTTTACGAATACCGAGCAAGCCCGTTTCAGGACGAAGCTCTTTGGAGTTGTTATCCCATTTCGGCCCGCCAACAGCTCCAAGAAGGACAGCGTCTGCCGATTGGCAAACTTTCAACGTTTCTTCCGGAAGCGGCGTTCCTTTCTCATCAATCGCAATCCCGCCGAATAAGGCGTGCTCTGTTTCAAATTGATAACCGAATAATTCTTCGGTACGTTTCAATACTTTTTCCGCTTCTGCAACGACTTCTGGACCAATTCCGTCTCCAGCGATTACAGCGATTTTCTTCACATCTGCCATGACTGCCATTCACTCCTTAGATTAGTAAACCTGCTATTGAAAGCATTTACTATCGTTATATACTGCTAACATTGTATCATAAGTAGCCCCTCTTCTTTAGATATAAAAGCTATCGCATTTATAGGTATCACCTATCAATACTTCTCAACGACTATTCAGAAACCCCAATACTTTGGATGAGAACTTTAGAAGAAACATTTACAGTTGCTTCAGATAGCGCTTTTCCCCAGTTATCCTGTACCTTCTTCCAGTCTTTATAATTGTGTGCCCGCACATGAACACCAAACTGAAAGGGATCTACTTGATTTTTTTGAGCCTTCTTGATTAAAGCCTCGCATTCTTTTTTCAACTCATTTTCAACTGCTTTTTCCAGCTGTTTTTTTTGCTCTTCCAAGTCTAAGGTAAACATGAGCTCCCTTAATTCGATCTGAACATTCATCTCGATATTGATTGTTAAATGGTCATCTTCGAACTTCGACTTGATCTTCCGATTTGCTTTTCTTATATTGATACTCAGAAAGGACATGTCTTCATCCGTATGGAACATTTCAGGAGGAAAGTGAAACATTAACGGTATCTTATTTTCCGTATCGCCCTGCAATAAGACGAGCAGAGAACTTTCTTGATGATTCAAAGAAGCCGCGTAGGTACCGTCTTTATGTAAAAGAGCAATACCCGAAATGAAGAGTTCATTTTTTTCGGGTCTCATTTCAGTTAATGCAGGCGTCATACCTTTATCCTTCATTTGCTGATGAAATTCTTGTAGTGTAGTTTGCACGGTAACCCTGGTCTTATAAGTGCTTTCTGCTAGTTGTTTGATCACACTGGCAATTCGGCCTTTATCACTCATATTCGTATACATCACATCTTTAACGCTCCCATCAATCACAATCACGTTCGCATTAATCTCATTTCGGGAATCGCGGAATAGAACATCCAAATAAGGAAATGAGTTTCTTTGCTGCAGCAGTTTTTTTCCTATGAGAATATTTTGCGATTTTCCGTAAGCTAAGTTGCCGCTCGTCTTACTATTAATTTCCCCTTTTGATTCACGCATCGTTTTAGCCCTTGAGAATGTGATTTTATATTTATCTCTGGCTACTTTATTGAATACTGGACCTGACGTGTACACGATAAACTTATTATTCTCATCAAAATCAATACCCTCTGTAAGTACAAACTGTTGATCCTCTATATATTCGGCTTTACCGCACCCAGTTACGAACATGAGAGCTGCCAATATGAAAGAAATCGTATTGAATTTCTTCATTGTTTCGGTTCCTTTCTAGCGAAATGAAAAATCCATCCGTATATCCAAAGAAAAATAGGAAATACGAAAGCACTATATAGGCCTGCTTTCCCCCACGAATTAGCCATTTGAGTTATTTGGAAAGTAGTAGGGATAAAAAAGAATGACAACAGGATCCATAAGACTAAGATTATTCGTAAAGCATTTCGATGATCCTGCTTGCCTATTAATTGACTTGTTCCTAATACGGCTGCGTAGAGGTAAGGAATAATCGTCATAAATATGATAAACAAATAAAAGGTCAGGCAGATGATCTCCAGCCGTTCCAAAAAAGGCAATTGGATAACCTTCAACAAGTTAAGCACGGGGTAAACGACTTCTGTGACCTCAGTTGGAGAGAATCTAATAAAACAAATGATTGTCGTCGTTAAATAGATAATCATCGATAATAAATTTGCAATCACAATTCCCTTTGATGCTGATTTCTTGTCCTTTAGAAAAGGATACAGAATAAAGGCCAGCTCAAATCCAAGAAGAGAATATATCGTTGATTTTACGGCAGACAGAATGGGAAGCACTCCACTTTTTCCAACAGGAAGAAGATACATCCATTGGGCATCCTTTAGTGCTAAAAACAATAAGACTGGCATCCACAAAGTGACAATAAAAACAAGCTCAGCGAAGAGACCGATCACCCTTATTCCCTGCTTGGTAATCATATAGATGGGAATGGTAAACAGGATCATTAAAATGAAGTTCCGTATATCCTGAATGATCCATATTTTTATGATATGAATCGTTGAAAACATAGCTGTACTTGCGGCATAGACCGCGAGCAGAATCCACGCTGCCGCTAAAGCCTTACCCACCCACTTGCCAAAATATTTGGATAAAAGTTCGAACAACGTGTATTCTGGGTTTTTTTCCATAATTCGTATAATGACTAAGCTTAGCAGTGTAGTACCAATCGCCCCCAATATAATGGATATCCATCCGTCGCTACCTGCAGCATTAGCTACATCACGGGGAAGGGAAAGGACACCGATTCCCACTTGGGTTTCAAATATAATAAAGATATATTGTATCAAGGAGATTTGATTAAACGAATATTTGTTCATGGTTAATCCTCCCCCATTCTGTTTACTTAGCTTTATTCAGAAACTCCCATACTTTTGATGACAACCTTAGGAGAAACATTTACAGTGGCTTCAGATAGAGCTTTCTCCCAGTTACCCTCTACCTTCTTCCAATTTTTGTGATCGTGAGCTCTCACGTATAACCCAAAACCAAAGGGGCTGACATGATGCTTTTGAGCTTTCTTGATCAAATCCTGGCATTCTTTTTTCAGTTCTTGTTCAATCGCTTGTTCCAACTGTTTGCTCTGTTTCTCCATGTCTAAGGTAAACATGCGTTCCGTTAAATCGATCTGAACCTTCATTTGGATGTCAATTATAAAATGATTTTCTTCGAACTTTGACTTGAATTTAACTTTTACCTTATTAATACTGAAACTCACATAAGATACTTCTTTATCCGTTTGAAACATCTCAGGAGGAAGGGGAAGTGTTAACGGTATCGGCTTGTTCGTATTGCGCTGCAGTAATAGCAGTAGAGAACTTTCTTGATTATTCAAAGAAGTAGCATAAGTACCATCTCTATGTAAAAGCGCTGTCCCTGAAATAACAAGATCATCCTGCTCTACTCTCATTTCGGTTATGCTTGGCGTTAATGCACTATCCATCATTTGTTGATGGAATTTCTGCAGTGTAGTTTGCACTGTAATTCTGCTTTTATATGTGCTTTCTACCAATTGTTTGATCACCGGACCCAAATGGCCTTTATCACTCATATTTGTGTACATAACCTCTTTCAAAGGTCCATCAACTACAATCAAATTTGCATTAATTTCATTTTTAGGATCTCGAAAGAAGACATCCAAGTAGGGTAATACATTGGTTTGCTTCAGCATTTTTTTTCCTATAAGCATACTTTGCAATTTTCCAGTCCCAAAACTACCGTTTAGTTGCGCTTCGATTTTTTTCTTGCCTTCACGCATCGTATCCGCAGTTGTGGTTGTGATTTTAAATTTATCCTTAGCTTCTCTACTGAAGACAGGACTTGATGAGTAGATGACCAACTTCTTTTCTTCATCAAAATCAACACCCTCAGCAATAATAAATCGTTGATCTTCTATATAAATGGCCTTGCCGCACCCGGTTATCAATAGTAAAGCTGCACATGCTAAGAAAATGCTCTTCCATTTCTTCATTGCCTTTGTTCCTTTCTAGCGTGATGAAAGAGCTGTCCGTAGAGCCAAAGTAACATGGGAATCACATAAGCGAAATATGTACCTGCCATCCCCCACGATTTGCCCATTTGATTGATTTGAGTAGCAGAAGGGAGGAAAAAGAATGACGATAGGAACCATAGGCACATCCATATACGTAAAATAGGTCGATGATCCTGCTTACCGCATAATTGACTTGCTCCGAGCACAGCTGCATACAGGTAGGGAACGATCGTCATAAATAGCATAAGCAAATAAAAGGAAAGAAAAATGATTTCTAATCGTTCTAAGAACGGCAATTTGATGAGCTTCAGTAAGTTGAGCGTGGGATAGGTGTAATCTTTGATCTCATCTGGAGAAAACCTAACAAAACTAATTATCGTCACCATGAGAAAAATAATCAAAGATAAAGAGTTTGCAATAATAATTCCTTTAGTTGCGGTTTTCTTGTCCTTTAGAAACGGATATAGAATGAAAGCCAGTTCAAACCCAAGGAAAGAAAGGATGGTTGATTTTACGGTAGATAGAATGGGGAACAAGCCTTCTTTACCGATTGGAAGAAGGAATGGCCAATGGGTATCTTTTAATGCAAACAACAATAAGATAGGCATCCACATGGAAATAAGAAAAACGAATTCAGCAAAAAGTCCGATTACCCTTATTCCATGCTTGGTAACTATATAGATGGGAATGATAAACAGAATCATCAAAATGAAGTTCGACATTTCCGGCAAGATCCATATTTGTATGATATGGATCGTTGAAAACATGACCACACTTGCTGCAAAAACCGCGTACAGTATCCAAAGAACATATAAACCTTTACCTACCCATTTACCAAAGTATTTAGATAATAGCTCAAATAACGTTTTTTCGGGGTTTTTCTCCATAATCTTTATAATGACTAAGCTAAGAAGAATAGATACAATCCAACCTAATAATAGAGATATCCATCCATCGGTCCCCCCCGTTTGAGCTAAATCTCGGGGAAGGGATAGTACACCGATCCCCACTTGAGTTTTATAGATAATTAAAATGTATTGTTTCAAAGAAATTTGATTAAACGTATATTTTATCATACTTGATCTTCACCTTCTCTGTTTGCTCCCTGTCTTTTCAGTTGAGTTGGATCGGTTGAAAGTGGACGTTTCTTCATTTTCCACATTGGGAGTCGAACCCATACGTCCTTCCAATCAGACAGGCGGATGGGAGCAACAGGACTTCCATAGGATATTCCAAACGATTCCATGGATATCATGTGAGCTCCAATAATCATCAGCCCAATCACAATGCCTACCATACCGAACACAGCAGCGAGAAGCATCATTGGAAAGCGAAGCAACCGCAGCGAGGAGGACATATCATAATCAGGGATAATAAAAGAGGAAATTGCCGTGATGGCAACGATAATAACCATAATGTTACTCACAATTCCTGCTTGCACGGCCGCCTGGCCGATGACAATACCCCCTACGACACCTATTGTTTGTCCAATAGGACCGGGAAGACGTAAACCGGCTTCCCTTAACATCTCTAGGGCTATCTCCATTAGAAATGCCTCTACGATCGGGGGAAACGGTACCTTTTCTCTGGATTCCCCAATCGATACCAATAAATCCAAAGGAAGTACTTCATAATGAAACGAAACAATAGCTATATATACAGCCGATAAAGAGATCGTCGTAATTAAGGCTAGATAGCGTAATAATCGTAGAAAAGTGGCTATGATCCAGCGATTGCTGTAATCATCCACACTCTGAAAGAATGCCGAAAAGGTTACAGGTGCAACAATCACACTGGGAGAATGGTCGACAACGACGACGATTCTCCCTTGCAATATATGGGCTGCAGCAGAATCCGGACGTTCCGTCATGATTAACTGTGGAAACAGACTTATTGGATGATCTTCAATAAACTCTGCCAATTCTCCCGTGTTTAAAATGGCATCCACATTAATTTGCAGCAGTCGGTCTTCCATTTCTTTCACGAAATCTGGATTTATAACGTCATCGAGATACATGATAGAAACCCTCGTATTTCCCCGAGAGCCGACGTTAAATTCTTTTATTTTCAGTTCACGATTAGGAAGATAGCGCCTGATCAAGGCAATATTTTGCCCCGATGTCTCGACAAATCCTTGATGTGATCCCTTTAGCGTCGATTCGATTTGCGGCTCTTTAATCGCCCTCTGAGGCCAGCCTTGCGTACATAAAACAAGCGAACGATCTTGCCCATCAATAAACAGGATGCTTTGGCCTTGGAAAATTGCTTTTTCAATATGGGACCATAAGGTTACAACTTCTGTTTTTGCAATCGTCGTAGAAGAGTCCCAAAAATCGTTAACCGAATTGATTTCATACATGAGCGGTTTTAAGATGTTATTATTAATCGCTGATTTATCAATGAGCCCTTCCAAATACACAAGTACAGCATTGTCCCCTGTTCTTAATTGAAAATGACGAATAACAAGATCTGGAGCGTGGCTGAATATTGAGTTTAGAGTAATTAAGTTATTATTCAGGGTCCTTGAAATCGGTTGATTAAGTTCATCAGATAAATCCTTGATTGGCGCTGATCTTATGCCATTTAACCATCTCCGGATCGTCCCCATCCCTGCACCACCGTTCCTAAATCATGTAATCAAAAGTTTCCCACATTTAGGTAAAATTATTCGCAAAGCAACGTCATTCAATCAAATGAAAAAAAGCCATCTGGATCTATCATCCAGATGGCTACATAGGGCCTACTCCAAGTTCTCATCAAATTTTTCCTTCTACAGTAGTTCCTTCTGTCAACAATGGCTCATACATCATAATCGCATGATTCTCTGTCACCCATTCATCACGCAATACTTCCCGTTCCGCGTTCAGCACCCTTCGGTAAATTTCATTATGTCTGACATAGCCGCCCCAGTATTCACGCGTAATCCAATGCTTCTTTTCATAGATCTCAAAGGTGTGGATTGCTGGCCTCACGGATCGCCATTCCCCTACCAGATGAGTATCCGTGACGCGAATAATGAGCTGATATTCCTCGTTGTTCTCATTAAGAATTTGCAAGTCTAAATAATTGTAGAAACAAGTTGCACCGCTTCCAAAAGGCTGACTTCTACCTGCATCCGGAAATACGTCATAGCTGTGGCGATATCTTTCCGTTACGGAAAGTGGTGTATGCAGTGTCATCCAGTAGATTAAATTCGAAAGCTGACATAACCCGCCTCCGACGCCCGCCTGTACTTGCCCATGAAAAAGCACCATGCCGTCCAGATAGCCCTTACGCCGTGTCGTGCTGCCAATTAACCGCCAATAGGAGAAAGTTTCTCCTGGTTTCACAATGACACCGTTTAACTGTTTGGCTGCGATCCTTAGATTAATCACTTTATTATGCTGAAGCCACATATCTACATCCTTCAGCTGTCTAAGGAGTGGGGTTTTATGTGAAAATAAGAGGTAAGGGAGAGGCTCCGCTTGCTTCGCCGTGGCATATGTCTTAGCATCCAAATACCACTGAAGATACCTTTTAAGTCGATACACTTTTTTACCAAGGAATATTCTTGCTCGGCTTCGGTGGATTGGTTTAAGCAAAGAAAAGCCTCCTTCAACAACAGACAGTTTCTTCGATCATTTTAAGCAATAAGCCGCCAATGCCAGTAGTAGCTCACTGACTTGGCGGCTTTTTATAATCTTAGAGCTTTGAAATAACCATGGAAATGATAATACCAGAAACTGAAATCCAAAAGAAATAAGACTTTACGATCCTGCCAATCAATGAATCTTGAAATTGAAAATGCTTCTTTTGATTATGTTCCATATTCAAATCAGTGACTGATCCGCTATTGCCACCCAAACCAGTTACACTAGTAAATCCCTGGCTCAATGCACCTTTTGCAATACAAGTTACAATATAATAAAGAACCCATGAACAAATAATTGGAAATCTGTATCAACATGAAGTCACCAATCCTTTCATTGTCCTCCTTTTATCATAATTTGAAATATATTCCACGTCAATGATCCGATGATTTTCTACCCTGTTCCTTATCCTGTTCACCTTACTAAATCAATCAAAATCCGTAAAATATATAATAGATACACAATCAGGAGGTCTATCATGAAAAAATTCACTCAAATTTCTACTGTATTATTAGCAAGTACAGTGCTGCTAGCCGGATGTGGCGGTGGTGAAAAACCAGCAGATAAGCCAGATGCAACAGCAGCAAACGGCTCCAAGGAAAAAGTTAAGCTCGCTATCTGGCACAACTGGTCAGGACAAGACGCTAAAGCACTAGCTATGCGTAAAATTCTCGATGATTTCAAAGCACAAAACGCTGATATCGAGCTTGAAATTGAAGGGCTTCCAACAGACGGCCTCAAAACACGGTTGAAGACCGTAGCCGCGGCCAATGAAATGCCGGATTTGTTCGTCATGTGGCCAGATGCGATGACGAAGGAATTTGTTAGCGGCGACCTTTTGCAACCGATCAATGAATTTCTAGACAGCAAGCCTGAGTGGAAAGGCAATTTCATTCCGAACGCGCTCGATGGCTATACAGTTGACGGAAAAATCTATTCCGTACCTATGAACTTATCGCCGACTTCCTTCATTTATTACAACAAGGCTCTTTTTGATCAACATAACGTACAAGTTCCCAAAACGTGGGACGAGCTGAACGCGGCGATCAAAACGTTTAACGATAATAAAATCATCCCCATTGCTCTCGGTAATAAAGCAAACTGGGCTGTACAGTCCACCATGTTCAGTGCGATTGCTGATCGGACAACAGGGAGCGAATGGTTCCTCAAGGCTGCGAGTCAAAATGGAGCGAAGTTCACAGATCCTGAATTTATTCAATCTTTGAAAACATTAAAGGCTCTTGGTGATGCCAAAGCTTTCCAAGATGGATTTAACAGCATTGATCAAAACCAAATGAGACAGCTCTATTTCCAAGGTAAAGCAGCGATGTTTATTGACGGCGGTTGGGCGATGGCTGACGTTGTTCAAAATACACCAAAAGACGTCTTGGCTAACACGCACGTAACGCTGCTGCCTCCCGTTGCAGGCGGTAAAGGCGAAGCTCAATCCACATCCGGCGTTGTTGGAACCGGCCTTGGCGTTAGCAAAAAAGTAACAGGTGCGAAGAAAGAAGCTGCACTCAAATTATTGTACGCTTTATCCGGACCTGAAGGTCAACAAGCAACGCTTAACAGTTCTACATTAGTTAGTTACAAAATTGATCTCGATCCAAGCAAAGCGCATCCGCTCTTCGTTGAATTGAATGATTTGATGAAGAAAACGAAAATCACGCCAGTGTACGATGCCAAATTAAGCTCCGCAGCTGTAGAGGTTATTAACAACGGCCTGCAAGAACTGCTCATGGGCGGAAATCCAGAGGCTATTGCCAAAAAGCTTCAAGATGCACAAGCAGCCTCACTCGGCAAATAAGACATCCTACAATACCTGTATCCAGCCCTCCACATGTGTGGCAGGGCTAGATACTTTCACTAGTAAAGGAAGTGAGAATAATGAATGCATCTTATGTCCGCAGGTTCGTTGTACTAAGTCTTCTGCCTGCTATTCTGGTCTATGCTTTATTTGTTTTTGTACCTGTCATCTGGTCTACGTACTACAGTTTCTTTGATTGGAAAGGGATCGGCGCAGCAAAATATATTGGTCTGAAAAATTATGTGGAGATTATCCATGACACCATCTTTTGGAGAGCCATGAAGAACAACCTTATTTTCTTGGTTGTTTCCGTATTCGGTCAACTACCAATCGCTCTCGTGCTCGCCATCCTGCTTCATAAAAGTAATGCGCTTCAACGATTCATCCGCTCAGCCGTGTTTGTTCCTATGGTGCTGTCTTCCGTCGTCATCGGGATGATCTGGCAATATATTTATCATCCGCAGATCGGGATTCTTAATTTCCTACTCGATAAGCTTGGTCTAGAAAGCTGGAAACTGCAATGGTTATCCGATACGAAAATTGCCATCTTCGCACTTGCGCCTCCACTGATCTGGAGCTTCGTAGGTCTGTATCTCATTATTTTCATTTCAGCCTTTCAAAATATTCCCGGCGAGATTCACGATGCCGCCCAGATTGATGGCGCAGAAGGTACGCGTAAGCTCATCTCCATTACACTTCCGATGATCTGGACGACGGTGCAAATCGCGATCATTTTATGTATTTCCGGCAGCTTGAAATCCTTTGATTTGGTCTATGTCATGACGAAAGGCGGCCCGGCGCATGGAACCGAATTACTCGCTACGTATATGTATAACTCGACCTTCTCCTCTTACCGTTACGGATTCGGGAGTGCCATTTCGACTTCCATCGTCCTGATCAGTCTCATCTTTATTGGTTTAAGCCAGTGGATCACCAGTCGTAAAACGAAAGCATAAGAAGGGAGGAATGTGAGCATGCAACCCCTTGCTGCACAACCGACACAAGCAAGATCATCTAGACGAAACTTTTCATTTGGAGCATGGAAACAAGGCGTACTTTGGACGTTCTTGACACTTTATGCTATTTTAACGTTATATCCGCTGTTCTGGTTGGTGTTATCCTCATTCAAAACGAACGCTGAATTCTTCAACAGCCCGTTCGGACTGCCAGCTTCTTGGCAATTCTCAAACTACGTTACCGCTTGGAAATCTTCCAAAATGGGGACTGCCTTCCTTAACTCTGTTATCGTTTCCTTGGTTTCACTCGCTCTTACGCTATTCGTTAGCTCACTAGCCGCCTATGTGCTGGCCAGAATTAAGTTTCGTTTCAAAGCTATTATATTAACGTTCTTCGTCATCGGCATGCTGATCCCTATCCACAGCACTTTGGTTCCCCTATTCATACTTATGAAGCAAGTGGGCCTACTGAACTCGTATTGGGCACTCATTCTGCCTTACACAGCCTTTGCTTTGCCGACGGCCATTTTCGTACTGACAGCCTACTTGGCTTCTGTACCCAAAGAAATTGAGGAAGCTGCTTATATAGATGGTACACGGCTTTGGGGTGTGTTTTGGCGTATTATGCTGCCAATTTCCTTACCCGCCTTATCGACCGTCATTATTCTAAGCTTTCTGCACTTCTGGAACGATTTCTCGTTCGCCCTTGTTTTTATTAGCAAAAGCAGCTTAAAAACATTGCCTCTCAGTATCGCGAACTTTGCTGACGGCTATCAAACGGATTACGGTTTAACCTTAGCTGCCATGACCATTGCCGTTATCCCTACCATTGCTGTGTACTTGGCCTTCCAAGAACAAGTTATGAAGGGCATGACAGCCGGAGCTGTGAAAGGTTAATTTACGACTAAGAAGACAACGAAGGGGGAGATCTTGAGATGATCAAATGGTTTGGCTACTCATTAAGGCGCAAGCTATCTGTGATTATGCTCGTTACGACATTAATCCCCTTGTTGTTTCTTGGTACGTTCGCCTTCACCATTTCTTCCAACATTACGGAAGAGAAAGCCCAACAGGCAGGTCTGGACACACTCGCTCAGATGGATGCCAAATTCCGTTTTATTTTGAGAGACGTTGAGAATATCTCCCTCTTTTTAATTGGGCAAAGTGATGTTCAAGCTTATATGAAGAAACCCGATGAGACACGAGCCCAAATTCTCGGCCTCATGACCAATCTTGTTTACTCCAAAGATTACATTTCCAATATTACGATATTTCCAAAAAATGCGAGTGCCAGCGAACCTCTGGCCACATCAACCATCTATAAAACGGATTTCAGCCAGCAAATAGATATTGAACAGATTACGGATAAAATGTGGACAAACCTCTATCACATCGAAACTTATTTGGGTGATCGGCAAGTCTTTTCCTTCATACGCCCTTTGCGAAGCTACAATAACTATCAGACACTCGGCTGGCTTTCGATTACATTAGATGAACAAGTACTTTCCCGAATATGGTCCGAACCGCAGCTAGCCGAGGGACATGGACAAGTTGCCCTGTTGAATAGTCGGAATGAGATTATGTCAGCCACGGATAAAAGCTGGCTCAATGGGCCTATTGAAACGTTGTTTCCAAGCGTGAATGAGCACATCAAAACCGGAACTTCTGGCGAATGGACCTTTGGTAAGGGGAACGATAAGCAGAATATTCTTTACTATCGGGAGCCTTCGACCGGCTGGACCTTAATCGGTGTTATCCCCTCGGAATTATATAGTGCTCAGAATCGGTACATTCTGCAATTAACTGGCGTAGCTGTTGTACTAGCTGTGCTAACTAACATTGTACTTACCTTGTTTGTGATCCAAAGGGTTACCAATCCGCTTCGTGCTTTAGCCCGTCTGCTAACCAAAATCAATCCAAGTGAGCCCTTGCCGCAATATCCGGCTGATTCTAGGGATGAAATTGGTCGACTGGCTCAAAGCTACAACATGTTGGGCACGCATATCGAGGCACTCAAAACACAGCTCATTCATGATGAAACACGTAAGAAAGAAGCCGACATGCGGGCGCTGCAAGCTCAAATTAATCCACATTTCCTGTACAACACACTTTCATCCATTCATTGGATTGCACTTCTGACCGAAGAAAATCGCATCGCCGAAATGGTCGGTGCCCTGAGTGATTTCCTTCGTTTCAGTTTAAACAAAGGCAAGGAATATTGCACCGTCTCTCAAGAACTCGCGCATATCCGTAACTATGTGCAGGTCCAAGCCATTCGTTTCCCCGATGAATTCGAAGTCGACTTTACGATCGATGAAAGGTTGAATGACACGTATATGCTGAAGCTATTACTCCAACCCCTTGTTGAGAATGCGATGATTCATGGCATACAGAAAAAAGAAGCGAAAGGCATCATCTCTATCTATGCCGAGCAAAAAGGCAGTTTAATGAGCTTCAAGGTCATGGATGATGGAATCGGCATGTCCGAGGATCAACTAAAAACGGTGAGGGAAAGTTTAAATCCTCAGAAGGGCCTACCTGCCTCCGATGCCAGCTACGGCATGCGCAATGTACATGAACGGCTGCAGCTGCATTACGGACCGGAATCTGGGCTTATCATCGAGAGCCGGTTATATGCTGGCACTTGTGTTTCTTTTTCCATTCCAATATTGGAGGATTTCCATGAGAATCATGATCGTTGACGATGAAGTCATTATTCGTACGGGTTTGGCGAAAGTCATCAAGTGGAAAGAAATTGGCATCGAACTTCTTCAACCGGCAGCTTCTGCGGAAGAAGCACTTCGGCGTTTACCGGAAGAGCATCCTCATATTTTGTTGACGGACATTCGCATGAAGCATATGAACGGCCTGCAGCTTGCGGAGAAGGCCAAAGAAATCATACCTGAAATCGAAACCATCATTCTCTCGGGATATGATGATTTCGTCTTTATGCAGCAGGCGATCCGACAAGGGGTCCGTGATTATTTGTTGAAAACAAGCCGTCCCGAAGAAATTATGAAGACAGTCCTGCAGGTCAAGCAAAGAATCGAAGAAAAGTGGAAACATCACAATCAAGATCAGTACAAAAATAAAGAGATTCGCAACCGTCTATTTGAACAATGGATTATTGAAGGTGAAACCACCGCCGTTGATTCTGCCTTACTGACCGAGTACTTGCCTCTCTTGTTTCCTCCAAAGAATGCTGGTGAAATTAAGCTTCAAATTTACGTTATCGCCGCTGAAGGTTGGGGTGAATCAACTTCTACGACGTCTCTTCTTTTATTCGCTGTGGATAACATGCTTCATGAACTCCTAAAGTGTGAGACATTGATTTATAAACAACGAATTGTCGTTGCTACACGCAAAGAACAAGGTGCCGAGCTCGACATATATCCTTCCACAGCTCTAAACAAAATTGAACAATTACTGAAATGCAAAGTTTGGTTGTCCCTCGGAGAGCTTGTTCATCAGGGAGAAGACTTGCATAAATCGTATGCCACAGCTGATTATGCCTTTAGCTATAAACCTATATTGGAGCAATCGATACTTCATTACTCGGATATCGCCCTACGCAAAGGCGGCAAAACGGTTTGTACGCATGAAGAAGAACGAGAGCTCTCTGCTATCTTACTCGAGGATGATTCTATTGCGTTGAAAGGCTGGGTTCAAAGATATATGCAGCCTGAGCTCGATGATCCCCAGATGACGATTGAATCGTTGGAGTCAATGATTCGCTCGGCCGCGCTCTCTGCCCATCGATGGCTGGAACGCGTGTTAACCGCTACAGGCCGTGCCGGAAATATCGACGAACAGCTCAGTCCGCTGGTCATCAACCGCGGCGCTGTACTTAAGGATGTGTTGTTTCAGCATTTGCTTGCCCTCATGGAACTTTACCACCATCGCCTTGCGGGAGGCCAAGCTACACATACCCAGAAAGCCATGGCTTATATTCAGCAAAATCTAGGCAATGACGTGGGCTTGCAGCAAGTGGCGAAATTCGTCCACCTGCATCCTAATCATTTAAGTGAAGTATTTAAAAAAGAAGCCGGTATGACATTCGGTGATTATGTGACGAGACAGAAAATAGGCCGTGCCATGGAAATCCTCACCGTTTCCCCTGCCAAAATTGCTGAAATCGCAGGTGTAGTCGGTTTTGAGGATATTAAATATTTCAGTCAAGTATTCAAGAAATTCACAGGAAAAACACCAAGCGAGTTCAGAGAAGAAGCTGCCCAGCATCTGGGACAGATACCGAAACCGTAAGGTGCATGAAGCCAAGGGAGAGAATTAAATGGAACTATCAGGTTTATGGAGACTTCAACAATTCGAGGTTGGGCAGGCCAGACCGCTGGAAGTAGCGGCTGCTGGACTTGACGACCGATTCTGGATTACTGCACAAGTGCCTGGTGACGTGCATTCAGCTTTAATAGAGCGAGGCCTCATCGATAATCCCTATTTCGGTCATAATGACGCGAAAAGCCGCTGGATCGAGCAGAAGGAATGGTGGTATCGCTACGCGTTCAATTATGCTCTGGATGAAGAACCTGAAGTGAAGCATGAGTTGACCTTTGATGGCCTCGATACATTCGCCACCATCTATGTCAATGGTAAGGAAATTGGCACCACCAACAATATGCTAATGGGCCACACGTTCGATATCACCCGAGTCCTTGTCGATGGGAAAAATACGATAGCGGTCAAATTTGATCCGCTTTATTTGCACAATCGGGATAAAGAGCTGTTCCAATGGTCTTCCTATACCAAGGAGCGCCCTTGGTTGCGTAAAGCCGCAATGAATTTTGGCTGGGACTGGGGCCCACGGATGGTTACGGTTGGCATCTGGGGAAAGGTTTATATTGAGCGTAAGCGCCTCGCTAAGCTGGATAGTGTCTTTGCAAGGACGGCAGCTGTTAATGAGACTGCTGCTTCCATTAAGCTCGATGTCGATGTCATTGCTTTCCGAAAAAATGTAGAGCTTGGGTGCGAAGTACGTTTAAAAGCGGAAGATGGCCTTGTCGTTACTTCCTTACATGGGATGGTAAATGAGCAAACAGGCAGATCGACAACAAGCATATTTACAATGGATGTAGCGAACCCTCAACTATGGTGGACGCATGACTTGGGCAAGCCTTATTTGTACGAATTAGAAGTGCTTCTGTATGCGGATGGAGAGCTTGTCGATCTCTATAAGAAGCCATTTGGCATAAGGACGATTGAGCTCGAACTCAAAGATGAACACGGTCAACATGCGTTTGCTTTTATTCTAAATGGCGTCAAAATATTTGCCAAAGGTGCCAACTGGATTCCGGCCGATCACTTCATCGGAAGCATTCCTGATCAGCGATATCGCGATCTGATTGATCTCTCCGTCAACTCGAATATGAACATGCTGCGCATTTGGGCTGGCGGTATTTATGAGAAAGATGTGTTTTTCGAGGAATGCGACAAGCGCGGTGTGCTCGTCTGGCAGGACTTTGCCTTCGCCAATGCACTCTTCCCTGATTTTAACCGAGATTTTATGGATAATGTTCGCAAGGAAGTCATTTATAACATTAAGCGTTTACGGAATTATACATCCCTTTCCTTGTGGTGCGGAAACAACGAAATCGACTGGCTGTATGATATGAAATCCGCCGGTGGCGATATTACATGCCCGTTCTACGGTGAAGTCATCTACCATGAACTCATTCCAGAAGCACTTGAGCTCCTCGACGACAGTCGAGCTTACTGGCCTTCTTCCCCCTTCGGCGGCAGTGACGCGAACGATCCGGATGTCGGTGACCGCCATAACTGGCAGGTGTGGCACGGCTCCGTGTACCCTCGCCAATTCGGCGATAAGCCTTTGTTAGATTACAGCATCGAAGGCGTCACATTCAAAAATTACAAAAAAGACTTCACCCTGTTCAGCAGCGAATTCGGTATGCATGCTTCGGCCAATCGCTATACACTCGAGAAAAATATCCCTGACGGCCAATTTTACTGGAATAGTGTAGAGATGGCATACCGCAATAAGGATACGAACCATCAGAAGGGCATCCTGCTCATGGAAGGCTATACCGGCATTCCGGCCAACATTGAAGAGTACATGAACTTCTCTATGCTGACCCAAGCCGAGGGCTTGAAGTATGGTATTGAGCATTATCGCCGCAATAAGCACCGCACAAGCGGATCGCTCGTTTGGCAGCTCAATGATAGCTGGCCAGGAACCAGTTGGTCACTGATCGACTATGAACTGCTTCCGAAAGCATCCTTTTACTATGCGAAAAAGTTCTATCATCCGCTGCTGCTTTCCATCGATCATGAACCGGGCCAGCCGCTGCATGTCTGGGCAGTGAACGATACGCTGAGCTCTCTGCAAGGGCAAGTATTGCTGTCTGTGTTTAACTTCTCAGGTGAGCTGCTGTTCAGCCATGCTTTCGATGCTCAGGTGAGGCCGAATGCAGCATTGCTTCTTGGAAGCTTGGATGAAACGAATATTTTGCAGGGCGCTTCGCCGAATCAGGTCGTTGTGAAGCTTAGCACAACCGACTGGGGGGCACCGGATAACCTAATCTACCTGCGCGACCAAAAGGATCTCAAGCTCCCTACTACCACGTTAAGTGTGAATGTGGATGAAGCTGCTCAAACCGTTCAAATCACTGCAAACGGTGCCCACGCGCGAATGGTGAAGATCGATCTACCACAAGGAAATATCCGCTTCAGCGATAATTTCTTCGACTTGCTGGCTGGTGAACAAGTCACCGTGCACATTAGTGATTCCGCTGGAAGTAAAGTATCATTGAAAGAGCTGAACGTGAGTGCAATGAACTTGTAGGCTGGTAGGTGCCACTTCTATGGAACTCTACTCTGTGCTACTACTTCTATGGAACTCCTGTGGTGCCACTCTAAGAAGCTCTATCCTGTGGCGTGTGATGTGATACAACATTTAACAAATTATAGGAAAAACCTAAATAAAATCTTGCATTTTATACAACAACATTACCTTCCATACTTGTTAAACAAATAAGATAAGCCGCCAAATACCAGTTGAAGATCCTGGGGTTAGGCGGCTCTTTCTATTCTGTATTTCCAATATGGCACTCAAAAAAAGCACCCTCATGCTGATGGTCTTGGACGACCAATTTGCATGAGGGTGCGCTATCTTCTATGCATTTTGTAGATATGATTCCATAGCCTTAGCTAATTTCTGCATACCGAGAATCGTGTTCGCACGATCCGTATGTGTGTAATTCAGGCGCATCGTGTTGTATTGTGGATTTTCGGCGTAAAATGTGGATCCTGGAACAAAGGCTACGCCTTCTTTTACCGCGATTTTCAGCAGATCCTCTGCACGAATATGCGCTGGCAGCTCCACCCAGATGAACATGCCGCCCTTCGGTTCTTCCCACTTCAGTCCAGGCCAGTTTAAATCTTTCAATAGGCCTGACATGAATTTCATCCGATCCAGATATTGCTCACGAATTAAGGAGATATGTGCGTCGAGATCAAAGTGCTCAAGCAAATGATACAGCGTTTGCTGATCAATCGTGCTGGAGTGCAGATCCGCAGATTGCTTAAAACGGGCAATTTGGCGAATAATGGTTTCGTCGCCCATTACCCATCCTGCTCGGAAGGCAGGCGCGACGGTTTTGGAGAAGGTGCTGGTGTAAACAACATTCCCTCCTTCGGCTTTCCCTCCCAAAGAGAAGATGGATGGGTAGGTTTCGCTTTCGTCAAATTGGATTTCTCCATACGGATCATCTTCCAGAATAAGCACTTCCGCGCCGCGGCAAATATCCAGTAAGCCTTGACGGCGTTCCAAGCTCCATGCACGGCCTGCCGGGTTGGAGAAGGTCGGAATGACATAAACCATCTTCGGATTGTGCTTCGCAATTTTGGCCGATAGATCTTCAAGAATCATACCGTTATTATCGCTATCAACCGAATAAATCTTAGCGCCTTTGGCTTGAAATACTTGAATCGCCGCCAAATACGTTGGGCTTTCAACAAGAATGACATCGCCTTCATCAATATAAACACGCGTAAGAAGATCAATCGCTTGCTGAGAACCCGTCGTCAGCAGCATCTCATCAGGTGTTACTTGCATATTCTTAGCAGCCATCCGTTTGCATAAGGATTCACGAAGTGGCTTGTAGCCCTCGGTCAAACCATATTGCAGCGCTGACTTCCCGCCGCCGATCACTCTTTGAAACGCATCAGCAACCGCGTCCAAAGGAAAAAACTCTTCAGCAGGCAATCCGCCGGCAAAAGAAATAATCGAACTGCCTTGTGTCAGCTTGAGAATTTCTCTTACCGCCGAGGATGAGAAACCTTCAAGCGATTTAGAAAATCGATATTTCATAAATGGACGCATCCTTTCGCATTTGTAGAAAGCACCCCTCCTCGCGATGCTTGGAGGTGAGGTGCTTATCTGGGTGGTGCCGTGGACTCAAGGTTCTTAAATCAACGTGACGTTGCTTCTGTTGCTTGTTGGGGTTTTGCGTTTTTCAATGAGCCTGTTCACAGCGTCCAAATACGCTTTGGCGCTTGCTTCCAGAATATCCGTAGAAATACCGCGGCCTTGAACGGATACATCGTTCTGTTTAAGAACAACGTGAACTTCGCCTAATGCATCTTTTCCGTGGGATACGGATTTGATGGAGTAGTCGTCAAGTTCGACATCTTCCTTCGTTGCTTTATCAATCGCATTATATATCGCATCAACCGAGCCGTTCCCGACTGCGCTTTCCGCCACTTCGGTGCCGTCCTGGAAGCGAACATGAACCGTTGCCGTTGGTGTCATCTGGTTGCCATAAGCAACCTGAAGCGTGCCTAGCGCAAAAATTTCCGGCGTCTCGATCAGTTTCTCTTCGATCAGTGCACGGATATCTTCGTCTTCAACCTGCTTCTTGCGATCTGCCAAATCTTTGAACTTGGCGAAAGCCGTATTCACTTGCTCGTCTCCGAGGTCATACCCAAGATCAATGAGCTTCTCACGGAACGCATGGCGTCCGGAGTGTTTACCCATCACGAGCTTACTTTCCTTGACCCCGATGGTCTCAGGGGAAATAATCTCGTACGTCGTTTTTTCTTTGAGCATCCCATCCTGATGGATGCCGGACTCATGGGCGAACGCGTTAGCCCCGACGATCGCCTTATTGCCTGGCACCACCATGCCGGTCAGCTTGCTGACCAAACGGCTGGTGCGATAAATCTCTTTCAGCACAAGCGAAGTTTTCGCTTGGTAGAAGTCCTGGCGCGTCTCGAGCGCCATCACAACTTCCTCGATCGAGGTGTTGCCTGCTCGCTCGCCGATCCCGTTGATGGTGCCTTCGATTTGATCAGCACCATTTAGTACAGCAGCTAGCGCGTTAGCCGTAGCCATTCCGAGGTCGTCATGGCAGTGCGCGCTCAGTTGAATCTTCTCAATGCCTGGCACGGTCTCCTTCAGCATTTTGAAAATATTGCCGTAGTCGTACGGTGTCATAAAGCCGACTGTATCCGGAATATTCACGACGGAAGCGCCAGCGCGAATAGCCATTGCTGTTACTTCCGCGATGAAATCCAGCTCAGTACGCCCTGCATCTTCGAGTGAAAACTCGATTTTGCTGAAATACTTCTTCGCATATTTAATCGCTGCTTCGGCTGTTTCCAGCACTTGATGCTTCTCCATCCGCAGCTTATGCTGCCGATGAATCGGGGACGTCGCTAGGAATAGATGAATACACGGGTCCTGAGCGCCCTGGAGCGCTTCACGGACAGCCTCGATATCATTCTCCCTCGAACGGGACAAACCGATGACAGAGGCATTCTTGACGGCTCTAGCTACGGCATTCACGCCGGCTAAGTCACCAGGCGATGCAGCTGGGAAACCAGCCTCCATACGATCAACGCCAAGCTTCTCTAGCTGCAGCGCGATCTCGACTTTCTCCTGCGTGTTCAGGTTCACACCTGGTGATTGCTCTCCGTCTCTAAGCGTTGTATCAAAGATGTAGATTTTGCGCACCATGTCACCTCCTAAGAGATTTCTATTAAATTGATTAAACCTAATTCTAACTGCTGACCGTTCCGTTCTTCAGCATTTGTCTCCGATCGTTTCTTGAAAAACGTGTCCCCCTCATCTGAATAAACAAAAGGTAGGGACACGTTTTTAAATACGAACGCTACGCTTCTCCGACAAACACTGAGCCCTCCACTGGGCATTTCGAAGAAGGATTTAAAGATTTAGATATAAATTTTTACTCGTCTTTATAGTATTCACAGGGAGTGATTGGGAAATTCTCCTCAATCACTCCCTGTGGAAGGTATTGCTATAAATTAGTACTTATAATTACTTTTTGATCCAGTGCATCATTTCGCGCAGTTCTTTACCAACCACTTCAATTGGGTGCTGTGCTTCATTGCGGCGAGTTGCGTTCATGAAAGCAAAGTTGGATTGGTTTTCCAAGATGAAGTCGCGAGCGAATTTACCTTGTTGAATATCAGTAAGAACAGCTTTCATTGCTTTTTTCGTTTCAGCTGTGATAATACGAGGTCCAGTTACATAGTCACCGTATTCAGCTGTGTTGGAGATGGAGCTGCGCATGGAAGCAAGTCCGCCTTCATACATCATATCAACGATCAACTTCAGCTCGTGCAGACACTCGAAGTAAGCCATTTCTGGTGCATAACCAGCTTCAACCAATGTTTCGAAACCTGCTTTAACCAATTCAGAAGCACCGCCACAAAGAACAGCTTGCTCACCGAACAAATCAGTTTCTGTTTCTTCACGGAAAGAAGTTTCGATAACGCCCGCACGTGTACAGCCGATACCTTTTGCATAAGCAAGACCGATTGCTTTTGCGTTGCCAGTAGCGTCCTTCTCGATTGCGATCAAGCCAGGAACGCCAAAGCCTTCAACATAAGTACGACGTACCATGTGGCCTGGGGATTTAGGAGCTACTAAGAATACATCTGTACCTTCAGGAGCTACGATTTGTCCGAAATGGATGTTGAAACCATGGGAGAACATGATTGCTGCGCCTTTTTTCATGTTCGGTTGAATGGACTCACGGTAAACGCGAGCTTGTGTTTCATCCGGCATCAAGATTTGGATCACGTCAGCGCGTCTTGCTGCTTCTTCAACGGATACAACTTCGAAACCATCATTTTTTGCAGAGTTCCATGAACGACCTTCACGAAGTCCGATAATAACGTTCAATCCGCTGTCACGCAAGTTTTGTGCTTGTGCGTGCCCTTGGGAACCATAACCAACAACTGCAATCGTTTTACCTTTAAGTACCGCTAAGTCTGCATCTTTTTCATAGTAAGTAGTAACTGCCATTCGAATAAATCCTCCTTTGATATGATGAATCCGTATTGTCTACCCCTTGAGTGGGTGTTTCAACGATTTACCCTTTTCAAGCGCTAAAGAGTACACCGCTGAAAGCCCCACTCAAGGAGGCTTTACCTCTTTACCCAAACTGCCTTATTACTTATTTAACTGAACCGCGAATCATCGCTGTGACTCCCGTGCGGGAAAGCTCACGGATGCCATAAGGACGAAGTAATTCGACCATAGCATCTATTTTATCTGAATCTCCAACAACTTGCACGATAATTGAGGCTGGCCCAATATCTACAACTGCGGCGCGGAATGTCTCTACAATACCGAGTATTTCCGGACGCATAATCGGTTCTGCATTTACTTTAATGAGTGCCAGTTCTCTGGCAACCATTGGATTCGAGCTTAGGTCGATGACTTTAATAACATCAATCAACTTGTACAATTGCTTGGAAATTTGCTCAAGCGTGTTGTCGTCCCCTGTGGTAACGATAACCATTCGGGAAAGTCCGAGTTCTTCGGACTCCCCTACGGTGATGCTTTCAATATTGAAGCCTCTGCGTCCGAACAAACCGGATACACGCTGCAGGACACCAGGCTGATTGTTTACGAGTACGGAAACTGTATGTTTTGTTGTCATTCCGAATCCCCCATTAACATGTCACTAATTGTATCGCCTGCTTTAACCATTGGGAACACATTCTCTCCTTTTGGCACGACGAAATCAATAACGACAGGACCCGGTGTATCGAGTGCTTCCTGCCATGCTCTTCTTGCTTCTTCTTTCGTCGTGGCACGCAAGCCTTTTACGCCGTAAGCTTCTGCCAGTTTCACGAAATCAGGGCTGCCAGCCAGGTCAATGTGGCTATAGCGGTTATCATAAATGATCTCCTGCCATTGACGAACCATGCCAAGCACTTGGTTGTTAATAATAACAACCTTCACCGGAATGTTGTTAATCGCACAGATCGCAAGCTCTTGCGCACACATTTGAACGCCGCCGTCACCATTAATGGATACAACGAGTTTATCCGGGTTACCCATTTGAGCACCAATCGCTGATGGGAATCCGAAGCCCATCGTGCCAAGACCACCGGATGTAACCAAGGAACGCGGGTTTTTGAAGCGATAGAATTGAGCAGCCCACATCTGATGCTGTCCAACGTCTGTCGTTATGATCGCTTCGCCTTTCGTCGTCTCACTAATCATTTCGATAACGAATTGTGGTTTCAATTCCGTCTCGGTATTGCCGTATTTCAGAGGGAACTTCTCTTTGCTTTCCTGAAGCTCAGCAATCCACGCTCCGCTCTTCGCAGGCTTTGCTTTGGTGTTCGCATATTCCAGAACAGCTTTCACATCGCCAACACATGGGATATCGGTCTTCACGTTCTTGCCGATTTCTGCAGGATCAACGTCAATGTGAGCGATTTTCTTCACTTTTGGAGCAAAACCGTTCAAATTCATCGTTACGCGGTCATCGAATCGGGAACCGATAGAAATCAAAAGATCCGCATTCTGAATGGCTGTGTTCGCTGTAAACGTCCCGTGCATCCCAGGCATTCCGAGCCATAGCTCATGCGCGCTTGGGAAGCCGCTTAATCCGAGCAAGGTCGTTGCAACCGGAATCTGTGTTTTATTAACAAACTCGATTAATTCATTGGATGCGTCTGCGTATACAACACCGCCGCCTGCAATAATGACTGGACGTTCTGCTTCTTCGATAGCTTTGATCAGCTTATCCACTTGCAGTTTGTTCGGTTGCACCGTTGGGTTATAACCGCGGATGCTTACATCCGACACGGGTTTAAATATCGCTTTATGAGCGGAGACATCCTTTGGTATGTCAATGAGAACCGGACCTTTACGACCTGAGTTCGCAATATGGAACGCTTCATGAATGATGCGTGGTAGATCGTTTACGTCTCTAACCAAGTAGCTGTGCTTCGTAATCGGCATTGTAATACCGGTAATATCAGCCTCTTGGAAAGCATCCGTACCAATGAAGTTTGTAGCCACGTTTCCTGTAATGACGACTAACGGAACGGAATCCATATATGCTGTAGCAATTCCTGTGACGAGGTTCGTTGCCCCCGGTCCGGAAGTTGCGATACATACGCCAACTTTACCTGTGGAACGTGCGTATCCATCAGCTGCGTGAATGGCGCCTTGCTCATGTCTAGTCAATAAGTGGTTAAAATCATCAAAACCATGCATCGCATCGTAGATGTACAAAACAGCGCCGCCCGGATATCCAAAGACGCAGTCCACACCCTCCAGCAATAAGCTTCTTAGCAGAATTTCGGAGCCTGTAATCAGGTCCGGCTTCATAAGCTTCTCAATTAATTCTTCTTTTGACCTCTTTGGTTCAGTTTGAACATTCATTGTGATCCTCCTCTCAAAAAGTAAGTTCATTTGAATCATCGAGCTTTCTTAGACAATAAGAAAAACCCCTATTCATCCCATACACGCACGTAACGTGTAAACGGGACGAAAGGGGTTCAAGCTTCCGTGGTACCACCCAAGTTTGCTACGCGCCTCACAGCACATAGCCTTAGCAGGTATGCTCATGAAGAACAATACCCTCAGCACGATAACGTGTGCTCTTCCGATTTCCCCTATTGCCTACGGCTGTGCCGCAAGTTTCAGGAAAACAGCTCCGAGGTGACTTCGTACGTAAGGGATTAAGGCGATGGTTTCAGCAAGTCCAACGCTCTCTGCGCATAAGTGCCCTTATTACTTCTTCCTCTTCATAGCCGATTCGTTAGTGTAGATCACCATATATAATATGATTTAGAGATTATTATATGCATCCCCTGAAGAATAGTCAATAGTCAAACTGAATAAAACAAAATCAAGCGAGAGAAGATAATACCAATCCAGGAAATTTAGGGGGCTAGTAATGAAATCGTCCCTGCCGAGCTCTCTTGGACGGTAACACTGCCATTCTTGCTAACGGCTACCATGAAGCATTAATTGCCGGTACAACATGGTGGGACAAGCGTGCCATAGAGGAGCCTCAAACACAAACGGTTGTAAGAGGTCCGAAAGAAAGCTTTACAGAAGACTTGCGAACGAATACCTCCCTGCTGCGGAGGAAAATTAAATCACCCGATCTTCGGTTTATTAGCCTGCGAATAGGTCGATATACGCAAACCGAAGTCGTCATCACCTATTTGGATGGGATTGCTGAGGATCACGTCGTTCAAGAAGTCAAGAGTCGCCTAGACAGGATTGACGTCGACAGCATCCTAGAGAGCGGGTACATTGAAGAATTCATCGAAGATAGAACCTATACCCCATTTCCTACCATTATGAACTCAGAGAGGCCAGATGCCGTAGCAGCCGGCCTTCTTGAAGGACAAGTTGGCATAATCGTCGATGGAACGATGGAACTCCTTTCGCACTGCTTGCTCCAGTAACCTTTTTTAGATTTCTACAATCGAGTGAAGATTATTATCAACGCTTTGATATTGCTACTTTCGTCCGACGTGATGGTCACCTTGCTTTTATTTCTGGGTTTATTTGTGAAAATGACTGCTTTCTTCTGGGGAGCCGTCTATGCATGTACCCAATTATCGCGTGCAACAAGTAGACACCTGTGGATTTTCTATGTGGGTTTTATTATATTCACGACATCTTTTATAGAACCGAACTATACCTATCACGTGTGGCTTGGCTTGAATGTAGTTTGAAGTTTTTCCCAATCTTTCAAGTCGTTATTCCCCTGTTGATGTACTTGGTTGTACTTTTTCGAAACCATCATCGATCAGAAACACCATCCAACGTTTAAACTTCGTCCATTTTATGCAAAAAAAGCCTGCTCCCTTAAGGGAACAGGCTTCTAAGAACGCTATTACGCGTTTACTTTTGCTTTTGCAGCTGTTGCCAAATCGTTGAACGCTTTGGAATCATTCACAGCTAGATCAGCCAAGATTTTACGGTTAACTTCGATACCAGCCAATTTCAGGCCATGCATCAATTTGCTGTAGCTAAGGCCGTTTTGACGAGCGCCTGCATTGATACGTGTAATCCACAGTCTGCGGAAGTTACGTTTCGTTTGACGACGGTCACGGTATGCATACACTAAAGATTTCATTACTTGTTCTTTAGCTGTTTTAAATAAGCGATGTTTGGAACCGAAATAACCTTTTGCTAGTTTCAAAATTTTCTTACGACGGTGAGCGCGAATAAATCCGCCCTTGACTCTTGCCATTGTTAACTACCTCCTGGGATGTATAAATAATGTTCGAATATTAACCTTTAATGTTAGAAAGTTGTTGTTTCAGACGACGTACATCGCCTGGAGCCATAACTGGGTTTGTTGCAAGAACACGTTTAGTACGTGAAGATTTACCGGAAAGCAAGTGATTTTTACCTTGTTTGTATCTCATCACTTTGCCTGTGCCAGTAATTTTGAAACGGCCTTTCAAGCTGCTGTGTGTTTTCATTTTCGGCATGGTGTTTTGTTCCTCCTAATTTAGTATAACGCCTAGGTAGTGACTTTCGGCGTTAAGATCATGATCATGCTTCTTCCCTCAAGCTTAGGAGCGCGCTCCTGTGAGGAAATGTCAGCTGTTTCAGTAGCTAAACGTTCAAGTACTCTACGGCCAATCTCCGAGTGCGCTATTTCACGACCACGGAATCGGACGCTGGCTTTCACTTTATCGCCTTCGCCAAGAAACTTAACGGCATTGCGAAGCTTTGTTTGGAAGTCGTGTTCATCGATTGTCGCGCTTAAGCGAATTTCTTTGATGTCCACAATCTTCTGGTTCTTACGAGCTTCTTTTTCTTTCTTCTGTGTTTCATAACGGAATTTACCGTAATCCATAATGCGGCATACTGGCGGCTTAGCCGTCGGTGCCACATTTACCAAATCCAAATTCGCGTCAAGTGCGATTTGAAGAGCTTCGCGAATCGGCGTGATGCCGAGTTGTTCTCCGTCCGCCCCAATCAGGCGTACTTCCTTCACACGAATCTCGTCATTAATCATATGGTCTTTGCTAATAGTATTCCACCTCCAAAAAGTATGTAACGCTCTCTCTAACAATATAAAAAAGATGCGGGCGCAGTGGCCCACATCTTCATCAATAACAGGTTCATGCAAACCTATTGTACATTCATGACGATTCATTCAAACCAGCCAACTGTGTCGGTCAGGTGAGAAGCGGGCGCTTCTGCTTTTACTTGAAATATAATATCATCTCAGTCAGAGAAAGTCAACTCACTTGTTTACTTTTCATTTCGTCTAGACGAATAACACGTGTATGCTCCGTATGGCTCCATTGTTTGTTGTTTTGCGTGAAGAACGCATAGAACGTAATCGGCCACCAAGAAAGCATAAATATCGGATATAGAATTAAATATTTATATACTTTGCCAGGAGCCTTCTCAATGAACATGGAGATTGGCAGAAGCACGTAAATGGCTAAGCTGACTGAGTTAAAGAATACGGGATTGATATCAGCAAGCATTGGCGCGTCCGACCAACCCGGAGTGAAGGATTTAATCCATAGCAATACGGTGATAATCGCGCCGAAAAAGAAGTTATATACGTTAGCCGAGTAGATAGCCGCGTCAATCTTCGTCCAGCTGCCCTCTTTGATACCTTGCCACAATAGGGGGAAGAAATAACGCTTGGCCACATCAAAGTGTCCTTGCATCCAGCGCAAGCGCTGTTTGGCGGATACTTTAAACGTCAGTGGCTTCTCATCATAAACAATCGCCTCGTAGTTGTAAGTAGGTCGAATACCGAGCTTAATGCAGCGCATGGAGAACTCCAAATCTTCAACAAGGCTGGTTGCTCCCCATCCGATCTGTTTAAGCAGCTTGGATTCAAAGCACATTCCTGTACCTCCCAAGTAGTTAGCAAGCCCTAAGTTTGTACGGGGCATTTGCCAGAAGCGGTTTGCAAAGTAATACGAGATTGCGTAGGAGCCAGTAACCCAGGAATCGTTTGGGTTCTTGCTGTCTAGGTAGGCTTGAATAACTCTGGAACCGGAGCAAAGATCATTGTTCATGTGTATTAAGTAATCCGGACTGGAAAGATTGTCGGCATCAAACATGACAACGGCGTCGTACTGACGCTCCCGCTTCCAAAGCTCTTTCAGCATCCATTCGATCGCGTAACCTTTCCCTCTCAGGTTCGGGTTATGGCGTTCCATGGCGTTAACACCATGACTGCGTGCAATATCCGCTGTATTGTCTGTACAGTTATCACAAATCACGAAGATGTCATAGAGCTCTTTGGGGTAATCCAAGGCCTTCAGATTCTCGATCAATGCGCCAACGACTTGCTCCTCATTATGAGCAGCAACCAAAACAGCAAACGATTTCTGCGGAGCAAATTTCTGTTTGTTTCTGGGACGGTACCATCCGAAGAAAGTTAAAAATAACTGATACGCACCGACCAAGGCTAAGCCAATTTGAAAGGTAAGCATAATCTTGTCTAGCATGAAGCAAAGTCCCCCTTTTTTTGTTTATGCACACAAGCTATCTTTTTATACGCGTATGCGCAGTTTTATGTACCATGTGAATAACCGTTCTTGATTTTCCTCTCTTTCCACTCATTTGTCAAAGTTCACAATGACGTATATAAGCCATTTCTCTGAGATTTGAGCGGAACGCGCACAGTCTATGCAGCATGTGCTTGAAATCAGATCGTTAAAGTCCTGTTTTCAACGTTTTTCATTTTATTGTGTACCAAAAGTTCACCATTTAGACGAACACGATCAAGCCGCCCCCATGTGATACGGGGTTTATTATAATTCACCTAAGCTCTCCCTGACAACTTTTGCTTGGCTGCCCCTATTATTGAATCATACGTTTTGAATGTAAGTGGGACTGATTTACAGCTGTCCTATAGGCCACTTCCTCATAGCTGGCCAACAATTGGTTAAAGATGTGATCCCAAGATTGGCGCAGGGCAAACTCCCTACCCGCAATGGCAAGTCTGTGACGAGTCTCTTGTGATTCATACAATCTTATGATTGCTTGTGTGAAAGCAGCAACCTCGCCAGATGGACAGAGTAAACCCGTTACTTCATGCTCAATATTATCCTGTACCCCGCCAGCAGCAGCTCCAATCACCGTTGTCCCAGAAGCCATGGACTCCAGAACAACATTGCCGAAAGTCTCTGTAGCTGAAGGAAAAAGAAACACATCTGCAGCTGCATAAAGCTCAGCGAGCTGTGTCCCCTGAACGAATCCGGTAAAAGTAACTCCTGGAGCCCCTCCATAACATTCGCGCAACACTGCGGCAGACGGTCCGTCACCAGCAATAATTAGATGACTATCATCTCTGATCGCAGCAGGCAGTGCAGTAAAACTGTCTAGTGCGACCTCTACACTTTTCTCAGGGGCTAAACGCCCGACATAAAGCATAACGAACTTTGCAGGATCTACGCCATATGTCCCGAGTACTGACTTTCGGTCGACAATCGGCTGGAAACGTTCCGCATCGACACCGCGGCTCCAAATCTCTAAATGACTTAACCCTTTGGCTTGCAGATGCTGCAAGGTAGACATCGAAGGCACATACACCTTCTGACAGCTTTGGTGAAACCATTGCATGTATTTCCACAGCGTAGTCTCCACCCAAGGTATTTTATAATGACTCAAGTATTGGTCGAAGTGAGTATGGTAGGACGCAACTAATGGCGTTTTGTGTTTGCGAGCATGGTGCAAGCCAAAAAGTCCCAAATTGAAAGGGGTTGCACAATGAATGAGTGTAGGCTGAAAGGCATGGAGGGATTTGCGAACATTGAGAGGATTTGGGATAGCTAAGCGACATTCGGGGTACAATAAAAAGGGAATACTGTAAAAACGTTCTACACGGAACGGATCGTTGTCACCTTCTGTCATACTAGTAGGAGCAAACACTTTGCAAGCCACATCTTTGGATTCCAAAAACCGCGTCCATCTGCCAAGTGTCTTGGCAACTCCATTTACATCTGGCAGGAATGTATCTGTAAATAAGGCAACTCTCAACCTCATCAGCCCCTTTTTACTATTTACCTTCAATCCCCTTATTTCACATCATGCTAGCACAGGATTGTTTTCGGGAGATCAGATGAACGTTAAATTGAATTTCTTAAAATTTATTACTGCGTTAATCTTCCTTTAATAAATGTTCTTTACAATAAGACTTAAGAAAGTAACCCCAGCAGCGAAGGAGGCTACTACTCATGAGCAGGGTCGTACACTGGCTTCAGCATCATGAAACACGCATATTCCACTTTGTGAATCAACGTATCCAGCACTTCTTCCTTGATCATTTCTTTAATAAAATCACACATTTAGGCGGGGCCACAGCCTCCATTGCGATATCCTTATGCTTTGCATTGTTCGGTCAAGGCCCACTGCGTACAGCAGGCATTCAAGCTCTTCTTGCCTTAACCATCAGTCATATCCCAGTTGCTTTTATCAAAAAGAAATACCCAAGACTTAGACCTTACCTGGTACACCCTCAAACCATTACTTATAAAAACCCGCTGACGGATCATTCCTTTCCTTCCGGGCATACAACCGCTATCTTCTCAATCATTTTCCCTTTTGTTACAGCCGTGCCTATACTTGGACTTATTCTCATACCGCTCGCATTAATCGTTGGTCTATCACGTATCTACCTAGGGCTGCACTATCCTTCCGATTGTATCGTTGGATGTTTAATTGGAACGACGGCTTCTCTAGTGACAGTAGCTTTCTGGGGGTAAACGAATGGATGTCTTGCATGGTAAAAAACGGGTTCTCATTCTTTCTGAAGGCTTCGGAGCCGGACATACGCAAGCGGCTTATGCACTTGCCGTAAACTTAGAACAGCGTTGTTCTACAATCGAGACACGTGTATTAGAATTAGGCTCATTCCTGCACCCGACCTTAGCACCTTGGATCATCCATGCTTACAAAAAGACACTAACCTCTCAGCCCAAGCTGTACGGCCGATTGTACCGCTCTCAATACAAGAAATCGCTCAACCGCTTGACGCAATTAGCCTTACATCGCATTTTTTATGCACAGACAGCGGCGATTATCCAGCAGTGGGCTCCTCAAGCTATTGTCTGCACACACCCTTTTCCCAGTGTTGTCGTATCTAGACTGAAAAGAGCTGGATTAGACATCCCGCTATGTACGGTCATTACAGACTACGATGTCCATGGGACTTGGGTCAGTAGAGAAGTAAATAAATATATGGTTTCGACAGAAGACGTCAAAAATAAACTGCTGGGCCGCGGTATCACGGCAGCCCAAGTCGAAATCACAGGAATTCCCGTTCATCCAAGCTTTCGTGTTGCCCACGATAAAGCCCTGATTCGACAGCAATTCCAGCTGGCATCTCTGCCTACCGTACTAGTTATGGGAGGTGGCTGGGGATTAATCGGCGGCGATTCACTCAGTGAGCACTTGATAACATGGAGAGATCGAATCCAATTCATATTTTGCTTAGGCAATAATGAGAAAGCATTAGCAAAGCTGGCGATGGACGCCCGATATCAGCATCCCAATATCCATTTGCTTGGGTTTACCCAAGAAATCGGCAAGTTAATGGAAGCTTCCGATTTGCTTGTAACGAAGCCCGGGGGTATGACCTGCTCAGAAGGGCTTGCAAAGTCGATCCCCATGCTTTTTTATGATCCGATACCGGGTCAGGAAGAAGAGAATGTCCACTATTTTACACAGCTTGGCTTTGGCGAACCGATCCGATCTGCAGATACAATTGCGAACTGGTTATCGATGTTGGCTAGCAGGTATACGGATGTAGAGGCTAAGCGCGCTTCTAATTATCATAAAAAGAAGATGTATCTTCCCTCAACTGATTGTTCAGAGGTCATTATGCAATTGCTTGGGTGATTCAAGTAAAAAAAGCTAATCTCTTACCGCAGTTTATGCAGTAGAAGATTAGCTTTTTTTGTGTATAAACCTATTCCGATTTGGCTTTGTTCAACTGCTCCAGATGAGAAGCAAGCACTTTTTCGCCAATAACCACTTCACAGCGATGAATGTTCATACCTTGCCCGGCGAACTTCGTTTCGTATTCAGTCATAACATGGTTAGGATGAATCCCATCCACATGCAGGTTTAAGGAAATATTTCGCATTCTCAGTCCCATATCTGCAAAAGAATTGAGGGAGAATTCGAACAATGATTGCGAATCGGTTTTCAAGTGAATCTCGCCGTTCGCATTTAATATTTGCTGATATTTCTCAACAAAGCCCGGATGCGTTAAACGTCTACGAGCATGCTTTTTCTTCGGCCATGGATCACTGAAATTCAAATAAACCCGCTCTAATTCACCTTCAGCAAAAGCTTCCTCAATATGTTCGATATTGAAAAGCATTAGCTTCAAGTTCGGTATGCTTAGCGCAGACTCCGCCTCATCATCCGTCTTGATTTCATGAGCATTCTTTGCTTTCTCACTTGCTTTGCGAATCAATTCGTCATACATATCAACACCAATGAAATTAATGTTCGGATATTTCTTACTCATTTCACTAATGAAGCGCCCTTTGCCCATCCCAAGCTCGGCATGAATCGGGTTGTTGTTACCGAATAACTCGGCCCATTTGCCTTTATATTCCTTGGCATTTAAAACAACGAGTTCCTTTTGACGTTCTATATCTTCTCGAATTCCTTTTCTTCCCCGTAAACGCATCTACTTTTTGCCTCCTACACGTACAAGCTATCGAATACAAATCATAGACGATTCGAGGAAAAAAATCAAAGGGAATTACACTTCCAGGGCATGATAATCAATGGTATTCGATGTGGCTGGAAACAGTTTTTGATCCAAAGACCGCAGTATTTTTCGTCTTGCGTCCTTCGATATGCTCGGGTCTGCAGCGTATTTCACGCCACTGCTCAAAGCGAATGCTTCTTTAATGGTCAACTCGACGGATAACGTATCGATAGCTGGGGGCATCTTAACCAACTCATTCACCTGCTTTCCTTTTGTTTCATTAATGATAGCTTTCGTTATGATGATGTTCTTTATGAATGGCAGATCATTCTAACGACATAGAAAAACGCCCTCCAATTGGAGGGCGCATTCTAGATAGTATCTATTTACCTAATTTCATCTCTTCGTTTATCTCTTCCTCTAAGACCAACTAAGCCCAACAAACCTACCAGACCAAGCCATCCCCAGTCCATATCATCGTCTGCCCCAGTAGTCGCAGTGGCACGATAGGACGAAGTGTCATAATTATTGTTCATACCTGTAGTATTCATTCGGTCCATCATATTTGTGCCGTAACCATTGATTTGACCCATAACGTCGGTGCCAGTACCACCAGTAGTAGTACCTGTAGTACCTGTAGTTGTAGTACCTGTAGTACCAGTACCTACAGTAGCGTCATAATTACTTCCTGTATATCCCGATGTTGTCGTAGTTCCTGTCCCCGTTGTTCCAGTAGTTCCAGTAGTTCCTGTAGTTCCAGTAGCCAGTGCACCAGTTGCCCCAAAACTTAATGCCGTTGTCAAAGCTACCGCCAAAGTAATTGTACGAAACTTTTTCACTTGTTCAAATCCCCTTTCGGCATGTAATAGTTATGCAAAGTTAGCATGCTCCGTATCGCTCCTTTTTAACGGGGAACATCTTGGAAAGGCAGGGGTCGCTTTCATGCTTCAATTTCGCTACAATAGGTTGGAAAGAAAGGAGCAACCATATGTCTATAATTACTCAGGAGTCGCCTCAACTATGGGGGGACAAACGTTTCCATACATGGAATTATGAAATGCGTGAAGCTTTCGGCGGGAAGGTTTTTAAAGTCATGCTGGATGCAGGTTTTACTTGTCCCAATCGTGATGGCAATATTGCAACTGGCGGCTGCACATTTTGCAGCGCACGGGGATCAGGTGATTTTGCGGGAAGCCGCCGCGATGATCTGGTTACCCAATTTAATAAGATTCGTGATCTCCAACATCAGAAATGGCCGGATGCCCAATACATCGGCTACTTTCAGGCCTATACGAATACGTATGCACCCGTTGAGGAGCTGCGGGAATATTATGAAGTTATTTTAAAGCAGCCAGGCGTCGTTGGTTTATCCATTGCGACCAGACCGGATTGTTTACCAGATGATGTGATCGAATACTTGGCGGAGTTGAATGAACGAACCTACCTATGGGTCGAAATGGGTCTTCAAACCGTACACGAATCAACCTCTGAACTCATCAATCGTGCTCACGACACACAATGCTATTTGGATGCGGTTGCCAAGCTTCGAAAGCATAATATCCGTACCTGTGCACACATTATTTATGGATTACCTGGGGAGACCCACGAAATGATGCTGGACACCGGACGAGCCGTCGCTCAGATGGATGTTCAGGGCATTAAAATCCATTTACTTCATTTAATGCGTAAAACGCCTATGGTGAAACAATACGAAGCTGGCTTGCTTCAGTTCCTGGAAAAAGACGAGTATGTGAAGCTTATCGTAGATACGCTCGAATTTCTGCCACCGGAAATGATAGTCCATCGCCTTACTGGAGATGCGCCCCGCGATCTACTGATTGGCCCGATGTGGAGCCTTAAAAAGTGGGAAGTGCTGAATGCTTTTGATACCCTTTTAAAAGAAAGAAATACTTGGCAGGGTAAACTTTGGAAGGGTAAAGTCGACCAAGGATAAATCTAACGAAAACATAAACACATAAACATATAAACACATAAAACCAAAATAGATTATTATCCGTTTCCTTTATATAGGTAGAATGACTAAAGGAGATGGATAATCATGATGATGAAACGGGCTCAAGCAGCCATTGTTGGGATGATGCTAGTTGTCGCTGGATGTGGAAGTGAGCCGGCGACACCAGTGAGTACCGTGGCGCCGTCAACGTCACCGACGGCGGTAGTAAGTGCGTCGCCGGTTGCTGTAGCGACGGCAGCACCCGCAGCCGCTACGGTGCAGCCAGCGGCAAGCAGTACTCCGCAGCCGAGCGCAGCAGCGACAGCGAAGCCGACTGCTGCGGCCGCGACGCCAGCAGTGAAAGAAGCGGCTGCGGCTAAGCCGACGCCGACTGCAACGCCAGCGCCTGCAAGCGCGGCGCCATCCCCATCCGCAAAGCCTGCGGATGGCGGCACGAGTACCGCAGCGCAGGCGCAGGTGCTGTACAAGGACAACTGCATGTCCTGCCACGGGGCAGGGCTTGCAGGCGACTTCGGTCCGAACCTGACGAAGGTCGGTTCGCACAAAACCAAGGATGAGATCGCTGCGCAAATCCTCGGAGGTAAAGGCGATATGCCACCTTTCAAAAGCGCACTGAAATCCGAAGAAATCGAAGTGCTAGCCGCATGGCTAGCAGACAAAAAATAATCGTATAAGCAGCATGGAGGGCTTTCATCGCATGGGTTTTGTTTCGGTACTTAGTTTTGCTCATCAACTAATTAATCAGCGGGCTCAGCCGGGCGATACCGTCATCGACGGGACCCTTGGCAATGGCGTGGATGCTGTGTTCTTAGCGAAGCTGGTTGGCACCCGCGGCAGCGTTTATGGCTTCGATATCCAGCAGCAAGCGCTGGATCAAACAAAGATGCGTCTGGAGAAAGAACTTCCAGACGCATCTTCATGTGTACACATGAGCCTATGCAGCCATGCGCTCATGGAGGCGGCTGTGCCGCAGGACCGCCACGGCAAGGTCGCTGCGGTCACGTTCAATCTCGGCTACCTGCCCGGCGCCGATCCGGCAACGATTACGAAGCAGGAATCCACGATTCCTGCTCTCGAGGCTGCCCTCCGCCTTCTCCGCAAAGGCGGTATCGTGACCATCGTGCTCTATAGCGGGCACGATGGAGGCTCGGAAGAAGCTGCAGCCGTCGAAAGCTGGGCCCAGCGCCTTCCGCTCGCAGCCTTTCAGGTGCTGCGTTACCAATTCATGAATACCAGCCCGCATGCTCCCTATCTCCTAGCTCTAGAAAAAAGATAGACGCATGATATAATGCTAGAGAGTGCAATAGCATTCTTTTGTAGGAGAAATTAGAGAAGAAAGTAGGGATAGCTTGTGAAATCATACCCGCTTCAATTTCAACCTGAAATGAAAGAACGTGTCTGGGGTGGAAGAGCCCTAGAAAAGTTTGGTTTTCAGCTTCCAGAAGGCGCCATTGGCGAAGGCTGGATGATTGGCGATCACCCGAATGGAACGACGAAGGTTATTAATGGCGAATTAGCAGGCCTTGGTCTAGACGAAATTCGCGAGAATTACGGCAAAACATTATTCGGCACCAAAGGATTTTCCGAGAAAAACGGCCGTTTCCCACTACTCATCAAGTTATTGGATTGCGAAGACGACCTTTCCGTACAAGTACATCCGAACGATCATTACAAGAATTTGGCTGCCGGCGAGCTCGGCAAAACAGAGATGTGGTACATCCTTGATGCCAAGCCCGGCGCCAAAATTATATATGGCATGCAAGAAGGCGTTACACGTGAAAGCTTAGCTCAAGCCATAGCAGAGAACCGCATTTTGGACTGCTTGCAGGAAGTGCCTGTTGAAGCCGGTGATTCCTTCTACATCCCAGCAGGAACGGTCCATGCCCTTGGTGCTGGCGTTCTAGTTGCCGAGATTCAGCAAAATTCCGATACGACCTATCGTTTGTACGATTATAATCGTCCTGGATTGGATGGTAAACCACGTGATCTTCATATAGAAGATTCTCTCAACGTTATCGCGTATGAAGGCTCCGGTTCCACTCGGATGAAAACAGATTTGAATGAAGCCGGTACTTGGTTAACGCTTGCCGAGTCCCCTTTCTTCACCGTAGAAAAAGGCCTAGTAGGACCGAAATGGGAGCTAAGCACTTCTCCTGAAAGCTTCGTCATCCTCGTTATTGCAGACGGGAACGGAACCCTCCAGTGGGCAGATGGCAGCATCTCCACGAAGCCAGGCGACTGCTTCCTGCTTCCTGCCAATCTTGGCAGCTATGCACTAGAAGGCAGCATGACGGTTATTCGCAGCTACTTGCCTTAATTGTAATTATTGCGATAATCACTATTGCTCATAAGCAATGCACTTTTGAGTTTGATTTTGAGTTTGCCTTTTTTACCTTTACCTACTTTTACTTTTACTTTTACTTTTACTTTTACTTTTACTTTTACTTTTACTTTTACTTTTTACTTTTACTTTTACTTTGACTTTGCTCTGACTCTGCTTTGCTTTTGCTTTGACTTTAACTTTGCTTTGACTCTGACTCCGCTTTAACTTTGCCCCTCCCTTGCCCTTGCCCTCGCCCCTTTAGCTCCAATTGTTGTAAAAAATACAACAATTGGAGCTAAATATTTACTTGTGAGTAGGGAGTGTTGTAAAAAGTACAACAATTCCTCTTAAATATGTTGATTTCCAAGGAAATCAGTCGAAACTGTTGTACAAAATGCAACTTTACTGCGATTTTATCGGTTTAGGACGGGATAATGTTGTAAAATGTACAACTCAGAATTCGAAATAAATACTAAGTCTCTTTCAGTAAGTTGAGTTACTATGAATTATCTCTCAGTAAAGTTGAGCTATAGTGAAGTTTTTCTTAGCTCAGTTAAGTCACAATAGTCTCGCATAGCAAAGATAAGTTAATTAAGCATTTCTTAGCAAAGCTGAAAACCATGCTCGAAATGAAAATAAGCCTCCAAAACCACTTTCACCGTGGTTTTGGAGGCTTATTTCATTTAGAAGCACTGTCTAGTTCTATTCCCAGCTAAGATTCTTCCGATAAGCTGCTTTCTTTTAAAATAACGTCGTGCGCTCCGCCTTCAACAAGGCTGGTTGCGGAAACGAGCGCAATTCTCGCTTTGCTTTTCAGCTCGTCCAAGCTTAATGATCCACAGTTGCACATCGTGGACTTTATTTTACCAAGCGTCTTGTCCAGGTTCTCCTGAAGGCCTCCAGCATATGGAACATACGAATCGACGCCTTCCTCAAACAAGAGCTTGTTTTTGCCACCCGTATCATAACGCTGCCAGTTGCGGGCACGATTGGAGCCTTCTCCCCAGTATTCTTTCACGAAGTTGTTGCCAACTTTCAGCTTTCTGGTCGGGCTCTCATCGAAACGCGCGAAATATCGACCCAACATAACAAAATCAGCACCCATGGCTAAGGCTAATGTAATATGGTAGTCATGTACGATACCACCATCGGAACAGATTGGAATGTAGGTACCTGTTTCTTTGAAGTATTGATCTCTGGCTTCAACAACTTCCATGATGGAAGAGGCTTGTCCGCGACCAATCCCTTTTTGCTCCCGAGTGATACAGATAGACCCGCCACCGATGCCGACTTTAATGAAATCCGCTCCTGATTCCACCAGATAAAGGAACCCTTCACGGTCTACAACGTTACCTGCACCGATCTTCACATTGAAATTCTCTTTCACATACTGAACCGTTTCCCGCTGCCATTCACTGTAACCATCTGAAGAATCGATGACTAGAATGTCTACTCCCGCTTCAACAAGCGCAGGCACTCTCTCTTTGTAATCCTTCGTATTAATCCCCGCACCAACAATATAGCTTTTGTTAGCGTCCAACAGCTCCATCGGATTTTCTTTATGCTCATCATAATCCTTACGGAAAACGAGGGTATCGAGTTTCTGATGCTCATCCACAATCGGTAAACAATTCAGCTTGTGATCCCAAATTAAATTGTTTGCTTCCGATAAAGTAATTCCTGATTTGCCGTAAATCAATTTATCGAAAGGCGTCATAAAATGCTGGATTTGGCGATCCAGAGGGTCACGACTTGTCCGGTAATCACGCCCCGTTACAATACCAAGCAATTTGCCATTCGCTGTACCATCGTCGGTAATGGCAACCGTAGAATGACCTGTTTCTTCTTTCAACGCCAATACATCACTTAGTGTATGCTGGGGAGTTAAGTTGGAACGGCTAACTACAAATCCTGCCTTGTACCCTTTTACTTTACGCACCATCAAAGCTTCTTCTTCAATGGATTGCGAGCCAAAAATAAACGAAATCCCGCCACTCCGCGCCAAAGCAATCGCCATTCCATGATCGGATACGGCCTGCATGACAGCAGATGAAAACGGGATATTGAGCGAGATCGCAGGCTCCTCGCCTTTATTGAATTTAACTAACGGTGTCTTAAGCTTCACATTCGCCGGTGTACATTCCTTCGTTGTAAGATTAGGAATCAACAAAAACTCACTAAACGTACGGGATGGTTCTAAGTAATACGTAGCCACTTTACGATTTCCTCCTAATATAGGGATCTTTGAGCGTAGCTCAAAGTCTCTCATTTGATCCATAGGTAAATTTTTTCAATCTTATCACTTAACCTTACCTGTGGTCAATGGGTTTTTCAGGGAAATCCTTTTATGGGATGTAAAAAGGTTTATGAAGCTATTTCGTCCAAACCTGAGGTTCGGAATTTCCATTCATATATTCGATATAGGTAGGTGTAATTTCGAGCACCACGTAGTTCGGATCATGTGGTCCATTGAACCATTGCTTCATGGAGTCGTTCCATAACTTCTCACGAAGCGCATTATTTGCAGTAATAGTAGCCGTTGCTTGGATCTGCAAAATTTCGGAGGAAGTCTTGCCGTCATAGCCTACCAGAATGTGTACATGGGGATTGTCCTTTAGCTCGTCTACTTTATCCGTCTTTTTGTTCGCCGCAAGGTTAATGGTCAATCCATCATGGAACAAGGCCATGTAACGCACTTTGGGCTTGCCGTTGTCTACTGTAGCAAAAGAGCAGACCTGGTTAGCATGCAGTACCTTCACGATCTGTTCTTCCAGCTGCTTATTCTTGGTTTCAATCATGAGTTGCTCTCCTCTCAAGTATCATTTGGTAGGTGTTTCAACTACCATAGATTACCCTTAAAAGGCCCGATTAAATCATATTGTCTGGGCCAATATAAAAAGCCCCACTCCCAATTCGCATGGGGAGCGAGGCTTCGATTATACGGCTGCCACTTGCTGCAGCGGCATGGTGTAGTAGCTAGCCGGCTGCTGCGCATCCGGCGGGAAGTGCACAACAAGCAGCTCTTTGCTGCTTTCGTCGATCTCTCCGCTCTGCAGATACGTCTGCAAAGCGAAAGGGAGCACCTCAAGCATCGCGTGCTTGTGGAGATCTTTTTCATTGATGCGGAGGCTCCGGAAGTCCCCGCTGACGAGCTCAGGCTGCTCAGCCAGGAGCCTCAGGTACGCGTTCTGCTCGGACTTCTCCAAGGTGAAGTCCCACCAGATTTTACGCGGCTTATATTTATGGCCCAGGAAATAATCCAACTTCATCAAGCCTTCAATGACGTGCATGTTTTTCGTTTCACGATGTATCAGGAAGTCGCGCAAACGGGTAAACAGATCCTCGAGCTGATGCCCAATTTTCTGCCAACCACGGCCTTCCCAGAAATCGCCGAACTCTTGAAAGAAATCAAACGCAGAGGCGAATTCTTTGGCGATTAAATATTTGACCGTATGATCCATACGGTGCGCGTTCCAATATTTCTCCAACACATCCTCCACCCGTTTGATGCGAATCAAATCAGTGAACGGCAGAATGTCATTGCCGAGAATCTCATATGGCGCATGATCCATGTAGATGTAGCCGTATTTATGCGCGTCATTGCGCATACCTGTACCGCGCAGCATTTTCAGGAATCCGAGCTGCAGCTCTTCCGGACCTAGTTCAAAGACATCGTTAAACGTTTTGCGGAACGAGTTATAATCCTCTTCTGGCAAGCCGGCAATAAGATCGAGATGCTGATCGATTTTCAAGCTATTTTTCACCTTAGATACGGTACGACTCAGCTTGAAGAAGTTCTGCCTGCGCTGCACCAAATCATTCGTTGTGTCATTCGTAGATTGAACCCCGATCTCGAAGCGGAATGTACCCGGAGGGGCATTCTCTGCTAGGTAATCGAGTACCTCTGGACGCATGATATCCGCAGTAATCTCAAATTGGAACACGGTGCCGCGATGGTTCGCAATGAGGAATTCAAAGATCTCCATCGCATAATCACGCTTAATATTAAATGTCCGATCCACGAACTTGATTAGCTTCGCGCCGGAGTCGATTAAGTACAGCAGGTCTGACTTGGTACGTTCCATATCAAAATACCGCACACCGACCTCAATACTCGACAAGCAGAATTGGCAAGAGAAGGGGCAGCCACGGCTCGTCTCAAAATACACAACACGATTAGCCAGACTCGGCACATCTTCTGCAAAACGGTGCGGTGACGGGATATCATCCAGCTTCAGCTTAGGTCTGCCCGGCATGAGTACGATTTCCTCACCTTTGCGATAAGCCAGTCCATAAACAAAATGATATTTGCGAGTCGTTGAAATTTCCGTCAGCAGTTGGTGAAAGGTCTCTTCCCCTTCGCCCATCACAATGAAATCGACCTCAGGAATGCGATTCATCCAGTACTCGGTATCATAGGAGACTTCAGGGCCGCCAAGCATGATCAGGAGATCTGGCCGAATCTTTTTGATCATTTTAATAATTGTTATCGTTTCTTCAATGTTCCAAATATAACAAGAAAAACCCAATACATCCGGGGCCTTTTGGTAAATGTCCGAAACGACGTTCATGACGGGGTCTTTAATCGTATATTCTGTAATTTCAACGTCAAAATCCTTCTCGCAGAACGCTTTCAGATAGCGTAAAGCCAAGGAGGTATGAATGAATTTAGCATTAAGTGTGGATACAAGTACTTTCATTATCAAAAAACCTCGTTCTGTTCTCGTTTATCGTACAATCTAATTCTACACGAAAACCGAGGAAATACAAAGGTAAGCCCTCCCAAAGAAGCTAAAGAACCATATCGTCATCCAACTGAGGATTCTCATAAGGGAACTGCAAATAGGAGGCTTCCTGAATCGCATTTTTCCAGCGTTCGGCATGGGAATACAGCTGATCTTCGACTTCTTGCATTCTTTGTTGCAATTCACCGGTATTTTCAGCGGGGCCACTGTACAAAGCCTTTTGCAGGGTGGTGCGCTCTTCGAACCATTGCGTTAACTGATATAAAAGCATAAGGAATTCCCACCTTTTCTCATACTTAGTGTTGCAGCATGTAAGTAGAAGTGTTCCCTTATTTGGAGGTGGGCATACAGATGTTGGCTTTTAAGCGCCCTTTCCGCCCCTATTCGGCGGGGAGGCTACTGGGCTTTCGCTGAGAAGCATTTTGCTACTTCAACACTGCTCCATCTCGTACAAGGACAGCTTGAAGCTCCGCAATATCAATTTTCGCAGGTTGAATTCCATGCTTAACTGCAAGTCCTGCTGCTGATCCGGCTGCTTGCCCTGTTGCCATACAGCTTGGAGTGAGACGCGTTGTCGCGAGTGCTTCGTGCGTCGTTGAGATACAGCGCCCTGCGGTCAGCAGGTTCTCGATTTTTTGCGGCAGCAGGCAGCGGTATGGGATGTCGTAAGCTCCGTCACCTTCGACCCAAGCAGCGGTCACACCTTTGCCGGATGGATCGTGAATGTCGATCGGGTAACCGCTGCGTGCGATAACATCTTCAAAATGGCGTCCTTGCACGACATCGGCAACCTGCAGCGCATACTGGCCATCAATACGGCGCGTTTCGCGGATACCGATTTGAGCGCCTACCGATGAAATCGAGGCTTTTTCAAAGCCTGGAAGATTATTTTTCATGAACTCTGCTACCATCAGCACCTGCTTACGACCTAGCTCCTCGGCCTCCGTCAAATCTTCTACATCGGTACCATCAAGCCCTTGTACACGCGTAGTGTTGACCAGTACTTCGTCGGCTTCAGGACCTGTGAAGAAGAGCACTTGATCTCGATTAATCGGCAGGTTCGCTTCCTTCCAGTGCTTGTAATAACCCAAAACACCAGACAAAGGCAGATCAGCAAGCTCATCAATCGGTGTCTTTTTATAAAATTCATCTGGATTGTCAATCATGTACTGTTTGACAACGGCCAAATCCACACCGCGCATCCGGAACTTCATCGTCATTGGTTGTGTGAGTTTATCTCCGTCACGCCCCTGCAAGCAAGGCGCCCCAGATAAATAAGCAAGATCCGCATCTCCTGTTGTATCGATAAATACTTTGCCCTTCACATCAATTCTACCCGACTTGGACGTTAGTTGTACGGACTGGATTCGGTTGTCCACGGTCTCTACATGATCAACAAAGCTATGGAATAGCAGCTTAACACCCGCTTCTTTCAACATATCAACAGCAAGCACTTTATAAATCTCAGGGTGGTATGGCGTAATTGTATTCACAAAGCCTACGGTGTCCCGAAGATGGCCGGGGGATGCATTCATTGCCATGAGGCGGTCGATAATCTCTTGCGCAAGTCCTTTAATGACTTGCTTGCCATCAGTAGTATGAAAGGTCATCCATGGATAAACAAGCGCAGCGGTTGACATCCCGCCAATAAAACCGTATTTCTCTATTAAAACCGTCTTGGCCCCACTTCGTCCTGCCGCAATGGCCGCGTTCACACCAGCTGGACCACCCCCTACAACGACGATATCTGCTTCTATGATTTTGTTCATCTGTACTCGCTCCCTTTTTTTATGTTATCTTACTTACTTGCTTTCTTCTTAGTGTAGTTTAAATTTAACCTTCTTTTTAGTTTAAATTTAGTTTAAAATTACAGTTCATTCATTTCATTGAAAAGGGGAATTCACCGACATATGCGCAAACGAATTACGCTTCACGATTTGGCCGCTGAGCTCGGTCTTACGATACAAACGGTGTCTAAAGCGCTGCGTGGACTCCCCGGCATGTCCGAACAAACACGAAGTGAAGTGTTCCGGCTGGCACGCGAGCTTGGCTATATGACCAAAGATCAGAAACAAACGCTGCAGCTGGATCATATTTCACCCTACCCTGTTGTAAAGCGCCGGTTTGTGCTGGTCCAAAATAAACAGTCTTTAAACTTCAATCGACTATTACTGCAAGGACTGCACGAAAGATTCATGGAATTCGGCCACACGGTACAGCCTCTCCTCATCCCTCCACAGCTAAAGCCCTCACAATTTGAAGCATGGGCGGATGAGCAAGAGCTGATGTATGCGGAAGGTGTGTTCATAGCACCGCGGATGAATTTGGATCTTCTGGAGCTGAAATTGTTGGAGCTTCCGCTCCCTCGCATTCTGCTGAACTTCCCACCACCGGAAACTAAGGTGGACAGTGTGATCTGGGATGTATACGAGGCTGTTTTCCAAGCGGTTCGAAGACTTGTGCGAATGGGGCATCGGAAGATTATGTACGTCGGAGATGCGTTGGATCAACGTGGCTTCGTTATCCGGTGGCAGGCCTTTCGCGAGGCGATGAAAGAAGCCGGGTTTTCGGTGGATCCGCAAGAACATGCAACGGAGCGAGACGGCACAGATCGATGGCTGCAGAATTTCGGAGTGCTCTATAGGATGCATAAGCCCACGGCCGTTATTTGCGGTATCGATGAGGAAGCTGCGCCTGTGTATCACACGCTGCGCCGCCTAGGGGTTGCTGTTCCGCAGCAATGCTCGTTAGTCGCACTGCTCAATGAACAAAGTGACACGCTTCCCCTGTGCTCACGCCCGCAGCTGCCGATTCGAGAAACCGGCTATCGCGCAGCGGATCGGATGCTTTGGCGAATTGCGAATCCTCATTTACCGTTTGAACATGTGCGGTTACAGGGAGACTTTTTCGCGGGAAGCACGATTCAGAAGCTGGCGGGACAGGTAGCAGATAAGTAAATTCCCGTGACATGTACCATGTAAGTCGCGCGCTATATAGGATCTTCCCTCATAGCGTTTCTTTTGCTTTTGCGAACGTGGTATATTGTAAGGTGAATGATCTGACCGGAAGGTAAGCGATCGCAATAGGAGGTCTTTTGTATGCAAAAGAAGCAAGGTAAGTTTCAAAGTCCAAACAAAAACCAGAACCAGAATCCCAAATTCAAGCAAAATAAGAGTCAGAGCCAGAATCCTACTCCGTCTAAAGGTAACCAAGAGATGAGCACTCGCCAGTACACCGTCAAGGAGTCCTCTGAGCTTCTGCCTTTTTTAATAGAAAAGCTTTCGAGCTTGGGCCGAAATTCGGTTAAAGCCATACTTGCCCGTGGACAAGTCGCCGTAAATGGAAAAGCCGTAACAGCTTACAATTATCCATTGCAGCCAGAGCAAACGGTGACCATTAACAAGGATAAAATCGTCGAAGATATCCCGCTTGCTGGCATGACGATTTTGCATGAAGATGAAGATGTGATTGTCATTCAAAAGGATGCCGGGCTATTATCGATCGCTACAAATACGAAAGAAAATGAGATTACAGCCTATCGGCAGCTCACGGCACATGTTCGGAACCACGATCCGAAGGCTCGGATTTTCGTTGTACATAGACTGGATCGAGATACATCCGGCGTGATGATGTTTGCCAAAAACGAGGAGGCTCAGCAGCACCTACAGAACACTTGGCAGGAGAGTGTCAAAGAACGCACGTACGTTGCCCTGGTTGAAGGTATGGTGAAGAAGCCTGAAGGGACCATTTCCTCATGGCTCAAAGAGCATACGAAGTCGCTTAAAATGTTTTCGACACCGTATCCAAATGATGGACAGCACGCAGTTACTCATTTTAAAACGTTACAAGCGAACCGGAGCTTTTCACTGTTAGAGGTAAATCTCGAAACCGGCCGCAAAAATCAAATCCGCGTTCATATGCAGGACATCGGCCACCCCGTTGTTGGCGATAAGAAATACGGTTCAAAAACGAAGGAAATCGGCCGCCTTGGACTGCATGCGCGTGTGCTTGCATTTTTGCATCCGACAACGGGTCAGCTACTGCGATTTGAGACGCATATTCCGAAGCTGTTTTTGAATCCGTTTAAAGAGTTACCTGCGAAGAAATAAATGGCTTGGGGAGCGATAAGAGATGCAAATCGTTGTGCTTGATGGCTACACACTAAATCCTGGTGATCTGAACTGGAGCGGATTAGATTCCCTTGGTGAGCTTGTTGTCTATGATCGAACTGCTGAATCGCAGATCGTTGAGCGCGCTGCTCACGCGGAGATTGTGCTGACGAATAAAACGCCGCTTTCCGCTCAAATGCTTCAGCAGCTGCCCAAGCTTCGCTATATCGGCGTACTTGCGACCGGGTACAATATCGTTGATATTCAAGCTGCAAAGGAGAATGGCATTATTGTCACTAACGTTCCTGCTTACAGCTCGCATTCTGTTGCTCAACTGGTCTTTGCTTTGTTATTGGAGTTTTGCCATCGGGTGCAGCAGCATAGTGACAGCGTGCTTAATGGGGATTGGTCTGGGTCTATTGATTTCTGCTACAGCCGATCTACGCTCGTGGAGTTAAGCGGTCAAACCATGGGACTGATTGGCTTAGGGCAAATCGGCAAACAAACCGCGTTGATCGCACAGGCGATGGGGATGAAAGTTATCGCGACTGGCAGCGGAAGAAATGTCCCTCAACCTGTTGAGGGTATCGAGTGGGTGCTGCTCGACGAGCTGCTGCAGCGCTCTGATGTCATTAGTCTCCACTGTCCGTTGACACCGGCAACGAATCAACTGATAGATGCTAAACGGATAGCTCAGATGAAACCGACGGCTATTTTAATTAATACAGCACGAGGCAGCCTTCTCAATGAGGAGGATGTCGCTCATGCGCTCAACGAAGGCAGATTGGCAGGAGCCGGTCTCGATGTGCTGACCGTAGAACCGCCTCGGCCAGACAATCCCTTGCTGCATGCGAAAAATGTGATCATTACCCCGCATATCGCGTGGGCAACAAGAGAAGCACGAGCTAGACTGATGAACACGGCGATTGGTAATGTACGTGCTTATCTAGATGGGCGTCCGGTGAATGTGGTTGGGTAGCTACGAAGACTTGAATAGGTAATCCAACCAGCTGATCTAGCCTGCTCTCTTGCCCCGCAGACATGAACGAAATCAGCCATAGGGACGAAAAAACCACCATGATAGGGTTCGCTCCCTAAACGGTGGTCTTCTCTATGTACAAAACCATGCGGGCTGCGGGTATGCATAGCCTCGTTATTTAGACCGCTTAAGTGTTCGCGCACTTAAGCGGTTTTTTGTTGTTATTTCAACAATGCTGCATAATCCATCTGCGGCACAAGCCCTTCCTCTGCTGCCCGCTGGAGCAAGGTCAAGACGGCGCCATAGCCGCTCTCACCCAGATCAGCGGTAAACTCATTCACATACAGGTCGATGTGCGCCCCTGCGACCTGAGGGTCCATCTCCTGCGCGTGCTCCATGACGTAGTCGCGCGATGCTTCCGGATGCGCCCACGCGTATTCGACCGAGGCGCGGGCCCAGCCCGCAAGCGCCTCAAGATCCATGGAGCGCCGCGCAATGATGGCGCCCAGCGGGATCGGCAGGTTGGTGTCCGACTCCCACCAACTGCCCAGATCTGTGAGAAGCGCTAACCCGTACGACGGGTAAGTGAAGCGCGCTTCATGAATGACAAGGCCGGCATCGATGAGGCCGTCCCGCACGGCGGGCATGATCTCGTGGAACGGCATGACCACGATTTCGCCAACGCCGCCCGGAACGTTCTGTGCCGCCCAGAGGCGGAACAGTAAGTACGCGGTCGAGCGCTCGCTCGGCACAGCGACCCGGCGGCCGCTGAGCATGGCCGGGTCTGGCACTGTTCCCGCTGTTCCCGTTTTCCCCGCTGCTCCAGCTATGCCGCTGTGCTTCATCAGCACCAGCGGTCCGCAACCTCTGCCCAAGGCGCCGCCGCAAGGCAGCAGAGCATAGTCCTTCAGCACCCAAGGCAGTGCTGCGTAAGAAATCTTGAGGACATCCGGCCCGCTGCCTTCAGCAGCTAGCTTGTTCGTAATGTCGATGTCAGCATATAAGACATCCAGCTCGGGGGCACCTGGGATTAACCCATGCGCCCAAGCATGGAAAACAAATGTATCATTTGGACAAGGTGAATACGCAATCTTCATATTAAAGCACCTCCGCTAGGACTGAACTTGCTGCTTCTAAAGCCTTAAAGGCATCACCGATACGCCAAGCGTCTCGGTCACGAGGACCAACCGCATTGGAGATCGCGCGGATCTCCAGCACAGGCACGCCGCGCTGCTGCGCAGCTGTCGCAATGCCGAAGCCTTCCATGGCTTCGGCAGCGGCTCCAGGCACGCGCGCAGCCAGCGCAGCTGCTGTTGCTGCCGTCCCGGTGGCTGTTGCCACCGTGAGTACTGGCGCCATTTGCGCCTGCAGACCAGCGGCTAACAACGCCGCTGTCAATCGCTCGGCCACATCCGCGGGAACACCAACGCGCGTCGAGCCGAAGCCAAGTTCATCCAAGCTGCTGAAGCCATCCAGCAGCTCCACACCAAGGTCCGCGGCGATGATCTCGCTCGCCACAACAAGCGAGCCTATCTCCGCTTGACCTACAAATCCGCCGGCAATACCGGCGATTACAACCAAGTCATATTCAGCTTTCGCAAGCTCTATCGCTCCGTTCACTGCTGCCGCAGCAAGTCCAACGCCAGCTAGTGCAAATTCAAACCTGCTGTCATGGCCAAGGCCGCGCTGGACTGCATCTCTTTCAGGAGCTACAGCTGTCATTACAAGTACACGCATCGTTGTTCCAATCCCCTTTTATGATCAATAACCATTCTTATATACGATTATTTTACATGACCATGATCAAATAGGAAACTTTTCGAGGAATGCCCAACTTCTCGATCGATTCCATTGTGTTGACAATTTCATCTAATTTAATTATTATCTAATTAGATACTAGTCAAATTAGATACTCGTTTAAGGAGGTGCAACCGCCATGCAATTAGATAAAATCATTACCTATCACAAGGCTCTAGCCGATGCAACTCGAATTCGCATGCTCATTTTACTAGCCGATGGAGAGCTGAATGGTCAAGTACTTGCCGAGAAATTGGGTGTTACCCCAGCAACTATTACCCATCACGCAGCCAAGCTTCGCGAGGCCAGCCTCATCAATGAGCGTAGAGACAAGAACACCATTTACTTCACTTTAAATGAATATTTCATTCACAGTAATGCCGCCGCGACGGCTGATCTCATTTTCAAAAATAAGAAAGGAGGTACAGAATCTATGAAGGATGAAGATCGTAATCAGAATCTCAAGCAATCTGTCATTCGAAACTTTATAACCTTAGATGGCAAACTCAAGCATATCCCTGCTCAGCTCAAAAAAAAGCTTATCGTCCTAGAACATCTTGTAGAACAGCTTGAAAAAGGACGCACCTACACAGAGAAGGAACTGAATGCATTTATTAAGAACTACCACCCTGATTTCGCAACGATTCGACGAGAATTCATTATGCACCAGTTCATGTTTCGCGAGAACGAGATCTATGAACTCAATCCCGTGGAGATGTGGGCCAAATGGGAGAATTTATCCTAATTCAGATTGGATTCATAAAAAAAGGACGGTTCCCAGTCGATTACACGACCTAAGAACTCGTCCTTGCCTTCATATCCTTACCCTTTTAAAAGAAACGTATTACCATCCTCATCCTTAAATGTGGCAAAAGTTCCCCACTGCATCTTGGATAGTTCCCCTTCGAATTCAACGCCTTTGGACTTCATGTTCGCGTAGGTCGTCTGAATATCATCCGTAACAAAGACCACAGAAGGCTTAAGTTCGGCATAATTTGGCATCATGCTTTTCGGATAAATGACTAGTGCGGACTCCGCTCCTTGCGGCGCTACCTCTAACCAGAAAGAATTAGGACCCATTGGCGTTTCACGAACGACTTCAAATCCAACTTTTTCGGTCCAAAACGTTTTGGCCTTTTGCTGATCTTCCACATAAATGCCAACTGTTGCTATTTTCTGAATCATGAATGATTCCTCCCTGTTTGTGTTCGTTGATTTAACGCTTGTCTCAGTTGGAATCATAGCATTAATGTTTCTTATTCGTCTTGTAAAAATACGACATTCTTCGATTGCTTCCTTTGCTCGAAAGCACGCAGTATCCACTTTTTGTATTCAGCTGGTGTTATGCCTAGAGATTTCTTGAAATCTTTGGAGAAGTGCGCATAATCATAGTAGCCATATTCCGTCATACAGGTATGCATAAGCGGCTGGGGCAATGATTCATGTTCCGGCCGCTTTTCGTCATTCAACCCTGTTTTAGATAACAAAATAATACCCATTAAAAAAGCCAATCGTCACGAAAACCTGTAGAATCATAAACAGCATCATATAGAAAATCCGGGCATTTTCCCACTTTTCGGTTAACCTCACTAAGTAGAAATAAAGCGGTATACTCACCATCATATAGCGTACGACGCTTACGAGAAATAAGGGTTGACTTGAAAATGGGATGACGATTAACAGCAAGCCATAAACGAAAAATAGCAGCTCGTGCTTATTTATCAGCAGCTTTTTTACATGGACTATCAAATAACTTAAGAAAACAAGTAACACAGCCGTCGATACGGTAAAAGCAATGAAGCCGTTATCCCAGCCATCAGGCGTGGAGAAGTAAGGCTTTTTCAAATAACCAAAATAATTGACAAACGGGGCGGTAGTATACCGGAACCAGTGCAAGCTCTGTTCATGGAAAGGTGCCAAGAAATCACCGGTGACGATTTTCATATGTAGGAGATAAATACCCATTGGGATAAGGGATAAAATGCTGTACAACGACCATTTCAGGTAACGCCAGGTCCATTTGAACCCTTCGTCCATAAACACGGTACCCATGACAAAAGCAAGGTTGATAAACCCAGGCACCCTTGTTACAGTGGATAAGCTAGCAGCTATAAAAGCGAGTGCATACTTTTTGCTGCCTGCATAATAGATGGAGGCTGCCGAGAGCAGCAGAAATAGACTCTCTGTATACGGTAGGGTATAGTAAAGCGACGATGGGTATATCACAATTAGTAATAGTACGGTTCCCGCCTGACGTTCACTGAGTCCCCGCTGCAAGGCAATAAAATAGATATAAATAAGAGCTCCAAGCAAACATAGATTCGAAACGATCATACCGACTATCGCAGGCTCGAACCAAAATATTTTACCAAGTAAGAAAATCAGCAGCGGGAATAATGGAAAGAAAACCCAATTTGCTGCTGTATGTGGTTCGTCCATCCGAAATTTATCATAACCTTGTGTCGCTATTTTTAAATAGGAATACGTGTCAAACTTGATAAAATCCTCTAATTTCAGCTTTTCCGTAGAAGCTAGTTCTCCAGGAAGCTTCAGCGTCCACTTGGACAAGGTACCTGGTACATTCTGCATATAAACCGGTACCTGAGAAGATTTACTGAACAAATTCATCCCGATATATCCAGTAAATAACAGGAGTGCACGAGAAATAATCACAAGCAAGACAATCGACAGTATCACATTGGCCTTCCCTCTTTTTGGCACTTTCTCTATCCGTTGTTCCATCCTCCATCTCTCCTATCCAAGCATCATTTATCTTTTCTGTAAATTTACCTGATTCCTCCTCTTTTACCAAGTTAAGGATTCGTAAAGAGCCTATTAATAAGGACGTTCATTTGTTAAAAATGTTTAATTTTCGTTAAAAATTAATATTTTACATACATTACGATATAATGAAAGCCATATATCATCCTTTAATCCCCTTTTCAGAATGGAGACGAGAATTGTGGTTTATCCCGTTTTGACCATTGTGGTCCCCTGCTATAACGAAGAAGAAGTACTTCCTGAAACGGTATTCCAACTTACTAATGTGTTACAAACTCTCATCTCTGATAAGCTAATTGCCACAACAAGCTCAGTACTGTTTGTCGATGATGGCAGCAAGGATGCAACTTGGACGCTTATTGAACGCTTCCACGCTTCCAGTCCCTTTATGACTGGGCTTAAGCTTGCGAAAAATGCCGGCCATCAAAGCGCTTTGCTTGCCGGGCTTATGAAAGCCAAGACCTATTCGGACTGCGTCGTTTCCATCGATGCTGATCTGCAAGATGATACGAATGTCATTCGCGAATTTATCGTCAAATTTCACGAAGGATACGATATCGTTTACGGGATCCGACAGGATCGCTCAGCGGATACGTTCTTCAAGAGAGCCACGGCCCAAGGCTTTTATAAGCTAATGACATCGCTTGGTGTGAAAATTCATTATAATCACGCAGATTTCCGCTTAATGAGCAAGCGTACTCTCGAAAATTTGGAGAAGTTTCAAGAGGTCAATTTATTTCTTCGCGGCATGGTGCCTTTGCTCGGCTTCCCATCCACTCAGGTCTATTACGACCGTAAAGAACGCTTTGCCGGAGAATCCAAATATCCGCTTCGCAAAATGCTCGCATTCGCCTTGGATGGCATCACGTCGTTCAGTGTAACTCCTATTCGCTTCGTCACCTTGATGGGTTTCCTCTTATTCGCGTTGAGTGTCGTTGCCGGTTTATACGCAATTGTAGGCAAAATCCTCGGAGCGAACGTTACCGGTTGGACATCGCTTATTCTTTCGGTTTGGTTTATTGGGGGCGTTCAGCTTCTCGCTCTCGGCTTAATTGGTGAATACATAGGTAAAATATATAAAGAAGTGAAGCAGCGACCGCTTTTCGTCATTGAGAAAGATTTGACAGCCACTGGACAAGAACAGGAAACGGTCCATCCTCCATCCACTCAAGTAAGTTCCACACGGTGATCCTACGATGAACCGGATAAAAGCTTTGTTGACTAGCAGCTTCGCTCGCTTCTTACTTGTCGGACTGTTTAATACGTTGGTTGGCCTGTCAGCCAGCTTTGCTTTCTTTAATCTGCTGCACCTGAATTATTGGATATCCACTTTCGCAGGAAATACCCTAGGCGCTATAGTTAGCTACACGTTGAATCGTACATTTACGTTTCGTTCCAATGTCAGCGTCGGCAGCAGTTGGTGGAAATTTGCTGTTGTTATTTTGAGCTGTTATGGCGTCTCTTATGGCTTAAGTTGGCTTCTTGCAGAAGCAGCAAGCTCGGTCATGCCATCCGTACGGACAGATTGGCTGCACAATGCTGCCATTTTGATTGGGAATGGCTTGTATACGATTGGAAATTATTTGGGACATAAATATTTTACATTCCGTACTCATGGTATGGACAACCCCAGGGCATCCTAATCACCAAGAGGTGATGCCTAATGGCACGAAGAAGAAGCAACCGGGCCATCGTGCCCGGATCGGAACACGGCTTGGGACTTCTCAAGGCGCAGGTCATGAAGAATCAGGGGTATAATGTCAACCCAGAACGACCTGATCTCGTAAAATATGAAGTAGCCCGAACGCTTGGCGTCCCCCTTCAACAGGGCTACAACGGGCAGCTTAGCTCGGAAGACGCGGGCAAGGTCGGCGGTCCGATTGGTGGGGCCATGGTGCGTGAGCTTGTGCGCATGGCGCAGCAGCAGCTCGCGAATCAGCGGCCACCGCAGCGATAGGTTCATGACAGACAGCCATATTCCGCCGCTGGTGAACATAAACTAGTAGCAAGCTGCTCGCAGCGCTACTTTCTATGTAGAAGTCAGGTGATGATGGCCGATGAATCCCCCAGGCAACCGAACGCCTAAGCCCGATTGGAAAGGGCTGTCGGCGCAAGCTGGCGATGTGCTGGGCCCCGAATTCTGGCAGGACATTGCCAGTATCATCCCGCTAACCGGGCCAAGAGTCGATATGTATGAGACACCACAGGAACTCGTTGTTGTGGCTGAAGTTCCCGGATTGTCTTCGCCCGAGCAGATTCAGCTTTCTTTCCGTGACCAATCGCTGCTTATGCGTGGGATGCTCGTTCGGCCCTACCAAGTACTCGATGAGCAAATGCGGTTGTCCGAGCGATTTTTTGGTGCATTCGAGAGAGTTTTCCGCCTACCCGGTAACGCTATGACCGACCAAATGCGGGCGCAGTATCACAACGGTTTACTCATCATTCGAATCCCGCTTGCTCCTCCGGATGGAGAGAAGGTTATCCCTATACAGTTCACGTAATGAACCAACTCTGGAGTAGCCGTTTGATAAATGACTCCGCAATCCTTCAAAGTTAAGCCACATTCATCAAGGTTGATGGTGAACGAACCAAATAAAGATTACCTTCTAACCGGCCTTTTTGGCCGATTGGTTGGTAATCTTTTTCATATCCAAAAATGAATCTTTACCAAAAAGAGAAATGAATCTCCCTTTGTCCCCATATAAATAAAAGAGATCGTTCGGAAATGCAGGATTGGAGGGATTATTATGGTACGCATACAATTTCAATCTATTCATATTGATGGAATCGCAGAAACATCCAGTGTGAATAAGGGCTCGAATCGGATCATCGGAAGGCGCCATTCCTTGAAGGTTAATCAGGGGCTAGGGGAGATAAGCGGGGAGCAAAATGTTATTATGGGTGGCAAGCATGTTGTCCAAGATGGCGACACCTTTGATGTTAAACCATCTATACGAAAGAGCTGAGATTGCCCATGTGGTTTCAAAAAAAGAAGAAATCGTCCCCACTCAAAACGCAGCCAACGACAACAACATCAACGGCTAAAGCTAAAGTGTCACCCCCAGCTAGTTCTGGAATTCGTTCTGAAGCTAGATCGGAATTTAAAACTGGAGCCATGTCTCCCATTCACGACCAACATGTTCAGCAATTAGAACGGCGTCTACGTAAATTGGAAGAAGAATTAGCTGATCTTACTGCCAAACACCCGAAGATACATATAGATACCCTGCATATCCACCAACCTGTCTTAGAAAACTTAACCTTTCGGCTGGATCAACTCGATATCAAGGAACTGAGCGGTTCTTTGAATTTAGGTAACAATTTCGGTGCCAAGCCAAGTGAGAAAAGTGTACCCGTTGATGAAGCTTTTAAACGTGCTCATGTGTCAAAAGAAAGCAAGGCCGCCGGCTCTCGTACAACTGGTGAAGGTGTAGACGTTGATTCTCAAGCTGCTGCCGCATCCAAAACAGAGCGAACCTCTACCGGTTATAAATACACACCACCACATTCCAAATCGTAAAGAGGTGATATAAGGTGTCCTCCTTCATGTCCCCAACGTTTATTATCGGCTCAATCCGCATCGGATCGGTAGAAAGCGCATCCTGCATCAATATGGGCAACAATTGGCCGACCGATTTTCAAAGCAATCAGAAAACGGTCCAAGGCTTTGGCGCTGTTGAAGGCGACAACAATCAGCTAGTTGGAACTCGTTCGATGCTCAACGACTCTGATTTCCTTGATATGCTCAATATCGGCGATAACGAAACGCCCGAATGGCTGCATGACATGATTGCCAATCAGGCTCAGACTTCCGGCTTTACCCCTGCTCCCACCAACTCACAGGCTGAACAAACAACAAATGCTCCGCAAACTGCTGATTGAAGCAGCTGCGGAGCATGCTTTTTTATACACGGCCAATGATCAAGTCCCCTTTGGTATAAGGCGCATCGATGATGTCATTATCGTAAACCGTATTGATATTATAAAGCACGTAATTATGGTCACCGTTTATTTCTCCAAGGCCATTGTTCCCTTTCCCACTTGTAGACCAATTCACTTGTGTATTGGTGCCAATAAAAATACCGGATCCATCGGTTATGGAATTCACATGGATAGCATCAAATTCAATGAGCGGCGGCTCTTGTGGACACGGTAATTTCAGCATGGCTTTCACCCACCATTCAACTAGGCTTGGTTATTGACAGCTGGTTTAAAATCCTGATCATTAATCGGCGAGTCGATAAAGTCGTTGTCATAGATGAAATTAACGATATTGGCGGAGACGGAATTGCCGATAAATTCACCGGTTCCGTAATTGTTTTTGCTGTGAGAATCCCAGCTGGATTGCGCATTCTCACCGATCCCGATGGTTGCATTCGTATTCTGATTATTAATATTAATCATGTTAAAAACGATGGAACTCGGCACACTGCTCACTCCCTATACTTGGCTAACTTCCAGCTTCTTCTGCCCAGCTTGAGGGACTTTGGCCGGAGACTTGTATGTTAGCCTATTCATCCAGAGCCGAAATGGTACCAAAAAAAAAAGGCCCTTTCCCTAATTGGGAAAGAGTCCTCCTTTACCAGAAGAATCCTGGACCACCGAAGCCGCCGCCATAGAAGTTACCGCCATATGGGTAACCACCAAAGCCACCGCCATAGCCAAATCCACCACCATAAGCATAAGGTGCTGTACCAATCGCTAACAGATCAAACAAAACCAAAGGAATAATGGCTTTTACTTGAACCTTTTTGCCGTTTTGTGGAGCAACAATCAACGTGTTACCGCTGATCCGCACCAATTTACCAGTTACTTGAGTTCCGTCTTTCTTAAGAGCCACGATATTTTTCCCGACCAATTTCCGAACGTCGTCTTTACGAATTTTGGATGCCACGAACGTCCACCTCCTTCAGCTACCAGAGATACATTGCTCTACAGTGTACGGCTGTGTAGGTAACATCGCTTGGATAGCTGTCCATTCTTCGGTAAAAATACGCGGTTGTCCCCGCTCCGTTCAACGCAAAAAAATGCCGTATCTCCAGCCTTAAGGCCAAGAATACGACAATTTTTTTGATAAAAAAATGCTTATGCTTTACGAATCTTACCGAGCTCTGTGGTAATCGCATCGATTTCGCTAATGCTGAAATTATTTTTGCTGACGACCAAATCGTATAAGTCCTTCAAGTCCTCGTATACTTCCTGCTTGACGTTCGAGGCTTTAATCGACCCACCGGTAGCCATGCGCAGCTTTCTCTTAATTTCTTCAAACATAAATTCCACGTTTTCTTCCGACCAATTGTTCAAATCCATGTGATATGTTCATCCTTCCTTGCTTCTCTTTTCATTATTCTAAAGCACAGGCTGGTTAATGTAAAATACAAGCTTGTCGCTAACAAAAAAAAAGGGAAGAAAGACCCTCGTCTCACTTCCTTGATTCCTTCTATATGACAATCGATTTTGGTAGATTCGGGCTAACCATTTTAACAAGCGGACGCTGCAGTTCATAGGAATCCAAATCCAAGCTAACACAGATGAGACGGATATGCTCTTCAGCCAGTTTTCGCGCATCCTCATAGGATTGTTTGAACTGAATGCAGTAGGAGATGAGGCCATGTAAGGACATAAACAAATTCCACGGAAGTGTAAACTTCCTGCTCTCGGCTCCCGGTTGATCGGCCATTACTTTACGGATAACAATAGCAAACATTTCCAAGGATTGTGCTTGCTCGGTACGCGAATATTGCTGCAGTTCTGGCTCGTTAATCATGAACATCATTTCGTAATGATGCGGATTATTCAAACCAAACCTAACGAACTCCATCATCAGCTTTTGAAGCAGATTCACGCTAAACCCTTGCTCACGAACTATCATTTCCCGCTGACGCTGTACTAATTCGGAGAAATCTTCCTTAATTAACGCATAAAACAGTTCAGCTTTCTCGTTAAAATGGTAATATAGCGCACCATGGCTGTACCCCATTGCTTTAGCGATGCTGCGCATCGTTAAAGCGCGATAGCCGAAAGTAGCGAATAAT